>NZ_CP040443.1:1280188-2560376 GCF_005843885.1 Escherichia sp. E4742 | reverse complement strand
ATATCATGCCCACCAGCCACTGGCATGGTCAGGTCGAAGTGAATGTGCCTTTCGATGGTGATGTGGAATACCTGATCAACAATGAAAAAGTGAAGATCAACCAAGGGCATATCACACTGTTCTGGGCCTGTACACCGCACCAACTAACAGATACCGGAACCTGTCAGAGCATGGCGATTTTTAATCTGCCGATGCATCTGTTTCTCTCCTGGCCGCTGGATAAAGACCTTATAAACCACGTCACTCACGGTATGGTGATCAAATCACTGGCGACACAGCAGCTTAGTCCGTTTGAAGTGCGTCGCTGGCAGCAGGAACTCAACAGCCCAAATGAGCAAATCCGCCAGCTCGCCATTGATGAAATCGGCCTGATGCTCAAGCGATTTAGTCTCTCTGGCTGGGAGCCGGTTCTGGTCAATAAAACCTCGCGTACGCACAAAAACAGCGTCTCGCGTCATGCACAGTTTTATGTCAGCCAGATGTTGGGCTTTATTGCAGAAAACTATGATCAAGCGCTAACCATCAACGACGTGGCCGAGCACGTCAAACTTAACGCCAACTATGCGATGGGGATCTTCCAGCGGGTCATGCAATTGACGATGAAACAGTACATTACGGCGATGCGCATCAACCACGTTCGCGCGTTACTGAGCGATACCGATAAAAGTATTCTCGATATTGCCCTGACAGCAGGCTTTCGTTCGAGCAGCCGCTTTTACAGCACGTTCGGCAAATATGTCGGCATGTCGCCGCAAAAATACCGCAAACTTAGCCAACAACACCGCCAGACGCTTCCTGGATAAAGATGATATCAGTATCAGCCAAAAAAATAGTTTAGCTGTCGATAATAAGCAGTGAAAACAACTTTAGAAATCAATGTAATCGTTTGTTTATAAAAATAAAAAAACAAAAGCGATTGTTTTTTACTCGCTTTACAGCCTGAAATACCCAGAAGATACTTGCCCGCAACGAAGATTCCTTCATAACCGGGTAAGCAATGATGAAAGTATTAATTGTTGAAAGCGAGTTTCTCCATCAGGACACCTGGGTCGGTAACGCCGTTGAGCGTCTGGCGAATGCCTTAAGCCAGCAAAATGTCACTGTCATTAAATCAACCTCATTTGATGACGGCTTTGCCATTCTCTCTTCAAATGAGGCCATTGATTGTCTGATGTTCAGCTATCAAATGGAACATCCGGACGAACATCAAAACGTCAGAGAATTGATCGGTAAGCTTCACGAACGCCAGCAAAATGTGCCGGTATTCCTGTTAGGCGATCGGGAAAAAGCCCTCGCCGCAATGGATCGCGACCTGCTGGAGCTTGTCGATGAATTCGCCTGGATTCTGGAAGATACCGCCGACTTTATCGCCGGACGCGCCGTTGCCGCGATGACCCGCTACCGCCAGCAACTGTTGCCGCCACTGTTCAGCGCGCTGATGAAATATAGCGACATCCACGAGTATTCCTGGGCTGCACCGGGCCACCAGGGCGGCGTCGGCTTCACCAAAACGCCAGCCGGACGTTTCTACCATGACTATTATGGTGAAAATCTGTTCCGTACCGACATGGGCATCGAAAGAACTTCCCTCGGTTCTTTACTTGACCATACTGGCGCATTTGGCGAAAGTGAAAAATATGCCGCGCGCGTATTTGGTGCCGATCGCTCCTGGTCAGTCGTCGTCGGGACTTCCGGCTCTAACCGCACCATCATGCAGGCTTGCATGACCGATAACGATGTGGTGGTCGTTGACCGTAACTGCCACAAATCCATCGAACAAGGCTTAATGCTGACTGGCGCGAAACCCGTCTACATGGTGCCAAGTCGCAACCGCTACGGCATTATCGGGCCAATCTACCCGCAGGAAATGCAACCAGAAACTTTACAGAAGAAAATCAGCGAAAGCCCGCTGACCAAAGATAAAGTTGGGCAAAAACCTTCTTACTGCGTGGTAACCAACTGCACCTACGACGGCGTATGCTACAACGCCAAAGAAGCGCAGGATCTGCTGGAAAAAACCTCCGATCGTCTGCACTTCGACGAAGCCTGGTACGGTTATGCGCGCTTTAATCCGATCTATGCCGATCACTATGCCATGCGCGGTGAACCTGGCGATCATAACGGCCCAACCGTGTTCGCTACCCACTCCACTCACAAACTGCTGAATGCGCTGTCGCAGGCGTCTTACATTCATGTGCGCGAAGGCCGTGGCGCTGTCAACTTCTCCCGCTTTAATCAGGCATATATGATGCATGCCACCACTTCCCCGTTGTATGCCATCTGTGCATCAAACGATGTAGCAGTATCGATGATGGACGGCAACAGCGGCCAGTCTCTGACGCAGGAAGTGATCGACGAAGCGGTCGATTTCCGTCAGGCAATGGCGCGGTTGTATAAAGAATTTACCGACGAAGGAAACTGGTTCTTTAAACCGTGGAATAAAGAAGTAGTTACCGACCCGGAAACTGGCAAAACCTATGACTTTGCCGACGCGCCGAGCAAACTGCTGACCACCGTTCAGGACTGCTGGGTAATGCACCCAGGCGAAAGCTGGCACGGCTTTAAAGATATCCCGGACAACTGGAGCATGCTCGACCCGATTAAAGTCAGCATCCTCGCACCGGGGATGGGAGAAGACGGCGAACTGGAAGAGACTGGCGTACCTGCCGCACTGGTCACCGCCTGGCTTGGTCGTCACGGCATTGTGCCAACCCGCACCACTGACTTCCAGATTATGTTCCTGTTCTCTATGGGCGTAACCCGTGGGAAATGGGGAACTCTGGTTAACACACTTTGCTCTTTCAAACGCCACTACGACGCTAATACACCGCTGGCGCAGGTGATGCCGGAACTTGCTGAACAATATCCTGACACTTACGCGAATATGGGTATTCACGATCTGGGCGACAAAATGTTTGCCTGGCTGAAAGAAAACAACCCAGGCGCACGGTTGAACGAAGCCTATTCTGGGCTGCCGGTGGCTGAAATCACCCCGCGTGAAGCCTACAACGCCATTGTCGATAACAACGTCGAACTGGTATCCATTGAAAACCTGCCGGGACGTATTGCGGCGAACTCTGTCATCCCGTATCCGCCAGGAATCCCAATGCTGCTCTCTGGCGAAAACTTCGGCGATAAAAACAGCCCGCAGGTAAGCTATTTACGCTCACTACAATCCTGGGATCATCATTTCCCTGGTTTTGAACACGAAACTGAAGGTACCGAAATTATTGACGGTATTTACCACGTGATGTGTGTGAAAGCGTAACCACTATTCCGCTGAAGGCGTAATTGTTTAAATAACATTACGCCGCCTGACCTGAGGCCTTTTGAGTATGGCAACGTTTTCATAAAAATTGCTGCAAACAAAAATGTCATACTTTTTGCGCGGTCCCACCCCGCGCTTTTTTTTGCCTGTTATTTACACTTTTTCAGCATGTAAAATTTTTTGTACATGAGAAATTACTATAAAAATTTGTAATATTAGTAAAACACGTTATTTTTATGCATGTTTTGATTCGTCATACAATTATATAACCATTTCCCCGTATCGCTCTTCCTGGCGAAAACGGGTCTTTTATTTGCATTCAGGAGTACATGTATGAGGATTTGCAGCGACCAACCTTGTATTGTTTTATTGACTGAAAAAGATGTCTGGTTAAGGGTGAATGGGAAAGAACCTATAAGCCTGAAGGCTAACCACATGGCGTTATTAAGTTGTGAAAATAATATTATTGATGTCTCCTCACTTAATAACACTTTGGTTGCGCATATTAGTCATAACATCATCAAAGATTACCTCCGTTTTCTGAATAAAGATCTCTCAAAAATACCCGTCTGGCAACGAAGCGCCACCCCAGTTCTGGCCTTACCATGCCTGACACTGGACCTCTTTCGCGTCGCCGCTCAACATAGCATGATGCCCGCTGAAACAGAGTCAGAAAAAGAGCGCACTCGTGCATTATTATTCACTGTGCTATCACGTTTTCTCGACAGTAAAAAATTCCTTTCTCTTATGATGTATATGTTACGTAATTGTGTAAGTGATAGCGTTTATCAAATAATTGAAAGCGATATTCATAAAGACTGGAATCTTAGTATGGTAGCCAGCTGTTTATGTCTAAGCCCAAGCTTGTTAAAGAAAAAACTGAAAAGTGAAAACACCAGTTATAGCCAAATAATCACCACCTGCCGTATGCGTTATGCCGTAAATGAATTAATGATGGACGGCAAAAATATCTCACAGGTATCACAATCCTGCGGCTACAACAGCACTTCCTATTTTATATCTGTATTTAAAGACTTCTATGGTATGACGCCTCTCCATTATGTTAGTCAGCACAGAGAACGTTCTGTCGCCTGATTTATAACCTGAACGAAGAGCTATATTAATAACAGCATCAGCGATAACCCGGGTGAAGATAATTCAACGCGCGAGTGTAGGCGTATGATATGACGTAATTTATTGTCACGAAGCTCGCCTTCGCAGGAGTTTAATTATGTCTTCGGATGCTGACGCTCACAAAGTGGGCTTAATCCCCGTCACCCTGATGGTGTCGGGGAATATTATGGGGTCAGGGGTTTTTCTGTTACCTGCAAACCTGGCCTCGACAGGCGGGATAGCCATATATGGTTGGTTGGTGACGATTATCGGTGCGCTGGCTTTGTCGATGGTCTACGCCAAAATGTCTTTCCTTGATCCCAGCCCTGGCGGTTCATATGCCTACGCGCGCCGCTGCTTTGGCCCTTTCCTCGGGTATCAAACAAACGTTCTCTACTGGCTGGCCTGCTGGATCGGCAATATTGCCATGGTGGTCATTGGCGTGGGGTATTTAAGCTACTTCTTCCCTATCCTCAAAGATCCTATGGTATTAACCATCACCTGTGTGGTGGTGCTGTGGATCTTCGTTCTGCTTAATATCGTCGGTCCAAAAATGATCACCCGCGTGCAGGCTGTCGCCACTGTGCTGGCACTGATCCCCATTGTCGGAATTGCAGTATTCGGCTGGTTCTGGTTCCACAGTGAAACGTATATGGCAGCCTGGAACGTGAGTGGTCAGGGTACTTTCGGTGCGATTCAAAGTACCTTAAACGTCACGTTGTGGTCGTTTATCGGGGTAGAAAGTGCTTCCGTTGCGGCGGGCGTAGTGAAAAACCCGAAACGCAACGTGCCTATCGCCACCATTGGCGGGGTGTTGATTGCCGCCGTCTGCTATGTGCTCTCGACCACTGCAATTATGGGGATGATCCCTAATGCCGCGCTGCGCGTTTCCGCCTCACCTTTTGGCGATGCAGCGCGGATGGCGCTGGGTGATACCGCTGGGGCCATTGTCTCCTTCTGCGCAGCGGCAGGTTGCTTAGGCTCGCTGGGCGGCTGGACACTACTGGCCGGGCAAACGGCGAAAGCGGCTGCCGATGACGGCCTGTTTCCCCCCATTTTTGCCCGCGTTAACAAAGCGGGTACCCCGGTTGCCGGGTTGATTATCGTTGGTATTCTGATGACTATCTTCCAGTTCAGCAGCATCTCGCCAAACGCCACCAAAGAGTTTGGTCTGGTGTCTTCCGTATCGGTGATCTTTACCCTCGTGCCTTATCTGTACACCTGTGCCGCTTTACTGCTTTTAGGTCACGGTCACTTTGGCAAAGCGCGCCCGGCGTACCTGACCATTACGACTATCGCCTTCCTTTACTGTATCTGGGCGGTGGTCGGTTCTGGCGCACAAGAGGTCATGTGGTCATTCGTCACTCTGATGGTAATCACAGCCATGTATGCACTGAACTACAACCGGATGCATAAAAACCCCTATCCTTTAGATGCACCGATCAGTAAAGATTAAGCCCCCCTTAATCCAGCAAACGCATAAGCCAACCTTAAGAACTTAAGGTTGGCTTAACTTTGCTTTGCGAACATATGCGCACTTTGTTCGATGGAAATACCGTGATGTTGAAGCGCCTTCTAAAAAGACCCTCTTTGAATTTACTCGCCTGGCTATTGCTGGCTGCTTTTTATATCTCTATCTGCCTGAATATTGCCTTTTTTAAACAAGTGTTGCAGGCGTTACCGCTGGATTCACTGCATAACGTACTGGTTTTCTTATCAATGCCAGTCGTCGCGTTTAGTGTGATGAATATTGTTCTGACGCTAGGCTCTTTCTTATGGCTTAATCGCCCGCTGGCGTGCCTGTTTATTCTGGTCGGCGCGTCGGCGCAATATTTCATCATGACCTATGGCATCGTCATCGACCGCTCGATGATTGCCAATATTATTGATACCACTCCGGCAGAAAGTTATGCGCTGATGACACCACAAATGTTATTAACGCTGGGGTTAAGCGGCGTATTTGCGGCGCTGATAGCCTGCTGGATTAAAATTAAACCCGCCAACTCGCGCCTGCGCAGCGTTCTTTTCCGTGGGGCTAATATCCTGATTTCTGTGCTGCTGATTCTGCTGGTCGCCGCGCTGTTTTATAAAGACTACGCCTCGCTGTTTCGCAACAACAAAGAGCTGGTGAAATCCTTAAGCCCGTCTAACAGCATTGTCGCCAGCTGGTCATGGTATTCCCACCAGCGACGGGCAAATCTGCCGCTGGTGCGCATTGGTGAGGATGCTCACCGCAACCCGTTAATGCAAAACGAGAAACGTAAAAATTTGACCATCCTGATCGTCGGCGAAACCTCGCGGGCAGAGAACTTCTCGCTCAACGGCTACCCGCGTGAAACTAACCCACGGCTGGCGAAAGATAACGTGGTCTATTTCCCAAATACCGCGTCTTGCGGCACGGCAACGGCAGTTTCAGTGCCATGCATGTTCTCGGATATGCCGCGTGAGCATTACAAGGAAGAACTGGCACAGCATCAGGAAGGTGTTCTGGATATCATCCAACGGGCGGGCATTAATGTACTGTGGAATGATAACGATGGCGGCTGTAAAGGCGTCTGCGACCGCGTGCCTCACCAGAACGTCACTGCGCTGAACTTGCCTGGTCAGTGCATCAACGGCGAATGCTATGACGAGGTGCTATTCCACGGGCTGGAAGAGTACATCAATAATCTGCAAGGTGATGGCGTGATTGTATTACACACTATCGGCAGCCACGGCCCGACCTATTACAACCGCTATCCGCCGCAGTTCAGGAAATTTACCCCTACTTGCGACACCAACGAGATCCAAACCTGCTCGAAAGAACAACTGGTAAACACTTACGACAATACACTGGTCTACGTCGACTATATTGTTGATAAAGCGATTAATCTACTGAAAGAACATCAGGATAAATTTACCACCAGCCTGGTTTATCTTTCTGATCACGGTGAATCGTTAGGTGAAAATGGCCTCTATCTGCACGGCCTGCCTTATGCCATCGCCCCGGATAGCCAAAAACAGGTGCCAATGCTGCTGTGGCTGTCGGAGGATTATCAAAAGCGGTATCAGGTTGACCAGAACTGCCTGCAAAAACAGGCACAAACGCAGCACTATTCACAAGACAATTTATTCTCAACCCTGTTGGGATTAACCGGCGTTGAGACGAAGTATTACCAGGCCGCGGATGATATTCTGCAAACATGCAGGAGAGTGAGTGAATGAAAATTCTGATTGTTGAAGACGATACACTGTTATTGCAGGGACTGATTCTGGCGGCACAAACGGAAGGCTACGCCTGCGACGGCGTCACGACCGCGCGGATGGCGGAACAAAGCCTTGAGGCCGGTCATTACAGCCTGGTGGTACTGGATTTAGGGTTACCTGACGAAGATGGACTGCATTTTCTCGCCCGTATCCGGCAGAAAAAATACACCCTGCCGGTGCTGATCCTCACCGCCCGCGACACTCTGACCGACAAAATCGCCGGGCTGGATGTCGGTGCCGACGACTATCTGGTGAAGCCTTTTGCGCTGGAAGAGTTACACGCCCGTATCCGCGCCCTGCTACGACGCCATAATAATCAGGGCGAAAGTGAACTGATTGTTGGCAATCTGACGCTGAATATGGGGCGCCGTCAGGTATGGATGGGCGGTGAAGAGTTGATTCTGACACCGAAAGAATATGCTCTGCTGTCGCGGTTGATGCTCAAAGCGGGCAGTCCGGTACATCGGGAAATTCTCTACAACGACATCTATAACTGGGACAATGAACCCTCGACCAACACCCTGGAAGTGCATATCCACAATCTGCGCGACAAAGTGGGCAAAGCCCGTATCCGCACCGTGCGCGGCTTTGGCTATATGCTGGTCGCGAATGAGGAAAACTAATTGAGTCTGATGCGTTTTCTGCGCCGACCAATATCGCTGCGCCAAAGGCTGATATTGACCATCGGGGCCATTCTGTTGGTGTTTGAGCTGATCAGCGTCTTCTGGCTATGGCATGAAAGTACCGAGCAGATTCAGCTATTTGAGCAGGCGTTACGCGACAATCGCAACAACGATCGCCACATCATGCGTGAGATCCGCGAAGCGGTTGCCAGCCTGATTGTCCCCGGCGTGTTTATGGTCAGCCTGACGCTATTCATCTGCTATCAGGCGGTACGGCGCATCACCCGTCCACTGGCGGAGTTGCAAAAAGAGCTGGAAGCGCGTACCGCCGACAACTTAACGCCCATTGCCATTCACAGTGCCACCCTCGAAATCGAATCGGTGGTTTCAGCTTTGAACGATCTGGTATCTCGCCTGACCAGCACGCTAGATAACGAACGGTTGTTTACCGCTGACGTCGCTCACGAACTGCGAACGCCGCTGGCGGGGGTACGTTTGCATCTGGAGTTGATGGCGAAAACGCATCACATTGATGTAGCGCCGTTAGTGGCGCGGCTTGATCAGATGATGGAGAGCGTCTCCCAGTTGTTACAACTGGCGCGTGCGGGTCAGTCATTTTCATCCGGTAATTATCAGCATGTAAAACTGCTGGAAGATGTGATCCTGCCCTCCTATGACGAACTCAGCACCATGCTCGACCAGCGTCAACAAACTTTGCTGTTACCAGAGAGCGCCGCTGACATCACTGTTCAGGGCGACGCGACCCTGCTGCGGATGTTATTGCGAAACCTGGTGGAAAACGCCCATCGTTACAGCCCACAAGGCAGCAACATTATGATTAAGCTGCAAGAAGATGGCGGTGCGGTAATGGCGGTTGAAGATGAAGGACCAGGTATTGATGAGAGTAAATGCGGGGAATTAAGCAAAGCGTTTGTACGAATGGACAGCCGTTATGGCGGAATTGGTCTGGGATTAAGTATTGTCAGCCGCATCACGCAGTTACATCACGGGCAGTTTTTCCTGCAAAACCGGGAAGAAACCTCGGGCACGCGTGCCTGGGTACGGCTGAAGAAAGATCAGTACGTGGCAAACCAGATATAGAGAAAGCTGCTGACTACCAGCACGCTGAACACGGTAGTTAAACGTTCATAAATACGGTTTTTCATTGCACTCTCCTCCGTTAACCTGGAGGAGAGTATGCGCGTCAGAGATTAAGTGAACCTTAAGAGTTCGGGTGTACGCCTGATAAGACAGCGTCGCATCAGGCCATCCATTTCAGATTACTCATCAATACGCGGATGTTGCTGCACCAGGCGAGAACGTTTCGCCTGCAAATCGGCAATCTCGTGGTCAATATCCTCGATTTTTTGCTCAATATTATCGTAATGCTCGACAAGAATTTCCTTCGCTTCCTGTAAATCTGACGCCGCTGGCGTCGCACCTTTCAATGGCTGATTCGCCGTCTCTTTCATGGTTACGCCGGTGATTAAACCAACCACCGCCACGACCATCAGATAATAGGCGGGCATCATCAGATCCTGCGAGCTTTCGACCAGCCAGGCCGCCAGCGTTGGCGTCAGACCGGCAATCAGCACCGAAATATTAAATGCCGCCGCCAGCGCACTGTAACGGATATGCGTCGGGAACATCGCTGGCAGCGTTGAGGCCATAACACCCGTAAAGCAGTTAAGGATCACTGCCAGCATCAACAACCCGGCGAAAATCAGGCCGATGATATTACTGTTAATCAGGATGAACGCCGGGATCGCCAGCGCAAACAGCGCAACACTACCGAGGATCACAAACGGACGACGGCCAAAACGGTCACTAAGCAGCCCCATCACCGGTTGCACAAACAGCATACCAATCATAATGGCGATAATAATCAGCACTCCGTGGTCTTCGGAGTAGTGCAGGTTATGCGACAAATAACTCGGCATATAGGTCAGCAGCATGTAGTAAGTGACGTTGGTGGCAATCACCAGGCCAATACACGTCAACAGACTGCGCCAGTGTTTGGTAGCAATCTCTTTAAACGAGACTTTCGGACCATCCTGCAGACCTTCCCGGTCGCCCTGCTCCAGTTTCTCAACATGTTGCTGGAAAGCAGGCGTCTCTTCCAGCGCATGGCGCAAGTAAAGCCCGATAATCCCTAAAGGCAGAGCGATAAAGAACGGAATACGCCAGCCCCAGTCGAGGAAGTTTTCTTCGCCGACGATGGTCGAAATTAACACTACCACGCCCGCACCCAGCACAAACCCGGCAATAGAACCGAAATCCAGCCAACTGCCCATAAAGCCGCGTTTACGGTCAGGAGAGTATTCCGCAACAAATATCGACGCCCCGGTATATTCACCCCCCACCGAGAACCCTTGCGCCATCTTACAGATCAACAACAGAATCGGTGCCCAAATACCAATAGAGGCGTAGGACGGTATTAATCCAATACAGAACGTACTGATCGACATAATCACAATGGTGATCGCAAGGATCTTCTGGCGACCATATTTATCGCCCAACATACCGAAGAAGAGCCCGCCAAGCGGTCGAATCAGAAAGGGAACGGAGAAGGTGGCAAGTGCAGCAACCATCTGCACGCTGGGGTCTGCCCCCGGGAAAAAGACCTTACCTAACGCGTAGGCAACAAAACCATAAACACCAAAATCGAACCATTCCATTGCATTACCCAGCGATGCTGCGGTAATGGCTTTGCGCAGTTTACCGTCATCAATAATAGTGACGTCACGAAGGGTAATCGGTTTTACTTTTTTCCTTTTCAGCATAGCTTTCCTCGCAGAGTAAGCCCATTTCCGCACACGTCAGGCAAATAACGTGGCGCCCGCAAAAGGGAAGCGGGAATTGCAGGGTGCAATCTCTGTAACAAGCGTAGCGGGTTTACTTACACGTTCCGATTAAGAATTGTACAACCAAACCAGTTGACGCCTGAATTGGGCAGTTAATGACCTTTTTACCCTACCAGCGTTTAAATTTGTGATCAACTTCACACATGAATTTCGTTAAACACTCACTAATGTAACTGATTATTTACACGTGATTTACAGAGAAGATTTCCTCGACCATGGCCTCCACCAGACGTTGTGCTGAACAAAGCCGTGGCATCCCCACCGCGACAGTTTGCCAACGTTGAGTCACCGACCAGCAAACGGGCTGTTTATCTGCATCGGACCACTTACCCAACCAACCTAAAAAGTCAGCATGTTCCACACTACTTAGAGCTGTAGATGATGTGAACCACTGGTGGTAATAATGACGAGTAGTCGGTGCTGCGTTGATACTTTCAGCCAGGTATTGCGTCGCTTTCACGCGCAAATCATCAAGCAACAACGCTGCCGCTTGCGGACTTCCCAGACGGCAGGCATCGCCAAACGCCCCCCAACGCAGCTCTTCCAGAACGATGAAACAACGTCCAGGCAGCGACCAACTGTCATACGCACCGGCATGCCAGCGAGTAAAAATTTGCTCGCTCTGTTCGCCCGCCTGCACCAGTAACCCTCGTTGCGTTAAGGCTTTTTCCTTCCAGTGACAACGGGCTGAAAACCACTCATATAAAGCGGTAATTTGCTGCTGGAGTTCCGGGAAAGCGGATTGTGGGCGGAGATCCCTTTTTTGCAGTAACGCCAGATATTGTGCGATCTGTGTCAACGCCAGATGACCGGGGTCAAGCATTGCCGCCAGTTTTTCCACCAATGCCAGGCGTAGACTAAGCGGCGCATTTAACATTCCGGCATTCGCCCACGTCTGAAGCTGTGTGCGAGCAAGGATCTCCTGGATCAGTCGTTCACGAAACTGCTGCTGATGGGCTTGCGGATGGCGAGTATCATCGCCCAGCGCCAGATCCACTAAAAAGCGGGGATGAACCGACTCCAGCACGCGACCTGGGCCGTCCAGTAACGTCTTTGTCAATACTGTTCTGCCGTGAAAAGAGTTTGAATATCATCGCGTAACAACTGAGAGTCCGTATAAATCCAGCCGTGCGTTGTTGCAGTCTGCAGCAATTGCTGCTGCATAATTTTCACCACGGATTCATTTTGCTGTCGCAAAGCCAGACTTTCGCGTAAGCGCGTGTGCAATTCCGTCAAACATACAGCGAAATCAGCGAAAAATGCGCTCATTCCTGCCGTGACAGAATCATCGACCTGAACCGCTAAAACTTTAGCCATTTGTTGGCAATAGAGGTCAATTTCTTCGGTTAAAGTACGTTGTAGCACACTGTAATCAACGGTCTTCGTCGGGGATTTCTCACTACTCCGTCCCCAGTCTGGTTGATTCAACCAGCGCGAGAAAGTCTCACGTACAACACCTAAACGGGTGACCTGCTCATCCGGTATTTCCTGGAGTGATATTGCATCGCTGAATAGCTGGCGAGTATTGAAGTGGGGAACCACGCTGCGAAAAACAGGAAACTCAAATCCAGGGCGAAACCCAGACTCACTCAATGCCACTTTAACCCGTTGTTCAATGGGACGAATAACATCGGTTAGTACCCGGCAAAGGGTTGATTCCAGTTCAGCAAAACGCAGCGTGAAATCCCGGCTGATTTGGGTCTGTGCCGTCTGTAACAGTGTCTCGCAGCGAGTACGAATCTCGCTTAATGGCCACGAATCATGTTGAAACAGCACGGCTAACTGGGCATTCACCTGATCTTGCTGCTGACGCAAAAAGTCGTTGGCTGATGCCAGAGCCAGCTCTATTTCATGTTGAATCTCACCGCTCACCTGCGTCTGATTGAGTTGCAATAGCTGCAAATTTTCTTCGAGTTGGTGGATATTTTGCCGCAATAGCTCGCAGGCGACAGTCAGGCCGTGGGCGCGAAAATCAAGGTACTCCCGCGCCTGCTGGGCGTAATTCAACAATTTATGCGAGGCAGAACGCAGAGCGTACAACGACGCGTTGGCGTACGCGGCATGAAGCAACGCCTGCACCGGCTGTTCGAATAACGAGTCTTCCCACAATTGCTCAACTGCATGGCGAATATGGTCGATATCCTCCAGATCCGCGTTACACCAGCGCCTGCCGAGCGCCGCATGAGCGAAATCCTCCACCCAACGTTGCTGTTGAGGATCGGGCAACCTGCCGCTGCTAGCTAACTCATGGCGCGCCCGATTCGCCAGATAGCCCCACATAGACGATACCGGAAATATCTGCCCTGGCGTAACACAGCCTTTCATCAACGTACCGGAAATCAGCGCCCGCACCTGTTCGGCATCGTCGCTGTTACGATCCTGCTGATCGAATTTATTGACCAATACATACAGCGGTACTGACTTGCCGACGGCCATAACCGCCGCGCGCACCTCTTCATCGGAGATCGATTTCAGTTGCGTATAATCCATCACCGCCAGCACCGCAGAAGCACGCGCCAGCTGCTCATTAAGCATTTTTTGCAGATGTGGTTGCCCGGCTTCGTTTGGCCCGGGAGTATCCAGTAATGTTAACTGCCCCGGATAACTTTCCAGCCCCGCCAGATGGACGAACTCCACTTCAATCACTGGGATATGTTCGATGGCTGCGTAAGCAGAAAAAGGAAAATCAACGTCCAGCGCTTTCGCCATGCGCACCAAATCATTCAAACTTTTCAGACAATGAAAAATAGGCTGGGCGCCCAGGTAATATTTTTCGAAAGCGACGCCATTTTCGATCCGCTGCATAAGTGCACGCATATCTTTATCTATTTCCAGCAGATCGGTCAGATGCTTAATATCGTAATCACGCAGGCGCTGTTGTAATTGTTGGATTAAACGGTCAATTGGCGCGACATGTGAAAAATGCAGCACGGGTTCTTTTTGCCCCGGCGTATGGCGAATAAGCGTTGGCAGCGCAGTCATAGGGCGATTGCGATTAGGAAGAACTTCAGTGCCAACAATGGCATTAATGGTGGTTGATTTCCCTGCTTTCATAGTGCCGACAATCGCCAGTACCATTTCCAGACGGGAAATTTTACGCAGCTCATTATTCAGCATCGCGTGGCGCTCGACGATATTATGTTGACTCCAGGGTAAAGTTAGAGGCGGCGCCACTTCTCCAGGTACAGTGAGAGGCATTTTTTCCAGTAACTGCAACTGTTGTCGGGAAAGCAGTAACAGACGTTCCGCCTCCTGACTTAACTCATATATTGTCTGTGTGCACATGGAAAGTTCTTCCTTAAAGCAAATTTTATTACTTTTATTTAGCCAGATCGTTTTTTAGTTCTGTTTTCGGCTTTTATAATTACTGCGGGAAATAATTTATATTTAATTTGTTGTTTTTATTAGAATGTCGAAGTCTCTTCCGACACGTTTAAAAGTCAGAAAGATAAAAAACAATTAAATTAAAAAAATAACAAGAATAAAGTTAACCTTATCTCAAATAATAAACTGAGGCAAAAAGATTATTTTCTTTTTGCCTTCTCTTTCAAATGAAAACGATCGTCGTCTAAAATCAGCAGTACCCCCGACAAACTCAGGGATTTTGTGTATAATTGCGGCCTTTTTCGGCAATCTGCCGTTTTTTGGCGCTTTTGCCCCGCTGACTTTTGAGGAAAACCACATGTCATTACCACACTGTCCAAAATGCAACTCCGAATACACTTACGAAGATAACGGCATGTACATCTGCCCGGAATGCGCCTACGAATGGAACGACGCAGAACCTGCACAGGAAAGTGACGAGCTGATCGTTAAAGATGCTAACGGCAATCTGCTGGCTGACGGCGACAGCGTTACCATCATTAAAGATCTGAAGGTAAAAGGTAGCTCTTCGATGCTGAAGATCGGCACCAAAGTGAAAAACATCCGCCTGGTTGAAGGCGACCATAACATCGACTGCAAAATCGACGGTTTTGGTCCGATGAAACTGAAATCTGAGTTTGTGAAAAAGAACTGATTGTATTGCTCAATCTAATGTTGGCACATGATCGGTAGGCCGGATAAGGCGCTCGCGCCGCATCCGGCAACGGTGCCAGATGCCTGATGCGACGCTCACGCGTCTTATCAGGCAGCCTCTCATCTGTACAAATTTCGAACTACACTTAACTGGCTTCTCTTAACTGAGGTCACAATCATGCCGTTAAGTCCCTACCTCTCTTTTGCCGGTAACTGTGCCGACGCAATTGCTTATTATCAACGCACATTGGGCGCGGAACTGCTCTATAAAATCAGCTTCGGGGAAATGCCGAAATCAGCGCAGGAAAGCGCCGAAGGCTGCCCTTCCGGGATGCAATTTCCCGATACCGCCATCGCCCATGCTAACGTGCGCATTGCTGGTAGCGATATCATGATGAGCGATGCCATGCCATCAGGAAAAGCCAGCTACTCCGGCTTTACGCTGGTGCTCGATTCGCAACAGGTCGAACAAGGAAAACAGTGGTTTGATAATCTTGCCGCCAACGGAAAAATCGAAATGGACTGGCAGGAAACCTTCTGGGCGCATGGCTTCGGTAAAGTCACCGATAAATATGGCGTGCCGTGGATGATTAATGTCGTCAAACAACAATGACGGCAGTCTGCGACAGTCGGTCGACACGCTGCTGACGCTGATCCATCAGAAGGAGAAACACCATGCTTGCTTGTGAGCTTCGCCCGGCCACGCAGTACGATACCGACGCGGTTTACGCGCTGATTTGTGAGCTAAAACAGGCGGAGTTTGACCATCACGCGTTTCGCGTGGGCTTTAACGCCAACCTGCGCGACCCGAATATGCGCTACCATCTGGCGCTGCTGGATGGCGAAGTTATCGGCATGATCGGCCTGCATTTGCAGTTTCATCTGCATCATGTCAACTGGATCGGCGAAATTCAGGAACTGGTGGTGATGCCGCAGGCGCGCGGTTTGAACGTGGGCAGCAAGTTGCTGGCATGGGCAGAAGAAGAAGCCCGCCAGGCCGGGGCCGAAATGACCGAACTTTCCACCAACGTCAAGCGCCACGACGCGCACCGTTTCTATCTGCGCGAAGGCTACGAGCAGAGCCACTTCCGCTTCACGAAGGCGCTGTAAGAAAAGCCTCCCGGCGGCGCACAGTCGGGGATGGCGTGATGGGGTGGGTCATCTGCGCGCTGGCCCCTCACCTCGCCCCTCTGGGGAGAGGGTGAGGGGCGATGCCTGCTCCATACCCTACATCATCGCTCATACTCATCTTCCATTCTCCGCTCTTCATCCTCCAGTTGCCGACGCTCCTGATCAAGCTGGCGCTGGCGATCGTCCAGCTGCCTGCGGCGATCTTCAAACTGGCGGTGGCGGTCGTCATATTGTCTACGCCGATCGTCGCTCACTTGACGCTGCCAGCCGTCGTCGCGCGAATCTTCATAGTCTCGCCCACGGTCAGGGTTATAAGCGTCGTTAATCGCCTGCTGAATATTGCCAATGGTGTCGTCGATAATATCGGCCTGGGCCGGAACGGTGGTCAGCGTGAGCAGGGTAAAAAGAAAGAGCGTGGAGTGGCGTTTCATAAACTCGGCCTCGCAACAAAGTTAATACAAGGTAGGCAAAGGTGCCTGCTGCGAGTAGCGGAGGATTCTCAATTCTCTTGCCCCAGCGCCTGCGCCAGCTGCGCGCGGGTAAAGGGTTTGCGCAGCAGCGCCACGTCTGGCAGCGCGGGGTTATGGCTGGGGCGTAAATCCTGGCCGCTGATGAGTAGCAGCGTCAGGTGCGGGTAAAGTTTGCGGGCCGCATTGACCACTTCTGCGCCGCTCATGCCGCCGGGGAGCATTAAGTCACTGATAAAGATATCGATTTCTGCTGATGCCGCCAGCAGCCCCAGCGCCTGTTCGCCGCTGCTCGCTTCCAGCGTCAAATAGCCCAGCAGGTGCAATTGTTCGCTGATGGTCTGGCGCACCGCGGCTTCATCTTCCAGCACTAACACCAGTTTATCGCCGCTGACGGCTGTCTGCTCTACCACCGCTGGCAATACGTTTTTCGCCGCCACCAGCGCGCGGGGAAGCTGTAATCTGACCGTTGTTCCCTGCCCCGGCGCACTTTCAATTTCCACGCGCCCGCCGGACTGGCGCACGAAACCATAGACCATCGACAAGCCTAGTCCGCTGCCACTGCCCGTCTGTTTGGTGGTAAAGAACGGCTCGAACACCTGGCTTTTCACCTCCTGCGACATGCCGCTGCCATGATCGATGACCTCCAGCGCCACCATATCCTGTCGCTGCCCACTGCTGCGAGTAACGCGCTGATTCCAGGTGCGAATTTTTATGATTCCCGTCTGCCCTTCCATCGCATCGCGGGCGTTCACTACCAGATTGATGATGGCGTTTTCCAGCTGGCTGACGTCAATCCACGCGGGCCACGCCGGAGACTGCGCTTCAATCTCCAGCGCCAGCGTTGCCGGTAAGGAGTGGCGCATTAATTCGCTTAACTCTTCCAGCAGAGTTTTCAGTTCAACGGCTTGCGGATGTAAGGACTGCTTGCGGGAAAACGCCAGTAGCCGCTGGGTCAGTAGCGCCCCACGTTCGGCGGCTTGCAGCGCCCGCTGTATTCGCGGCGCGTCGGGCGAATCCGTGTTCACCAGCTCCAGGCTGCCAACGATCACCGCCAGCAGATTATTAAAATCATGTGCCAGCCCGCCTGTCAGTTGCCCGACCGCTTTCAGCTTCTGGCTGTGCAATAGCGCCTCTTCCAGCCCCTGCCGCTCGGTTTGGGCAATCTCCATCTGCGTGGTTTTCTCTTTCAACAGCCGGGACGTTCGTTCGAGTGATGCGGTATTGCGGGCAAAAACGTTAAAGGCGCGCGCCAGTTCACCTAACTCATCGCGCCGCTGTAACGCCGGAAAAGTGACGTCCGCTTCGCCGTGCGCCAGGCGGCTCATGGCGCGGGAAATCGCCGTCAGGTTAGAGCCGAGATTGCGATAGATATACCAACCTGCAAACGCGGTGATCACCACCGCTAACAGGGCGAAAATCATGATCAGCCTCTCGCCGGAGCGCAAATCCTGGTAACTTTGCGCCACCCGCTGACCGGAGAGCGTCGCTACCTGTTCGGCATAATGGTTAATGTCACTATTGAGTATCGCCACCAGCGCTTTGATGTGGAACATATACCAGCTAATCGCCAGATCGCTTTGCTCCAGAGCTGCCGAAAGTGGCGCGAGTTTGCGCAGTTCACGATTAAAATCAGTGAGTAACGTATTAACCAACGGCGTATCGCTGTGGGTCGGTAATGCAGACATCACCCCGACCAGTTGATGAATAATCGCCTGCGGCGCGGGCGTGGCAATAGCGGCGACAATCAGCCGGTTCATCTCGTTAAGCAAAATATCATCTTGCGCGTGAGTGACTTTTTGTAGATGCCGCAGATAACTTAAGTTTTGATATAGCGAACTTAACAGCGCGTTACGCTCCAGATGCCGCCTTTGCCCCCGCTCCAGCATTCCGCCGACGCTGGTTTGCAGTTCATTGCTGCGCTGGATGATTCGCGTCACCAGCCCGGCGTCCTGCTGCGCTAAAGGCGCGTTCGCCAGTTGTGCAAGCGAGCTTTTTAATGCCCGCTGTGTCTCCTGCAATCGCTCGGCTTCACCTTTATATTCCAGCGCCCCCACCACCTGCGACAATCGCACCGCCGCCGTCGCCACGTTTGCCGTGTCGCGCGCCAGATTCAGGCTGCCGGTCATATCATCCACCGTTTGCTGCTGCACCTGCTCCTGCATCTGGCTGGCATGGCGAAAGCCCATTACCGCCACGCCGCTGACCATCAGCGTCACCGCCACCACCAGCAAATTTAAAAGCAGCAATCGCCCGCGCGCGCTGGCAAAAAAGTGACGTCCGGGGTGCGCCATATCACGCTCCGTAAAGAAAAATCGCAATATGACAAATATGAACGGCTTCTGACATTTTGCATTTACTTTCCTGTGATGGAGTGCTGATATCGACAACCTCGCAGGAGTCCGCCATGAACAGCACGCCGGTTCTGGAGATGCGCAATATTGCCAAAGCCTTCGGCAAATTTTACGCGCTCAAGGGGGTGGATTTGACTGTCTACCCTGGCGAGATCCATGCCCTGATGGGGGAAAACGGCGCAGGAAAAAGCACGCTGATGAAGGTGCTGGCGGGGGCGTATACCGCCACCAGCGGCGAGATCCTGATTGACGGCAAGCCCTTTCACATTCGCACACCGAAAGATGCCTTAAGCGCCGGTATTACGCTGATTTATCAGGAGATGCAGCTGGCACCGAATCTGACGGTGGCAGAAAATATTTTCCTCGGCAGCGAGCTTTCCCACGGCGGGCTGGTGCAGCGTAAAGAGATGCTGGTGCAGGCGCAAAAAGTGATCGACCGCCTCGGCGCGCAGTTTAACGCCAGCGATAAAGTCATGACGCTGACCATTGCCGAGCAACAACAGGTCGAAATCGCCCGCGCGCTGCATCGCAACAGCCGCATTCTGGTGATGGACGAACCCACCGCCGCCCTCTCCTCGCGTGAAACTCACCGCCTGTTTGAACTGATTATGCGGCTGCGCAATGAAGGGATGGCGATTATCTATATCAGCCACCGCATGGCGGAAGTGTATGAGCTGTCCGATCGCGTCAGCGTGCTGCGCGACGGGCAATACGTTGGCAGCCTGACCCGCGACAATCTCAACGCCGCTGAACTGGTGCGGATGATGGTCGGTAGGCCACTGAGCGATCTGTTCAATAAAGAGCGCGATATCCCGCTCGGCAAAGCCCGCCTGAATGTTCACCACCTGACCGACGGTGGCAAAGTCCAGCCGAGCAGCCTGCTGGTGCGTTCCGGCGAAATTGTTGGCCTCGCCGGGCTGGTAGGAGCCGGACGTTCCGAACTGGCGCAGTTGATCTTCGGCGTGCATAAAGCGACGGGCGGAATGATTGAAATCGATGGTGAACCGGTGGTGATCCACTCCCCGCGCGAAGCCATCGATCTTGGCATTGGTTTTCTCACCGAAAATCGCAAAGAACAAGGCTTATTCCTTGAAATGGCGGCAGCCGAAAACATCACCATGGCAACCCTGGAGCGCGATGCCAGCTGGGGAATGCTCAACCGCAAAAAAGCACAAACCATCTCCGATGACGCTATCAAGTTGCTCAACATCCGCGTGCCTCATGCCCAGGTGCGAGCGGGCGGGCTTTCGGGCGGCAATCAGCAAAAACTGTTGATCTCCCGCTGGGTGGCAATTGGCCCACGCATTTTACTGCTCGACGAACCCACCCGCGGCGTGGACGTCGGCGCAAAAAGCGAGATCTACCGGATCATGAACGAGATGGCGCGCAAGGGCGTGGCGATCCTGATGATCTCCAGCGAACTGCCGGAGATAGTCGGCATGAGCGATCGCGTCTATGTGATGCGCGAAGGCAGCATTGCCGGTGAGTTAAACGGCAAAAACATCACCCAGGAAAACATTATGACCTTAGCGACTGGCGTCAACGACGCCCATTCCCAGGCGGTGCCCTCATGACGACCTCTGCAAAGACCTCTGCCAAAAAAATGCTGATGAGCGATCTGATGCAAACGGTCGGCATTTTGCCCATTTTAATTCTGATCGTGGCGGTATTTGGCTTTATCGCACCGAACTTTTTTACCGAAAGCAACCTGCTGAATATTACCCGCCAGGCGTCGATCAACATTGTGCTGGCGGCGGGGATGACCTTCATCATTTTGACCGGCGGGATCGACCTTTCCGTAGGGTCGATTCTCGGCACCACGGCGGTGGCGGCGATGGTCGTCTCCCTTAGCCCGGAGTTCGCCATGCTGTCGATTCCAGCGGCGCTGATGCTCGGCCTGCTGCTGGGGTTGTTCAACGGCGCGCTGGTGGCCTTTGCCGGATTGCCACCGTTTATCGTCACGCTCGGCACCTATACGGCGCTACGCGGGGCGGCGTATCTGCTGGCGGACGGCACCACGGTCATCAACTCCAACATTAATTTCGAGTGGATAGGTAATAACTATCTCGGGCCGATCCCGTGGCTGGTGGTGATTGCCCTCGCAGTGATTGTGCTGTGCTGGTTTATTCTGCGCCGCACCACGCTTGGCGTTCATATCTACGCCGTCGGCGGCAATATGCAGGCGGCGCGTCTTACCGGCATTAAGGTCTGGCTCGTGCTGCTGTTTGTTTATGGCATGAGCGGCCTGCTTTCAGGGCTTGGCGGGATTATGAGCGCCTCGCGGCTGTACAGCGCCAACGGCAACTTAGGCATGGGGTACGAACTGGATGCCATTGCGGCGGTGATCCTCGGCGGCACCAGTTTCGTTGGCGGCATCGGCACCATCACCGGCACGCTGGTTGGGGCGCTGATTATCGCCACGCTAAACAACGGCATGACCCTAATGGGCGTCTCTTACTTCTGGCAACTGGTGATCAAAGGGGCGGTGATCATCATTGCGGTGCTGATCGATAAATACCGTACCCGACATCATCAAAGCGCATAACAACAATACCCTACACATGAGGAATACAGCATGAGATTGAAGCCCTTAGTGACCGCGCTCTGTGCAGGCGCGCTGCTGGCCGCAGCACCGTTCGCCCAGGCAAAAGAATTGAAATCGATAGGCGTGACGGTAGGCGATCTGGCAAACCCATTCTTCGTGCAGATCACCAAAGGTGCGGAGCTGGAAGCGCACAAACTGGCGGGCGATAACGTCAAAGTGACGCTGGTGTCCAGCGGCTACGATCTGGGCCAGCAGGTGTCGCAAATAGACAACTTTATCGCCGCTAACGTCGATATGATCATCCTCAACGCTGCCGATTCAAAAGGGATCGGCCCGGCGGTGAAACGGGCGAAAGATGCCGGGATCGTGGTCGTCGCAGTTGACGTAGCGGCAGAAGGCGCCGATGCGACCATCACCTCCGATAACACCCAGGCGGGCGAAATGGCCTGTAAATACATCACCGATCGCCTGAAAGGCAAAGGCAACGTGGTGATCATCAACGGGCCTCCGGTGTCCGCCGTGCAAAACCGCGTTGAAGGCTGCCAGACTGAATTTAAACGCCATCCTGACATCAAGGTGCTCTCTGACAACCAGAACGCCAAAGGCAGCCGTGAAGGCGGGCTGGAGGTGATGACCGGGCTGCTGGCGGCAAATCCGAAGATTGACGGCGTATTTGCGATTAACGATCCCACCGCGATCGGTGCCGATCTGGCAGCAAAACAGGCTCAACGTAACGAGTTCTTTATTGTCGGCGTTGACGGAAGCCCAGACGCCGAAGAGGCGCTGAAACGTGAGAACTCGTTGTTTGTCGCCACCCCTGCGCAAGATCCCCAGGTGATGGCAGCGAAAGCGGTTGAGATCGGTTATGACATTTTGCAGGGCAAACCCGCGCCGAAAGAGCCGGTGCTGATCCCGGTGACGATGATCGACAAAAACAACGTCGGCAATTACAAAGGCTGGACGGTGAAATAAGTCCACACACCGGGCGGCGCAGCTGCCCGGCCACCGCTAAGGAGAACGCTTTCGATGAAACGCTCCGCTATAAACGACATTCTCGGCCATACACGGCAATTCTTTTCGCAACATGACGTGCATCTTCCGCCCTTTGCCAGTTTCACACCTGCCCAATGGCAACAACTCGACACCACCGCGTGGGAGGAAGTTTTTGATCTCAAACTCGGCTGGGATGTTACCGCTTTTGGTAGCAACGACTTTGCTGCACAGGGGCTGACGCTGTTTACCCTGCGTAACGGTTCGCCAAAAGGAATGCCGTATGCGAAATGTTACGCCGAGAAGATCATGCATGTGCGCGATGCGCAGGTAACGCCAATGCATTTTCACTGGCGTAAGCGTGAGGACATTATCAATCGCGGCGGCGGCAATTTGATTGTTGAACTATGGAATGCCGATAGCAACGAGCAAACGGTTGATAGCGACGTTACGGTGGTGATCGACGGCTGCCGCCAGAAACATACCGCAGGCAGTCAGTTGCGCCTGTCTCCCGGCGAAAGTATCTGCCTGCCGCCAGGCCTTTATCACAGCTTTTGGGCAGAAGCCGGTTTTGGCGATGTGCTGGTTGGCGAAGTCTCTTCTGTTAATGACGACGACCACGATAACCACTTTTTACAGCCGCTGGACCGCTACAACCTGATTGACGAAGACGAACCGGCCCAGTTGGTGTTGTGTAACGAATACCGCCAGTTCCGCTGAATAAGGAGAACGTTATGCCGTTGATTTCTCTCGCTGAAGGGCTGGCTCATGCCCGCGAACATCACTATGCGTTAGGTGCGTTTAATGTGCTGGACTCACACTTTTTACGCGCACTATTCGCTGCGGCCAGACAAGAACGTTCGCCGTTTATTATCAACATTGCCGAAGTACATTTTAAATATATCTCGCTGGATTCCCTGGTCGAAGCCGTGAAATTTGAAGCGGCGCGCCATGCCATTCCGGTGGTGTTAAATCTCGATCACGGGCTGCATTTTGAATCGGTGGTGCAAGCGTTGCGGCTGGGATTCAGCTCGGTAATGTTTGACGGCTCCACGCTGGAGTATGAAGAAAATGTCCGCCAGACGCGGGAAGTGGTGAAAATGTGCCATGCCGTTGGCGTATCGGTAGAAGCTGAACTGGGCGCGGTAGGTGGCGACGAAGGCGGTGCGCTTTACGGTCATGCCGATGAATCTCTGTTTACCGATCCGCAACTGGCGCGAGATTTTGTCGACCGTACCGGCATTGACGCGCTGGCCGTGGCGATTGGCAATGCACACGGCAAATATCGCGGCGAACCGAAACTCGATTTCCCGCGCCTCGACGCTATCCGCCAGCAGGCGGCTATCCCGCTAGTGTTACACGGCGGCTCAGGGATTAGCGATGCCGATTTCCACCGCGCCATAGAAATAGGTATCCACAAAATCAATTTCTACACGGGTATGTCGCAAGCGGCGCTGGCAGCCGTTGAGACCCGAATGGCGCGCCGTCAGCCGATGTATGACGAGTTCGCCGAGTTACTGCTGGCAGTGGAAGCCGCCATCAGCGATACGGTTGCACAACAGATGCGTATTTTCGGCAGTGCGGGGCAAGCATGATGGAACGTAAAGGGATTATCGCCGCAGGCAATATGCTGGTTGACCACGTCCATCAGATTATCCAGTGGCCAGAGCGCGGCTGGCTGGCGGAGATCACCCACAGCGAACGCTCAACCGGAGGCGCGCCGCTTAACGTCCTGCTGACGCTGGCGAAAATGCGCTCCGGGTTGCCGTTACAGGCGGTCGGGCTAATCGGTCAGGACAGCGACGGCGATTACATCATGGCGATGCTTGAGCAATATCACGTCAATCGCCAGCATGTGCAGCGCACCACCTTTGCCCCGACGTCGATGTCGCAGGTGATGACCGACCCAGGCGGGCAGCGCACCTTTTTCCATTCGCCGGGCGCTAACCGACTGCTTGATCTTCCGGCATTCGATCAGCTTGATAACAGCATGAAGATTTTCCATCTCGGCTATTTACTGTTGCTCGACAGCCTGGATATGCCGGACGATGTTTACGGTACTCGTAGCGCACGTCTGCTGGCGCAAATGCGTGATACTGGCTTTGAAACCTCGCTCGACCTTGTCTCCCGCAAGGGCGATCCGCGTTATCAGCCGATGGTGCTGCCCACGTTGCGCCATCTGGATTATCTGGTAATTAACGAACTGGAGGCCGGGGAGTTTAGTGGGCTGGAAATTCGCTTACCCAACGGCGAACCGCATATCGTGCATATTGCTGCCGCCGCGCGTGAACTGTTAGATGCGGGCGTACGCCAGAGAGTGGTGATCCACTGTCCGGAAGGTGCCTGGGGAGAGACACCGGAACATGGCGGCGTGTGGATCCCTTCGCAAAAGTTAGAACAACGAGAAATTATCGGCAGTGTCGGCGCGTGCGATGCATTTTGTGCCGGATTTTTATATGGCTGCCATGAACGCTGGACGCTTACCGAGAGCATAAAACTGGCACACGCCTGCGCGCGGGCAAGTCTGTTATGCGCCAATGCCATCGACGGGGCAAAAACGCTGGAAGAACTGCAAACAGAAATGTCGGATTAGTGCACGTCGGCAGCGAAGACATACCCCAGACCGCGCAGAGTTTTAATCAACATCGGCTGATGCGGGTTTAGTTCGATTTTGCGTCGTAAGCGCATGATTAATACGTCGATAGTGCGATCAAACACCTCCACGCTATCGCTGTGGGTGAACTCCAGCAACTGCTCGCGGCTTAACACCCGACGAGCGTTTTGCGCCAGGGCCAGTAACAAGCCATATTCGCCCTGGGTCAGCTCGACATGTTGCTGTAGCGGATTGTGCAACTGGCAGCGCGTGGTATCGAGATACCAGCCATTGAATGACAGCCCGGCGTTTTTCTCCTCATTGACCACCAGCGCGCCAACGCGCCGTAGCACCGCTTTTAGTCGCGCGACCACTACCCGTGGGGTAAACGGCTTGCAGATGTAATCATCTGCGCCCATTTCCAGCCCGACCACCACATCAGACTCGCTGCCCAGGCCGGTCAGCATCACCACCGGCAGTGCAGGACGCATTTTCTGTAATTGTTGCAATACCCTCAGGCCGTTGGTATCGGGTAGCATCATATCCAGCACCACCAGCGCGATATCAGGATCGCCCTCAACACGTGATATTGCCTCCTGCCCGGTATGGCAGACTGAAACCGTAAAGACATGTTCACTTAACACGTCCTGCAACAGTGCGCAGATAGCCGTGTCATCATCCACCACCAGCACAACAGGTTTCATGGTTATACTCCGAATTATTCACCTGATTAATCATTGTGCGGACTTCTTGCCGAAGTGAAAGAGAAAAGCAATATATATAATAAAAACATAAGTCAGGTCACATTATTGATGGCAATAATAAATATGCCGTCATTTTCCCTCTTCAGCACAAATGCCTAATAAAATGGCTCGTTCCGCTCACACTTCCACTTATTAAAGTCGCAAATTCCCAATTATGATAACGCCAGCTTTAAATGACGTATTTTGCATGGATTATATATTTACGACATAAATGATAAATGGAGATTTATATGAATAACTCTCGGTTATTCCGTTTGAGCAGGATTGTTATTGCGTTAACCACCGTCAGCGGCATGATGATAAATACCGCTTACGCAACAGATGAAGCGAAAGTCGCTACTCAATATACCCAGCAGGTTAATCAGAATTACGCCAAATCATTACCGTTTAGCGATCGGCAGGATTTTGACGATGCCCAGCGAGGATTTATCGCCCCGCTGCTGGATGAAGGTATTCTGCGTGATGCTAACGGTAAAGTTTACTACCGCGCGGACGATTACAAATTTGATATTAATGCCGCAGCGCCGGAAACCGTAAACCCCAGCCTGTGGCGTCAGTCGCAGATCAACGGTATTTCTGGCCTGTTCAAAGTCACCGATAAAATGTATCAGGTGCGCGGCCAGGATATCTCTAACATTACGTTCGTTGAGGGTGAGAAAGGCATTATTGTTATCGACCCGCTGGTAACGCCGCCTGCCGCAAAAGCCGCACTTGACCTTTACTTCCAGCATCGTCCGCAAAAACCGATTGTTGCCGTTATCTACACTCACAGCCACACTGACCACTATGGCGGCGTGAAAGGCATTATCTCTGAAGCTGATGTTAAATCCGGCAAAGTTCAGGTAATCGCTCCGGCTGGCTTTATGGACGAAGCCATCAGCGAAAACGTGCTGGCGGGTAACATCATGAGCCGCCGTGCGCTCTACTCTTACGGTCTGTTACTGCCGCACAACGCGCAAGGTAACGTGGGTAATGGCCTTGGCGTGACGCTGGCAACGGGCGACCCGAGCATTATTGCACCGACTAAAACTATCGTCAGAACTGGCGAGAAGATGATTATCGACGGCCTGGAGTTTGACTTCCTGATGACCCCAGGCAGCGAAGCGCCAGCCGAAATGCACTTCTATATTCCGGCCCTGAAAGCCCTGTGTACCGCCGAGAACGCCACGCATACCCTGCACAACTTCTACACTCTGCGCGGCGCGAAAACCCGCGACACCAGCAAGTGGACCGAGTATCTGAACGAAACGCTGGATATGTGGGGTAACGACGCAGAAGTACTGTTTATGCCGCACACCTGGCCGGTGTGGGGCAATAAGCATATCAATGATTATATTGGTAAATATCGCGATACTATCAAGTACATTCACGACCAGACCCTGCACCTGGCGAACCAGGGCTACACCATGAATGAAATCGGCGACATGATTAAGCTGCCGCCTGCGCTTGCCAATAACTGGGCCAGCCGCGGCTATTACGGTTCTGTCAGCCACAACGCCCGCGCGGTGTATAACTTCTATCTTGGCTATTACGACGGTAACCCGGCTAACCTGCATCCGTATGGTCAGGTGGAGATGGGTAAACGTTATGTGCAGGCGCTGGGCGGTTCTGCCCGTGTCATCAACCTGGCGAAAGAAGCGAACAAGCAAGGTGATTATCGCTGGTCCGCAGAGTTGCTGAAACAGGTGATTGCCGCCAACCCGGGTGACCAGGTCGCGAAGAATCTGCAAGCGAATAACTTTGAACAGCTGGGCTATCAGGCCGAGTCCGCCACCTGGCGCGGTTTCTACCTGACTGGCGCGAAAGAGCTGCGCGAAGGGGTACATAAGTTCAGTCACGGTACCACCGGTTCCCCGGATACCATTCGCGGGATGTCGGTCGAAATGCTGTTCGACTTTATGGCCGTTCGACTCGATAGCGAAAAAGCTGCCGGGAAGAACATCAGCCTGAACTTCAATATGAGTAACGGCGATAACCTCAACCTGACCCTGAACGATAGCGTGCTTAACTACCGTAAAACGCTGCAACCACAAGCCAACGCCTCTTTCTACATCAGCCGTGAAGATCTGCACGCCGTGCTGACCGGACAAGCCAAAATGGCGGATCTGGTAAAAGCGAAGAAAGCCAAAATTATTGGCAATGGCGCGAAACTGGAAGAAATTATTGCTTGTCTGGATAATTTCGATTTGTGGGTGAATATTGTAACCCCAAATTAATGCCACTCGCTTTTGGGGGCGCTGAAGCCCCCAAAAGCATTTATTTTAAAAATATATACAGCCAATTAATAAATAAAATATATAAGTTATGAATGCGGTGGCTGAATAAAGCTATTTTTATTCATCGAGAAAATAGCCATACTGACGCCTTCAATGGATATTGATATTCACTACAGATATTGTTCGCAGCAGACAGGATGTATTTAATATGCCAACAGTTCTCTCTCGCATGGCGATGCAACTCAAAAAAACAGCGTGGATAATTCCCGTTTTCATGGTTTCGGGATGCTCATTATCTCCGGCAATCCCGGTGATCGGCGCTTATTATCCCAGCTGGTTTTTCTGCGCCATTGCCAGCCTTATTTTGACGCTCATCACGAGGCGAATTATTCAGCGGACAAATATCAATCTGGCATTTGTCGGAATTATTTATACCGCCCTTTTTGCTCTCTACGCCATGCTGTTCTGGCTGGCATTTTTCTAATCTATTTGAGACGCGCTCATGGAAAGTACGCCGAAAAAAGCTCCTCGCAGTAAATTCCCTGCTCTGTTAGTGGTTGCGTTGGCGCTGGTTGCCCTTGTTTTCGTTATCTGGCGCGTAGACAGTGCGCCATCAACTAATGACGCTTACGCGTCAGCAGATACCATTGATGTGGTGCCGGAAGTCAGCGGGCGCATTGTAGAACTGGCGGTCACCGACAACCAGGCAGTCAAACAGGGCGATTTGCTGTTCCGCATCGACCCGCGCCCATACGAGGCCAATCTGGCGAAAGCCGAAGCCTCCCTCGCGGCGCTGGATAAGCAAATTATGCTCACCCAGCGTAGCGTTGACGCGCAACAGCTTGGTGCCGACTCGGTTAATGCCACGGTAGAAAAAGCCCGTGCCGCTGCAAAACAGGCCAGCGATACATTACGCCGCACCGAGCCATTACTGAAAGAAGGTTTTGTCTCAGCGGAAGACGTTGACCGTGCAAGAACGGCGCAGCGCGCTGCAGAAGCGGATCTTAATGCCGTATTGTTACAGGCGCAGTCAGCCGCCAGCGCCGTCAGCGGCGTCGATGCGCTGGTGGCGCAACGTGCGGCGGTCGAAGCGGATATTGCCCTGACCAAACTGCATCTGGAAATGGCGACCGTCCGCGCGCCGTTTGATGGCCGGGTCATTTCCCTTAAAACCTCGGTTGGGCAATTTGCTTCTGCCATGCGCCCTATTTTCACCCTAATCGACACTCGTCACTGGTACGTGATCGCCAACTTCCGCGAAACCGATCTGAAAAATATTCGCTCAGGTACACCCGCAACGATTCGCCTGATGAGCGACAGCGGCAAAACCTTCGAGGGTAAAGTGGATTCGATTGGCTACGGCGTGCTACCGGATGACGGCGGCCTGGTGCTGGGCGGCCTGCCGAAAGTGTCACGGTCTATTAACTGGGTCCGCGTCGCCCAGCGTTTTCCGGTCAAAATCATGGTTGATAAACCTGACCCGGAAATGTTCCGCATCGGCGCTTCGGCAGTCGCTAATCTTGAGCCGCAATAATGAGCGCGCTCAACTCCCTGCCATTACCGGTGGTCAGGCTGCTGGCGTTCTTTCATGAAGAGTTAAGCGAGCGGCGACCTGGCCGCGTGCCGCAGACCGTGCAACTCTGGGTAGGCTGCCTGCTGGTGATTCTGATCTCGATGACCTTTGAGATCCCTTTTGTGGCGTTATCGCTGGCAGTGCTGTTTTACGGTATTCAGTCGAACGCGTTTTACACCAAATTTGTGGCGATCTTATTTGTGGTCGCCACGGTGCTGGAGATCGCCAGCCTGTTTTTGATCTACAAATGGTCATACGGCGAACCGTTGATCAGATTGATCATCGCAGGTCCTGTCCTGATGGGTTGCATGTTTTTGATGCGTACCCATCGGCTGGGGCTGGTCTTTTTCGCCGTCGCCATTGTCGCTATTTACGGGCAAACCTTCCCCGCCATGCTCGACTATCCGGAAGTGGTCGTGCGCTTAACGCTGTGGTGTATCGTTGTCGGCCTCTACCCGACGTTATTGATGACGTTAATCGGCGTGCTGTGGTTTCCCAGTCGTGCCATTACGCAAATGCATCAGGCGCTTAATAATCGGCTTGATGATGCCATTAGTCACCTGACGGACAGCCTCGCACCGCTACCCGAAACGCGGATTGAAAGAGAGGCACTGGCACTGCAAAAACTCAATGTCTTTTGTCTCGCGGACGATGCCAACTGGCGAACTCAAAGCGCATGGTGGCAAAGCTGCGTGGCAACGGTAACCTACATTTACTCGACGCTGAATCGCTACGATCCCACCTCTTTTGCTGATTCACAGGCAATCATTGAGTTTCGGCAAAAATTAGCCTCTGAAATCAACAAACTGCAACATGCTATTGCCAAAGGGCAGTGCTGGCAAAGCGACTGGCGGCTTAGTGAAAGTGAAGCGATGGCAGCACGGGAATGTAACCTGGAGAATATCTGCCAGACGTTGTTGCAACTGGGTCAGATGGACCCGAATACGCCGCCAACGCCCGCAGCCAAACCGCCGTCAATGGTCGCCGATGCTTTTACCAATCCAGACTATATTCGCTACGCGGTAAAAACGCTGCTCGCCTGTTTGATCTGTTACACCTTCTACAGCGGCGTCGACTGGGAAGGTATTCATACCTGTATGCTGACCTGCGTGATCGTCGCTAACCCGAACGTCGGTTCGTCGTACCAGAAGATGGTGCTGCGTTTTGGCGGGGCCTTTTGCGGCGCGATTCTGGCGCTGTTATTCACGCTACTGGTCATGCCCTGGCTGGACAATATTGTCGAATTGCTGTTTGTGCTGGCACCGATTTTCCTGTTGGGCGCATGGATTGCCACCAGCTCCGAACGCTCTTCTTATATCGGCACACAGATGGTGGTCACCTTCGCGCTCGCCACGCTCGAAAACGTTTTTGGCCCGGTGTACGACCTGGTGGAAATTCGCGATCGCGCCCTGGGTATCATCATTGGTACCGTGGTGTCCGCGGTGATTTACACCTTTGTCTGGCCTGAAAGTGAAGCGCGCACACTGCCGCAAAAACTGGCTGGCGCGCTGGGTATGTTGAGTAAAGTAATGCGGATCCCACGCCAGCAGGAAGCCACGGCTCTGCGCACTTATCTGCAAATTCGTATAGGTCTGCATGCGGCGTTTAATGCCTGTGAAGAGATGTGCCAACGCGTGGCGCTGGAGCGTCAACTAGACAGCGAAGAACGCGCATTACTGATTGAACGTTCGCAAACGGTTATTCGTCAGGGACGCGACATTCTTCACGCCTGGGATGCGACCTGGAACTCGGCGCAGGCGCTGGATAACGCACTACAGCCGGACAGAGCAGGCCAGTTTGCCGACGCACTGGAGAAATACGCCGCCGGTCTGGCAACCGCACTCAGCCGTTCTCCTCAAATAACGCTTGAAGAAACACCCGCCTCGCAGGCCATCCTGCCGACTTTATTAAAACAGGAGCAACACGTCTGCCAGCTTTTCGCCCGCTTGCCAGACTGGACAGCCCCGGCATTAACGCCCGCCACGGAACAGGCACAAGGAGCCACGCAATGATCAATCGTCAACTTTCACGCCTGCTGTTGTGCTGCATTCTCGGCAGCACGACGCTGCTTTCCGGCTGTGCCCTGGTACGTAAGGATTCTGCGCCTCATCAACAGCTCAAACCGGAACAAATCAAACTTGCCGATGATATTCATCTGGCCAGTTCCGGCTGGCCACAGGCGCAGTGGTGGAAACAATTTAACGATCCGCAACTGGATACCCTGATCCAGCGCACGCTGCAAGGTTCACACACGCTTGCTGAAGCGAAACTGCGGGAAGAAAAAGCGCAATCACAGGCCGACCTGTTAGATGCCGGTTCACAATTGCAGGTGGCTGCGTTAGGGATGCTCAACCGCCAACGTGTCTCGGCGAACGGTTTTTTAAGCCCTTATTCAATGGATGCGCCAGCACTGGGTATGGACGGGCCGTACTATACGGAAGCCACAGTAGGTTTGTTTGCCGGACTGGATCTTGATTTGTGGGGTGTACATCGCTCGGCGGTTGCCGCCGCTATTGGCGCGCATAATGCCGCGCTGGCAGAAACCGCAGCAGTAGAGCTATCGCTGACCACTGGCGTAGCGCAGCTTTATTACAGTATCCAGGCCAGCTATCAGATGCTTGATCTGTTAGAACAAACTCGCGATGTGATTGATTACGCGGTTAAAGCGCACCAGAGTAAAGTGGCACACGGCCTGGAAGCGCAAGTGCCTTTCCACGGCGCGCGGGCACAGATTCTGGCGGTCGATAAACAAATTGCTGCCGTCAAAGGGCAAATCACCGAAACGCGAGAATCTCTGCGCGCATTGATTGGCGCGGGGGCCAGCGATATGCCGGAGATCAAGCCGGTGGCATTACCGCAAGTACAGACCGGCATTCCGGCGACGCTCTCTTATGAGTTGCTCGCCAGACGCCCGGATCTGCAAGCCATGCGCTGGTATGTTCAGGCGTCATTAGATCAGGTAGATTCCGCGCGGGCGCTGTTCTACCCGAGCTTTGATATCAAAGCGTTTTTCGGTCTGGACTCCATCCACCTGGATACCTTATTCAAAAAGACCAGTCGTCAGTTCAACTTCATACCGGGTCTGAAATTGCCACTGTTTGACGGTGGACGGTTGAATGCCAATCTCGAAGGCACTCGCGCCGCCAGCAACATGATGATTGAACGTTACAACCAGTCAGTACTGAACGCGGTGCGCGACGTTGCAGTCAATGGCACGCGTCTGCAAACGCTCAACGACGAGCGGGAGATGCAGGCAGAACGCGTAGAAGCAACCCGCTTCACCCAGCGTGCCGCCGACGCCGCCTACCAACGCGGTCTAACCAGCCGCTTACTGGCCACCGAAGCTCAGTTGCCGGTGCTTTCCGAAGAGATGTCATTACTGATGCTGGACAGCCGCCGTGTGATTCAAAGTATTCAGTTGATGAAATCGCTGGGCGGCGGGTATCAGGCGGCTCCCGTCGTTGAGAAAAAATAAAATGTCTGCCGCGTGATGGCTGTCACGCGGTATTTCGTTTCGTCACGTCAAAACTGACGACAGCCTGTTTTTCGTCAGAGTTTTGAATAAATAGTGCCCGTAATATCAGGGAATAGCCTCAAATAAAATGTGGCATAAAAGATGCATACTGTGGTCGAGAGCGCGTATGCGTGATTTGATTAACTGGAGCGAGACTGATGAAAAAAGTCGTCACGGTTTGCCCATATTGCGCATCAGGTTGCAAAATCAACCTGGTCGTCGATAACGGCAAAATCGTCCGGGCGGAGGCAGCGCAGGGGAAAACCAACCAGGGTACTCTGTGTCTGAAGGGTTATTATGGCTGGGATTTTATTAACGATACCCAGATCCTGACCCCGCGCCTGAAAACCCCCATGATCCGTCGCCAGCGTGGCGGCAAACTCGAACCTGTTTCCTGGGATGAGGCACTGAATTACGTTGCCGAGCGCCTGAGCGCCATCAAAGAGAAGTACGGTCCGGATGCCATCCAGACGACAGGCTCCTCGCGTGGTACGGGTAACGAAACCAACTATGTAATGCAAAAATTTGCGCGCGCCGTTATTGGTACCAATAACGTTGACTGCTGCGCTCGCGTCTGACACGGCCCATCGGTTGCAGGTCTGCACCAATCGGTCGGTAACGGCGCAATGAGCAATGCCATTAACGAAATTGATAATACCGATTTAGTGTTCGTTTTCGGGTACAACCCGGCGGATTCCCACCCTATCGTGGCGAATCACGTGATTAACGCTAAACGTAACGGGGCGAAAATTATCGTCTGCGATCCGCGCAAAATTGAAACCGCGCGCATTGCTGACATGCACATCGCACTGAAAAACGGCTCGAACATCGCGCTGTTGAATGCGATGGGCCATGTCATTATTGAAGAAAATCTGTACGACAAAGCGTTTGTCGCTTCCCGTACGGAAGGCTTTGAAGAGTATCGTAAAATCGTTGAAGGCTACACGCCGGAGTCGGTTGAAGATATCACCGGCGTTAGCGCCAGTGAGATTCGTCAGGCGGCGCGGATGTATGCCCAGGCGGAAAGCGCATCTATTCTGTGGGGCATGGGTGTGACCCAGTTCTATCAGGGCGTGGAAACCGTGCGTTCTCTGACCAGCCTCGCGATGCTGACCGGTAACCTCGGTAAGCCGCATGCGGGCGTTAACCCGGTTCGTGGTCAGAACAACGTGCAGGGTGCCTGTGATATGGGCGCGCTGCCGGATACGTATCCGGGATACCAGTACGTGAAAGATCCGGCTAACCGCGAGAAATTCGCCAAAGCCTGGGGCGTGGAAAGCCTGCCTGCTCATACCGGCTATCGCATCAGCGAGCTGCCACACCGCGCAGCGCATGGCGAAGTGCGTGCCGCGTACATTATGGGCGAAGATCCGCTGCAAACGGATGCGGAACTGTCGGCAGTACGTAAAGCCTTTGAAGATCTGGAACTGGTCATCGTTCAGGACATCTTTATGACCAAAACCGCGTCGGCGGCGGATGTCATTTTACCGTCAACGTCGTGGGGCGAGCATGAAGGTGTCTATACTGCGGCTGACCGTGGCTTCCAGCGTTTCTTCAAGGCGGTTGAACCGAAGTGGGATCTGAAAACGGACTGGCAGATTATCAGTGAAATCGCCACCCGTATGGGTTATCCGATGCACTACAACAATACCCAGGAGATCTGGGACGAGTTGCGTCATCTGTGCCCGGATTTCTACGGTGCGACTTACGAGAAAATGGGCGAACTGGGCTTCATTCAGTGGCCTTGCCGCGATACGTCAGATGCCGATCAGGGGACTTCTTATCTGTTTAAAGAGAAGTTTGATACCCCGAACGGTCTGGCGCAGTTCTTCACCTGCGACTGGGTAGCGCCAATCGACAAGCTCACCGACGAGTACCCGATGGTGCTGTCAACAGTGCGTGAAGTCGGTCACTACTCTTGCCGTTCGATGACCGGTAACTGTGCGGCACTGGCGGCGCTGGCTGATGAACCCGGCTACGCACAAATCAATACCGAAGACGCCAAACGTCTGGGTATTGAAGATGAGGCATTGGTTTGGGTGCACTCGCGTAAAGGCAAAATTATCACACGTGCGCAGGTCAGCGATCGTCCTAACAAAGGGGCGATTTACATGACCTACCAGTGGTGGATTGGCGCCTGTAACGAGCTGGTCACCGAGAACTTAAGCCCGATTACGAAAACGCCGGAGTACAAATACTGCGCCGTACGCGTCGAGCCGATCGCCGATCAGCGCGCCGCCGAGCAGTACGTGATTGACGAGTACAACAAGTTGAAAACTCGCCTGCGCGAAGCGGCACTGGCGTAAATAAGTCCCTTCTACAGCCTCCACTGGGAGGCTGTTTTTTTATCCATTCGAACTCTTTATACTGGATACACCCTACCCAATCGTATTATCAAAATGAAAAAAATTATCGCATTGATGTTGTTTTTGACATTCTTTGCCCACGCGAATGACTCTGAGCCTGGCAGCCAGTATGTAAAGGCGGCAGAGGCCGGAGATAAACGCGCACAATATTTTCTTGCCGACAGCTGGTTTAGCTCCGGCGATTTGAGCAAAGCCGAATATTGGGCACAGAAAGCCGCCGACAGTGGTGATGCCGATGCCTGCGCGCTGTTGGCGCAGATTAAAATCACCAATCCGGTCAGTCTGGACTATCCACAAGCAAAAATTCTCGCCGAAAAAGCAGCGCAAGCGGGCAGTAAAGAAGGTGAAGTGACGCTGGCACATATTCTGGTGAATACTCAGGCAGGTAAACCGGATTATCCGAAGGCGATTTCGCTGTTAGAAAACGCCTCGGAAGATCTGGAGAACGACTCCGCCGTCGATGCCCAGATGCTGCTTGGTTTGATTTACGCCAACGGCATAGGCATTAAGGCCGATGATGAGAAAGCGACCTGGTATTTCAAGCGTAGCTCTGCGATTTCCCGTACCGGTTATTCCGAGTACTGGGCAGGAATGATGTTCTTAAACGGTGAAGAAGGTTTTATCGAGAAGAACAAACAGAAGGCGCTGCACTGGTTGAACCTGAGCTGTATGGAAGGGTTTGATACCGGGTGTGAAGAGTTTGAAAAATTAACCAATGGTTAAGGTAGCCCTGATAAAACGCGGTAATCGTCGCATCAGGCATTGATGTCGGATGCGGCGTAAACGCCTTATCCGACCTACAAAATCACGCTAAATCAAACTATTGCGCAGTCTGGCGTAGGCCTGATAAGACACGGCAAGCGTCGCATCAGGCATTGATGTCGGATGCGGCGTAAACGCCTTATCCGACCTACAAAATCACGCTAAATCAAACTATTGCGCTGTCTGGCGTAGGCCTGATAAGACGCGGTAAGCGTCGCATCAGGCGTTGATGTCGGATGCGGCGTAAACGCCTTATCCGACCTACAAAATCACGCTAAATCAGGCTATTGCGCTGCCTGGCGTAGCCCTGATAAGACGCGGTAATCGTCGTATCAGGCATTGATGTCGGATGCGGCGTAAACGCCTTATCCGACCTACAAAATCACGCTAAATCAGGCTATTGCGCTGTCTGGCGTAGGCCTGATAAGACGCGGTAAGCGTCGCATCAGGCATCCACACATTGCCGGGTGGATATCCCCGGCAATCTTCAATTACTGATCCGCAGTCTTATCAAATTTGCCCAACACTTCACGCTCGTAGGCCATCGCTTTTTTGTGGTCAAATTTGTGTTCCCACTTGGCAATCACCAGCACCGCTAGCGCATTACCTACCACGTTCAGCGCGGTACGCGCCATGTCGAGGATACGATCAACACCGGCAATAAACGCCAGACCTTCCAGCGGAATACCTACGCTACCCAGCGTTGCCAGCAGCACCACAAACGACACGCCCGGCACGCCAGCAATCCCTTTCGAGGTCACCATCAGCGTCAGCACCAGAATGATTTCCTGCCAGATGGACAGGTCAATACCATACAACTGCGCGATGAAAATAGCGGCAATACTTTGATACAGCGTCGAACCATCAAGGTTAAAAGAGTAACCGGTCGGCACCACGAAACTGGTGATCGACGCCGGGGCACCGTAGGCTTCCATCTTCTCAATAATTCGCGGCAGCACACTTTCGGAGCTGGCAGTGGAGTACGCCAGAATCAACTCATCTTTCAGAATACGAATCAGGATCCAGACACTTAACCCGCACAGGCGCGCCACAATTCCCAGCACTACCAGCGCGAAGAACAGAATGGCGAAATGCACCAGCAGCACCAGTTTCGCCAGTGGCCACAGAGAAGAGAAACCAAAGTTAGCCACCGTCACCGCAATCAGCGCAAACACACCCACTGGGGCATAGCGCATCACCATGTGAGTCACTTTAAACATGGTTTCAGAGATGGAGCGGAACACGGTCACCAGCGGTTCACGATGCAACGCAGGCAGGGAGGAAAGCCCCAGACCAAACAGCACCGAGAAGAAGATGATTGGCAGCATTTCGCCTTTCGCCATCGACGCCACAATGTTCGTCGGCACCAGCGACAAAATCGTCCCCATAATGCCGTGGGAACTGCTTTGGACTGCTTCCGTAGTGCTCTGATATTTCGAGATATCGACGGTCGCCAGCTGCGACATATCCACCCCGGAGCCGGGCTGGAAGACGTTCGCCAGAGTGATCCCCAAAATGATAGCGATGGTGGTGATCACCTCGAAGTAGATAATGGTTTTCGCACCAATTCTCCCGAGCTGTTTGGCGTCGCCGACACCTGCGATACCGACCACCAGCGTGGAAATTACAATCGGCACAACAATCATTTTGATCAGGTGGATGAAGATATCACCCGCTGGAGAGAGCAAATTGACGACCAGCCATTCGCGGCTGTCGCTATGGTAGTGCAGGTAACTTCCCAGGAGAATGCCCAGCACCATAGCAAACAGAATCTGCCAGGCCAGGCTGAATTTTATATTTTTCATATGAATGACTTCCTCAATGGAGCGCCGTTCCCCGTTCAGAAACGTGAGAACGTGACATACTGCCAGGGCATGAATTGTGTTGCGTTGGTTTGTAGATTTTTTTAACGCTTATGATCAGTATCATTTGCGCGGTATGTTGCGCAACCCTTTAACAACAGAGCTTTTCGCTGCATTAATGCATAATAACGCGAGTTTATGGCAGGATTAATGAATAACCATTTGTTATGGAAAGATTTTTATTTGTTTAATCTGCAATAATACTGATTAGTGATTATTTTTGGCATATGTTCATTCGATTATTTTTTATGCAGCTCAATGACATAATCTCCAACGCCGGATGATTAATCCGATCGCCGCTGTAGCAGTTTTGCCATATTAATCGACTCAACCAGCTGTGTTCGGTTAACTCGCGGTGAGTTGAGATCCATCACTTTTTGCCATAGTTCGATGGCTTGCGCGTAGTTCGCCTGCATAAACGCATCTGAAGCCAGCAGCATCAGGGCGGTTATTTCATTACTGTCCAGCGCGAGGGCTTTGTCGATCATTGCGCGAGTCTGGGCGGTCATATGCTGGCTGGCCTGGTAATAAAGCACCGTCGCCAGCGCCGCATACAGTTCAGCGTTCTCACCACGTAGTTGCAACGCCTGACGGTACGCCAGCAGCGCATTGCTGTAATCGTTTTGCCACAGATAGTACTCGCCCAGTAACGCCCACTGTTCGCTGTTTTGTGGATTGGCGCGGATTTTATCCTGCAATGCCTGAAGCTGTGTCTCGGGGGTTTGCTGGCTGGCAAACTGATGTAGCGGATCGCGCTGACGCTGATACTCCGCACGTACCGCCTGCCATTTTGGGCTTAACAGATAACTGCCGACACAGAGAAATACCATCAATATCGCGAGTGTTGTCAGCATGTTCACCGGTATTTGAGGCTGTTTCATCGCTTCACCCTCACCCGCCAGAGGATCAACACCATCAGCAGTAACAACACCACTGGCAGCGCCCACAACACCAGCGTCTGACCGGTCAGCGGTGGGTTATAACGAACAAAATCACCGTAGCGTTCGGTCATCCAGCCGATGATTTCGGCTTCGTTCTTCCCCTCCGCCACCATGCTGTAAACCTGATGGCGCATACTGACCGCCACCGGCGCGTTGGATTCCAGTAAGTTTTGATTCTGGCACTGCGGGCAGCGTAACTGGCTGGCAATATTTAACGCCTGTTCCTGTTGTTGTGGATTGGCAAATTGCCAGGTGTCTACGACCTGAGCGTGCGCAAAACAGGTAAATAGCAGCAGCAAAATGAGAAGCCCTTTATTCATCGCGCTTCCTCCCCCGCCATCCGCTTAATAACGCGCCCGCAATCATCAACAATCCTCCCCCCCAGATCCAGCGCACACCGCTTTGTACATACAAACGAAAAGCGTAACGATCCGCTCCGGTTTTTTCACCCATGACCGCATACCAGTCATGGATGCCGTTCCAGCGAATTGACGGCTCCATCATTTGCTGACGACGTGCTTCGTAAAAACGCCGCTCCGGCGTTAATTCACCAATACGTTGCTGATGGTCAAACAGTGTCACTATCGCTTTTTCGCTGGTGTAATTGCCTTTGGCTTGCAGATCGAGGCGTTCAAAACGGAAGGTGTATCCTGCCAGCGTCACCTGTTGACCCGGCTGTAAATTCAGGCTGATCTCCTGACGGCTAATGCTGGAAACCACGATCCCCGCGGCAAATAACAGCACGCCCGCATGCGCCAGCAGCGCCGGAAGCTGCGCGCGTTTGCCAGTGACAAACGTCGCCAGCACAATCACCACCTGCATCAACAGACCAAACGGTAACGTCGCGCGGTTAAAATACGGCGCGCCAACGGAGAGGCGTCCCCAGCCCAGCAGGCCGTAAATCATCGGATAAAGCGTTCCCACCAGCACGATCAGTAGCACTGCGCAAAACAGCAACAGCGTAGCGAGGATTAACATTTCCCGCGATAACCCCGCAAAACGCACCGCCGGGCCACCGTCCCGCGCTCGCCAGCCATACAGAGCCAGAGACGCAAGGCTAATCAGCGCAAACAGGCTGAACAACGGCACGGCGCGGACGTTATCCAGCGCGAACGCATGAACCGAAACCAGAATGCCAGAACGGACAATCAACGTGCCCAGCAACGACAACATCAGGGTAACTATCGCCAGCAGCAGCGACCAGTGGCAGAAAATCCCCCGCTGACGTGTCAGGGACAAACTGTGCAGCAGCGCAGTGGCAGAAAGCCAGGGTAATAAAGAGGCGTTTTCCACCGGATCCCAGAACCACCAGCCGCCCCAGCCCAGTTCGCAATAGGCCCACCAGGAACCGAGGATGATCCCCGCCGTTAATGCACTCCAGCCAGGTAACGCCCAGCGCCAGCAAATTCGGGCGCTGGCCGCATCAAACTCGCCGCGCAGTAGACTCGCCAGCGCCACGCTCGCCGCTACCATCAAACCGCCATAGCCGAGATAAAGCAGCGGCGGATGGAAGATAAGACCAGGATGTTGCAGCATCGGATTGAGATCGCGGCCTTCGATTGCTGGTGGAAATATCCGCACGAAGGGATCGGACCACAGCACCACAAACAGTAGCAGCGCGGCGAGCATGAGAGATAAAACGGCTAGCGTCAGCGGAAATAGCGGATCGGTTTGCTGCCGATAATGCCAGGCAAACAGCGTACTCCAGGCGGAAAGCAACAGCACCCAAAGCAGCAGCGAACCTTCATGGCCGCCCCACACCGCCGCCAGTTTAAGTTCCCACGACAGCAGGCTGTAGCTATGTTGGGCGACATAAATGACCGAGAAATCGCTGATGAGAAAACAATACGTCAGTACGCCAAAGGCGAGCAGCAGGAGTGTGAACTGCGCCAGAATGCCGATGCAAGTGAGTCGCATCATGGCAGGCCAGCGCAACCGCACTCCCGCGAAGGTCGTCAACGGGGTCAACACGTTGACCCCGAGACTTAACAACAACGCCAGAAAACCGACTTCAGGAAGGAATACGTCCAGAAACCACCTCTTTTCTGGCTTACGCCACCGTTAACTGTCCGGCGTAGAGAATGAAAAAGCGCAGCATCAATACACCGACCAGGCTGGCTCCACACGCCGCCAGCACGGCAGGAATGCCAGAACTGCGATTCACCCACGGTTTGAGCAACATCGGCACAATTAGCCCCAGCCCGGCGACACCAAGCCAGAACCACCACGTCCAGAAACCGCCACCCAATGCCGCCACCAGCGCACGCACTTTACCGTCATCACCCAGTGCCAGTCCGACGAAAAACGCCACCAGCAGGAAGATTTCACCCCATACCACAGGGATTTCCATCCGGTGAACAAAGTGCGCTTCCGTGGAATGCGGGTTATTGCGCTGCCGTATCGCCATGGCGATCAGCGCCACTGCCGCACCGGACGAGATGCCGGAGAACAGGAACAGCACCGGCAGGATTGGGTTATTGAGGAACGGATACGATTTCAGCGCCGACAGCAGAAAACCGGTATAAGCCCCCAGCAGCACAGCCAGCACCAGCATCAATGTTTCCAGCCCACGATGAACGGGCGTCAGCAGGCTCAGAAACTTTTGCACGATCCCCAGCTTCGGCAACCAGCGTTGTTGCAGGACAAGCAAATCGTGTTCAAAGATTTTCGCCAGCCACAGCACCAGCACCACCATGTAGAGCTGAAACAGCATCACCCCCATCGACATCACCGAGGTAAAACTGTAGTGGAACATCAGCTTCCAGAAGGTCCACGGCTTTGTCAGGTGGAAGACGAGGATCAACAGACCGAGGATCACCGCGCCAGGCCCGACAATCAGCGTGGTGCGCAGCAACATACTGTCTGCACCGCCCGCCTGCGGGTAAAAGCGACGTAACAGCACGGCGAGCGTCACCAGACCGGCAGAAATACCAATCAAAAACAGGTAGATGGCAATCGGCCAGTCCCACACCAGCGATTCAAAATGAAATGCGGAAGCCTGCGTCATTGGCTCACCTCCCCGTATTTAAACGGTACGCGGTACAGCTTCGGTTTGGTTCCCAGCGCCAGCTTGTAGCGGTAAGTGGGCTTCTGGCGCAGCAGTTGCGAAATCTCACTGTTGGGATCGTCCAGATTGCCAAACGTCAGCGCCTTCGTCGGGCAAGCCTCAACGCACGCGGGCAGCTTACCGGCCTGCAAATTGGTCTTACGGCAGAAATCGCATTTGTCCGCCGTCTTCGTGACCGGATGGATAAAGCGCACGCGGTACGGACAAGCGGCGATGCAGTACTGACAACCGACGCAGAGATCCGGGTTAACATCGACAATCCCGCTGGCGGCATCGCGAAAAGAGGCACCCGTTGGGCAGACGTCAACGCACGGCGCATGGTCGCAGTGCTGACAAGACTTACGGAAGAAGCGATATTTCACATCAGGAAATTCGCCCTGCGGCTCGCTACGAATAATCGTCAGGCGCGAGACACCTTCCGGCACCTTGTTCACTTCCCGACAAGCATCCATACAGGCGGTACAGCCGATACATAACGATTCGTCATGCACCATGCCGTAACGCACTCCATTGATATTCAACGTTTTCGCCACCACGCGCCCTGCGGTGCCGCTGACGGCTGCCAGCACGCCGACGCCGGTGAGAAACTGGCGACGTGACCAGGTCATGGCTGCTCCTTAAGCAACGGAACAGACGCCGGGTTAAAGTTCGGATTGGTGCGCTGATCGCTGTGGCAATCGACGCAAATCTTGATCCGTCCTTTGTCACTTAACGTCTGCATCGTATCTTGCTGTGGATGCAGGGAATGGCAGCTGGCGCACGCCACTTTGGTTACGTGGACATCGTGCGGCCAGAACGCTTTTTGCAACTGTTCCGGCAGATGGCAGGACATACAGACGCTGTTCTGCTCTCCAACCTTGTACATCGGCTCGTTAAAGCGCATCACATCTTTCACCCCTTCGCGGTGTTGCGGTGATGGCTGACCGTGACAGTTGGTGCAGGTGACCGGCAGTTTGTTATTCGGGTTGATAACGGAAGCATGTTTGCCATGCATACCTTCGGTATCTGGTTTATGACAGTCCAGGCAGGCGGCATCCGGGTTACGCTGCTGGGTAACTTCGTAGCGATCATCAGATACCTGCGCCGCAGGGGTAGCGGTAATTCCGTTCAGGCTCCACAACAGGCCCGACGCCAGCACCCCGGCAGTTAATAACGAACGTAATACGCTCATATTCACTCCATTGTGTTTTCCGCCCCTTGCGAGGCGGAACGGGGTTATTGGCTTAACAGACCGTTTTTACGTGCCTGCTCTTCCCACTGCGGGATCACCGTTTTGATGAAGTCCTGCTTCTCGGCCTTGATTTGTTCCATGTTCAGGCCAATTGCCTGCTGGGCTTTCTCTTTGGTCGAGATATCCGGGATCTGGATTTCATGGGTGATGCCTTTGGTCGCCAGCAGGCGCGCCAGTTTGGTACGCGCATCCGCCGCTTTATCCATCGCAGTACCGAGCATCCGCAGACCTTCTTCCGGTGCGTGCATATGAATACCGTGGGAAGCGATCGCCAGATCCCAACGCCACTGGGCATGACGGATATCGTCCTGAATCGGCTTCATTTCGGCTTCTGTCGCGCCTGCGTCCAGCGCCGCTTTCGCTTCGAAGTGAGCGTGAACCAGTTGATCTTCAACCTTGATTTTCAGGTCGTTAATCGACTGCTTACGTTCCGCGACCACTTTTTGCAAGGCAGCTTTGTCCTGGGTATGGCAGTTCGCACAAGTCTGGGCGAAGTTATCAAACGGATTGCCAATTTTATGGTCGGTGTAGAGTTTGCCTTCGGCGTTCTGCACTTTCGGCATATGGCAGTCGATACAGGTCACGTTGTTCTTGCCGTGAATACCCGCACTCCAGGTTTCATATTCCGGGTGCTGCGCTTTCAGCATTGGTGTTTTTGACAGGGAGTTAGTCCAGTCAGAGAAGGCAATTTTGTCGTAATACTGCTCCATGTTTTCGACTTTCATGCCGTTATCCCACGGGAATTTAACGGCCTTATCTTTACCGTCAAAGTAATATTCCACGTGGCATTGACCGCAGACCATTGACTGCTGGTCGAAGCGTCCGCCTTTCTCAAAAGGTTTACCAATGGCTTCCATCGCACGAGCCGCATACGGACGTGAAAGTGTTAACTCCGGCTTGCCTTTGGCGAACTCTGGCGAAGCGGTGTTATGGCAGTCGGCACAACCTAAGTTGTTGACGATTTCCGGGCCGCCGCGCGCCCATTTACCGTGGAAGTAGCCATCTTCTCCGTCTTTCTGGATCAGACGCGCCACATCCGGGCTTTTACAACTCCAGCATGCCATCGGTAGCGGACCATCTTCAGCGTTTTTCGGCGCACCGGTACGCAGGGTTTCACGGACATCGGTCACAGCAAAGGCATGTCCGCGCGGCTTGTTGTAATCGCGCGAGAAGGGATACCCCGCCCACAGGATCACCAGCCGAGGATCTTCCGCCAGCGCGTCAACACGCTCTGACTGTTCCGAGGTGGCTTTCCAGGAGAGATATTGATCGGGATGCTGCGGGGCAAAGGTTTCGTTCTTCGCTTCCACAGTTACAGGTTTCGCGGGAGCGGCCGTTTGTTCAGCGTGAACAGAAGTGAAAAAGAAAAAAGGAATCAACAAGCTGAAGATACGGCGTGCGTTTATTTTTATCCTTGTCATAGGGGCTTTATCCAAATTTTGCCATTGAGGCAATGGCAGTTTTTATTGTTTTTTCATGACAGTAACCGCACATACACTGTCATGACATTGCTCGCCCCTATGTGTAACAAATAACCACATGCTGAATGTTGTCTTTAATCAATTGTAAGTGCATGTAAAATACCACTTTAGAGTTAGTCGATAATTTCCTCCATTTCAAACACATGCATAACTGCATGTTCCAGAAAGAAAATGCCAACTTTTGTTGGTGTCCTTCAAAAATAATCCTGTCGTTTATTTGCACAATTCTACTTTTGCGTGATCTGCCGCCCAAATACTAAACAAAACTGCCAATACCCCTACATTTAACGCTTATGACACATATTATTAACATCCTACAAGGAGAACAAAAGCATGAGCCAAATACACAAACACACCATTCCTGCCAACATCGCAGACCATTGCCTGATAAGCCCTCAGCAGTACGAGGCGATGTACCAACAATCAATTAACGCACCAGATACCTTTTGGGGCGAACAGGGAAAAATTCTCGACTGGATCAAACCGTACCAGAAGGTGAAAAACACCTCCTTTGCCCCCGGTAATGTGTCCATTAAATGGTACGAAGACGGCACGCTGAATCTGGCGGCAAACTGCCTCGACCGTCATCTGCAAGAAAACGGCGATCGTACCGCTATTATCTGGGAAGGCGATGACGCCAGTCAGAGCAAACATATCAGCTATAAAGAGCTGCACCGCGACGTCTGCCGCTTCGCCAATACCCTGCTCGAGCTGGGCATTAAAAAAGGTGACGTAGTCGCGATTTATATGCCGATGGTGCCGGAAGCCGCAGTCGCGATGCTGGCCTGCGCCCGCATTGGCGCGGTGCATTCGGTGATTTTCGGCGGTTTCTCGCCGGAAGCCGTTGCCGGACGCATTATCGATTCTAACTCACGGTTGGTGATCACTTCCGACGAAGGTGTGCGCGCCGGGCGCAGTATTCCGCTGAAGAAAAACGTCGATGACGCGCTGAAAAACCCGAACGTCACCAGCATTGAACATGTGGTGGTACTGAAGCGTACTGGCGGAAAAATTGACTGGCAGGAAGGGCGCGACCTGTGGTGGCACGACCTGGTTGAGCAAGCCAGCGATCAGCACCAGCCGGAAGAAGTAAACGCAGAAGATCCGCTATTTATTCTCTACACCTCCGGCTCTACCGGTAAGCCGAAAGGCGTGCTACACACTACCGGCGGTTATCTGGTGTACGCGGCGCTGACCTTTAAATATGTCTTTGATTATCATCCGGGCGATATCTACTGGTGTACCGCTGATGTGGGCTGGGTTACCGGACACAGTTATTTACTGTACGGCCCGCTGGCCTGCGGCGCGACGACGCTGATGTTTGAAGGTGTACCGAACTGGCCGACGCCTGCCCGTATGGCGCAGGTGGTGGATAAGCATCAGGTCAATATTCTTTACACCGCGCCAACGGCGATTCGCGCACTGATGGCGGAAGGCGATAAAGCGATTGAAGGCACCGACCGTTCGTCGCTACGTATTCTCGGTTCCGTGGGCGAGCCAATTAACCCGGAAGCGTGGGAGTGGTACTGGAAGAAGATCGGCAACGAGAAATGCCCGGTGGTCGATACCTGGTGGCAGACCGAAACTGGCGGTTTCATGATTACGCCGCTGCCTGGGGCGACCGAACTGAAAGCCGGTTCTGCGACGCGTCCGTTCTTCGGCGTACAACCGGCGCTGGTGGATAACGAAGGTAATCCACAAGAAGGTGCCGCTGAAGGCAGTCTGGTGATCACCGACTCCTGGCCGGGTCAGGCGCGTACGCTGTTTGGCGATCACGAACGTTTTGAACAGACCTACTTCTCCACCTTCAAAAATATGTATTTCAGCGGCGACGGCGCGCGTCGAGATGAAGATGGCTATTACTGGATCACCGGGCGTGTGGACGACGTGCTGAACGTCTCTGGTCACCGTCTGGGGACGGCGGAGATTGAATCAGCACTGGTAGCGCATCCGAAGATTGCCGAAGCCGCCGTGGTGGGTATTCCGCACAATATTAAAGGCCAGGCGATTTACGCCTACGTCACGCTTAATCACGGGGAGGAACCGTCACCAGAACTGTACGCAGAAGTCCGCAACTGGGTGCGTAAAGAGATTGGCCCGCTGGCAACGCCAGACGTGCTGCACTGGACCGACTCCCTGCCTAAAACCCGCTCAGGCAAAATTATGCGCCGTATTCTTCGCAAAATTGCGGCGGGCGATACCAGCAACCTGGGCGATACCTCGACGCTTGCCGATCCAGGCGTGGTCGAAAAGCTGCTTGAAGAGAAGCAGGCTATCGCGATGCCATCGTAACTCTCAATTGCCGGATGCGAGTCGGCCTACATTTGGCAACGGTTGTAGGCCTGATAAGACGCGACAGCGGCGCATCAGGCGTTGATTGCCGGATGCGGCGTAAACGCCTTATTCGGCCTACATTCGGCAACGGCTGTAGGCCTGATAAGACGCGACAGCGGCGCATCCGGCGCTGGTTGCCGGATGCGGCGTGAACGCCTTATCCGGCCTACATCTGGCAACGGCTGTAGGCCTGATAAGACGCGACAGCGGCGCATCAGGCGTTGATTGCCGGATGCGGCGTGAACGCCTTATCCGGCCTACATTCGGCAACGGCTGTAGGCCTGATAAGACGCGACAGCGACGCATCAGGCGTTGATTGCCGGATGCGGCGTAAACGCCTTATCCGGCCTACATTCGGCAAGAGCTGTAGGCCTGATAAGACGCATCAGGCTATGGGTTACCCGAGCGTTAACCTTCTCCCATAAGGGAGCGGGAATTAAAACAATCCCTACATTACCTCTGGAGAATCTGTGATGAATGGTACGATTTATCAGCGGATAGAAGACAATGCGCATTTCAGGGAGTTAGTCGAAAAACGGCAACGGTTTGCCACCATACTGTCGATTATTATGCTGGCAGTTTATATCAGCTTTATTTTACTGATCGCCTTCGCGCCCGGCTGGCTGGGCACCCCGCTGAATCCGAACACCAGCGTCACACGCGGTATTCCCGTTGGCGTTGGGGTAATTGTTATCTCCTTTGTTCTCACTGGTATCTACATCTGGCGGGCGAACGGCGAATTCGACCGTCTGAATAATGAAGTCCTGCATGAGGTACAAGCATCATGAAAAGAGTTCTGACGGCGCTTGCCGCCACACTCCCTTTCGCAGCTAACGCCGCGGATGCTATTAGCGGGGCCGTTGAGCGCCAGCCAACAAACTGGCAGGCGATTATTATGTTCCTGATTTTCGTCGTGTTCACGCTCGGCATTACCTACTGGGCGTCAAAACGCGTACGTTCTCGTAATGACTACTACACCGCAGGCGGCAATATCACTGGCTTCCAGAACGGGCTGGCGATTGCCGGGGACTATATGTCTGCCGCCTCATTTTTGGGGATCTCCGCGCTGGTGTTTACTTCCGGCTATGACGGGCTGATCTACTCGCTGGGCTTCCTGGTAGGCTGGCCAATCATTCTGTTCCTGATTGCTGAACGTCTGCGTAACCTGGGCCGCTATACCTTTGCCGATGTAGCCTCTTACCGCCTGAAACAAGGGCCGATTCGTATTCTTTCGGCTTGTGGTTCTCTGGTGGTGGTGGCGCTTTACCTTATCGCCCAGATGGTCGGCGCCGGTAAATTGATTGAACTGCTGTTTGGCCTTAACTATCACATTGCCGTGGTGCTGGTCGGCGTGCTGATGATGATGTACGTTCTGTTCGGCGGCATGCTGGCGACCACCTGGGTACAGATTATCAAAGCCGTTCTGTTGCTGTTCGGTGCCAGCTTTATGGCCTTTATGGTGATGAAACACGTCGGCTTTAGCTTCAACAATCTGTTCAGCGAAGCGATGGCGGTACACCCAAAAGGTGTCGACATCATGAAGCCGGGCGGGTTGGTGAAAGATCCAATCTCTGCGCTCTCTCTGGGGCTTGGACTGATGTTTGGTACGGCTGGCTTGCCGCATATTCTGATGCGCTTCTTTACGGTCAGCGATGCCCGCGAAGCACGTAAGAGCGTGTTCTACGCCACCGGATTTATGGGCTACTTCTACATCCTGACCTTTATTATCGGCTTCGGCGCGATCATGTTGGTCGGTGCGAATCCGGAATATAAAGACGCGGCGGGCCATCTGATTGGTGGTAACAACATGGCGGCAGTTCACCTGGCCAATGCGGTGGGCGGCAACCTGTTCCTCGGCTTTATTTCAGCAGTTGCTTTCGCCACTATCCTCGCGGTGGTTGCAGGTCTGACGCTGGCAGGTGCATCGGCGGTTTCTCACGACCTGTACGCCAACGTATTCAAAAAAGGCGCAACGGAACGTGAAGAGCTGCGGGTATCGAAAATTACCGTGCTGATCCTCGGCGTGATTGCCATTATCCTCGGCGTCCTGTTTGAGAATCAGAACATCGCCTTCATGGTGGGTCTGGCGTTTGCCATCGCGGCGAGCTGTAACTTCCCAATCATTCTGCTTTCTATGTACTGGTCGAAACTGACCACGCGTGGTGCGATGCTGGGCGGCTGGTTAGGATTGATTACTGCGGTGGTGCTGATGATCCTCGGCCCGACTATTTGGGTACAGATCCTCGGTCACGAAAAAGCCATCTTCCCGTACGAATACCCGGCGCTGTTCTCAATCAGCGTGGCATTCCTCGGCATCTGGTTCTTCTCGGCAACCGATAATTCAGCGGAAGGGGCGCGTGAGCGTGAACTGTTCCGTGCGCAATTTATCCGTTCCCAGACCGGCTTTGGCGTTGAGCAAGGCCGCGCGCATTAATCTCCACTAGCCTCTGGTCACCTGACCAACGGTAAAAAGGTGCGATGTACTGCACCTTTTTACCGATTACACCGCCAAAGCGTTATTGGTTCTCTTCAATTAACAACGCTTCCAGCAGATCGAGATCGTGTAGCAACTTTTGCAGCGTTTCGTTGCTGATCTCCCGCGTGGCGCGCAGGTGATAAAGTTCCGCACGTTCAGAACGCAACGCCGCCAGACGGAAGCGACGCTCCAGGTTCTCTTCCTGGACAGAACTTTCAACGTCATTTCGGCCGTCGGCGCGACGACGCAGGTTACCGATGACGCGAGAGCTGACTTCGGTAAGCAGCTGGTTGTCGATATTCTCTTCAGTGTCCGCCGCCAGTCTCTCTTCCATTTTCTGGATCGCCACAATCGCCACTTCTGCCGTTGCCGCGCGCGCAATGCGTTCCTCTTTCAACTGCTGAGAATGATCTGCGACTTCAATGTGTTGCAGCAGAACAGGCAGCATCACCACGCCAACAAACAGCGAGAAGAGAATGACGCCAGCCGCCAGGAACACCAGCTCATAACGCGCCGGGAAGACGTTGCCATCCGGCAACAGCAGCGGAATAGAGAGCACACCAGCCAGGGTGATAGCCCCGCGAACCCCGGCAAAAGACGCGATAAGAATTTCTCGTGTGGTCCACGAACCAAACTCCATCGGTTTCTTCTTCAGGAAGCGGTTACTGAACTTTTTCATCGTCCACAGCCAGCCGAAACGGACCAGCATGAGCGCTGCGTAAATCAAGATGATGTCGGTAAACAGCATCCAAATTTCGACGTTCGGGTCGATCTCTGCCGCCATCAGCGACGTCTCCAGAATGCCCGGCAGTTGCAGGCCCAACAGCAAGAACACCATGCCGTTAAAGACAAACTCCAGCATCGCCCAGGTGCTGTTCGCACGCAGACGCATCGCCAGCGGCGCACGGCGCATCACGCCTGAACGGGTAATGGTCATCCCGGCAGCAACTGCCGCAAGGATACCGGAAACGCCAATATGTTCGGCAATCAGATAAGAGGCGAACGGCAGCAGGAACAGCAGGACTATCTGTGTCGCAGGTTCATCGCCGCCCCAGCGACTCAGGAAGCGCAGCGAGCGACCATATAGCCAACTCACCACAAACCCCGCGAGAATACCGCCGATCGCGACTTTCATAAATTCGACCGTCGCACCGCCAACAGTGAAGATCATGGTCCCCATCGCGACTGCCACGGCAAACTTCAGCGACACCAGGCCGGAGGCGTCATTCATCAACGCTTCGCCCTGCAAAATGCCCATGATTTTTTTCGGTATTCGCCCTTCGCCAACAATCCCGGAGAGCGCCACGGCATCGGTCGGAGAGAGCACCGCCGCCAGCGCAAAGGCCGGAATTAGCGGAATACCTGGCACTACCCAATAAATGAGGAAGCCAATGCCGACTACGGTGACTACCACCAGCGCCAGCGCAAGACCGAAGATCTCCCGACCATGTTCGAGAAATTCACGAGTCGGCGTTTTCCAGCCATCAGCAAACAGCAGCGGCGGGATAAACAAAACTAAAAAGAGTTCAGGATCAAACTCCACATGCAAACCAAACGTCGGCCACGCCAGTAGCGCACCAATGGCGATTTGCATAAGCGGAAGCGGGATCTGAAAGGGCATGACACGAGTGACCACCCCGGACAGCGAAACCACGAGGGTCATTATCAGTATGGTAAAGAAGATTTCCATGCGTTCCCTGTTTGCGATGTTTTATGGTTTGAGAAAGGCGTTATGCCTGAATTCTCAGTTTTTTCAGAATATCGCAAAAGCTCACACAATGTACGGAGAAAATAAAAACGGGCAGCCATTGCCACCCGTTTTCAGAATCTTATTAAAGATTAGATAGCCCAGCCACCCGCGTAGAAGGTCACCAGTGCCGCGGCGATAACAACCGTACCAATGTTCAGCTTACGCCATTCGCCAGAAACCAGACGCCCAATAACCAGGGTAGCGAAACCGATCATAATGCCGGTTACGATGTTACAGGTCAGTACAATGAATACCGCCGTCACCAGCCCCGCCATCGCATCGACAAAATCAGCAAAGTCGATTTTCGCCACGTTGCTCAACATCAGCAGGCCAACATACATCAGCGCCGGAGCCGTTGCGTAACCTGGAACAAGGTAAGAGAGCGGAGAGAGGAACAGAATCAGCAGGAACAGCACGCCAACAGTGATTGCCGTCAGACCGGTTTTACCACCCGCTGCCGTACCCGCCGCAGACTCGATGTATACCGCGGCCGGAGCCGCCCCCACCAGGCCTGAGAAAACGCTGCTCAGGGAGTCGGTGGTCAGCGCTTTGCCGCCATCAATGATCTGCCCGTCTTTATCCAGCAGGTTCGCCTGACCGGCGACTGCACGGATGGTTCCGGTCGCATCAAAGACCGCCGTCATCACCAGCGCCAGTACGCTCGGCAGTACCACCGGATTCAGCGCGCCCATAATATCCAGGCTACCAATCAGCGAGTTACCATTTTCATCGCTCAATGACGGCATAGCGAAAACGCCGGAGAAATGAACGTTAGGATCGAAGATCAGGCCCACAATCGAGATACCGATAATGGTCAGCAGAATGCCGCCCGGCACTTTCAGTTTTTCCAGACCGACGATCACCGCCAAACCTACCAGCGACATAATAACCGGGAAGGTGGCGAAATCACCCAGCGCAACCGGCAGACCGTCGAGCGGATTTTTAATGACCAGGCCAACACCATTCGCAGCAATCAGCAGCAGGAACAGGCCGATACCAATCCCCGTACCGTGCGCCACACCGTGTGGCAAGTTGCGCAAAATCCAGCTACGGATACCCGTTGCAGAAATGACTGTAAACAGCACCCCCATCAGGAACACGGCGCCCAGCGCGACCGGAACGCTAATATGCTGCCCCAGCACCAGGCTGAATGCAGTAAACGCGGTCAGGGAGATAGCGCAACCGATAGCCAGCGGCAAATTGGCCCACAGCCCCATCGCGATAGAACCAATTCCGGCAACCAGACAGGTCGCAACAAAAACTGCTGCTGGTGGGAAGCCCGCTTTACCCAGCATGCCCGGAACGACGATGACCGAGTAGACCATCGCCAGAAACGTTGTTAACCCGGCAACCACTTCCTGACGGACAGTGCTTCCACGTTGTGAAATTTTAAACCAGGCGTCGAGTGAACCGCCGGTACGCGCTGATGGCGTAGACATAGAAAACATCCCCTGAGAGTTTATTTTTCGTCAAGATGCGTGGCGGACAATCCCCTGCCAGCGAAACGTTATCTTCCTGCTCCAGGTTTGCGACAATGTGGGGCGTCGCAAAAAAGCAAACGTTTAGCTCCGCGCATACAAAACGGGTGGTAAAAAAAGCAAACGATTATCCGGCGATCATAGCGGCTTTTTCAACCTAAGTTTGCTGCTTTTTTCCCTTTTCTTATATTGACGATGAAAAACCAGGCAATTGATGCGCAAACGTTATCGTCGATGCGCAAAATTACGGCATTTGTAGGTAGCTTGTAGCGAAGGGTTGCAGTAAAAAATCGTGCAAGATGGCAAAAATATTGCGGCTAAAAAACGTCTTTTTGCACTGGCGAAGATACGGAGGCGGCATACAATTAAAGTATCAACACCAACCGGAACCTCCACCACGTGCTCGAATGAGGTGTGTTGACGTCGGGGGAAACCCTCCTGTGTACCAGCGGGATAGAGTGAAAGACAAAGACCGGAAACAAACTAAAGCGCCCTTGTGGCGCTTTAGTTTTGCTCGTCTTCCAGCAAACGCGCACCAGTACCTTCTTCACCTAAGCGGTCGCCCGGGTTACGCAACGGGCAGTCGCTACGCGAAAGGCAGCCGCAGCCAATACAACCGTCCAGTTCATCTCGCAGAGCCACTAAGGTATGAATGCGCCGATCTAATTCTTCTCGCCATTGCGAAGAAAGCTGCTTCCACTCTTTGGCGCTTAATGTATGCCCTTCAGGCAACACACCAAATGCTTCGCTAATAGTCGCCAATGGAATGCCAATACGTTGAGCAATCTTGATAATCGCCACATATCGCAACACATCACGCTTATATCGTCGCTGATTGCCGCTATTTCGAATACTGGTAATCAGCCCTTTGCTCTCATAGAAATGCAGTGCAGATACCGCTACCCCACTGCGTTTCGCCACTTCGCCTGGGGTGAGCAAGGCTTTAATGCGGGGTAATTTCTTTTCCATAAATCGCTTTACCTCAAGTTAACTTGAGGAATTATACTCCCCAACAGATGAATTAACGAACTGAACACTGAAAAGAGGCAGATTTATGTCCCATCAGAAAATTATTCAGGATCTTATCGCATGGATTGACGAGCATATTGACCAGCCACTGAACATTGATGTCGTCGCGAAAAAATCAGGTTATTCAAAGTGGTACTTGCAGCGGATGTTCCGCACGGTAACGCATCAGACACTTGGTGATTACATTCGTCAACGCCGCCTGTTACTGGCTGCCGTCGAGTTGCGCACCACCGAGCGCCCTATTTTTGATATCGCAATGGATCTTGGGTATGTCTCGCAGCAGACCTTTTCCCGCGTTTTCCGTCGGCAGTTTGATCGCACTCCCAGCGATTATCGCCACCGTATCTAGAATTATTGCCCGCACATTAACTCATGTGCGGGTAATTTCCCTGTCCATTCCATAAATATTTGCGGCGGCATCGCCTTTGCAAAATACCAGCCCTGGCAATAACGCACGCCGCGTTTGCGCAGCCAATTAACCTGCTCCGAGGTTTCTACCCCTTCCGCTATCGTTTTTAGCCCCAGACTATGCGCCAGTTCAATGATGTGTTCCGCAATCAAATGGCTGGTTTTGTGCGTGGTCAGCGTCTCAACAAACGATTTATCGATTTTCAAAATATCGATATTCAATGAATTAAGGTTGTGTAAGTTGGAGTAGCCAATACCGAAGTCATCAATCGCAACTTCATAACCGGCCTGACGGAAAGCATGAATAATCGGCGTCATTTTGGTGACATCAAGAAACGCATGTTCAGTAACTTCAAATTTAATTTGCTGCGGACGCACCGCGTATTGCTCTATTTTCTGATTGGTTCGCGCAATTAAACGCGATGTATGAAAGTCGGAGGCCGACAGGTTAATAGAAACATAGCGATCGGCATGTGTTGCCAGATACGCCCCCAGATCGCTGAATACATTATCAATAACATAATCAGTGACTAACTCAATCATCCCCTCTTTTTCCGCCAATGGGATAAACTCTGCCGGACTCATCACTTGCCCCTGGCCACCTGGCCAACGTAGCAACGCTTCAGCGCCAATACATTTTTCTGTTTTGATATCGATAATTGGCTGGTAATAAAGACAAAGCTGTCTTTTTTCGAGGGCGCGTTGCAATTTGCGTTTGGGTGACTGGTACTCCTGGCTAATCCGGAACCAAAGTAACAGTAGTACCAGACTGCAAAAAATACCTGCGGGCAAAGCAAAGATAAGATGATTATAAAAATGAGCGATAAGACGTTTATTTGAAGTGGCAACAATGGCCGCTATTGGGCGTTTTGTTGAATGTACCATTGCATACAAATGACCATTTCTTTGCACCGTTAAATCATTCAGATGAATTAACGGAGTAAACGTTTCAGCCGAGGCCTGATGACTTAACGAAAAAAAGGTTTTCGTCACCGTATCATACACGCCCCATTGCAGCGTCGGATCGTCAGATATCACCTCACTCCAGAATAAAGGATTGATGACCGCCACATAATTACCCCGCTGCATATAAGTCATTTTATAACCGGAGAAAAAAGGGGTATCGCGGTAATAATAGATAGAAATGTCAGGGTCACGCTTATAATCCGCGGGGGCGATCATATATCCGTCAGCGGGAGCGATAAGCGAAGAACATAAAAAACGGTTATCCTGGGCATATATCAGTTCATTGATATAAAGATAGCCACGAATAATATTCAACATTCGCTTCTGATGATCCGGAGTACAAACTTGCCCCTGATAGCGTTCCGCTTCATCGCTCGCTGAATCAGCCTGTTGAATGACCAGCTCGGATTTATCCAGCGCCAGTTGGGCAAAGACACGAAGCTGATTGTTCACTTCTGATTTTGCCCAAATGAAGGCAATCCATAGTGACAGGATGATGGGAAGAAGTGCTACAAAGATAATGCCCGGCAACGCCAGCAACTTGTGTCGTGCACGATGACTCATTTCTATCAATTCCCTGTCTGGTTATAGCTGGTCATTGCAAGGTGAAAACCCTGGCCACCGACGACGTTAGATAAATCTTACGGTATAAATAGCACTTTTGCCTGATTTGAAATTGATACCTTTATAATCGTTGTTTTAATAAAAATAACACGCTGATATCAAAAAGAATTTACTAAAAATGCGGGTCAGTCAGGAATGTACGATATTTTGTATTTCCACGACGCCACTGAAAAACCACAAAATAAGCACGCTAATAAAAATAGCGACTCTATCTGGCTAACAAACAACCAATTGTGATATAGTTCACAAAAATAATGAAACACACTAATTGTTTCATTTTGGTATTTTGTAAGCCCCATGATAGCCAGAGTGCATCACGCCTCCTGTGAACAACACCGTGCTGTCCAGGGCATCGGTTATTTTCAGAGGAAATGTTCGATGGCTACCCTCACCACTGGCGTGGTTCTTCTTCGCTGGCAGCTTCTTAGCGCCGTACTGATGTTTCTGGCAAGTACGCTCAACATCCGTTTTCGGCGGTCTGATTACGTTGGGCTCGCGGTGATCAGTAGTGGCCTGGGCGTTATTTCCGCCTGCTGGTTCGCGATGGGACTGCTCGGAATCACAATGATGGATATTGCCGCAATCTGGCACAATATTGAGTCGGTAATAGTGGAAGCCACAAATCAGGCACCGCCACAATGGCCGATGATTTTGGTGTGATATGCAGAAGCCTCCATAATGGAGGCTTCTTTTTTATCCCTGGCAGATGCGTTAATCACCTACCTTAAAACAATATAATCTATTGTTTTAAAACAAAATCAGAATGGGATATCGTCATCGAAATCCATCGGCGGCTCGTTAGACGGCGCTGCCGGAGCGGACTGCTGCGGGCGAGACTGCGCGCCGCCGCTGAACTGATTACCACCCTGCGGTTGCTGAGGCTGGCCCCAACCGCCCTGCGGCTGACCGCCACCGACGTTACCGCCAGCCGGAGCGCCACCGCCCTGACGACCACCCAGCATCTGCATGGTGCCGCCAACGTTCACCACCACTTCCGTGGTGTAGCGATCCTGACCGGATTGATCGGTCCATTTGCGGGTACGCAGCTGACCTTCGATATAAACCTGGGAACCTTTACGCAGATATTCGCTGGCCACTTCAGCCAGTTTGCCGAACAGCACAACGCGGTGCCATTCAGTCTGCTCTTTCATCTCGCCGGTCGCTTTATCACGCCAGGATTCGGAAGTAGCCAGCGTAATGTTGGCAACTGCGCCACCATTTGGCATGTAGCGTACTTCCGGGTCCTGACCCAGATTACCAACGAGAATAACCTTGTTTACGCCTCTGCTGGCCATGTTCATGTCTCCTGAAAAAAACGTTCTAATAAGTGTAAACGCGCGATTGTAGCATTACCAATAGCGGTTTTACTATGTTGTGACCTCGGTTCCGCTAAACAATTCTGGTCAAACATTGTTACATAGCGCTCTGGGTTTTGCATTCCAACACTGTATATTCATTCAGGTCATTCTGTGTCATAATTAACCGTTTGTGATCGCCGGTAGCACCATGCCACCGGGCAAAAAAGCGTTTAATCCGGGAAAGGTGAATGGATAAGATCGAAGTTCGGGGCGCCCGCACCCATAATCTCAAAAACATCAACCTCGTTATCCCCCGCGACAAACTCATTGTCGTGACCGGGCTTTCGGGTTCTGGCAAATCCTCGCTCGCTTTCGACACCTTATATGCCGAAGGGCAGCGTCGTTACGTTGAATCCCTTTCCGCCTACGCGCGGCAATTTCTGTCACTGATGGAAAAGCCGGATGTCGACCATATTGAGGGGCTTTCTCCTGCCATCTCAATTGAACAGAAATCGACGTCTCATAACCCGCGCTCTACGGTGGGGACAATCACCGAAATCCACGACTATTTGCGTCTTCTGTACGCTCGCGTCGGTGAGCCGCGCTGCCCGGACCACGATGTTCCGCTGGCGGCGCAAACCGTCAGCCAGATGGTGGATAACGTGCTTTCGCAGCCGGAAGGTAAACGTCTGATGCTGCTGGCGCCGATTATTAAAGAGCGCAAAGGCGAACACACGAAAACGCTGGAGAATCTGGCAAGTCAGGGCTACATCCGTGCACGCATAGATGGCGAAGTCTGCGATCTTTCCGATCCACCGAAACTGGAGCTGCAAAAGAAACACACCATTGAAGTGGTGGTTGATCGCTTCAAGGTGCGTGACGATCTTACCCAACGTCTGGCTGAGTCGTTTGAAACGGCGCTGGAGCTTTCTGGCGGTACAGCGGTCGTCGCTGATATGGACGATCCAAAAGCGGAAGAACTGCTTTTCTCCGCCAACTTCGCCTGTCCGATTTGCGGCTACAGTATGCGTGAACTGGAACCGCGTCTGTTTTCGTTTAACAATCCGGCGGGGGCCTGCCCGACCTGTGATGGCCTCGGCGTACAGCAATATTTCGATCCCGATCGCGTGATCCAGAATCCGGAACTGTCGCTGGCTGGCGGTGCGATCCGCGGCTGGGATCGCCGCAACTTCTATTACTTCCAGATGCTGAAATCGCTGGCAGATCACTATAAGTTCGACGTCGAAGCGCCGTGGGGCAGCCTGAGCGCGAACGTGCATAAAGTGGTGTTGTACGGTTCTGGCAAAGAAAACATTGAATTCAAATACATGAACGATCGCGGCGATACCTCCATTCGTCGTCATCCGTTCGAAGGCGTGCTGCACAATATGGAGCGCCGTTATAAAGAGACGGAATCCAGCGCGGTACGCGAAGAGTTAGCCAAGTTTATCAGCAATCGCCCGTGTACCAGCTGCGACGGAACACGTCTGCGTCGGGAAGCACGCCACGTGTATGTCGAGAATACGCCGCTGCCTGCTATCTCCGACATGAGCATTGGTCATGCGATGGAGTTTTTCAACAATCTCAAACTCGCTGGTCAGCGGGCGAAGATTGCGGAAAAAATCCTCAAAGAGATTGGCGATCGCCTGAAATTCCTCGTTAACGTCGGCCTGAACTATCTGACACTTTCCCGCTCGGCAGAAACACTTTCCGGCGGTGAAGCCCAGCGTATCCGTCTGGCGAGCCAGATTGGCGCGGGCCTGGTTGGTGTGATGTACGTGCTGGATGAACCGTCTATCGGCCTGCATCAGCGCGATAACGAACGCCTGCTGGGTACACTTATCCATCTGCGCGATCTCGGTAATACCGTGATTGTGGTGGAGCACGATGAAGACGCGATTCGCGCCGCTGACCATGTGATCGACATTGGCCCGGGCGCTGGTGTACACGGCGGTGAAGTGGTCGCGGAAGGTCCGCTGGAAGCGATTATGGCAGTGCCAGAGTCGTTGACCGGGCAGTACATGAGCGGTAAACGCAAGATTGAAGTGCCGAAGAAACGCGTTCCGGCGAATCCGGAAAAAGTGTTGAAGCTGACAGGCGCGCGTGGCAACAACCTGAAAGACGTGACGCTGACACTGCCAGTCGGTCTGTTTACCTGCATTACAGGTGTTTCAGGTTCCGGTAAATCCACGCTAATTAACGACACGCTGTTCCCGATTGCCCAACGTCAGTTGAATGGTGCGACCATCGCCGAACCGGCACCATATCGCGATATTCAGGGACTTGAGCATTTCGATAAAGTCATCGATATCGACCAAAGCCCGATTGGTCGTACTCCGCGTTCTAACCCGGCGACCTATACCGGCGTGTTTACGCCTGTACGTGAACTGTTTGCGGGCGTACCGGAATCCCGCGCGCGCGGTTATACGCCAGGACGTTTCAGCTTTAACGTCCGTGGCGGTCGTTGCGAAGCCTGTCAGGGCGACGGCGTGATCAAAGTGGAGATGCACTTCCTGCCGGATATCTACGTACCGTGCGACCAGTGCAAAGGTAAACGCTATAACCGTGAAACGCTGGAGATTAAGTACAAAGGCAAAACCATCCACGAAGTGCTGGATATGACCATCGAAGAGGCGCGTGAGTTCTTCGATGCCGTACCGGCGCTGGCGCGTAAGCTGCAAACGTTGATGGACGTTGGCCTGACATATATCCGCCTCGGGCAGTCCGCAACCACGCTTTCCGGCGGTGAAGCCCAGCGCGTGAAGCTGGCGCGTGAGCTGTCAAAACGCGGCACCGGGCAGACGCTGTATATTCTCGACGAGCCGACTACCGGCCTGCACTTCGCCGATATTCAGCAACTGCTCGACGTGCTGCATAAACTGCGCGATCAGGGCAACACCATTGTGGTGATTGAGCACAATCTCGACGTAATCAAAACCGCCGACTGGATTGTCGACCTGGGGCCGGAAGGCGGCAGCGGTGGCGGCGAGATCCTCGTCTCCGGTACGCCAGAAACCGTCGCGGAGTGCGAAGCATCACACACGGCACGCTTCCTCAAGCCGATGCTGTAATCGTTAAGGCCGCTTTCTGAGCGGCCTCAGATTATTGACAAAGTGCGCTTTGTTCTTGCCGGATGCGGCATGAACGCCTTATCCGGCCTACAAAAACATGCAATTTCAATATATTGCAGGGATTACGTAGGCCTGATAAGCGTAGCGCATCAGGCAATTTTGCGTTTGTCATCATTCTCAGGCCGCTTGCTGAACGGTCTTTTCCTTTCAGAGTTGCACCAGCAATTTACGTTTTTCTTCCGGCAGCAAATTCACCGCCTGCTGATACGACGCATCGACCAAATAATAGATTTGCGAATCTGGCAACGAGCCATCGAGATAAACAGTGCTCCAGTGCGCTTTGTTCAGATGCCGACTGGGACGAACATCGCTATGCTGCTGTCGCAAAAGCTCGGCCAGCGCAGGGCTGGTTTTCAGCGAAACCGCTGGGCGATTTTCCACTTCTTTCACCATCGCAAACAGCACATCTTCCACTTTGATTTGCGTTGCTTTCCAGTCACTATGCACACTCTGTTCTGCGCCTGGTTTTGCCATGCAATATTGTAGCAACTCCGAAATGGTCATTTTTTACTCCCCTTGTAGTGTCGCGATGATGCGACGCGAACCGCCGTGGATGCGATGTTCCCCAAACCATATTCCCTGCCAGGTGCCGGTCTGAATACGCCCCTGATGCACTGGCAATACGAGCGATACCCCCAGCATCGAGGATTTGATATGAGAAGGCATATCGTCTGCCCCTTCATAGTCATGCTCATAGTTTCCGTTGTCGGGAACGGTGCGTAGGAAAAAACGCTCCATGTCATAGCGTACTGTGGGGTCGCAATTCTCATTAAGTGTCAGAGAGGCGGAGGTGTGTTGCAGCAACAGGTGCAGTAAACCGACATTAACTCGCGGCATATCAGCTAGTTGAGTCAGGATTTCATCCGTTACCAAATGAAACCCTCGAGATTTAGCGCTAAGCGTGAGCGTCTTTTGAAACCACATGTGCTGCTCCTTGATAAAACTCTCTTAATCAGTTTGCAGCAAGACAGCGAAAGGATAAAGGTGTGATTAAAAAAACAGCATTCGGGAGAGTCAGGCGCTCTCCCGACTTATCAGTATTCTGAATTGATGATCACCTCTTCATCGAATGCACCCGCTTGTGGCAAGGGTTTGTAGGTAGAGTTAGAGGCTCGTAGAATGCGGATGCCACGGATGCCAACATCACGCGCAGCGGTAATATCGTTATCGGAATCACCATAAAAAATTCGGATATTTTTATCCTGTAGCCACTGCGTTTTTGTATTTTGTCCTGCTTTATCGCCCGCAAAAATCACCGGGTTCATACTGGTTGCAGGAATGTGAAAGTCATCAGCCAGCGTTTTTGACACTGTTTCAGTTTTCGTAGGACTACGACCTGTCACAAAGAAAATGGTGTCGCCACGGCGGACATGCATATCAATTAGCTGACGCGCGACCTCTTTTGGAATACTGAATTCATCCCAACCGTTGTTCATCTTTTCCCAGAATGCCGGGTTTTTTAGATAATCTTCGCTTTCTGGCGAGAACGTTTTTTTGCCGCGCCAGAATCCAGGGCTAGAAAACAGAACAGTGTCATCAATATCAAACCCAACTGCCATCTGTGGGCGTCCTGCCAGACTGTTTTCAATTTGGGCGACTGAAACCCAATGAATTGGCGCCTGTTCAGCGAGTTTGGCTACGTTAGTACCCGGATTAAGCGGTGAAGGTGATGAGGCCAGGGCAACAGCGGAACTGTTTAGAGCGAACAATAAGCAAACGGCACTCAATGCCTGTGTGATCTTGCGCATATTTTTCCCTAAATAGTCAGTAAGTTAAAACTTTTTATTGTGAGATTTGTTGAAAAAACCATCTGACCATAACGCCAGCAGCGGGGGAAAGAAAGGATTATCTGCGGTTTTGTTAGAGAAAGGGAGCAGGATCACATGAGAGAAGTTCGTGTTTTTTAATAGCTTAATGTCTATCCATGGAGTAGGTATATCCATTTAGTCCGTGGTTAATATCGCTTACCAGAAGTGAGCGGCTTTATATGAGGGGTAGAATATTTCCTTCTCTCTATTCTCAATGATACTAATTATATCAACAAGTTAAAATTGAGCAGGCGGCTGTTTAACCACCTGCTAACGACATTACATCACGGCTGCAAACGCCTTCGCCACGCGATGCACATTTTGTGCATTAAGTCCGGCAACACACATGCGGCCGCTGGCAATCAGGTAAACACCAAACTCTTCACGCAGTCGGTCAACCTGAGCAGCGCTTAAACCGGTATAGCTGAACATGCCGCGCTGCTTAAGCAGATAATCAAAATTGCGTTCTGGCATCTCTTTACTCAATACCTTCACCAGTTCCTGACGCATCGCCAGAATACGGGTACGCATTTCTTCCACTTCTGCCAGCCAGCTAGCTTTTAACGCCGCATCATTCAGCACCGTAGCCACCACCTGCGCACCAAAATTTGGCGGGCTGGAGTAGTTGCGACGTACTGTTGCTTTCAACTGCCCCAGTACGCGGCCTGCGGCTTCGGCATCTTCACACACCACAGAAAGACCGCCAACACGCTCGCCGTAAAGGGAGAAAATTTTCGAGAATGAATTGCTCACCAGAGCAGGTAATCCGGCGCTGGCGATCGCGCGAATGGCATAGGCATCTTCTTCCATACCGGCACCAAATCCTTGATAGGCAATATCGAGGAATGGGATAAGCTCGCGTGCTTTGAGAATTTCAATCACCGCGTCCCACTGGTCGTTGGCGAGATCGGCGCCCGTTGGGTTATGGCAGCACGGATGCAGCAGCACAATGCTGCGGGCAGGTAATGTTTTCAGCGTCGCCAACAAGTCATTAAAACGCACGCCGTTGGTTGCTTCGTCATACCAGGGGTAAGTACTCACTTCAAATCCAGCCCCCGCGAATATTGCCACATGGTTTTCCCAGGTGGGATCGCTGACCCAGACGCCTGATTCCGGGAAGTAGCGTTTCAGGAAGTCAGCGCCTACTTTTAATGCCCCCGAACCACCGAGCGTCTGAATGGTCGCCACACGCTGTTGTTGTAGCACCGGATGGTCAGCGCCAAACAGCAGCGGCGAAATGGCATGGCGATAACTGTTCAGCCCTTCCATCGGCAAATAAAGCGAAGCGCCATGAGGTTGTGCATTCAGACGCGCTTCCGCTTCCGCGACAGCTTTTAGTTGCGGAATAATCCCGTCTTCGTTGTAGTACAGGCCGATACTCAAATTCACTTTGTCGCTGCGAGTGTCTTCTTTAAAACGCTCCATAAGCGAAAGAATCGGGTCGCCAGCATAGGCGTCAACTTTTTGAAACACGCGATGGTTCTCCTGGTTTACGGGCAGGTGGTTAAAACACAATAAACCGGAAGATGGCGAAGATCGAGAGGATGTTCAGCGACGAACGGCAATTAACCAGAGGGTAAGACTGATGACAAACGCAAAACCACCAGATGCATGACGTTTATCAGGCCTATGCGAGAATATCAATTTATTGAATTTACAAGATATTACGTGCCGGATAAGGCATTCACGCCGCATCCGGCACAGACAATCAACTATTACAGAACGATTAATCCACGTATTTCATCGCGACCCTTGACGTCAGGCGCGTGATAAGTTCGTAAGCACTCACTTTTGTTATTTCTGCGATACGCTCTACGGGCAAACCTTCACCCCATAAAATGACCTGGTCCCCGGCTTTATCCTGCGCCTGTGGACCTAAATCTACGCAGATCATATCCATCGCCACGCGACCGACAATCGGCACTTCACGACCATTAACCAGCACTGGCGTACCGGACGGCGCGGCGCGCGGGTAGCCATCGCCATAGCCCATCGCCACCACGCCAAGGCGGGTATCGCGCTCGCTAATCCAGGTGCCGCCATAGCCTACCGGTTCACCCGCTTTATGCTCACGCACGGCAATCAGGCTGGAGGTCAATGACATCACTGGTTGGCAACCGAAATCAGCACCGGTGGAGCCATCTTCCAGCGGTGACACGCCGTAAAGAATGATGCCCGGGCGCACCCAATCAAAATGCGACTGCGGCCATAACAAAATTCCACCCGATGCGGCGATTGAACGTTTGCCGGGTTTGCCTTCGCAAAAGGTATTGAAGATATCGAGTTGTTTCTCAGTCGCGCCGCATTTTGGCTCATCAGCGCGAGCAAAGTGGCTGACAATATTCACCGGCTGACGGACGTTTTTACATTGCGTAAGACGTTGATAAAACGCCTCAGCTTGTTCCGGTAACACGCCCAGTCGGTGCATACCGGTGTCGAGTTTCATCCAGACGGTAACTGGCTCCTCCAGACTGGCCTCTTCCAGAGCAGCAAGCTGTTCTTCGTTATGCACGGCGGTATGCAGATGTTCAGCGGAGATCGTCGGCAGATCGTCTGCTTCAAAAAAGCCTTCCAGTAACAATATAGGTTGCGTGATGCCCCCTGCTCTAAGCCGCAGGGCTTCTTCGAGACGGGCTACGCCAAAGGCGTCGGCATCAGGAAGCGTTCGCGCGGTTTCAAGAAGACCGTGACCATAAGCGTTCGCTTTCACCACCGCAACCAGTTTACTGGCGGGGGCCAGTTCACGCAGACGCTGCAGGTTGTGTCGCAGAGCGCGGCGGTTAATCACTACAGTTGCCGCTTGCATTTGTATTCCTTTTTTTCAGGTTCTGCCCACAAGCGCAAAACCTCGCTAAACAGATATGACCAGAGTATGCTATTCCACATCCAGGGATGGGCTTATTAACGGCAAGATGATATCGGATTTTCAGCCATGACAAAGATAAAATTTGTTTTCTTTTTCCTGCTGTTTTCAGGTGTAACGCCTTCTGCCATCGGGGATTGTCCAGCACATACACCAGACGCCGTAGCTGCTAAATTTTATTCAACCTATGTTTTTTCTGATACCGGCTTTAAAAGTGAAAAAGACCGTCTGGCCTTTTTTCAGAAATACCTCACTCCCTCGCTTTATCAACTTATTGTTGGCGCGTATGACAGAAACAGACGCGACTACGCCATCGATCCAACCGCCAAACCCACTTTTGGTGACGGGATTATCTTTACGTCTTACCCCTCGGATGTGGGATATGAAAAGTTTGATGGCGTAACATTGCCGCCTGCGTATACGCCCGCCGATAAAAGCGCCACTATTGCGCTTAACTTTCATTTTACTGTTGACGATAAAAAGGCCTGGCAGGACGAAGCGTTAATGGTTCGTTCCGCTGAAGATGGTTGCTGGCGTATCGACAATGTCACATTTCATGACGACTACGATAACCCGGTTTTGACCCTTAAAGAGTGGTTAAAAAACGGGATTGAACGTCCGGCGGAATAATATTTCGGCCAGTGTTTAACTAACTGGCCGAAATATTATTCGTCATCGTACTGCGGCCCCGCGTAGTTGTCGAAGCGCGACCATTGACCGTTAAAGGTCAGGCGTACCGTCCCGATTGGGCCGTTACGTTGTTTACCGATAATAATTTCCGCGATGCCTTTCAAATCACTGTTCTCGTGATAAACCTCATCACGATAGATAAACATGATCAAGTCCGCATCCTGCTCGATGGAGCCGGATTCACGCAAGTCGGAGTTGACCGGACGTTTGTCGGCACGTTGTTCCAGAGAACGGTTCAACTGGGACAGGGCCACCACCGGCACATTCAGTTCTTTTGCCAGCGCCTTCAGCGAGCGGGAGATTTCCGCAATTTCCAACGTACGGTTGTCGGAAAGTGACGGCACACGCATCAGCTGCAGGTAGTCGATCATGATAAGCCCGATGCCGCCGTGCTCACGGGCAATACGACGCGCGCGCGAGCGCACTTCCGTTGGCGTCAGACCGGAGGAGTCATCAATATAGATGTTACGTTTCTCGAGCAAAATGCCCATCGTGCCGGAAATACGCGCCCAGTCTTCATCATCCAGCTGCCCGGTACGGATTTTGGTCTGGTCAACGCGCGACAGCGATGCCAGAGAACGCATCATAATCTGTTCCGATGGCATCTCCAGCGAGAAGATAAGCACCGGTTTATCCTGCAACATCGCCGCATTTTCGACGAGGTTCATCGCAAATGTCGTTTTACCCATCGACGGACGCGCCGCGACGATGATCAAATCCGACGGCTGCAAGCCAGCGGTTTTTTTGTTGAGATCGTCATAGCCGGTGTTTACCCCGGTAACGCCATCGTGCGGCTGCTGGAACAGTTGCTCAATACGCGCCACGGTGGCGTCAAGCACGTCGGCAATGTTCTTCGGCCCTTCGTCTTTATTGGCGCGACTTTCGGCAATTTTAAAGACGCGGGATTCAGCAAGGTCGAGCAGGTCTTCACTGGTGCGCCCTTGCGGATCAAAACCGGCTTCGGCAATCTCATTCGCAACCGAGATCATCTCGCGGACAACGGCGCGCTCGCGCACGATGTCAGCATAAGCGCTGATGTTCGCCGCACTTGGCGTATTTTTTGACAACTCTGCCAGATAAGCGAAACCACCGACGCTATCAAGTTGCCCCTGGCGCTCCAGCGATTCCGCCAGAGTTATCAGGTCTATCGGGCTACCGCCTTCCTGCAAACGCGCCATTTCGGTAAAGATATGGCGGTGCGGACGGGTATAGAAATCATCTGCCACTACACGCTCGGCTACATCGTCCCAGCGTTCGTTATCCAGCATTAAACCGCCCAACACCGACTGCTCCGCTTCGATCGAGTGCGGAGGTACTTTCAGCCCGGCAACTTGTGGATCGCGGTCGCGGGGTTCAGCCTGCTGTTTGTTGAAGGGTTTATTTCCTGCCATAGTGAATGGAGTTACCGAGATAAAGAATGGGTCGAAACTTTACCATATGAAGCAGACCCTGACGATACGTTCTGGAGGACACATGGCAACACGAATTGAATTTCACAAGCACGGTGGCCCGGAAGTACTACAAGCCGTGGAGTTTACTCCTGTCGATCCGGCAGAGAATGAAATCCAGGTCGAAAATAAAGCCATTGGCATTAATTTTATCGACACGTATATCCGCAGCGGCCTTTATCCGCCGCCATCGCTACCCAGCAGATTAGGCACAGAAGCGGCTGGCATCGTGAGCAAAGTCGGCAGCGGCGTGAAGCATATTAAAGCGGGTGATCGCGTGGTTTATGCGCAGTCAACGTTAGGGGCTTACAGTTCTGTGCATAACGTCAATGCCGATAAAGCCGCAATTCTGCCCGCGGCGATCTCTTTTGAGCAAGCCGCCGCATCATTCCTGAAAGGCTTAACGGTTTATTATCTGCTACGCAAAACGTATGAAATCAAACCTGACGAACAGTTCCTGTTCCATGCGGCTGCTGGCGGCGTTGGCTTAATTGCCTGTCAGTGGGCAAAAGCCTTAGGGGCAAAACTTATTGGCACCGTCGGCAGCGCGCAAAAAGCGCAAAGCGCCTTAAAAGCAGGCGCGTGGAAGGTGATTAACTATCGCGAAGAGAATCTGGTCGAACGATTAAAAGAGATCACCGACGGCAAGAAAGTGCGTGTGGTATACGATTCCGTGGGCAGAGACACCTGGGAACGGTCGCTGGATTGCCTGCAACGTCGCGGTTTAATGGTCAGTTTTGGCAACTCATCAGGCGCAGTGACGGGTGTGAACTTAGGCATTCTCAATCAGAAAGGCTCGCTGTATGTGACACGCCCTTCCCTGCAAGGCTATATCACTACGCGGGATGAGTTAACCGAAGCCAGTAATGAACTGTTTTCTTTGATTGCCAGCGGTGTAATTAAAGTGGATGTCGCAGAACATCAGAAATACCCGCTGAAGGATGCGCGGCGTGCGCATGAGATTCTGGAAAGCCGGGCGACGCAGGGTTCCAGCTTACTGATTCCATAAAGAAATTGGGCTTCCACCTGGGAAGCCCTTTCTTTTATAGTTCGGCTGTATGTAGGGTACAGCTCGATGAATTTGTTTGACGCGCAATAGTGACAGATTTGATTATCAATTCCTATTTTGTTCTAAGGATAAAACCTGAGGTTGTGATCATCCGCACAATCCCTTAGTAACGCCAGCGGTCATAACGCTGATATTTCGGCACTTTTGGTGCTTTAATCGCCTTGATCACCCACACTACCGCAATCGCCAATAACAGCCACGGCAGCAACTTAATCATCAATGCCAGCATACCGCCGAGGAACATAATGGCCGTCGCCACAACCAGCGCAGCGATAATGCCCAGCAATGAAACGCCAGTGACCATCAACATGACAAAAAAGCCAATCACAAAAAGTAGTTCCAGCATGATGTTCTCCCAAAAATGAAATCTCTTGCTGGCTTTACAAGAATCATGCCAGAAATAACATATTGATTTATCAACAAAACGCCCCGCGTCGAAGCGCAGGGCGTGGTGAATTTGACTACTTTGTGGTGAAAATTAACGCTTATCAGCCACCAGTTTGAGCGCGTGTTCCAACACGTTAATGTCAGCGCCCGCTTTATGAGCATTTTCACTTAAATACCGCCGCCACTGACGCGCGCCGGGAATCCCCTGGAACAGCCCCAGCATATGCCGGGTGATATGGCCCAGATAAGTTCCCTGGCTGAGTTCACGCTCAATGTACGGGTACATGGCGCGCACCACTGCCACCGGGTCGGCATCGGTATCCGAGGAACCAAATATCTCTCGATCCACCGCCGCCAGAATGCCTGGGTTTTGATACGCTTCACGCCCGACCATCACGCCATCCATATGTTGCAGGTGTGCTTTAGCCTCTTCCAGAGACTTGATACCGCCGTTAATTGACATAGCCAGATGCGGGAAATCACGCTTCAGTTGATAGACACGCGGGTAATCGAGCGGCGGGATCTCACGGTTTTCTTTTGGGCTTAAACCGGAGAGCCAGGCTTTACGCGCGTGGATGATAAACATCTCGCATTCGCCTTTGCCGGAAACGGTGTCGATAAAATCACAGAGAAATTCATAGCTGTCCTGGTCGTCAATGCCAATACGCGTTTTCACCGTCACTGGAATCGACACTACATCGCGCATCGCTTTTACGCAGTCAGCCACCAGTTGCGCATTCCCCATCAGGCACGCGCCAAACATGCCGTTCTGTACCCGGTCTGACGGGCAGCCGACATTCAGGTTGATCTCATCATATCCGCGCGCTTCTGCCAGCTTCGCGCACTGCGCCAGCGCCGCCGGATCGCTACCGCCCAACTGTAACGCCACCGGATGCTCTTCTTCACTGTATGCCAGGTAATCACCTTTACCGTGAATAATCGCCCCTGTGGTCACCATTTCGGTATAGAGCAACGTATTGCGGGAAAGCAGACGCAGGAAATAACGGCAGTGTCTGTCCGTCCAGTCGAGCATAGGAGCAATAGAGAAACGGTATGCGGGATAAGCGGTTTGTGATTCTGCTGACATGGCGATTTTTTAAGCACCTGATGAATTGGGGGCGCTACTATAGCATAACGAATATGCGATCAGGCAATGTGGCAGCTTCGACGCCCGGTTGTCGGCGTTTAAGTGAGAATTATGGTAAAGTAAGGACATTCTTAACCCCACTTTCGAGGTGCACAATGGAAAAGACCACAACGCAAGAGTTATTGGCGCAGGCTGAAAAACTCTGCGCGCAGCGTAATGTGCGCCTGACTCCGCAACGTCTCGAAGTGCTGCGCCTTATGAGCCTGCAAGAAGGGGCTATCAGCGCCTACGATCTACTTGATTTGCTGCGCGAAGCCGAGCCCCAAGCCAAGCCGCCGACGGTTTATCGCGCGCTCGATTTTCTGCTTGAACAAGGTTTTGTGCATAAGGTTGAATCCACCAACAGCTATGTGCTGTGCCATCTGTTCGATCAGCCTACGCATACTTCAGCCATGTTTATTTGCGATCGCTGCGGCGCAGTGAAAGAAGAATGTGCGGAAGGTGTGGAAGACATCATGCATACGCTGGCGGCAAAAATGGGTTTTGCCCTGCGCCATAATGTGATTGAAGCGCATGGATTATGTTCAGCATGTGTAGAAGTGGAAGCGTGTCGTCATCCTGAACAGTGCCATCATGACCACTCTATTCAGGTGAAAAAGAAACCTCGTTAAGAGGGCGTACATCCTTGTACACGTCGGGCAGGAGGGATTAATTACCAGCGGTAATCATGGCGTTTTTCCCAGCTATCAACCTCTTTCTCTGCCTGATCTTTCTGGTAACCGTAACGTTCCTGGATTTTACCCACTAACTGGTCACGCTTACCTTCAATGACCGTCATGTCATCATCGGTCAGTTTGCCCCATTGCTCTTTCACTTTACCTTTGAACTGTTTCCAGTTACCGCCGACTTCGTCTTTATTCATATTCAAATCCTCATCGTTAGGTGGTGAATGAGTGTACGCTCACTTTTCTTCTGAACGTGGGATTAAGTGTAGTCAGGAATTTGGCTTAGGATTATTTATTCAGAACTTTTAACCGTCATGTTGCTGAAAACCAGGTTCCATTACGCCAGTGACGACGCCAGATAACCGCCAGTGAAAGCCCGCGCAGCGCCAGAAAGACGGTTAACGCCAGCCATAAACCATGGTTACCCAACCACGGCAGCGTAAGGAGCGTCAGCGCAAAACCTGCGGCGGCCACCGCCATACTATTGCGCATTTCGGCAGCGCGCGTTGCGCCAATAAACATACCGTCCAGCAGATAACACCAGACTCCCACCAGCGGTAAAATAACCTGCCAGATTAGGTAGCGATCGGCCAGATTCTGGATCTGCGTTAACGACGTTAGCAACGCGATGATATGTTCACCCGCCAGCAAATAAACCACCGAAAACAACAATGCCACGATCCCCGACTGGCGGCACGCTGCGCGCCAGACATCCAGTAACTGGCTACCGTCGCGCGCACCATACGCCTGACCGGAGTGGGCTTCAACCGCGTAGGCAAAACCATCCAGCGCATAGGCAGTAAAGGTGAGTAGCGTCATCAGGACCGCGTTGACGGCAATAATATCGCTCCCCAGTCGCGCACCAAGAACCGTTATTGCGCCAAAACAGAGTTGTAGCAGCAGTGAGCGCAGCATAATGTCGCGGTTAAGCGCCAGCAAGCGACGGAAGTTTCCACGCCAGGCTGTTTTCAGCATTTCGCCGGAGATACCACGTAGTATGAGGATTTTACGCACCATGAGCAGACCAATCAGCAATGTTGCATATTCCGCAATAACCGTCGCCAGCGCCGCGCCCTGCACGTTCATATGCAGCCCCATCACCAGCCAGACATCCAGCACAATGTTGAGGATATTGCCAACCACTAACAAAATCACTGGCGCGCGGGCATATTGCACGCCGAGCAACCAGCCGAGCAGCACCAGATTCGCCAGCGACGCCGGTGCGCTTAACCAGCGAATTTCAAGAAAGCGCCGCGCCTGTTCCAGAACAGCTTCGCTACCACCAACAATATGCAGCGCCAGCTCGATAATCGGCGTACGCAGTAACGCAATCAACGCTCCGGCCCCCAGTGCCAACAGCAACGGCTGCACCAGCGCACGCGCCAATGCCTGAGGATTTTTGGCACCATAAGCCTGTGCAGTAAGCCCGGTAGTGCTCATACGCAAAAACAGCAACAGCATAAAGAGAAAACTTGTCGCCGTTGCGCCAACCGCCACGCCGCCCAGATAAACCGGACTATCAAGATGACCAATGACCGCCGTATCAACCAGTCCCAGCAAGGGAACGGTGATATTGGAGAAAATCATGGGTAAAGCCAGATGCCAGAGTGCTTTATCAGATGAAGTGAGGAATGCCATGCAGACAAGCCTGATGAAGAGAGATTAAAAACAAACCGCGATGCCAGGCGGCATCGCGGTATCAGAGATAGATTACAGCCAGTCGCCGTTGCGAATAACACCAACCGCCAGCCCTTCAATGCTGAAGCTCTGCTGACGAAGGTCAACGACAATTGGTTTAAACTCGCTATTTTCTGGCAGAAGTTCGACTTTATTACCCTGTTTTTTCAGACGCTTAACGGTAACTTCGTCATCTATACGCGCGACAACGACCTGACCATTACGCACATCCTGGGTTTTATGCACTGCCAGCAAGTCGCCGTCCATAATGCCGATATCTTTCATCGACATTCCGCTGACGCGCAGCAGGAAATCAGCATTCGGCTTGAACAAGGAAGGATCGACCTGATAATGACCTTCAATATGCTGCTGCGCCAGAAGCGGTTCACCGGCAGCCACACGGCCCACCAACGGCAACCCTTCTTCCTCTTCCTGCAACAGACGAATCCCGCGCGATGCGCCGGAAACAATTTCAATCACGCCTTTGCGTGCCAGCGCCTTCAGATGTTCTTCAGCCGCGTTTGGGGAACGGAACCCCAAACGCTGCGCGATTTCCGCACGCGTCGGCGGCATACCTGTCTGGCTGATGTGATCACGAATGAGATCAAACACCTCTTGTTGCCTGGCCGTTAACGCTTTCATTCCGCCCCCTGGGTGTATATACAGTTATGCTGTGAGTATATACAGCAAAAGGCGATTTTGGAACCATAAACTACACAATAAACCAGAGATTTATCGAATTCTGGAAGGGTTATCCAAAATGTGACCATAACAGAATGACCCAGGTAATCACGGCGACGATAATGGCGATCAGCACCGCAGCGGACCCCATATCTTTTGCCCGCCCGGAAAGCTCGTGGTATTCAGAGCCAATTCGATCAACCACCGCTTCGATGGCGCTATTGAGAATTTCCACAATCATCACCAACATGACGGAGCTAATAAGCAGCACGCGGGTAATCGCGTCCACATCCAGCCAGCAGGCGATGACCACCGCCAACAATACCGCCACGCCTTCCTGACGGAATGCCGCTTCGTTGATCCATGCAGCACGTAAACCTTTCCAGGAATAGCCAGCGGCTTTGATAATTCGAGTGAATCCAGTGGTATTATTGGCCATTGAAAGAACCTTTTTACATTATGAGCGTCAATATCAGTGTACCGTTGAATCCGATGATTCCGGTAGCGTAGCGCCGCGCGAAACATGAGCGGATACCACAGAATTTCCCATGACTTTCTGCTATCCTTCCCGCGCATTTGCATTATTAACCAGAGGCTTTACATCGTTTATGTCCGGCTGGCCACGAATTTACTACAAATTACTGAATTTACCATTAAGCATCCTGGTAAAAAGCAAGTCTATTCCGGCAGATCCTGCCCCGGAATTGGGGCTCGATACCTCTCGTCCAATTATGTACGTTTTACCGTACAACTCAAAAGCGGATTTGCTGACGTTGCGCGCCCAGTGCCTGGCGCATGACCTGCCTGATCCATTAGAGCCGCTGGAGGTAGACGGTACGCTACTGCCGCGCTATGTGTTTATTCATGGCGGGCCGCGTGTTTTCACCTATTACACGCCGAAAGAAGAGTCTATTAAGCTGTTCCACGACTATCTCGATCTGCACCGTAGCAACCCAAATCTGGATGTGCAGATGGTGCCTGTATCGGTGATGTTTGGTCGTGCGCCAGGGCGTGAAAAAGGTGAGGTTAACCCGCCACTGCGCATGCTCAACGGCGTACAGAAATTTTTCGCCGTGCTATGGCTCGGTCGCGACAGTTTTGTGCGTTTCTCTCCGTCAGTTTCGCTGCGCCGTATGGCGGATGAACACGGCACGGATAAAACTATCGCTCAGAAACTGGCACGCGTGGCGCGCATGCACTTTGCCCGTCAACGTCTGGCTGCCGTGGGTCCACGTCTGCCTGCTCGTCAGGATCTGTTTAACAAGCTGCTCGCCTCCCGCGCCATTGCCAAAGCGGTAGAAGATGAAGCACGCAGCAAAAAAATCTCCCATGAAAAAGCGCAGCAGAACGCGATTGCGCTGATGGAAGAGATTGCGGCGAATTTCTCTTACGAGATGATCCGCCTGACTGACCGTATTCTGGGCTTCACCTGGAACCGGCTTTATCAGGGCATCAACGTCCATAATGCCGAACGCGTTCGTCAGCTGGCCCACGACGGTCATGAGCTGGTGTATGTGCCATGCCACCGTAGCCACATGGACTACCTGCTGCTTTCTTACGTGCTGTATCACCAGGGGCTGGTGCCACCGCATATCGCCGCCGGGATCAACCTGAACTTCTGGCCTGCCGGGCCGATTTTCCGCCGTCTGGGTGCGTTCTTTATTCGCCGCACGTTTAAAGGCAATAAGCTCTATTCTACGGTTTTCCGTGAGTATCTCGGCGAACTGTTCAGCCGTGGTTATTCCGTCGAGTACTTTGTGGAAGGCGGTCGTTCGCGTACAGGCCGTTTGCTGGACCCGAAAACCGGTACGCTGTCGATGACCATTCAGGCGATGCTGCGTGGCGGTACACGTCCGATTACGCTGATTCCGATCTACATCGGTTATGAGCACGTCATGGAAGTGGGTACTTACGCCAAAGAACTGCGCGGCGCGACGAAAGAGAAAGAGAGCCTGCTGCAGATGCTGCGCGGTTTAAGCAAGCTGCGTAATCTCGGTCAGGGCTATGTCAACTTCGGTGAACCAATGCCGTTGATGACCTACCTTAACCAGCATGTACCAGACTGGCGTGAATCTATCGATCCCATCGAAGCGGTGCGTCCGGCCTGGTTAACGCCGACGGTCAATAACATTGCTGCCGATCTGATGGTTCGCATTAACAACGCAGGCGCGGCAAACGCCATGAACCTGTGCTGTACTGCGCTGCTGGCGTCACGTCAGCGCTCACTCACCCGCGAGCAGTTAACCGAGCAACTCAACTGCTATCTGGATTTAATGCGCAACGTGCCTTACTCCACGGACTCTACCGTTCCTTCAGCCAGCGCCAGCGAGCTTATCGATCACGCGCTGCAGATGAACAAGTTTGAAGTTGAGAAGGATACTATCGGCGACATCATCATTCTACCGCGCGAGCAAGCGGTGCTGATGACCTACTATCGCAACAACATTGCGCATATGTTGGTGCTGCCTTCGCTGATGGCGGCAATTGTCACCCAGCATCGCCACATCTCCCGCGACGTTTTGATGGAGCACGTCAATGTGCTTTACCCAATGCTGAAAGCGGAGCTGTTCCTGCGCTGGGATCGCGACGAGTTGCCGGGCGTTATTGATGCGCTGGCGAATGAAATGCAACGTCAGGGGCTAATTACACTGCAAAATGACGAGCTGCATATCAATCCGGCGCATTCCCGCACGCTTCAGTTGCTTGCCGCAGGCGCGCGCGAAACGCTGCAACGTTATGCCATCACTTTCTGGCTGCTGAGCGCCAACCCGTCGATCAACCGCGGTACGCTGGAGAAAGAGAGCCGCACCGTGGCGCAACGTCTCTCCGTGCTTCACGGCATCAACGCACCGGAGTTCTTCGACAAAGCGGTGTTTAGTTCTCTGGTGCTGACGCTGCGTGATGAAGGGTATATCAGCGACAGCGGCGACGCCGAACCGGCAGAAACGATGAAGGTTTATCAGTTGCTGGCGGAGTTGATTACGTCCGATGTGCGCTTAACGATTGAGAGTGCGACGCAAGGCGAAGGGTAACTGATGAGAGTTGCCAGATGTATCCGGCCTACCATGACCTGCAAATTCAATAAATTGCGATATGTTATGTAGGCCTGATAAGCGCAGCGCATCAGGCATGCTTTTCACAGAAAAAAAGCCGGATGACCATGACCATCCGGCTTTTTTACATCATCAGAAATGCCAGTAACTCATTGCCAGCCCTAAAAACAGCACCAGGCCAACATAGTTATTATTCATAAATGCTTTAAAGCAGGCTTCACGCTCGCGGTTGGCAATCAGTTTTTGTTGATATACAAACAGCGCGCCCGCGACCAGAATTGACCAATAATATCCCCAGCGTAAGCCATTTAACTCGCCGATAATCGCCATCAGCACCAGCACGCCAATCTGCAAAATACCGATAATCAACTTATCGTATTGGCCGAACAAGATAGCGGTGGACTTAATGCCAATCTTCACGTCATCGTCACGGTCGACCATCGCATATTGCGTGTCGTAGGCCACCGCCCACAGAATATTGGCAAGGAACATCAGCCAGCAGCTTAACGGCACCGATTCACTCACCGCGGCAAAAGCCATTGGAATCGACCAACCAAACGCCGCACCCAGCACCACTTGCGGTAAATGGGTATACCGCTTCATAAACGGGTACACCCACGCCAACGCCAGTCCGGCAATCGACAACAAAATAGTCATCGTATTCAGCGTCAGCACCAGTAAGAACGAAATTAGCACCAGTACCACAAACAGCGCACGCGCCTCTTTCTCCGTCACCGCACCGCTGGGAAGCGGTCGGTTTGCCGTGCGCTTAACATGACCGTCAAACTTACGGTCAGCATAGTCATTCACTACACAACCGGCGGCGCGCATCAGCCAGACGCCAGCGACAAACACCGCCAGAATCCAGAGTTGGGGAACACCTGGGGTCGCCACCCACAGCGCCCACAACGTTGGCCAGAGCAGCAGTAACGCGCCTATTGGCTTATCCGTACGCATTAAGCGATGAAACGCCAGCAGCTTATTCTGCGTCAGACTCCACTCCATATTTTTTTCCTCTTAGTACAACGGTGACGCCGGTAAAAACAGTTCAGTCAGCAACAGCGGCTTACCGCTTAATCGCAGGCGGGAACGGCGCCCCCAAAGTCCGGCATCACGGCCTATCTCAATAAAGTCCCGGGTTAATGTCGATGATGTGAACAGATAACGTCCTAATGGCGTTTTACCCAATTTTTGTAACGCCAGCTCAGGGCCACTTAATGTTGATACAGGAACGACGGTACGCCCGGCAAGCCAGGGTTCCCCATCGGCACATAGCAAAATTTCACGTAACCAGTAACGGGATTCTTTCGGCAGCAGCGGTAATTCTTCGGGGATTTCATTCTGTTCGACAAATCCTTCGCGGATCATCGTCACGCTCACCGTTTTTCCCTGCTGTTCAAAACGTTTAGTCATGGAATCTTCCAGCAACAACCAGTCGAGCAGTTGCGGTTCCAGCGCAGGGATCTCTGCAAAATAGCGCAGCGCACGCAGTTGCGTTAACGCGGGGTGTGACATGCCGAACTCTCCGTTACATAACGTAAAGGCATTGTATCGCAGAAAAGCGATAACGGGAGATGTAAAGCATATTAAGTGATCTAATACGCAACAATCACGCAACAATCACTGGGGGGAGAAAAAAAGGTGCGCCAGAAGACGCACCAGTTGTTGCAAAATCAGCACTGTGGGGCGTAATTACCCCTTGCCTTTTACACTGCTGATAAAGGTGGAACGGGCAGATGTCGATCCCAGGCGTTCAGCTTCATCAAGCAGTTTTAACGCCTTATCAACATCACCTTTCGCGACAGCGTTTTTGATCGCGGTATTAAAATAACTTTCCGTGTCGTTGAGCATAGGTTCGCTTTTCTTCGCTGACACTGGAGCAGGCGCAGCTACGGCTGGCGCTGCCGTGTTGCCTACCGTAACCGGAGCAGGAGCGGAAGAACCAAACAGCGGCCCCACCAGCACACTGGAGCTGGAGTTCGTTTTCACTTTCAGTTTCAGCAGGCCATCGGTGGTATGACGAGCAACCGGGTCTGGAATATCCGGCACCGAGTTACCGACGCCTTTGGCATAGGCTTTTGCCGGGTCGAGCAGTTGGGTCGTCTGCTGGAGATCTTTTTCAGTGGTAAAGACCAGAACATAAAGTTTTTGCTGTCCCAGTGCTGGCGTCAGGCGCATCACTCCTTCCAGACGATCTGCGCTCATGACGCCGGGTTCCTGGTAGGTGAAATAACTGCTGGGGAAGAAGGCTGATGGGGTCATGCTCTGATCAAGAATCAGCACATTTGGCGCAAATACACTGGTTTGTTTGTTCACTTCGCTGGTCAGCGTTAGGGTCAGTTCGCCAATGTTTGCCGGAACGCTGTATGCCGCAACCGGACCACTGATACCAGGAACGTTCAACCGTTGGCCGCCAGTCGCTAATTGGGTAGTCTGAGTTTTGGATTGTTCGACTGGTGTCCAGGTTAATTGTTGTAGCGCGGCAGATGGAATAGCTGGTGCGTCACTGGTGTTTTGCGGTACGTAGTTGACGTCGGCGAGGCTAATTCCAGGCGCGCTCGCCAGCAACCCTGCTGATAAACAGAGGGCGATGAGACTTTTATTCATTTTCATTGTTTTCACCTCAAAATCTGGAGTTCAGCGGTAGCCAGGCAATAGCGCGCTAAACCGATAATCAGAGGGGCTTGCGCCCCTTATAGATAATGACAACGTGTTTTTATGCCGGATGCGGTGCAAGCACTTTATCCGGCCTACATTCGGCAACAGTTGTCGGCCTGATAAGACGCGACAGCGTCGCATCAGGCGCTGGTTGCCGGATGCGGCGTGAATGCCTTATCCGGCCTACGCTTTGTTATTACCACCAGATTTCCATCTGGGCGCCGAAGGTCCACTCATCGCTATCACCGCGACCGAAGCTACCGCCTTCGAAGTTCGCCGGAACGGCTTTACCGTAGTTCGGGTTGGAAGAGGAACTACCGTTGTAGTCATAGCCCCATTTCTCATCCCACTTGGCGTAGGTCGCGAAGACACGAATAGCCGGACGTGACCAGATGCTGTCGCCAGCCTGCCATTGTTGTGCGAAGGTAATTTTGTACTGATTGTTCTTGTCGCCAGTGCGCTGGGATTCGACGTTGTCGTAGCCGATCTCCATCAAGGTGCTCATGATTGGCGTCCACTTGTACATCGGGCGAATACCGACAGTCCACCACTTGGTGCCGTTATCGTTATCCCAGTTGATGTCCTGATACATACCCACGTACATCATGTCCCAGTTGTCGCCCATCGAGATCGCACCGTGATCAAGAATACGCAGCATGTGACCGTTGTTGTTGATGTTGTAGGCAAAGTGTTCGTTATCAAACGCGACGCCAGAGCCCTGCGACAGACCTTTACCCTGCGAGGTCATCGAGTCAGTTGCGTACTGAACAACAAACTTGTTGAAGCCCTTCAGGATGCTCTGAGTATGTTCAGCAGTGAATAACCAACCGTCTTTCGATGCACCATCAACCAGACGATAGTTATCACGTAGGTTAGCGCGACCGTAGTCGACCCCCAGTTCTAATGTGCCACCCGGGTTAATTTCCATCTGCGCTAAACGCACGTCGAAAACATCGTTCGCGGTTTCGTTGGTATAGTCATAGATATTGTTGCTGGCGAAAGAAGACGAACCGCCCGCTTCAGAAGAACGCGTTGCTGCCAGAGAGAGCTTACCGAAGCCAACATCGATGTTTTCCAGACCGGCACCAGGACCAGAAATATCCCAGTAGTAGAAGTCGATCATATGAACGTCATGACGTTGATAGAAACGCTTACCCGCCCAGATGGTGGAACCAGGCAGCCATTCAATCAGGTTTTTACCCTGCACGTTCGCTTCACGGAAGGCCGGATCGGTGGCTTCCCAGTCATTCTGTTGTGCTACGGAATAGGCCACGTTAGTGTCGAAATAGAAGCTCTTATCGCCCTCTTTCCACACTTCCTGTCCCAATTTTAATTCAGCGTAAGTTTCACATTCGTTACCAAGACGGTATTTACTTTGAGCACCGGTAGTCTGGAAACACTGTTGTTCACCGCCGCTCCCTGTCCAGCCGATACCGGAACGAGCGTAACCGTGGAAATCCACAGCCATTGCCTGAGCAGACATTACGCCCGCTGCGACGGCAACCGCCAGAGGAAGTTTGCGCAGAGTAATCATCATTCTATCTCCTGAGTCATTGCTTTTCTTTTTTCACATCACCTGTCACAGGTTTTGTGTCTTTTGTAGGGTGCTTAAACGCCCGGCTCCTGATGCAGTCGACGACACGCAGTGCCATCTTCACGGAACAGATGGCAACGCTCTGGCGGCAGGCCGATAGCGAATGTGGCACCTTCTTCTACCAACACCACGTCAGACTGGCGGTACACCAGGTTTTGACGAATGGAAGGGATCTGGATATGAATTTGGGTTTCGTTGCCGAGTTGCTCGACGACCTGAACTTCACCTTCAAGGATGACGTCGGCGATATCACTTGGCAGTAGATGTTCCGGGCGAATACCCAGTGACATGTTGGCTCCGACCTGAACGTTGTGGCTTTCAACCGGAAGCCAGACTTGCTGGAGGTTTGGCATCGGCAGCTCAACCTGAACTTGATCGATTGCAACGGCGGTCACTTTTACCGGTAAGAAGTTCATTTTCGGCGAACCAATAAAACCAGCGACAAAGCGGTCTGCCGGATAGTGATACAGTTCGAGTGGTTTCCCGACCTGCGCCACGCGCCCGGCATCCAGCACCACGATTTTATCGGCCAGCGTCATCGCCTCGACCTGATCGTGGGTGACGTAAATCATCGTGCGGCCCAGACGTTTATGCAGGCGGGAGATTTCGATACGCATCTGCACACGCAGCGCAGCGTCAAGGTTGGATAGCGGTTCATCAAGTAAAAACACGCTTGGCTCTGCCACCAGTGTTCGACCAATCGCCACTCGCTGACGCTGCCCGCCGGAGAGCGCCTTCGGTTTGCGATCAAGCAAGTGCGCCAGTTGCAGTACTTCCGCCACCTGGTTAACGCGCTGGTTGATCACATCTTTCTTCGCGCCCGCCAGTTTCAGGCCAAAGGACATGTTTTCTGCCACTGACAGATGGGGATAGAGCGCATAGGACTGGAACACCATTCCGACGCCGCGTTCGGCTGGTGGGGTGTCGTTCATTCGTTTCTCACCGATGAACAGGTCGCCGCTGGTAATTGTCTCAAGGCCGGCAATCATGCGCAGTAACGTTGATTTACCGCAGCCAGATGGCCCGACAAACACCACAAATTCGCCTTCGTGGATCTCGAGATTGATATCTTTCGATACCACGACCTCACCCCAGGCTTTCGTTACATTTTGCAGCTGTACGCTCGCCATGCCCTTCTCCCTTCGTTACAACCTGTCATCGACAGCAACATTCATGATGCGGTGACTATGCTTGATCGACTGATGGCTTAAATCCTCCACCCCCAGGCTTTTTTATGGGGGAGGAGGCGGGAGGACGAGAAGAAGGCATCTGCATACTAATCCGATGAAAAGTACGGAAATTCGTGAAGTTGCTTGCAAAAATCATGGCGATTTTATGTGCGCCAACCCGCAATACTGCTATTTCTGTGATGGAGATCACACAAAGCAAAGGTGGGGCGTAGGGGCAAGGAGGATGGAAAGAGGTTGCCGTATAAAGAAACTAGAGTCCGTATAGGTGTTTTCACAAGCACTTCACCAACAAGGACCAGAGATTATGAAAATAAAAACAGGTGCACGCATCCTCGCATTATCCGCATTAACGACGATGATGTTTTCCGCCACGGCTCTCGCCAAAATTGAAGAAGGTAAACTGGTAATCTGGATTAACGGCGATAAAGGCTACAACGGCCTCGCTGAAGTCGGTAAAAAATTCGAGAAAGATACTGGAATTAAAGTCACCGTTGAGCACCCGGATAAACTGGAAGAGAAATTCCCTCAAGTTGCGGCAACTGGCGATGGTCCGGACATCATCTTCTGGGCGCACGACCGCTTTGGCGGCTACGCCCAGTCAGGCCTGCTGGCTGAAATTTCCCCGGACAAAGCGCTCCAGGACAAGATATATCCGTTCACCTGGGATGCCGTGCGTTTTAACGGCAAACTCATTGCTTACCCGATTGCCGTTGAAGCGTTATCGCTGATTTATAACAAAGATCTGCTGCCGAACCCGCCAAAAACCTGGGAAGAGATCCCAGCGCTGGATAAAGAACTGAAAGCGAAAGGTAAGAGCGCGCTGATGTTCAACCTGCAAGAACCGTACTTTACCTGGCCGCTGATTGCTGCCGACGGTGGTTATGCGTTCAAGTATGAAAACGACAAATACAACGTGAAAGACGTTGGCGTGGATAACGCTGGCGCGAAAGCGGGTCTGACCTTCCTGGTTGATCTGATTAAAAACAAACACATGAATGCGGATACTGACTACTCCATTGCAGAGGCAGCCTTTAACAAAGGTGAAACTGCGATGACCATTAATGGTCCGTGGGCATGGTCTAACATCGACACCAGCAAAGTGAACTACGGTGTGACGATGCTGCCAACCTTCAAGGGACAACCGTCCAAACCGTTCGTTGGCGTGCTGAGCGCAGGCATTAACGCGGCCAGTCCGAACAAAGAGCTGGCGAAAGAGTTCCTCGAAAACTACCTGCTGACCGACGAAGGTCTGGAAGCGGTGAATAAAGACAAACCGCTGGGTGCCGTGGCGCTGAAGTCTTACCAGGATCAGCTGGCGAAAGATCAACGTATCGCCGCCACCATGGATAACGCCAAGAACGGTGAAATCATGCCGAACATCCCGCAGATGTCCGCCTTCTGGTATGCCGTGCGTACCGCAGTAATCAACGCTGCCAGTGGTCGTCAGACCGTTGATGCCGCGCTGAAAGATGCACAGGGTCGTATCACTAAGTAATGCTTGAAATGCCGGATGCGGCGTGAACGCCTTATCCGGCCTACGAAAACGAAACGTATGTAGGCCTGATAAGACGCACCTGCGTCGCATCAGGCATTGATTGCCGGATGCGGCGTGAACGCCTTATCCGGCCTACGAAGCCGAAACGTATGTAGGCCTGATAAGACGCACCTGCGTCGCATCAGGCATTGATTGCCGGATGCGGCGTAAACGCCTTATCCGGCCTACGAAGCCGAAACGTATGTAGGCCTGATAAGACGCGTCAGCGTCGCATCAGGCAGTTGTTGCCGGATGCGGCGTAAACGCCTTATCTGTCCTGGAATGAGGAAGAACCCCATGGATGTCATTAAAAAGAAACATTGGTGGCAAAGCGACGCGCTGAAATGGTCAGTGTTAGGTCTGCTCGGTCTGCTGGTGGGTTACCTTGTTGTTTTAATGTACGCACAAGGGGAATACCTGTTCGCCATTACCACGCTGATTTTGAGCTCAGCGGGGCTGTATATTTTCGCCAACCGGAAAGCCTACGCCTGGCGCTATGTCTACCCGGGAATGGCCGGGATGGGGCTATTCGTCCTCTTCCCTCTGGTCTGCACCATCGCCATTGCTTTTACCAACTACAGCAGCACTAACCAGCTAACTTTTGAACGTGCGCAGGAAGTGTTGCTAGATCGCTCCTGGCAAGCAGGCAAAACCTATAACTTTGGTCTTTACCCGGCGGGCGATGAGTGGCAACTGGCGCTCACCGACGGCGAAACCGGAAAAAATTATCTCTCAGACGCTTTCAAATTTGGCGGCGAGCAAAAACTGCAATTGAAAGAAAGCGCCACACAGCCTGAAGGCGAGCGCACGAATCTGCGCGTGATTACCCAGAATCGTCAAGCCCTGAGCAACATTACCGCCATTCTGCCGGATGGCAACAAAGTGATGATGAGCTCCCTGCGCCAGTTCTCCGGCACTCAGCCGCTGTACACATTAGGCGATGACGGTACGCTGACCAATAACCAGAGTGGCGTAAAATATCGTCCAAACGACCAGATTGGTTTTTACCAGTCCATCACTGCTGACGGTAACTGGGGTGACGAAAAACTCAGTCCGGGTTATACCGTGACTACTGGCTGGAAAAACTTTACCCGCGTCTTCACCGACGAAGGGATCCAAAAACCGTTCCTTGCAATTTTCGTCTGGACCGTAGTGTTCTCACTTATTACCGTCTTTTTAACGGTGGCGGTCGGCATGGTGCTGGCGTGTCTGGTGCAGTGGGAAGCGTTGCGCGGCAAAGCGGTCTATCGTGTCCTGCTGATTCTGCCCTACGCAGTGCCATCGTTTATTTCAATTTTGATTTTCAAAGGGTTGTTCAACCAGAGCTTTGGTGAAATCAACATGATGTTGAGCACGCTGTTTGGCGTGAAGCCCGCCTGGTTCAGCGACCCGACCACCGCACGAACGATGCTGATTATCGTCAACACCTGGCTGGGTTATCCGTACATGATGATCCTCTGCATGGGCTTGTTGAAAGCGATTCCGGACGATCTGTATGAAGCCTCAGCGATGGATGGCGCAAGTCCGTTCCAGAACTTTTTTAAGATTACGCTACCGCTGCTGATTAAGCCGCTCACACCGCTAATGATCGCCAGCTTCGCCTTTAACTTTAACAACTTCGTGCTGATTCAACTGTTGACCAACGGTGGCCCGGATCGTCTTGGCACCACCACGCCAGCCGGTTATACCGATCTGCTCGTTAACTACACCTACCGTATCGCCTTTGAAGGCGGCGGGGGTCAGGACTTCGGTCTGGCGGCAGCAATTGCCACACTGATCTTCCTGCTGGTAGGTGCGCTGGCGATAGTGAACCTGAAAGCCACGCGAATGAAGTTTGATTAAGGGAGATAACAAAAATGGCAATGGTCCAACCGAAATCGCAAAAAGCACGTTTGTTTATTACTCACCTGCTACTACTACTTTTTATCGCGGCGATTATGTTCCCGCTGCTGATGGTCGTCGCCATCTCGCTGCGCCAGGGGAACTTCGCGACCGGTAGCCTGATCCCGGAGCAAATCTCGTGGGATCACTGGAAACTGGCGTTAGGTTTTAGCGTTGAACAGGCGGATGGCCGCATTACGCCACCACCATTTCCGGTACTGCTGTGGCTGTGGAACTCGGTAAAGGTCGCCGGTATTTCCGCGATTGGTATTGTGGCGCTCTCCACCACCTGCGCTTATGCCTTCGCCCGTATGCGCTTCCCTGGCAAAGCGACGCTGCTGAAAGGAATGCTGATTTTCCAGATGTTCCCGGCGGTACTCTCACTGGTGGCGTTGTATGCGTTGTTTGACCGTTTGGGCGAGTACATTCCGTTTATCGGTCTGAATACCCACGGCGGCGTTATCTTTGCTTACCTGGGCGGGATTGCGCTGCACGTCTGGACGATTAAAGGTTATTTCGAAACCATCGATAGCTCGCTGGAAGAAGCGGCGGCGCTGGATGGTGCGACACCGTGGCAGGCTTTCCGCCTTGTCCTGTTGCCATTATCTGTACCGATTCTGGCGGTGGTGTTCATCCTGTCGTTTATCGCTGCCATTACCGAAGTTCCGGTCGCGTCGTTGTTACTGCGTGACGTGAACAGTTACACCCTGGCCGTGGGGATGCAGCAATACCTTAACCCGCAAAACTACCTGTGGGGTGACTTTGCCGCCGCTGCCGTGATGTCTGCATTACCAATCACCATCGTCTTCTTGCTGGCTCAACGCTGGTTGGTTAACGGCCTGACGGCAGGTGGTGTGAAAGGTTAAAGATGTTGTTCTGCCAATGTTATGCCGCTAGACCCTCAACTTACGTTATCCTAACTTGTGACTGTTATTCGGCGCTCTTCGGAGCGCCTCTTTTTTACTCCCGCTTCAACCGTTTCGAATTACATAACCACAGGGTGATCACCAGCAACAGGATCGCTGCCGAGTAGATCAACACATCCAGTGGCGATTTATGATCGACGATGATCAAGCGCACAATGGCGGTGATCCCGATATAGACAAAGTAACGTAGCGGGAAGTGAAAACCGGACTGAAAGTACTTCACAATCAGCGCGATAAATTCGAAATAGAGAAAATAAACCACCAGCCCTTCTACCAGCTCATATTTGCTGGTTTGTTCTGGCGCGAACAGCACATCAGCCAGATGCACCGTTTCTTTGCCGAGGAAGACAACCAAAATCAGGCCGAGACACAGCAGGCCAAGATTGAGAACGGTCTGCAAAATGGTGGAGATAAACTCCACGCGCGGACGAGAGAGTGACGTCATAGCAGTACCTCCTTCACAGTGGCGAGCTTCCTGTATAACGTAAAAATGTGACGGAGATCTATATTTTTTGTGTATGTTTTGTTCAACCTGGATTTGGGACGCGCCTCCACCAACGCCGGATGTACCTACCCGTAGGCCGAATAAGCCGCGCCTGGCGGCGCATCCGGCAAGGCAAACCGCACCAAAGTCGGTAATGCAAAAATCACCCATTCAGGTGATTCCCTACCCCCAGTAAAGCGCGAAAAATCGACAATGTTCCTCTGGAACAAATGAAACGTAACCTGATAAAGGTGGTAAAAATGAAGCCTTATTTTGCTGCTTTGTTGTTATCAGTCTCTGTTCTTCCTGCTTATGCTGGTCCGCTCGGCACTGCTGATAAAGCCGACCTACCGCAAAGCAATGTCTCCAGCCCAATGATGGCTCAGTCGCTCAGGCAACCAGACCTGCAACCGATATCGACGGACAGGAAGACAGAATGTTTTCGCCTTTACACACCAGATCGCAAACCGGGGGTGAACTGCGTTCCTGATGGCTCAACAGGCCATTAAGAATGAGGGTGCCAGTGATTGCGAAAACTGGCACCTTTCCCATGACTTAGCGGAAATTTACGCTACGGTCGCTGGTCATATCATACAACTGGAACTTACGCCCAAGTTGCTGACCACCGTCACGCGTCAGCGGCGTCCAGCCAATCGCCGCACGGCTGCGTGTCGGGCCAGACGAGAAGAGATCCAGCGGTACAGAGACATACACGCCTTTGGTGAAGTCCCCTTCGCCGTACTCCTCTTTCGAAACATTAGTGATCGTGGCATAGCCACCCACCACCACGCCGCTATCAAAGCGTTTGGCTATTTCCAGCGTGCCGCCTTTATCCCCTGCCAGATACTGCCCGACGCTCGCTTTCACCAACACGTCCTGGGCGAAAGATGGCGTCCAGTACGCGGTCAGATGCCCGGTTTTCACGCTGTAGTCGGTGAATTTCATCATATCTTTTGCGCTACGCCAGTCGCGCTGTTTAACGTAGTTGGCATCCAGACCAAACGCCCAGTTGCTGTCCAGCGGGCGATACAACACTTCTGCCCCCGCACCGCCAAACATGGTTTCGAGATAACCTCCGTAGACCTGACCGTAGAAGCCATTGCCCAGATGCTGGAAGTAGTTGGCTTGCAGGTTATTCACATAGACATCATTCTGCACATACTCGCGCACATGGGTACGAACACGCGGTAAGTGCGAGTCCTGCGGCGGATTGGTGTAGTTAAACTTGTCGTAGTTGTTGGCAAGATTTGCAAAAAGGCTGCCGGTGGTGAGCAAATGGTCCGTCAGCCACAAATCTGCCGTTCCCATCACGCCCAGCTGATACATGTAAAAGTTTTCCGGGCCACCGACCGACTGGTTCAGCACCGGATCGATATGGAAATCAAAACGCGATTTGTCGATATACCAGCCCTGCTCGGTGGACTTTGGAACCACTGGCTCGACGCGTTTTTGCGCCAGCGTCGTTTCGTGGCCCAACGGCTCTCCGGCGAGATGATTTTTCAGGCTGGCGACATCGGTTTCCGTCGTCACCTGCGGCATGTTAAGGCGGTTTTCCGTGATACGGATCGTTTTGATCCCATCCGGCAGATCGTTCATCACGATCCGATTGGCGCGGATGATCCCTTCGCGCGAATCACGATATTTCACTTGCTCGCCGGTGACATACAGCGTATCGCCTTTCGCCTGGATCTGCGGATCAGCAAGTCCGGCGTTGTATTTCAACAGCGTTAACTGATTCGCCACCACCGAATGCTGCAAAATGGCATCCTGCGGCTGCGGTTGATATTGCGGGCGGGCGTTATCGTTGTAAGACGGGCGCAGATCGTTAAAGTTGGTGCGCAGCGTGACGCCAAACATAAAGGTGTTACCACGTTCATAGCTAAGGTTAACGTCGGCCCAATCGGTAACGCGATAAATCGCACCGACGTTAAACTTACTTTTTTGCTCCAGCTTCCCGGCAAAATCCTGCTGATAATTATTGCCTTCATACTCCAGTTTCAGGCGCAGTGGCTGCCAGGGCGTCTGGTATTCCACGCCGCCAAACAGTGAGGCAGGACCGTGGAACATCTGGCTGCCGTCGATAGATCCCGCCTGTTTGTAGCTGTTATCGCGATAGCAATATTTATCACTGGCTGAACAGAGCGGATTTTTCACATTACCGCTGGTGCCCAGATATCCCCAGCCCAGACCGAGTGTAAAATCGAACGGCCCCCAGGCTTTACTGGCGACAAGATATTCTGCATCAAACAGCCCCGTGCCACCGATATCCCGCGCGCCAACCGCCACTTGCGGCAGCCAATAACTCTCTTCCCACAAACGCAGTTTGAGATCGAAGGCTTTATCTTTATACGTTTGATCACCAGAGAACGCTTCGACGCTGCTGTACTGCCGGGTGCGCACGTCGGTATAACGCAGCGTTGTTTCCAGCCACGGGAAGAGTTGCACTGAAGCTGAGTAATAACGGTACTGATCGTTATCGCGATAGTTCAAACTCAACTCCCCTTCCCGCGCCATGCGCGCGGTGGGCGTTTGTAATAATCCTACGCCACCGAAATCCGACTGCGACGGACCAATGGGCGCAGGATATGTTTCGCCGTAGCAAGCTGTGCTAATGCCCAGCGCCAGTAAGCTAAGCAGATGTCTTTTTTTCATTATTGGGGTATCCGCTGCGTCAGAGTCTGAAGAATGTCGGCGTTAAGGGCATCAGGCGTCTCACTCCAGACGGAGTCCGCGAGGCCAACATAAATAATGCTGCCGGGCATCGGCTCTACGTGACGCTTGTTCCAGTAAGCCACCGGCGCTTTTTGCGTGCGTCCGTCCGGGTAAACGACCCACGCGTAGCTGCGATCCGCACCGCTAAGCAGACTTTGCCCGGAGAGATAGCTCGCCACGTCGCGACCGGGAGTGAATGGCTGATTGCCAGGACGGCTGATAAGCCCGAACAACGTGACCGTGGACGGCGGTGGTCCGACCCACAGCGTGTAGTTGCCCTGCAACGGCGGGTTACCGCGTTCGGCAACGCGCACGATATCAGGATCAAGATTGATTTTTTGTCTGCCCGTCACCTTCAACGCCTGAATTTGCTGGCGTAAGGCGTTAATGGCGGCGGCATCGTCGGCGCTGGAGTCTGCGGCCTGTTCAGCCAGCCGTGTCAGCAACGCCTGCTGCTGACGCAATGCTGCCGCTGTTGCCAGCTCTTCGCTAATGACCGCACCGGGCCACCAGCTGTTTGCCAGCCGTGGTTGGCCTACCAGATCGATTAAATACTCCGCGCCCGTCAGCGTTTTGGCCTCACCACTACCATTGCTGAACACCTTGACGGTTCCTGCCGCAAAGACCGATGACGCTCCCACACTCAAAAGCAACGCGACAATAGTTTGTTTAATCATTGTTTTGCCGCCTTGATGAGCGTGGTTTTCACCGGGAAATAATCCGCGCCGAGATACTGTTCCGACTGGCGAATTTGCCCTTCGCTGTCGATCCAATAGCGGTTATGCCAGCGCGCCTGGTCGGTGGAGACTTCTTCGTCCAGCACGCGAACCGGAGTTTCATCGCTGCCGACCTTGACGGTATCAGTGCCATCCCATTTGAAGACTGAGCGTGCGGTGGCGTAGCGTACCTGTTGGTACTCGGTCCAGCCCATCGTGCGAGTCCAGGTTGCACCATCAACAATTTGTGCGGGTTTGATCAGCGGGTCAGCGGCAAGGTTATTCACTTCAATCAGGTTGTCGCCGCCAAGCAAAGTCTTCACCAGACGACCATGTTGTGTGACGAGAGTGGCCTGATCCTGAGTGACCCATTTTTGTTGTCCGTCTTCAGCGAAGGCCAGCACCACAAACAACTGCGGCCCGCCATTAAGCTGCATGTACTGGCTGGCGTAGGGCATATTTTGAATATCATCGTCCGTCAGTTGTACGCCTGGCGTACCGAACAGACTGTCCCACAGTGAATTGCCCAGCTCTTTAGTCGTGGCTGAACAGGCCTGTAATAGCAGGCAGATAAGAATGAGTGCAGGTCGCTTCACGACTCTTCTCCAGAGGGGCAGAATAACCACACCGGAGTGTGGTTATGGTAAATCCCTTCATACTTCAAGCCACAGATGCGATGACTCGAATTATTTTGGGGATACATACTTTATTACTGGGTACTGGTGGTTGTGGTAGTTGTGGTCCCGGTATTAGAACCATCACCGCCACCGGTTGCCGCGAGCGCGACACCCACCGCCGAGCTTACGGTGCTGACGCTGGTCGCGGAGGAACTCCCCGCCGAAACCGACGTTGCTGCCGACCCTGCCGCTTCGCCCACCTGTACAGGTGCAGCCCACGCAGAAGTCGCCGCAAGCGCAGATATGGCAAAAATGCCATACAGAACTTTTTTCATAACAATTTCCCTTCATTGAATGAATGGAGATTTACCCAAAAACATTTCGGGCGGGATCGAGTATACACAACTAAAGCATGCGAATTACGGCGCGGGGAATTAGTGAAGGAGTTTTAGGACAATTGGAATGAATATCAAATATAAGCTTTAACTTATATATAAATAAGATTAAAAATCATGAACTTAAAATAAAATAAAAAGTAATTAATCTGCGTACTTTCCGAAATCAACCACGATTAAAAATCTATTTTAGGATTAACCTCACGGTATGATTTTCGTTAAATCACAGACAAGGGGATTTATCTGATAAAACAATGCCGACTTATAGTCGGCATTGTTATTAAGGTTATTTAATCAATCGTGCTATGTATTAATTGCCGAATACGATGTACATATCGGCATCGACCTGTAGGCCTGATAAGACGCGACCGCGTCGCATCAGGCACCGGTTGCCGGATGCGGCGTGAACGCCTTATCCGGCCTACATATCGGCATCAAACATGCACGATGATTAACCGCGCCACGCTTTATAGCGGTTAATCAGACCATTGGTCGAGCTATCGTGGCTGCTGATTTCTTTGTCATCTTTCAGCTCTGGCAGAATACGGTTCGCCAGCTGTTTACCCAGCTCCACGCCCCACTGGTCGAAGGTGAAGATGTTCAGAATCACGCCCTGAGTAAAGATTTTGTGCTCATACAGCGCAATCAACGCACCCAGGCTGAACGGAGTGATTTCGCGCAGCAGGATGGAGTTGGTCGGGCGGTTACCTTCGAACACTTTGAACGGCACCACGTAGTCAAGCGTTGCCGGATCTTTACCCTGATCGCGATATTCCTGCTCAACCACTTCGCGGGATTTACCAAACGCCAGTGCTTCGGTCTGAGCGAAGAAGTTAGACAGCAGTTTCTGGTGATGATCAGAGAGCGGGTTATGGGTAATAGCCGGAGCGATGAAATCGCATGGCACCATTTTGGTTCCCTGGTGGATCAGCTGGTAGAACGCGTGCTGACCGTTCGTACCCGGCTCACCCCAGATAATCGGGCCAGTCTGGTAATCCACCACGTTACCGTTACGGTCAACATATTTGCCGTTGGACTCCATATTGCCCTGCTGGAAGTACGCCGCGAAACGGTGCATATACTGGTCATACGGCAGAATCGCTTCAGTTTCCGCGCCAAAGAAATTGTTGTACCAGATGCCAATCAGCGCCAGCAGTACAGGCAGGTTTTTCTCTGCAGGCGTGGTGGAGAAATGCTTGTCCATCGCGTGTGCGCCGGAAAGCAGTTCAACGAAGTTATCAAAGCCGATGGAGAGAACAATCGACAGGCCAATCGCTGACCACAAAGAGTAACGACCGCCAACCCAGTCCCAGAACTCGAACATGTTGGCGGTATCAATACCAAACTCGCCAACGGCTTTCGCATTGGTGGAAAGCGCCGCAAAGTGTTTCGCAACGTGCTTCTCATCACCAGCCGCTTTCAGGAACCAGTCACGCGCACTATGGGCGTTGGTCATGGTTTCCTGAGTAGTGAAGGTTTTAGATGCTACCAGGAACAGCGTGGTTTCCGGGTTTACTTTTTTCAGCACTTCCGCGATGTGAGTGCCATCGACGTTAGAAACAAAGTGCATGTTCAGGTGGTTTTTGTAAGGGCGCAGTGCTTCAGTCACCATGTACGGACCAAGGTCAGAACCGCCGATACCAATGTTCACTACGTCGGTGATTGCTTTGCCGGTATAACCTTTCCACTCACCGGAAATAATCGCTTCCGAGAAGGTTTTCATCTTCGCCAGCACCGCGTTGACTTCCGGCATAACATCTTTGCCATCAACCAGAATCGGCGTATTGCTACGGTTACGCAGCGCCACGTGCAGTACGGCACGGTTTTCGGTGCGGTTGATCTTCTCGCCAGAGAACATCGACTTAATCGCGCCCGCCAGATCGCACTCTTTCGCCAGATCTTGTAATTTCGCCAGCGTTTCTTCGGTGATGCGGTTTTTGGAGTAATCCACCAGCATCTGATCGTCGAAGGTTGCGGAGAACTTAGAAAAACGATCGCCGTCTTTAGCAAAAAGATCGGCGATCGTAACGTCTTTCATTTCATCGAAGTGTTTCTGTAGTGCCTGCCAGGCCGCGGTCTGCGTTGGATTGATGTTTTTCATTAGCAATACTCTTCTGATATTGAGAATTGTGACTGTGGAAGATTGTAGCGCCAGTCACAGAAAAATGTGATGGTTTTAGTGCCGTTAGCTCAGCTAACCACTGAAAAGGATAAAAAGTATAGACGTTATAAGCACAATTTCTGACCACGCCCGCTGCATGAATAATCCGCATAATCCCGGCGTTGACACACTCCCCTACACCTTTTATTTATAAATACGGTCTGCGCCTGCACCGGTTTCTGTTTTGCCTTTGTGCCAAGGTCGCTTCTTTCATTCCCTGACACGAGGTTGTTATGCCCGATATTGTTGTCTCCAAATTTGGTGGTACTAGCGTGGCTGATTTCGACGCCATGAACCGCAGCGCCGACATTGTGCTTTCTGATGTGAATGTGCGTTTAGTTGTGCTTTCTGCTTCTGCGGGCATTACCAATCTGTTGGTTGCACTGGCTGAAGGTCTGGAACCGGTTGAGCGTTTCGAAAAACTCGATGCCATTCGCAATATTCAGTTCGCCATTCTGGAGCGCCTGCGTTACCCGAACGTCATCCGTGAAGAGATTGAACGTTTGCTGGAGAACATTACCGTTCTGGCCGAAGCTGCTGCACTGGCAACCTCTCCAGCGCTAACTGATGAACTGGTCAGCCACGGCGAACTGATGTCTACCCTACTGTTTGTGGAGATTCTGCGTGAGCGCAATGTTCAGGCCCAGTGGTTTGATGTGCGTAAAGTGATGCGCACAAACGATCGCTTTGGCCGCGCGGAGCCAGATATTGCTGCACTGGCGGAACTGTCTGCGCTGCAACTAACCCCACGTCTCAGCGAAGGTTTAGTCATCACCCAGGGCTTTATTGGCAGTGAAAGTAAAGGGCGCACCACAACGCTTGGTCGCGGCGGTAGTGACTACACGGCGGCACTATTGGCAGAAGCGTTAAACGCTGCTCGCGTCGATATCTGGACAGATGTGCCGGGGATTTATACTACCGACCCGCGCGTCGTGCCTGATGCCAAACGAATTGATGAAATCGCCTTTGAAGAAGCGGCTGAGATGGCAACCTTTGGCGCCAAAGTACTTCATCCAGCAACCTTACTGCCTGCTGTTCGCAGCGATATCCCGGTGTTTGTCGGTTCAAGTAAAGATCCGCGTGCTGGCGGTACTTTGGTGTGTAATAAAACCGAAAATCCGCCGTTGTTCCGTGCGCTGGCTCTGCGTCGCAAACAAACGCTGTTAACCCTGCATAGCCTGAATATGCTGCATTCTCGCGGCTTCCTCGCGGAAGTTTTCGGCATTCTCGCACGGCATAATATTTCGGTGGATTTAATTACTACGTCGGAGGTAAGCGTGGCGCTGACCCTCGACACTACCGGTTCAACGTCAACTGGAGATACGTTGCTGACACAATCGCTGCTGATGGAGCTTTCAGCGCTGTGTCGGGTAGAAGTGGAAGAAGGCCTGGCGCTGGTGGCTCTGATTGGTAACGACCTGTCAAAAGCCTGTGGTGTTGGCAAAGAGGTGTTTGGCGTACTTGAACCGTTCAACATTCGCATGATTTGCTACGGCGCTTCCAGTCATAACCTGTGCTTCCTGGTGCCGGGCGAAGATGCGGAACAGGTAGTGCAGAAACTGCATTTTAATTTGTTTGAGTAAACGACCAGTACAGGCGAGTTGCGACCCCATATCGCTACTCGCCATGCCGGTGCAATCACCACTACATACGACTCTGCTGCTTCTCCGTATGTACACGTTTGACTATCTTATAAATCCATTGCAGCGTCAGATTATATTTCTTCGCTAATTCAGCGTAGTTGCGCCCATCGCACTCGCTATAGATTTGGTAGTCACGCTCCGATGCTCGTCCGGAGATCCCCTTAGGGAAATAGATGCTTTGTCCGCCCCAGTTACGCATCATTCGGTCGGCAATGGCAAAACCCACATTTTCTGCCGATGAACTGTCGAGAATGATGCTTTCAATCAGAACTTGCGATGCATGAAAAGCCAGGTCGTTAATAATCTCCGGTGTCCGGGCCATCTCTTTTGATTTTCGTATCATTTTTCATCTCCATATATCTTGCATCCTGAATAAGACCCGATGCGTGTAAAACCACGGATATACGCTAAGCAGTTGTCATTACTGCTACTCAATACATTCAACAAACAAATAAATAATCACCCAAAATATAAATTTTTAGTATTAATGAACGCCATAAATTCACGAAATAAATATATTGTTTGCATTATGTTTCTTGTCAACAGGAGTATCATTTTACACTATACTGTATACGTATACAGTATTATTTTTACCTGTAGTGTTAAAAGATCGTTTCCCTCACAGTAGCTGACTTTCTTAAACAAACTTTAAAAATCAAATAACTATAGACTATTCCTACGATCCACCATCATCTTTCCCCTGCATAATGACGCGCTTATTCGCCAGGTCACCTTTTGCTCTTTAATTGATGAGTCGATTTATTAGCGGGCTTGTTCATTTATAGAGAATCTATTTTTTAAACTTATTTATTAAAGCTTTTTTCATTCTTCACTGGAGGGTTCTGACGACACTAAACGCTCACTTATCAGGAGATATCGTATGAAAAAAGTCACTTTTCCCCGGCTTTCCGGCTGGCTGGTCGCTTCCGTCGCGCTGTTTGTCGTGATCGGCTGGACCTCTTCAGCACAGATCCCGGTCGTCATTTATAAACTAAGCCTGGTTTCGCTTTCCGCGGTGCTGGGATACTGGCTCGATCGCAGTTTGTTCCCCTGGGCACGGCCTGACTCTTTTAGCCCCTGGAAGGAACCGCGTTGCTGCGCGGCGGCAATGATTCGCCGCGCCATCATCGTTGCCGCCGTCTGTCTTTCCGTCGCCTTAGGGCTATAGTGATGTGGCTGAAATATATCGCGTCTATGATTATTTTCGTTCTTTTCCCGCTTAACGCCTCTGAACCGCCGCGAGCCTCTCTGGCATGGCGAAACGAACTAATTCGTACCGCTCGAGAAGTCTGGGGGCTGAATGCCCCAGTGGCCGACTTTGCCGGGCAATTACACCTGGAGTCCGCCTGGCAGCCAATGGTACGTTCCCCCGTTGGCGCACAAGGTATGGCGCAATTTATGCCTGCTACAGCGACATGGATAAGCCAGTTGTATCCACAATTGCGTGAAAACAAACCGTATAACCCAACCTGGGCGATTCGCGCGCTGGTGCAATATGACCAGCATTTGTGGAAAAACATCTCTGCGAAAAATGACTGTCAGCGTATGGCGTTTACCCTAAGCGCCTATAACGGCGGTCAGGGGTGGGTTAACCGGGATAAAAAACTAGCTGCATCCAAAGGGTTAGATGCCACTAGCTGGTTTGGTCATGTCGAGCGAGTCAACGCCGGGCGCAGCGCTGCTAACTGGCGAGAAAATCGTCGCTATCCAAAGATGATCCTCTATCTACACGCCGCCCGCTATTTACTCTGGGGACAGGCAAGCTGTCTTCACTAATCAGAGGGGCCGATGAAACTCAGTATCGATTTTTGGGAAGTGATCTCCCTTATGCTTTCCTTCGTTGGATTAATGTTTGCTGCCGGAAAACTGCTGTTAGCGCAAATTGAAAAACGACTTAATGAGCGTTTTGAGTCTCTGGAAAATGCCCGCAGGGAATCAGAAACAAGTTGGTCGAAACTGGAAAGAGAGTTTCTTGAATTTCGTGCCGAGCTTCCGCTGCATTATGTCCGCAGAGAAGATTATCTTCGTGGGCAAGCAGTATTAGAAGCAAAGCTGGATGCCTTATATAGCAAAATCGAGCTGTTACAACGTGGCAGCTATTAAATACATCCCCACCTTTACGTAAGTGTGGGGATTTTTTATAGCCATTCAATTTTTTCTCTAAATTACATTAAAAGATTCTTCACCTTCACTGCTTCAGAATATATTTCAACGATAACGAAGTGAGCGGTAATTAAGGTACAACCCATATGGAAATTTTATCTGTAATGAATTCTGTTGTGACCAGATTACGTGAACACAACCCCGAAATGGACGTATTTATTTCAGCTACGGATGCCCAGAAATATATTCCACAGACACAGCAAGTTGCAGTGATTATTAATTATAGCGGTTCTTTCTTTGCCACGCCCGAAAGCAGTGATGCCATCGTGCAACAGCAAATACTCCGCTTAACCGCCACCGTTATTGTTGGCAAAAATTGTGACGCGTTAAACGCTCTTGATCGCATACGCAGAGCATTGGGTGGCCTTCAGCTTCCTGATTGCGATCGTCTGCTTTGGCTTGAAAAAGAAATTAATACGGGTGAGAGCGGCGGTTTCTGCCGCTACATCCTGGAAATGGCGACCAGCTCGCTGTTTATCGCTGAACAGGAAAGCACGGATCTTCCCCTGCTTACGGAAGTTAATTACGAGGAAACTGAATGAAATACATCTACAACGGCCCGGCAAGCGGCGTCACCCTTGCCGACGGACAAGAAATCTTATTGTGGCCGAACAGTGAAATTGATCTGCCAGAAGACAACGAGTGGGTCATAACCATGATTGCCCGCAATCATCTGACTCCTGTCATCACTCAGGAAGAACAAAATAACGTAGAGGAAATTGTACATGGCAGCTAATTACCTGCACGGTGTAGAAACCATTGAAATTGAAACCGGCCCTCGTCCGGTTAAAGCGGTAAAATCCGCCGTCATCGCTTTAATCGGTACGGCCCCCTGTGGTCCGGTAAATAAACCAACATTATGTCTTTCTGAAAGCGATGCTGCGCAGTTTGGCTCGACTCTGGCTAACTTTACGATCCCACAGGCACTGAAGGCGATTTATGACCACGGTGCCGGTACGGTGGTGGTGATTAACGTGCTGGATCCGGCAAAACATAGCTCCAGCATCAGCAATGAGAGTATCACTTTTGATGCTAACAACCAGGCGAAGCTCGCTCACCGCAATGTGCGTAACGTGGTACTAAAGCCCTCTTCATCAAATTCATCAACCTTTAACACCACAGCATTTAGCGTAGATGAACAAACAGGCATAATCACTCGTAAAGGAGCCGACATTCCTCCTGGAGCGAAAGTTTGCGCCTATTATTCCTGGTGCGACCCTACAAAGGTCACCGCAGCCGATATTATCGGTGCCCTAAATACCGCAGGCGACCGCACGGGGATGAAACTCCTTCAGGACACCTATAACCTGTACGGTTTCTACGCCAAAATCCTGCTTGCTCCCGTGTTTTGTACGCAAAAATCAGTAACTACTGAGCTGATTGCACAAGCGGAAAAACTCGGTGCGATTACCTACATTGATGCTCCGATTGGGACGACATTCCAGCAGGTATTGGCTGGACGCGGTTCGCAAGGGGCTATCAACTTCAATACCAGCTCTGATCGTGTGCGTTTATGTTACCCACACGTCAAAGTTTACGATGGCATCACTAACCAGGAAGTTCTCGAACCACTCTCTTCGCGCGCTGCCGGGCTACGTGCCAAAGTAGACCTCGAAAAAGGTTTCTGGTGGAGCAACTCAAACCAGGAAATTCAGGGTATTACCGGTATTGAACGTTCGCTTTCCGCAATGATTGATGATCCACAAAGCGAAGTGAATCAGCTCAACGAAAACGGCATTACCACTATTTTCAATAGTTACGGTTCTGGTCTGCGCTTGTGGGGTAACCGCACAGCGGCATGGCCTACCGTGACCCATATGCGTAACTTTGAAAACGTCCGCCGGACAGGCGATGTAATCAATGAGTCAATCCGTTATTTCAGTCAGCAGTATATTGATATGCCTATTAATCAGGCAATTATTGACGCACTGACCGAATCGGTAAATACCTGGGGCCGAAAACTAATTGCCGACGGCGCACTGCTTGGCTTTGAGTGCTGGTACGATCCGGCACGAAATTCACCGGCTGAACTCAGCGCCGGTCATTTATTGCTGAGCTATAAATTCACCCCGCCGCCGCCGCTGGAACGTCTGACGTTTGAAACTGAAATTACTTCTGAATATTTAGTCTCTCTGGAGAGCAATAGCTAATGGCTGGAAAAATTCAAATTAACCGTATTACCAACGCCAATATTTATCTCGATGGTAATAACCTTTTAGGTCGTGCAACCGAAATTAAATTGCCTGATGTCAGTTTAATTATGCAAGAGCATAAGGCACTGGGTATGGTCGGCAAAATCGAACTCCCGGCTGGTTTCGATAAACTGGAGGGGGAAATTAAATGGAACTCCTTTTATCAGGACGTAATGCGTAAAACGGCAAACCCGTGGCAGGCGGTAGCATTACAGTGCCGCTCCAGTATTGATTGCTATAACTCCCAGGGGAAAGCGAATCAATTAGCGTTAGTGACACATTTAACCGTGATGTTTAAAAAGAATCCACTGGGCACATTTAAACAGAATGAAAACCCGGAATTCAGCAGCGCCTTTGGCTGTACTTATATTAAGCAAGTGGTCGATGGTGAAACGCTGCTTGAACTTGATTATATGGCGAATATTTTTCGGGTTAACGGCGTGGATCAATTAAGTACCTATCGCAATAACATCGGTGGCTAATTATTCGGGGCTACGGCCCCGAACTTCGCAACATAAATAAGGATACAAAATGAAAGAGCATTATATCTTACAGTTCCCATTTACGTCGGCAGCAGGAAATACTATCGACTCGCTGCAATTACGTCGCCTGAAAGTAAAAGATATGCGCAACGCGCGCCGGATCAGCGAAAAACCCGAAGAGTGGGATGAACCGCTAATGGCGGCGATGACCGGACTGGTGCCAGAAGATTTAGCTGAAATGGATTTGCTGGATTACCAGGCATTGCAGAAACGATTTCAATCCATGCTTACCGTGGTTACAGAATCCTCCCCAGCTATGGCAGGCAATGGCGCTACTGGCGAGATGGTTTCGCTTTCCACCCAGTGAGATAGACGCGCTCACCATAGATGACTTTAGCAACTGGCTGGATGAAGCCAGCGACCAAATAAAGATCGAATATGGCTCGCAGACCTGATGTCTGCGAGTTCTTCAAAGCCCGCCAGGTTTATTTCTTCCCAGCCCCTTTTTTAGAAAAATAACCAGTGGGCCATTATCAATAATTAAAGAGAAACAATTTTGGCCAACGATATTATTACCCAGCTTCAGGCGCGTAATGAGACGTTGACGCAGGCAATAGCCCGTTACGGCTCACTCAACGCCAGAACTTTGTTAGCTCTCTCTTCTCAGCAAGCGACAGTAATCAAACTAACGCAGCAACTTGCCGATTCTGCTCTCCGCCTGGAGGAAAATAGCCGGAACCGCGCTGATCTAATGGAGAAAACCCAAACATTTGCCGGGCAATTTAGCAAGGTATTCAATGTTGAAGCCCCCGACTGGAAGTTGCCATATGAGTTCCAGGACAACATGGTCAATATGGCGACCAAAGGTGGGATGAATGCTACAACCCGCGAGACGCTCAGCCTTAATCTGCGCGGCTGGAGCATGGATTTTAACCAGCAGCAGACCACCTTACAGAACGCAGCCCAAACGCTGATCGAAGGCAATTTGTCGTCGATGCAGGATCTCAACCGTTATATGCCGGAGATCGCCAAAGCTGCCACCGCCACGCGCGAAAGTGCTGAAACGTGGGCGAATGCCGCGCTCGCGACTCATGATCGACTGAATATTGCCCCAGAAAATTTCCACGCCGCGCAAAACATGATGTATGGCATTAGCAAAAGCGGTGGGCCTGCCGTTGCCGAACAAACGCAGTGGATAGAGAAATTTGCAGGTAAAATCGGCGCTCAGGGTCTGGAAGGTATGGCTGAACTGACCGCCACCATGCAGATCGCCATAAAAAACGGGGCCAGTGCCAGTGCGGCGGCGGAGAATTTCGACCACTTTCTGCAAACCACCTTTTCGAAAAAAACCGATAACTGGTTCGCCAGCCAGGGCGTTGATCTGCAAGGTTCTCTGCTTGAGCATCAGCAAAACGGTATGGGTGTTAGCGAAGCCATGACTCATATCGTGCAAATGCAGCTTGAGAAGATGAATCCGGCGATCCTCGACACCTTCAAACGCACCATGAAGATTGAAGATTTATCTGCTCGCAGCACTGCGCTGCAATCGATGGTGACGCAGTTTAATCTGGGCGAAATGTTCGGCGATGCGCAAACAGTGGAATTCCTGGCACCTGTGCTGGCGAATATGGAGGAATATCGCCAGTTAAAAGCCTCTGCCATGCAAGCCAGCAGTAAGAATCTGATTGACGCTGACTTTTCTGCGCAGATGGCCTCGCCCATTGAACAAACTAAAGCGTTACAGCTGGCGTTAAATGATTTATGGCTCAGCATTGGCTTGCAATTAATGCCGCTGATTGGCGAGCTGGCGCAAAGCCTTACTCCGGTTGTTCGCCAGTTCAGCGCATGGCTACGTGAACACCCGGCGCTGGTGCAAAACATTGCGAAAATCGTCGGGGCGATTTGGCTGTTTAACGGCGCGCTGAATGTTTTAAAGCTGGGCGCGAACTTCATCGCCTCGCCGTTAATTCGTCTGGTCGATATCTTCCTGAAAGTCAGGGCAAGTCTGGCGCTCGGCGGCGCAGCGAGTAAGGTGTTATCGGCGGTTAAGTCATTGGGTGGCGGCGCAAAATGGCTAACGCAACTGCTTGGTCGTAGCCTGCTCGGAGCATTGAAACTGGTTGGTCGAACCGTTCTCTCGCTAGGCCGGGTGTTATTGATGAATCCCATTGGTCTGGTCATCACTGCGATTGCGGGCGCTGCTTATCTGATTTATCGCAACTGGGAACCTATCTCCAGGTTCTTTTCCGCCATCTGGCTGCGTATCACAACGGCCTTTAATGGCGGTATTGCTGGTATTAGCCGTTTGATTTGCGACTGGTCGCCACTGGGGCTGTTCTACAGCGCCTTTGCCGGAGTGATGAATTGGTTTGGTGTTGAGATGCCTGCGAGTTTTAGCGAGTTCGGCAGCAATATACTGGGTAGCCTGGCTGACGGCATAATGAATGCTTTTCCCGCTCTGAAAGGCATTATTGACCAGGTCAAAAACGCCATACCAGACTGGCTAAAATCCACAATGGGTATCAGCACAGAAGGATCGGCTGCGGCTGCTACAGGCACCACTAATTCTGCCTCAGTCTCCCCCGCGACCGTTGTTCCAGGCGTTGCCGGTGCGATTTTAACGCCTCCAGTGGGGAAACAACTCGCGCCATCCAGCAAAACGACAACGCCGTCATCAGTGCCTGCCGCAAAACTCGCGTCGACCTCTTTACCAGATAAATCCGTAACCAAACCGGCGACGCTACCCTCCCGTTCCCCTGGAAAAGTCCAGGTGACTTTTTCGCCACAGATTACCGTGCAGGGTAACGGACCAAACAATACTAAAGAGATTCAGAACGTGTTGACGATGAGTAAACGCGAACTGGAAAGAATAATTAACGACGTAATGGCGCAACAACAGCGCCGGGGGTATGCCTGATGTATGCCGTTTTAGGAGAGATTGAATTTAAGGTTGTCACATTCTGGGACGGCTTTAAAAGCACAATGGGCGTGGATTACGCCACACATGCCCGTATAGAAGGCAAGCCCGGCGTGCAGTTTATTGGCGATAAGCTGGATATACTGGCGCTGGAATTTTCCCTGCACAGCCAGTTTTGCCAGCCCACAACAGAGCTGAATCGACTGCGTGAAGCCATGCTTGCTCACAAGGCGATGGCACTGGTATTTGGCAATGGCGATTATCGCGGCTGGTTTGTAATTACAGAGCTAACCGCCACCCACCAGCACACCGATCCCTGGGGCAATGTGATTGCCCAAAACGGAACGATGTCGCTCCAGGAGTACACCGGCGATCCTAAAAATCCACTTTTACCTCCGGCGATTACCACCCAGGAGCCTAACATTGAGGAAAAGGCGAGCAATTTTCCCGACATGGTGGAGTCCTGGTTTGATCAGATATTAAACGCCATTGAAGAAGGTATGCGTAAGGCCAAAGAGATGCTGGATGAACTGACACAAGCCATTGAAGATATTAAAAAAACGGTGGCAAAAGTGAAAGCAATGATTAAAGAGGCCAAAGCGTTAAAAGAAAAGTGTGAAAAGATAATTACGTCATTGAAAAAGACAATCGACGCCATCGAAACCCTGTTTAAACAGCCAACGGATCTGCAAACGCTGGCAGGACTCCCAAAAGCGTTGTCGGCGCAGATTAAAGCTTTACTGGGTAACATGCCAGGTATCCGGGACTGCGCCAATGACGCCAGTACGCTGGTTGACCATGCTCAGGCGCTTTTCGACGACATTACCAGCGGCATCGCCCAAGCGACGTTCGATAAAGCCGCAACGTTGGTTGATCAGGCACGAACAACGGTACAACAAACCACTCCCACAGTGAGCCAGTTTGCTGCCGCGACCATTACGAGGAGCTGGTGATGCGATACCTTGAACATATCACCACCGACAGCGAACGCTGGGATAATCTGGCATGGCATTACTACGGTGATGCGCTGGCTTATGAACGCATAATCGCCGCCAATCCACATGTCGCCATTTACCCGGTGCTGCCTTCCGGTATTCAGCTCATTATTCCGGTCATTTCCGTCAATAAAACCTTATCGGAGATCCCACCATGGCTGAGATAAGCGTAACTGGTGGCGTCTTTGCCACACTCACGCCCATTTTTACCCTCTGGTATGGGCATAAAGATATCACTTATGACATCACACCCTATGTCACCAGCATCAGTTACCACGACAGCATCAAAAACGAGTCAGATACCATCGCAATTACACTGGATGACACTGATGGACGCTGGATAAAAGAGTGGTATCCCGGCAAAGGCGATACGCTGGCGCTGCATATGGGTTATCAGGGGGAAAAGCTGCTCGATTGTGGTCAGTATATTATTGATAAAATCGACATTTCAGCGCCACCTTCTACGGTAAATATTGATGGCATCGCCACTTCCGTCAATCAGGCGCTGCGCACCCGTAACAGCCAGGGTTTTGAAGAAACGACGCTTTCGGCTATCGCCAGCCGTATCGCACAAACTCACGGCCTAAAGCTGGTGGGCAAAATCGAGCCGCTGACGATTGACCGGGTGACACAGTACGGCGAAACCGATGTTGGATTTCTCAAGCGCCTGGCCTGCGAATATGGCTATGCAGTAAAGGTGAGCACCAAAGAGCTGATTTTTTCGCATTTACCCACGCTGCGCTGCCTGGCGTCGGTTAAAAAGATCAACCGCAAAGACGTTTCGCATTTCACCTTCAAAGATACCATTAACCGTATCTACAAAAACGCCACCGTACAGCATCAAAATAGTAAGAAAAAAGAACTGGTTATCTACACTCACGACAGCCAGCAAAAACCGTCTGCCCGTGGAGTCGGCACCAGTGCCGACACGCTAAAACTGAACAGTCGGGCGACGGACGTTGGCGCAGCACAGGCAAAGGCCAACGCTGCACTCGACAGCCACAACGAATATCAGCAAACCGGAACGCTCACAATGATGGGCTGCCCGGATCTGACGGCGGGCAATAAAATTGAACTGACCGATTTTGGCGTGCTTTCCGGTCAGTGGCTGATTGATAAATCGACTCACAGTTTTGTGCGCAGCGGCTATACCACTGAAATCGACGTGTCGCGCGGGCCAGCGACCAGCCAGTAAGGAGGAAATATGAAAGGAGTAACCCGGCAAACGGGGATTATCAGCGATATTGACGAAACCAGCGTTCGGGTGCGAGTCACGCTTCCGGAGTGTGACAATCTGAAGAGCAACTGGCTTGCGGTACTTCAACGCAATTCCCAGGACAATAAAGACTACTGGCTACCGGATATGGGCGAGCAAGTGGAAGTTCTGCTGGACAATAACGGTGAAGATGGCGTGGTGCTGGGCGCAGTTTATTCTACGGTTGACACCGCGCCTGTGGCCTCGCGCGATAAACGTTACGTCCAGTTTTCTGATGGCGCAGCGTTTGAATATGACCGCAGCACGCACCAGCTGACGATTAACGGCGGTATCGAGAAAATCGTGATTGAGGTTATCGACCGTACCAGCCTGACATCGCCCAACGTTGAGATTAAAGCCCAACAGGTCATCGTGACTTCCGATACTGTCGATGTTAAAGCGACCGATGTCAGCATCGACGCCACTAAGGTCGATGTTAAAGCGGCAGCAGTGACGGTAGATGCGCCCATGAGCACCTTTACTGGTAACGTGACGGTAATGAAAAAACTCACCTGGCTTGGCGGGATGGCAGGAAGTGGAGGCATCGGTAACGCCGCCACAATAACTGGCAATGTCAACGTGATCGGCAACGTTCAGGCCAGCGGCGCATTGCAGGACAGCGGTGGCAACTCCAACCACCATTCACACTGACGTTTAACCCGCCTGATGGCGGGTTTTCTCTTTTTAATCAATCAGTTTTCTAAATCGCTTTAATATCCCCGCAGCCCGTTCAGGGCGAAAATACCCTCATGAACACAAAAACACGACCCTCAACGCTGCACTGGCAACCGGCCTTGCAGCGGCCTGAAAAATACGTCTGCGGACTGGATGATATTCACCAGGCAATACACATCATTCTGCGTACACCGCGCGGCAGTGATCCCCACAGACCGCTGTTTGGCAGCAATTTGTGGCACTACATCGATTACCCCATCGAGCGGGCAATCCCGCATGTGGTACGGGAGTCGGTGGAAGCCATTCGCCAGTGGGAACCGCGCTGTCGGTTGCTGAAGGTGACACCTGTAATCGACGGTGAACATCTGACGTTACGTGTGCAATGGCGCGCCGCTGACGGCGTAATCAACTCAACGGAGGTGTTATGGCGATAGCCGAACCCAATTTTATTGACCGCGATCCAGCGCAAATTACCAGTGAGATGATTGCGCAATACGAAGATGCCAGCGGTAAAAAACTCTATCCTGCACAGGCTGAGCGGTTGCTCATCGACCTGTTTGCCTATCGTGAAAACCTTGTACGCATCGCCATTCAGGAAGCGGCGAAACAAAACCTGGTCGCGTATTCCCGCGCGCCAATGCTGGATTATTTAGGGGAGCTGGTGGGCGTTCACCGTTTGCCTGCACAACCGGCAAAAACGACGTTGCAGTTTTCGGTCGTCAGTGCGTATACCAGCAATATCCTGATTCCCCAGGGGACGCGGGCCAGTGCCTCTGATAGCGTGATGTTCGCCACCGATGAAGATGTTCTGCTTCCGGCCAGGAGTTTGCATATCGCCGTTCCTGCCACCAGCCTCGCAGCAGGTGAACAGGGTAACGGCTGGCAGCCTGCACAAATTAGCGCACTGGTCGACAGGATTGGTCATTATGACATCAACGTAACCAACCTGACTGCGTCAACGGGCGGCTGCGGTGAAGAGAGCGATGACGCATTGCGCCAGCGTATCCAACTGGCACCAGAAAGCTTTAGTAATGCGGGCAGCTATGGCGCATACCGCTTCCATACGCTTTCTGTTAGCCAGTCGATTATTGACGTTTCAGTACTGGGGCCGGACGAGGGATTGCCAGAAGGCTGCGTGGAGATCTACCCGCTAACGCTGAATGGTCTGCCGGGAGTGGAACTGCTCGCGCAAATTGAACAGGAGGTTAGCAAGGAGAAAAAACGTCCGCTGACCGACAAAGTGAGTGCGAAATGCGCTCTTCGAGTGCCGTATGAGATCCGTGCGCAGCTAATGCTGTTTACCACCGCCGATCAGGAGACAACGCTGGCTGCGGCGCGTAAAGCGATTAGCCTCTGGACGCAACAGCGGCAGAAACATCTGGGGCAGGACATTGTGCCAAACCAGATAATCAAAGTGTTACAGGTCGATGGCGTCTATGACGTTGCGCTGAATATGCCTACAAAACGTATTTTGCAGGCGCATGAGTGGGCGGAATGCACCGCAATAGACGTCACGATTGCCGGAGTCAGCGATGGATAAATTGCTGCCACCGCCGCCGCTTGCCAGCGATGAGCGTTTTTCCATTCTGGCAAACATCGCCGCCGAGCGTTTTGCCCAACTCGATCTGACGGCGTTGATGGTTTATCTGGTCGACCTGGTTGATGCTTCGGCATTACCAGCCCTTGCAGAACAATTTCACGTTCAGGGGCTGGAAGGTTGGTTATTTACCACCGATGAGCGGGAGAAACGCGAGTTAATTAAACAAGCCATTGAACTGCATAAATATAAAGGAACAATTTGGGCGGTGCGGCGGGTGCTGGAAATACTCTCATTACCCGGAACTATTTCAGAATGGTTTGAATATGGGGGAAGGGCTTATTTTTTTAAGGTGGATATAGAGCTGGTGGATAAAGGTATGGATGAAAACCTTTTCAATGATTTGGTAGAACTCATTCATGAATATAAAAACACACGTTCAAAACTGGAAGCATTAATCGTCTGGATCATTAACCAAAGTGCTATTCCTGTTATTGGCTGTGCACTTTATGGTGGTGAACTGACGACGGTTTTACCTTTCCAGATACGGGAAGTACAGCACAACACATCGATTTATTACGGAACAGGGCAATGGAGCCTTGAAATTACATCTATTTACCCGGAGTAATTATGGATAATGAGTTTTATACTCTACTCACCGACAGGGGAATGGCAAAAATTGCCAATGCTCTGGCGGATAAAAAACAGCTTCATCTACAAAAAATGGCTGTTGGCGACAGCGGAGGACAATATTATGAACCCACCGTCAGCCAAACTAAATTACGCCATGAAGTATGGCGCGGTGATTTAAATACATTAACAGTTGCACCAAATAACCCTAACTGGTTAATTGCGGAACTCGTGCTGCCCGAAAATATCGGCGGCTGGTATGTACGTGAAGTTGGCGTTTATGATACTGATGGTGAATTGATCGCTATCGGTAAATTCCCGGAATCGTATAAACCGCTATTACCCGGCGGCTGCGGTAAGCAAGTTTGCATTCGTCTCATTATGGAAGTGTCCAACACGGCTGCGGTAACACTCACCGTTGACCCCAGTATTGTACTGGCAACACGGGATTATGTTGATTCACAACTGGATGAACATGAGCGTTCGACTAATCATCCTGATGCTACGTTAACGCAAAAAGGCTTTACACAGTTGAGTAACGCCACTGACAGTGATGACGAAACCAAAGCGGCTACGCCAAAAGCGGTGAAAGCGGCAATGATTGAGGCTCGAAATCATCGTCATACCTGGAGTCAGATTACTGATATACCAGATAGTACGCTGACGCAAAAAGGGATTGTGAAGCTTAATAACGCAACCAATAGCAACAGCACGACAGAGGCGGCAACACCGAGCGCGGTTAAGGCGGCGTATGACCTGGCGAATAGTAAAGCTGCGGGTAGTCATACGCATCCCTGGGGACAGATTACGGGTGTTCCGGATGGTACCCTGACACAAAAAGGGATTGTGAAGCTTAATAACGCGACGGATAGCAACAGTACGACGGAGGCGGCGACACCGAGCGCGGTGAAGGCGGCAATAGATAAGGCTAATGCTGCATATAGTAGGTCAACGAATTCTCACATCCAGTTCTTTACCACCAATGGAACGTTTACTGTTCCTGATGGGGTGTCCTTACTTTTTATAGAAATGCTCGGTGGCGGAGGCGGTGGCGGTGGCGGTGGATACGCAAAAGGCAACTCTGGTTTTCCATATAGTACGCAGGGTTTTGGCGGTCAATGCGGAGAAACAAAATTATCAATAGTCACAGTCATTCCAGGAACAAATTACGCTGTCACTGTCGGAGCGGGAGGTGTAGGTGGTCAAGGGGGAAAATTAGAATCAAAGATGGGATCAACTGGAGGTATTCTTTGGAATGTTCATGCCTCAGATGGCATGCAAGGCGGGAACTCATCATTTGCTGACAGCGTAGCTTACGGGGGAACAGGTGGAAACGGTAGTGGGAATACCATGGTTGACCAACACTCTGCTCCTGGTGGGAATGGAATGAATTCACTATATGGCCTAGGGGGGATTGGTTTAGCCCTTTCTAACGGAGGTAATGCCGTTGGTTATGGTGCCGGTGGTGCTGGTGGTAGTGCAGCAAATAATCAAACATCAGCATCTTTTTCCGGCGGACGCGGCTCAGATGGCTTTGTAAAAATATCATGGTGAAAATATGACACAATATGCATATTACAATCCAGTAACTTTTGAAGTTATTGACTGGATAGACGATTCTTTATTAAATGTTGTGTTACTGGACTCGGTAATACCAGTAAATGATGAGCAATGGAAATTAAAGGATAATATCTGCTGGATATGTCTTGACCCATTCAAAATTATCACCACACCACCTCCGGATAACTTTTATATCTTAGAGAATGATAAATGGGTATATGACAAAACGTTATTTACCATTGCACTAGAGAATACCAAGACCCAGGTTACACAGGAAATAAAAAATCGACGAGATGAAATAACGGTAGACTACATCATCATCAATAACCATCACTTCCACAGTGATACAAACAGCCGTATCCAGCAGATGTCGTTAACCAAAATGGGCCTGGCGAAGCAGATCCCGGCAGGTTTAATGTGGCAGACCAAAAACCACGGTCTGATCGAGTTAACCAACGAAATCGCTGCCCAGTTTGAATCGGTAACAATGGATCACGATATGCGCTTGTTCGCCAACGCCCAGCGCCATATCGCAGCAGTGGAAGCTCTGGACGATATTCAGGCGGTGCTCGACTACGATTACTCCACAGGCTGGCAACCATGAGTAAAACCACTGTCTGGCTCGCTTGTTATAAGGGCCGAACAGAGCACCGGGGTATTGCGAGACTGGCTGACTGGCTTACACGCAAAATCACACGTGGTAGTTATTCCCACTGTGAATTAGCCGTAGTACATGGCGAAAAGAGTTACCTTTGTTACTCCGCATCTCTGCGCGATCGAGGCGTTCGGGGAAAGATAATGCCATTACCTCCAGACAAGTGGGATATGCTACCGCTCCAGGCCAATCTTCAGGATGTGGAAGCTTTTTTCCGTAAACATGATGGCAAACGCTATGACTGGCGCGGAGCCTTAGGAATTATCACCGGCAATAAAGAACAGCGCGATCGCCTGTTTTGCAGTGAGTTTTGTGCTGAATTCCTGCAATTAAAAGATAGCTGGCGATACTCACCAAATCACTTGTATGCCTTAGTAAGTAGCTGGCAATCCCATCCGTAAATAACACCGGGCACAATGCCCGGTTCCTTATATACTCTAAATAGCTTATATGTACACCTCCCCGATGCAAGCACGGTCAGACAGAGAGAATGGCCTCTGCGCCTTACCCCGAAAGGGCTGACCGAAAATGGAGAACTATTCCGCTTGGCTATTTATAATTAGGCTATAACGTATTTATAAAAAATATTATCCCAAACAAAACATTCACGTGAAGAATAAGAAGCGATTTTTAAACATAAATATATTGCGTTATAAATCACTTCAAATATAGTTTGTCCTTTGGGTACCCTCATAGACGATGCGAGGAAACCACATGTTTACTGCCTCACTCCTCTGGAAAAGTAAGGTAATAAAAGAAAGGATAATACGTCATGGTTGATAAAATAATTTTCACTGTTACGCCAATTTTTTCCATTCCTCCACGTTGCGCCGCTGCTGTAGAAACCTGGATTTATCAGGTTGCTAAGATGACAAGAATACCGAATAGAATTGTTTGTATAAAAGAAGAAGGTTATTCTGATATCACCACTGTCAGTGAACGATGTTCAATTCATCGCATCGGATTCGGTCGAATTTATAAACGCATATTTCAGAAATTGACGCGTATAGATCCCTTTCCTTATTCTCAACGAATTTTGAATGTCGCTAACGATTTCAATATTACGGATAACAGTGTAATCGTTGTGCATAATAGCATGAAATTATATCGCCAGATTCGTGAGCGTTCACCTCATGCAAAAATAGTGATGCATATGCATAACGCTTATGAGCCAAAAGGAATGGATGTCAATGTCAAAATGCTCGTCCCCAGTAACTATTTAAAAGACTATTATCAAAGGCTTCTTCCTGATGCAGATATCGCTATAGTTCCAAATGGAACAGATCCATATAATACGGACAAGCACCATGCCAAAATAAACAGATCTGATCTGAACATCCCCCCTGACAAGAAGATTATATTTTATGCGGGAAGGATATCTCCTGAAAAAGGATTGATGTTACTTCTACAAGCGTTTGAACTACTCATCAGAACCCGTGATGATATAGAACTGGTTGTTATCGGAGATTATGCGAGCAAAAGTAAGGGTGAAAAAGGAATTTACCAACAGAAAATTCGAGAATTAGCAAAACAACCAGGTTCACACTGCCATATGTTAGGAGGTGTCACTCCTGAGGAAATGCATCAATATTATTCTTTAGCTGATTTAGTTGTTATTCCATCTCAATTTCAGGAGCCATTTTGTATGGTGGCAATAGAAGCTATGAGCGCAGGTAAACCTGTACTGGTGAGTACTCGAGGTGGAATGATAGAATTTGTAAAAGATAAAGATACTGGCTATCACCTGCAAGAACCGATGACACCCGAAACAATTGCTGTGGATATAGAAAAAACACTTAACAATCCTGATTTACTTAGTGTTGCCCATCACGGAAAACAATTTGTCATGGAAAATTATTTATGGTGGCAAGTCACTCACAAGTTTGAAACTGTAATTAGCAATTGGTTTGATTGATCTAATTAAAATTTTAGCGACTAGTTTTATTTTTAGAAATACTATTGATGTGATAAAAAAACAATACCGGGCTTTATGCCCGGTATACTACTTTTTATCCTAAAATCACAACCAGATCTGAAGCCACGAATTAAAAGAAACTGTCAAATGGATAATTTTTTCCAAAAAACAACATCCTGACTCATTCTCCTATTCTGCTCTGGGGTAAATTCCCGTACACTGAACTATCCGATTAACAGAGGGCACCATCATGGCACTCCCCCGTATTACTCAAAAAGAGATGACTGAACGCGAGCAGCGCGAACTGAAGACGCTGCTGGATCGAGCGCGTATTGCACATGGTCGCGTGCTGACCAACGCCGAAACCAACAGCATTAAGAAAGAGTACATCGATAAATTAATGGTTGAGCGTGAGGCTGAAGCGAAAAAAGCCCGCCAGTTGAAAAAAAAGCAGGCTTATAAACCGGATCCTGAAGCGTCATTCAGTTGGTCGGCAAATACGTCGACGCGCGGCAAACGCTGATTAACGACCTTTTTTCTTCCGCCCCGGCGAGGCGAAACGCTTGCCGTTTGATGCCGGGCGGCCACCTTTCTCCGCCGTTTTTTCTACCTTCACCACCGGGCGTTTGATGCCTGCCGTTTTCGGTTTGGCCTTCGCTTTGGGCTTCGCCTCGGAAGAGGAATTTTCAATGAGCTTAAAGAGATCGATAAGCTCGTCGTCGGTTAAATCGCGCCATTCTCCCAGCGGAATGCCGCTTAAGCTGACGTTCATAATGCGCGTACGTTCCAGCTTTTTCACTTCGTAACCAAAGTGCTCGCACATGCGACGGATCTGACGGTTCAGCCCCTGCACTAACGTAATGCGAAAGACAAACGGCGCTTCTTTTTTAACTTTGCACTTTTTGGTCACTGTCCCGAGGATTGGCACCCCCGCACTCATGCCGCGAATAAACTCCTCGGTGATCGGTTTATCGACCGTCACCAGATATTCTTTCTCATGATCGTTACCCGCACGGAGGATCTTATTCACCAGATCGCCGTGATTGGTGAGGAAAATCAGCCCCTGGGAGTCTTTATCCAGGCGACCAATCGGGAACACGCGTTTGCTGTGGTTAACGAAATCGACAATGTTATCGCGCTCGCCATCTTCGGTGGTGCTGACAATGCCTACGGGCTTGTTCAGGGCGATAAGTACCAAATCTTCGGCTTCCCGAGGCTCAATCAACTGACCGTTTACTTTCACAACGTCGCCGGGTTTCACCTGATCGCCAATGGTGGCACGCTTGCCATTAAGGAACACATTGCCTTGCTCGATATAGCGATCCGCTTCGCGGCGTGAGCAAATTCCGCTTTCGCTGATGTATTTATTTAAACGGACTGATGAGTCGGGCAGCATAAATTCTCCTGTAAAACGCGGAATATACCGTACCTCTTAGCGGGGAAAAACAGGGTTATGCGGCAACGTCGAAATTAAATGTGATCTGCCGCGCCTTTTATCACAAAAGTGTCACCAGAAGCCTGATGCAAATTTGCCTAGCGAAAACCAGGATAATCAACCTATTACGAATCTCTGCACACCTGTGCTGATGACTGCTACGCAGAGAAACAAATGTGCAAGATAAAGCGCCATTTCAGCCCAAACAAAGAGTGAAAAATCGCTTTTAAAGGTCACCATGATGGAGTTATATCAGATCAAGCGGTTAAAAAGCATATTTGCACAAATGTGCAAAATCAGGAGGCGGCGATGGAAAACAGTGACGATATCCGTTTGATTGTGAAGATTGCCCAACTCTATTACGAACAGGACATGACGCAGGCGCAAATCGCCCGCGAACTGGGTATTTATCGGACCACCATCAGCCGCTTACTTAAACGGGGCCGCGAACAGGGAATTGTCACCATCGCCATCAACTATGACTACAACGAAAACCTCTGGCTGGAGCAGCAACTGAAGCAAAAGTTTGGTCTGAAAGAAGCTGTGGTGGTATCAGGGCGCGATGAAGAGGAAGACGCTCAGTTGGCGGTAATGGGGTTACACGGCGCGCAATTGTTAGATCGTTTGCTGGAACCTGGTGATATTGTTGGTTTTTCCTGGGGCCGCGCGGTGAGCGCACTGGTTGAAAACTTGCCGCAGGCGGGGCAATCGCGGCAGTTAATTTGCGTGCCGATTATTGGCGGCCCGTCCGGTAAACTCGAAAGCCGCTATCACGTAAACACATTAACCTACAGCGCGGCGGCAAAGCTGAAAGGGGAATCGCAGCTCGCGGATTTTCCAGCTCTGCTGGATAACCCCTTAATTCGTAATGGGATCATGCAGTCTCAGCACTTTAAAACCATCTCAGCCTACTGGGATAATCTGGATGTCGCCCTGGTGGGGATTGGCTCACCGGCTATTCGCGATGGCGCCAACTGGCATGCATTTTATGGCGGCGAAGAGAGTGACGACCTGAATGCCCGTCAGGTTGCCGGTGATATTTGCTCACGCTTTTTTGATATTCATGGCGCAATGGTCGAAACGAATATGAGCGAGAAAACACTCTCTATCGAAATGAATAAACTAAAGCAGGCACGTTATTCCATTGGTATTGCTATAGGTGAAGAGAAATATAGCGGAATTATTGGCGCACTGCGTGGAAAATATATTAATTGTCTGGTAACGAATAGCAACACAGCTGAACTATTACTGAAATAAAAATCTGCCCGATTTTTACCGTAATAGAAAATTACGGCGGGCCTCTATTACCTAAAACCAGGAGTCTGTTATGCCAAATTGGTTAAATTTGCAGGATAAAATCATTATTGTCACCGGTGGCGCATCCGGCATTGGTCTGGCGATTGTGGATGAATTATTAGCACAAGGCGCGAATGTACAGATGGTCGATATTCACGGTGGCGATGGTCAATATGAAAGTCATAAAGGTTATCAGTTCTGGCCGACCGATATTTCCAGCGCCAAAGAGGTAAATCATACGGTAGCGGAAATTATTCAGCATTTTGGTCGCATCGACGGTCTGGTCAATAACGCCGGGGTCAATTTCCCGCGTCTACTGGTCGATGAGAAAGCGCCTACCGGGCAGTATGAACTCAACGAAGCTGCATTCGAAAAAATGGTCAATATCAACCAGAAAGGCGTTTTTCTGATGTCGCAGGCGGTGGCGCGGCAGATGGTAAAACAACACGATGGCGTGATTGTGAATGTTTCCTCGGAAAGCGGTCTGGAAGGCTCAGAAGGCCAAAGCTGTTACGCCGCCACCAAAGCTGCGCTCAATAGCTTCACGCGCTCCTGGTCGAAAGAGTTGGGTAAACATGGTATCCGCGTGGTGGGCATCGCGCCGGGGATTCTGGAAAAAACCGGGCTGCGCACGCCGGAATATGAAGAGGCGCTGGCGTGGACGCGCAATATCACCGTCGAACAGCTGCGTGAAGGCTATACCAAAAACGCCATTCCTATTGGGCGCGCCGGAAAATTAGCAGAAGTTGCTGATTTTGTTAGTTATCTGCTATCTGAACGCGCCAGTTATATCACCGGAGTAACCACTAACATTGCGGGCGGAAAAACGCGCGGCTAAGGAGGCTTTATGGTCAATGCCATTTTTTGCGCCCATGGCAAATTAGCCTGCGCCATGCTGGAATCGGTTCAGATGGTGTACGGCGACGCTAGGGTCGAGGCAGTTGAATTTGTGCCCGGCGAGAACGCCGGAGACATTGTGGCAAAGCTGGAAAAGTTAGCGAGCATTCACAATCATGACGAGTGGCTAATCGCCGTGGATTTACAGTGCGGTAGCCCGTGGAATGCAGCAGCGGCACTTGCGATGTGCAATCCGCACCTGCGGGTGATAAGCGGCCTTTCCCTGCCACTGGCGCTCGAACTGGTCGATAACCAGGACAGCATGAACGTTGATGAACTGTGTGAACACCTGACGCAAATCGCAAAGCAAACCTGCGTTGTCTGGAAACAACTGGCAACGGCAGAGGAGGATTTCTGATGAACATTACGCTCGCCCGCATTGATGACCGCCTAATCCACGGCCAGGTCACTACCGTCTGGTCGAAAGTGGCTAACGCCCAGCGCATTATTATCTGCAATGACGAGGTGTATAACGATGAAGTGCGCCGGACATTATTGCGTCAGGCCGCCCCGCCGGGAATGAAAGTTAACGTGGTCAATATTGAAAAAGCCGTCGCGGTGTATCACAACCCGCAATATCAGGACGAAACCGTATTTTATCTTTTTACCCGACCTCAGGATGCCTTAGCGATGGTTCGCCAGGGAGTAAAAATCGGCACCCTGAATATTGGCGGCATGGCCTGGCGACCCGGTAAAAAACAGTTAACCAAAGCAGTTTCATTAGATGACGATGATATTAACGCATTTCATGAGTTAAATAATCTTGGCGTCACGCTGGATTTACGCGTTGTAGCATCAGATCCTTCAATCAATATTATCGACAAAATAAAAGAACAGTTAGTCGCAAATTAAATAATAGCGCCTGTGTACATATGCTTTAACAGGCAGGGATGACGACACTTAAAAGGTGACAAATCATGGAAATAAGTACCCTACAAATCATTGCCATATTTCTTTTTTCCTGTATTGCCGGAATGGGCAGCGTGCTGGATGAATTTCAGACTCATCGCCCGTTAATTGCCTGTACGGTGATTGGTTTAATTCTCGGTGATTTAAAAACCGGAATTATGCTCGGTGGTACGCTGGAATTGATAGCTCTCGGCTGGATGAACGTCGGCGCGGCGCAATCTCCGGATTCTGCACTCGCCAGCATAATCTCCGCCATTCTGGTTATCGTTGGTCAGCAAAGCATCGCCACCGGTATTGCCATCGCGTTGCCTGTGGCTGCGGCAGGCCAGGTGCTGACGGTGTTTGCCCGTACCATCACCGTAGTGTTCCAGCACGCGGCGGATAAAGCAGCGGAAGAGGCGCGGTTTCGCACTCTCGATATTCTGCATGTCTCCGCGCTTGGCGTGCAGGCACTGCGCGTTGCGATTCCGGCACTGATTGTCTCGCTGTTCGTCAGCGCCGATATGGTGAGCAATATGCTGAGCGCCATTCCCGAATTTGTGACCCATGGACTGCAGATTGCTGGCGGTTTTATCGTGGTGGTCGGTTACGCCATGGTGCTTCGCATGATGGGCGTGAAATATTTGATGCCTTTCTTTTTCCTCGGTTTCCTCGCAGGTGGCTACCTCGATCTCAGTCTGCTGGCTTTCGGTGGCGTCGGCGTAATCATGGCCCTGCTCTACATCCAGTTAAATCCACAGTGGCGTAAAGCTGAACCACATCCCCAGACCACCACTATCACCGCCCTTGACCAACTTGATGATTAACGGAGCCATCATGGAACAGAGAAAAATTACACGCAGCGATCTGGTGAGCATGTTTCTGCGCTCCAACCTGCAACAGGCGTCCTTCAACTTTGAACGCATTCATGGGCTGGGCTTTTGTTACGACATGATCCCCGCCATCAAGCGACTCTACCCATTAAAAGAGGATCAGGTTGCGGCGCTCAAGCGACACCTGGTGTTCTTCAATACCACACCAGCCGTATGTGGTCCGGTCATCGGCGTCACTGCCGCCATGGAAGAGGCGCGGGCCAACGGCGCGGAAATTGATGACGGCACCATTAACGGCATCAAAGTTGGCCTGATGGGACCATTGGCAGGGGTTGGCGATCCACTGGTCTGGGGAACGCTGCGCCCGATTACCGCCGCGCTCGGCGCATCTCTGGCACTTTCGGGCAACATTCTCGGCCCGCTGCTGTTCTTCTTTATTTTCAACGCGGTGCGTCTGGCGATGAAGTGGTATGGCCTACAACTCGGCTTTCGCAAAGGGGTGAATATCGTCAGCGATATGGGCGGGAATGTGCTGCAAAAACTCACCGAAGGCGCGTCGATTCTCGGACTGTTTGTGATGGGCGTGCTGGTCACCAAATGGACGTCGATCAACGTGCCGTTGGTGGTTTCACAAACGCCTGCCGCCGATGGCTCCACCGTCACCATGACCGTGCAGAACATTCTCGACCAACTTTGTCCTGGTTTGCTGGCGCTCGGTCTGACGCTGCTGATGGTGCGTCTGCTCAACAAAAAAATTAACCCGGTATGGCTGATTTTCGCCCTGTTTGGTTTAGGGATTATCGGCAATGCGCTGGGCTTCCTGTCCTGATTCTTCGCCCCGGCGCAACCGTCGGGGCCATCGTTCAACACGAGGTGGTTTATGAAAACAACAGCTCTGCGTCTTTATGGTAAACGTGATTTACGCCTGGAAACCTTTGATCTTCCTGAAATGCAGGAGGATGAAATCCTCGCGACGGTGGTCACCGACAGCCTGTGTCTTTCCTCCTGGAAAGAGGCCAATCTGGGCGAAAACCACAAAAAAGTGCCCGACGATGTGGCAACCCATCCCATCATCATCGGCCACGAGTTTTGCGGCGATATTCTGGCCGTGGGTAAAAAGTGGCAGCACAAATTTCAGCCGGGCCAGCGCTATGTGATTCAGGCCAACCTGCAATTGCCGGATCGCCCGGACTGCCCCGGTTACTCTTTCCCGTGGGTGGGTGGTGAAGCCACACATGTGGTTATCCCAAATGAGGTTATGGAACAGGATTGCCTGCTGGCATACGACGGCGAAACCTACTTTGAAGGCTCGCTGGTTGAACCGCTTTCCTGCGTGATCGGCGCGTTCAACGCCAACTATCATCTTCAGGAAGGCACCTATAACCACAAGATGGGGATTCGCCCGCAAGGGCGCACACTGATCCTCGGCGGCACCGGACCAATGGGACTGTTGGCGATTGATTATGCGCTACATGGACCAGTTAACCCGTCGCAGCTCGTCATTACCGATACCGACAACAACAAATTGAGTTATGCGCGCAAGCACTATCCATCAGAACCGCAAACACTGATTCATTATCTCAATGCCGCCGATGCAGCATTTGATACGTTAATGGCTCTGAGTGGCGGTCACGGCTTCGATGATATTTTCGTCTTTGTGTCTAATGAAGGACTGGTGACTCTCGCCTCTTCCTTGCTGGCGACAGATGGTTGTCTGAATTTCTTCGCCGGACCGCAGGATAAGCACTTCAGCGCGCCAATTAATTTCTACGATGTGCATTATGCCTTTACTCATTACGTTGGCACGTCGGGCGGCAATACCGATGACATGCGTGCGGCGGTCAAACTGATCGAAGAGAAAAAAGTGCAGGCCGCAAAAGTGGTAACACATATTCTTGGGCTGAATGCTGCGGGCGAAACCACGCTTGAATTGCCTGCCGTCGGCGGCGGCAAAAAACTGGTGTATACCGGGAAAGACCTGCCGCTGACGTCACTCACGCAGATTCAGGATCAAGCACTGGCGGCGATTCTGGCGCGTCATCAGGGGATCTGGTCCGGTGAGGCGGAGCAATATCTGCTCACTCATGCAGAGGCAATTAGCCATGATTAATCGCGATACTCAACTGTGCATGTCGCTGGCCGGTCGCCCCGGCAACTTCGGCACGCGTTTTCACAATTATCTGTATGAAAAGCTGGGGCTGAATTTCATCTACAAAGCGTTCACCACCCAGGATATTGAGGCGGCGGTGAAAGGTGTTCGTGCATTAGGTATTCGCGGCTGTGCCGTGTCGATGCCGTTTAAAGAAAGCTGTATGCCCTTTCTCGATGCGATCGATCCGTCAGCGAAAATCATTGACTCAGTGAATACCATCGTGAATGACGACGGCAGGCTGACCGGGTTTAACACCGACTACATCGCGGTGAAAAACCTGGTTATTCACCACCAGCTCAATAGCGCCGCACGCGTGATGATTCGCGGTAGTGGCGGCATGGGCAAAGCGGTCATTGCCGCCTTTCGCGACGCGGGGTTTACCGATGTCATCATCGCCGCCCGCAACCACGAGAGCGGCCCGGCGCTGGCGAAGCAGTATGGCTTCCAGTGGCAACCGCAGCCAGAAGGAATCGACTGCGACATTCTGGTTAACGTTACCCCTGTCGGCATGAGCGGTGGTAAAGAGAGCCATGAGCTGGCCTTCAGCGAAGCGATGATCTCAACGGCAAGCGTCGTTTTTGACGTCGTGGCATTACCGCCGGAAACGCCGCTCATTTGCCTGGCGCAACGGCTTGATAAGCAGACGATCAGCGGCGCAGAGGTGATTGCTTTACAGGCCGTCGAGCAGTTCGCGATGTATACCGGTGTGCGACCTGATGCGCGGCTGATTACTGAAGCGGCACAATTTGCACGAGAAGGATAAGAAACATCAGCGCCTTAAGGGGCGCTCAGATTGGTGGCAAAGTGCACGTTGTTCATGCCGGATGCGGCGCGAACGCCTTATTCGGCCTACAAAATCGCGAAAATTCAATGCATTGCAATTAGCTTGTAGGCCTGATAAGCGTAGCGCATCAGGCAATGCTGTGTTTGTCATCAGGCTCAGCGCCTTGTTTGCTAACTATCCTCAGAACGCCTGGTTCAATGCGCGACATCGTGAGCCATGTCAGTAAGCGGTTAAAATCACAGTGGTAGCATGCCTCCCGTGATTTCTTACTAACCGGAGAAGTAATGGAACTGCTTTTATTGAGTAACTCGACGCTGCCGGGTAAAGCCTGGCTGGAACATGCGCTGCCGTTGATTGCTGAACAGTTGCAAGGTCGCCGTTCAGCGGTGTTTATTCCTTTCGCTGGCGTAACGCAAACCTGGGATGATTATACGGCCAAAACGGCTGCGGTCCTTGCCCCACTTGGCGTTTCTGTCACCGGTATTCATAGCGTGGCCGATCCTGTTGCCGCGATTGAAAATGCTGAGATCGTGATTGTCGGCGGCGGCAACACTTTCCAGTTGCTGAAAGAATGCCGCGTACGCGGGCTTTTGGCACCCATTGCCGACGTAGTAAAACGTGGCGCGCTGTATATCGGCTGGAGTGCAGGCGCTAACCTTGCTTGCCCAACCATCCGTACTACTAACGATATGCCGATTGTCGATCCGCAAGGTTTCGATGCGCTGAATCTGTTCCCGCTGCAAATCAACCCGCACTTCACCAACGCGCTGCCGGAAGGCCATAAAGGGGAAACGCGCGAGCAGCGTATTCGCGAACTGCTGGTCGTCGCGCCAGAACTGACCATTATTGGCCTGCCGGAAGGTAACTGGATCACAGTAAGTAAAGGTCACGCTACGCTGGGCGGCCCGAATACCACTTATGTATTTAAAGCTGGTGAGGAAGCGGTGCCGCTGGAAGCGGGTCACCGTTTTTAAGTGAATTGCCGGATGCATGATCCGGCATCTTGTTCATAGTGCCTGATGCGACGCTTTACGCGTCTTATCAGGCCTACAGGGTCACGGTATTAATACTCGTCCCGTCCCTCATCTTCATCCGGCTGTTCCAGCACACTGTAAGCCACCGAACAAAACAGCGAGTTCAGGCGCTGCATATCTCCCAGTAAGCCTAAATGTAGCGAACTGGTTTCAATGCTTTGCACGTTTTGCTGATGCAGGCGATCGACGTGAGCATGGGAATAACGGCGATTAAGAATGCGAAAACGATGCTTACTACGGCGTAAACGACGGGCGCTGGTGACATCGCCAGAGAAGAACACCGACATTGCCAGCTTTAAATTACTGAGCAATTGCTCATAGAGCGCATCCAGTTCCTTCAACCCATCAAGCGAAAATGCCCGCCGTGCTGCCAGTGATTTGTCAGCAATTTCGCTGCCCATGCGCTCGACGATATCGGAAGCCTGCTCCAGGTTGAGAGCCATTTCGATAATCTCCGCCCAGCGGCGCGACTCTTCTTCCGCCAGCTCTTCTTTTGGCATCCGCGCCAAATAAAGTTTAATCGCGGTGTAGAGGACGTTGATATCATCCGCCAGCTTGCGCAACTCCTTCTCTTCACGCGGTTCACCGTGCATCACTTTATTCAGCCCTTCCATCATCTGTTCCATCGCGTCACCGATGCGCAGTGTTTCACGGGCGGCATTCGCCAGAGCAAGAGTCGGAGTATCCAGCGCACTAACGTCCAGATGTTTTGGTTTCAGATGGGCATCCAACTCAGGTTCATCGCGAATAATCGTTTTGCAAAATCGCGCCATTGGATCGACAAACGGCAGCATGACCAGGCAACGAACGAGGTTGTAGAAGACGTGGAAATAGATAACCAGTTCCGCTTTTGGCAAAGGCAGTTTATCCATTGATTCAGCCAGAACATGGACAAATGGCAGGATAATCAAGCTCCCCACCAGCTTAAACAACAAGCTACCCATCGCAACACGGCGAGCGGCGGCATTGGCGGCACTATTGTTGAGCATCGCCAGCAGGCCGGAACCGAGGTTGGCTCCGATTACCAGACAGAGCGCCACCGGGAAGGAGATAATGCCTGCGGCGGTCAAAGTAGCGGTCAGCAATACAGCAGCAAGGCTGGAGTAGCTGATAACGGCGAACATCGCACCAATCAGTGCATCCAGCAGAATATCGCCAGTCAACGAAGCAAAGATCACCTGAACGCCGTTTGCCTGGGTGATCGGCGTTACGGCCTGCACAATCAACTCCAGCGCCAGCAAAATCAGCCCAAGACCAATACCGACTCGGCCCAGTTGCCCGGCGCGTGACTGTTTGCGTCCGAGGAAAAAAATCACGCCGATAAAAATGAGCAGTGGTGACAACCAGGATAAATCGAAGGTGAGGACCCGCGCCATTAGCGCCGTCCCGACATCAGCTCCCAGCACAATCACCAGCGCGGGCGCGAGAGCAACCAGATCCTGGGCGACAAACGAGGTCACCAGCATGGTGGTGGCATTACTGCTCTGTACCAGTGCGGTAACGCCGATCCCCGCGCAAAAGGCGAGCGGCTTCTTTTCGACACTCCGGCTAAGGACTGTACGCAGTCGTGCACCAAAGACGCGCATTACGCCCGTTCGGACAATATGCGTCCCCCAGACCAACAGGGCGACGGCAGAAAGCAGGTGAAGCAGCGTTAACACGAGTTCAGGTTCTCCTTATCGTTATATGTTCCTGAAGCAATTGAATGACCAAAGGACCGGAAACACGCTGACTGGCATCTTTACTGTGCCTTTTGACATTCGTTTTTCCGGCTAAGATTATTCCAGCCTGATTCCAGTATAAGTGTTTCATATTAATAAAGAGACAGGGCACCCATTGAGTGCCCTGTTTGTTGTAAGGAAAAGTGACAGATTTGTGAATCAGTCCGCGTCATACCCCAGATTCGGCGCCAGCCAGCGCTCAACTTCGGTAACGCTCATTCCTTTACGACGGGCATAGTCTTCGACCTGATCGCGTTGAATCTGCGCCACGGCATAGTACTTGCTGTCCGGATGGCTGAAGTACCAACCCGAAACCGATGCACCGGGCCACATCGCGAAAGATTCCGTGAGTTTCATGCCAGTGTGTTTTTCCACTTCCAGCAGCTCCCAGATGGTGGCTTTTTCCGTATGTTCCGGGCAGGCCGGATAGCCCGGTGCCGGACGGATGCCCTGGTAGTTTTCGCGGATCAGCTCTTCGTTGCTGAGGTTCTCGTTCGGCGCATAGCCCCAGTAAACTTTACGCACGCGCTCATGGAGATATTCCGCAAAGGCTTCCGCCAGACGATCGGCAAGGGCCTTCACCATGATTTTGTTGTAATCATCGTGCTGCGCTTCGAACGCATCAGCCAGCGCGTCTTCTTCCAACCCACCAGTCACGGCAAATGCGCCGATGTAATCTGCTTTACCAGAAAGCTTCGGCGCCACAAAATCAGCGAGGCAGTAGTTGGCGAAGCCGGTTTTTTCGGTCTGTTGGCGCAGATGATGGCTGACATTAATCACATGGGTGCGCGTTTCGTCGCGGTAGATTTCAATGTCATCGCCCACACGGTTTGCCGGGAACAGGCCCACCACGCCACGCGGATTCAGCGTTTTCTCGGCGCTTAATTTATCCAACATGTCGTTGGCGTCTTTAAACAGCCGCTTCGCCTCTTCGCCTACCACTTCATCTTCCAGAATGCGCGGATACTTCCCGGCCAGCGACCAGGTCATAAAGAACGGCGTCCAGTCGATGTAATTACGCAGCGTTTCGATGCTGGCTTCAACTTCCTGCACGCCGAGACGGTGCGCTACCGGCGGTGTGTAGCTTTCCCAGTCAAAAGCGAAATCGTTATCGCGCGCCGCTTCCAGCGTAACTGGCGGTGTGCGCGGTTTCTTGCGCCCGTGCTGAATACGCACGGTTTCGTACTCCTTGCGGGTACGAGCGACAAAGTCGTCATGCTGAGTGTCAGAAAGCAGCGCCGCCACCACACCAACGGTGCGCGAGGCGTTCTGAACATACACCGTCGGGCCGCTGTAGTTTTGCTCGATTTTCACCGCCGTGTGCGCTTTTGAGGTGGTCGCACCGCCAATCAATAGCGGAATGGTGAAGCCCTGACGCTCCATCTCCTTAGCCACGTTAACCATCTCGTCCAGCGACGGCGTGATAAGCCCCGAAAGGCCAATCAAATCAGCATTCACTTCTTTGGCGGTGCGGAGGATTTTTTCCGCAGGCACCATCACGCCGAGATCGACGATTTCGTAGTTGTTACATTGCAGCACCACACCAACGATATTTTTACCGATATCGTGGACGTCGCCCTTCACGGTGGCGATCACCATCTTGCCGTTGGTTTTACCCTGCTCTTTGCTGGCTTCGATAAACGGTTCGAGATACGCCACCGCCTGCTTCATAACGCGTGCCGATTTCACCACCTGCGGCAAGAACATTTTCCCTTCGCCGAACAGATCGCCTACCACGTTCATGCCGTCCATCAGCGGGCCTTCAATCACCTGAATAGGGCGCTCCGCCTGCTGGCGCGCTTCTTCGGTGTCCTGTTCAATAAATTCGGTAATACCTTTGACCAGCGAGTATTCCAGACGTTTATTCACTTCCCACGAGCGCCACTCTGCCTGCTGGGCATTAGCGGTATCGTCGGTTTTGCTGCCGCGATATTTCTCGGCAAGTTCCAGTAAACGCTCGGTGCCATCGTCGCGACGATTGAGGATCACATCTTCCACCGCGTCGCGCAGTTCGGCGGGCAGGTCGTCGTAAATCGCCAGTTGCCCGGCGTTGACGATCCCCATATCCATACCGTTGCGGATAGCGTAGTAGAGGAACACCGCGTGAATGGCTTCGCGCACCGGATCGTTACCACGAAACGAGAACGAGACGTTAGAGACACCACCGGAAATCAGCGCGTGCGGCAGTTCGCGTTTGATGTCTTCACACGCGCCGATAAAGTCCTGCGCGTAGTTGTTGTGCTCTTCAATGCCAGTTGCGACCGCGAAAATGTTCGGATCAAAGATGATATCTTCCGGCGGGAAGCCAACCTCTTCAGTGAGGATTTTGTACGCCCGACGGCAAATCTCGATTTTCCGTGCGCGGGTATCGGCCTGGCCCTGTTCGTCAAAGGCCATTACCACCACCGCTGCACCGTAACGACGCAACAGTTTCGCATGATGGATAAAGGCGTCGACGCCCTCTTTCATTGAGATAGAGTTAACAATGCCTTTGCCCTGAATACACTTCAGCCCCTTTTCGATGACCTCCCATTTTGAGGAGTCGATCATAATCGGCACGCGGGCGATATCCGGTTCACCGGCAATCAGGCTGAGGAAACGCACCATCGCCGCTTCGGCGTCGAGCATCCCTTCATCCATGTTGATATCGATAATCTGCGCGCCGTTTTCCACCTGCTGGCGCGCCACATCCAGCGCCTCGCTGTATTTATCTTCTTTAATCAGGCGTTTGAATTTGGCAGAACCGGTGACGTTAGTCCGCTCACCGACGTTAACAAACAGGCTGTCATCGCCAATGTTCAGCGGCTCCAGACCGGACAAACGGCAGGCTACGGGAATCTCCGGCAGTTTGCGCGGCGCTAATCCTTCTACTGCGCGACTCATCGCCGCAATATGTCGTGGCGTGGTACCGCAGCAACCGCCGACGATATTGAGGAATCCCGCTTCCGCCCATTCGCGGATGTGCTTCGCCATCGTGTCGGCGTCGAGATCGTATTCACCAAAGGCGTTGGGCAGCCCAGCGTTCGGGTGAGCGGTGACGTAGCATTCTGCTATACGCGACAACTCCTGCACATACTGGCGCAGTTCATCGGGTCCCAGCGCACAGTTCAGGCCAAAGGTCAGCGCTTCGGCGTGGCGCAATGAGTTGTAAAATGCTTCGGTGGTCTGCCCGGAGAGCGTGCGGCCGGAGGCGTCGGTGATGGTGCCGGAGATCATAATCGGCAGTTCAACGCCCAGCGCTTCGAACTCCGTTTTCACCGCAAAAATCGCCGCTTTGGCGTTGAGAGTGTCGAAGACGGTTTCAATCAGAATCAGATCCGCACCACCTTCGACTAATGCTTTGGTGGATTCACGATAAGCCGCCACCAGCTGGTCAAAAGTGATGTTGCGGAATGCTGGATCGTTTACGTCCGGAGATATAGACGCCGTGCGGTTGGTTGGGCCGAGAACACCAGCAACGTAGCGCGGTTTCTCCGGCGTGCGCGCGGTCCACTCATCAGCACAGGCACGCGCTAGTTTCGCTGCCGCAAAGTTGATTTCTGCCGACAGGGATTCCATCTGGTAATCCGCCATCGCAATAGTCGTGGAGTTGAAGGTGTTGGTTTCGATGATATCTGCGCCCGCTTCAAAGTAAGCGTTGTGGATGGCGGAGATCACTTCCGGTTTGCTGAGAACCAGCAGGTCGTTGTTACCTTTAAGATCGCAAGGCCAGTCGGCAAAACGTTCACCGCGAAAATCTGCCTCGTTCAGTCGATAACTCTGGATCATGGTGCCCATACCGCCGTCCAGCACCAGAATACGTTCATTTAACTGCGTACGCAGTTGTTCAACTTTGCTGCTCACACTCGCTCCCGACACGCTCAACCCAGACTGTAAAAAAATTCAACAGACCATACTGGCATAAACGCATCAGTGGTAAAAGCGACCACCACGCAACATGAGATTTGTTCAACATTAACTCATCGGATCAGTGTGGCAACTATTGCATTACACCGCAATAAAAATGAAAATGATTTCCACGATACAGAAAAAGGAGGCTGTCATGGTCGCACCCATTCCCGCAAAACGCGGCAGAAAACCCGCCGTTGCCACCGCACCCGCGACTGGACAGGTTCAGTCTTTAACGCGTGGGCTGAAATTACTGGAGTGGATTGCCGAATCCAATGGCAGTGTGGCACTAACGGAACTGGCTCAGCAAGCCGGATTACCCAACTCCACTACTCACCGCCTGCTAACCACGATGCAACAACAGGGCTTTGTCCGTCAGGTTGGCGAACTGGGTCACTGGGCGATCGGCGCACATGCTTTTATGGTCGGCAGCAGCTTTCTCCAGAGCCGTAATTTGTTAGCCATTGTCCATCCTATTCTGCGCAATCTGATGGAAGAGTCTGGCGAAACAGTAAATATGGCGGTGCTGGATCATAGCGATCACGAAGCGATTATTATCGACCAGGTACAGTGTACGCATCTGATGCGTATGTCAGCCCCTATCGGCGGTAAGTTACCGATGCATGCCTCTGGTGCCGGTAAAGCCTTTTTAGCCCAACTGAGCGAAGAACAGGTGACGAAACTGCTGCATCGCAAAGGGTTACATGCCTATACCCACGCGACGCTGGTGTCTCCTGTGCATTTAAAAGAGGACCTCGCCCAGACGCGTAAACGTGGCTATTCATTTGACGATGAAGAACATGCGTTGGGGCTACGTTGCCTTGCAGCGTGTATTTTCGATGAACACCGCGAACCATTTGCCGCAATTTCGATTTCCGGGCCGATTTCACGTATTACCGATGATCGCGTAACCGAGTTTGGCGCGATGGTGATTAAAGCGGCGAAGGAAGTCACGCTGGCGTATGGCGGTATGCGGTGACTTTTCGTCTCTGATTTATACGAATCGCACGCTAAACCGCTGCCTGCGCCGATACGCATAAACATCTTCCACGTGCCCTTCACGGATACGGTTTTGTAGCGCTCGCCAGTAATCGGCGCGGAACAGGTCGGCGTGCATCTCTTCAAAGAGTGGCCCAATGCGCGGGTCGGCACATAACCAGTGACGAAACTCTTCCGGGAAAACATCGCCCGGCGAGACGCTGTACCACGGCTCACTGGCAAGTTCGTCCTCCGGATAGCGCGGCGGTGGGATGTCGCGGAAATTCACTTCCGTCATGTAACAAATTTCATCGTAATCATAAAACACCACGCGTCCGTGACGAGTGACACCAAAGTTTTTAAATAACATGTCGCCAGGGAAAATATTGGCGGCGGCAAGTTGGCGAATAGCGTTGCCGTACTCCTCAATAGCGTCGCGCAGTTGTTGGCCCTCAACCTGTTCCAGCCAGATATTGAGCGGCACCATCCGCCGTTCGATATAGAGATGGCGAATCACAATCTGTTCGCCGAGATCGGTGATTTTTTCCGGCGCTTCCTGGAACAGTAATTCCATTAATGCCAGGGAAATATGCCGCTTCTCCAGCACAAAGTTTTCAAACTCCTGGGTGTCCGCCATTCGGCCCACGCGATCGTGTTCTTTAACCAGTTGATAGCAGGCGCGGACGTGAGCGGCAGACATCTCTTTCTGAGGCGCGAACTTGTCTTTGATGACTTTGAATACCCGATCAAAGCCCGGCAGCGTGAACACCAGCATCACCATTCCACGAATACCCGGCGCTTCAATAAATTGCTCATTACAGCCTTGCAGATAAATCAGATATTCACGGTAACTTTCGGTTTTGGCGTGTTTCTGGCAGCCGATAGCCATATACAGTTCTGCGGTCGTTTTGCCCGGTAGAATTTCCCGTAGCCACTCGACCAGTGCGGCAGGTAGCGGCGCGTAAACCATAAAATAGGAACGCGCGAAGCCAAAGACGATGCTCGCTTCGGCGGTGGTCGTCAGGCAGGTATCAATAAACAGCTCGCCGTCGTCCGTCTGGTGGATCGGCAGCAAAAAGGGCAATGTGCCGGAAGGCGTGATCAGTTTGCCCACCAGCCACGCTGCTTTATTGCGGTAAAACAGTTCGTTCGCCACCTGTAAATGACTTTCCGCGAGGTTGTTTGTCCCCAGCGTTTCGGTCAGATGGCGAACGATGTAGTTGATATCACGGCTTTTATTCTGCCAGTGCAGGCGCAGCGGCAGATCGCTGATAACACGTATTAGTAGCGATTCCCAGCCGTGATCGGGGTAAAAGTCTTTCGCCAGCGGGCGTGGAATGGTACGAAAGCGACGCTCTGGCTGGGAGCTAAAGATAAAAAGCCGCTCGGGAGTAAGCGAGCGGTGGTCAAATAACCGACAGTACACGGAGTTAAAAAAGCTCTCCGCAATCTCGAAGCGCGGGTAATCCGGCAACAGCCGGGTGTAATGCTCTTTAACACGTAGTAAAAATGCCGCGTCCGTGCTTTGGCCGTTAGTAATACAGCGCAGTTGCTCCACGACCAGACCAACGTGATGATCGTAAAGATGGATACGGTTTTTCATCGCCTGCTGGACAGCGTGCCAGTCGGCCTGTTCGAAACGCTGCTGCGCCCCGGAAGTCACTTCGAGGAATCGACCATACTGAGCGTCGAAACCTTGCAAAATGGTTTGTGCAATCAATAATTCCAGGCCACGCGGCATTTATTGCCCTCATCGGGAGCAGAGAATTGCCGGATAAGACGCGCAAGCGTCGCACCAGGCGCTCATTGCCGGATGCGGCGTGAACACCTTATCCGGCCTACAGTCAGCAACATTTGTAGGCATGATAAGACGCGCAAGCGTCGCATCAGGCGTTGATTGCCGGATGCGGCGTAAACGCCTTATCCGGCCTACAGTCAGCAACATTTGTAGGCCTGATAAGACGCGTCTGCGTCGCATCAGGCGCTGATTGCCGGATGCGGCGTGAACGCCTTATCCGGCCTACAGTCAGCAACTTTGTAGGCATGATAAGACGCGCAAGCGTCGCATCAGGCGTTGATTGCCGGATGCGGCGTAAACGCCTTATCCGGCCTACAGTCAGCAACGTTTGTAGGTTGCTTAGAACTGCGATTCTTCGGTGGAGCCGGTCAGCGCGGTAACTGAAGACGTGCCGCCCTGAATAATGGTCGTCACTTTATCGAAGTAACCTGTACCCACTTCCTGCTGGTGAGATACGAAGGTGTAGCCATCTTTCGCGGCAGCGAATTCCGGCTGCTGCACTTTCTCAACGTAATGCTTCATGCCCTCGCCCTGCGCATAGGCGTTTGCCAGGTCGAACATGTTGAACCACATGCTGTGGATGCCTGCCAGGGTGATGAACTGGAACTTGTAACCCATATCCGACAGCTGCTGCTGGAAGCTGGCAATAGTTTTGTCGTCGAGGTTTTTCTGCCAGTTGAACGACGGCGAGCAGTTATAAGCCAGCAGTTTACCCGGATATTTCGCGTGGATGGCTTCCGCAAAGCGACGCGCCAGTTCCAGGTCTGGCGTGGAGGTTTCACACCATACCAGGTCAGCATACGGCGCATACGCCAGGCCGCGGCTGATCGCTTGTTCAATACCTGCATGAGTACGGAAGAAACCTTCGTTGGTGCGCTCGCCGGTAATAAATTCGCTATCATACGGGTCGCAATCGGAGGTGATCAGATCCGCCGCATCGGCATCGGTACGTGCAACCAGCAGGGTCGGAACGCCCGTCACGTCGGCTGCCAGACGCGCCGCGACCAGTTTCTGAATAGCTTCCTGAGTTGGCACCAGCACTTTGCCGCCCATATGACCGCATTTTTTCACTGATGCGAGCTGATCTTCGAAGTGAACTGCCGCTGCACCGGCTTCAATCATCGCTTTCATCAGTTCAAAGGCATTCAGGACACCGCCAAAACCGGCTTCCGCATCGGCAACGATCGGCAGGAAGTAATCGACATAGCGCGGATCGCCCGGCTCAATGCCCGCGGACCACTGGATCTGATCGGCTCGGCGGAAAGTATTGTTGATCCGCTCCACTACGGCAGGAACCGAGTTCGCCGGATAGAGCGACTGATCCGGATACATGCTGGCCGCCAGGTTAGCGTCCGCCGCTACCTGCCATCCCGACAGATAGACTGCTTCAATGCCCGCTTTCGCCTGTTGCAGCGCCTGACCGCCAGTCAGCGCACCGAGGCTGTTGATGTAGCCTTTTTTCGACTCACCGTGCAGCAGACGCCACATTTTCGCCGCGCCCAGTTGCGCCAGCGTGCATTCCGGATTGACTGAACCACGTAATTTCACCACATCTTCCGCGCTGTACGGGCGAGTAATGCCTTCCCAACGCGGTTGAGTCCACTCTTTCTGTAATTCTTCAATTTGTTGTGTACGGGTTTTCATGTGCAGATGCTCCATAGTTATGTGGTGGTTTACGCTAACAGGCGGTAGCCTGGCAGGGTCAGGAAATCAATTAACTCATCGGAAGTGGTGATCTGTTCCATCAGACGTGCGGCGTCGTCAAAACGCCCCTGGGAGAAACGTTCTTCGCCCAGTTCGCTGGCAATGACCTTCATCTCTTCGCTCAGCATCTGGCGGAACAAGGCTTTGGTTACCGGTTTGCCATTACTCAACGTTTTTTGATGATGGATCCACTGCCAGATCGAGGTACGGGAAATTTCAGCCGTCGCCGCATCTTCCATCAGGCCATAAATCGGCACGCAGCCGTTGCCTGAGATCCACGCTTCGATGTACTGCACAGCCACGCGAATGTTGCCGCGCATACCTTCTTCGGTGCGTTCACCATCACAAGGTGCCAGCAGTTGATCGGCAGTAATCGGCGCGTCTTGTTCGCGCATTACGTCAAGCTGGTTTTTGCGGGAGCCGAGAATATCGTTGAATACCGCCATTGCCGTATCAGCAAGGCCTGGGTGTGCAATCCATGTGCCATCGTGACCGTTGTTGGCTTCCAGCGATTTATCCGCTTTTACTTTGTTGAGCACCTGGTTATTGCGCTCTTCATCTTTGCTCGGAATAAACGCCGCCATGCCGCCCATCGCAAAAGCACCGCGTTTATGGCAGGTTTTAATCAACAGGCGTGAGTAAGCATTCAGGAAGGGTTTATCCATCGTTACTGCCTGTCTGTCTGGCAGGACGCGATCGGGATAATTTTTCAACGTTTTGATATAGCTGAAGATGTAATCCCAGCGACCGCAGTTCAGACCAACAATATGGTCACGCAGCGCGTGAAGGATTTCGTCCATCTGGAACACGGCAGGCAGCGTTTCAATCAGCAACGTCGCCTTGATAGTGCCGCGCGGCAGATTAAAGCGATCTTCTGCATAGCTGAAGACTTCGCTCCACCAGGCCGCTTCCTGCCAGGACTGGGTTTTCGGCAGATAGAAATAGGGGCCGCTGCCTTTTGCCAACAGTGCCTGGTAGTTGTGAAAGAAATAGAGCGCAAAATCAAACAGGCTGCCAGGAATCGCTTCGCCGCGCCAGGTGACATGTTTTTCCGGCAAGTGCAGACCGCGTACCCGGCAAATCAACACCGCGGGATTTGGCTTGAGCTGATAGATTTTGCCTGCTTCGTTGGTGTAACTGATGGTGCCGTTAACCGCATCGCGCAGGTTAATTTGCCCATCGATCACTTTGTTCCAGTCCGGAGCCAGCGAATCCTCGAAATCGGCCATAAAGACTTTCACATTGGCGTTCAGTGCGTTGATCACCATCTTGCGCTCAACAGGTCCGGTAATCTCTACGCGACGATCTTCTAAGTCCGCAGGAATTCCGCGAATTTTCCAGTCAGCATCACGAATGGAAGCTGTTTCCGAAATAAAATCAGGCAACATTCCGTTATCGATATCCTGCTGCTGCTGAATGCGCGCTGCCAGAAGTTTATTGCGTTGTGGCGTAAAATGCGTCACCAGCTCAGTCAGAAATTCTACCGCTTGGGCAGTAAGAATTTGCTTCTCCTGCTCGCCATACGGCCTTGTGAAAGCCAGTTCATCGGTTGTTGTTGCCTGTTCAGTCATCGTGCAGCTCCTCGTCATGGATCCGAAAACTTCCCCACTGTGAACGAAGGATCGTTGTGCGCTTTTCGTTCAGCACAACTAAGACTACTCATTTAAAATGCAAAATCAAAAACAATTTCCATTTTTAATTTAAATTACATTTAACTTACTGATAACAATGAGAATAAAATTTATTCACCTGTTGATGGGTGTTTCGGAAATAAAAAAGGCACCCGAAGGTGCCTGAGGTAAGGTGCTGAATCGCTTAACGATCGACTATCACAGAAGATTAATCCAGCGTTGGATTCATGTGACGCAGATCGTATGGCGTGATCTGGTAGACGTAATAGTTGAGCCAGTTAGTAAACAGCAAATTGCCGTGGCTGCGCCAGCTCGCTCTCGGTTTGTTTTGCGGATCGTTGTGCGGGAAATAGTTATACGGCACATCTGGGGTTAGCCCGGCTTCAACATCACGGAAATATTCCTGCGCCAGCGTTTGCGCATCATATTCGGGATGGCCCGTTACAAAGGCAATACGCTTATCTTTGCTGGCAAACAGATATGCGTCCCCTTCCTCTGTCTCTGCCAGAATCTCCAGATCGGTGTAATCACGAATCAACGCTGCCGGAAAGTCTGCATAGCGCGAATGTGGCGCCAGAAATGAATCATCAAAACCACGCGTCAGAAGCGCATGAGGATGGAGAATGTGGTGCTCGTAAACGCCAGAGAGTTTGTCAGTGCGGGTTTGCTTAGGAATGCCGTAGAGAATATTGAGTGCGGCCTGAACCGCCCAACAGACAAAAAGTGTTGAGGTGACGTGATCTTTCGACCATTCCAGCACCTGTTTGATCTGCGGCCAGTAAGCGACGTCATTAAACTCCACCAGACCCAGCGGCGCGCCAGTTACAATAAGACCATCAAAGTTCTGTTCCTGTATATCTTCAAAGTTGCAGTAGAAATTGTTCAGATGCTCTGCGGGCGTGTTGCGCGACTCGCGGGAATCGATGCGCAACAACTGAATATCGACCTGCAAAGGAGAGTTTGAAAGCAGGCGTAAAAACTGATTTTCAGTTTCGATCTTCTTCGGCATCAGGTTAAGGATAAGCACCTTTAGTGGACGAATTTCCTGACCAGACGCGCGAGAAGTTGTCATTACAAAGACGTTTTCTTCACGCAAGAAATTGACGGCGGGTAGCTCGTCCGGCACACGAATCGGCATAACCTGATTACCTCTTTACATACGTTTATACGTTTAGACATCCAGATAGCTGAAGATAACCAGAAAATTTGCCAATGTCGAGCCTGCATGTTGAAGGTGAGAAAGTTTCAAGGAAAAGGCTACGTTAGAATATAAGAATGACTAAAAGGAGAGAAAATGGTTATTAGTATTCGCCGCTCACGGCATGAGGAAGGGGAGGAACTCGTTGCGATTTGGTGTCGATCTGTCGATGCCACCCACGAATTTTTATCAGCAGGGTATCGGGCCGAGCTGGAAGAGCTGGTGCGTTCCTTTCTGCCGGAAGCGCCGTTGTGGGTCGCGGTTAATGAGCAAGATCAGCCGGTTGGGTTTATGTTGCTAAGTGGGCAGCATATGGATGCGCTGTTTATCGATCCTGATGTGCGCGGCTGCGGCGTGGGTCGGATGCTGGTGAAGCATGCGCTCTCGATGGCACCGGTACTGACAACTAACGTTAATGAACAAAATGCTCAGGCGGTGGGGTTCTATAAGAAGGTGGGTTTTAAGGTTACGGGACGCTCTGAGGTGGACGATTTGGGGAAACCGTATCCGTTGCTGAATCTGGCGTATGTGGAGGAATAAGCTGCCCCCTACCGTGCCTGCGTAGGCTGGATAAGACGCGCCAGCGTCGCATCCGGCATTTTTTCTGCATCAACGCAAAAAGGCCACCCTTCCGGATGGCCTTTCGCTTTATCTGATGCCTGGCAGTTTATGGCGGGCGTCCTGCCCGCCACCCTCCGGGCCGTTGCTTCGCAACGTTCAAATCCGCTCCCGGCGGATTTGTCCTACTCAGGAGAGCGTTCACCGGCAAGCAACAGATAAAACAAAAGGCCCAGTCTTCCGACTGAGCCTTTCGTTTTATTTGATGCCTGGCAGTTCCCTACTCTCGCATGGGGAGACCCCACACTACCATCGGCGCTACGGCGTTTCACTTCTGAGTTCGGCATGGGGTCAGGTGGGACCACCGCGCTAAGGCCGCCAGGCAAATTCTGTTTTATCAACACGTCTTTCTTCGACATGTCGATGTAATCTGTATCAGGCTGAAAATCTTTCTCTCAATCCGCCAAAACATCTTCGGCGTTGTAAGGTTAAGCCTCACGGTTCATTAGTACCGGTTAGCTCAACGCATCGCTGCGCTTACACACCCGGCCTATCAACGTCGTCGTCTTCAACGTTCCTTCAGGACTCTCAAGGAGTCAGGGAGAACTCATCTCGGGGCAAGTTTCGTGCTTAGATGCTTTCAGCACTTATCTCTTCCGCATTTAGCTACCGGGCAGTGCCATTGGCATGACAACCCGAACACCAGTGATGCGTCCACTCCGGTCCTCTCGTACTAGGAGCAGCCCCCCTCAGTTCTCCAGCGCCCACGGCAGATAGGGACCGAACTGTCTCACGACGTTCTAAACCCAGCTCGCGTACCACTTTAAATGGCGAACAGCCATACCCTTGGGACCTACTTCAGCCCCAGGATGTGATGAGCCGACATCGAGGTGCCAAACACCGCCGTCGATATGAACTCTTGGGCGGTATCAGCCTGTTATCCCCGGAGTACCTTTTATCCGTTGAGCGATGGCCCTTCCATTCAGAACCACCGGATCACTATGACCTGCTTTCGCACCTGCTCGCGCCGTCACGCTCGCAGTCAAGCTGGCTTATGCCATTGCACTAACCTCCTGATGTCCGACCAGGATTAGCCAACCTTCGTGCTCCTCCGTTACTCTTTAGGAGGAGACCGCCCCAGTCAAACTACCCACCAGACACTGTCCGCAACCCGGATCACGGGTCTACGTTAGAACATCAAACATTAAAGGGTGGTATTTCAAGGTCGGCTCCACGCAGACTGGCGTCCACGCTTCAAAGCCTCCCACCTATCCTACACATCAAGGCTCAATGTTCAGTGTCAAGCTATAGTAAAGGTTCACGGGGTCTTTCCGTCTTGCCGCGGGTACACTGCATCTTCACAGCGAGTTCAATTTCACTGAGTCTCGGGTGGAGACAGCCTGGCCATCATTACGCCATTCGTGCAGGTCGGAACTTACCCGACAAGGAATTTCGCTACCTTAGGACCGTTATAGTTACGGCCGCCGTTTACCGGGGCTTCGATCAAGAGCTTCGCTTGCGCTGACCCCATCAATTAACCTTCCGGCACCGGGCAGGCGTCACACCGTATACGTCCACTTTCGTGTTTGCACAGTGCTGTGTTTTTAATAAACAGTTGCAGCCAGCTGGTATCTTCGACTGATTTCAGCTCCACGAGCAAGTCGCTTCACCTACATATCAGCGTGCCTTCTCCCGAAGTTACGGCACCATTTTGCCTAGTTCCTTCACCCGAGTTCTCTCAAGCGCCTTGGTATTCTCTACCTGACCACCTGTGTCGGTTTGGGGTACGATTTGATGTTACCTGATGCTTAGAGGCTTTTCCTGGAAGCAGGGCATTTGTTGCTTCAGCACCGTAGTGCCTCGTCATCACGCCTCAGCCTTGATTTTCCGGATTTGCCTGGAAAATCAGCCTACACGCTTAAACCGGGACAACCGTCGCCCGGCCAACATAGCCTTCTCCGTCCCCCCTTCGCAGTAACACCAAGTACAGGAATATTAACCTGTTTCCCATCGACTACGCCTTTCGGCCTCGCCTTAGGGGTCGACTCACCCTGCCCCGATTAACGTTGGACAGGAACCCTTGGTCTTCCGGCGAGCGGGCTTTTCACCCGCTTTATCGTTACTTATGTCAGCATTCGCACTTCTGATACCTCCAGCATGCCTCACAGCACACCTTCGCAGGCTTACAGAACGCTCCCCTACCCAACAACACATAGTGTCGCTGCCGCAGCTTCGGTGCATGGTTTAGCCCCGTTACATCTTCCGCGCAGGCCGACTCGACCAGTGAGCTATTACGCTTTCTTTAAATGATGGCTGCTTCTAAGCCAACATCCTGGCTGTCTGGGCCTTCCCACATCGTTTCCCACTTAACCATGACTTTGGGACCTTAGCTGGCGGTCTGGGTTGTTTCCCTCTTCACGACGGACGTTAGCACCCGCCGTGTGTCTCCCGTGATAACATTCTCCGGTATTCGCAGTTTGCATCGGGTTGGTAAGTCGGGATGACCCCCTTGCCGAAACAGTGCTCTACCCCCGGAGATGAATTCACGAGGCGCTACCTAAATAGCTTTCGGGGAGAACCAGCTATCTCCCGGTTTGATTGGCCTTTCACCCCCAGCCACAAGTCATCCGCTAATTTTTCAACATTAGTCGGTTCGGTCCTCCAGTTAGTGTTACCCAACCTTCAACCTGCCCATGGCTAGATCACCGGGTTTCGGGTCTATACCCTGCAACTTAACGCCCAGTTAAGACTCGGTTTCCCTTCGGCTCCCCTATTCGGTTAACCTTGCTACAGAATATAAGTCGCTGACCCATTATACAAAAGGTACGCAGTCACCCCATAAAGAGGCTCCCACTGCTTGTACGTACACGGTTTCAGGTTCTTTTTCACTCCCCTCGCCGGGGTTCTTTTCGCCTTTCCCTCACGGTACTGGTTCACTATCGGTCAGTCAGGAGTATTTAGCCTTGGAGGATGGTCCCCCCATATTCAGACAGGATACCACGTGTCCCGCCCTACTCATCGAGCTCACAGCATGTGCATTTTTGTGTACGGGGCTGTCACCCTGTATCGCGCGCCTTTCCAGACGCTTCCACTAACACACACACTGATTCAGGCTCTGGGCTGCTCCCCGTTCGCTCGCCGCTACTGGGGGAATCTCGGTTGATTTCTTTTCCTCGGGGTACTTAGATGTTTCAGTTCCCCCGGTTCGCCTCATTAACCTATGGATTCAGTTAATGATAGTGTGTCGAAACACACTGGGTTTCCCCATTCGGAAATCGCCGGTTATAACGGTTCATATCACCTTACCGACGCTTATCGCAGATTAGCACGTCCTTCATCGCCTCTGACTGCCAGGGCATCCACCGTGTACGCTTAGTCGCTTAACCTCACAACCCGAAGATGTTTCGTAAAACACCATCGTGTTGCGAAAATTTGAGAGACTCGAACACACTTAAATAGTGTGTCGTTTCAATTTTCAGCTTGATCCAGATTTTTAAAGAGCAAATATCTCAAACATCACTCGTAAGTGAGTTTTGAGATACAGAGGTCGGCGACTTTCACTCACAAACCAGCAAGTGGCGTCCCCTAGGGGATTCGAACCCCTGTTACCGCCGTGAAAGGGCGGTGTCCTGGGCCTCTAGACGAAGGGGACGTATCAGTCTGCTTCGCAAGACGCCTTGCTTTTCACTTTCTATCAGACAATCTGTGTGAGCACTGCAAAGAACAGTTCTTTAAGGTAAGGAGGTGATCCAACCGCAGGTTCCCCTACGGTTACCTTGTTACGACTTCACCCCAGTCATGAATCACAAAGTGGTAAGCGCCCTCCCGAAGGTTAAGCTACCTACTTCTTTTGCAACCCACTCCCATGGTGTGACGGGCGGTGTGTACAAGGCCCGGGAACGTATTCACCGTGGCATTCTGATCCACGATTACTAGCGATTCCGACTTCATGGAGTCGAGTTGCAGACTCCAATCCGGACTACGACGCACTTTATGAGGTCCGCTTGCTCTCGCGAGGTCGCTTCTCTTTGTATGCGCCATTGTAGCACGTGTGTAGCCCTGGTCGTAAGGGCCATGATGACTTGACGTCATCCCCACCTTCCTCCAGTTTATCACTGGCAGTCTCCTTTGAGTTCCCGGCCGGACCGCTGGCAACAAAGGATAAGGGTTGCGCTCGTTGCGGGACTTAACCCAACATTTCACAACACGAGCTGACGACAGCCATGCAGCACCTGTCTCACAGTTCCCGAAGGCACCAATCCATCTCTGGAAAGTTCTGTGTATGTCAAGACCAGGTAAGGTTCTTCGCGTTGCATCGAATTAAACCACATGCTCCACCGCTTGTGCGGGCCCCCGTCAATTCATTTGAGTTTTAACCTTGCGGCCGTACTCCCCAGGCGGTCGACTTAACGCGTTAGCTCCGGAAGCCACGCCTCAAGGGCACAACCTCCAAGTCGACATCGTTTACGGCGTGGACTACCAGGGTATCTAATCCTGTTTGCTCCCCACGCTTTCGCACCTGAGCGTCAGTCTTCGTCCAGGGGGCCGCCTTCGCCACCGGTATTCCTCCAGATCTCTACGCATTTCACCGCTACACCTGGAATTCTACCCCCCTCTACGAGACTCAAGCTTGCCAGTATCAGATGCAGTTCCCAGGTTGAGCCCGGGGATTTCACATCCGACTTAACAAACCGCCTGCGTGCGCTTTACGCCCAGTAATTCCGATTAACGCTTGCACCCTCCGTATTACCGCGGCTGCTGGCACGGAGTTAGCCGGTGCTTCTTCTGCGGGTAACGTCAATGAGCAAAGGTATTAACTTTACTCCCTTCCTCCCCGCTGAAAGTACTTTACAACCCGAAGGCCTTCTTCATACACGCGGCATGGCTGCATCAGGCTTGCGCCCATTGTGCAATATTCCCCACTGCTGCCTCCCGTAGGAGTCTGGACCGTGTCTCAGTTCCAGTGTGGCTGGTCATCCTCTCAGACCAGCTAGGGATCGTCGCCTAGGTGAGCCGTTACCCCACCTACTAGCTAATCCCATCTGGGCACATCCGATGGCAAGAGGCCCGAAGGTCCCCCTCTTTGGTCTTGCGACATTATGCGGTATTAGCTACCGTTTCCAGTAGTTATCCCCCTCCATCAGGCAGTTTCCCAGACATTACTCACCCGTCCGCCACTCGTCAGCGAAACAGCAAGCTGTTTCCTGTTACCGTTCGACTTGCATGTGTTAGGCCTGCCGCCAGCGTTCAATCTGAGCCATGATCAAACTCTTCAATTTAAAAGTTTGATGCTCAAAGAATTAAACTTCGTAATGAATTACGTGTTCACTCTTGAGACTTGGTATTCATTTATCGTCTTGCGACGTTAAGAATCCGTATCTTCGAGTGCCCACACAGATTGTCTGATAAATTGTTAAAGAGCAGTTGCGACGCGGCTTTCAGCTCACTGTCGCGAGGTGGCGTATATTACGCTTTCCTCTTTCAGAGTCAACCCTGAATTTCAGGATTTTTCTCTTTAACCGAACCGGCTGTTTGTGTGAAGTGATTCACATCCGCCGTGTCGATGGAGGCGCATTATAGGGAGTTCTCCGCAGGCCGCAATAGAAAAATTGCAGAAAAATGACTGACTGCTGCATTCCCCAGCAAAACCCCGCTTTATACCTTTTTACACACAGAGTTATCCACAATCATCAATGCAATTTCTGTATTTTTCCCACGGTAACCACTGTCAAAATTGTGATCACCATTGAAAGAGAAAAATTCGCGAGCGTTGCGCAAACGTTTTCGTTACAATGCTGGCGAAAAATAAGGATGCCCCGTTAGGGGCGTTAGCTGAGTTTTTCGCGAAAAATTCAGCTAACGCTCTCTGTAATAGTCAAATCCAGGGGATTTACCATGCAACAACGTCGTCCAGTCCGCCGCGCTCTGCTCAGTGTTTCTGACAAAGCCGGTATCGTCGAATTCGCCCAGGCACTTTCCGCACGTGGTGTGGAGCTGCTATCTACAGGAGGCACTGCCCGTCTGTTAGCAGAAAAAGGTCTGCCGGTGACCGAAGTTTCCGATTACACCGGTTTCCCGGAGATGATGGATGGACGTGTGAAGACTCTGCATCCGAAAGTACATGGTGGCATTCTGGGCCGTCGCGGCCAGGACGATGCCATTATGGAAGAACATCAGATCCAGCCTATCGATATGGTGGTTGTTAACCTGTATCCATTCGCCCAGACCGTTGCTCGTGAAGGCTGCTCGCTGGAAGATGCGGTTGAGAACATTGATATCGGTGGCCCAACGATGGTGCGCTCCGCCGCCAAGAACCATAAAGATGTCGCAATCGTCGTGAAGAGCAGCGACTACGACGCCATTATTAATGAGATGGATGCCAACGAAGGATCGCTGACGCTTGCAACCCGTTTCGACCTCGCCATCAAAGCCTTCGAGCACACCGCCGCTTACGACAGCATGATTGCCAACTACTTTGGCAGCATGGTTCCGGCTTACCACGGTGAAAGCAAAGAAGCTGCCGGTCGCTTCCCGCGCACGCTGAACCTGAACTTCATTAAGAAGCAGGATATGCGCTACGGCGAGAACAGCCACCAGCAGGCTGCCTTCTATATAGAAGAGAATGTGAAAGAAGCCTCCGTTGCCACCGCAACCCAGGTTCAGGGTAAAGCCCTCTCTTATAACAACATCGCCGATACCGATGCGGCGCTGGAGTGCGTGAAAGAGTTCGCCGAGCCGGCATGTGTGATTGTGAAGCACGCTAACCCTTGCGGCGTGGCTATCGGCAATTCCCTTCTTGATGCTTACGATCGCGCGTACAAAACCGACCCAACCTCCGCATTCGGTGGCATCATTGCCTTTAACCGCGAGCTGGATGCGGAAACCGCACAGGCCATCATTTCTCGTCAGTTTGTCGAAGTGATTATTGCGCCGTCCGCCAGCGAAGAAGCCCTGAAAATCACCGCCGCCAAGCAGAACGTACGCGTTCTGACCTGCGGTCAGTGGGGCGAACGTATTCCGGGCCTCGATTTCAAACGTGTGAACGGCGGTCTGCTGGTTCAGGATCGCGATCTGGGGATGGTCGGTGCGGAAGAACTGCGTGTCGTCACCAAACGCCAGCCGACCGAACAGGAACTGCGTGATGCGCTGTTCTGCTGGAAAGTGGCGAAGTTCGTGAAATCTAACGCCATTGTCTATGCCAAAAACAATATGACCATCGGTATTGGCGCGGGCCAGATGAGCCGCGTGTACTCCGCGAAAATCGCCGGTATTAAAGCTGCCGATGAAGGCCTGGAAGTGAAAGGTTCCTCGATGGCTTCTGACGCGTTCTTCCCGTTCCGCGACGGTATTGATGCCGCCGCCGCTGCGGGCGTGACCTGCGTAATCCAGCCTGGCGGTTCTATCCGTGATGACGAAGTGATTGCCGCCGCCGATGAACACGGTATTGCGATGCTCTTCACCGACATGCGCCACTTCCGCCATTAATGGAGCAATAGATGAAAGTATTAGTGATTGGTAACGGCGGGCGCGAGCACGCGCTGGCCTGGAAAGCGGCCCAGTCGCCGCTGGTTGAAACTGTTTTTGTTGCTCCGGGTAATGCAGGCACTGCGCTGGAACCCACGCTGCAAAACGTCGCCATCGGCGTGACCGATATCCCGGCGCTGCTGGATTTCGCACAAAACGAAAAGGTAGATCTGACCATCGTCGGCCCGGAAGCGCCGCTGGTGAAAGGCGTGGTCGATACCTTCCGTGCCGCCGGGATGAAAATCTTCGGCCCAACCGCAGGTGCCGCGCAACTTGAAGGTTCGAAAGCGTTTACCAAAGATTTCCTGGCCCGCCATAAGATCCCTACGGCGGAATACCAGAACTTCACCGAGGTAGAACCTGCGCTGGCGTATCTGCGTGAGAAAGGCGCGCCAATCGTCATTAAAGCTGACGGTCTGGCTGCCGGGAAAGGCGTTATCGTAGCGATGACGCTGGAAGAAGCGGAAGCGGCTGTTCACGATATGCTGGCGGGCAACGCTTTTGGCGACGCGGGTCATCGCATCGTTATCGAAGAGTTCCTCGATGGCGAAGAAGCGAGTTTTATCGTGATGGTGGACGGCGAGCATGTGCTACCGATGGCCACCAGCCAGGATCACAAACGCGTAGGTGATAAAGATACCGGACCGAACACCGGCGGGATGGGCGCTTACTCCCCTGCGCCAGTAGTGACCGATGAGGTTCATCAGCGCACCATGGAACGTATCATCTGGCCAACCGTGAAAGGCATGGCGGCGGAAGGCAACACCTACACCGGTTTTCTCTACGCGGGCCTGATGATCGACAAACAGGGCAATCCAAAGGTTATCGAATTTAACTGCCGCTTTGGCGATCCGGAAACCCAGCCGATTATGCTGCGCATGAAGTCCGATCTGGTTGAGCTCTGCCTGGCGGCCTGTGAAGGCAAGCTGGACGAGAAAACGTCAGAGTGGGATGAGCGAGCTTCTCTCGGCGTGGTGATGGCTGCGGGTGGATATCCGGGCGATTACCGCACCGGCGATGTGATCCACGGCCTGCCGCTGGAAGAAGTGGCAGGCGGCAAAGTGTTCCACGCGGGCACAAAACTGGCGGATGACGAGCAGGTCGTGACCAGCGGCGGGCGCGTACTGTGCGTCACCGCGCTGGGTCATACCGTAGCAGAAGCGCAGAAACGCGCTTATGCCTTAATGACCGATATCCACTGGGACGACTGCTTCTGCCGGAAAGATATCGGCTGGCGCGCTATCGAGCGCGAGCAGAACTAACGCGACAGTTTTGCCAATAGCGTTTTACGCGTGATCCCTAACTGACGGGCGGCTTCGGTTTTGTTGCCGCCCGTTTTCTCCAGCGCCGCCAGAATCACCTCTTTTTCCACCTCCACCAGCGGCTGAATATCCTGACTTTGCGCTAGCGGGATCGGCGTACCGGCAATCGCCAGCGGCAGCTCGCGTTCGGAAATATATTCCCCGGTCAGTAGCACCACCGCCCGTTCCACCGCGTTTTCCAGCTCGCGAATATTTCCCGGCCAGTCGTAGTGAATCAGTAGATCCATCGCCTGGGGTGTAAAACCTTTTACCGCCTTGCGATTACGCTCGGCAAACCGCTGAAGAAAATGGTTAGCCAGCAGAGGAATATCTTCCCGCCGCTGACGCAGCGACGGTACTTCAATCGCCACCACGTTCAGACGATAGTAGAGATCCTGGCGAAAACGCCCGGCCTTTACCTCAGCGGCAAGATCGCGATGGGTCGCCGCAATCAGTCTGACATCAACCGAGATAGTCTGGTTGCTGCCGACACGTTGCACTTCGCGCTCCTGAATCGCACGCAGCAGACGAACCTGCATCATCGGTGAGATATCGCCAATTTCATCGAGAAACAGCGTGCCGCCGTCCGCCTCAACAAAGCGCCCTTCACGCCGTTTGTCGGCGCCGGTAAATGCCCCTTTTTCGTGACCGAACAATTCAGATTCCAGTAAGGATTCGTTGAGCGCCGCACAGTTGAGCGTCACCAGCGGTTTTTCGCTACGTGCGCTACTGGCGTGAATCGCCCTGGCGACCAGCTCTTTACCGGTACCGGAATCGCCGTGGATCAGCACCGTGGCTTCCGATGGCGCGACAAGGGCGATTTCACCGAGCAGGTGTTGCATCGCCGGGCTTTTACCAACCATCCCGAACTGGCTGGCGGACACCGCAGGTATTTCAGCATCGACACTGTGCGTATGCGCGAGCGCCTTTTCCAGCGTCGCCTGCAGGTTATCGAAATCCAGCGGCTTGATGAGATAATCCAGCGCCCCGGTTTTCAGTGCTTCTACCGCCGTCTCGACGCTGGAGTAAGCGGTCATAATCAGTACCGGAATCGCCGGATTTAACGCTTTGATCTCTTTCAGCGTGGCGATGCCATCCATCTCTGCCATTCGCACATCGCAAAGCACTAGATCAAAAACCTGTTCCCGCACCTGCTCCAACGCCTGTCGCCCGCTGTTCGCCAGCGCGACGTTATAGCCCCAGCCGCGCAGCAATGCCTGCAAAATAGTGCAGTGGCTAATGTCATCATCCACCACCAGAATATCGATATTATCGTGCGTCATCCTTGTGGGTCCTTACGCGTAATATTGACCGGAAGCCAGAGAGTGAACGTTGCACCTTTCCCCTCCTGGCTTGCGACCTGAATTGTACCACCGTGTTGTTCAACAATATTATGCACGACCGCCAGCCCCAGCCCGGTGCCTTCGGCTTTAGTGGTGAAGTACGGGGTGAAGATGGCTTCAAGCTGATTCGCCGCAATTCCCTTACCGCTATCAGTAACGCTAATTTTCACGCCTGCGCCGCTTTCGCTGGCCGTCACGCTAATCACGCCATGCTGACCAATCGCCTGAATGGCATTGAGATAGAGATTCAACAGAACCTGAGTCAGCCTGTCCGGATCGGCCTGGATTTCCGGCAACGTGTCGCTGGCGGTAAAGCGTAACTGGATCTCCCGGCTATTTGCATCCTGGCTTACCAGCTGCAATGAGTGGTTAATCAGAGTGTTGAGATCCACCGCCTGCAAAGCCAGATGCGTTGGCTTAACCAGTTCCAGCAACTCACTCACCACGCGGTTTAAACGGTCGGCTTCTTTCGCCATTACCTGCGCCAGTTGATGCGCTTCGCCCCCCGCAGGCGCGCGCTCGGCAAAGTATTTTGCCAGCCCTTTAATCGAGGAAAGCGGGTTACGGATTTCGTGGGCGACGCCTGCCGCAAGATGCCCCAGTGCCACCAGCTTCTCTTTGCGCTTCATCTCATCTTGTAGAAGCTGGCGCGAGCGCAGATATCGGCGATACCAGAAGAATGACAACACGCTTGCCAGCATTACCGTCGCCAGAGCGAAGAGGATAATCAGGGTGTTGCGCTTCTCCCCAATCTGGGTTGCAACCAAATCGCTGGCGTCAACGGCGATGAAAATAGCCTGTTGTGCTTCTGCCTGTGGCACAGCTTTGCCGTTACAGCGCGGCATATTGTGCATACCATGCCGCCAGGGCGATGACATTGGCTGGAACAAACGGTAGACCTCAAGCGCAGGCGCAGTTTCCGCTTTCTCAAGCAGTCGCCAGCGGAAGTTTTCCTCTGGCTTTAACTGCTGCATTTCATCCGGCGAATAGAGTGCACGCCCGACCATTTCGGGGTTACTGTGAAGAATGATGATGCCCTGCGCATCAGTGACCGCAAACCACAACACCCCAGGCTGGCCTGCCATCTCTTCCAGAAGCGCCTGTTGCTGCACATGGTGCATTCGCATCCCCATCCCTACGCGGCTTCCTGACTCCAGAGCGCGAATGAGCACATTACCTTTTTCCAGTAATGCCTGACGGTCGGCCTCGCTTGCCCGCCCATAATCACGAATCACAGTTACCGCAAACAATCCCACCAGCCCAACAATGACCACGGGGAGGATCGCGCTTAACCATTTGGCTAAGGTGTCTTTTGAACGTTGCATAAAACGTATCTTCTTCTTTGCCTGTTCATCCCTTTTTGACAGCAGAAATCATGCCATCTTTTAGCAGCGCTTACCCTGCGCTGTAACACAAAGACTTAAGTTTCAATGAGTAAAAATGACTCGCTACCCACATCAGGCGAGTCATTTTTACTCGCTTATCACGCCAGATTGCCCGTCATATCAGCGTTTCGTTGTTGGCACGAAAGATGCAATACCCAAAGTAAGACAACCACTGGAGGATTAACCATGAAACGGAACACGAAAATTGCCCTGGTGATGATGGCGCTTTCAGCAATGACGATGGGAGCGACATCTGCATTTGCTCACGGCGGACACGGTATGTGGCAGCAAAATGCCGCGCCTTTGACCAGCGAACAACAAACTGCGTGGCAGAAAATCCATAATGACTTTTACGCCCAAAGCAGCGCGCTGCAACAGCAACTGGTGACGAAGCGTTATGAATACAACGCTCTGTTAGCCGCTAACCCACCGGATAGCAGCAAAATTAATGCGGTCGCCAAAGAGATGGAGACTTTGCGTCAGTCGTTAGATGAGTTGCGGGTGAAACGGGATATCGCGATGGCTGAAGCGGGTATTCCGCGCGGTGCCGGAATGGGCATGGGTTACGGTGGCTGCGACGGTGGTCATATGGGGATGGGCCACTGGTAAATCAGAACGTTTTCTCGTTGGGTTGCCAGCGACAGAAATCAGAGTTTGCCACTAACAGTAATTGCGAACCTTCGGGCGCTTCCAGCCATGCCACGCTGACATCAACAGAAGAGCGGCTCTGGCGGCGCTCGATATGCGCTATAGCCTGCGAATCTAAATCAGGTTTAATGGTTTGCCCTTCGCAGGTGGTCACGGTCTGTTCCATCGCATGCCAGCGTCCCTGACGCAGCACCACTCTCCCCTGACGTAAGGCATCGCTAATCTGGCGGATTTGGTCAGCACGATAACGGTATAAATCGATTTGGTCGTTAGAAAGCTGCTGCTTTTCCCCGTCGGATTCACGTTGCATAAAGCTCAGATCGCCGCGATCGTCAAAACGCGCGCGAATGTTCACCGGCGGTTTGCTGTAAACATTGATATTGATAAGCGTGAGGTTATCGCCCTGCCAGCGATACTCTCGCGTCGTGGTATCGCCATTGCGCCACGGGCTAAATACGGCAAGCAGATGGACATTATCGCCGCTGTCTTTTCGCCAGATGCGTACCGCGCCCTGATCTTCAGCAAATCCACTGGCGGTAAAGGGAGGAAGTGAGGAGTTATGGCTACAAGCAGTAAGAAACAGCGCGCCTGCCAGCATCAATGAGCGACGCCAGAAAGACAAAAGGGGTGAAACCACCCCTTCGTTAAAACTGTTCACTGCCACGCAATCTTACTTAACTGCGTCTTTCAGTGCCTTGCCAGAAACAAATGCCGGTACGTTCGCAGCGGCGATTTTGATTTCTTTACCGGTCTGCGGGTTGCGGCCAGTACGCTCAGCGCGGTGGTTCACTTTGAAGGTACCGAAACCAACCAGTTGTACAGCATCGCCTTCTTTCAGAGACTCAGTAATTGCAGCCAGAGTGGACTCCAGAGCAGCTTTAGCCTGGGTTTTGGACAGTTCTGCTTTCTCTGCAATTACATCAATCAGTTGAGTCTTGTTCATAAGTTATCCTTACAATGTGTTTATCGCTTGCTAAGCATCGAGTGCGACGGAAATGCCAGAATAGCACTCTCCTGCATACACGCACCGATAGCCACTTTTTTTCGCCCCCCAAATGTAGACCAGACGGGGGGCGAAAGGGAAGACTCCAGGTACGACAAATCAGGCGTTAATTCACGTTTTCTGGTCTTATTGCTGAAAAATTATACCAATATTGCTCTCACCCGCCTCACGCAGGTCGGCTCTAAGGCCTTTTATCAGCTCGATGTCACGTTCTTCACACTCGGCTAAAAGTCGGAATATTTCCCACTGAATGTCCCATTCTTGCTCTACAGCTGGGTTTTCTTTGAGCTCTTCATCGCTCATTTCGCGACCAGCCTGAGTCATTTCCAACATCGCCACGGTAGTGATGGAGGTCTTACTCACTTCCACCGCGTGTTCGAGCGTTTCACCACTCAAACGCGAATGAACCAGTTCACTTAACGCCACGCAGGCATCGATTGCCGGATAAACGCCGTACAGATCGAAATCGTCGGCTGACGGGATCGCTTCTTCAAATTTCTCCAGTTGGCTGTCGAAATTTACTTTTGCGTCTTTGACGGTCAGCGTTTCCCAGATGAGATCGAGAATGCGGCGATAAATTTGCCCATCACCAAAACCGGTTTGCTGGCAGAACATGGCGTAATTGGGGTACATGCGTTCGCATAAGCAAGCCATGAAAGTGACGTGCTGCCAGCTTTCCAGTCGCTCCAGACGCAGATGAATCGGGTTTTGTAACATGTTGAGTTCTCAAATACGGAAATTATCCGCAGTTTACCTGAATTAGGGCTGATTTGCTGTATAGCGCACGAACGCCGGACGTTCCGAGGCCACCGCGTCCGCCCAGCGCGTTGGCTCCGGCAGACGATAGCCTTTCATGCAGCGTTGTACCCACGCCAGCGCGCTATCCACACTGACCCGATGGCCGGTAGAAATAAACAGAGGGTTACAGCGCGCTTTGCTGCGCCAGACCCAGGCCAGCTGCTCGCCTTTATCCATCAGCGGCGCCAGCGCGCCCGGTTCGCTGGAGAGCGGTTCGAATTTACCGCATAGCCGTTTTTTCGCCACGCCAATGGTCGGCACATCCACCAATAAGCCAAAATGGCTGGCGACGCCAAGACGGCGAGGATGCGAGATCCCGTGACCATCGACAAACACTAAATCCGGCTTTTGCGGCAGCATCTCCCACGCGGCCAGCAGCGCAGGATATTCGCGGAAGGAAAGAAAACCTGGAATGTAAGGCATGGTAGTAGCGATGCGGGCCACTTTATACTCCACCAGCTCAAGCGAGGGGTATTTCAGCAGCACCATCGCCGCTCGCGTCACTTCTCCGCCCTGCTCAAACCCGACATCGGCTCCGGCGATCAGATCCGGCGGATCTTTATCGAGTCGATCCTCGCGGATCACAGAAGAAGCCAGTTCAAGTTGTTGTGTGCGTAATGACGCGAGATCCATAACCACTCCTTACTGATGATAAGGCGCAGACAGGCGATGCACTGCCTCCACAAACACGCCAGCATGTTCTGGCGGCACATCCTGATGGATACCGTGGCCGAGGTTAAAGACATGACCTTCGCCGTGACCGAAACCTGCAAGTATAGTCGCTACTTCTTCTTCAATGCGGGCAGGCGGCGCATACAGCATCGACGGGTCCATATTGCCCTGCAACGCGACTTTATTGCCGACGCGGCGGCGTGCATCGGCGATGTCCGTTGTCCAGTCGAGGCCCAGCGCATCGCAACCGGTTTCTGCCATGGCTTCCAGCCACTGTCCGCCGCCTTTGGTAAACAGCGTGACCGGTACGCGGCGACCGTCGTTTTCACGCAGTAAACCATCAACAATTTTATGCATGTAATAAAGCGAGAACTGTTGATAATCGCGCCCGGTAAGCACGCCGCCCCAGGTGTCGAAAATCATCACTGCCTGAGCACCGGCTTTAATCTGCGCGTTCAGGTACAGAGTGACGCTTTTCGCCAGTTTATCGAGTAGCGCGTGCAGCGCCTGCGGATCGGCATACATCATTTTTTTGATCACGGTGAACGCTTTGCTGCTGCCGCCTTCCACCATGTAGGTCGCCAGCGTCCACGGGCTGCCGGAAAAACCAATCAGCGGCACTTCGCCTTTCAGTTCGCGACGAATGGTACGCACCGCGTTCATCACGTAACCCAGCTCATCTTCCGGGTCCGGAATTGGCAGTTTATCGACGTCAGCTTTGCAGGTGACTGGTGTGGTAAAACGCGGGCCTTCTCCGACTTCAAAATAGAGCCCTAACCCCATCGCGTCCGGAACGGTGAGGATATCGGAAAAGAGGATTGCCGCATCCAGCGGATAGCGACGCAGCGGTTGCAAAGTCACTTCGCACGCCAGTTCGGCGTTTTTGCACAGCGACATAAAATCGCCCGCCTGAGCGCGCGTGGCTTTATATTCTGGTAGATAGCGACCCGCCTGGCGCATCATCCATACTGGAGTGACATCAACGGGCTGGCGCAGCAGCGCCCGCAGATAACGATCGTTTTTAAGTTCGGTCATTTTGGCTGTTCCTTAGTGCGTCAGGCGGTCAGTGTATCATCACTCATACTCTGCCCGACACATCGCCACCGTATCTTCTATCAGACGGCGCGCTACGGTGCCGGGCGGTGGAAGTAACGGCAAATCGTCATAGCGATACCAGTTCGCCTCGAGCAATTCTTTCGGGTCGATCACGATGTCGCCGCTGTCATAGTCCGCCATAAACGCAGTCATTAATGACTGAGGAAACGGCCACGGCTGGGAAGTCACGTAACGCAAGTTTTTGACTTTGATGCCACTCTCTTCCATCACTTCCCGCGCGACTGCCTGTTCGAGAGTTTCGCCCACTTCGACGAATCCGGCGAGTACCGTATGGACACCGTTACGATGGCGGGTATGCTGGGCGAGAAGGATCGAATCATCACGACGGATGGCAACAATAATGCAGGGTGCGATTTGCGGGTAATAACGCTCACGGCAGTGGCTGCACAGCATCGCCCATTCGGTTTTGCTTGGGTACATTTCATGCCCGCAGTAACCGCAGTATTTATGCGAGCGATAAAACTCCGCCAGTTGCACACCACGTCCGGCTAATTGAAACAGCCCTACGTCCAGATCAATGACCTGGCGCACCGAGCCCATATCATGGCGACGCTGCTGTTGCACTAGCCAAACAGGTTCTCCCTGCCATTCGCCGATTTGTAGTGCGCGCTGGCCCACAAGATCAAAATTTGCCGCTGTGCCATATGGCAATTCACCCTTCGGCAACCATAATTTTTGCTCATGACTGACGACCCACCAGCCGTGATCTAATTTTTCAATTATACGATCCATAGCTCTTGCACTACCTTTGCATCACTGGCATGTTTAACATGGTTTTTACATTTCTCACTGAGCAGTTTTTGAATACAAACTTGCGGAGTCAATCATGCTTAACCAGCTCGATAACCTGACGGAGCACGTCAGAGGAAGTAACAAACTGGTTGATCGCTGGCTACATGTACGTAAGCATCTGCTCGTGGCTTACTACAATCTGGTTGGCATTAAGCCTGGCAAAGAATCGTACATGAGGCTGAATGAAAAAGCCCTTGATGATTTTTGCCAGAGTCTGGTCGATTATCTGTCTGCCGGACATTTCAGTATTTATGAACGCATTCTGCATAAACTGGAAGGCAACGGGCAGCTTGCTCATGCCGCGAAGATTTGGCCGCAACTGGAAGCCAATACACAACAGATTATGGATTACTACGATTCCAGCCTGGAAACCGCCATCGATCATGATAATTACCTTGAGTTTCAACAGGTTTTATCTGACATCGGCGAGGCGCTGGAAGCACGCTTTGTGCTGGAAGATAAGCTGATTCTGCTGGTGCTTGACGCCGCCCGCGTCAAACATCTTGCTTGAGTTCTGCGCTGTTAACGCGTAATTTACATTCAACGCCCCGTTTTCGGGGCTAATTTCTTGTCGGAGTGCCTTAACTGGCTGAGACCGTTTATTCGGGATCCGCGGAACCTGATCAGGCTAATACCTGCGAAGGGAACAAGAGTTAATCTGCTATCGCATCGCCTTTGCGCGATCGTCTCTTGCTTCATCCGTCGTCTGACAAGCCACGTCCTTAACTTTTGGAATGAGCTATGTCTGCAACAAAACTGACCCGCCGCGAACAACGCGCCCAGGCGCAACATTTTATCGACACCCTGGAAGGCACCGCCTTTCCTAACTCAAAACGCATTTACATCACTGGCACACACCCCGGCGTGCGCGTGCCGATGCGTGAGATCCAGCTTAGCCCGACACTAATTGGCGGCAGCAAAGAACAGCTGCAGTACGAAGAAAACGAAGCGATTCCGGTCTACGACACCTCCGGCCCGTATGGCGATCCGCAGATCGCCATTAACGTGCAGCAAGGGCTGGCAAAACTGCGCCAGCCGTGGATCGACGCACGCGGCGATACCGAAGAACTCACCGTGCGCAGTTCCGATTACACTAAAGCGCGGCTGGCAGATGATGGCCTCGACGAGCTGCGTTTTAGCGGCGTATTAACGCCAAAACGCGCCAAAGCAGGGCGCCGCGTCACACAACTGCACTATGCCCGCCAGGGTATCATCACGCCGGAGATGGAGTTCATCGCCATTCGCGAAAATATGGGTCGCGAGCGCATCCGTAGCGAAGTTTTACGCCACCAGCATCCGGGAATGAGCTTTGGCGCACGTCTGCCGGAAAATATCACTGCGGAATTTGTCCGTGATGAAGTTGCTGCCGGACGTGCGATTATCCCGGCCAACATTAATCATCCGGAATCGGAGCCGATGATTATTGGTCGCAACTTCCTGGTAAAAGTTAACGCCAATATCGGCAACTCGGCGGTCACCTCTTCCATCGAAGAAGAAGTGGAAAAGCTGGTATGGTCCACTCGCTGGGGAGCGGATACCGTGATGGATCTTTCCACTGGTCGCTATATTCACGAAACCCGCGAGTGGATTTTGCGTAACAGCCCGGTGCCGATCGGTACTGTGCCGATCTACCAGGCGCTGGAGAAGGTTAACGGGATCGCCGAAGATCTTACCTGGGAAGCGTTCCGCGACACGCTGCTGGAACAGGCCGAACAGGGCGTGGATTACTTCACGATTCATGCGGGCGTGCTGCTGCGCTACGTGCCAATGACCGCTAAACGCCTGACCGGTATTGTGTCGCGCGGTGGTTCGATTATGGCGAAATGGTGCCTCTCCCATCATCAGGAAAATTTCCTCTATCAACACTTCCGCGAAATTTGTGAAATCTGCGCCGCCTATGACGTTTCGCTGTCGTTGGGCGACGGCCTGCGCCCCGGTTCTATTCAGGACGCCAACGATGAAGCGCAGTTTGCCGAGCTGCATACGCTGGGCGAACTGACCAAAATCGCCTGGGAATATGACGTGCAGGTGATGATTGAAGGTCCTGGGCATGTACCGATGCAGATGATCCGCCGCAATATGACCGAGGAGTTAGAGCACTGCCATGAAGCGCCCTTCTATACCCTCGGGCCGCTGACTACCGATATCGCGCCGGGCTATGACCACTTCACGTCGGGGATTGGCGCGGCGATGATCGGCTGGTTTGGCTGCGCGATGCTCTGTTACGTAACGCCGAAAGAGCACCTGGGTCTGCCCAATAAAGAAGATGTTAAGCAGGGGCTTATCACCTATAAGATTGCCGCCCACGCCGCTGATCTGGCGAAAGGGCATCCGGGCGCGCAAATTCGCGATAACGCCATGTCGAAAGCCCGCTTCGAATTTCGCTGGGAAGACCAGTTTAATCTGGCCCTCGATCCGTTTACCGCCCGCGCTTATCACGATGAAACCCTGCCGCAAGAATCCGGCAAAGTCGCCCATTTTTGCTCCATGTGTGGGCCGAAATTCTGCTCGATGAAAATCAGTCAGGAAGTGCGCGATTACGCCGCCGCGCAAACTATTGAAGTGGGAATGGCGGATATGTCGGAGAACTTCCGCGCCAGAGGCGGAGAAATCTACCTGTGTAAGGAGGAAGCGTGATGTATCAACCTGATTTTCCTCCTGTACCTTTTCGTTTAGGACTGTACCCGGTGGTGGACAGCGTACAGTGGATCGAACGTCTGTTGGATGCAGGCGTACGTACTCTCCAGCTACGCATCAAAGATCAGCGCGATGAAGAGGTGGAAGCCGATGTAGTAGCGGCAATTGCGCTGGGCCGCCGCTATAACGCGCGGCTGTTTATCAACGATTACTGGCGGCTGGCGATTAAGCATCAGGCATATGGCGTCCATTTGGGGCAGGAAGATTTGCAATCTACCGATCTTGAGGCCATCCGCGCGGCAGACCTGCGGCTGGGCGTTTCGACCCATGACGATATGGAAATCGACGTCGCGCTGGCAGCACGCCCTTCTTATATCGCGCTGGGACATGTGTTCCCGACACAAACCAAACAGATGCCTTCTGCACCGCAGGGGCTGGAGCAACTGGCACGGCATATTGAGCGTCTGGGGGATTATCCCTCCGTCGCGATTGGCGGTATCAGTCTGCCGCGCGCGCCTGCGGTGATGGCGACGGGTGTCGGCAGTATCGCCGTCGTCAGTGCCATTACCCAGGCGGCAGACTGGCGTTTGGCAACGGCACAGTTGCTGGAAATTGCAGGAGTTGGCGATGAATGACCGTGACTTTATGCGTTACAGCCGTCAAATCCTGCTCGATGATATTGCCATTGAAGGGCAGCAAAAACTGCTCGACAGCCAGGTACTGATTATCGGCCTTGGCGGGCTGGGTACGCCCGCTGCGTTGTACCTGGCGGGTGCTGGCGTCGGGACGCTGGTGCTGGCAGATGACGACGATGTGCATTTAAGCAATCTGCAACGACAAATCCTCTTTACCACTGAAGATATCGATCACCCGAAATCGCAGGTCAGCCAACAGCGACTGACACTGTTGAATCCCGATATTCAACTGACAGCATTACAACAACGGTTAACGGGTGAGGCGTTAAAAGATGCGGTAGATCGGGCCGATGTGGTGCTCGACTGTACCGACAATATGGCGACTCGCCAGGAGATTAATGCCGCCTGCGTGGCACGTAACACGCCGCTCATCACCGCCTGCGCGGTCGGATTTGGCGGTCAGTTGATGGTACTGACGCCGCCCTGGGAGCACGGTTGTTATCGCTGCCTGTGGCCGGATAACCAGGAGCCAGAACGCAACTGCCGCACGGCGGGCGTGGTTGGCCCGGTGGTCGGGGTTATGGGCACTTTGCAGGCACTGGAAGCAATTAAGTTATTGAGCGGTATAGAAACACCTGCGGGAGAACTCCGGCTGTTCGACGGTAAATCGAGCCAATGGCGCAGCCTGTCGTTGCGCCGTGCCAATGGTTGCCCGGTATGTGGAGGATGCAATGCAGATCCTGTTTAACGACCAACCAATGCAGTGCGTCGCCGGGCAAACTGTTCACGAGCTGCTGGAACAACTCGATCAGCTAAAAGTGGGCGCGGCACTGGCTATTAATCAGCAAATCGTCCCGCGTGAGCAGTGGGCACAACATATCGTGCAGGATGGTGACCAGATCCTGCTTTTTCAGGTTATTGCAGGAGGTTGAGATGTTACGTATCGCGGACAAAACGTTTGATTCACATCTGTTTACCGGCACCGGGAAATTCGCCTCTTCACAACTGATGGTGGAGGCGATCCGTGCTTCCGGTAGTCAGCTGGTGACGCTGGCGATGAAACGCGTCGACTTGCGCCAGCACAATGACGCTATCCTCGATCCGCTTATCGCGGCGGGTGTAACACTGCTGCCGAATACTTCCGGAGCGAAAACGGCGGAAGAAGCTATCTTCGCCGCCCATCTGGCTCGTGAAGCGTTAGGCACAAACTGGCTAAAATTAGAGATTCACCCTGACGCCCGCTGGCTGTTGCCCGATCCCATCGAAACCCTGAAAGCCACCGAAACACTGGTACAACAGGGATTTGTCGTGCTGCCTTACTGCGGAGCCGATCCGGTATTGTGTAAACGTCTGGAAGAAGTCGGCTGTGCCGCGGTGATGCCGCTCGGCGCGCCGATTGGCTCTAATCAGGGGCTGGAAACCCGCGCCATGCTGGAGATTATTATCCAGCAGGCCACGGTTCCGGTGGTTGTCGATGCTGGCATCGGCGTTCCCAGCCATGCCGCGCAGGCGCTGGAAATGGGGGCCGACGCGGTGTTAGTGAATACGGCGATTGCCGTCGCGGACGATCCCGTCAACATGGCGAAGGCATTTCGTCTGGCAGTAGAAGCAGGCCTGCTGGCACGTCAGTCAGGACCGGGCAGCCGCAGTCATTTTGCCCTTGCCACCAGCCCGCTGACCGGATTTCTGGAGGCATCGGCATGAAAACCTTCAGCGATCGCTGGCGACAACTGGACTGGGACGACATCCGCCTGCGTATCAACGGCAAAACGGCTGCTGACGTAGAGCGGGCGCTAAATACCTCGCAACTCACCCGCGACGATATGATGGCGCTGTTATCGCCAGCCGCCAGTGGCTATCTGGAACCACTGGCCCAACGGGCGCAGCGTCTGACCCGTCAGCGATTTGGCAACACAGTTAGCTTCTACATCCCGCTCTATCTTTCTAATCTTTGCGCTAACGACTGCACGTATTGCGGATTTTCCATGAGCAACCGCATCAAGCGCAAAACGCTGGATGAAGCGGATATCGCCAGGGAAAGCGCCGCTATACGGGAAATGGGCTTTGAGCATCTGTTGCTGGTCACTGGTGAACATCAGGCGAAAGTGGGGATGGATTACTTTCGCCGCCATCTCCCTGCCCTGCGTGAACAGTTCTCTTCATTGCAGATGGAAGTACAGCCGCTGGCGGAAGCGGAATACGCCGAGTTAAAGCAGCTTGGTCTGGATGGGGTGATGGTTTATCAAGAGACATATCACGAGGCGACTTATGCCCGCCATCATTTGAAGGGCAAAAAACAGGACTTCTTCTGGCGGCTGGAAACGCCGGATCGGCTGGGTCGGGCGGGGATTGATAAGATTGGCCTCGGCGCGCTAATTGGTCTTTCCGACAGCTGGCGCGTTGACTGCTATATAGTTGCCGAACATTTGCTATGGCTGCAACAGCATTACTGGCAAACCCGTTACTCTGTCTCCTTCCCGCGCCTGCGCCCGTGTACTGGCGGCATTGAGCCTGCGTCGATTATGGATGAACACCAGTTAGTGCAAACCATCTGCGCCTTCCGGCTGCTTGCACCGGAGATTGAACTGTCACTCTCCACGCGGGAATCATCGTGGTTTCGCGATCGAGTTATTCCGCTGGCAATCAATAACGTCAGCGCCTTCTCGAAAACGCAGCCAGGTGGCTATGCCGACAATCACCCCGAGCTGGAACAGTTCTCACCGCACGACGATCGCAGACCGGAAGCGGTTGCTGCCGCGTTAACCGCTCAGGGTTTGCAGCCGGTATGGAAAGACTGGGACAGCTATCTGGGACGCGCCTCGCAAAGGCCATGAGACGGAATGTAAGAACGTAAATTTATTCCGAGCCGCTACGGAAGATGAAAAACGCAAGGTTGTTGAAAGCGTTGTGTTTTTTTATGGTAGTGCCGTCAGCAGGAATGTTGTCCAGGGCGAAAAGCTTCTTCCTCGTTTCGCCCTGCCTTTCTTAATATTTCCCGTGAAGACTTTACCCTCTGAATCGCCCCCATAAAAAAACCCGCCGAAGCGGGTTTTTACGTTATTTGCGGATTAACGATTACTCGTTATCAGAACCGCCCAGACCTGCGTTCAGCAGTTCTGCCAGGCTGGCAGATGCGTCTTCTGCAGTCACCTGCGGTGCAGCCGGAGCTTCACCCGCAGCACGGCGACGCATACGATCCTGGTGGTACGCGTAACCGGTACCTGCCGGGATCAGACGACCTACGATAACGTTCTCTTTCAGGCCGCGCAGTTCATCGCGTTTGCCCGCAACAGCTGCTTCGGTCAGAACGCGAGTGGTCTCCTGGAACGATGCCGCAGAGATGAACGACTCGGTTGCCAGAGACGCTTTGGTGATACCCAGCAGATCGCGGGCGTAAGTTGCACCCACTTTGCCGTTCGCTTCCAGTTCGCGGTTTGCGATCTTGACGCGAGAGTATTCAACCTGTTCGCCTTCCAGGAAGTCGGAGCTACCCGCGTTAACGATGGTGGCTTTACGCAGCATCTGACGAACGATAACTTCGATGTGTTTATCGTTAATCTTAACGCCCTGCAGACGGTATACGTCCTGTACTTCGTTAACGATGTAACGAGTCACAGCATGAACACCACGCAGACGCAGAATGTCGTGCGGCGCTTCCGGACCGTCGGAAATGACGTCACCACGTTCTACACGTTCACCTTCGAACACGTTGAGCTGACGCCATTTCGGAATCATCTCTTCGTAAGGTTCGCTGCCGTCTACCGGAGTGATAACCAGACGACGTTTACCTTTGGTTTCTTTACCGAAGGAAACGACACCGCTGATTTCAGCCAGGATTGCCGGCTCTTTCGGACGACGTGCTTCGAACAGATCCGCAACGCGCGGCAGACCACCGGTGATATCCTTAGTACCGCCAGATTCCTGCGGAATACGCGCCAGGGTGTCACCGGAGCTTATCTGTACGCCATCTTCCAGCTGAACAATCGCTTTACCCGGCAGGAAGTACTGCGCAGGCATATCGGTACCAGGGATCAGAACGTCGTTACCCTGAGCATCAACGATTTTCAGTGCCGGACGCAAATCTTTACCACCTGCGGTACGTTCTGCAGAATCCAGAACTACCAGCGAAGACAGACCGGTCAGTTCGTCGGTCTGACGAGTAATGGTCTGGCCGTCGATCATGTCAGTAAAGCGTACAAAACCGCTTACTTCGGTGATAACCGGCATTGTATGCGGGTCCCAGTTTGCAACGGTTTCGCCGCCAGCAACCTGTTCGCCATCGCCTTTCGCCAGTACCGCACCGTAAGGTACTTTGTAGCTTTCTTTGGTACGACCGAATTCGTCGATCAGTTTCAGTTCGGTGTTACGGGAAGTGATAACCAGTTTACCGCTGGAGTTCACAACCGACTTCACGTTGCTGAGCTTGATGCTACCTTTGTTTTTCACCTGGATGCTGGATTCAGCAGCCGCACGGGACGCCGCACCACCGATGTGGAACGTACGCATGGTCAGCTGTGTACCCGGTTCACCGATGGACTGTGCCGCGATAACACCGATTGCTTCACCTTTGTTGATGATGTGGCCACGCGCCAGGTCACGACCGTAGCAGTGCGCACATACACCAAAGTCGGTGTCACAAGATACAACAGAACGTACTTTAACCGCGTCGACAGAGTTCTCTTCCAGCAGGTCACACCACTGTTCGTGCAGCAGCGTGTTGCGCGGAACGAGGATATCAGCAGTACCCGGCTTCAGAACGTCTTCAGCAGTTACACGACCCAGTACGCGATCGCGCAGCGGTTCTTTAACGTCGCCACCCTCGATAACCGGGGTCATCATGATACCTTCATGAGTACCACAATCGTCTTCAGTAACCACCAGATCCTGCGCCACGTCAACCAGACGACGAGTCAGGTAACCGGAGTTCGCCGTTTTCAGTGCGGTATCCGCCAGACCTTTACGAGCACCGTGGGTGGAGATGAAGTACTGGAGTACGTTCAGACCTTCACGGAAGTTCGCGGTGATTGGCGTTTCGATGATGGAGCCATCCGGCTTCGCCATCAGACCACGCATACCAGCAAGCTGACGAATCTGTGCCGCAGAACCACGCGCACCGGAGTCGGCCATCATGTAGATGCTGTTGAAGGAAACCTGCTTCTCTTCCTGACCGTCACGGTTAATAACGGTTTCAGTTTGCAGGTTATCCATCATCGCTTTGGATACACGATCGTTCGCCGCAGCCCAGATATCGATAACTTTGTTGTAGCGTTCGCCCGCAGTTACCAGACCAGACTGGAACTGCTCCTGAATTTCAGCAACTTCTGCTTCTGCCTCGGAGATGATTTCGTGTTTCTTCTCCGGGATGACCATGTCATCGATACCAACCGATGCACCAGAACGCGCTGCATATGCAAAGCCGGTGTACATGATCTGGTCCGCAAAAATAACGGTCGGTTTCAGACCGAGAATGCGGTAGCAGGTGTTCAGCATTTTGGAGATTGCTTTTTTACCCAGCGCCTGGTTGACGATGGAGTAAGGCAGACCTTTCGGTACAATCATCCACAGAATGGCACGGCCAACAGTCGTGTCTTTCAGGCTGGTTTTCGCTACTAATTCACCGTTAGCATCTTTTTCATACTCGGTGATACGCACTTTAACGCGCGCATGCAGAGAAGCCAGACCAGAGCGATACAGACGTTCTGCTTCTTTCGGGCCAGTCAGCACCATGCCTTCGCCTTTGGCGTTAACACAGTCACGGGTCATGTAGTACAGACCCAGTACAACGTCCTGAGACGGAACGATAATTGGTTCGCCGTTCGCCGGGGACAGGATGTTGTTGGTAGACATCATCAGCGCACGCGCTTCCAGCTGGGCTTCCAGCGTCAGCGGTACGTGAACAGCCATCTGGTCACCATCGAAGTCGGCATTATATGCCGCACAAACCAGCGGGTGCAGCTGGATAGCTTTACCTTCGATCAGTACCGGTTCAAATGCCTGGATACCCAGACGGTGCAGAGTCGGTGCACGGTTCAGCAGTACCGGGTGTTCGCGGATAACTTCGTCCAGGATATCCCAAACGACAGCTTCTTCGCGCTCAACCATTTTCTTCGCAGCTTTAATGGTGGTAGCAAGACCACGCAGTTCCAGCTTGCCGTAGATGAACGGTTTGAACAGCTCCAGTGCCATTTTCTTCGGCAGACCGCACTGATGCAGACGCAGGTATGGACCTACGGTGATTACAGAACGACCGGAGTAGTCAACACGCTTACCGAGCAGGTTCTGACGGAAACGACCTTGTTTACCTTTGATCATGTCGGCCAAAGATTTCAGAGGACGCTTGTTAGAACCGGTGATCGCACGACCGCGACGACCGTTATCCAGCAGGGCGTCGACCGCTTCCTGCAGCATACGTTTTTCGTTGCGTACGATGATATCCGGCGCAGCCAGATCCAGCAGACGTTTCAGACGGTTGTTACGGTTAATGACGCGACGATACAGATCGTTCAGGTCAGAAGTCGCGAAACGACCACCATCCAGCGGAACCAGCGGACGCAGATCTGGCGGCAGTACCGGCAGAACGGTCAGGATCATCCACTCAGGCTTGTTACCAGACTGAACGAACGCTTCCAGCAGTTTGATACGCTTGGTCAGCTTTTTACGCTTGGTTTCGGAGTTGGTTTCGTTCAGCTCTTCACGCAGCTGTTCGCACTCTTGCTCCAGATCCATGCTCTTCAGCAGGGCCTGGATTGCTTCCGCCCCCATCTTCGCGTCGAATTCGTCACCGAACTCTTCCAGCGCGTCCAGATACTGCTCTTCAGTCAGGATCTGCTGGCGTTCCAGGTTGGTCATACCGCCTTCAATAACCACATAGGATTCGAAGTACAGTACGCGTTCGATATCGCGCAGCGGCATATCGAGCAGCAGGCCGATACGGGACGGTAGCGATTTCAGGAACCAGATGTGCGCAGTCGGGGAAGCCAGTTCGATGTGGCCCATACGCTCACGGCGTACTTTAGTCTGGGTCACTTCAACGCCGCACTTCTCACAGATGACGCCACGGTGTTTCAGGCGCTTGTACTTACCGCACAGGCACTCGTAATCTTTTACCGGCCCAAAGATACGGGCGCAGAAAAGGCCGTCACGCTCAGGTTTGAACGTACGGTAGTTGATGGTTTCCGGCTTTTTAACTTCACCGAAAGACCATGAACGGATCATGTCTGGCGATGCCAGAGCAATTTTGATCGCATCAAACTCTTCGGTTTTAGTCTGCGCTTTCAGAAACTTTAATAAATCTTTCACGGATTTGCTCCCGTCGGAGTTAGCACAATCCGCTGCCGGGTTTTACCCCGGCAGCAGTGACCTGTTTGAGCGAGAATTACTCGTCTTCCAGTTCGATGTTGATACCCAGCGAACGAATCTCTTTCAACAATACGTTGAAGGATTCTGGCATGCCCGGCTCCATCTGATGGTTGCCGTCCACGATGTTTTTATACATCTTAGTACGACCGTTCACGTCATCAGACTTAACGGTGAGCATTTCCTGCAGGGTGTATGCTGCGCCGTATGCTTCCAGCGCCCACACTTCCATCTCCCCGAAACGCTGACCACCGAACTGTGCCTTACCACCCAGCGGCTGCTGAGTAACCAGGCTGTAAGAACCGGTGGAACGCGCGTGCATCTTGTCGTCGACCAGGTGGTTCAGTTTCAGCATGTACATGTAACCGACGGTTACCGGACGTTCGAACTGTTCACCAGTGCGGCCGTCGTACAGGCGGATCTGACCAGAAGTCGGCAGGTCGCCAAGTTTCAGCAGTTCTTTAATTTCTGCTTCTTTCGCACCGTCGAACACCGGCGTTGCGATTGGCATACCTTTGCGCAGGTTTTCAGCCAGACGCATAACTTCTTCATCGCTGAAGGTACTCAGGTCAACTTTCTGACGAACGTCAGCGCCCAGATCGTACGCACGCTGGATGAATTCGCGCAGTTTCGCGACTTCTTGCTGCTGTTTCAGCATGGCGTTGATCTTGTCGCCGATACCTTTCGCAGCCATACCCAGGTGGGTTTCGAGGATCTGACCGATGTTCATACGAGACGGTACGCCCAGCGGGTTCAGTACGATGTCTACCGGCGTACCGTTTTCATCGTAAGGCATATCTTCGATCGGGTTGATCTTAGAAATTACACCCTTGTTACCGTGACGACCTGCCATCTTGTCACCAGGCTGGATACGGCGTTTAACCGCCAGATATACCTTAACAATCTTCAGCACGCCCGGTGCCAGATCGTCGCCCTGGGTGATTTTGCGGCGTTTCGCTTCGAGTTTCTTCTCGAACTCGTGTTTCAGTTCGTCATACTGCTCAGCCAGCTGTTCCAGCTGATTTTGTTTCTCTTCGTCGGTCAGGCCCAGCTCCAGCCAGCGATCGCGCGGCAGTTTGTCGAGCTTCTCAGCTTCAACGCCACCGGCTACCAGCACAGCACGGATACGGCTGAACAGACCAGCTTCGAGGATCTGCAGTTCTTCAGACAGGTCTTTCTTCGCCTGTTTGAGCTGCATTTCTTCGATTTCCAGCGCACGTTTGTCTTTTTCTACGCCATCGCGAGTAAAGACCTGAACGTCGATAACCGTACCGGATACACCGTTTGGTACGCGCAGAGAAGAGTCTTTAACATCAGACGCTTTCTCACCGAAGATCGCACGCAGCAGTTTTTCTTCTGGGGTCAGCTGAGTTTCACCTTTCGGCGTTACCTTACCAACCAGAATGTCGCCACCGGTCACTTCCGCACCAATGTAAACGATACCGGATTCATCCAGTTTGGAGAGCGCAGCTTCACCCACGTTCGGGATGTCGGCAGTGATCTCTTCCGGCCCCAGCTTGGTGTCACGGGACACACACGCCAGTTCCTGAATGTGGATGGTGGTGAAACGGTCTTCCTGAACAACACGCTCGGATACGAGGATGGAGTCTTCGAAGTTGTAACCATTCCACGGCATGAACGCTACGCGCATGTTCTGACCGAGTGCCAGTTCACCGAGGTCGGTGGACGGACCGTCTGCCAGCACGTCGCCGCGTTCTACCGGTTCACCCAGAGAAACACATGGCATCTGGTTGATACAGGTGTTCTGGTTAGAACGGGTGTATTTGGTCAGGTTGTAGATATCGATACCCGCTTCGCCCGGGTACATCTCGTCTTCGTTAACTTTGATAACGATACGGGAAGCATCCACGTACTGAACAGTACCGCCACGTTTAGCAACCGCAGTTACACCGGAGTCAACGGCAACAGCACGTTCCATACCAGTACCAACCAGCGGCTTATCAGCGCGCAAAGTCGGAACGGCCTGACGTTGCATGTTCGCACCCATCAATGCACGGTTGGCGTCATCGTGTTCCAGGAACGGGATCAGGGACGCACCGACGGATACCACCTGCTGGGTGGATACGTCCATGTAGTCAACCTGGTCGCGGCTGAACAAGCTGGATTCGCCTTTGCTACGGCAAGTTACCAGGTCTTCTACGAAGTGGCCTTCTTCATCCAGGTTGGAGTTCGCCTGGGCGATAACGTAGTTGCCTTCTTCGATAGCAGACAGGTAGTGAATTTCGTCAGTTACAACACCGTCGGTCACTTTACGATACGGAGTCTCAAGGAAGCCGTATTCGTTAGTCTGTGCGTACACGGACAGGGAGTTGATCAGACCGATGTTCGGACCTTCAGGGGTTTCGATTGGACATACGCGACCATAGTGAGTCGGGTGTACGTCTCGAACTTCGAAGCCTGCACGTTCACGGGTCAGACCGCCTGGGCCGAGTGCGGAGATACGACGTTTGTGCGTAATCTCAGACAGCGGGTTGTTCTGGTCCATAAACTGAGACAGCTGGCTGGAACCGAAGAACTCTTTCACTGCTGCGGAAATCGGCTTGGCGTTGATCATATCCTGAGGCATCAGGGTATCCAGATCGCCCAGAGACAGACGCTCTTTCACCGCACGCTCTACACGTACCAGGCCAACGCGGAACTGGTTTTCCGCCATTTCGCCAACGGAACGGATACGACGGTTGCCGAGGTGGTCGATATCATCGACTTCACCTTTACCGTTACGGATATCGATGAGCTTTTTCATAACATCAATGATGTCGTCTTTGCTCAGGATACCGGAACCTTCGATTTCTTCGCGCAGCAGAGAACGGTTGAACTTCATACGACCAACCGCAGACAGGTCATAACGGTCTTCGGAGAAGAACAGGTTCTCAAACAGGCTTTCAGCAGCTTCACGAGTCGGCGGCTCGCCAGGGCGCATCATGCGGTAGATTTCTACCAGTGCGCTCAGACGGTCGTTAGTTGGGTCGACACGTAAGGTTTCAGAGATATACGGGCCGTGATCCAGGTCGTTGGTGAACAGCGTTTCGATACGCTTGTGACCAGACTGGCTCAGCTTAGCCAGCAGATCCAGGCTCAGCTCCATGTTCGCTGCGCAAATCAGCTCGCCAGTAGACTCATCAATATAGTCTTTAGCAACCACTTTACCTGCGATGTACTCAACCGGGACTTCGATCAGTTTGACGTCGTCTTTTTCCAGTTGGCGAATATGGCGCGCAGTAATACGGCGACCTTTTTCTACGTACACTTTACCGTTAGCTTCGATGTCAAAAGATGCGGTTTCACCACGCAGGCGTTCCGGCACCAGTTCCATCTGCAGCTTGTTATCACGGATTTCAAAGATAACTTTTTCAAAGAACAGGTCGAGGATCTGCTCTGTGGTGTAGTTCAGGGCACGCAGAATGATGGTCGCAGGCAGTTTACGGCGACGGTCGATACGTACGAACAGGTTGTCCTTCGGATCGAATTCGAAGTCCAGCCAGGAACCACGGTAAGGAATGATACGCGCGTTATACAGCACTTTACCCGAAGAGTGGGTTTTACCTTTGTCGGAGTCAAAGAAGACGCCCGGACTACGGTGCAGCTGGGAAACGATAACACGCTCAGTACCGTTGATAACAAAGGTACCGTTGTCTGTCATGAGCGGAATTTCGCCCATGTAGACTTCTTGTTCTTTAATGTCTTTTACGGTGCCTTCCGGCGCTTCGCGCTCATAGATCACCAGACGCAGTTTAACGCGCAGCGGTGCGGAATAGGTCACGCCACGGATTTGACATTCCTGGACGTCAAACACCGGTTCGCCAAGGCGGTAGCTGACGTATTGCAGCTCGGAATTACCGCTGTAGCTCTGAATCGGGAATACGGAACGGAAAGCAGCTTCCAGACCATACTGCCCTTCAGGATCTTGCTCGATAAATTTCTGAAACGAGTCAAGCTGGATAGAAAGGAGATAAGGTACATCCAGAACTTGTGGACGTTTACCAAAATCCTTACGAATACGTTTTTTCTCGGTATAGGAGTAAACCATAGGGTTCCTCAGCTCGCTGACAAGTCGACCCATCTGTCCATTGAGCGGACAGTTTGTGCAACACTATTTTGTTGACCGGAAAATGGAACACTTTCCGCAATGCCTGTTGCTATCACGCTTAAACCATTTCATTGCGATTTACACAGAACGGGCGTCCTGTCGCAGTATATTAAGTCGTCGATAGAAACAAGCATTGAAAGGCACAGCAGTAGTCAAACAGTGTGAAACGCTACTGGCGCCTTACAGCGCAAAAAGGCTGGTGACCAAAAAGTCACCAGCCATCAGCCTGATTTCTCAGGCTGCAACCGGAAGGGTTGGCTTATTTAACTTCAACTTCAGCGCCAGCTTCTTCCAGGGATTTTTTCAGTGCTTCTGCGTCGTCTTTGCTCACGCCTTCTTTCAGAGCAGCCGGTGCAGATTCTACCAGGTCTTTAGCTTCTTTCAGACCCAGGCCAGTTGCGCCACGTACTGCTTTGATAACAGCAACTTTGTTAGCGCCAGCAGCTTTCAGAATTACGTCGAATTCAGTTTTTTCTTCAGCAGCTTCAACCGGGCCAGCAGCTACAGCTACAGCAGCAGCAGCGGAAACACCGAATTTTTCTTCCATTGCAGAGATCAGTTCTACAACGTCCATTACAGACATAGCTGCAACTGCTTCAATGATTTGATCTTTAGTGATAGACATTTAAATTGTTCCTGAATATCAGAATAAGTTTATACGTAAGCGAATGCGTTAAAAAGATAACTGCGATTAAGCAGCTTCTTTCGCATCGCGTACAGCAGCCAGAGTACGAACCAGTTTGCCAGCCGAAGCTTCTTTCATGGTTGCCATCAGGCGTGCAATTGCTTCTTCGTAGGTCGGCAGAGTTGCCAGGCGGTCGATCTGAGACGCCGGGATCAGCTCACCTTCAAAGGCAGCGGCTTTGACCTCAAATTTTGCATTCGCTTTCGCGAACTCTTTGAACAGACGAGCAGCAGCGCCCGGGTGTTCCATAGAGTATGCAATCAGGGTCGGACCAACAAACGCGTCTTTCAGGCACTCGAACGGAGTACCTTCAACAGCACGGCGCAGCAGGGTGTTACGAACAACACGCATGTATACGCCAGCTTCGCGACCTGCTTTACGCAGTTCAGTCATTTTATCTACAGTTACGCCACGGGAATCCGCAACTACTGCAGACAGCGCGCCTTTGGCTACTTCGCTGACTTCAGCAACAATCGCTTGTTTGTCTTGAAGATTTAAAGCCATTAGCTTTGCTCCTGGATGTTTGCCAGAGAAAATCTCTGGAACTCACTTCACTCCTCCAAATGGAGAGAGCGTCTTAATTACGGTGAGCAGAAACAAGCCAGAATATAAAAGAATAATCTTAGCGTTCTGTCACCGTCTACGCAGGGGATTAAGTTTCTTACGAAACTCCTGCGGTCTTCGACGGAGGCCTGGATAGGCCAGGCTCCAACGAACAAATCTTTTCTATCCGTCGCTATTCAGCTTGTGGCGGCGTTGGCTTCCTTCGTTCGCACCAGTCACATAGTTAGCTATGCTCCTGGCGACTCACTCAGTTGCCGCCTTGCCACAACCCGAATATCTCGGATATACGTCTGCATTAAGCATTATACGTGGGGGTAAGATTGTAGACAAAATCACCGCCCACGTAAAGGCATTAGTTTACAGAAGCGCTCAGGCCAGCCTGGTCAACTGCAACACCTGCACCCATGGTGGTGGAGATGCTAACTTTCTTGATGTACACGCCTTTTGCCTGAGTCGGTTTTGCTTTTTTCAGCGCAACCAGCAGAGCTTCCAGGTTTTCTTTCAGTTTGTCAGCGTCAAAGTCCACTTTACCGATGGTGGTATGGATGATGCCGTTTTTGTCGTTACGGTAACGAACCTGGCCAGCTTTAGCGTTTTTAACCGCTTCAGCAACGTTCGGCGTTACAGTACCAACTTTCGGGTTTGGCATCAGGCCGCGCGGACCCAGAACCTGGCCCAGCTGGCCAACAACGCGCATTGCATCCGGAGAAGCAATAACAACGTCAAAGTTCATTTCGCCTTTCTTGATCTGGTCAGCCAGATCTTCCATACCTACCAGTTCAGCGCCTGCAGCTTTAGCAGCTTCAGCGTTTGCACCCTGGGTAAATACGGCTACGCGAACGGAACGGCCAGTACCGTGCGGCAGTACAGTTGCACCACGTACGTTCTGGTCAGATTTACGAGCGTCGATGCCGAGGTTAACAGCAACGTCCACGCTTTCTACGAATTTAGCAGTCGCCAGCTCTTTCAGCAGAGCGATAGCTTCGTTGATGTCGTACTGTTTGGTCGCATCAACTTTCTCGCGGATAACACGCATGCGCTTGGTCAGTTTAGCCATTTCTTAGTCCTCCACTACCAGGCCCATGGAACGTGCAGTACCTTCGATGGAGCGAGTCATCGCTTCAATGTCGGCACCAGTCATGTCGGCAGCTTTGGTCTGCGCGATTTCCTGCAGCTGAGCGCGGGAAATTTTACCCACTTTGTCTTTGTTCGGCTTACCGGAACCAGACTTGATACCAGCCGCTTTTTTCAGCAGAACTGCTGCCGGCGGAGTCTTGGTAACGAAAGTGAAAGAACGGTCAGCGTAAACGGTGATTACTACCGGAATCGGCAGACCTTTTTCGATGGAATCAGTTTTTGCGTTGAACGCTTTGCAGAATTCCATGATGTTTACGCCCTGCTGACCCAGAGCCGGACCTACTGGCGGACTCGGGTTAGCCATACCAGCTGCAACCTGCAGCTTGACATAGGCTTGTACTTTCTTAGCCATTATAAATTCCTCAAGTTGGGTAATAACGCCTCTGAGAGGCTCCCCGTGATATAAAAAATCGTTTTACGGGCAAGGCCCATAAAAACAAAAGGCGCGAAATTGTATTCCAATCTCGCGCCTTGTGCAACGATTAAATCGCCGCTTTTTTGATCGCTGGGTTAGGCTTTTTCAACCTGGCTGAAGTCAAGTTCTACCGGGGTCGCACGACCGAAGATAGAAACAGACACTTTCAGACGAGATTTCTCGTAATCCACTTCTTCAACAACACCGTTGAAGTCAGCGAACGGACCATCATTAACACGGACCATTTCACCCGGTTCAAACAGCGTTTTCGGACGCGGCTTATCACCAACCTGCTGCAGGCGGTTCATAATCGCATCAACTTCTTTATCGCTGATTGGCGCGGGACGATCGGAAGTACCGCCGATGAAGCCCATCACACGCGGTACGCTGCGCACCAGGTGCCAGCTAGCGTCGTTCATCACCATCTGAACGAGGACGTAACCAGGGAAGAATTTGCGTTCGCTTTTGCGACGCTGACCGCCACGGATTTCAACCACTTCTTCGGTTGGTACCATGACTTCACCAAACAAATCTTCCATGTTGTGTAATTTGATATGCTCACGCAGCGATGTTGCTACGCGACCTTCAAAACCGGAAAACGCCTGAACGACGTACCAGCGCTTTTTAGGAGCTTCAGACATCTCAGAACCTCAGGCCAGTGATAAAGGATACCAGGCGAACCAGAATACCATCCAGTCCCCACAGGATCAGTGACATTACTGCGGTAACCGCAGCCACAATCAGCGTGGTGTGCAATGTTTCCTGGCGAGTCGGCCAAATGACCTTACGGACTTCGGTACGCGCTTCACGGGCAAAAGCAACGGTTGCTTTACCTTTTGTCGTTAACAGCGCGACACCACCCGCTGCAGCAATCAGAATTACTACGGCCAGCGCACGCAGCGGCAGCATAATGTCGCGATAAAGGTAGTTGCCGACAATTGCCACCAGGAGCAATGCCACCACAACGACCCACTTCATCGCTTCCAGGCCGCGCCCGCTTCCTTGAGCTTCGGTATTCGCACTCATAAACCAACCTGTCAGAAGTATTCTACAAACATTTTCACCCCGCGATCGCGAGGCAAACCAAATCGAAACGCGTATTAGCTTTTCGGATTATACGCCCTCAACAGAGCCTGTCTCAGCAATGATTATGACAAAGAAAATCACTGATGAGCCAGGTTCTGGTACGAAAGCGTGCAAAAAGGGCATCAAATGATGCCCTTTTAGTGCGCATTGCGTCAAATGTTATCGGCAATTAGCTCAGAACTTTTGCTACAACGCCCGCGCCAACGGTACGACCACCTTCACGGATTGCGAAACGCAGACCGTCGTCCATCGCGATCGGGTGGATCAGGGTAACAACCATTTTGATGTTGTCGCCCGGCATTACCATCTCTACGCCTTCCGGCAGTTCGATGGTACCAGTCACGTCAGTAGTACGGAAGTAGAACTGCGGACGGTAGCCTTTGAAGAACGGAGTATGACGACCGCCTTCATCTTTGGACAGAATGTACACTTCAGATTCGAACTTGGTGTGCGGCTTGATGGTGCCCGGCTTAGCCAGTACCTGACCACGTTCGATTTCTTCACGTTTGATACCACGCAGCAGAACACCTACGTTCTCACCAGCACGGCCTTCGTCCAGCAGTTTGCGGAACATTTCAACGCCAGTACAGGTAGACTTCTGAGTCTCTTTGATACCAACGATTTCAACTTCTTCACCAACTTTGATGATACCGCGTTCTACACGACCGGTAACAACGGTACCACGACCGGAGATGGAGAATACGTCTTCGATCGGCAGCAGGAACGGCTTGTCAATCGCACGCTCTGGTTCCGGAATGTAAGAATCCAGGAAGCCAGCCAGTTCCAGGATTTTCGCTTCCCACTCTGCGTCGCCTTCCAGCGCTTTCAGAGCAGAACCACGAACGATCGGAGTGTCGTCGCCCGGGAAGTCGTACTGAGACAGAAGTTCACGAACTTCCATTTCAACCAGTTCCAGCAGCTCTTCGTCATCAACCATGTCGCATTTGTTCAGGAACACGATGATGTACGGAACGCCTACCTGACGACCCAGCAGGATGTGCTCACGAGTCTGCGGCATCGGGCCGTCAGTCGCAGCAACTACCAGGATCGCGCCGTCCATCTGAGCAGCACCGGTGATCATGTTTTTAACATAGTCGGCGTGCCCCGGGCAGTCTACGTGTGCGTAGTGACGGGTCGGGGTGTCATATTCAACGTGAGAAGTGTTGATGGTGATACCACGAGCTTTTTCTTCCGGCGCGTTATCGATCTGGTCGAATGCGCGAGCAGCACCGCCGTAGGTTTTAGCCAGTACGGTAGTGATTGCAGCGGTCAGCGTTGTTTTACCATGGTCAACGTGGCCGATAGTACCGACGTTAACGTGCGGTTTTGTACGTTCAAACTTTTCTTTAGACATCGATTGTCCCTCTAAGACACGGATAAATCGGTGATATCACCACATCAACCAGGCAACATGCCCGACTTGTTGAATGCAATAAACAGAAGGAAAAAACAGGGAGGAGAAAAGAAGTGGTGCTGATAGGCAGATTCGAACTGCCGACCTCACCCTTACCAAGGGTGCGCTCTACCAACTGAGCTATATCAGCACATCTTGGAGCGGGCAGCGGGAATCGAACCCGCATCATCAGCTTGGAAGGCTGAGGTAATAGCCATTATACGATGCCCGCATCCTGGAACTCGGCTACCTGATTTTCATTCTGCACTGAATATCGAGAGAAGCTCTCTTTATTCGAGCCGGTAAGCGAACTTATCGTCTCGGGCTACGCCATCGCGTGGCCGAAATTGGTGGTGGGGGAAGGATTCGAACCTTCGAAGTCTGTGACGGCAGATTTACAGTCTGCTCCCTTTGGCCGCTCGGGAACCCCACCGGACTTGATGGTGCCGACTACCGGAATCGAACTGGTGACCTACTGATTACAAGTCAGTTGCTCTACCTACTGAGCTAAGTCGGCATCAAGTAGCGCGCATTCTATGGAGACATGCGAGTTCATGCAACTAAAAAATTGCATAATTTGTTTTATTGGTCACATTTTGCGCGACACGATGAATAAACAGCCGAATTGCGAGCAGATTAGCATACTTTTTCAGCATCACTCTGCATTAACAATGCGCGCCAGCTAAAACACAATTCTTTTTATCAGATGGAATATCTGTCACATTGCTTTTCAACGATAGCTTCCTGGAAGAGATTTTTTCTTATTATTCCTCCCCATCTGGTGTTACCCTCCTGCCCATTAACCCATTCAACAGAACTGTGACGCGCCATGGCAAATATCGCTTTGCCGATAGAGCTATGACCGCCAGAAACATGCTTATGAGTATAAAAGAGCAAACGTTAATGACGCCTTACCTACAGTTTGACCGCAACCAGTGGGCAGCTCTGCGTGATTCCGTACCGATGACGTTATCGGAAGATGAGATCGCCCGTCTCAAAGGTATAAATGAAGATCTCTCGTTAGAAGAAGTTGCCGAGATTTATTTGCCTTTATCGCGTTTGCTGAACTTCTATATAAGCTCGAACCTGCGCCGTCAGGCTGTTCTGGAACAGTTTCTTGGTACTAACGGACAACGCATTCCTTACATTATCAGTATTGCTGGTAGCGTCGCGGTAGGGAAAAGTACGACTGCTCGTGTGTTACAGGCACTATTAAGCCGTTGGCCGGAACATCGTCGTGTTGAACTGATCACCACCGATGGTTTTCTTCATCCCAACAAAGTGCTTAAAGAACGTGGCCTGATGAAGAAGAAAGGCTTCCCGGAATCGTATGATATGCATCGTCTGGTGAAGTTTGTTTCCGATCTCAAATCCGGCGTGCCAAACGTTACAGCACCTGTTTACTCGCATCTTATTTATGATGTGATCCCGGATGGAGATAAAACTGTTGTTCAGCCTGATATTTTAATTCTTGAAGGGTTAAATGTCTTACAGAGCGGGATGGATTATCCACACGATCCACATCATGTATTTGTTTCTGATTTTGTCGATTTTTCGATATATGTTGATGCACCAGAAGACTTACTTCAGACGTGGTATATCAACCGTTTTCTGAAATTCCGCGAAGGGGCTTTTACAGACCCGGATTCCTATTTTCATAACTACGCGAAATTAACTAAAGAAGAAGCTATTAAGACTGCCATGACGTTGTGGAAAGAGATCAACTGGCTGAACTTAAAGCAAAATATTCTACCTACTCGCGAGCGCGCCAGTTTAATCCTGACAAAGAGTGCTAATCATGCTGTAGAAGAGGTTAGACTACGCAAATAATTTTCAGGGGAGCTAGTGCTCCCCTTTCTTATTTTTCTGCACTACGCAGGGATATTTCACCGCCCATCCAGGGTTTTATTATTCCATCCTGCTCAAGCAATAAAGCGCCCTGTTTGTCTATTCCGCGTGAAATGCCAAATATTTCTTTATCACCAATGATAAGTTTCACTGGGCGATTAATAAAATTATCCAACTTTTCCCAGCGCGAAAGATAAGGTGCCAATCCTTCTTGCTCGAAGAGTTCCAGCGCCGCGCGTAATTCACGTATTAGCATGGCCGCCAACGTATTACGATCGAGATTGATCCCCGCTTCCTGCAGCGTGATCCACCCCTGATTAACGACACTCTCTTCAACACGACGCATTGCCATGTTGATCCCGGCTCCAATGACTATTTGCGCCGCATCGCCGGTTTTGCCAGTCAGCTCCACAAGAATGCCTGCCAGCTTGCGATCCTGCAGATAGAGGTCATTAGGCCATTTAACGCGGACTTTATCAGCTCCTAGCTTGCGTAATACTTCCGCCATCACGATACCGATAACCAGACTTAAACCAATCGCCGCCGCCGGGCCTTGTTCCAGACGCCAGAACATCGACAAATATAAGTTTGCGCCAAAAGGCGAAAACCATTTCCGACCACGACGACCACGGCCAGCCTGCTGGTATTCTGCAACGCAGGCATCGCCCGATTTAAGCTCTCCGATACGGTCAAGGAGATATTGATTCGTGGAGTCAATAACTGGCAGCACGGCTACACTACCGCCATCCAGCTGACTCAATATCTGTTCAGCATTAAGTAACTGGATGGGCTCAGGCAGGCTGTATCCTTTACCCGGAACGGTAAAGACATCAACACCCCAGTCACGCAGTGTCTGAATGTGTTTATTAATAGCCGCCCGGCTCATTCCTAACGTTTCACCCAGCTGCTCGCCAGAGTGAAATTCACCATTCGCTAACAGCGCGATTAATTTCAGTGGAACGGTATTATCCTTCATGAAATCGTCTCCACTGCGCTAACTTCACCTGATGCACCAATAAAGCGAACTTCTGGCTCAAGCCAGACATTAAATTTTTCACCCACTTTCTGTCTTACATGATGTGCCAGTTGCACGACATCTTCGCTTTTTGCATTGTCTTCATTAATGAGAACTAACGCCTGTTGACGGTGCACCGCAGCTCCACCCATTTGCATCCCTTTTAGCTGGCACTGATCGATAAGCCAACCTGCTGCCAGTTTTACTGAACCATCCGCCTGGGGGTAATTTGGTGCTGTTGGAAATTGTGCCAGTAATGCTTTAGCCGTTTCGGAAGATACAACAGGGTTTTTGAAGAAACTACCGGCATTGCCATTCACTTTTGGGTCAGGGAGTTTGGTGGTGCGCATATGACACACCGCATCAAATACTTGCTGTGGCGTTACTGTTGTAGGATCCAGACGAGTTAAGTCACCATACGTTAGTACAGGTTGCCACTCTTTTGGCAGACGCAGACCTACGGCTACAATGGCGAAGCGGTCCTGGTATTCATGTTTAAAAATACTGTCGCGATAGCCAAAACGGCACTCTTTAGCTGTTAAACGCTCTTGCTTGCCTGTCGCCAGTTCAACACAGTCAACATAAGCGCAAACTCGCTGTAATTCTACGCCATAAGCCCCAATATTCTGGATAGGTGATGAACCAACACAACCAGGAATTAATGCTAGATTTTCCAGACCAGGCATACCTTCCTGCAAAGTGTATTTTACCAGGCGATGCCAGTTTTCTCCGGCTCCTACATGTAAATACCACGCATCAGGTTCATCATGAATTTCGATACCTTTGATCCGGTTGATGATCACCGTACCGCGATAGTCTTCCAGAAAAAGAACATTACTTCCTTCACCCAGAATAAGAACGGGTTGTCCTTCTGCGGTTGCATGCTGCCAGGCATTGAGTAATTGTTGTTCGTCTTCGGCACATACAATGTGCTGAGCATTATGATCAATGCCAAATGTATTCCAGGGTTTTAAGGAGTGGTTCATAGCTGCTTTCCTGATGCAAAAACGAGGCTAGTTTACCGTATCTGCGGGGGGATGGCTTGTAGATATGACGACAGGAAGAGTTTGTAGAAACGCAAAAAGGCCACCCTTCCGGATGGCCTTTCGCTTTATCTGATGCCTGGCAGTTTATGGCGGGCATCCTGCCCGCCACCCTCCGGGCCGTTGCTTCGCAACGTTCAAATCCGCTCCCGGCGGATTTGTCCTACTCAGGAGAGCGTTCACCGGCAAGCAACAGATAAAACAAAAGGCCCAGTCTTCCGACTGAGCCTTTCGTTTTATTTGATGCCTGGCAGTTCCCTACTCTCGCATGGGGAGACCCCACACTACCATCGGCGCTACGGCGTTTCACTTCTGAGTTCGGCATGGGGTCAGGTGGGACCACCGCGCTAAGGCCGCCAGGCAAATTCTGTTTTATCAACACGTCTTTCTTCGACATGTCGATGTAATCTGTATCAGGCTGAAAATCTTTCTCTCAATCCGCCAAAACATCTTCGGCGTTGTAAGGTTAAGCCTCACGGTTCATTAGTACCGGTTAGCTCAACGCATCGCTGCGCTTACACACCCGGCCTATCAACGTCGTCGTCTTCAACGTTCCTTCAGGACTCTCAAGGAGTCAGGGAGAACTCATCTCGGGGCAAGTTTCGTGCTTAGATGCTTTCAGCACTTATCTCTTCCGCATTTAGCTACCGGGCAGTGCCATTGGCATGACAACCCGAACACCAGTGATGCGTCCACTCCGGTCCTCTCGTACTAGGAGCAGCCCCCCTCAGTTCTCCAGCGCCCACGGCAGATAGGGACCGAACTGTCTCACGACGTTCTAAACCCAGCTCGCGTACCACTTTAAATGGCGAACAGCCATACCCTTGGGACCTACTTCAGCCCCAGGATGTGATGAGCCGACATCGAGGTGCCAAACACCGCCGTCGATATGAACTCTTGGGCGGTATCAGCCTGTTATCCCCGGAGTACCTTTTATCCGTTGAGCGATGGCCCTTCCATTCAGAACCACCGGATCACTATGACCTGCTTTCGCACCTGCTCGCGCCGTCACGCTCGCAGTCAAGCTGGCTTATGCCATTGCACTAACCTCCTGATGTCCGACCAGGATTAGCCAACCTTCGTGCTCCTCCGTTACTCTTTAGGAGGAGACCGCCCCAGTCAAACTACCCACCAGACACTGTCCGCAACCCGGATCACGGGTCTACGTTAGAACATCAAACATTAAAGGGTGGTATTTCAAGGTCGGCTCCACGCAGACTGGCGTCCACGCTTCAAAGCCTCCCACCTATCCTACACATCAAGGCTCAATGTTCAGTGTCAAGCTATAGTAAAGGTTCACGGGGTCTTTCCGTCTTGCCGCGGGTACACTGCATCTTCACAGCGAGTTCAATTTCACTGAGTCTCGGGTGGAGACAGCCTGGCCATCATTACGCCATTCGTGCAGGTCGGAACTTACCCGACAAGGAATTTCGCTACCTTAGGACCGTTATAGTTACGGCCGCCGTTTACCGGGGCTTCGATCAAGAGCTTCGCTTGCGCTGACCCCATCAATTAACCTTCCGGCACCGGGCAGGCGTCACACCGTATACGTCCACTTTCGTGTTTGCACAGTGCTGTGTTTTTAATAAACAGTTGCAGCCAGCTGGTATCTTCGACTGATTTCAGCTCCACGAGCAAGTCGCTTCACCTACATATCAGCGTGCCTTCTCCCGAAGTTACGGCACCATTTTGCCTAGTTCCTTCACCCGAGTTCTCTCAAGCGCCTTGGTATTCTCTACCTGACCACCTGTGTCGGTTTGGGGTACGATTTGATGTTACCTGATGCTTAGAGGCTTTTCCTGGAAGCAGGGCATTTGTTGCTTCAGCACCGTAGTGCCTCGTCATCACGCCTCAGCCTTGATTTTCCGGATTTGCCTGGAAAATCAGCCTACACGCTTAAACCGGGACAACCGTCGCCCGGCCAACATAGCCTTCTCCGTCCCCCCTTCGCAGTAACACCAAGTACAGGAATATTAACCTGTTTCCCATCGACTACGCCTTTCGGCCTCGCCTTAGGGGTCGACTCACCCTGCCCCGATTAACGTTGGACAGGAACCCTTGGTCTTCCGGCGAGCGGGCTTTTCACCCGCTTTATCGTTACTTATGTCAGCATTCGCACTTCTGATACCTCCAGCATGCCTCACAGCACACCTTCGCAGGCTTACAGAACGCTCCCCTACCCAACAACACATAGTGTCGCTGCCGCAGCTTCGGTGCATGGTTTAGCCCCGTTACATCTTCCGCGCAGGCCGACTCGACCAGTGAGCTATTACGCTTTCTTTAAATGATGGCTGCTTCTAAGCCAACATCCTGGCTGTCTGGGCCTTCCCACATCGTTTCCCACTTAACCATGACTTTGGGACCTTAGCTGGCGGTCTGGGTTGTTTCCCTCTTCACGACGGACGTTAGCACCCGCCGTGTGTCTCCCGTGATAACATTCTCCGGTATTCGCAGTTTGCATCGGGTTGGTAAGTCGGGATGACCCCCTTGCCGAAACAGTGCTCTACCCCCGGAGATGAATTCACGAGGCGCTACCTAAATAGCTTTCGGGGAGAACCAGCTATCTCCCGGTTTGATTGGCCTTTCACCCCCAGCCACAAGTCATCCGCTAATTTTTCAACATTAGTCGGTTCGGTCCTCCAGTTAGTGTTACCCAACCTTCAACCTGCCCATGGCTAGATCACCGGGTTTCGGGTCTATACCCTGCAACTTAACGCCCAGTTAAGACTCGGTTTCCCTTCGGCTCCCCTATTCGGTTAACCTTGCTACAGAATATAAGTCGCTGACCCATTATACAAAAGGTACGCAGTCACCCCATAAAGAGGCTCCCACTGCTTGTACGTACACGGTTTCAGGTTCTTTTTCACTCCCCTCGCCGGGGTTCTTTTCGCCTTTCCCTCACGGTACTGGTTCACTATCGGTCAGTCAGGAGTATTTAGCCTTGGAGGATGGTCCCCCCATATTCAGACAGGATACCACGTGTCCCGCCCTACTCATCGAGCTCACAGCATGTGCATTTTTGTGTACGGGGCTGTCACCCTGTATCGCGCGCCTTTCCAGACGCTTCCACTAACACACACACTGATTCAGGCTCTGGGCTGCTCCCCGTTCGCTCGCCGCTACTGGGGGAATCTCGGTTGATTTCTTTTCCTCGGGGTACTTAGATGTTTCAGTTCCCCCGGTTCGCCTCATTAACCTATGGATTCAGTTAATGATAGTGTGTCGAAACACACTGGGTTTCCCCATTCGGAAATCGCCGGTTATAACGGTTCATATCACCTTACCGACGCTTATCGCAGATTAGCACGTCCTTCATCGCCTCTGACTGCCAGGGCATCCACCGTGTACGCTTAGTCGCTTAACCTCACAACCCGAAGATGTTTCGTAAAACACCATCGTGTTGCGAAAATTTGAGAGACTCGAACACACTTAAATAGTGTGTCGTTTCAATTTTCAGCTTGATCCAGATTTTTAAAGAGCAAATATCTCAAACATCACTCGTAAGTGAGTTTTGAGATACAGAGGTCGGCGACTTTCACTCACAAACCAGCAAGTGGCGTCCCCTAGGGGATTCGAACCCCTGTTACCGCCGTGAAAGGGCGGTGTCCTGGGCCTCTAGACGAAGGGGACGTATCAGTCTGCTTCGCAAGACGCCTTGCTTTTCACTTTCTATCAGACAATCTGTGTGAGCACTGCAAAGTACGCTTCTTTAAGGTAAGGAGGTGATCCAACCGCAGGTTCCCCTACGGTTACCTTGTTACGACTTCACCCCAGTCATGAATCACAAAGTGGTAAGCGCCCTCCCGAAGGTTAAGCTACCTACTTCTTTTGCAACCCACTCCCATGGTGTGACGGGCGGTGTGTACAAGGCCCGGGAACGTATTCACCGTGGCATTCTGATCCACGATTACTAGCGATTCCGACTTCATGGAGTCGAGTTGCAGACTCCAATCCGGACTACGACGCACTTTATGAGGTCCGCTTGCTCTCGCGAGGTCGCTTCTCTTTGTATGCGCCATTGTAGCACGTGTGTAGCCCTGGTCGTAAGGGCCATGATGACTTGACGTCATCCCCACCTTCCTCCAGTTTATCACTGGCAGTCTCCTTTGAGTTCCCGGCCGGACCGCTGGCAACAAAGGATAAGGGTTGCGCTCGTTGCGGGACTTAACCCAACATTTCACAACACGAGCTGACGACAGCCATGCAGCACCTGTCTCACGGTTCCCGAAGGCACATTCTCATCTCTGAAAACTTCCGTGGATGTCAAGACCAGGTAAGGTTCTTCGCGTTGCATCGAATTAAACCACATGCTCCACCGCTTGTGCGGGCCCCCGTCAATTCATTTGAGTTTTAACCTTGCGGCCGTACTCCCCAGGCGGTCGACTTAACGCGTTAGCTCCGGAAGCCACGCCTCAAGGGCACAACCTCCAAGTCGACATCGTTTACGGCGTGGACTACCAGGGTATCTAATCCTGTTTGCTCCCCACGCTTTCGCACCTGAGCGTCAGTCTTCGTCCAGGGGGCCGCCTTCGCCACCGGTATTCCTCCAGATCTCTACGCATTTCACCGCTACACCTGGAATTCTACCCCCCTCTACGAGACTCAAGCTTGCCAGTATCAGATGCAGTTCCCAGGTTGAGCCCGGGGATTTCACATCTGACTTAACAAACCGCCTGCGTGCGCTTTACGCCCAGTAATTCCGATTAACGCTTGCACCCTCCGTATTACCGCGGCTGCTGGCACGGAGTTAGCCGGTGCTTCTTCTGCGGGTAACGTCAATGAGCAAAGGTATTAACTTTACTCCCTTCCTCCCCGCTGAAAGTACTTTACAACCCGAAGGCCTTCTTCATACACGCGGCATGGCTGCATCAGGCTTGCGCCCATTGTGCAATATTCCCCACTGCTGCCTCCCGTAGGAGTCTGGACCGTGTCTCAGTTCCAGTGTGGCTGGTCATCCTCTCAGACCAGCTAGGGATCGTCGCCTAGGTGAGCCGTTACCCCACCTACTAGCTAATCCCATCTGGGCACATCCGATGGCAAGAGGCCCGAAGGTCCCCCTCTTTGGTCTTGCGACATTATGCGGTATTAGCTACCGTTTCCAGTAGTTATCCCCCTCCATCGGGCAGTTTCCCAGACATTACTCACCCGTCCGCCACTCGTCAGCGAAACAGCAAGCTGCTTCCTGTTACCGTTCGACTTGCATGTGTTAGGCCTGCCGCCAGCGTTCAATCTGAGCCATGATCAAACTCTTCAATTTAAAAGCTTGATGCTCAAAGAATTAAACTTCGTAATGAATTACGTGTTCACTCTTGAGACTTGGTATTCATTTATCGTCTTGCGACGTTAAGAATCCGTATCTTCGAGTGCCCACACAGATTGTCTGATAAATTGTTAAAGAGCAGTGCCGCTTCGCTTTTTCTCAGCGTCGCGGGGTGTGCATAATACGCTTTCCCGCCACAGAGTCAAGCATTTTTTTGCTTTTCTCTGTCAGGATTCTCAGGAGAACCCCGCTGACCCGGCGGCTTGTTCGCCGTTGTTCCGTGTCAGTGGTGGCGCATTATAGGGAGTTATTCTGAGCTGACAAGAGGAAATTTAAAATAATTTTCCGAATGCGCAACATTCAACCAAATCAGCCTGAAACTGCCAGTTTTTCGAGCGTTTTGAAGCCGTAACGCTGTAAAACGGGTAATAACTGTTCAGCTTCTGGCGTCATGGCCATGCAAAAGGCAATGTTCGCATCGGCAGATTTTGCCTCAGGAGCTTCATGTTCCAGCAGCCAGGCCGTTCGGCGGGCAATCGCTGCGCCAGAATCCACCAGCCGGGTTCCCTCTGGCAGCACCTTTAACAGTTCTTCTTGTAGTAGAGGAAAATGGGTGCACCCCAGAACAACGGTATCTGGCGGCTCTTTCATTCTTAACCACGGGCGCAGGATACGTTTTAGCGCATCCAGAGAGATTTCTTCGCCATGCAACTTCGCTTCAGCCAGCTCAACCATTTCTGCCGAGCCCAGCATCTCTATCTGACATTCATTAGCGAAACGCGCGATTAGCTCGTGGGTATAAGAACGTTTTACCGTACCACGAGTTGCCAGCAATCCGACAATGCCATTAGCTGTCAGGCGTGCCGCTGGCTTAATTGCCGGAACGACGCCGACAACCGGGAACGCAAACTTTTCGCGTAACGCAGGAAGTGAGACGGTACTGGCGGTGTTGCAAGCGACCACAGCCAGCGCAAGGGGATAACGCTCTTGCACTGCGGTGACAATTTCCACCACACGCTCAACAATAAACTCTTCGCTTTTTTCGCCATACGGGAAAGCGACGTTATCGAAAGCATAAATGTAATGGAGATCCGGTAAGAGATGCCGGATCTCGTCATAGACCGACAACCCACCGACGCCGGAGTCAAACACCAGCACGGTGGGACGTGGTTCAGAAGGTGTAGCTGCCAGACAAGGTGTATTCCCGTCCTGCAGTTTGGTAGCCATAGACTGTCTCGTAATCTTTGTCGAACAGGTTGGCTATTTTACCACGAACTGTCAGGTGAGAGGTGACCGGATATGCAACCGCAAGATCCCACAAGCTCACACCGCCCATTTTCACAGTTTTATACGGCCAGGAGGAGTAATCCTTATCATAGCGAGAGCCTAAATACTGATAAGTAATACCCCAGTCGAAGTCATACAGCTGCCAGTCGAGCTGGTATTTCACCTGCTGTTTAGCACGGCGTAACAACGGTGTGTCGGTAATTGCGTTACGGGCATCAACATAATCGTAACTCACAGTATGCGTCAGCGGTCCGGTATCAAAATTGGCGGTCGCCTCGACACCTTTAATCCGCGCTTTCCCTTCGTTGTAGTATTTCAGGGTGTGATCATCGTAATCGATTAAGTCACTAACATCATTACGATATCCGGAAATACGCCAGTTCACTCCTGCTGTTAAACCTTCAAACGCGCCTTCCCACTGTTTGCTTTTCTCAGGATCCAGATCCGGATTACCGTAGAAGCCGTACAGTTGTCCAAGATTTGGTGCCTTATAAGATGTCCCGTAGGAAGCAATGAAGCGATAACCTTCGATGAATTCCCAACCGACGCTCGTTTGCCAGGTTCCATGACGACCAAACTGTGAGTTATCGTCGCTGCGTGCTGCGCCTTCAAACGTAAAATCGCCGACTTGTTGCAATCCGGTCAGATAGATACCAGTGTTACGTTGATCATACCCATCCTCAACATATCCGGTGCCAGGAGACGTGCTCTGCTTTTGCCAGTCAACACCCGCACCAATACTACCGTGACCAACGATGACATTGTTTGCCCACTGGACGGTGTATTGCTTCATCTCATCGAGCGTCGCCGACGAATCATAACGACCATAATGCGGATCGTAGTTGTAATCTTTGCTATGGCTATAGCTGGTAATGAGTTGTGATTTAATCAGTTCGCCGTTATAGCGCAGCCCGGCGTCCCAACTTTGACTATAGAGTTTACGGGTATCGACCAATGGTGACCCCGGAGAATAATACGCGTCATAATTGGTCCGATTATCATAGCCATAGCCACGTACAAAGCCGCTCCAGGCATCGGTAAAATTATGTTCCAGCGCACCATAAAGCGTTTTACTTAAGAAACCATCGTTATCAGGCTGCGCTTGCATTCCTGTATTGCCGTAAGCGACAACATCATAACCATGGGTATAAGCGTAATCGCCCAACAGAGTTACCCGTGTCTTATCCCCCAGTTGTTGCTGCGTAGAGACATCGTAGTTCTGATAACTATGGCTTCCCCACCCCGCTGAAATTTCCGTTCCAGGTTCATCGCGCGTCGTGATGATATTCACCACCCCGCCTATTGCATCAGAACCATAAACGGCGGAACGCGGCCCACGGATATATTCGACACGCTGAACAAGTGCAATGGGGAATTGACTAAGGTCGGCAGAACCACTTACCCCCGCCAGATTCAGGCGAACACCATCAATTAACACCAACACATGACTGGCATTTGTACCGCGAATAAAAATAGAAGAGAGCTGACCTGAACCGCCGTTTTGGGTGATATCCACGCCCGGGAGACGGCGCAGCACATCATTGACTGAGGTCGATTGCCAGCGATCGATATCCTGACGCGTCACAACGGTAGTTGGTGCAAGCACAGTGCTGCGCGGCTGTTCAAAACGGTTAGCAGTAACAACGAGAGTATCCGGGCTGGTATCCTGTGCCCAAGCAGAAAAGGCTGTGACAGAACACGCCGTCAACAGCGAAACTTTTTTAATCATTGTAAAGCATCCACAATAGAAGAAGGATGCCGCAGGTTTCATCAATATTACGCGATGATGAGAACCAGATGCGACGTTGGCCGGCAGGTCTTCGGGCTTGGAGGGGTATCTGAAGATACAAAGAGATGATGACTTCCCACCGGATGGCAGTGTCCGCATTACGCAATCATCGCACCTTTCCTTACCGCTGCGCGTCAGCTCCAGATTCGCACTGGATTCCCTATTAACTCACAGGACCGGCGAGAGGATGCTACAGGTTGTAACAAGTTGCTGTCCAGACGTAGTTCACAAATAGGAATTCATCAAGATCTGGACATCTGATGAGCAATCCCTACAATCGCCGCGTACTTTAATTTTTCAGGATACATCATGACCCCCGAACACCTTCCAACAGAACAGTATGAAGCGCAGTTAGCCGAAAAAGTGGTACGTTTGCAAAGTATGATGGCACCGTTTTCTGACCTGGTTCCGGAAGTGTTTCGCTCGCCGGTCAGCCATTACCGGATGCGTGCGGAGTTCCGCATCTGGCACGATGGCGATGACCTGTACCACATCATTTTCGATCAACAAACCAAAAGCCGTATCCGCGTGGATAGCTTCCCCGCCGCCAGTGAACTCATCAACCAGTTGATGACGGCGATGATTGCGGGTGTGCGTAATAATCCCGTTCTGCGCCACAAGTTGTTCCAGATTGATTACCTCACCACGCTGAGTAATCAGGCGGTGGTTTCCCTGCTGTACCATAAAAAGCTGGGTGACGAATGGCGTCAGCAGGCGGAAGCCCTGCGCGATGCGTTGCGAGCGCAGAATCTGAATGTGCATCTGATTGGTCGGGCAACGAAAACTAAAATCGCGCTGGATCAGGATTACATCGACGAGCGTCTGCCGGTCGCCGGAAAAGAGATGATCTACCGTCAGGTAGAGAACAGCTTCACTCAGCCGAACGCGGCGATGAATATTCAGATGCTGGAATGGGCGCTGGACGTAACCAAAGGCTCAAAAGGCGATTTACTGGAGCTGTACTGCGGCAACGGTAACTTCTCATTAGCCCTGGCGCGCAATTTTGATCGGGTATTAGCTACCGAAATCGCCAAGCCGTCGGTCGCTGCTGCGCAATACAACATCGCAGCTAACCATATTGATAACGTACAAATTATTCGTATGGCGGCAGAAGAATTTACTCAGGCGATGAATGGTGTGCGCGAGTTTAACCGCCTGCAAGGGATCGACTTAAAGAGTTATCAGTGCGAAACCATTTTTGTCGACCCACCGCGCAGCGGTCTGGACAGTGAAACCGAGAAAATGGTGCAGGCGTATCCGCGTATTTTGTACATCTCCTGCAACCCGGAAACGTTATGTAAGAATCTGGAAACATTAAGCCAGACGCACAAGGTTGAACGTCTGGCTCTGTTTGATCAGTTCCCCTACACGCACCATATGGAGTGCGGCGTGTTACTGACCGCGAAGTAAAACCCATGCCGGATGCGCCAGCATCCGGCATCTTACCGATTACTCAGCAACTTCCTGCTTACGGTTACGCATCTTCGCGCCAATCCAGAACACCATAATGACCGACAGCACAGCCGGGAAGAAGTTAGAACCGATATCCGGATATTCCGCACGAACCACAGTGCTATAAAGCAAAACGCCGAGAATAAAACAGGCAGCTGCCAGACCCGGCAAGCCGACCGGCATAGTGCGATTAAGATAACGTTGATGCAGGCAGTAAACCGTCAGCACCAGGGAAATAATCGGGAATACAGAAAATGGCACAATGGAGCTAAACAGCGCTGCGAAAGTACCATTAATCGATAAGCCAGCAACTAACGCCAGCAGCAGCGTACCTCTATCTTGATTTGTTTGTTTCATTACTCGTCCTTCACATTTCCCGGAATAATTGCGGTTTTCTCTTGTTCACGGCGATACCAGTAATAAGCCCCTTTCGAAATCATTCGCAGTTGCAGTACCAGTCGCTCTTCTAATTGCCGACGTTGTTCGACGCCGACATCCAACGCCTCGGCACCCGCACTGAAGACAATCGTCACCATTGCTTCGGCTTGCGCTTCAGTAAACGCACGAGGCATATGGTTTTCGAGTTCAAGATAGTCCGCAAGTTCCGCAATGAAGTGCTGAATTTCACGCGCAACGGCGGCACGAAACGCGGCGGAGGTGCCGGAGCGTTCCCGCAATAATAACCGGAAGGCGTTAGGATTATTACCGATGAACTCCATAAATGTGGAGACCGAGGTGCGGATCACACTCCCGCCTTTAGCGATACGCTGACGCGCCTGGCGCATAAGCTGACGCAGCATCAAACCACTCTCGTCAACCATGGTCAGGCCAAGTTCGTCTACGTCGCGGAAATGCCGATAAAAAGAGGTGGGAGCAATGCCCGCTTCACGCGCCACTTCACGTAAACTCAGGCTGGCGAAGCTGCGTTCAGCACTTAATTGGCTAAATGCGGCTTCTACCAGCGAACGTCGGGTTTTTTCTTTTTGCTGCGCTCTTACGCCCATCACGATGTCTGAATCCTTGCCAAAAGTACTGCTGGCACTATACCAGAGAATGAACATACTGGATTGCTCCAGTGTTGTGAATGAACGGTAAGGCAATAAAACATATTTACTGCAACTCTTTGGCTGGTTCTTTCACAAACAACAACGCCAGCATCGACAGCAACGTGCCTCCGCCCAGATACCACGCAGGAGCCGTTAGGCTATCCAGTAACACGATGGATTGCGTGGCGAAATATTGCGCAAAACCGCCGAAGATTGCTACGCCAATGCTATAAACCAGCGCGAAGCCTAATGCCCGAATCCGTTTCGGCAATAATTCGGAAATCAACAACATTACCGGCACACCGCCAAGCGTAGTAAAGCTGACCATCACGAAAACCACCGTCAGCAACATGCCAGGGCTTGGGTAAGTCACCAACAGCCAGAACGAAGGCCAGCTACAGAGAAGCACCATCACACGAGAGATTAAAATCAGCTTTTTACGCCCGACCGAATCACATAGCATCCCCACCAGCAGCGCGCCCACAAACGTAATAACGCCCGCCAGTAACATCGCTGCATGAGAATAGTGTTGAGGCATTGCCAGATACTTCGCCGCCCAGGTGCCATAGTAAAAGAGGGAAATATAGGTTGCTACCGTGCTACCAATAGCGAGTAAAACGCCGTTAATGATAGTCGCTTTATGTTGCAGGAGCAGAGAGAACGCGCTTTCGCTGGCAGCAGCTTTTTTATTGTGTACAGGTTCAGGCACATCATTTTCCAGGCTCAGACGCAGCCAGCAACCGATGGGCGCTAAAAGCACACCAATAAAAAATGGCACACGCCAGCCCCATTCTGCCATTACGGTTTCTGAACCTGTGGCGAACGGTAGCCATGCGCTCAGACCTAAAGCGACAACACCACCAAAGGTCGTTGCCAGCCCCTGGGTCGCCAGCGACCAACTGCTGTAAAAACCGCGACGATTTGCCGGAGCTGATTCAACCAGTAAAGACATTGAGGCGCCGACTTCACCACCTGCTGCAATACCCTGAATCAGACGCGCCAGTACCAACGTCGCCGTTCCCCAATAGCCCGCCGTCGCATATGTCGGCGCGATGCCGATCATCAGCGTACCGAGGCTCATCAGGGCAATGGTGAACACCATCGCGGGTTTGCGTCCGAAACGATCGGCCCAGGCCCCGACGATAATTCCACCAAGCGGGCGCATAAAAAAACTCACGCCAAACGTTGCAAATGCCAGTAACAGCGCGACATTGTGATCAGCGCTGGGCGGGAAGAAAAGCGTACTGATATAGACCACAAAAAAGTTGTAAACGCCAAAATCAAAAAATTCGAGCGCATTGCCAAACGCCGAAGCAAAAATCACCCGCTTACCGCTGGGCTTTTTCTTCACAATCACGCTTCCATTTACGATCGCCGTCATTCCATGTTCCTTGCCAGAAAGTGTTGTTGTGTGTTGTTTTATTTATTGCAGCCAGGCTTCTACCAGTGCGCCCCAGTAGCTGCACGCCGGGACCAGACTTGCATCGTTGAAGTCATAGCCCGGGTTATGCACCATGCAGGAACCTTCCCCGACATCGCCATTACCGAACAGCAAAAAAGCGCCTTTCGGCTGGGCTTCCAGCATGAAAGAGAAATCCTCACTGCCCATCAGGGGTTTGATGCCAAACTCGGCCCGATCTTCACCAAACGTTTTACACGCCACCTGCCAGGCGAAGCGCGCCATCTCCTCGTCATTCACTAATACCGGCGTACCGTTAACATGCGTAACCTCAGCCGTAGCGCCAAAGCTGACAGCCTGGGCTTGCGCCAGAGCCGGAATACGGGTCAGAAGAAGTTGTCGGGTATCGCGGCTAAGAGAGCGGACGCTGATTTTCATCTCAGCACTGTCAGGAATGACGTTAGCCGCCTCCCCTGCAACAATGCTGCCAACGGTAATTACCGCCGCTTCCAGCGGATCGACATTGCGCGACACAATGCTTTGTAATGCGGTGGTGATATGTGCCGCGACCAGCACCGGATCGATGGCTTTGTGAGGAATTGCACCATGCCCTCCACAGCCACGAACTGTGATGTGGAACTGATCCATTGACGCCATTAGCGCCCCGGGCTGGAAGAAAAACTTGCCAACCGGCAAGCCCGGCATGTTATGCATGCCGAAAATCACATCGCAGGGGAAGTGGTCAAAAAGCCCCTCTTTAACCATGATCTCGCCGCCGTTAATCATCTCTTCTGCGGGCTGGAAGATAAGACGTAATGTGCCGTTAAAACGACGAGTTTCGGCAAGATAACGCGCAGCGCCAAGTAATATCGTGGTATGACCGTCATGCCCGCATGCGTGCATTAAACCGGGATGTTTACTGGCCCAAGGCTTGCCGCTATTTTCATAAATTGGCAACGCATCCATATCAGCACGCAGACCAATACTTTTCTCTCCGTCACCCACTATTAACGTGGCCACTATCCCCGTCGTTGCCAGCCCTTGCTCTACCTCATAGCCCCACTGGCGCAGCTTTTCCGCCACCAAAGCACTGGTTTTAAATTCTTGTAATCCCAGCTCCGGAGTTTCGTGGATTTGGTGGCGGATCTCGCGCAACTCTTCCTCAAACCCACGAATGTAGTGTTCGATCATCGGCTATTCCTTTATTCACTTATAAATAATTTAATTAACGGGTTTTATTGATGGTGTAAATATAAATAACGAATCAATATGAAATATTTATATATTTGTTTTATAAGAATATTTAACATAGACAATAACAAAAAAGCACGCTTCGGCAAGATAAAACTATCAGCCATAAGAAAAAGCAATTAATAGCGAATTAATGGATTAAGAAGGGGGCAGACAAAGCAAAGGCCGCTCACGATATAGCCAGATAAATGACGGGGATCAATTGGCTTACCCGCGATAAAATGTTACCATTCTGTTGCTTTTATGTATAAGAACAGGTAAGCCCTACCATGCCACATTCCTACGATTACGATGCCATAGTAATAGGTTCCGGCCCCGGCGGCGAAGGCGCTGCAATGGGTCTTGTTAAGCAAGGTGCGCGCGTCGCAGTTATCGAGCGTTATCAAAATGTTGGCGGCGGTTGCACCCATTGGGGCACCATCCCGTCAAAAGCCCTCCGCCACGCTGTTAGCCGCATTATAGAATTTAATCAAAACCCACTTTACAGCGACCATTCGCGACTGCTCCGCTCTTCTTTTGCCGATATCCTTAACCATGCCGATAACGTGATAAATCAACAAACGCGCATGCGTCAGGGATTTTACGAACGTAATCACTGCGAAATATTGCAGGGGAACGCCCGCTTTGTTGACGAGCACACGCTGGCCCTGGATTGCCCGGACGGCACGGTCGAAACGCTGACCGCAGAAAAATTTGTTATTGCCTGCGGTTCTCGTCCATATCATCCAGCAGACGTCGATTTCACCCATCCACGCATTTACGACAGCGACTCAATTCTTAGCATGCACCACGAACCGCGCCATGTACTTATTTACGGTGCTGGAGTGATCGGCTGTGAATACGCATCGATCTTCCGTGGAATGGATGTGAAAGTGGATCTGATCAACACCCGCGATCGCCTATTGGCGTTTCTCGATCAAGAGATGTCAGATTCGCTCTCCTATCACTTCTGGAACAGTGGCGTAGTGATTCGTCACAACGAAGAGTACGAGAAGATCGAAGGCTGTGACGACGGCGTGATCATGCACCTGAAGTCGGGCAAAAAACTGAAAGCCGACTGTCTGCTCTATGCCAACGGTCGCACGGGTAATACCGATTCGCTGGCGTTACAGAACATTGGGCTGGAAACTGACAGTCGCGGACAGCTTAAGGTCAACAGTATGTATCAGACCGCGCAGCCGCACGTTTACGCGGTGGGCGACGTGATTGGTTATCCAAGCCTGGCTTCAGCGGCCTATGACCAGGGGCGCATTGCCGCGCAGGCGCTGGTAAAAGGTGAAGCCACCGCGCACTTGATTGAAGATATCCCTACCGGCATCTACACCATTCCGGAAATCAGTTCGGTCGGTAAAACGGAACAGCAACTGACCGCGATGAAGGTGCCGTATGAAGTAGGCCGCGCCCAGTTTAAACATCTGGCTCGCGCACAAATCGTCGGTATGAACGTGGGTACGCTGAAAATTTTGTTCCATCGGGAAACGAAAGAGATTCTGGGGATCCATTGCTTTGGCGAGCGCGCTGCCGAAATTATTCATATCGGTCAGGCGATTATGGAACAAAAAGGTGGCGGCAACACCATTGAGTACTTCGTCAACACCACCTTTAACTACCCGACCATGGCGGAAGCCTATCGGGTAGCGGCATTAAACGGCTTAAACCGCCTGTTTTAATGCTTTATCGAAATGGCCATCCATTTTTTCGCGGATGGCCTCTGCCAGCTGCTCATAGCGGCTGCGCAGCGGTGAGCCTGGGCGATAAACCAGACCAATGGTACGGCGTGGTTCCGGCTTAATGCACGGCAGATAAACCACGCCATCGCGTTTACGTTCTGGCGGTACAGCCAGCGCAGGCAATAAAGTGATCCCGCTACCTGCGGCCACCATGTTGCGCAGCGTCTCCAGACTGGTCGCGCGGAAGTGTGTATCTTCATCCGCCCCAGCTTCAAAGCAGAAGCCCATTGCCTGATCGCGCAGACAGTGACCATCTTCCAGCATCAACAGTTTTTCCCCTGCCAGATCGGCCATCGGCACGCATTCGCGATTAGACCACGGGTGATCTTCATAGACCGCTAACAACATGGGTTCATCAAACAACGGTACTTCAATGAATGCTTCGCTCTCTTTCACCAGCGCGAGGATCACGCAGTCGAGTTTGCCACTGTCTAGTTGTGCCAGTAACTGGTGGGTCTGCGCTTCATGCAGATACATTTCCAGCTTCGGAAAGGTCTGGTGCAGCATCGGGATAATATGCGGCAACAGGTAAGGCCCAACCGTGGGAATCAAACCAATATGCAGCGGCCCGGACATCGTCTCCCCTTGCTGGCTTGCCATCTCTTTAAGGACTTTCACCTCGCGCAGCACGGTACGCGCCTGATCCACCAGTAGCATTCCCGCCTGGGTGAATAACACTTTACGGCTGGTCCGCTCCAGCAACATCACGCCCAGCTCATCTTCCAGCTTACGAATTTGCCCACTCAAGGTTGGCTGGCTGACGTGGCAGGAATCTGCCGCACGGCGAAAATGGCGGTGCTCGGCCAATGCCACCAGGTACTCAAGATCACGAATATTCATTATCCATCCTCCATCGCCACGATAGTTCATGGCGATAGGTAGCATAGCAACGAACGATTATCCCTATCAAGCATTGTGACTGATAATTGCTCACAGAAACGGAGCGGCACCTCTTTTAACCCTTGAAGTCACTGCCCGTTTCGAGAGTTTCTCAACTCGAATAACTAAAGCCAACGTGAACTTTTGCGGATCTCCAGGATCCGCTTTTTTTTATTCTACAGGCCCACAGCAAGAGAGCCTGAAAGTAACGGTTACTCAATGCGATCTTTGACGATAAAGAAGTAACACAGCGCACCAGTGAAGGTCACACAGGCAGCGATAACCAACGCAAGATTAAACGAGTGCGTAGTATCCACTACCCAACCGGTTACGATCGGAGCAAAGGAAGCAAAGACAAAACTGCCAAAGTTTTGAATCCCGGCGATGGAAGCCACTTTGGTTTCAGACACCATCACCTGCACCAGTCCCCATGCAGATGTTCCCGCGAAATGCACACAGAACAGCGCCATTGAGATAAATGCCACCGCTTGCGCAGGCGAGGAAGATTGCACGACCAGCAACGTGCCTAATGCCGACATCATCAAACCGCAGACAATAGCCGTTTTACGCGTCTTCGCCAGGTCGTAGCCTTTTTTCGCCAGCCGATCAACAACAATACCGTTAACCCACATTCCGACTGCCGCCGCGAGGAAAGGAATCGCCGCCACCCAACCCGTTTTCGCCAGACTGAAACCTTGCTCGGCTTGCAAATAACCGGGTAACCACGCGATGTAGAGCCAGCCTGTATAGTTGACGCCAGAGAAACCTAAAATCATCCCCCACGTTGTCCGATGCTTAAACAGCGCCAGCCACTCGCTAAATTGTAACTGTGGACGCGGTTTAACCGGCGCGGAGAGATATGTCCGTTCTTCCTCGGTCAGGACAAACTGCGCCCGGTTGCGATACCACGCGTACCAGCAGACCCCAACCAGAATCCCCGCCACGCCGATGATGACGAACATTGTCCGCCATCCCCATGCCAGTTGCATCAATACAAGAGCAGGAGGCGCGATGGCCTGACCGATAACGGTAGATGAGTTAAAAATCCCCAACGCCGTGCCGCGTTCTTTTTGTGCATACCAGTCGGTAATAGATTTCACCCCTGCTGGCATAAACGGCGCTTCACCAATACCCAGCCCAATACGCATAATAATAAAATGGCTAAAGGAATTAACCATTCCTGTTAATGCCTGCATTAATGACCAGAATATTAAACCTGCGCCTAAGACTATTCGTGGACCAAAGCGGTCTAGCAAAATACCGGAAGGAAGTTGTGAAAAACCATAAGACAGAGAAAATGCAGAAAGCAAAACGCCAAATTCTGTTGCCGATAATCCTAACTCGCCACGAATTGCTTCGCCTGCCACACTCAATGACGAACGGTCGAGGAAATTAACGATCCCCGCCATAAATAATAAAACCAACGTCACTGTCTGAATACGACGAATCCGTTGCGGCTTATTACCCGCAACACTACCTGACACATCAACGTCCATTTTTAGCCCCTTGAGCGGAATTAATCGATTTGATGACTATTCAGAAAATAATTAAGCGAACCGTTATTACCAGTTCCACAATGTACCGTCTTCCAGTCGTGCGACAGGAAGATATGCCGGGTCATACGGATATTTCGCCGCCAGTTTCTCATCGAAAGAAATACCCAGCCCCGGCTCATCGCCCGGGTGCATATAACCCTCATCGAAGCGCCAGCTGTGCGGGAAGACTTCAAGCATTTGTTCGGAATAGCCCATGTACTCCTGAACGCCAAAGTTTGGTACCCAGAGGTCAAAATGCAGCGCCGCCGCATGGCAAATGGGCGATAAATCAGAAGGACCGTGCGAACCGGTGCGTACCTGATAAAGCGATGCAAAATCAGCAATCCGCCGCATCCCGGTAATGCCGCCGGCATGGGTAATCGTCGTGCGAATATAGTCAATCAGCTGCTCTTCGATTAACTGCTTGCAGTCCCAGATACTGTTAAACACTTCACCGACCGCAATCGGCGTCACGGTATGCTGGCGAATCAAACGGAAACATTCCTGATTCTCGGCAGGTGTCGGATCTTCCATCCAGAACAGGCGGTAATCCTCAATACTCTTCCCAAAGCGCGCCGCTTCGATAGGGGTCAGGCGATGGTGCATGTCATGCAACAGATGTTCGTTAAAACCGAACTTATTGCGCACTGCCTCAAATAACTTCGGCGTGAAATCGAGATACTTCTCCGTCGACCACAACTGCTCTTCCGGCCACTGACCCTTAGTTGCCGGTTCGTACGCTAGCCCTTTGCCCTTCGCCAGGCCATAGGTGGTTTGCATCCCTGGCACACCGCACTGCACACGAATCGCCTTAAAGCCCATCTGCTGGTGCTTTGCATAGTCCTCAAGGACTTCATCAATCGTGCGCCCGGTGGTATGGCAATAAACCATCACACCCTCACGAGAAGCACCACCAAGTAGTTGATACAGAGGCATATTGGCTGCTTTGGCTTTGATATCCCACAACGCCATATCGATAGCAGAAATGGCAGACATCGTGACGGGGCCACGCCGCCAGTAAGCGCCTTTATAAAAGAATTGCCAGATATCTTCGATTCGACTGGCATCACGACCAATTAATTGTGGGCAAAGATGATCTTTCAGATAAGAAGCGACCGACAATTCGCGACCATTTAACGTAGCATCTCCCAGTCCGCAAAGTCCGCTTTCCGTGGTTATTTTAAGCGTAACGAAATTACGCCCGGGGCAAGTAACAAAAACATCTGCAGCAATAATTTTCATTATTGCAATCTCCTGTGTTGTAAATAGACGTTTCAAACTTAAATTTACGCCTACTACCATACAAGAGAGAAAGGGCGATTATTCAACCGTGATCACATTAAAAACAAAAATTTCCGCCGAGGAACAAGAATATCCTCAAATCTCATCCACACTATTAATCACCATTGTTAAAACAACGCGTTAAATAATCACATAACAAGACCCATTAATCTTAAAAATGAACACAACTGTAGAATTTAATTATATTCAATTAATTAAAATGTGTATTGTTTGATGTATTTAAAAATATTTTAATGCGAGGAACGAACGTAAAAGAAGGCACTGGAATAAAAAGGAATGTGACAAATAATGGTTCTGGTTGGGCGTTAAATTTAAGGTCATCAGAATGCTGGCAAATTTCTGCCTGATGCGGCGTAAACACCTATCCGCCTACAAAGTGCGACACTACGTAGGCATGATAAGCGAAGCGCATCAGGCAAACTCCCCATTCTCAGGGGAGCAAAATAACAAGGTTACCCCAAACGCGCCCTTGCAAAAGCAATCGCCTGCGCCACCTGCTGCGGTGAGACGCCGCCTTTTGCCGCACGCTTGTCGAGGCACGATTGCAGCGACAGAATCGGATAGACATCTTCGCCAATCACCTGGCTGAATTTCCGCAACTCACTGAGCGGCAGCTCTTCCAGCGGTTTGCCCTGACGAATGGCTTCCACCACCGCTTCACCAACAATATGGTGCGCCTCGCGGAACGGTACGCCTTTCGCCACCAGGTAATCCGCCAGTTCAGTGGCGTTCGCGTAACCTTGCTGCGCCGCTTCCTGGCAACGCGGGCGTTTCACCTGAATGCCGTCCAGCACCAGCGCCGCCATATGCAGGCAGTCCAGCCAGGTATCGAGCGCGTCGAACAGACCTTCTTTGTCTTCCTGCATATCTTTGTTGTAAGCCAGCGGCAAACCTTTCAGCGTCATCATCATGCCAGTTAACGCGCCCTGCACCCGCCCGCATTTACCGCGAATCAGCTCCAGCGCATCCGGGTTTTTCTTCTGCGGCATTAATGATGAACCAGAAGTCACGCGGTCAGAAAGCTCCACAAAACCTGCTTCGCCGGTGTTAAAGAAAATCAGATCTTCAGCAAAACGTGACAGATGCACCATGCCAATAGCGGCAGCAGAAAGCAGTTCCAGCACATGATCACGGTCAGAAACGCTGTCCAGACTGTTACGGGTCGCCGAGGCAAAGCCCAGCCAGCCTGCTAACTGTTCACGGTCAATTTCATAGGCCGTTCCCGCCAGCGCGCCACAGCCTAACGGGCTGACATCCAGACGCTTAAGCGCATCCTGCAAACGGCTTTCATCACGCGCCAGCATCTCAACATACGCCAGGCACCAGTGAGCGAACGTCACCGGCTGGGCGCGTTGCAGGTGAGTGTAACCTGGCATTACCGCGTCCTGATTGTTTTGTGCGGTTTCCACCAGCGCCGATTGCAGCTGCCGGTTAGCCGTCAGTAACTCGCTAACGGTATCTTTGCACCACAGTTTCAGGTCAGTCGCTACCTGATCATTACGGCTACGCCCGGTATGCAGTTTTTTGCCTAACTGACCCACTTTGTCGATCAGTTTACCTTCCACCCAGCTATGGATATCTTCAGCGTCGCTTTCAAGGATTTGTTGTGGCCTGGCGCGAACATCTTCCAGCAGCACGTTCAGCGCCTCTTCCAGTTGCGCCTGCTCTTCTGCGGTTAACACGCCGACCGTTACCAGGGCTTTAGACCAAGCCACAGAGCCAACAATATCCTGCTCCGCCAGACGGTAATCAAAGCGCAGTGAGTCGTTGAATTGTTTGAACCGTTGATCTGCTGCCTGGGTAAAACGCCCGCCCCAAAGTGCCATAACTCTGTTTCCTTATTTTGAAATTCAATGCCGGAAAGCTGCGCCTCCGGCCAACAAAACTTAAGCTAAAATCCGCGTACCCATCGGCATACCGTTAAACAGTGCCGGAAGCTGTTCCGCATGACGCCAGGAGGCGATATCTACCGGACGGCCCAACGTGCGCGCAGCATCCAGCGCCGCGTTCACTTTTACAATCATGCCGTCGGTAATAATGCCCTGCTCAATCAGTTGTTCCGCTTTCGCGGCGGTCATTTCGGCAATACGTTGCCCTTTACCGTCGAGAATGCCGCTGACGTCGGAGAGCAAAATCAGATCCGCACCCAGCGTTGCCGCCAGCGCCGTCGCCGCCTGGTCAGCATTGACGTTCATCAGTTGCCCTTCGTCCGTAACACCAATGGAACTGACCACCGGCAGATAACCGTTTTCCAGCAACGTATTGATAAGCTTAGGCGAACCTGGCTGCGCCAGTCCAACATGGCCTAACTCTTCATCAAGCTGGGTCACTTTGACGCTGTCGCCGTCACCGAGAAACAAACCTACGGCCGCAATCTGATGTTTCTTCGCCCATGCCAGCAGAGTTTTATTTGCCGTTCCCGCCAGCGCTCCGGTGATAATGTCTATCTGATCCGCAGGCGTCACCCGCAGGCCGTTTTTCTTTTTCACCGGCAGATTCAGCCCTTTCATCAGCTCATCCACCACGCAGCCGCCGCCGTGGACAATCACCAGCGGACGCTGATGTGACTCACGATATTTCACCAGTGCGCTGAACAGCCGTTCCAGCGCCTCTTCGCTATCCAGCAGTACGCCGCCCAGCTTGATAATTAATGGATTCATCATTGCACCCTTAAATAAGAGACTGCGTTTCCGCATAGCCGAAACGAATATTGGCACACTGGATTGCCTGTGCCGCCGCGCCTTTCAGTAAGTTATCTTCGGTCGCCACAATAATCAGATGCTCGCCCTGAACGGCAAATCCGATATCGCAAAACGGCAGCCCGACGACATTTTTCAGCGCCGGAACGCCTTTGTCATATAACCGCACCAACGGTTTATGCGCATACGCCTGCTGTAACGCTTGCGCGACTTGTGCCTGGTTCACGCCAGGCTTCAGGCGGCAAGTAATGGTTTCGAGAATGCCACGCGGGAAATTGCCCAGATGCGGGATGAAGATGACGTCAGCACCGAGATGCGTAGCGATCTCCGGCTGGTGGCGATGGGTAAAGACGCCATACGGTTGCAGGCTCACTTCACAAAAGCTATTTGAAATTGCCGCTTTACGCCCTGCTCCGCTCACGCCGCTGGTGGCGTTAATCACAGGCCACTGACTGAGGTCGAGAAGATCGGCATCAATCAACGGTTTCAGCGCCAGCTGTGCCGCCGTCGGATAACAGCCCGGCACCGCAATCAAGTTCGCTTCTTTTAATTTATTGCCGCACCACTCCGCCAGGCCATAAGCGGCTTGTTCCAGCAATTCCGGATATTGATGGGTAAAGCCGTAATATTTTTCATAGAAGGCGGCGTCATTAACGCGAAACGCGCCGGAAAGGTCGAACACCACACAGCCCGCTTCAAGAAATTGCGGCGCTAAATCGTGGCTAACTTCATGGGCAGTGGCAAGAAACACCACGTCCACCCCTGGGCTAAACTCGCTGATATCCGACATCGGCTGCAACGGCAGATCAACGATGCCTTTTAGCTGCGGATGCAAATCGGAGATTAACTTTCCCGCATCATTGCTTTGCGCTGAAACAGTCAAAGCGGTTATGTTCATATGCGGATGGCGATTTACATAGGTCACTAGCTCTGCGCCAGCGTAGCCGCTGGCACCCACAATCAGCGTATTCAACATCGGGGCTATTCACCTTCTTATGTCTGGTTGCCAGGTTAAACGTAAAACATTCACCTTACGGCTGGTGGGTTTTATTACGCTCAACGTTAGTGTATTTTTATTCACAAATACTGCATGAATATTGATACTATCATGACCAGAGGTGTGTCAACAGTAAATAATCCGCAACTGAAGTCGCAGACTTTAAACTGCGACGACACCGACGAGGCTTATTGTGGAGCCAGTGATGGGCTCCCAACATCAGGCGTATTTACAGACGCCCTTGGCAAAACGGCTGTTTCACCAATCCATGCCAGATTTCGACTTGCATTCAAGTCGCTGTGCGCACGGAAACCACAGTGAGGACATTCGAAACGATGCTTATGTCGTTTACCCAGACAGCCGCAGCACGAGCAACTCTGACTGCTGTAAGCAGGGTTAACATATTTAACCATTATTCCGACCGCACGGGCTTTATATTCGATAAACGTCTGAAGCTGACGCCATGCCCAGCGGCGCAGGCGGGAACGGACCCGTTTACCAGCTTTTATCCGGTCACGAATATGAGTCAAATCTTCCAGTATAATTGTGCCAATACCCGCTTCAGCGGCAGCAGCAACGATAACTTTACTCGTTTCGTGGTTGGTTTGTTTTACCCGTCTCATCTCTTTACCGGAGACCTGCCTCAGCTTCTGTTTTGCACTTTGGCTGCCATTGGATTGGAGACGACGACGGAGGGCAAGGTGACGATCTCTTTCGTCACGAAGTTGTTCACCACCAAACAGCTTACCCAGACTGTGGGCGGCAAGGTTGTTTTCTCCCATATCAACGCCCATCGTTTTCTCAGAAACAACCATTGTTGTATCTATTATTTCAACAACAAGATTGAAGAACCAGAGACCTTTACGGAAGACAAGCTCTGCCTCTTTGGGGTGACCGGACGACAACATTCGTTGCTGATGTTCGCCGATGATCATTGGAACACGTATCCGCCCATTGAGCGTGTAAAGAGACAGGCTATTATCGCGCAGACTGTACGTCTTTTTATCGAAGTGAACACTGGTACCGTTGAAGCGAATCGTCGGCACAGCTTTCGCTTTATGTATGTGCCCCCGTTCTTTCTGAGATTTATAGGCTTTACAAACAGAAAAAATAACGTTGCAGCACATCTGGCTTCCAAGAGGGGTATGTTCACGCAAATCACGGTAAACCATATTGTGCAGCCCAACCCGGTTCCAGATTCGATGTTCACATACAACAGACACAAGACGGTTACAGGCATCAGCATACACTTCTCGCAGGACGGAGAGTTGTTTACTTTGTTCTGCCTTCACATCCAGTCGTATGCACGCTGTCCGCAGCATCGTTTACCGCCTTTTGTTTACATGTCCGGAACGCTCAATATAACGCTATATTGTCCTGGGGCTAACATTGACTGCTGTACCCACATAATACGAAGCGGCCCCCAAATACCCACCCCAAAACCGTTTTTTTATTGGTCGAAAAAGCTGAAACAGCCAACGTGCTGTTCCCCATTTCAAAACCTTAACGGCATTGGCTATTACTATTACATGCGGAAAGCTGACAAACAGATGGTAATGGTCTGGCCGGAACGCTTTGGATATAACCGCACAGTCCCACTCTGCGCAAAGTTTGTTCAGCGTTTTTTGGACTCGGCACTAGCTATAGCTCCCACAAGAATATCATGTCGATATTTGGGGCACTACATCACATGATATGCCGTTTGATAGACGCAATTTCTTTTCTTAAAAATATTAACTATGCATTTGGATATGCATTACATGTTGCGCTTCGCGCAATCCCTCCCTCGACTCAAGTCGAGGATTTCCTTGCGGAGGCTCTATGAAAAACAAATTACCGCCATTTATCGAGATTTACCGTGCTCTGATTGCCACACCTTCAATAAGCGCCACGGAAGAGGCACTCGATCAAAGCAATGCAGATTTAATCACTCTGTTGGCGGACTGGTTTAAAGATTTGGGCTTCAATGTGGAAGTGCAGCCCGTACCAGGAACCCGCAACAAATTTAATATGCTGGCAAGTACCGGACAGGGTGCTGGCGGCTTGCTGCTGGCGGGTCATACCGATACGGTGCCGTTTGATGATGGTCGTTGGACGCGTGATCCGTTTACGCTGACGGAGCATGACGGCAAGCTTTACGGCTTAGGCACTGCCGACATGAAAGGCTTCTTTGCGTTTATCCTCGATGCGCTACGCGATGTCGACGTCACTAAACTGAAAAAACCGCTCTACATTCTGGCGACTGCCGATGAAGAAACCAGCATGGCGGGAGCGCGTTATTTTGCCGAAACCACCTCCCTGCGACCGGATTGCGCCATCATTGGCGAACCGACGTCGCTGCAACCAGTACGCGCGCATAAAGGCCACATCTCAAATGCCATTCGAATTATGGGTCAGTCGGGCCACTCCAGCGATCCGTCGCGCGGGGTTAACGCTATCGAACTGATGCACGACGCCATCGGCCATATTTTGCAATTACGCGATAACCTGAAAGAACGTTATCACTACGAAGCGTTTACCGTGCCATACCCCACGCTCAACCTCGGGCATATTCACGGTGGCGACGCCTCTAACCGAATTTGCGCCTGCTGTGAGTTGCATATGGATATTCGCCCGCTGCCGGGCATGACGCTCAACGAACTTAATGGTTTGCTCAACGACGCGCTGGCTCCGGTGAGCGAACGCTGGCCGGGTCGTCTGACGGTCGAAGAGTTACACCCACCGATCCCAGGCTATGAATGCCCGCCAAATCATCAACTGGTTGAAGTGGTTGAGAAGTTGCTCGGAGCAAAGACCGAAGTGGTTAACTACTGTACCGAAGCGCCGTTTATACAAACGTTATGCCCGACGCTGGTGCTCGGTCCGGGCTCCATCAATCAAGCTCATCAGCCTGATGAATATCTGGAGACGCGGTTTATTAAACCCACCCGTGAGTTGATTACCCAGGTAATTCACCATTTTTGCTGGCATTAAAACGTACGCCGCATCCGGCACTGTTGCCAAACTCCGGTGCCACAAATAATGTCGGATGCGATGCTTGCGCATCTTATCCGACCTACACCTTTGGTGTTATGTATGGCGATTTTTTAACATTCCCATAAGTTACGCTTATTTAAAACGTCGTGAATTTAATGGCGTAAATTCCTGCTATTTATTCGTTTGCTGAAGCGATTTCGCAGCATTTGACGTCACCGCTTTTACGTGGCTTTATAAAAGACGACGAAAAGCAAAGCCCGAGCATATTCGCGCCAATGCGACGTGAAGGATACCGGGCTTCAAACAATAAGATGGGGTGTCTGGGGTAATATGAACGAACAATATTCCGCATTGCGTAGTAATGTCAGCATGCTCGGCAAAGTGCTGGGAGAAACCATCAAGGATGCGTTAGGAGAACACATTCTTGAACGCGTAGAAACTATCCGTAAGTTGTCCAAATCTTCACGCGCTGGCAATGATGCTAACCGCCAGGAGTTGCTCACCACCTTACAAAATTTGTCGAACGACGAGCTGCTGCCCGTTGCGCGTGCGTTTAGTCAGTTCCTGAACCTGGCCAACACCGCCGAGCAATACCACAGCATTTCGCCGAAAGGCGAGGCTGCCAGCAATCCGGAAGTGATCGCCCGCACCCTGCGTAAACTGAAAAACCAGCCGGAACTGAGCGAAGACACCATCAAAAAAGCAGTGGAATCGCTGTCGCTGGAACTGGTCCTCACGGCTCACCCTACCGAAATTACCCGTCGGACACTGATCCACAAAATGGTGGAAGTGAACGCCTGCTTAAAACAGCTCGATAACAAAGATATCGCCGACTACGAACACCACCAGCTGATGCGCCGCCTGCGCCAGTTGATCGCTCAGTCCTGGCATACTGATGAAATCCGTAAGCTGCGCCCAACTCCGGTTGATGAAGCGAAATGGGGCTTTGCCGTAGTGGAAAACAGCCTGTGGCAAGGCGTACCGAATTACCTGCGCGAACTAAACGAACAACTGGAAGAGAACCTCGGCTACAAACTGCCCGTCGAATTTGTTCCAGTCCGTTTTACTTCGTGGATGGGCGGTGATCGCGACGGCAACCCGAACGTCACTGCCGATATCACCCGCCACGTCCTGCTGCTCAGCCGCTGGAAAGCCACCGACCTGTTCCTGAAAGATATTCAGGTTCTGGTTTCTGAACTGTCGATGGTTGAGGCCACCCCAGAACTGCTGGCGCTGGTCGGCGAAGAAGGTGCCGCAGAACCGTATCGCTATCTGATGAAAAACCTGCGTTCTCGCCTGATGGCGACACAGGCCTGGCTGGAGGCGCGTCTGAAAGGCGAAGAACAGCCGAAGCCGGAAGGTCTGCTGACGCAGAACGAAGAACTGTGGGAGCCGCTCTACGCTTGCTACCAGTCCCTTCAGGCGTGTGGCATGGGCATTATTGCCAACGGCGATCTGCTCGACACCCTGCGCCGCGTGAAATGTTTCGGCGTACCGCTGGTGCGTATTGATATCCGTCAGGAGAGCACCCGCCATACCGAAGCGCTGGGTGAACTGACCCGCTACCTCGGCATCGGCGATTATGAAAGCTGGTCAGAGGCCGACAAACAGGCGTTCCTGATCCGCGAACTGAACTCCAAACGCCCGCTTCTGCCGCGCAACTGGCAACCAAGCGCCGAAACGCGCGAAGTGCTTGATACCTGTCAGGTGATTGCCGAAGCGCCGCAAGGTTCAATTGCCGCCTACGTGATCTCGATGGCGAAAACGCCGTCCGACGTACTGGCCGTGCACCTGCTGCTGAAAGAAGCAGGTATTGGATTTGCGATGCCGGTAGCACCGCTGTTTGAAACTCTCGATGACCTGAACAACGCCAATGACGTCATGACTCAACTGCTGAATATCGACTGGTATCGCGGTCTGATTCAGGGCAAACAGATGGTGATGATTGGCTATTCCGACTCGGCAAAAGATGCGGGCGTGATGGCGGCTTCCTGGGCGCAATATCAGGCACAGGATGCGTTAATCAAAACCTGCGAAAAAGCGGGTATTGAACTGACGCTGTTCCACGGTCGTGGCGGTTCCATTGGTCGCGGCGGTGCGCCTGCTCATGCGGCACTACTTTCGCAGCCACCAGGAAGCCTGAAAGGTGGCCTGCGCGTGACCGAACAGGGCGAGATGATCCGCTTTAAGTATGGTCTGCCTGAAATCACCGTCAGCAGCCTGTCGCTGTACACCGGGGCGATTCTGGAAGCTAACCTGCTGCCACCGCCGGAGCCGAAAGAGAGCTGGCGTCACATTATGGATGAACTGTCGGTCATCTCTTGCGATCTCTACCGTGGCTACGTTCGTGAAAACAAAGACTTTGTTCCATACTTCCGCTCCGCCACGCCGGAACAGGAACTGGGTAAACTGCCGTTAGGTTCACGCCCGGCGAAACGTCGCCCAACTGGCGGCGTCGAGTCTCTGCGCGCCATTCCGTGGATTTTTGCCTGGACACAAAACCGCCTGATGCTCCCCGCCTGGCTGGGCGCGGGTACGGCGCTGCAAAAAGTGGTGGAAGATGGCAAACAGAGCGAACTGGAAGCCATGTGCCGCGACTGGCCGTTCTTCTCGACGCGTCTGGGTATGCTGGAAATGGTATTCGCCAAAGCAGATCTGTGGCTGGCGGAATACTATGACCAACGCCTGGTCGACAAAGCACTGTGGCCGTTAGGTAAAGAGCTACGCAATCTGCAAGAAGAAGACATCAAAGTGGTGCTGGCGATTGCCAACGATTCCCATCTGATGGCGGATCTGCCGTGGATTGCCGAGTCTATTCAGCTACGAAATATATACACTGACCCGCTGAACGTACTGCAGGCAGAGTTGCTGCATCGTTCGCGCCAGGCTGAAAAAGAAGGCCAGGAGCCAGATCCCCGCGTCGAACAAGCGTTGATGGTCACTATTGCCGGAATTGCGGCTGGTATGCGTAATACTGGCTAACACCACTTCCTCTATCAACCCTCGTGCAATAGCGCGAGGGTTTTCTGAAATACTTCTGTTCTAACACCTTCGTTTTCAATATATTTCTGTCTGCATTTCACCCAGATTCTGGATATCCCTTCAGATATCCTTAAGGTTTTGTCCTTACATTCGGCGCTATTATCCAAAACGGGTTCTTACTATGCATTCCACTGAAGTCCAGACTAAACCCATTTTTAGCTGGAAAGCCCTGGGTTGGGCACTGCTCTACTTTTGGTTTTTCTCTACCCTGTTACAGGCCATTATTTACATCAGCGGCTACAGCGGCACCAACGGCATTCGCGACTCGCTGCTGTTCAGTTCGCTGTGGTTGATCCCGGTATTCCTCTTTCCGAAGCGGATTAAGATTATCGCAGCGGTAATCGGCGTAATGCTGTGGGCGGCTTCTCTGGCAGCATTGTGCTACTACGTCATCTACGGTCAGGAGTTCTCGCAGAGCGTTCTGTTTGTGATGTTTGAAACCAACACCAACGAAGCCAGCGAGTATTTAAGCCAGTATTTCAGCCTGAAGATTGTGCTTATCGCGCTGGCCTATACGGCGGTGGCAGTTTTGCTGTGGACGCGCCTGCGCCCGGTCTATATTCCAAAACCGTGGCGTTATGTTGTCTCTTTTGCCCTGCTTTATGGTTTGATTCTGCACCCGATCGCCATGAATACGTTTATCAAAAACAAGCCGTTTGAGAAAACGTTGGATAATCTGGCATCTCGCATGGAACCTGCCGCACCGTGGCAATTTCTGACCGGTTATTATCAGTATCGTCAACAACTGAACTCACTGACGAAGCTGCTGAATGAAAATAACGCATTACCGCCACTGGCTAATTTCAAAGACGAATCGGGTAACGAACCGCGCACCTTAGTGCTGGTGATTGGCGAATCGACCCAGCGTGGACGCATGAGCCTGTACGGCTATCCGCGTGAGACTACGCCAGAACTGGATGCGCTGCATAAAACCGATCCGAATCTGACCGTGTTTAATAACGTGGTCACATCGCGTCCGTACACCATTGAAATCCTGCAACAGGCGCTGACCTTTGCCAACGAAAAGAACCCGGACCTGTATCTGACACAGCCGTCGCTGATGAACATGATGAAACAGGCAGGTTATAAAACCTTCTGGATAACCAACCAGCAGACGATGACTGCCCGCAACACCATGCTGACGGTATTTTCGCGCCAGACCGACAAGCAGTACTACATGAACCAGCAACGTACGCAGAGTGCGCGTGAATACGACACCAACGTGCTGAAGCCGTTCCAGGAAGTTCTGAAGGACCCTGCGCCGAAGAAACTGATCATCGTTCATCTGCTGGGTACACATATCAAGTACAAGTACCGTTACCCGGAAGATCAGGGCAAGTTTGATGGCAATACCGATCATGTTCCACCAGGATTAAGCGCGGAAGAGCTGGAGTCGTATAACGATTACGACAACGCTAACCTGTACAACGACCACGTGGTAGCCAGCCTGATTAAAGACTTTAAAGCGGCAGACCCGAACGGATTCCTGGTTTACTTCTCTGATCATGGTGAAGAGGTTTACGACACGCCGCCGCACAAAACTCAGGGGCGTAACGAAGACAATCCGACGCGCCACATGTACACCATTCCGTTCCTGCTGTGGACGTCAGACAAATGGCAGGCGACTCATCCGCGTGATTTCTCGCAGGATGTTGATCGTAAATACAGCCTTGCGGAACTGATCCACACCTGGTCAGATTTGGCTGGCTTATCTTACGACGGTTACGATCCAACCCGTTCGGTGGTGAACCCGCAGTTCAAAGAAACTACCCGCTGGATTGGTAACCCGTATAAGAAAAATGCGCTGATCGATTACGACACTCTGCCGTATGGCGATCAGGTGGGTAATCAGTAATTATCAGCCAGGTGCTATTTGCCAGATGCGACGCTTGACGCGTCTTATCCGGCCTACAGATCAGATAAGGCGTTTACGCCGCATCCAGCAATACAAGGCGACTGAAACTGCCGCAATGTTTACATCGAACTCCCATCAGGCCACACTTTTCAGGTGGCCTTTTTTCATAATGCCAGTTACTGTTTTCCCGTCTACATACCTAAGGGAATAACATGTATCACGACGTCAGCTATCTGCTCTCCCGCCTGATAAACGGCCCGCTGTCGCTGCGCCAGATTTACTTTGCCAGCAGCAACGGTCCGGCGCCCGATCTCGCATATCAGGTCGATTTTCCACGGCTGGAAATAGTGCTGGAAGGTGAGTTTGTTGATACCGGCGCTGGAGCAACGTTAGTTCCCGGCGATGTGCTGTACGTTCCCGCTGGCGGCTGGAATTTCCCACAATGGAAAACACCCGCGACCACCTTTAGCGTGCTGTTTGGCAAACAGCAACTCGGCTTCAGCGTCGTGCAATGGGATGGCAAACAGTATCAAAATCTGGCGAAACAGCACGTCGCCCGACGCGGCCCGCGCATTGGTTCTTTTCTGCTACAAACGCTCAATGAAATGCAAATGCAGCCGCAGGAGCAGCAAACGGCAAGGCTTATCGTCACCAGCCTGCTTAGCCACTGCCGCGATTTGCTCGGTAGCCAAATACAGACCGCCTCACGCAGCCAGGCTCTATTCGAAGCCATTCGCGATTATATCGACGAACGTTATGCCACCGCGCTGACTCGCGAATCCGTAGCGCAGGCGTTCTACATTTCACCAAACTACCTCTCGCACCTGTTTCAAAAAACGGGCGCGATTGGCTTTAACGAATACCTGAATCATACACGGCTGGAACATGCCAGAACGTTATTGAAAGGGTATGACCTGAAGGTCAAAGAAGTGGCACACGCCTGTGGCTTTGTCGACAGCAACTACTTTTGCCGTTTGTTTCGTAAAAATACCGAACGCTCGCCGTCGGAGTATCGTCGGCAGTACCACAGCCAACTGGCGGAAAAACCAACTACTCCAGAATAAGGTGCGTTTGCTGCGGCGCAGAAAGCACCTTACGCACGGCGCTCATCACCCGCTGTGGTTCGCGCAGAAAAGCGTAGATACCGCATTGTACATAGCGACAATGCTCAAAACGCTCGGCACCGGAAAGCTCGATATCTGTAATCAGCAACACAACATCCGCACGGCGGATATTCTCGTCCGATAAGCGATTCTCCGTTCCCAGCGCCCCCTGAGTTTCAATGCTGACGCTCCACTTTTCCTGCTGACACAACTTTTCCAGCCGTTCTGCCGCCATATAGGTATGTGCCACACCGCTAACACAGGCGGTAACTGCAACCAGGTATGCCATCCTACCCCCCAACCGTAACCTGAAACCCAGCCTGCTCAGCCATTTCACGCATTAATGCCACATCGGCTGACGACGGTGCCGGTACATCTTTCATCGACCATTCGTACCCCAACAGACGGTATTTCGGTTCACCGTACTGATGAAACGGCAGCAGGTGGATCTGTCTGATATTCAACGGAATCAGCACATCCAGCGCCTGCTGCATATTCTCTCTGCTGAGCGTATAGCCGGGGATCAGCGGTAAACGCGGGATGACGTTGACCCCCTCACTTACCAGCAAACGCAGATTCTCCAGCACGCGCGGCAGATTCATTTTCACTACGTCCCGTGCTCTTGTCGGGTCCATAATTTTTAAATCAAACAACACTTCATCACACAATTTTGCCAGCGGTAGCAGTCGGTTTGCTGGTGCATCTCCGGCAGTTTCGATGGCGCATGACACGCCCCACAGCCGCAAACGTTGTAAAAACCGGGTAGCAAACTCGGCCTGCATCAACACTTCCCCGCCAGAAAGCGTGACGCCGCCACCAGAATTGCGAAAGAAGACGTCATCTTTCATCACTTCCTGCTCCAGCGCATCCAGGCTGATGTCACGACCAATCCGCTCAAATGCGCCAGAAGGACATTCATCCGCATCACGTAAGCATTTCGAGCAGCGCAGGCATTTCGCCTCTCTGCGTACCGTCTGGATTTTGCCGGAAATCGACTCCGGATTGGCACACCACGGGCACAGATGCGGGCAGCCTTTAAAAAAGACCACCGTGCGAATACCCTCACCGTCATTCAGCGAATAACGCTGAATGTTGAAAATGCGCGCCACGTCATCGCGGCGCGTTTCCACAACGTTACAACTGATGCGCTGTACGGCGGATAATGTCATCCTGAATTTCCTTCGACAGTTCGACAAAGAAGGCGCTGTATCCGGCAACTCGTACTACCAGCCCGGCGTAATCCTGCGGGCGCAACTGAGCTTCCCGCAACGTATCAGCATTCACCACGTTAAACTGAACATGCTGTAATTTAAGCTCAGTAAATGCCCGCAGGAAGTCGGCCAATTTGCGTAACCCGGCTTCACCTTCCAGCGTCGCTGGCGTGAATTTCACGTTCAGTAATGTGCCGTTAGAAAGCAGCATGTTATCCAGTTTACTCACTGACTTCAGTACTGCTGTCGGTCCCTGTCCGTCCTGACCCAGCATCGGTGACAATCCACCGTCTGCCAGTTGCTCTCCGGCAAAACGGCCATCAGGCGTCGCGCCAACCACCGATCCCAACGGGACGTGAGCCGAAACGGTATACGATCCCGGCGTAAAGTAGCCGCCGCGCGGATTCTCGTATTTTTCCACTTCTTTGCAGAAATGACGCAGTAGTTCGGCGCTGATGTTATCTACTTCGTCGATGTCGTTACCGTACTTCTCGAAGCGGTTAATTAAGCGAGCACGAATTTTTTCGCCTTCTGGCGTTTCGAAGTTTGCTTTTAATACCGACAACAACTCATCAAAACTTAAACGTTGTTGATCAAAAACCATCCTTTTCAGCGCATGAAGAGAATCGCTCAGGTTAGCGATACCAATCCCCTGGACGCCAGAGAAGTTATAACGTGCACCACCGTCAGTAATATCGCTGCCTTTTTCCAGACAATCGCTAATAAACGAAGAGAGCAGCGGTACAGGTGCCCAGTCACGGTGACCGATATCGCAAATATTGCTGCCTTCAACCATCAGAGTGATGTAGTGGCTGATCTTCGCGCGAATTTGCTCCAGCAAACCGTCATAACTCAACGCGGCATTACCTTCATTCTCATGCAGGCAGATTTCCATCACTTTCAGCAGGTTAAACATCGCGATGTCGTGCAGACCATAGGTTCTACCCGGAATAGATAATTCCACGCAACCGACCACGGAATAGTCACGCGCATCTTCCAGCGAAACGCCACGGTTGAGGAACGCTGGCACCACCACTTCATCGTTGAAAATTTGCGGAATACCGGTGCCAAGACGAATAGTTTCTGCGGTTTTCATCAGGAACGGCGTGTCGATCAAGGCGTTAGTGCGCACGCCCAGGTTCGGCTGCGGCAACTGTACACTTTGATAGGCGTCGAGGCAGAGGAACGAAAGCACGTTCACCGCACTACGTCCGTTTTCCGTTAAACCGCCGAGCAGCGCGGTATAGCCGGTCGGGAACCCCGCAAAATAGCGCGCGCTGCTGGTGGAGCGTAACAGCACGATGTCGTTGCACTTCACCCATAAAGATTCGAGCAGTTCTTTCAGGAACGCCGGATCTTCGCCCTGGGTTAATGATGCCTGATAAAACGGCAACATATACTGGTCGAAGCGTCCCAGCGACAGAGAACTGGCGTTGGATTCGTATTGCAGAATGATGTTCATGTACCAGAACAACTGGCACGCCTGCCAGAACGTCTGCGGCTTATGTTCGGCGTTATGGCGGGAAATTTCCGCAATGGTCAGTAACTCTTCGCGACGCTGAGCATCGGTGCAGTTTGCCGCCATCAATTCTGCCAGTTCTGCATAACGCAGAATGTGTTTTTGTGAAGCCTCCAGCAGTAACAGCGCGGCCTGATAAAAGTGATTATCCGGCTGTTGCTGGCAATGTTGCTGCATCTGCGCCACCAGTTCACCCAGCCCGTGATTCAGCAGGCGCGGGTAATCAATAATGATGTGACCCTGGCCTTTATCCGTCTGGTTGATGCTGAAAATTTGCGTGCTGGTCGCCGCTTTAACTTCATCCGTCATCTGCCCGTTAATGAAATCTTTCATCGAGCGTTTTTCCCAGTACGGGAATAACTCTTCGCGGTAGATACGTTTATCTTCTTCGCTAATGGCGAAGCGGTCTTGCGGGCGCGTCGGGAACTGATCCAGCTCTTTAAGCAGCCAGTAAGGGTCCATTTCCGGTGACATAATCCCGGCACGCGGTTTTACAGTGCGATTACCGGCAATCAGTTCTTCATCACGAATCGATATTTCAACGTGTTCAAGGATATACGCAGTGGCTTTCGCCCGACGCATAATCACCGGTTCACCTTCGGTTTGCCGATGACTGGCAGTGTAAAGTAGTGCCCGTTCCAGCGAGATTTCGCGATTTTTGGCAAACAGAGCAGTTTTAAGGTGTGAGATACGATTCGTCATGAGGAACTCCTGTGGGAAAACAAACCCGCCTTTGCAGGCGGGCTAAGGGCTTAAGCGGTCTGTACCAGATGGGCTTCAATTTTGTTCATGATGGCTTCAGCGCGTTTTACCGCGTCGCTGATGTTGACACGTACGATGGTTTTTCCGGCAAAACGCTCTTCAAACTTGATGCCGATATCTTTGGTCAGAATCACCATATCGGCGCTTTCCACGTCTTCAGCGGTCAGTTCATTTTCCAGACCGATCGAGCCCTGGGTTTCCACTTTCACTTCCCAGCCTTTCGCTTTTGCGGCACTTTCCAGCGCCTCTGCCGCCATATAGGTATGTGCAACGCCAGAAGGACATGCGGTTACTGCAATAATTTTCGTCATGGCTCGTTCCTCAATTAATTAATTTCAAAATCCAGATCCAGGTCGTCTTCCTTCTCATCAGTCGAAGACCCATTTTTACGCGCCAGACTTTTCAGCACGTTCACACAAACAGCCGTCGCTACAGCCCCAACAGCTACTGCCGCGATATAACCCAACTTACCTTCAACCACAGGCAGCACAATCAGACCACCCCAGCCTGCATAGCACTGCGCACCAACCATTGCCGCAGTGACCGTGCCACAGACGGTACCCACCATGATGGAAGGGATCACACGTAACGGATCGGCGGCGGCGAAAGGAATCGCCCCTTCGGTGACGCCAACACACCCCATCACCAGCGCCGCTTTACCCGTTTCGCGCTCTTCAGCGGAGAAATTTTTACGACCAATCAACGTCGCCAGCCCCATACCCAGCGGCGGGACACAGATCCCTACTGCCGCAATCGCCACCACGGTATAAACACCCTGAGCAACGCAAATCAGCATAAAGGCGTAGGCCACTTTGTTAACCGGACCGCCCATATCGAACGCCAGCATCAGTCCCATGATCACCGCCAGCATGATGATGCTGCCTTGCTGCATCCCCTGAAGCCACTGGGTCAGGCTGTTAGTCAACGCACCCACCGGCTCGCCCAGCCCCCACATCATGACGCCAGCGGTAATCAGTGTGCCGACGATCGGGATGATGAAGATGGGCATGACAGAACGCAGAACTTTATGCACCGGAATTTTCTTCAGGTAATGCACCACGATACCGCCGATAATCCCGGCGATCAGCGCACCAAAGAAGCCCGCGCCAAAACTGTTACCGACCCAGGCACCGATAGCACACGGAGCCAGCGCAGAGCGTTCTGCAATGGAATAACCGATGTACGCCGCGAGGAAAGGCACCATCAGCGTCAAACCCGCGACGCCGATATCAAACAGTTTTTTCAGATTCGGATCGGCTACGGCATCCGGCACTGCGCCTTTTCCATACAACATGACGGAAACCGCCAGCAAAATACCGCCCGATACTACGAAGGGAATCATGTGTGAAACACCCGTCATTAAGTGCTGACGGGTGTTTTTCAGGATCTGCACCAACTCATTCATAAGTCGCTCCCAGGCTTAGTAAAGCCCATGTCCATATTTTTAGATGGGAGAAACAATAGGCAATCACAGGCAGGTCAAACAGTGGATAAAAAGGCCATTTACTGGACTTTTGTAATGTCTGTACAAAAATGCGATCCGCCTCATAACTTGCAGTGACTCGGAGTCATGCCGAAGTAGCACATCTTGTGAGACGCGTCGCAAATTGGCAGTTACATTACATTTGTCCAGCTTTTGGCAGATTTGTCACATGGCAGGCCGTTGCCGTGCGCTCTTATCCTGTAAACAGAAAACCTTACCGGGAGAGAGGCAATGGCCCTGATTGTGGAATTTATTTGTGAGCTACCTAATGGCGTACATGCACGTCCGGCAAGCCACGTTGAAACGCTGTGTAATACTTTTTCATCACAAATTGAGTGGCATAATCTGCGCACCGATCGCAAAGGCAACGCCAAAAGTGCGCTGGCGCTAATTGGCACCGATACACTGGTGGGTGATAACTGCCAGTTACTGATTTCCGGGGCAGACGAACAGGAAGCGCACCAGCGTTTAAGCCAGTGGCTACGTGATGAATTCCCCCACTGCGACGCGCCGCTGGCAGAAGTTAAATCTGACGAGCTGGAGCCGCTGCCGGTTTCACTCACTAATTTGAATCCGCGCATTATTCGCGCCCGCACCGTATGCAGTGGTAGCGCAGGCGGCATCCTCACGCCGATTTCCTCTTTAGATCTCAATGCGCTGGGTAATCTTCCTGCCGCTGAAAATGCTGACGCCGAACAATCCGCACTGGAAAACGGCCTGACGCTGGTGATGAAAAACATTGAGTTTCGTCTGCTGGATAGCGACGGCGCCACCAGCGCAATTCTGGAGGCACACCGCTCACTGGCAGGTGACACTTCGCTGCGCCAACACCTACTGGCAGGCGTCAGCGAGGGATTAAGCTGCGCCGAAGCGATTGTCGCCAGTGCGAATCACTTTTGCGAAGAGTTCGCCCGTTCCAGCAGCAGTTACCTGCAAGAACGTGCCCTGGACGTACGCGACGTCTGCTTCCAGTTACTCCAGCAAATCTACGGTGAACAACGCTTCCCGGCACCAGGCAAACTGACGCAGCCCGCCATTTGTATGGCGGATGAACTGACCCCCAGCCAGTTCCTCGAACTGGATAAAAATCACCTAAAAGGTTTGTTGCTCAAAAGCGGCGGTACTACCTCACATACGGTGATCCTCGCCCGCTCGTTCAACATTCCGACGCTGGTTGGTGTGGATATCGATGCCCTTACCCCGTGGCAGCAACAAACGATTTATATCGACGGCAACGCCGGGGCGATTGTGGTTGAGCCAGGGGAAGCCGTAGCCCGTTATTATCAGCAAGAAGCCCGCGTACAGGACGCCCTGCGTGAGCAGCAACGAGTCTGGCTGACCCAGCAAGCCCGCACCGCTGACGGCATCCGCATTGAAATTGCCGCTAACATCGCCCACTCCGTGGAAGCGCAGGCCGCATTCGGCAATGGCGCGGAAGGCGTTGGTTTGTTCCGCACTGAAATGCTCTATATGGACCGCACCAGCGCACCGGGCGAAAGCGAGCTGTACAACATCTTTTGTCAGGCGCTGGAATCCGCCAACGGGCGCAGCATCATTGTGCGCACTATGGACATTGGCGGCGATAAACCCGTTGATTATCTGAATATTCCCGCAGAAGCTAACCCGTTCCTCGGTTATCGCGCGGTGCGTATTTATGAAGAATATTCCTCGCTGTTTACCACGCAGCTACGGTCAATCCTGCGCGCCTCTGCTCACGGCAGCCTGAAAATAATGATCCCGATGATCTCTTCAATGGAAGAGATCTTATGGGTGAAAGAAAAACTGGCGGAAGCCAAACAGCAACTGCGTAACGAACATATTCCGTTTGATGAGAAGATCCAGCTCGGCATTATGCTGGAAGTGCCGTCGGTGATGTTCATCATCGATCAATGCTGCGAAGAGATTGATTTCTTTAGTATTGGTAGTAATGACCTGACGCAATATCTGCTGGCTGTGGATCGCGATAACGCTAAGGTTACTCGTCACTACAACAGCCTGAATCCGGCATTCTTGCGGGCGCTCGATTACGCCGTGCAGGCGGTGCATCGCCAGGGTAAGTGGATTGGTCTATGCGGTGAACTGGGGGCGAAAGGTTCCGTGCTGCCGTTGCTGGTCGGTTTAGGGCTGGATGAACTGAGCATGAGCGCACCGTCAATTCCGGCGGCGAAAGCGCGGATGGCGCAACTTGATAGCCGCGAATGCCGCCAGTTGCTCAACCAGGCGATGGGCTGCCGTACTTCGCTGGAAGTGGAACATCTGCTGGCACAATTCCGCATGACACAACAGGACGCACCGTTGGTCACCGCCGAGTGCATCACGCTGGAAAGCGACTGGCGCAGCAAAGAAGAAGTGCTCAAAGGCATGACCGATAACCTACTGCTGGCAGGTCGCTGTCGCTATCCGCGTAAACTGGAAGCCGACTTGTGGGCGCGCGAGGCCGTTTTCTCTACCGGTCTGGGCTTTAGTTTCGCTATTCCCCACAGCAAATCGGAACACATTGAGCAGTCCACCATCAGCGTAGCGCGTCTGCAAACGCCGGTACGCTGGGGCGATGATGAAGCGCAATTCATCATCATGTTAACGCTGAACAAACACGCCGCAGGCGATCAACATATGCGTATTTTCTCGCGCCTCGCTCGCCGCATCATGCACGAAGAATTCCGTAACGCGCTGGTTAACGCCGCCTCTGCCGACGCTATCGCCAGCCTGCTGCAACATGAACTGGAACTGTAAAAGGAAACATCATGGAACTGTATCTGGACACCGCTAACGTCGCAGAAGTCGAACGTCTGGCACGCATATTCCCCATTGCCGGGGTAACAACTAACCCGAGCATCATCGCTGCCAGCAAGGAGTCCATCTGGGAAGTGCTGCCGCGTTTGCAAAAAGCGATTGGTGATGAAGGCATTCTGTTTGCTCAGACCATGAGCCGCGACGCGCAGGGGATGGTGGAAGAAGCGAAGCGCCTGCGCGACGCCATTCCGGGCATTGTGGTGAAAATCCCGGTGACCGCCGAAGGTCTGGCAGCAATTAAAATACTGAAAAAAGAAGGTATTACTACGCTTGGCACCGCTGTGTACAGCGCCGCACAAGGGTTATTAGCCGCGCTGGCAGGCGCCAAATATGTTGCTCCGTATGTCAACCGCGTAGACGCCCAGGGCGGTGACGGCATTCGTACGGTTCAGGAGCTACAAGCATTGCTGGAAATGCACGCGCCAGAAAGCATGGTGCTGGCTGCCAGCTTTAAAACACCACGTCAGGCGCTGGATTGTTTGCTGGCAGGATGTGAATCCATCACCCTGCCCTTAGATGTAGCGCAACAAATGCTCAACACGCCTGCGGTAGAGTCAGCTATAGAGAAGTTCGAACACGACTGGAATGCCGCATTTGGCACTACTCATCTCTAAAGGAGCAATTATGGACCGCATTATTCAATCACCGGGTAAATACATCCAGGGCGCAGATGTCATTAATCGTCTGGGCGAATACCTGAAGCCGCTGGCAGAACGCTGGTTAGTGGTGGGTGACAAATTTGTTTTAGGTTTTGCTCAATCCACTGTCGAGAAAAGCTTTAAAGATGCTGGACTGGTAGTAGAAATTGCGCCGTTTGGCGGTGAATGTTCGCAAAATGAGATCGACCGTCTGCGCGGCATTGCGGAAACAGCTCAGTGTGGCGCGATTCTCGGTATTGGCGGCGGTAAAACCCTTGATACTGCCAAAGCACTGGCGCATTTCATGGGTGTTCCGGTAGCAATCGCGCCGACCATCGCCTCAACCGACGCACCGTGCAGCGCGTTGTCTGTTATTTACACCGATGATGGTGAATTTGACCGCTATCTGCTGCTGCCAAATAACCCGAATATGGTCATTGTCGATACTAAAATCGTCGCGGGCGCACCTGCGCGTCTGTTAGCAGCGGGTATCGGTGATGCGCTGGCGACCTGGTTTGAAGCGCGTGCATGCTCTCGTAGCGGCGCGACCACTATGGCGGGCGGTAAGTGTACTCAGGCGGCGCTGGCGCTGGCTGAACTGTGCTACAACACACTGCAGGAAGAAAGCGAAAAAGCGATGCTTGCCGCCGAACAGCATGTAGTGACTCCGGCGCTGGAGCGCGTGATTGAAGCGAACACTTATTTGAGCGGCGTTGGTTTTGAAAGCGGTGGTCTGGCGGCGGCACACGCGGTGCATAACGGCCTGACCGCTATCCCGGATGCGCATCACTATTATCACGGCGAAAAAGTGGCGTTTGGTACGCTGACACAACTGGTGCTGGAAAACGCGCCGGTTGAGGAAATCGAAACCGTCGCGGCGCTGTGTCATGCGGTAGGTTTGCCAATAACTCTCGCTCAACTGGATATTAAAGAAGATGTCCCGGCGAAAATGCGAATTGTGGCAGAAGCGGCATGTGCAGAAGGTGAAACCATTCACAACATGCCTGGCGGCGCTACGCCAGATCAGGTTTACGCCGCACTGCTGGTAGCCGACCAGTACGGTCAGCGTTTCCTGCAAGAGTGGGAATAACCTATGCCAAACTCCCGGCTTGTCCGGGAGTTTGAACGCAAAATAGCCTGATGCGCTACGCTTATCAGGCCTACTTAATCTCTACAATATATTGAATTTGCGTGCTTTTGTAGGCCGAATAAGGCGTTCACGCCGCATCCGGCACTCTGTGCCAGTAATCTGAAACTCCCACGTTGATTGGGAGTTTTTCATCCGCTTCTGGACATTTTCTCCACAGAACAATCGTTAGCCCGGAAGGTCGAATCTGTGACTCTTATTTTCACGGATGAAACAGATGAAAGCTTCACTGGCGTTGGTCAGTCTTCTGGCGGGATTTACCAGCCACTCCTTAAAATCTCCAGCCGTTCCACCAACCGTGGTACAAATCCAGACCAACACCAACCTTGCCATCGCAGACGGTGCCAGACAGCAAATTGGTAGCACGCTATTTTACGATCCGGCGTATGTGCAGCTTACTTATCCTGGCGGTGATGTCCCGCAAGAACGCGGCGTATGTTCCGATGTGGTGATCCGCGCCTTGCGCAGCCAGAAAGTCGATTTGCAGAAACTGGTTCACGAAGATATGGCGAAGAATTTTGCCGATTATCCACAAAAGTGGCAGTTAAAGCGCCCGGACAGCAACATCGATCACCGGCGGGTGCCGAACCTGGAAACCTGGTTTACCCGCCACGATAAAACACGCCCCACCAGCAAAAACGCCAGTGATTATCAACCGGGCGATATTGTCTCCTGGCGACTGGACAACGGGCTGGCACATATTGGGGTGGTTTCAGATGGCTTCGCCCGTGACGGTACGCCGCTGGTGATACATAACATTGGAGCAGGCGCGCAGGAAGAAGACGTGCTGTTTAGCTGGCGGATGGTGGGGCACTATCGGTATTTTGTTAAATAAGCGATCGCCCCACATGAAGAAAAAATTCAGATCCTTTTTACACTGACGGCTTCTTTTTTCTTACGGCTCACCAGCGCCAGTGCCAGCACAATCAGCACAATACCGCTACCTTCAACGGCCCCCGGATTCTCACCGAGCAGCCACCAGGAAAAGAGTACGCCGCAAACGGGAACGGCCAGTGTGCTTAAGCTGGCAATACTGGCAGGCAAGTTTTTCAATACAAACAACCATAAGCTCCACGCCAGCGCCGTCGCCAGAATCGCACTGTAGGCCAGCGCCCAGAACACGGTAGGTTGCCAGTCAATTTCACGTTGCGGCACCAGTAAAGCGACCACACTCATCACCAGCGCCGCATACAGCATCTGCCAGGATGTTAACGACAATAAATCTACGCGCGGATGACGGGCGTAAAGGCGTTTAGCGACAATGGCGCTCGCCCCCCAACTGACGCCTGAGAGGATCGCCAGCATGGCGCTTTTCATCGAAGAGAAATCGAGTTGCCACGGCTGCAACACCAAAAATAAACCGAAAGCGGCAATCAGAATCGCGAAATATTGCCCGCGTCGCAGGCGTTCACCGAGAAACAACGCGGCGAAAATCACCACCCAGAACGGCATGGTATAGCTCAGGATCGCCACTTTCCCCGCTCCGCCGCTGACCAGCGCCCACTGCGCCAGACCAACCATCCCGCAGGTTTGTAACAGGGCAATGGCTAAGGTGTATTTAAACGGCGTCGGGCGCATTCCGCGACCACGTAATAAAAGGACGATGAATAAAACGAGGGCGCCGAAAATGCAGCGTAAGGCGGTAAAGTCGAAGGCACCGATATAACTGGTGACTTGCTTCATGAAAATCCAGCTATAACTCCAGATAAGTGTGAGCACAACCAGGCCACTGATTGCCAGTGGGTTGCTCTTTCCTGCGGCAGACATGAGAGATCCAGTGTGTAGTTTTCCTGTGGACACTATACGCCGGTAAAGAAACTTCAGCGACTGCCTGAAAGGCAGTCGCTGAAGAAGGTCAGATTACAGCAGGTCGAAACGGTCGAGGTTCATCACTTTCACCCATGCCGCCACGAAGTCTTTGACAAACTTCTCGTGGGCATCGCTGCTGGCGTAAACTTCTGCCAGCGCACGCAGGACGGAGTTAGAACCAAATACCAGATCCGCACGGCTGGCAGTGTATTTCACTTCACCCGTTTCACGGTCACGGCCTTCGAACAGCTCTTTCGATTCGTCGGTCGCTTTCCACTCGTAACGCATATCCAGCAAGTTCACGAAGAAGTCATTGCTCAATACACCCACGCGGTCAGTGAAGACACCGTTTTTGCTGCCATCGAAGTTGGCACCCAGTACACGCATCCCGCCCACTAGCGCAGTCATTTCCGGTGCAGTCAGCGTCAGTTGCTGTGCTTTATCAATCAACAGTGATTCAGTTGTAGCCTCACCCGCCGCAGCACGATAGTTACGGAAACCATCGGCAACAGGTTTGAGCAGCTCAAACATCTCAATGTCAGTCTGATCCTGACGCGCATCTACACGGCCCGGTGTAAACGGAACATTGACACTGATACCCGCTGCACTCGCCGCTTTTTCAACACCAACGACACCTGCAAGAACAATAATGTCAGCAAGCGAAGCGGTATGGGAGGATTTGTAGATCCCTTCCAGAACCGGCAAAGCACGTGCCGCTGCGGCATTAACTTCCCAGTCACGCTGCGGTGCTAACGCCAGACGCGCACCGTTGGCACCGCCACGTTTATCACCACCACGGAAAGTAGACGCTGACGCCCAGGCAACAGAAATCAGTTCGCTTACCGTAAGGCCAGAATCAGCAATAGCAGACTTCAGGTTGAGAATATCTTCCTCGCTCGGATTGAAGAATGCATGTGGCAGCGGATCTTGCCAGATCAGATCTTCTTTCGGTACTTCCGGCCCAATGTAACGTGATTTCGGCCCCATATCCCGATGCGTCAGTTTGAACCACGCGCGGGCAAAGGCTTCGTTGAACGCTTGTGGATCATCGAGGAAACGACGTGAAATCTTCTCAAACTCTGGATCAAAACGCAGCGTCAGGTCGGTGACCAACATCGTCGGCTTACGTTTCTTCGATGGATCGAACGGGTCCGGGATAATTTCCGGTGCGTCTACAGCTTCAAACTGGATAGCACCTGCCGGGCTGCGAGTCTGTACCCACTCATATTTGAACAGGTTTTCGAAGAAATAGTTGCTCCACTGAGTCGGAGTCTGGGTCCAGACCACTTCCAGACCAGAGGTGATGGCATCGGCACCTACACCGGAGCCGAAATCACTCTTCCAGCCTAAGCCCTGGTTTTCGATCGGAGCCGCTTCCGGATCTGGGCCTACGTGCGTTGCAGGACCTGCGCCGTGAGTTTTACCTAACGTATGACCACCAGCGATCAGCGCAACCGTTTCTTCGTCGTTCATTCCCATATTGCCAAATGTCGCGCGGATAGCTGCTGCCGCTGAAAGCGGTTCGCCGCTGGCGTTTGGCCCTTCCGGGTTAACATAAATCAGCCCCATTTCGGTTGCTGCTAATGGGCGTTTTGCCAGTTCTTCCGGGTTACGGTGAGCAAGCCAGGTTTTTTCGTCACCCCAGTTCACGTCGAGATCCGGTTCCCAGACGTCTTCACGTCCGGCACCAAAACCGAAAGTACGGAAGCCTGAGTTTTCCAGCGCCACGTTACCTGCAAGGATAAACAGGTCGGCCCAGGAGATTTTCTGACCGTATTTTTGTTTGATTGGCCATAACAAGCGACGCGCTTTATCCAGGCTGACGTTATCCGGCCAGGAGTTGAGCGGTGCAAAGCGTTGCTGACCACGACCAGCACCACCGCGACCATCGATTGAACGGTAAGTCCCCGCGCCATGCCAGGCCATACGAATAAACAGACCCGCGTAGCTGCCCCAGTCTGCTGGCCACCACGGTTGAGACTCTGTCAGCAATTCTTTCAGATCTTTTTTCAGGCCGTAGTAATCTAACTTGCTGAATTCTTTGCGGTAGTCGAAGTCCTCACCCAGTGGGTTAGAACGGTTAGAATGTTGGTTTAACAGGTCAACACGGAGTTGTTTTGGCCACCAGTCATGAGTGGTTGTTCCCGCACCCGCGCTCTGGTCATGCCCCCCCTGATGGAATGGGCATTTTCCGCTAGCTGTTGTGTTATGGATATCGTCTGACGTGCTCATCAATATGCTCCCTCTACAGTGTTACCCTTAAGATACACATCGTTAGAGAGAAGTTATAATTGAATTAATCCACGGATGCGATAGTTGGGATCTTACATATCATTAGTTAAAGAGATGTAGATCAAATTGATCGTAATTAAGCCTTTATGAGTATGTCTGATTTCGGACAAATACTTTATAAAAAAGGTTTTTCACTCAGAAAACTTCAAGGTATGAGGGAGAAAAACAAGGCTAACAACCTTATTTTCCCGCCCTCATTTCGAGGCAGCATTTTGTGCTCTGTTTAAAATTTGTGATCACTGTGTGATTTTTACAAAAGCCACAATATTTATAAACCAGGTCTAACCCCCAGCGTATGGCAAATCGCGTAACTCATTTCAGCGCGGTTAAGCGTATAGAAGTGGAAATCTTTCACTCCTTCTCGGCTTAAAATCTTCACCATATCCATCGCGATATTCGCCCCCACCAGTTTACGGGTTTCAGCGTCGTCATCCAGGCCGTCAAACATTTGCGCCATCCACGCCGGAATACGCACGTTGGTCATGTCGGCAAATTTCTTCGCCTGTTTAAAGTTAGATACTGGCAAAATGCCCGGAATGATTTCCACATCAATACCCGCCGAAACACAACGATCACGAAAACGCAGGTAGCTTTCGACATCGAAGAAGAACTGAGTAATCGCGCGATTGGCTCCGGCATCGACTTTGCGTTTCAGGTTGAGCAAATCCGCCTGAGCGCTTTTTGCTTCCGGGTGAACCTCCGGATACGCCGCCACGGAGATATCGAAATCCGCGACTTCTTTTAACAGCGTCACCAGGTCAGAGGCATACATTTCCGGTTTACCGCTTCCCGGCGGCAGGTCGCCACGCAGCGCCACGATATGGCGAATACCGTTATTCCAGTAGTCGCGGGCGATGGTCCGCAGCTCGTCAGGCGTCGCATCAATGCAGGTGAGATGCGGCGCAGCCTCCAGACCCGTACGGTCTTTAATGCCTTTAATAATACTGTGCGTGCGGTCGCGCTCGCCGGAGTTTGCGCCATAGGTCACTGAAACAAATTTCGGTTTCAGGCTGCTAAGACGATCGATGGAGTTCCATAGGGTCTGCTCCATTTCACTGGTACGCGGCGGGAAAAATTCGAACGAAACATTAATCTGCCCCTGGACTTCGGCCAGGCTCTGATTCAGGGCATCCCGCTGGCTGGCGTGAAAAAAGCTCATACCTTACCTCATCAATCGCTTGTAGTTATATGTTGTGTTGTGAACATCTATCCATTTAGACGTCCAGATGTAAAGATGAAGGAAAAGCTGAGGGGCGTCAACCGAAAAATGCCCCATGATGGTGAGGAATAATCAGTGAAGATGAATTTTCTTCATTTGAATGTGGGAGTAAATGGGTTCTCTCGCATTATCGCGCGCGAAGTAATGAATAAACGGATAAGCCATCGGCTTCAAATTTATTTAAATAAGAGTTAATTAATATGCTCGTCAATGTTATCTGGACACTTATTTAAATAAAACAAATAGATACCATAATTTGCATTCAATACTGCATGTTTATTATTTGAACTACTTCAAACTATTAACAATTTCTCCAAAATTATGTTGCAGAGCAATTATGCATCCCCCACGATAAGTAGAACGTTCTACTAGAACGTTCTACTTATACAAAAAAAGACTAATTCGCGCAGATTTATGCGCTATTCGGGGGAAATCAGAATGAATCTGATGTCGAGTTTCGTGAAGTCACTTTCTAAATTGTCGATGATTGGTCGCGCCCTAATGCTACCAATTTCGCTTCTGCCTGCCGCTGGGTTGTTACTGGCGTTCGGCGATAAATTCCATTTGCCGTTGATGATGAATGCAGGCGGCATTATTTTTGATAACTTGCCGATGCTTTTTGCTATCGGTTCCGCCGTAGGGCTGGCTTCTGAATCAGGAATTGCGGCGTTATCCGCAGCCGTTTCCGTTTTTGTCACCAATATCACCATCAGCACCGTACTTAGCATCACGCCAGAAATGGCCGGGCAAGGCGGCAAATACGCGATGGTGGTGGGTATCCCCACATTGCAAATGGGCGTTTTTGGCGGCCTGATATGCGGGATTCTGGCAGCGTGGTGTTACAACCGTTTTCATACCATGCAATTACCAGAATTCCTTGGTTTTTTCTCCGGAAAACGCTTTGTCGCTATCGCGACGGCTTTTCTCTCCTTCATTCTTGGCCTGTTACTGCCCTATGTCTGGCAACATATTCAGTCGGGAATCGATGCATTATCGGTTATCGTTAATGGTAACAACCAGGCGGCATCGACCTTTATTTTTGGTGTAACTGAACGGGCGCTCATTCCCCTTGGCTTGCACCACATCTGGTATCCGTCGTTTTGGTACTCTTTTGGGGATTACACTACCCATACCGGGCAAATGATTCACGGCGATCAGACGATTTGGTTCAAGATGTTGGAAGAAGGGGTGAAATCATTTAGCAGCGACAGTTATCATAACGCCGGTAAATTTATGCAAGGCGAATTCCCCCTGATGCTGTTTGCCCTGCCTGCGGCGTGCCTGGCGATGTACCATGAAGCGTACACAAAGAATAAGAAAATTGCCGCCGGTATTCTGTTCTCTGCCGCATTAACCTGTTTTCTGACCGGTATTACAGAACCCGTTGAATTTACATTTATCTTTGTCGCCCCTGTGCTGTATGTCTTCAATGCCATTATGGCGGGTCTTTCCTATATGGCGATGTATCTGCTGCATGCACATATTGCCAAATCTTTCTCTGCGGGGCTTATTGACTATATTTCGTTTGGCATCCTGCCATCCTTTAATGGCTACGAAACCAATTTCCTGAGCGCCATTTTCGTCGGCGTGCCAATGGCGGTGATCTACTACTTCACCTTCCGCTTTGTTATTCGTCGTTTTGATGTGAAAACGCCTGGTCGCACCGAAACTACGGTTAGTGCTAATGATAAAACCGATGACGAGCTGGCAACAGAAATCATCACGCTGCTTGGCGGTCAGCAAAACATTAAATCGGTAGGCTCCTGCATCACGCGTTTACGTCTGGAAGTCTCTGATAAAGAAGCGGTGGATCAGGATGGTCTGAATAATATTGGCGCCCGTGGCGTGGTTTTTGTTGGCGATAACGGCATTCAGGTAATTTTTGGCGCGCGAGCGCAATTTATCGCGCAAACCATGTCGACGATGATCGGTAAATAGCCTTAAGATTACTCGATGTCAGAGGTTCTGGTCCCTGACCAGAACCTTCTCGCTATTTAAAGAATCAACGTTGTTCAGGGAGTGAGTTTGAAGAAAGTCAGCATAATTGATGTTGCCAAAAGAGCTGGAGTTTCCGTCTCTACTGTGTCGCTAGTGTTGCGCCAGAAAGGGAAAATCTCGGAGACGACCATCGGGAAAGTTCATGCTGCTATTGACGAACTGGGCTACGTGCATAATGTTGCCGCCGCCAATTTACGTTCCCACACTTCAAATCTTATTGGACTGATTTTACGTGATTTTAGCGATAGCTTTTCCATCAAAGTGATGGCCAGCATTGTTCAGGAACTGGAAGCTCAGGGATATATGGTTTTCCTCGGGCAACCACAGAACGAGCATGAACATCTTGAACGTTGTTTACTTTCCTTCAAGCAACAAGGTGTTGCCGGAGTGATTTATCTGGCTTCCGATGCGCATCGTGAAACCCTCCCCACACTAATCCGCCAGTGTTCGCTTCCCCTTGTTGTCGCGTCACAAACGCCTATCAAAGATGAGTGCAACCTGGTGTTGCGTGACAACCAGCAGGCAGCAAGTCTTGCCACTCGTTATTTAATTGAGCGCGGCCATCGTTACATTGCCTATCTCGGTGGCAGAGAAAGCGATCTTATCCGTCAGCAGCGACTGGTTGGTTTTCGCCAGACCCTGGCAAAATTTGGCATTGCTTGTCGTGACGAGTTCACGCCAGCCTGTGACGATAATACCAACGCCGCCAGCATAGCTACGCGCCAGTTGCTGGAGAATAACAACGCCATTACCGCCCTGCTCTGCCATTCCCCTGATGCCATGATTGGCGGTATCAACGGCATACATCAAGTGGGGCGCACCGTCGGGAAAGACGTCTTTCTGACCCAGCAGGTAGCGCTAATTGGTTTTGAAGATATGCTGCACATCAACCTGACCTCTCCTGTTTTCACCTGGGTCTCTTCCGCCAGTGAAGAAACCGGACGCCAGGCAGCGACCCTGATGATTCGCAAATTAAAAGACCCGGATTTGCAAACCCAAAGAATTGCGCTTTCCGGGCAACTGGTGGTGCGAGAATCGGCGTAAAAGAGATGCTTTCAAATAATTCTTTGCCGAAAGCATCCTTCTTTTACAAGCCAGGGTAAAAGCAATTACAACAACTGCGCCAGTCGGTTAATATCCGACTGAATCGCCCCAGCGGTGACATCGCGCCCTGCGCCTGGTCCACGGATCACCAGAGGATTGTCGCGATACCAGCGGCTTTCGATGGCAAAGACGTTATCGCATGGCAGCAGTGATGCCAGCGGATGGTCTTCACGCACCGCTTCCACGCCCACACGCGCTTTGCCGTTGGCGTCGAAACGCGCTACATAGCGCAGCACCAGCCCCATTTCGCGGGCCGCTTCCAGCCGTTGCACCATCTGCTCGTTAAGTTCATCGCCGTTTTCAAAGAAATGGTCGATGCTGCCACCTTCACAATGGGCTGGCACCAGTGATTCCACACGTACCTGATCCGGTTCGATGTTGTAACCTGCTTCACGCGCCAGAATCACCAGCTTGCGCATCACGTCTTTGCCGGAGAGGTCGTCACGCGGGTCAGGTTCGGTTAAGCCCTGCTGCCACGCTTGATCCACCAGCTCGGTAAATGGCACGCTGCCGTCGAATTGCAGGAACAGCCAGGAGAGCGTGCCGGAGAAGATCCCGCTGATCGACAAAATGGTGTCGCCGCTGTCGATCAGATCGCGCACGGTATGGTTGATCGGCAACCCCGCACCGACGGTGGCGTTATACAGCCAGTGACGCCCGGTTTTTTCGAAGGCGTCGTGGATCTGGCGATATTTATTGCTGTCGCTCGCTCCCGCCAGTTTGTTGGCGCTGATAACGTGGAAACCGTGGCTGGCGAAATCGAGATATTGATCGGCAAGCTGCTGGCTGGCAGTAACGTCCAGCACCACTAAATCATCATACGGATGGGCGCGCATCCACAGGAACAGCGACTCTTCATCCTGCTCGACCGCTTCATCATTAAAGAAGGCTAACGCGCGGCTGGCGTCCAGTCCGTCATAGCTCAACAGGCTGCGGCGGCTGTCCACCACGCCTGCCAGCACAAATTCAAAGCCGGTACGCGCCGAGAGCGTGCTCTGCTCACGGGCGAACAGTTCCAGCCAGCGGGAACCGATATTGCCCTTACCGAACAATACCAGGCCGATGCGTTTTTCTGCGCGGAAGACGGACTGATGCAGGCCCTGAATCAGGCTTTCGGTCGGGCCGGTGCGCAGTACTGCCACCAGACTGATGCCGTCATCGGACTGCCAGGTAAATTCGACCGGCTGGCCTTTCAGTTGCTGCCAGAAGCGGTGGCAATGCAGCGGGTTACGGGTGACGCCTGCCCCGACCATCGCCACCAGTGCCAGCCCCTGACGCAGGCGCAGTTCGCCAGGTAATCCCGCTTCGTCGAGGATTTTCAGGGCGCTGTCAGCCACTTCAGAGGTGTAGCAAAATTGCAGCAACTGGCGATCGTTATGCACACCAACCGCCAGTGGGCGCACCTGCGCGCGTTTCAGGATCTGGTCGATCTCTTTATGTGCCAGTTTGAAATCCTGACTGGTAGGCACCTGAAACTCAATCAAACAGACATCATCGTGGCTGGTGACAATACGCGCGCCAGTACCGGAAGCCAACACGCGTTCAATGCGTGTGGAGCCTTGATCCGGCGTGTAGCTACAGCGCAGTTGCAGATCGATTTCACTACCGGATACAGGCTGTAAAGTACGGGCATGAAGAACGGGAGCCGCCAGACGCGCCAGTTCGCTGGCTTCATCCAGACGCAGCAATGGCAGCAGACAGGCATCTTTCACTTTACGCGGGTCGGCGCTATATACCCCGGCGACGTCGCTCCAGATGGTTACGCGAGAAACACCCGCCAGCGCACCGATTTGTGTCGCGGAATAGTCGGAACCGTTACGCCCCAGCAGCACCGTTTCACCAACGTTATTGCGGCTGATAAACCCGGTCACCACCAGACGCTTGCCCGGATGTTGTACCAGCAACTGTTGCAGCAGCGGGTAAGAAAGCCCTTCATCAACCTGCGGTTGTGCGGCGCGTTCAGCGCGTAAAAACTCGCGGGCATCAAGCCAGGCCGCTGGCAGCCCTTGTTGATTAAGCACCGCAGACATCAGGCGCGCCGACCATACTTCCCCGTGGCCCACCACTTCTGCATACACCGCGTCGTTAATACCGCTGTCGAGCAGCGCGGCCAGGCGTTCAAGATCGCTGACAAAGGCGCTAATGAGGCTATCGGCTTCTTCGGCGGGTAACAGGCCGCTAATCAGATCGCACTGATAACGACGTAATGTTTGTTGAACCTGATGCGCAGAGAGACGATCGGTCTGGCTTAGTTTCAACCAGTTAATCAACTGGTTAGTGGTGCTACCAGCGGCGGAAACCACCATCATATCATCGGGCTGGGAGTACTCAGCCATAATGCCCGCGACACGCAAATAACACTTCACATCAGCCAGACTACTGCCACCAAATTTATGCAGTTGACGACCTTTCGCCCCTGCCTGCGCAATCACACTCATTTTTACCCCTTGTTTGCAGCCCGGAAGCCATTTTCCAGGTCGGCAATTAAATCTTCGCCATCTTCAATACCGGTGGAGATACGCAGCAGCGTCTCGGAGATCCCGGCGGCAGCACGCGCTTCTGGCGCCATGCCTGCATGTGTCATGGTTGCGGCGTGAGAGATTAAACTTTCCACTCCCCCTAATGATTCCGCCAGCGTAAACAACGACAGCCCGCCCAGGAAACGACGCAGCGTCTGCTCATCGCCATCCAGTTCAAAACTCAACATTGCGCCAAAGCCTTTTTGCTGGCGCGCGGCAATTTCATGCCCCTGATTTTCCGGCAGCGACGGGTGATACAGTTTTTTCACCAATGGCTGGGTTTGCAGATATTTCACAATCACCTGCGCGTTGCGCTGCGCCAACTCCATACGCGGCACCAGAGTACGCAAACCGCGCAGCAGCAGATAGCTGTCAAACGCGCCGCCCGTCACGCCAATATTGTTTGCCCACCAGGCCAGTTCGGTGACAACGTCCGGGTCTTTAGCAATCACCACGCCAGCCACCACATCTGAGTGACCGTTCAGATATTTCGTGCATGAATGCAACACCAGATCGGCACCCAATGCCAGCGGATTTTGCAATGCCGGGCTTAAGAAGGTGTTATCCACCACGCTCACCGCCCCGACTTCCCTTGCCAAATGGCAGATTTTCGCAATATCCACGACGCGTAACAATGGATTACTTGGGCTTTCTACCAGCACCAGTTTAGGTTTTTCTGCCAGTGCCGCCTGCAATGCCTGTTCATCGCCTTGATCAACAAACAGCACGCGATAACAGCCGCGTTTTGCCAGGCTGTCGAACAGGCGATAGCTGCCGCCGTAGCAGTCGTGCGGCGCAACCAGCAGATCGCCGGGTTTCAAAAAGACGGTAGTCACCAGGTGGATCGCGGACATGCCGGTATTAGTAAGCACTGCACCAGCACCACCTTCCAGTTCTGCCAGCGCCCGCTGAACCACATCGCGCGTTGGGTTGCCGCGACGCGAGTAATCATGCGCGCGCGGCTCGTTAAATCCGGTAAAGTTATAGGTGCTGGAAAGATGGATCGGTGGGACAACGCAACCATACTGTTCGTCGTCATTTAACCCGCTACGCACTGCGATGGTGGCCTGTTTACGCGTCATGTGATGAAGTTCCCTAGGCTTTGTCGGTGAAATGTCAGGCACCAGAGTAAACATTGTGTTAATGGACGTCAATACATCTGGACATCTAAACTTCTTTGCGTATAGATTGAGCAATTCCCCAATAACCGTTAAAATTACATGCATTATCACGCCGACAGGTGCATTACACGATGTCACGGTAGCGCCTGTACGGTAAACTATGCGGGTTTATGGCCATTACCCACATTAATTGTGTGGTCTGGTTTCAATTTATTGACGAAGAGGATTAAGTATCTCATGGCTGAATGGAGCGGCGAATATATCAGCCCATACGCTGAGCACGGCAAGAAGAGTGAGCAAGTCAAAAAGATTACGGTTTCCATTCCTCTTAAGGTGTTAAAAATCCTCACCGATGAACGCACGCGTCGTCAGGTGAACAACCTGCGTCACGCTACCAACAGCGAACTGCTGTGCGAAGCGTTTCTGCATGCCTTTACCGGGCAACCTCTGCCGGATGATGCTGACCTGCGTAAAGAGCGCAGCGACGAAATTCCGGAAGCGGCAAAAGAGATCATGCGTGAGATGGGGATTAACCCGGAGACGTGGGAATACTAATGCTGAAAAAAGCGGCCTGGCGTTAACCAGCCGCTTTTTTTATACATGGACGTTTAACTATGAAAAACAGGCTGCTGATCCTCAGCCTGCTGGTTTCTGTGCCTGCCTTTGCCTGGCAACCGCAAACCGGCGACATCATCTTTCAGATCTCTCGCTCATCGCAAAGTAAAGCGATCCAACTGGCAACTCATTCCGATTACAGCCACACCGGTATGCTGGTGATACGCAACAAAAAGCCCTACGTTTTTGAAGCGGTCGGCCCGGTAAAATACACCCCGCTCAAGCAGTGGATCGCCCACGGTGAAGATCGCAAATACATTGTTCGCCGCGTTGAAGGCGGACTGAATCCCGAACAACAGCAAAAACTGGCGCAAACGGCAAAACGTTATCTCGGCAAACCGTATGACTTTAGCTTCTCGTGGAGCGATGATCGTCAGTACTGCTCGGAAGTCGTTTGGAAGGTTTATCAGAACGCGCTGGAAATGCGCATGGGTGAACAGCAAAAGCTGAAAGAATTCGATCTTAGCAACCCGCTGGTCCAGGGAAAGCTTAAAGAACGGTACGGTAAAAATATCCCGCTTGAGGAAACGGTGGTTTCGCCACAAGCCCTTTTCGATGCGCCACAACTCACTACCGTCGCCAAAGAGTGGCCACTGTTTTCGTGGTAATGGATTACTGTGAACACGGCTGGCATAGCGGGATTGTCGTTCCCGCCGCAAACGTTAATCGCGTTTTGCCATAACTCGACATGCGCTTTACGCAACCAAACGGGTACAAAATCGGTGATGAAAGTAAGCGAGTGGGCCAATCACATCGTGACTGGCCCTAAAACCTAGCTTTTTTGGGTCTGAAGCTCTGGTTGATACGTCTCAGCATCATTTTGACGTTGTTTTTCCATAGCGATCGCACCAAAGTGCGTTAACGTACAGAAAATGATGCAACAGATAACACCAGCAAGCAGAAGATAAAAACCACCATCCCAACCAACCTCATCGACCATAATACCAAACAGACTTGTACCAAGCGTCGCTCCAAGAATATAGCTCATGAAACCACGCAAACCGACAGCGGAGCCCACGGCAAAACTGGGAACAATTTCCATTGTCTGAACAGAGGCCAGGAACTGCGGAACATAGATAAGGCAGCCCACGCAAGCAGCGAAGATAGTAATAGAGAGTAGAGAATCGCTTTTCCAGTAGCCCAACAGGCAGAAGAAAATCAATACCATACTGATAATCGCTGGCGGCATACGGCGACCATGGAATAATTTATCACTCAACCAGCCAGCAAATAATGTCGTTGGAATAGCCGCCCATTCGAAGATTAAAAATGCCGTACTCATTTCGGTCTTCGTAAAATGCTTCACGCTTAACAGATAAATAGGTAACCAGCTGATAATTCCAAAACGCACCATATAGACAAAAACATCAACGAAAGAGACAAACCAGGCATTCTTATTTTTAAGCACATAGGTACAAAAAATTTGCCAGGCAGTCATATCTTCCGGCGCACGATCATCTTTTGCTTTAATGCTGACGTCGTCCGGAACGATTTCGTTTAATGACGGCAAACCTTCACTTACCGGTGAACCTTTACCTGACATCAGTACCACGATAGCAATGAAAACAGAGACAATCGCTGGAATAACATATGTTGCTATTTTCCAGTGTTCAGTCCCCAGCACAGCAAATGCACCACCAACAATCGGAGCAACAATACCGCCACCCACGTTGTGCGAAATATTCCAGACCGCACCGACGATGCCCCGTTCTTTACGAGGAAACCAGTTGGCGATCGTAATAAATGACGGGCCAACACCCATTCCCTGAAAGAAACCATTCAGAATGACAAGTCCTGCAAACATCCAGAATGCGAAACTAAAACCAAGTGCCACGTTAACGAGAGCACAAAGTATTAAACCCACTGCCATATATACTTTGGGATTAGCTTTATCGGCCAGACTACTCATTATCCCTTTACTAATACCGTAGGCGATCAGCATACAACTGCTTAACAGCCCTATTTGCGTCGCAGAAAGATTAAGCTCTTGTTTTAAATACGGTGTAGAGAGAACAAAGTTATTCCTGACAATGTAATACGAAAGATAACCGATAAATACGCTGAATAACGCCTGCATACGGTAACGATTATAGGTACTTTTCACTTCACTTTCAGGAACCTTATGTGTTGCCACTTTAGGTTTCAATAAAGAAAGCATATATCACCTTCCAGTTCATAGTGTTGTTTAAACAAATAATAATATTCATAGCAATGCTCATTACTACTCTCTGAAGAGTATTTAAAAAGCCTTTGCTTAGTGAGTTTTGAAGATAGTGAAGCAAGAGAGTTTAAGTTACAATACAGGGCAAATGAGTCAAAACTGACTCAAAAAAACAAATTCCATGTTCCATTTCTTTCCCATATTTGATTTTGGAAAATGCAACATGGCTATTATTTAAACCTTAACGTGTTACAACAGGCCCAATTTAAAAAAAATTAGTTTTATTAAAATTTTCATTTTTTGAGTTCAATCACATATTTTTCCTCTATAATCGGGATCATTGAAGATGCTTGTTCTTGTTATGCCAGAGAACCATGCTGCACAACATGAAAACCTTCATCACCGCACAACAAAAAGCAGAGTCTGAACACCTTCAGGATACCCGTCGTAACACGCGGATTTGTAATCGAATTAAAGCCTTTTTTATGGTTTCTGAAGACTGGAACTCCGTCATGATTACTGAGGCGCTAAGTTTGCATCAGGCCACCGCAGATGACCCTATTCACGATAGTGCTTGTTATTACCATCCTCAACGGGTAAAAAAATGGGCTGAAGCCGCCAATAACAAATTTCATTTTTTACTGCTATACAGTCAGAACCTGAATCTGAGAGCGAAAATGTGGAAATTAATTAATGAGCATTTCCGTAACAGTCACTTGCGGATATAGTAATGCTGGTTGCTCGCCGAATTAATGATAATTTACAAATACAAAAACACATGGCTTGAAGTTCGTTGCTTATGTTAACTAATGGATAACAACATGGATTACAGCCCAGGAATTTATCTCTTATTAATGGGATTTTTGACATGATTCGCATTATACAAAGAGCGCTAATCTGTTGGATTTTATATAGCAGCGTTGCCTCAGCGCATGAATTAGTGATTGCTACAACGCTTTCTTCGGAAGCGACAGAACACATTATCAGTCAATGGCAAAAGCAACCACAGGCAACCAAAATCCGTACGCTCAACCGAACCAGTGCATCTATTGAGCGCCTGCTGGAAAATCCATTGGGTGAAAATATTGATCTGGTACTGAGTTCATCCCCTATGTTGCTACAGCGGTTACAAAGTAAAAATCTGCTTCAGCCATTTAATAATCAAATAGAAACAAGTAGAAAGTTAGTACCGGAATCCATTCGCTCAACCACCGTTGCTGTTGCCATATCGGGCTACGGCATTCTTATCAATGTGGCGCATCTGGAAGACAAAAAAGAGCCTGTGCCAACGTCATGGCAGGAATTAAGTAAGTCGCGTTATCAAGGAACGCTATTAATGAGCAGTCCTTCTCGTTCGGATACTACTCATCTGATGATTGAAGATCTCCTGCAACAACAAGGATGGAGTAGCGGTTGGAGTACACTACTGAAAATAGGCGGCAATCTCGCCACCATTTCATCACGTAGCTTCGGTGTAGCAAATAAGATCAGTACAGGACTGGGGGACGCTGGTCCGGTAATCGACAATTACGCTAATGTACTACTTAATAATTCAACTTTACGTTTCAGCTATTTCCCCAACTCGCGCGCAGCGCCTATGTTTATTGCCATTACAGAAGGCAGTAATCATCCACAAGAGGCGGGACGTTTTATTGATTTCTTGTTGAGTCCGGAAGGCCAACAAGCACTGAGCGATTCTGATTCAGGAAAGTATCCGGTATATCCTCTGCCCTCCGGCACTCCACTCGCTGACCAACAAATGCGGTTATTTGCATCTCCTTCGCTTGATTACCCGTTGATCATGCAACGCCAAAAGCTCGTGCAATTGTTATTTGATTATGCGATTACTTTTCGCCTTACCGAGCTTCAGAAAAGTTGGAAAGCATTATATGCCGCAGAACATCGGCTTAAGCGGACATTGCCAGAGGTGCGCGCACTATTAACCGCGGTTCCCATTACCCCGCAACAGTCTGTTAATCCTACATATCTACAGCAATTCGAGCTGCAATCAGGTTTTCGTGAAGCCCAGATTATGGCATGGCAGCAGTTTTTCCTGCAGCAGCAGCAATTAGTGAATTCACAACTTGAGTCATTAAAGTGAAACAACTACATACTATCGGGACGAGCTTGCGTCTCGCCTTTGTTTTTAGTGCCGTTCTTACGCTATTCGTTAGTGTAGTTAGCCTTTATTCCTGGCATGAACAAAATTCCCAGGTTCGCTACGCACTTGACGATTATTTCCCACGAATTCAGGCTTCATTTCTTTTTGAAGAAAACCTTACGGCATTGGTAAATGAATTCAATGAGCTACAACAGACAACCAACACCGATAGCCGCCTTCAGGTAAGAGAGCAAATTGAACAACGGCTACAAAAAATTCAGTCAATTAATCCCCATCTTGATTCAGTACATCAAAGTGCGCTTAACCAACAGGTCGCCAGTAGTCGCAAATTGCTTGGCAATCTCGATAAGGCATTGAATGAACATAATAAGGAAAACGGAAAACTCGACGTTATATCGTCAAGAGTTAACTGGTTGCATGACGATTTCAATAATGAACTCAACTCCCTGACTCAGGATTTAAGTTGGCAACAATCATCATTGCTCAATCAACTCAGCCAACGGAAAGATCTTCACGAAAACCAGGGGTTGCAAAATGCACTGCAATCTATTCAAAACGAGTTACAGCTCGTTTTCGAACTCTCACATATAGAAACTGAAATCGTCAGTACCTTAAAGGAGATGCTTAACACGCATAACAATGATACCGAGTCGTTAAAACAACATATTCAATACCTGGATTTTTTGAAGCATAGCATTGACGAAAATGTGCGGTCGTTAGCTTCTTATTCCAGCACTATTACATTACACCAGACAGTTTATTCCCTGTGGGAACTGGGTACACAGCAAAATTATCTACCCGGAACTCTGGCCGCCTGGCAGCAGGCTCAACAGACCCTTATGAATACTATCAGGGATAAAGAGCGTGTATTTACGCAAATACGCGGCCAATTAGAAACGCAACTGGGTAATAGCCATCAACAGCTACAAACTTTCAATCTGCGATTAGAAAAAATAATGCAAATCAGTGGACTACTGATTTTTGCCGCTATGGTGACGGCCTTACTGTTCGTTATTCTGGTAAATTACTTCTACATTCGGCCAAGGATGATCCGCCGTTTTCGCTTACTGAATGATGCCGTCGTCAAATTAAGTAACGGTGAACTCGATGCAGATATTCCAGTCTCCGGCAATGATGAGCTTGGCAGAATTGCCAACCTACTCCGCCAAACGATAGAGCAAATTAATCAGCAGCAACGTCAACTGGGGCAGGAAATCTGTGATCGAATCGCGACAGAAAAAAATCTGCGAACAGCACAAAGTGAATTGATCCAAACCGCCAAACTGGCCGTGGTTGGGCAGACAATGACAACACTGGCACATGAAATCAATCAACCGCTTAATGCATTATCTATGTACCTGTTCAGCGCCAATCGCGCTATAGAGCAACAAGACACTGGTTTGGCGAAAAACTATATCGTTACGATGCGATCGCTGGTTGAGCGCATGGATAATATCGTTAAACGACTGCGAAACTTCGCCCGCCGACGCGATAGTGAACTCGTAGGTGGAGCAATTAATTTACAGCAGGTAATTTATTCATCCTGGGAGCTTCTGGCATTAAAACATCGACCACTGAAAGCATCTCTTCACTACCCGGATAATTTTCCTGCCGTTTATGGCGACGATGTTTTGATTCAACAAGTTTTAGTTAATTTATTTACGAATGCCCTGGAAGCCAGTCAGGAAAAACCGCCCATAATAACCATTAACTTTGAAGAAGAAGACACCACGTTAACGCTCTATATTGCTGATAATGGAAAAGGCTGGCCAGTGCTTCTGGCTGATCGACTATTAACACCGTTTACGACTGACAAAGCTGTAGGTTTGGGTATTGGTCTTTCGATTAGTCATTCTATTATGCGCCAGTGCCAGGGAGAGTTATATATCGCGTCAACTCTCGACCGCCATGCGCTGGTTATTCTACGTTTCAGGAAACTTTAAGCATGACAGATACCACCCCAACAATTCTGTTAATTGATGACGACAATGATGTTCTGCAAGCCTACAGTTCTCTCTTACAGCAAGAGGGCTATGCAGTATGTACCTGTAGCAACCCTTCAGAAGCGCTGCAATTGCTGCAAGATACCTGGGAAGGAATCGTGGTATGCGACGTTTGCATGCCGGATATTTCAGGCATTATGCTGCTGGAAAAAATAATGCTGATCGATCCTAATCTTCCCATTCTGATGATCACCGGCCACGGAGATGTCCCAATGGCCGTTGAAGCGGTAAAAAAAGGAGCGTGGGATTTCCTGCAAAAACCGATTAATCCGGAACAATTTTTATCGCTTATCGAAAAAGCGCTGGCAGAGCGTGAAGATTATCTGGAACAAAAAAAATGGCGACGAGCGCAATTTAATCGGCACTTAATTGGTAACAGTGGCTGGGTTCGTCAGACTCGTCAGCAGCTTGAAACTCTGGCAGAAACCGATCTTCCCGTCTGTTTTTACGGCGAACCTGGAACCGGCAGAACATTAGCCGCCCATTATCTTCACCAATTTAGTTCTCGCAAGGAAAGGCCTTTAATTGAACGCACACTCAGCGCTAATAGTCAGCAACCACTGGAAGAATGGGTGGAAGAAGCAAAAGGTGGCACGCTGTTATTAAAAGAACTTGAATATTTAACGCAAGAAAATCAGCGTCTCTTGATTCAACTCCAGGAACGCCCACAGGATCGATCGTTTCGTCTGATTGTTGTTAATCAAAGCCCTCTGGCTGCACTTGCCGCCACACAAAAAATTATTCCCGCATTGTATTTTCTTTTTTCACTTACCCACATCGAATGCCCACCGCTAAGTCAACGCCCGGGGGATATTGAGCCTATTTTTCACCATTATCTGACTCTCACCTGTAAACGATTAAATCGCCAACAACCGCTGCTGGGGAAAACGTTTTATAAGCGACTGATGGCGCGAACCTGGCCCGGTAATATCATTGAATTAATAAATGCAGCAGAATTGGTGGCTGTGGGTGTTTTAATGCTGGACGATTCAGTCAGTTTGCAGATGATGGATGCTGATCCAACACCACTTGATGAACGTGTAGAAAGCTATGAAAGACAAATAATTATTGATGCACTCAACTTCTTCCAGGGACGTATCAACGACGTTGCCGATTACTTTCAGATCCCCAGAAAAAAGCTGTATTTGCGCATGAAAAAATACGGTATTGATAAAATGGATTTTCGCGATGTAAAGGAAAGATAGAGATCCAATCCGTTACCCTGCTAATGAAAGTTTTCAGGCACAAAAAAAGCGCCGTTCGGCGCTTTTTTCGGAAATCCGGTCTTATTTGCTGCCCGGGATGCTGAAACGCTTGTTGAAGCGGTCAACACGGCCACCGGTAGCAACATCACGCTGTTTGCCAGTGAAGAACGGGTGGCACTTGCTGCACACGTCGAGGTTCAGGTCATGACCAACGGTGGAGCGGATTTTCATTACGTTACCGCAAGAGCAGCTAGCAGTAATTTCTTCGTATTTCGGGTGAATATCTTTTTTCATGGGAAAACCTCGGTTTAAGGCCGCGTCGCTCTTCCAGCCCTAACGCCAGACACCACGCGATGTTTAAAGTATAGTTTCAATACGATCATTTCGTATCAAAGGCGCCGAATCATACAGAAATTAACCAGCGTATGCAAACTGATCCGCACTCCTCTACCGCAATGTGTATACTGTTCCACCGAATTTCAAGTCAGGATGATGCTATGCCCGTTGCCCACGTTGCCTTGCCCGTTCCGCTTCCCCGCACCTTTGACTATCTCCTGCCAGAAGGCATGACGGTTAAAGCCGGGTGTCGCGTGCGCGTGCCGTTTGGCAAACAGCAGGAGCGCATCGGGATTGTCGTGTCAGTTAGCGACGTCAGCGAGTTGCCGCTCAACGAACTGAAAACCGTAGTAGAAGTGCTGGACAGTGAACCCGTTTTTTCCAGTTCCGTCTGGCGCTTACTGCTTTGGGCGGCGGATTACTATCATCATCCAATTGGCGATGTATTGTTTCATGCCTTGCCGATTTTATTGCGCCAGGGGCGGCCTGCGGCGAACGCGCCCAGGTGGTACTGGTTTGCTACCGAGCAAGGCCAGGCGATGGATATCAACAGCCTGAAACGTTCGCCAAAGCAACAACAGGCGCTGGCGGCGTTGCGACAAGGGAAAATCTGGCGTGACCAGGTAGCGGAACTTGAATTCAACGATGCCGCACTACAGGCGCTGCGCAAAAAAGGTCTTTGCGAGCTGGCAAGCGAAACGCCGGAGTTTAGCGACTGGCGAACGAACTATGCTGTTACTGGCGAACGTCTACGGCTGAATACCGAACAAGCCACCGCCGTTGGCGCAATTCATAGCGCAGCGGATACCTTTTCCGCATGGCTGCTGGCGGGCGTTACCGGCTCCGGTAAAACAGAAGTTTATCTAAGCGTACTGGAAAACGTGCTTGCTCAGGGCAAGCAGGCGCTGGTGATGGTGCCGGAAATCGGCCTGACTCCCCAGACGATCGCCCGTTTTCGTGAACGGTTTAATGCGCCAGTGGAAGTTCTGCATTCCGGCCTGAATGACAGCGAACGCCTTTCGGCGTGGCTGAAAGCGAAAAATGGCGAGGCGGCGATTGTGATTGGCACTCGCTCCGCGCTGTTTACGCCGTTTAAAAATCTCGGTGTGATTGTCATCGATGAAGAGCATGACAGTTCTTACAAGCAACAAGAAGGCTGGCGCTACCATGCCCGCGACCTGGCGGTGTATCGCGCGCACAGCGAGCAAATCCCGATAATTCTCGGTTCGGCAACGCCCGCACTCGAAACGCTATGCAACGTGCAGCAGAAAAAATACCGCCTGCTGCGCCTGACACGTCGGGCGGGTAATGCGCGTCCGGCAATTCAACACGTGCTGGATTTAAAAGGTCAGAAGGTGCAGGCAGGGCTGGCTCCGGCGTTAATCACCCGTATGCGCCAGCATTTACAGGCCGATAACCAGGTCATCCTCTTTCTGAACCGTCGTGGTTTTGCGCCTGCACTGCTGTGCCACGACTGCGGCTGGATTGCCGAATGTCCACGTTGCGATCACTACTACACGTTGCATCAGGCGCAGCAGCATCTGCGCTGCCACCACTGCGACAGCCAGCGCCCAGTGCCGCGCCAGTGTCCGTCCTGCGGCTCTACCCATCTGGTGCCGGTGGGTCTGGGAACAGAACAACTTGAACAGACGTTAGCGCCGCTTTTCCCTGGTGTAGCCATTTCACGTATCGACCGCGATACAACCAGCCGTAAAGGCGCGTTGGAGCAACAACTGGCAGAAGTGCATCGCGGCGGCGCGCGGATTTTGATTGGCACGCAAATGCTGGCGAAAGGCCACCACTTTCCGGATGTCACACTTGTGGCGTTACTGGACGTGGACGGCGCGCTGTTTTCTGCCGATTTTCGCTCGGCGGAGCGTTTTGCCCAGCTATACACCCAGGTGGCAGGCCGTGCCGGACGCGCAGGTAAACAAGGCGAAGTGGTGCTGCAAACGCACCATCCGGAACATCCTCTCTTACAAACCTTGCTGTATAAAGGTTATGACGCTTTTGCGGAACAGGCGTTGGCCGAGCGGCGAATGATGCAACTACCACCGTGGACCAGCCACGTGATTGTGCGCGCGGAAGATCATAACAATCAGCACGCGCCGCTGTTCCTGCAACAGTTGCGAAATCTCATCCTCTCCAGTCCGCTGGCGGATGACAAACTGTGGGTTCTCGGCCCGGTTCCGGCACTGGCACCCAAACGTGGCGGTCGCTGGCGCTGGCAGATCCTGCTACAACACCCTTCCCGCGTGCGTTTACAGCACATCATTAACGGTACGCTGGCGCTTATTAATACAATACCAGATTCACGAAAAGTGAAATGGGTGCTGGATGTCGATCCTATTGAGGGTTAAACCGCTAACGATGCGAGGCGGATCGAAAAATTAAATATTCATCACACTTTTCATGAAAATTCTGTAACCGTTTTCACGCGCTATCTGCTAAAAATGTTGCCGATATGAAGTAAACACGGATGTAGTACGCCTGACGTGCCAGGCGAGGAGTGAGTGTGAAAGCGAAGAAGCAGGAAACTGCCGCAACCATGAAAGACGTTGCCCTGAAGGCAAAAGTCTCTACAGCGACCGTCTCCCGAGCATTAATGAATCCAGATAAAGTCTCCCAGGCCACCCGTAATCGGGTTGAAAAAGCGGCCCGGGAAGTGGGTTATTTTCCGCAGCCACTGGGGCGTAACGCTAAGCGTAATGAATCCCGAACGATTCTGGTGATTGTCCCGGATATCTGCGACCCCTTCTTTAGCGAAATTATTCGCGGTATCGAAGTCACGGCGGCAAGTCATGGATATCTGGTACTGATTGGCGACTGCGCACACCAAAATCAGCAGGAAAAGACCTTTATCGACTTGATCATCACCAAACAAATTGATGGCATGTTGCTGCTGGGTTCAAGGCTGCCGTTTGATGCAAGCATAGAGGAACAGCGTAATCTGCCGCCGATGGTGATGGCGAACGAATTTGCACCAGAGCTGGAACTGCCTACGGTTCATATCGACAACCTGACCGCTGCCTTTGATGCCGTAAATTATCTGTATGAACAAGGGCATAAACTGATTGGCTGTATTGCCGGCCCCGAAGAGATGCCATTGTGTCACTACCGTCTACAAGGCTACGTCCAGGCACTGCGTCGCTGCGGCATTATGGTTGATCCGCAATATATCGCCCGGGGCGACTTCACCTTCGAAGCCGGAAGTAAAGCCATGCAACAGCTGCTCGACCTTCCGCAACCGCCAACTGCCGTCTTCTGTCATAGCGATGTAATGGCTCTCGGCGCACTTTCTCAGGCGAAACGCCAGGGGCTGAAAGTCCCTGACGACCTTTCCATAATCGGTTTTGACAACATCGACCTGACACAATTTTGCGATCCGCCGCTGACAACCATTGCACAGCCGCGCTACGAAATTGGTCGGGAAGCTATGCTGTTACTGCTTGATCAAATGCAGGGGCAAACGGTCGGAAGCGGCTCACGTTTAATGGACTGCGAGCTTATTATCCGGGGATCGACGCGCACGTTATCTTAAAGTAAACCTTTAAGGCTTCCGTGACTGGTCAAAGGCCCGCCGCTTAAGTAACATGGCGGGCTGACGAACGAATAAATACAGCGAAACGATAGTGGCACAACGAGATTATGTACGCCGCAGCCAACCGGCACCTTCGCGGCGAAAAAAGAGCACCTCACGGAAAAAGCAACGAAATATGCCTGCGGTTTCTCCCGCAATGGTCGCTATTGCTGCAGCCGTTCTTGTGACCTTTATCGGGGGTCTGTACTTCATTACGCACCACAAGAAAGAAGAGTCTGAGACGCTGCAAAGCCAGAAAGTGACCGGAAACGGACTACCTCCGAAACCGGAAGAACGTTGGCGCTACATTAAAGAGCTGGAAAGTCGCCAGCCGGGCGTGCGTGCGCCAACAGAACCGTCTGCTGGCGGCGAAGTGAAAACGCCGGATCAGTTGACTCCGGAGCAGCGCCAGCTTCTTGAACAAATGCAGGCTGATATGCGTCAGCAACCAACGCAGCTTGCCGAAGTCCCGTGGAATGAGCAGACGCCGGAACAGCGCCAGCAAACGCTGCAACGCCAGCGTCAGGCGCAGCAGTTAGCGGAACAGCAACGTCTGGCTCAGCAGTCGCGTACGACCGAGCAAAGCTGGAAGCAACAGACGCGTACGTCGCAAGCCGCGCCTGTACAGGCGCAACCGCGCCAGTCTAAACCGGCTTCTACCCAGCAACCGTACCAGGATCTGCTGCAAACGCCTGCGCATACAACCTCGCAGCCGAAGCCACAGCAGGCCGCACCAGTAGCACGCGCGGCTGAAGCGCCGAAACCAACAGCGGAGAAAAAAGATGAACGTCGCTGGATGGTTCAGTGCGGTTCATTTAAAGGTGCTGAACAGGCTGAGACTGTACGTGCGCAGTTGGCTTTCGAAGGCTTTGACTCGAAAATTACCACCAACAATGGCTGGAATCGTGTGGTCATCGGGCCGGTGAAAGGCAAAGAGAACGCTGACAACACCCTCAATCGTTTGAAGATGGCAGGCCATACAAACTGCATTCGGCTCGCCACCGGGGGTTGAAACCCTCAAAATCTCCCCCATCTATACTTGCATTATGCCCCGCACAATTGTGCGGGGCTTGAATTCTGTATTCCTAACCAAGGGGTCTGCTCGTGACAACTATAGTAAGCGTACGCCGTAATGGCCACGTAGTAATCGCCGGTGATGGTCAGGCCACACTGGGTAACACCGTAATGAAAGGCAACGTTAAAAAAGTTCGCCGCCTGTATAACGATAAAGTGATCGCAGGCTTTGCCGGCGGCACGGCGGATGCTTTTACGCTGTTCGAACTGTTTGAACGTAAACTGGAAATGCATCAGGGCCATCTGGTTAAAGCGGCAGTTGAGCTGGCAAAAGACTGGCGTACCGATCGCATGTTGCGCAAACTTGAAGCACTGCTGGCGGTCGCGGACGAAACTGCATCGCTTATCATCACCGGTAACGGTGACGTGGTGCAGCCAGAAAACGATCTTATTGCTATCGGCTCCGGCGGCCCTTACGCCCAGGCTGCGGCACGCGCTCTGTTAGAAAACACAGAACTTAGCGCCCGTGAAATTGCTGAAAAGGCGTTGGATATTGCAGGCGATATTTGCATCTATACCAACCATTTCCATACCATCGAAGAATTAAGCTACAAAGCGTAAGGATCTCCCATGTCTGAAATGACCCCACGCGAAATCGTCAGCGAACTTGATAAGCACATCATCGGCCAGGATAACGCTAAGCGTTCCGTGGCGATTGCACTGCGTAACCGCTGGCGCCGCATGCAGCTCAACGAAGAGTTGCGCCATGAAGTGACCCCGAAAAACATTCTGATGATCGGCCCGACCGGCGTCGGTAAAACTGAAATCGCCCGTCGTCTGGCTAAACTGGCGAACGCGCCGTTCATCAAAGTTGAAGCGACCAAATTCACCGAAGTCGGTTATGTAGGTAAAGAAGTCGATTCTATTATCCGCGACCTGACCGATGCCGCAGTGAAAATGGTGCGTGTACAAGCTATCGAGAAAAACCGTTATCGCGCTGAAGAACTGGCAGAAGAACGTATTCTCGACGTGCTGATCCCACCGGCTAAAAACAACTGGGGACAGACCGAACAGCAGCAGGAACCTTCCGCTGCCCGTCAGGCATTCCGCAAAAAACTGCGTGAAGGCCAACTCGATGACAAAGAAATCGAGATCGATCTTGCCGCAGCACCGATGGGCGTTGAAATTATGGCGCCTCCGGGAATGGAAGAGATGACCAGCCAGTTGCAGTCCATGTTCCAGAACCTGGGCGGTCAGAAGCAAAAAGCGCGTAAGCTGAAAATCAAAGACGCCATGAAGCTGCTGATTGAAGAAGAAGCGGCGAAACTGGTTAACCCGGAAGAACTGAAGCAAGACGCTATTGACGCCGTTGAACAGCACGGGATCGTGTTTATCGACGAAATCGACAAAATCTGTAAGCGCGGCGAATCTTCCGGCCCGGATGTTTCTCGTGAAGGTGTTCAGCGTGACCTGCTGCCGCTGGTAGAAGGTTGCACCGTTTCTACCAAACACGGGATGGTCAAAACCGACCACATTCTGTTTATCGCTTCTGGTGCATTCCAGGTAGCGAAACCGTCTGACCTGATCCCGGAACTGCAAGGTCGTCTGCCGATCCGCGTTGAACTCCAGGCGCTGACCACCAGCGACTTCGAGCGTATTCTGACCGAGCCGAATGCCTCTATCACCGTGCAGTACAAAGCACTGATGGCGACCGAAGGCGTGAATATTGAGTTCACCGACTCCGGTATCAAACGCATTGCAGAAGCGGCATGGCAGGTAAACGAATCTACCGAAAACATCGGTGCGCGTCGTTTACATACCGTTCTGGAGCGTTTGATGGAAGAGATTTCCTACGACGCCAGCGATTTAAGCGGTCAGACCATCACTATTGACGCAGATTATGTGAGCAAACATCTGGATGCGTTGGTGGCAGATGAAGATCTGAGCCGTTTTATCCTATAATCGCGTTCAATCATTTTCATCATTGTTTGATGGGGCTGAAAGGCCCCATTTTTATTGGCGCGTATTATGACTGAACAACAAATTAGCCGAACTCAGGCGTGGCTGGAAAGTTTACGACCTAAAACCCTCCCCCTCGCCTTTGCTGCAATTATCGTCGGGACGGCGCTGGCATGGTGGCAAGGTCACTTCGATCCGCTGGTCGCTCTGCTGGCACTCATTACCGCCGGGCTATTACAGATCCTCTCTAACCTCGCCAATGACTACGGTGACGCCGTCAAAGGTAGCGACAAACCTGACCGTATTGGACCGCTGCGCGGCATGCAAAAAGGGGTCATTACCCAGCAAGAGATGAAACGGGCGCTCATTATTACCGTCGTGCTCATTTGCCTCTCTGGACTGGCGCTGGTCGCGGTGGCGTGTCATAACCTGGCTGATTTTGTCGGCTTCCTGATTCTTGGTGGGTTATCAATTATCGCCGCTATCACCTATACCGTGGGCAATCGTCCTTATGGTTATATCGGCCTGGGTGATATTTCCGTACTGGTGTTCTTTGGCTGGTTGAGTGTGATGGGCAGCTGGTATTTGCAGGCTCATACGCTGATTCCGGCGCTGATCCTTCCGGCAACGGCCTGTGGTCTGCTGGCAACGGCGGTGCTCAACATTAACAATCTGCGCGATATCAATAGCGACCGCGAGAATGGCAAAAACACACTGGTAGTGCGCTTAGGTGAAGTGAACGCCCGTCGTTACCATGCTTGCCTGCTGATGGGCTCGCTGGTGTGTCTGGCGCTGTTTAATCTCTTTTCACTGCATAGCCTGTGGGGTTGGCTGTTCCTGCTGGCAGCACCGTTGCTGGTGAAGCAAGCCCGTTATGTGATGCGTGAAATGGACCCGGTGGCGATGCGTCCGATGCTGGAACGCACCGTCAAAGGAGCATTACTAACTAACCTGCTGTTTGTTTTGGGAATATTCTTAAGCCAGTGGGCTACATAACTGACAAATATCAATTAACAATTGATGATTTTGCCAACAACCCACATAGCGCGATATACTGAAAATTCTCGCAGCAACTGAATGTTAAGCCTATGAAATACGATACTTCCGAGCTTTGTGACATCTATCAAGAAGATGTCAACGTCGTGGAACCGCTGTTCTCCAACTTTGGTGGACGGGCGTCGTTTGGCGGACAAATCATCACGGTAAAATGTTTCGAGGACAACGGGTTGCTGTACGATCTGCTCGAACAGAATGGCCGTGGTCGTGTCCTTGTCGTCGATGGCGGTGGTTCTGTTCGTCGCGCACTGGTCGATGCTGAACTGGCGCGTCTGGCAGTTCAAAATGAATGGGAAGGCCTGGTCATTTACGGCGCGGTGCGTCAGGTAGATGATCTGGAAGAACTGGACATCGGCATCCAGGCGATGGCGGCAATTCCGGTTGGTGCTGCTGGCGAAGGCATTGGCGAAAGCGATGTCCGCGTCAATTTTGGCGGCGTCACCTTCTTCTCCGGCGACCATCTCTATGCCGACAATACCGGGATTATTCTTTCTGAAGATCCGCTGGATATTGAATAACTCTCTGCCATGCGTTAAAAGGGGAATTAAATTCCCCTTTTTTATATGCCAAATATTCATAAAGACTGTCGTTTGTTTTTGTTTAATTCATTTTAAATATCAATATTTCACATCTGACAATATAAATTAATTATCGATAAATCATTTCATAAAAATATGCAGCATTAAAGATTAATGCTATATGGTAAATTAACCATTCCGGAAATAGTGATATGAATCATCGTTAGTAGCGAACGTATTATATAATAAGGGATTGATATGAGATACGTTATCTTATTAATACTATGGATAATAACTGCTTTTCTTAGTCATCTTCAGCACAGTAACTTGCTTGCTGGAGATCCTGGCATGGTTGGCGAGTATTTCGGTTCAGTACTTCTGGGGCCGTTATTACTTCCCGTGCTTGTGTCGGGTATTCTGTGCACATTCGCTAAAAAAACGCGTAACTTCGCCAGTTTTACCCGCGGGTGCTGCTGGGTATTGGGAGTACTACTTTTATCCAACGTCGGCAATACGTTTCGTATGTTCACCCCGTGGCAATATACGTTTGAGAATGCCGCTATTTCCGTGACTGTCCCGAACAGACACTGGAATACGGTTTCCATTAGTACTGATAAAACCATTGATATAAGAAGTGAAGATAATAGCGTCTTTATTTCTGCTTTCCGCCTGCCCGCAGGGCGTAGCGCCGATGACTCGCTGGAAGAGTTAAAGAATATGCAGCGAGACAATCTCAAGGATCAATACAATGAAGAAACTTTCCAGTTTCATGACTGTAATGCCAAACATTTCACCTGTAAGTATCAGGATGTGTTGATAAATTTCGATGGTCAGCAGAAGAGAACCATCAGTGTTTATCTTGAAGACACCCCCAGGGCTGTGGGGATCATTGCATTGATGGAGCCAGATACGGCAGATAAATATCGCCAACAGGCGATGGAGATTATGCTTTCTGCTAAAAATGCACAGAAGTAAAAAATAAGGCGCCTTGCGGCGCCTCTGAGTGGAAAAGATTAAACCTCTTCCATGCGACCCAGCAGTGCCTGCAGACGTTCCTGCCAGCCGTTCTGCTGTTCTTTCAGATGGTTGTTCTCACGCTCCAGCTCTTCGCGCTGATGCTGGGCATTTTGAACTTCCTGCGACAGTGAGTTGTTTTTTTCTTTCAGCTCTTCGATTTCCATCTGCAACAGAGTGATGGTATCAATCGCCTGCTGTACTTTTGCTTCCAGTTTCTCAAACACTTCTAATGACATTGTCATACCTCTCCTGAATTGCAAGGCGTTGATGGATAAAAATCCTCGTCCCGATTATCGGTGACGCCTTAATAAATACGAGCGCATTTTAGTTAGCTCCGATTGTATGAAGCCGCGCCATCGCTGTCCAGCGGCACGCCTTGTAGATTACGGTTTGCCACACTTTTCATCCTTCTCCTGGTGACATAATCCACACCAATCGAAAATGTTAACAAAATTGTTGCGCGAATGATCTAACAAACATGCATCATGTATAAACAGATGAAATAAATAGCGCGATAACGCTCATTTTATGACGAAGCACACACATTTTAAGTTCGATATTTCTCGCTTTCGCTCGTTAACGATAAGTTTACAGCATGCCTACAAGCATCGTGGAGGTCCGTGACTTTCACGCATACAACAAACATTAACTCTTCAGGATCCGATTATGAGTCAAACATCAACCTTGAAAGGCCAGTGCATTGCTGAATTCCTCGGTACCGGGTTGTTGATTTTTTTCGGTGTCGGTTGCGTTGCTGCACTTAAAGTCGCTGGCGCGTCTTTTGGTCAGTGGGAAATCAGTGTTATTTGGGGGCTGGGGGTGGCGATGGCCATCTATCTAACCGCAGGGGTTTCCGGTGCACATCTTAATCCAGCTGTCACCATTGCGCTGTGGCTGTTTGCCTGTTTCGACAAACGCAAGGTTATTCCTTATATCGTTTCACAAGTCGCCGGAGCTTTCTGCGCTGCGGCATTAGTTTACGGGCTTTACTACAATTTATTCTTCGACTTCGAGCAGACCCATCATATTGTTCGCGGAAGCGTTGAAAGTGTTGATCTGGCGGGTACTTTCTCTACTTATCCTAATCCTCATATCAATTTTGTGCAGGCCTTCGCAGTTGAGATGGTGATTACCGCTATTCTGATGGGGCTGATCCTGGCGTTAACGGACGATGGTAACGGCGTACCGCGCGGCCCTTTGGCTCCCTTGCTGATTGGTCTACTGATTGCGGTCATTGGCGCATCTATGGGTCCATTAACGGGCTTTGCCATGAACCCAGCACGTGATATCGGTCCGAAAGCCTTTGCCTGGCTGGCGGGCTGGGGCAATGTCGCCTTTACCGGCGGCAGAGACATTCCTTACTTCCTGGTGCCGCTTTTTGGCCCTATCGTTGGCGCGATTGTAGGTGCATTCGCCTACCGCAAACTGATTGGCCGCCATTTGCCTTGCGATATCTGTGTTGTGGAAGAAAAGGAGATCACAACTCCTTCAGAACAAAAAGCTTCGCTGTAATGTGACTACGGGACAATTAAACATGACTGAAAAAAAATATATCGTTGCGCTCGACCAGGGCACCACCAGCTCCCGCGCGGTCGTGATGGATCACGATGCCAATATCATTAGCGTGTCACAGCGCGAATTTGAGCAAATTTACCCAAAACCAGGCTGGGTAGAACACGACCCAATGGAAATCTGGGCCACCCAAAGCTCCACACTGGTAGAAGTGCTGGCGAAAGCAGATATTAATTCCGATCAAATCGCAGCTATCGGTATTACGAACCAGCGTGAAACCACCATCGTCTGGGAAAAAGAAACCGGCAAGCCTATCTATAACGCTATTGTCTGGCAGTGCCGTCGTACCGCCGAGATTTGCGAGCATCTCAAGCGTGACGGCATGGAAGAGTACATTCGTAACAACACCGGTCTGGTGATTGACCCGTACTTCTCTGGCACCAAAGTGAAGTGGATCCTTGACCATGTGGAAGGCTCCCGCGAGCGTGCACGCCGTGGTGAACTGCTGTTTGGTACGGTTGATACCTGGCTTATCTGGAAAATGACTCAGGGCCGCGTTCACGTCACTGATTACACTAATGCGTCTCGTACCATGTTGTTCAACATCCATACTCTGGACTGGGACGACAAAATGCTCGACGCGCTGGATATCCCACGCGAGATGCTGCCAGAAGTGCGTCGCTCTTCGGAAGTATACGGTCAGACCAACATTGGCGGCAAAGGCGGCACGCGTATTCCGATCGCCGGGATTGCGGGCGACCAGCAGGCGGCACTCTTCGGCCAGTTGTGCGTAAAAGAAGGGATGGCGAAGAATACCTACGGTACCGGTTGCTTTATGCTGATGAACACAGGCGAGAAAGCGGTGAAATCAGAAAACGGTCTGCTGACCACCATCGCCTGTGGCCCGAGCGGAGAAGTAAACTACGCGCTGGAAGGTGCGGTGTTTATGGCGGGCGCCTCGATTCAGTGGCTGCGCGATGAAATGAAGCTGATTAGCGACGCCGACGATTCCGAATACTTTGCCACCAAAGTGCAAAACACCAACGGCGTATATGTCGTTCCGGCCTTTACCGGTCTGGGCGCGCCGTACTGGGACCCGTATGCGCGCGGGGCGATTTTCGGTCTGACTCGTGGGGTGAACGCCAACCACATCATCCGCGCGACGCTGGAGTCTATCGCTTATCAGACGCGTGACGTGCTGGAAGCAATGCAGGCCGACTCAGGCATTCGTCTGCACGCCCTGCGCGTGGACGGTGGCGCGGTGGCAAATAACTTCCTGATGCAGTTCCAGTCCGATATTCTCGGCACGCGCGTTGAGCGCCCGGAAGTTCGCGAAGTGACTGCGTTGGGTGCGGCCTATCTTGCTGGTCTGGCGGTTGGCTTCTGGCAAAATCTCGACGAACTGCAAGAGAAAGCAGTGATTGAACGCGAGTTCCGTCCTGGCATCGAAACCACTGAGCGTAATTACCGTTACGCTGGCTGGAAAAAAGCGGTCAAACGCGCGATGGCGTGGGAAGAACACGACGAGTAATGTCAGGCACCTGAACCGATTGCCTGATGCTGATCGCCTGATGCGACGCTTACGCGTCTTATCAGGCCTACGAGTCGGATACATATCCGGCATCACACAGACTCTGAAATCGTGCGGGGGCAACCCCCGCACACATCAATAATCCGCTCCCTCCCCTGTGCTACACTTCGCGCCATTCCTTACTGCTTAGAGTTTGCTATGAGACGAGAACTTGCCATCGAATTTTCCCGCGTCACCGAATCTGCGGCGCTGGCTGGCTACAAATGGTTAGGACGCGGCGATAAAAACACCGCTGACGGCGCGGCGGTTAACGCCATGCGCATTATGCTCAACCAGGTCAACATTGACGGCACCATCGTCATTGGTGAAGGTGAAATCGACGAAGCACCGATGCTCTACATTGGTGAAAAAGTCGGTACTGGTCGCGGTGATGCAGTGGATATTGCTGTTGATCCGATTGAAGGCACGCGCATGACGGCGATGGGCCAGGCTAACGCGCTGGCGGTGCTGGCAGTAGGCGATAAAGGCTGCTTCCTCAACGCGCCAGATATGTATATGGAAAAGCTGATCGTCGGACCGGAAGCTAAGGGCGCCATTGACCTGAACCTGCCGCTGGCGGATAACCTGCGCAATGTTGCGGCAGCACTCGGCAAACCGTTAAGCGAACTGACGGTCACTATTCTGGCGAAACCGCGCCACGACGCGGTTATCGCAGAAATGCAACAACTCGGCGTGCGCGTGTTTGCCATTCCGGATGGTGACGTTGCAGCCTCAATTCTCACCTGTATGCCAGACAGCGAAGTTGACGTGCTGTACGGCATTGGCGGCGCGCCGGAAGGCGTGGTTTCTGCGGCGGTGATTCGGGCGTTAGATGGCGATATGAATGGCCGTCTGCTGGTGCGTCATGATGTCAAAGGCGACAACGCAGAAAATCGCCGCATTGGTGAACAGGAACTGGCACGCTGCAAAGCAATGGGCATCGAAGCGGGTAAAGTGTTGCGTCTGGGCGATATGGCGCGCAGCGATAATGTCATCTTTTCCGCAACCGGTATCACCAAGGGCGATCTACTGGAAGGTATTAGCCGCAAAGGCAATATCGCCACCACCGAAACGCTGCTGATCCGTGGCAAATCCCGCACTATTCGTCGCATTCAGTCGATTCACTATCTGGATCGTAAAGACCCGGATATGCAGGAGCACATTCTCTGAGTCATTTGATCGATTGAGCCTTCCAGTCCTTCGGGACTGGAATTTTTTTGCCCGGAGAACGAAGATAAGGCAAGTCAATCAAAACAGGAGAGAAACATGGCTGATTGGGTAACAGGCAAAGTCACTAAAGTGCAGAACTGGACCGACGCCCTGTTTAGTCTCACCGTTCACGCTCCCGTGCTTCCGTTTACCGCCGGGCAATTCACTAAACTTGGCCTTGAAATTGACGGCGAACGCGTCCAGCGCGCTTACTCCTACGTTAACTCGCCCGATAATCCCGATCTGGAGTTTTACCTGGTCACCGTCCCCGATGGCAAATTAAGCCCACGACTGGCGGCGCTAAAACCGGGTGATGAAGTGCAAGTGGTTAGTGAGGCGGCAGGCTTCTTTGTGCTGGATGAAGTACCGGACTGCGAAACGCTATGGATGCTGGCGACTGGCACGGCGATTGGCCCTTATTTATCGATTCTGCAATTGGGCAAAGATTTAGATCGCTTCAAAAACCTGGTGCTGGTTCACGCCGCACGATATGCCGCCGACTTAAGCTATCTGCCGCTGATGCAAGAACTGGAAAAACGCTACGAAGGGAAACTGCGCATTCAAACGGTGGTCAGTCGGGAAACGGCTGCGGGTTCGCTCACCGGGCGAATACCGGCGTTAATTGAAAGCGGTGAACTGGAAAACGCGGTTGGCCTGGCAATGGATAAAGAAACCAGTCATGTGATGCTCTGTGGTAATCCGCAAATGGTGCGCGATACGCAACAGCTGCTAAAAGAAACCCGGCAGATGACGAAACATTTACGTCGTCGACCGGGCCACATGACAGCGGAGCATTACTGGTAAGCGGTTACTTATCGATAAACGGCACGATGAGCAGGTCCGCATTCAACTTATTGATCATCCCGCGGTATGCCGGCATCAAACGGTTGATAAATGAGTGGTGATGACCACAGACAAGGAGGTCGCACTGCTCTTGTTGCATAATTTCCAGCAGTGTTTCCGGCATTTCTCCGCGCTCAATACGCAGTTTGGTCTTCGGCCACTGAATATTTTTCGTCAGTTTATACAGCTTGTTATCTGACTTATCTTTCAACAGTTGAAGAATATCTTCTGTTGCAGGGAAGTAAATGCCCGGATACAACTCGCTTAAGCCATCATCAATATGAATCAATGTCAGGTGAGCGTCATTATGTCTGGCGAGATCCAGGGCTTTGTTCACCAGTAAGGCATCTTCTTCATTTCCGGAAATTGCCACGCCAATGTGTTTATAAGCCATGTTTAACTCCTTCTAAAGCGACTCCATCAAGCTAACGAACGCAGGGATAACTCAAAAATAATCATCTCGGCCTGGCATGAGAAGGTGAAGGCCGCATCAAGCTCAACTTGCCCCTCCAGATCCTTAATCTTATAGGCCACACTGGCCCCTTCATCCGCAGAGGATGCAGTGGCGGCAAGCTCTTTCAGTTTGGTCATAAAGGACTCTGCTTCTTCGCGGGTGGCAAAAAAGCGCGAAAACTTACTGGTACAGTTGTCGTTATCAATCACCGTACCGATATCAATCGCACATCCTTTAGTACTGCATTTATCTACGACATCTTTCATAGGGCACCTCTGTATATTCGCCTCTCTGTCGATTACGACTTAAGAATAATGCGCCGTTAAGAGAAGAACAAACAAGTAATGATCTTATGGATTACCATTTTTTTTGATATTGCTTAAGGTGAGGAAATGAGGAGGATTTTCCGGGCATTGTTATTTCCAGCGTGGAAATAACGATCCCGGAAAAAAATAGCAATAAGAGATATATTAAAGGTTAATTACTTGATTTATTGTCGGCTTTATACTTCACATCCAGAGTATCTTTGCCAAATTTATTTTCGCCCTGCGTACCGACAAATGCGCCAAGATCAATAAGCATCATCACCAGAATCAACGTCGGGACAAAACGCCCCACCGTCCATTGCCAGACGCCCGGTAAAATCGCCCAATTACCCGCCAGCAGCATCCACGCTACAATCATTAAAAATGCCCATGCGCCGGAACGCCCGCGATCGTGCAGTCGTTTGACCGTTACTGCCGCTGTCGGCCAAAGTAAGCACACCAGGCAAAACGCGGCGGTCTGGATATCGACTAAGTTTTTACCTGCCAGTGAGAAAAGCACCAGCATGGCCGCGAACCAGAGGCCAATCCAAATCCAGAAATCACGGCGCCCAATACGCCCTTTAAACGAGAATAACCATTGCTGTATGGTCATGTAAGTTCCTTGATGGTTGTCTTTTCCAGGATTCTACCCTTTTGACAAGGGAGACAGATATCGTTTTAATCGGAGCCAGTCATAACAAAAGGTACTGTCGATGAAGCCAGGGTTTACGCTGTTTTTTCTCTTATGTTCTGCATCAGCCGTTAGCACAACGGTGCATGCACAAACACCAGGTACGGCGACCACTGCGCCCTATCTGCTTGCTGGCGCCCCTACCTTCGATCTCTCCATCAGCCAGTTTCGAGAAAACTTTAACAGCCAGAACCCCAACCTGCCACTGAACGAGTTTCGCGCCATCGATAGCAGCCCCGACAAAGCCAATCTGACTCGCGCCGCCAGTAAAATTAACGAGAACTTGTATGCCTCTACGGCGCTGGAGCGTGGCACTTTAAAAATCAAAAGCATTCAAATTACGTGGCTACCAATCCAGGGACCAGAGCAAAAAGCCGCCAAAGCGAAAGCTCATGAATACATGGCGGCGGTGATCCGCACACTCACCCCGCTGATGACCAAAACACAAAGTCAGAAAAAGCTGCTGTCGCTCCTTACTGCGGGGAAAAACAAACGTTATTACACCGAGACAGAAGGTGCACTGCGCTATGTTGTCGCGGACAACGGCGAAAAGGGACTGACCTTCGCTGTTGAACCGATTAAGCTGGCGCTATCTGAATCGCTTGAAGGGTTGAATAAATGACAAAAAGCAAAGCCTTTCCAGTGATGAATCTCTATACTGTTTCACAGACCTGCTGCCCCGCGGGGCGGCCATCTTCCTTTATTCGCTTATAAGCGTGGAGAATTAAAATGCGACATCCTTTAGTGATGGGTAACTGGAAACTGAACGGCAGCCGCCACATGGTTCACGAGCTGGTTTCTAACCTGCGTAAAGAGCTGGCAGGCGTTGATGGCTGTGGCGTTGCAATCGCGCCACCAGAAATGTACATCGATATGGCGAAGCGTGAAGCTGAAGGCAGCCACATCATGCTGGGTGCGCAGAACGTGGACCTGAACCTGTCCGGCGCATTCACTGGTGAAACCTCTGCTGCTATGCTGAAAGACATCGGCGCACAGTACATCATCATCGGTCACTCTGAACGTCGTACTTACCACAAAGAGTCTGACGAACTGATCGCGAAAAAATTCGCGGTGTTGAAAGAGCAGGGTCTGACTCCGGTTCTGTGCATCGGTGAAACCGAAGCTGAAAACGAAGCGGGCAAAACTGAAGAAGTTTGCGCACGTCAGATCGACGCGGTACTGAAAACTCAGGGTGCTGCGGCATTCGAAGGTGCGGTAATCGCTTACGAACCAGTATGGGCAATCGGCACTGGCAAATCTGCAACTCCGGCGCAGGCACAGGCTGTTCACAAATTTATCCGTGACCACATCGCTAAAGTTGACGCTAACATCGCTGAACAAGTGATCATCCAGTACGGCGGTTCTGTAAACGCATCTAACGCCGCAGAACTGTTCGCTCAGCCGGACATCGACGGCGCGCTGGTTGGCGGTGCTTCTCTGAAAGCTGACGCCTTCGCAGTGATCGTTAAAGCTGCAGAAGCGGCTAAACAGGCTTAAGCCTGACAGGTGCCGGATATCGCATCCGGCACTTAGCTTTCCTCAACAACTCCTCGCTTTAACGCAAAATCTCACACTGATGATCCTGAAGTTCCTCGGCTGAAGCACGATTCAGCGTCAGCAGATTGCGCTGCGTCGCCAGCAATACAAACGAGTTATCACTCTGTCGCACCATCGCCAGCGCGTAACTACCCATATGCTCCCGTGCCTCTGGTACTTCTTCTGCCAGCATCATAAACGGACTACGTTTCACCAACTCGCTTTCAGTTACCCTACGTGCCAGGTATTCATGCCCACGCAGCCCACCGGGCAGCGGTAACCAACGGGTGCTGATATTCGCCAGATTATTATCCAGTTGTTCGCGCACATCAGGACGAATACAAGAGATATGGATATGAAAATGGTTTTGCGTGCGCCCGGTACGGGAGTTAATCGCCAGAGATACCGCGCGATCGGGGACTGGCTGGCCGTATTTTTTGCTCATAAAATCACGCGCCTGCCAGGCTAACCAGAAGAAATTAGGCGTTGAAGGATCGGTTAACAATGGACTTTCAGTGCCGTTAATACGATACGTTGGCATCAACAAATATTGCAGAGGACCGTTGAGGTCTTTTAAAACCACATATCCGGCATTGGGTTTGACTTCCGCACATGGCGAAGGGTTTTGGTTTTGCTGCTGGTTGGGTAAACATTGCTCAAGGGCAATCTGGCGCAACGTGTCCGACTCTTCACCGGTCAATTTCCAGTAACCAATGCCTGCAGCAGCAACAGCGATAACCATCATCGCTAAAAAAAGAAGACCTGCTTTTTTCATCTTTTTTTCCCTGTACCTCAAAGAGATGCAAGGGTAACGCAAAATCGTGACAAATAAAAAACCCGGTCGCGAGATGCCACCGGGTCTGATTGCCTTCAACAAAATTAACGTTTGCTGATTTGGTCAAACGTTCCGCCGTTAGAGAAATGCTCTTTTTGCGCTTTCGTCCAGCCACCGAACTCTTCATCAATGGTGAATAACTTCAGCTTCGGAAAGGCATTTTCATATTTTTTCGCTACCTGAGGATCGCGCGGACGATAGTAGTTTTTAGCCGCAATCTCCTGGCCTTCTGGCGAGTAGAGATAGTTCAGGTAAGCTTCCGCCACCTCTTTAGTGCCTTTTTTCTCCACCACTTTATCGACAACTGACACCGTAGGCTCTGCGAGAATAGACTCGCTCGGCGTGACGATTTCGAATTTATCTTTCCCCAGTTCATTCGCCGCCAGCAGAGCTTCGTTTTCCCAGGCAATCAGCACGTCGCCAATACCCCGCTCAACAAAGGTATTCGTTGAACCGCGCGCGCCGGAATCCAGTACTTCGACGTTTTTATACAACGACTGCACGAATTCCTGCGCTTTTGCCTGATCGTTGTTGTTGTGATGCAGGGCGTATCCCCAGGCTGCCAGGTAGTTCCAGCGTGCACCACCAGAACTTTTCGGATTCGGGGTGATCACCGAAACACCTGGCTTAATCAAATCGTTCCAGTCGTGAATCTGTTTCGGATTGCCCTTACGCACCAGGAAGACAATGGTAGAAGTATAAGGTGCGGAGTTATCCGGCAGACGCTTGATCCACTCTTTATCGATACGACCACGTTCAGCAATGGCATCCACGTCATAGGCTAGTGCCAGCGTGACGACATCAGCTTCTATGCCATTGATTACCGACGTCGCCTGTTTACCCGAACCGCCGTGCGACTGGCGAATCACCACGTTATCGCCGGTTTGCTGTTTCCAGTGGGCGCTGAAGGCTTTGTTGTACTGCTCGTACAGTTCGCGCGTTGGATCATACGAAACGTTAAGAAGCTGAATATCCTTTGCCATAACGCTGGTCGCTGCCAGTAATAAAGTTAACCCTACGCCCCACTTGTTCATCGCCCGGCTCTCTTATGTTGTGTTGTGATGAACAAAGCGTGCCAGAAAGGGATTCAAACATTAAAGAATAAAAAAAGATTGGCTATAACTTGCGGGTATATATGGGGGAGTTAAAAAGGCGGAAGAAATCCGCCTCATATTGCTGACAAAGTGCGTTTTGTTCATGCCGGATGCAGCTTATCCGGCCTACAAAAGCTTGCAAACTCAATAGATTGCAGAATTCATGTAGGCCTGATAAGCGAAGCGCATCAGGCATTTTTGCCTCTGTCATCGGTTTCAGGCTAAAGAAATCTGCCTTTTCCCGAAATCATTAATACAGTTTTTTCGCGCAGTCCAGCCAGTCACCTTTGAACGGACGCTTCATGTTTTCGATAGCATCGATGATGTCATGGTGAACCAGTTGTTCGTTCTGAATACCTACGCAACGACCACCGTAGCCTGCCAGCAGCAGATCGATAGCGTAAGCGCCCATACGGGAAGCCAGAATACGGTCGTAAGGTACCGGGGAACCACCACGCTGGATGTGGCCCAGCACAGTTGCGCGGGTTTCACGGCCAGTTTCTTTTTCGATGAAGTGTGCCAGCTCGTCGACGTCACACATATGTTCAGTGATCGCCACAATCGCGTGTTTTTTACCTTTCGCGATACCGGCTTTGATTTCGTTTACCAGATCGTCACGGCTGAATTCAACTTCCGGAACCACAACGAATTCACAGCCACCAGCAATAGCCGCAGCCAGAGTCAGATCGCCACAGTAGCGGCCCATCACTTCCACCACGGAAATACGCTGGTGAGAAGAAGAGGTGTCACGCAGACGGTCGATAGCTTCAACAACGGTGCTCAATGCCGTGAAGAAACCAATGGTGTAGTCAGTACCTTTGATGTCGTTGTCGATGGTGCCCGGCAGGCCGATGCACGGGAAGCCCATTTCGGTCAAACGCATTGCACCCATGTAGGAACCGTCACCGCCGATAACCACCAGCGCGTCGATACCACGTTTTTTCAGGTTTTCGATAGCCACGGCGCGGATGTTCTCGTCGCGGAATTCCGGGAAGCGCGCAGAACCGAGGAATGTACCACCACGGTTGATCATGTCAGACACGCTGTAACGGTCTAGCTGTACCATACGGTCTTCATACAGACCCAGATAGCCGTCATAAATACCCATTACTTCCAGACCTTCTGTCAGCGCAGAACGAACAACCCCGCGAATTGCGGCGTTCATGCCTGGCGCATCACCGCCGCTTGTCAACACACCGATTTTCTTAATCATGACTACCTCTGAACTTTGGAATGCAAAATGAAATCTGTTGCCGGAAGTCTTCTTGCACATCGAAGTGATCCAACGAATGTGCAAATAGTATAACAATCACTTCCTGCTGAATTGATTCAGGTCAGGCCAAATGGCGGTATTTTATACACAAAATGCGGGTCTGGCTCTCTTTTGTACGGATTATGAAAGCGTAGACCGTTTACTCTCCCTGGGTACGACAGAACAAGGATCCTGATGGATAATCACATCTGAACCCGGAAAACGCCGTAAAATAGCCTGCTCTACCTGATCCGCCACCATATGTGCCTGAACCAAAGGCAGAGAGTCTTCCATTTCCAAATGAATCTGAATAAAGCGGGTCGGCCCTGACTGCCGCGTGCGAAGATCGTGAGCGCCGCTAACTCCCGGCCAGGAAGTCACGATATCAATAATTTCCTGTCGTTCGCCATCGGGCAGCGCGCGATCCAATAATGACTGGACCGCCTCATACCCCATGCGTAACGCGCTATATAAAATATAGATGCCGATTCCCAAAGCAAACAGGGCATCAGCACGATGCCAGCCGTACCAGGACAATCCCAGCGCCAGCAAAATCGCGCCGTTCATCATAACATCAGACTGATAATGTAGCATATCTGCCCGCACTGCCTGGCTTTGCGTCCGGCGAACGACCCAACGCTGAAACGAGACAAGAATAATCGTACAAATTAGCGCCACAATAGTCACGATAACCCCAACACCCGGGTCTTTCATCGGTGTCGGAGAAACCAAATGCTGAATACCGGTCAAAAACAGGAACAGCGCGGAGCCGGAGATAAACATACTTTGCGCCAGCGCGGCGAGCGATTCAGCTTTACCGTGACCAAAGGAGTGATTATCGTCGGCAGGTTGTAGTGAGTAACGCACGACCAATAAGTTAGTCAATGACGCGCCGATATCCACCAGCGAATCCACCAGCGCAGCGAGAATACTCACTGATCCGGTATACCACCATGCAAAAATTTTAATCAGTAATAACAGCGAAGCCATCGCCGTTGCAGCAATCGCTGCCCGACTGACCAGCTGCCCATAAGATTGATTCATAAATACTCCCGCTATCAACTGACGGTAGTATAACGGATGCAAATCATCTGCAATGCATCAAGTAACAGGCAAATTGCGGATAAAAAAAACCCCCACTTCATGTGGGGGAAGACAGGGATGGTGTCTATGGCAAGGAAAACAGGGTTTACTACTGGGAACGTGAGTTGCTACTACTCAATAGCTTCAACGATGAACTTTTTTGCCATTGCGTCACGTCGCGCAACTGTTCCATTCGTTGTTGATGTTTCTTGTTTAAAACCGCTTGCTGCTCCGGCGTTAACAGGCGATACATTTGGTTGCGGACTTTTGCCATCTCAACCTGACGAGCTATTTGCTCGTTCGCCATTTTTTCTGCCTGTGCGCGCACAGCGTTTTCATCAAAATTTTCTGCGGTGACAAGGCGATGCATTGTCTCCAGTTCGCTAACATTAACAGGTGGCTGTTCGTGCCGGGCCTGTTGCATAAGATCTCGCATCTGCTGACGCTGATGTTCAGTTAAACTTATGCCGTCGAACATATGGCTCTGCGTACTGCGCTGCGCAAGTTCTTCGCCCGGATGCCAGTTATCGCCTGAACCGACTTCAGCAGCGTGGCTTAATGAACTGACTGCCAGCGTTGAGGCCATGACGGCAGCGGTAACTATGCGCATCATTTGCTCCCAAAATCTTTCTGTCGCGATTCAACGATAGAGAGTTTACGATTCAGGCTGCAAACATGCGTCAGGGGGTGTAAAACAACGTAAAGTCATGGATTAGCGACGTCTGATGACGTAATTTCTGCCTCGGAGGTATTTAAACAATGAATAAAATCCTGTTAGTTGATGATGACCGAGAGCTGACATCCCTGTTAAAGGAGCTGCTCGAGATGGAAGGCTTCAACGTGATTGTTGCCCACGACGGGGAACAAGCGCTTGCTCTTCTGGACGACAGCATTGATTTACTTTTGCTTGATGTGATGATGCCGAAGAAAAATGGTATCGACACATTGAAGGCACTTCGCCAGACACACCAGACGCCAGTCATTATGTTGACGGCTCGCGGCAGTGAACTTGATCGCGTCCTCGGCCTTGAGCTGGGTGCGGATGACTATCTCCCGAAACCGTTTAACGACCGTGAACTGGTTGCGCGTATTCGCGCGATCCTGCGCCGTTCGCACTGGAGCGAGCAACAGCAGAACAGCGATAACGGTTCGCCGACGCTGGAAGTTGACGCCTTAGTGCTGAATCCAGGCCGTCAGGAAGCCAGCTTCGACGGGCAAACACTGGAGTTAACCGGTACTGAATTTACCCTGCTCTACCTACTGGCGCAGCATCTGGGTCAGGTGGTTTCTCGCGAGCATTTAAGCCAGGAAGTACTGGGCAAACGCCTGACGCCTTTCGACCGTGCTATCGATATGCATATTTCCAACCTGCGTCGTAAGCTGCCGGATCGTAAAGACGGTCATCCGTGGTTTAAAACATTGCGTGGTCGCGGCTATCTGATGGTTTCCGCTTCATGATAGGCAGCTTAACCGCGCGCATCTTCGCCATCTTCTGGCTGACGCTGGCGCTGGTGTTGATGCTGGTTTTGATGTTACCCAAGCTCGACTCTCGCCAGATGACCGAGCTTCTGGATAGCGAACAGCGTCAGGGGCTGATGATTGAGCAGCATGTCGAAGCGGAACTGGCGAACGATCCACCCAACGATTTAATGTGGTGGCGTCGCCTGTTCCGGGCCATTGATAAGTGGGCGCCACCAGGCCAGCGTTTATTACTGGTGACCACTGAAGGCCGCGTGATCGGCGCTGAACGCAGCGAAATGCAGATCATTCGCAACTTTATTGGTCAGGCCGATAACGCCGATCACCCGCAAAAGAAAAAGTATGGTCGCGTGGAACTGGTCGGCCCGTTCTCTGTGCGTGATGGCGAAGATAATTATCAACTTTATCTGATTCGTCCGGCCAGCAGTTCTCAATCCGATTTCATCAACTTACTGTTTGACCGTCCGCTATTACTGCTGATTGTCACCATGTTGGTCAGTACGCCGCTGCTGTTGTGGTTGGCCTGGAGTCTGGCAAAACCGGCGCGTAAGCTGAAAAACGCTGCCGATGAAGTTGCCCAGGGGAACTTACGCCAGCACCCGGAACTGGAAGCGGGGCCACAGGAATTTCTCGCTGCCGGTGCCAGTTTTAACCAGATGGTAACCGCGCTGGAGCGCATGATGACCTCCCAGCAGCGCCTGCTTTCTGATATCTCTCACGAGCTGCGCACACCGCTGACGCGTCTGCAACTGGGTACGGCGTTACTGCGTCGTCGTAGTGGTGAAAGCAAGGAACTGGAGCGTATTGAAACCGAAGCCCAGCGTCTGGACAGCATGATCAACGACCTGTTGGTAATGTCACGTAATCAGCAGAAAAACGCGCTGGTGAGCGAGACAATCAAAGCCAACCAGTTGTGGAACGAAGTGCTGGATAACGCGGCATTCGAAGCGGAGCAGATGGGCAAGTCGTTTACGGTTAACTTCCCACCAGGGCCGTGGCCGCTGTACGGCAACCCAAATGCCCTGGAAAGTGCGCTGGAAAACATTGTTCGTAATGCCCTGCGTTATTCCCATACGAAGATTGAAGTGGGCTTTGCGGTAGATAAAGACGGTATCACCATTACGGTGGATGACGATGGTCCTGGCGTTAGCCCGGAAGATCGCGAACAAATTTTCCGTCCGTTCTATCGTACAGATGAAGCGCGCGATCGTGAATCTGGCGGTACAGGTCTGGGGCTGGCGATTGTCGAAACCGCCATTCAGCAGCACCGTGGTTGGGTGAAAGCGGAAGACAGCCCGCTGGGCGGTTTACGTCTGGTGATTTGGCTGCCGCTGTATAAGCGGAGTTAACCATCGCACAGGGCAGCTTTTGTAGGCCGGATAAGGCGTTTACGCCGCATCCGGCGTTTCAGCAGAATGCCTGATGCGACGCTGGTCGCGTCTTATCAGGCCTACTCTCTACGATGCCAATTTCATTGAGTCAGTCATCAATCCCGTTGAGAATACTCTCCACGTCTTCACCATCCAGACCATATTCTTCCATCACAGCTTTAAGCTGCTCATACATTTCAGCCAACGTTTCACCGTCTAACTCGAAAATATCATTGACCGATTCCAGGTGATACTCTTCAAACAGAATATGCTTAACTGCAGCGCGTATTTCCGTAATATTTTCATTCGATTCCATAATCTCTCGCTATAATCTGTTAGTTTTTACTGCTTCCCCACAAACGCCGCGAATTATCTTCAATCTTGCCGCTAAGTCGGCGTTTCTGCATCGTCCGCGTCCAGCTTTTCGATAGCCCGGCTGCGGAAAGCAAACGGTGATACTGCTCATCATCAAACGGCATATGCCATGCGATAGCTATTGCCTCCTGCACGGTGACATCGCTGACGCGAGAAACCAGCTCCAGCGGCGCATCCGCAGATACCAACCCCGGCGCAATCACGCTATACAGCCAGCCAACTTTACCGGCGTTTTGCATCAACTGCGCCATGTCGCTGATGTCAAAATGGTAATTGAGTTTGTAGCACGGAGAGCGCGGCTGGGTGACCTGAATCAACGCCTCTCCCCAGCGGAAAATATCGCCAATATAAACATTGCTTTCCGTCAGGCCGTCGGTTGAGAGGTTTTCACCAAACGCAGGCGCAACAAACAAATCTGCCTGTTCCGGAAATTCCCGCGCCCAGTAGAGATAATGCTCGCGAGGATAATGACACAGCGCCCTGTCCGGCCCACCGTGAACTATTTTCTCTGCCTGCTTATCACCTTCCAGCCCCAGTTCTGTCAACATCAACTCGCCATCGACCTGGATTTTCGCAATCGCACTTGGTCGGCTTTCCGGATAATCCCGAACTTTGCCTGCGTATACATCAACTGGATATCGCATCTGTTCCCTCTCCACCGAGAAATTTCCCCATTAGACCATATTTATTTTACGTCAGGCGCGCAAAATGAGAGCACGGTTCACATGACGACGTCTTAGAAATGTTATCAATGAGATGAATTTGAAACGCCATTTCATTATCAGGAGTGTACAACGTGACCGAGCAAATACAGTTTTCTGGCGTCTGGTGCCCTTCCATTACGCCAATGGATAAAGACGGTAATGTGGATCTTAACGGACTGAAGAAGCATCTGCAGCGGCTAACAGAAGCCAATATTGATGTGATATTGCTGATGGGCAGCATTGGTGAATTTGCCTCTTTCACCCTCGAAGAGAGACTCATGCTTATCCGCGAAGCGCGTTCCATGAGCACATTAAAAATGGTCGCTAACGTTTCTTCCACCTGCACACACGATGTATTGCTGATGGCACAAGAAGCGTATCGCGTTGGGTACGATGCGGTGATGATCCTCCCGCCTTACTACTACGGCCAGACGGCAAAGCAATTATTAAGCTATTTCCGCCATCTGGGGCGCGAATTACAGGGCAAATGGTTCGCATATAACTTCCCGGCGCGGACCGGTTGTGATTTAACCCCAGATCTGGTCGCCACACTGGCGAGTGAGTTTCCTGAGTTTGCCGGAATTAAAGATACCGTCGATTGCCAGTCACACACCCGCAGCATGATTCAGGCAACCCAGTCCGTTCGTTCTGATTTTGCTGTGCTTTCGGGCTATGACGAGTATTACATTCCTAATTTGCTGGCTGGCGGCGCGGGAATAATATCCGGCCTGAACAACGTTATGCCGGAGCTGTTTGTTGAAGCACGCGAAGCCTTCAAGAATGGCAATCTCGCAGCCCTACACGAAATTCAGCAACAGATCGGCACCTATATGTCCATTTACGCCATCGGTGAAGATTTTGTCACCACCATCAAGACGGTGGTATCACGTAAATTTGGTTACTGCACAGGAGTGTCGCGCAATGCTGGTGGGGAGTTAACAGAAAGCGAATGTCGGACGATTGATGAGGTATTTGTTATTTAAGGTAAAACGCCGGATGAACGTCAATTCATCCGGCGATGATATGGAATAAGAGAGATTATTTCACCGTACCCAGAATTTCGATCTTCGCCGCTCTGGCTTTGGCTTTACGTGACCAGACAGAGGTAAGAATTGGCACCAGAATCGAAGTCACAATTACCGCCGTCGCCACCAACGAAGTTGCCGCAGGCGCCATCGGTTTAAAGGCCGGGATCATTTCCGCAATCAGTACCGGCGTTGCCACCGCGGCCCCGGCAGAACTGGAGGCGGCAATTCCGGCGGTGCCATCGCCACCGCCAATCAATTTATCGGCAATAATCAACGGTATACCGGTCACGATAATCACCGCCACACCCAACAGGATCCCCAACAAACCTGTCTGGGCAATCACGGTTAAATCAATGGTATTGCCCAGCGCGAAGGCAAAGAACGGAATCAGCGTCTGCACTGCTTTGCTAAAAAACTCGCGCAATTCAGGATCAAGGTTCCCCAGCGCGAAGCCCACCAGGAACGGCAATACTGCGCCAACGAAAACATGCGGTTCAAACGAAGCAATCCCGGCGGTTCCCAGAATAATCATCGTCATTAGCGGACCAGACTCCAGCGACATCAACACAAATGCCCCGGCCTCTTCTTTGGTGCCGTACTGCTGCATGATAGAGGCATACAGACCGCCGTTGGTCATGTCCATTGCCGCCACCAGCGCCAGCGTTGAAAGCCCGGCAAAAAATCCGACTTCGACACCGTGCTCAGGAATAATGCGCGAAGCAATTGCCGCAACCACCCATGCGACGGCAATTTTGGTTACCACCAACGTACCGGATTTACGCAACACCGTTCCCGTCGCGCTTAATTTGATAGACGCCCCCATGCAGAAAAACCACACCGCCAGGATAGGCACCGTGCCAGTAATCATCCCGTTAGTGAATGATCCAAAATATTTCCCCGCCCCCGGCGAGAAGGTATGACACAGTGCGCCAAGGAACAGCGGGATGAGCATCATCCCCCCCGGGATTTTCTCTATCGTGCGTTTTATCTGCATTTCCATCACCTGTTGGCATATTTTTATAGGCTGATGCGAAGTTCCTTAACGATGCATCAGTGTTGATGGAAATGAAGATAGACATTCAACAGAGCAATAAAAGTGATCAAAACCACATCAATTGAAACGTTGTTTTATTTTTATAGGATCATTGTTTTTATTTTGAAATTGATCACAAAAAAACCACCGCTATGTGCGATGGTTTGTTTTTTCTGCTGAAAAACGGCGTAAACGCCTCATTGCAGCAGGCAATATGCGATTATTTTTTCGCCGCGAAACGTGCCGCAGCTTCGTCCCAGTTCACTACGTTCCAGAACTCTTTGATGTAGTCAGGACGGCGGTTCTGGAATTTCAGGTAGTAAGCGTGTTCCCACACATCCAGACCCAGAACAGGGAAACCGGAAGCGCCAGAAATGGCTTCGCCCATCAGCGGAGAGTCCTGGTTAGCAGTAGAAACCACCGCCAGTTTATCGCCTTTCAGCACCAGCCATGCCCAGCCGGAACCAAAGCGGGAAGCTGCCGCTTTTTCAAATTCTGCTTTGAAGTTATCAACGGAACCGAAATCACGTTCGATAGCCGCTTTCAGATCGCCCTGCAGGGTGGTGCCTTTTTTCAGGCCTTTCCAGAACAGGCTGTGGTTGGCGTGACCACCAGCGTTGTTGCGCAGCACGGTTTTTTTGTCTGCTGGCAGCTGGTCCAGTTTGGTGATCAGCTCTTCAACCGGCAGGTTAGCGAATTCTGGCAGGTTTTCCAGCGCCGCATTGGCGTTGTTGACGTAGGCCTGATGGTGTTTGGTGTGGTGGATTTCCATGGTCTGCTTATCGAAGTGCGGTTCCAGGGCATCGTAAGCATACGGCAGGGATGGCAGGGTATAGCTCATATTCATCTCCAGTATTGTCGGGCGGCCGATTGTTAATGCCGCGTAAGCAGTTGGTTCATTATAGTTAATTAAATGATATTGAAAATGATTATCAATGCCGCACTTTTCGTAAGGATATGGTTTTGCAGAAAAATGCCTGAGATGTGAACCAAATCACCCACTTAATGCCTTGATTGCCAGTAAATCGGCAACGGCGGCAACAGGCGAAAGGTTAATCGACCGCACGATTTTTACACTCATCTCGTCGGAGATGTGACGCGACGAAAAAATGATGAGGATAAAAGAATGAGTAACGCGATTACGATGGGGATATTTTGGCATTTGATCGGCGCGGCCAGTGCAGCCTGTTTTTACGCTCCGTTCAAAAAAGTAAAACAGTGGTCATGGGAAACCATGTGGTCGGTGGGAGGGATTGTTTCGTGGATTATTCTGCCGTGGGCCATCAGCGCCATGCTACTACCTGATTTCTGGGCGTATTACAGCTCGTTTAACCTCTCTACCCTGCTGCCTGTTTTTCTGTTCGGCGCGATGTGGGGGATTGGTAATATCAACTATGGCCTGACCATGCGTTATCTCGGCATGTCGATGGGGATTGGTATCGCCATTGGCATTACCTTGATTGTTGGCACGCTGATGACACCGATTATCAACGGTAATTTCAATCTGCTGATTAACACCGACGGTGGGCGCATGACGTTGCTTGGCGTACTGGTGGCGCTGATTGGCGTAGGAATTGTGACCCGCGCCGGGCAGTTGAAAGAGCGCAAAATGGGCATTAAAGCCGAAGAGTTCAACCTGAAAAAAGGGCTGGTGCTGGCGGTAATGTGTGGCATTTTTTCTGCCGGGATGTCTTTTGCGATGAATGCCGCAAAACCGATGCATGAAGCGGCTGCCGCGCTAGGCGTCGACCCGCTGTATGTCGCTCTGCCAAGCTATGTTGTCATCATGGGTGGCGGCGCGATCATCAATCTCGGCTTCTGTTTTATTCGTCTGGCAAAAGTGAAAGATTTGTCGCTAAAAGCCGACTTCTCGCTGGCAAAACCGCTGATCATCCACAACGTATTGCTCTCGGCACTGGGCGGTTTGATGTGGTATCTGCAATTCTTTTTCTATGCCTGGGGCCACGCCCGCATTCCGGCGCAGTATGACTACATCAGTTGGATGCTGCATATGAGTTTCTATGTATTGTGCGGCGGTATCGTCGGGCTGGTCCTGAAAGAGTGGAACAATGCAGGCCGCCGTCCGGTAACGGTATTGAGCCTCGGTTGTGTGGTGATTATTGTCGCCGCCAACATCGTCGGTATGGGAATGGCGAATTAATCTTTCTGCGAACTGAGATGACGCCACTGGCTGGGCGTCATCCCGGTTTCCCGGGTAAATACCACCGAAAAATAGTTACTATCTTCAAAGCCACATTCGGTCGAAATATCGCTGATTAACAGGCGGCTATGCTGGAGAAGATATTGCGCATGGCAAATGCGCACCTGACGGAGATACTGGTTGATAGTCATGCCAGTCTGCTGGCGAAATTGCTGGCGCAAAACGCGTTCACTGCACGACGCCTCATCACAAAATTTATCCAGCGCAAAAGGACTTTTCAGACTGGCCGCCAGCCGGGTGATCAGCTTATCCAGCAACGTTTCGCAGGATGTTGGCGACAACGAGTCACTGGTGTAACGGTGGCGCTTCAGCAACATAACCAATTGACCGAACAGCAGTTCCGCCAGCTCATTGGCGAACGGCGCGTGCTGACTGCTTTCATGCTCAAGCTGGCCAATCACCTGTCTCGCTTGCGCCATGCCCGCACTGCCTAAACGCCAGTGCGGTTGCCCTTCGCTACCGTTAAATCCCGGAATAGCCTCCTGCCAATCCAGGTTAAGTATCAACCGCTCCGGGCAATAAATAATGTTTTGCAAAACCAAATCATTAACAGAAGCGTAGGAGTGTTTGTCTTCGGCTCGAATATAAAAAAGATCGCCCCGGGTAATGCGATAAGGGCGATCGTTAAGAACATGCAAGCCGTTACCGCGCCAGATAATTACCAGCTCACAAAAATCATGTGTATGTTCAGCAAAGACATCCTGAGGATAACGATCGGCGACGGCAACCGCTTGCTGCTCGCTGGCAAAAAAATCTTTTTTGAGAAGAATTAACTGATTAGCCACCGTGCCACCTCGGACAGAAAACGCATTCGATTATTCGCAAGCTGGCGCGGGAATACGTTGAGAAAATTCGCGTTATTGCAGAAAGCCATCCCGTCCCTGGCGAATATCTCGGGGTGACCAGTTAAATTCGCGGCGAAAAAGCGTCGAAAAGTGGTTACTGTCGCTGAATCCACAGTGATAAGCGATATCGGTGACACTTGCCTCGCTGTGGCGTAACAGATGACGTGCTTTCATCAGTCGCAGGCGGTTCAGATAGCGCTGGGGCGTCAGGCCCGTTTGCTGCTTTAGCTGGCGGTGCAGTGTGCGCAGTGAAAGAGAAAATTGATCCGCTACGGCTTCCCAATTCACCTCGTCGGCAAAATGATCTTCCAGCCACGCCAGCAGTAAGTTCAGGCGTGACGCGCTGTTGTCCATGCCCTCCTGCAAACTGCTTTTACGCAGCAAGAGCAGTAATTGCATAAACAGGATTTCACGATTGGCTTTCGACGGTAAATCACTGGCTCCAGTCTGCTGTTCCAGTTGTGCAACCAGTTGTCGCACCTGCTGTAATACGCTGTGGTTAACGCGCCAGTGAGAAGGATACTGTCCGTCCTGCTCTTGTGGCAGCAACTGATTCAGCCCAGCGAGAAATTGAAATCGATCCGGTGAGCGATAGAGCACATTGGTCAGACACAGATTATCGGTATGTTCATACAGATGCCGATCATGATCGCGCACGAAACAGACCGTTCCCCCCGTGATGGTATAGGGCTGTCCGTTAAAAACGTGGATACCCGTGCCATGCTCCACAATCACAATCTCATGAAAATCATGATGATGTTCAGGAAAATCCGCCTGTGGAAGCCGGGGTTCTATTGCCACGGACGCGTTACCAGACGGAAAAAAATCCACACTATGTAATACGGTCATACCGGCCTCCTGATGTCGTCAACATGGCGGAATAGTAATCACGAGATCAGGTTCTTACCTTAAATTTTCGACGGCAAATCGCGTAAAAAATGTCTATTTTTCAAGATGCAGCGTGAATTTTCAGGAAATGCGGCGAGCATCACATCGCCACAATTCGGCAAATTGTGAACACCATCACGTTCATCTTTCCCTGGTTGCCAATGGCGCATTTTCCTGTCAGTAACGAGAAGGTAGCGAAGTCGGGCGCTTCTTAGACTGGGCGTAATGAAACTTAGAAGGATCTCATTATGACCTTTCGCTACTGCGTCGCCGTTGATCTTGGCGCATCCAGTGGGCGCGTAATGCTGGCGCGTTACCACCGTGAATCCCGTAGCCTGACGCTGCGTGAAATCCATCGTTTTACCAATGGTCTGTATTACCAGAGCGGTTATGCCACCTGGGATGTCGATAGTCTGGAAAACGCCATTCGCCTTGGGTTAAACAAGGTATGCGAGGAAGGGATTCATATCAATAGCATCGGCATTGATACCTGGGGCGTGGACTATGTGCTGCTGGATCAACACGGTCAGCGCGTCGGTTTACCGATTTCCTATCGTGATAGCCGCACTAACGGACTGATGACATTGGCACAGCAGCAAATTGGCAAACGCGATATTTATCAGCGTAGCGGCATCCAGTTTCTGCCCTTCAATACGATCTATCAGCTACGTGCGCTGACGGAGCAACAACCTGAACTTATCCCGCACATTGCTCACGCTCTGCTGATGCCGGATTACTTTAGTTATCGTCTGACCGGCAAGATGAACTGGGAATACACCAACGCCACCACCACGCAACTGGTCAATATCAATAGCGATGACTGGGATGACTCCCTGCTGGCGTGGAGCGGCGCCAACAAAGCCTGGTTTGGTCGCCCGACGCATCCAGGTAATGTCATTGGTCACTGGATTTGCCCGCAGGGTAATGAAATTCCGGTAGTCGCCGTTGCCAGCCATGATACCGCCAGCGCGGTTATCGCCTCGCCGTTAAACGGTTCACGCGCCGCTTATCTCTCCTCCGGCACCTGGTCATTGATGGGCTTCGAAAGCCAGACGCCATTCACCAATGATGCGGCGCTGGCAACCAACATCACCAATGAAGGCGGTGCGGAAGGTCGCTATCGGGTGCTGAAAAATATCATGGGTTTATGGCTGCTTCAGCGAGTGCTTCAGGAGCGGCAAATCAACGATCTCCCGACGCTTATCGCCGCGACACAGGCACTCCCGGCCTGTCGCTTCATCATCAATCCCAATGACGATCGCTTTATTAATCCTGACGAGATGTGCAGCGAAATTCAGGCAGCGTGTCGGGAAACGGCGCAACCGATCCCAGAAAGTGATGCTGAACTGGCGCGCTGTATTTTCGACAGTCTGACGCTGCTGTATGCCGACGTACTGCACGAACTGGCGCAGCTACGCGGTGAAGATTTCTCGCAACTGCATATTGTCGGCGGCGGCAGCCAGAACGCACTGCTCAACCAGTTGTGTGCCGATGCCTGCGGTATTCGGGTGATCGCCGGGCCAGTTGAAGCCTCGACGCTCGGCAATATCGGCATCCAGTTAATGACGCTGGATGAACTCAACAATGTGGATGATTTCCGTCAGGTCGTAAGCGCCACCGCGAATCTGACCACCTTTACCCCTAATCCTGACAGTGAAATTGCCCACTATGTGGCGCGGATTCACTCTACACGACAGACAAAGGAGCTTTGCGCATGACCACTCAACTGGAACAGGCCTGGAAACTGGCGAAACAGCGTTTCGCGGCGGTAGGGATTGATGTCGAGGAGGCGCTGCGCCAACTTGATCGCTTACCCGTTTCAATGCACTGCTGGCAGGGCGATGATGTTTCTGGTTTTGAAAACCCGGAAGGTTCGCTGACTGGGGGTATTCAGGCCACCGGACACTACCCGGGCAAAGCGCGCAATGCCGAAGAGCTACGCGCCGATCTGGAACAGGCGATGCGGCTGATTCCTGGGCCTAAACGGCTTAACTTACATGCCATCTATCTGGAGTCAGACACGCCAGTCTCGCGCGACCAAATCAAACCAGAGCACTTCAAAAACTGGGTTGAATGGGCGAAAGCCAATCAGCTCGGTCTGGATTTTAACCCCTCCTGTTTTTCGCATCCGCTAAGCGCCGATGGCTTTACGCTCTCGCATCCCGACGACCGCATTCGCCAGTTCTGGATTGACCACTGTAAGGCCAGCCGTCGCGTTTCGGCCTATTTTGGCGAGCAACTTGGTACGCCATCGGTGATGAACATCTGGATACCGGATGGCATGAAAGATATCACCGTTGACCGTCTCGCCCCGCGCCAGCGTTTGCTGGCAGCACTGGATGAAGTAATCAGCGAAAAGCTGAACCCTGCGCACCATATCGACGCGGTAGAGAGCAAATTGTTTGGTATTGGCGCGGAGAGCTACACGGTTGGCTCCAATGAGTTTTACATGGGATATGCCACCAGCCGCCAGACTGCGCTGTGCCTGGATGCCGGACACTTCCACCCGACCGAAGTCATTTCCGACAAGATTTCCGCCGCCATGCTGTATGTGCCGCAGTTGCTGCTGCACGTCAGCCGTCCGGTACGCTGGGATAGCGATCACGTGGTGCTGCTGGATGATGAAACCCAGGCAATTGCCAGTGAGATTGTTCGTCATGACCTGTTTGACCGGGTACATATCGGTCTCGACTTCTTCGATGCCTCTATCAACCGCATTGCCGCGTGGGTCATTGGCACGCGCAATATGAAAAAAGCCCTGCTGCGTGCGTTGTTAGAACCGACAGCCGAACTGCGCAAGCTGGAAGCGGCGGGCGATTACACCGCGCGACTGGCGCTGCTGGAAGAACAGAAATCGTTGCCGTGGCAGGCGGTGTGGGAAATGTATTGCCAGCGTCACGATACACCAGCGGGTAGCGAATGGCTGGAGAGCGTGCGGGCTTATGAGAATACGATTTTGCGTCAGCGTGGGTAAAAACCGCCGGATGCGGCGCGAGCGCCTTATCCGGCCTACGGGTCAGCAACAGTTGTAGGCCTGATAAGACGCGACAGCGTCGCATCAGGCATTGATTGCCGGATGCGGCGCGAGTGCCTTATCCGGCCTACGGGTCAGCAACAGTTGTAGGCCTGATAAGACGCGACAGCGTCGCATCAGGTGCTGATTGCCGGATGCGGCGCAAGCGCCTTATCCGGCCTACGGGTCGGCAACAGTTGTAGGCCTGATAAGACGCGACAGCGTCGCATCAGGTGCTGATTGCCGGATGCGGCGCAAGCGCCTTATCCGGCCTACGGGTCGGCAACAGTTGTAGGCCTGATAAGACGCGACAGCGTCGCATCAGGCGTTGATTGCCGGATGCGGCGCGAGTGCCTTATCCGGCCTACGGGTCGGCAACAGTTGTAGGCCTGATAAGACGCGACAGCGTCGCATCAGGCATTGATTGCCGGATGCGGCGCGAGTGCCTTATCCGGCCTACGGGTCAGCAACAGTTGTAGGCCTGATAAGACGCGACAGCGTCGCATCAGGCGTTGATTGCCGGATGCGGCGCGAGTGCCTTATCCGGCCTACGGATCGTGCATCCGACAACACTGAATTTACAGGAACACAGAACATGCAAAACATTACCCAGTCCTGGTTTGTCCAGGGAATGATCAAAGCCACAACCGACGCCTGGCTGAAAGGCTGGGACGAGCGCAACGGCGGTAACCTGACGCTGCGCCTGGATGACGCCGATATCGCGCCTTATCACGACAGCTTCCATCCACAACCGCGCTATATTCCGTTAAGCCAGCCAATGCCTTTACTGGCAAATACACCGTTTATCGTCACCGGCTCCGGCAAATTCTTTCGTAACGTCCAGCTCGATCCCGCTGCCAATTTAGGCGTCGTAAAAGTCGACAGCGACGGCGCGGGCTACCATATTCTCTGGGGGCTAACCCACGAAGCCGTCCCAACTTCTGAACTTCCGGCACACTTTCTCTCCCATTGCGAACGCATTAAAGCCACCAACGGTAAAGATCGGGTAATCATGCACTGCCACGCCACCAACCTGATCGCCCTCACCTATGTGCTGGAAAACGACACGGCAGTCTTCACCCGCCAACTGTGGGAAGGCAGCACCGAGTGCCTGGTGGTATTCCCGGACGGCGTTGGCATTTTGCCGTGGATGGTGCCCGGCACGGACGAAATTGGCCAGGCCACCGCGCAGGAAATGCAAAAACACTCACTGGCTCTCTGGCCTTTCCACGGCGTCTTCGGCAGCGGTCCGACGCTGGACGAAGCGTTTGGCCTGATCGATACCGCAGAAAAATCGGCGGAAGTGTTAGTGAAAATATATTCGATGGGCGGCATGAAAAAGACCATCAGCCGTGAAGAGTTGATAGCCCTCGGCAAGCGTTTCGGCGTTACCCCACTGGCTAGCGCGCTGGCACTATAAGGAGCAAACATGATCCGCAAAGCCTTTGTGATGCAGGTAAACTCCGATGCCCACGCAGAGTATCAGCGTCGGCATAACCCAGTCTGGCCGGAACTGGAAGCAGTATTGAAATCCCACGGCGCGCATAGCTACGCCATCTATCTCGACAGCACGCGTAATTTGCTGTTTGCCACGGTAGAGATTGAATCTGAAGAACGGTGGAATGCGGTTGCCAGCACTGAAGTCTGCCAACGTTGGTGGCAGCATATGAAGGACGTGATGCCCGCTAATCCGGATAACAGCCCGGTCAGTAGCGATCTGCAAGAAGTGTTTTACCTGGCATAATCCACTGCGGTGCCGGATACCCCTCCGACACCGCGATTACAATTGGTTAATATCGATTTCGCTGACGCAATTTATCCAACATCTCCCGGGTCCATTAAAAACGCCAACTCACGCCGGTGACAAAAGTAAAACTTTCATTACGGTCAATCATTGGGCTGTTAGTAATCTCTTCTGGCAGCTCACTGTATCCGGCACTCGCCATTAATACGACGTGTTCTCCGATGGGGTATTTTGCCGTCAGGCTGACATAAGGCACCCAGGCATCTTGCGCGGTATAACTCGCCAGACCGCTGCGACGAGACTCGCTCTCTGAAATGCCATAGTAATAGTCACTGAAATTCTCGTCATAATAGAGAACGCCAAGAGCAGGTGTCAGCGAAAGGCGACCTATCTGCATTTTGTGGAATAACGATAACTCACCTACCCAACCGTTACTGTTATCCAGAACATCAGCCGCCGCAGAAGCTTTCACGGTCCCCCAACGCTCATGGTGATACCAGGCAACTCCCGCCATTGCCGTACTGTCACGCTTATCGAGTTGTTGCATAGCATGGTCGTCATTATCGGCAGGATCAAATTCCAGCGGCATCCAGGATGCAGTCAGGCTAAGTTCATTTTTTTCACTTTGCGACAGAATAAAACCTAACGTCGTCTGGCGAACATAAAAAGAATCGCCCTCATAACTGATCAGCGGAATTGCTTTGGTATTTTCATTATAACCACGATAAGGCGATTCATTATAAACTGCGCCAGCACCAACAGATAATTCTGCGGCAGTTGCACTTGCCATAAAAGGCATAAAAAATAACGCCACAATATTGCGGTTAATTAACATATCCGACATTCCATTTTAAATTAAGATAAAAAAGAGTCGGCATAGTAATACTTACAATTTCTCCGGTGCAAGATTCATATTTATATAGTAATATATAAAATTATATATAAGTTGGACTGTTGCGATGACAAAATTACAACTCAAGTACCGGGAGTTAAAAATTATCTCGGTAATCGCTGCCAGTGAAAATATCAGCCATGCGGCTACCGTACTTGGCATCGCGCAGGCCAATGTTAGTAAATATCTTGCTGATTTTGAATCAAAAGTTGGCTTAAAGGTCTTTGACAGAACCACACGGCAATTGATGCTGACGCCTTTTGGCACCGCGCTATTGCCGTACATTAATGATATGCTCGACAGAAACGAGCAGCTTAATAATTTTATTGCAGATTATAAGCATGAGAAACGTGGTCGGGTTACCATCTACGCACCAACTGGCATTATTACCTATTTATCCAAACACGTTATCGACAAAATTAAAGATATCGGTGAAATCACTTTATCGCTAAAAACCTGCAATCTTGAGCGCAACGCCTTTTATGAAGGTGTCGAATTTCCCGATGATTGTGATGTTTTAATCAGCTACGCGCCACCAAAAGATGAATCGCTGGTTGCCAGTTTTATTACGCAATATGCAGTAACCGCCTATGCCAGCCAAACTTATCTTGAGAAACACCCCATTAGCCGACCAGACGAACTTGAACATCACTCCTGTATTTTGATCGACTCGATGATGATCGATGACGCGAATATCTGGCGCTTCAACGTCGCCGGAAGTAAAGAAGTACGTGATTATCGTGTTAAGGGAAATTACGTCTGTGACAATACTCAGTCGGCGCTGGAGCTGGCGCGAAATCACCTGGGGATTGTGTTTGCGCCAGACAAAAGTGTGCAGAGCGACCTGCAAGACGGCACGCTGATCCCCTGCTTTCAGCAACCGTATGAATGGTGGCTGGATCTGGTGGCTATCTTCCGTAAACGGGAATACCAGCCCTGGCGGGTCCAGTATGTGTTGGACGAGATGCTGCGTGAAATACGCCACCAGCTTGCTCAGTCGCAGCAACTGCGGCCTGAACAAGCGGCGGAAAACAAAGATTAATGGTCGAGATAAAGGTAATGCACCCAGCTGGTCATGCGTAACAGCACTTTGCGCATAACCGAAACATGGCTGAAATGATCGGAATAGACCGCCACCTGGGCGTAAATACCGTCTGGTAAAGCGCTCAAATCAGTATGCTCATCCAGCTCAATAGTCGCGATAACGCCATCTGAACCCGGCGCTGTGTTTAACGACTGTAAGGTGCCGGTCGACTGATAAGCCCCGCCGGGAACAGCTGGACTGATGGCTGCCAGCTTACCGCTGAAGACCTTACCTGGCAGGGCATTAAACACCACTTCCGCATCATCGCCGGGGGCCAGGCGCAGCAAGGAGTTCTGGCGGAACTGCGCCACAATTTGTCGTTTCTGATCGGGTATAAACACCATTACCGGACGCAGCGGCAGCGACGCGGCATACGTTCCTGGACGAATCAGTACCTGAGTCACGTAACCGTCGCTCGGCGCACGCACTACCGTCTGCTCAAGGTTATATTTTGCTTCCGCAAGCTGCGCTTTCAGGCTGGCGATTTGTGAATGTTCCCCCAACACCAGGCTATCCAGTTGGCTCTGGATCTGTTTTTGTTCCGCCGCCGATGACTTCACTGAGGCTTCCTGCGCCAGATAATTTTGCCGCGCCACATCGATATCCCGTTCTGAAAACGGGTTTACTTTCGCCTGGCTGCCGCGTGCGTAACGCTGATACTCTTTAGCGAATTTATCCCGCGTGGCCTTTGCCTGCTGGGTATTCGCCGCCATCTCATCTAACTCTGCGCCCAATGCCCGCTGCTTATGTTCTGCGGTGACGGTATCCGCCATCAGCCGATCTACCCGTGCCTGATAACGCGTCGGGTCCAGTCGGAACAGCACCTCACCTTTTTTAATCAACGTATTTTTCTTGTCCGTCACTTCAATTACTACACCCGTCACCTGCGGAACAACCGGAATGGAAATAACCGCTTTTTGCGCTTTAAAGGTGTATGGATGGTTATAGTTCATTAATAGAATTAAGCCGCTGACAATAAATATGCCGCCCAGTGCCGCAGTAGGGATGGTCCATTTATTCACGGGGATTTTAAAAATCTTAAACATTGCCCATGCGAAAGCCACATAGGTCAGAATAATCAGTAAATCCATAAATATTACTCGGTAGAAGGAGCTTTCATGTCGGCGAGCTGTTTCTCCAGCCCGGCAATGCGCTGTTGCAGTTGCATAACGGATGAATCATGGCTTTGCATTCCCCATCCCCGCTCCGGGCGGTAAAGCGTGGCCCAAATCCACAAAAAAGGCCAGATAACGTGCAGCGTAAACAAACTCACCCAACCGGCAACATGAATGGCATCGGCATGAGGATGATTACGTTTTTTCGCTATCAGGTAGGGAATATCATGTAAAATAATAATCCCATAGAAGATCACCAGAAATACAAAAATAAGCACTCCCAGTGCAAAATAATCCAGGAACATATTTCCCTCAGAGAATATACAAAAGAACAATTAACGCATATTATGAAATACCATGATGCAGGGCAATTTCCTTATTTATATAACGACATATTGTTTTTTATATACTTTCTGAAGTGTGCTGCCTGGCTTTTCAACAGGTCGAGGCTTATCATATTGAAATAATGGAACTATTGGCCAAACTAATGAATAACTCCAGTAAAACATCCATAGTACAGATTAAGCGTATTAAACCTTCAATTATCTACCGTTTATTATTGATTGGTCTCGGAACACCAATGGTGATTTACGGCCTGGTTTGCGGCGTTTTAGGCATGTTTGGCTACGACCAGGTGAGATGGAACGACACCGTGATCCACGGCCTGCTGGCCCTGCCTGCGGGATTGCTTGCAGGCCTGTCAGTCAGTGTGTTCCTCACCGTGGTGATTGGCACTATCGCTTGTTTTGGTTTGTGGTTGTACAGCCTGGTTCGCCCGCTCACCATCGAAACACGAGATTAAACTCCTGGCAAAACACGCCCCAGAAACGCACTTCTGTTGGCGTAGTCTGGGTTATTGCGCACGTAGGTTTTTGTAACAACGTGCGCTTTGTTTATGCCGGATGCGGCGTGTACGCCTTATCCGGCCTACGGTCAGGTGTAAACATATCCCCCCCGTAGGCATGATAAGACACGTAAGCGTCGCATCAGGCAATGAATACCCGATGCGACCAGCTTTTTACATCAGAACAGCCCCAACGGTTTATCCGAGTAGCTCACCAGCAGACACTTGGTTTGCTGATAATGCTCCAGCATCATCTTATGGGTTTCGCGTCCGATGCCCGACTGTTTGTAGCCACCAAACGCTGCGTGTGCCGGGTAGGCGTGATAACAGTTGGTCCACACACGTCCGGCCTGAATGCCGCGCCCCATCTTATAGGCCAGATTGCCGTTACGACTCCAGACGCCTGCACCCAGGCCATATTGTGTGTCGTTCGCCAGCTCCAGCGCCTCGTCCATCGTTTTAAAGGTGGTTACCGCCAGCACCGGGCCAAATATCTCTTCCTGGAACACACGCATATTGTTCTGACCAAACAGAATCGTCGGTTCGAGGTAGTAGCCGTCTTTCAGTTCCCCTTCCAGCAGCTTACGCCGCCCGCCGGTAAGCACATCCGCCCCCTCTTTTTTACCGATATCAATGTAATTGAGGATGGTTTCCAGTTGCCCGTGAGAAACCTGTGCACCCATTTGCGTCACGCTGTCGAGCGGGTTACCGCTACGAATGCTTTCAACACGACGGATGGCGCGTTCCATAAAGCGTTCGTAGATAGACTCCTGCACTAAAGCACGGCTTGGGCAGGTACAGACTTCGCCCTGGTTGAAAGCGAACAGCGCAAAGCCCTCCAGCGCCTTATCGAAGAAAGCATCTTCTTCATCCATCACATCAGCAAAGAATATATTTGGCGACTTACCGCCCAGCTCCAGCGTCACCGGAATAATGTTCTGCGTGGCGTACTGCATAATTTGCTGGCCGACTTCCGTTGAGCCAGTAAATGCCACTTTGGCAATACGTTTTGAAGTTGCCAGATATTCACCGATTTCGCCGCCCGCGCCGTTGACCACGTTCACCACACCTGGCGGCAGTAAATCACCGACGATTTCCATTAGCAGCAGTACTGAAAGCGGGGTAAGTCGTGCGGGTTTCAGCACTACGCAGTTGCCCGCTGCCAGCGCAGGAGCCATTTTCCAGCTCGCCATCAGCAGCGGGAAGTTCCACGGGATAATCTGCCCCACCACGCCTAACGGTTCGTGGAAGTGATAAGCCACGGTTTCGCTATCGACTTCACTGATCCCACCTTCCTGCGCCCGAATACACGAGGCGAAATAGCGGAAATGGTCAATCGCCAGCGGCACATCGGCAGCACTGGTTTCGCGGATGGGTTTGCCGTTATCCCAGGTTTCTGCGGTCGCTAACAGCTCCAGGTTTTGCTCCATCCGATCGGCAATCTTAAACAGAATCGCCGCACGATCCTGTACCGAGGTATGCGCCCATTTATCTTTCACTTTATGCGCAGCATCCAGCGCCAGATCGATATCGCGTTTGCCAGAAGACGCCACTTCGCACAGTAGCTGCCCGGTCACCGGCGTCAGGTTCTGGTAATACTCGCCATCGGCGGGTGCTACCCATTCGCCGCCGATAAAGTTGTCATAGCGGGATTTTAACTTGAGGGGGAAACCATACTCGCCGGGCTTAATCTGTGCTGAAGGGGGATTGTTGGTCATGGTAGTCTCCTTGCGGTGTGAGGTATAACAAGGGTAGACGTGACTGGCGAAATCTTCGCCAGTCGGTAACAGCTTTACGACGGCTATCACGAATTTACGGGCAAGGATTACAGAGATAGTTGAAAAAGCGGCTGACAATTTGCCAGCCGTTGTGGGGATGATGATTACATCGCAGCGCGATAAATCGCTACAATTTCTTCGTGAGTTGCCTGAATCGGGTTAGTAAATCCGCAGGCATCTTTCAGGGCATTGGTCGCCAGTACCGCGAAATCTTCTTCTTTCACGTTCAGGTCGCGCAGACCTGCCGGAATATCGACTTTCTTCGCCAGTTCGCGGATAGCGTTAATGCAGGCTTCTGCACCTTCCGCGTCGTTTTTACCTGTCACATTCACACCCATCGCAGCAGCGCAGTCACGCAGACGTGCGGCGGCTACTTTGCTGTTGAATACCTGAACGTGCGGCAGCAGAACGGCGTTACATACACCGTGCGGCAGATTGTAGAAACCACCTAACTGGTGCGCCATCGCATGAACATAACCCAAAGAGGCATTGTTGAACGCCATACCGGCGAGGAACTGGGCATAAGCCATCGCTTCACGCGCTTTCGCATTGCTGCCATCTTCTACGGCTAACGGCAGGTTTTCGGCAATCATGGTCACGGCTTTCAGTGCACAAGCGTCAGTGATCGGCGTTGCGGCAATAGACACATACGCTTCGATAGCGTGTGTTAAGGCATCCATACCCGTTGCGGCGGTCAGCGACTTCGGCATACCGATCATCAGAGAGGAGTCATTGACAGAAAGCAGCGGAGTCACGTGTTTATCCACAATCGCCATTTTGATGTGACGTGCTTCGTCAGTGATAATGCAGAAACGGGTCATTTCAGACGCGGTACCCGCCGTGGTGTTGATGGCAATCATCGGCAACTGCGGTTTTGCAGAGCGGTCAACGCCTTCGTAATCGCGAATATCACCGCCGTTGGCTGCCACCAGCGCAATGCCTTTCGCACAGTCGTGCGGAGAACCACCACCTAAGGAAATCACGCTATCGCAATTATTTTCTTTCAGCAGTTTGAGACCTGCGGCGACGTTTTCCGTGGTTGGGTTAGGCTGGGTGCCATCATAAATAACGCTAAAAATATTGCGTTCTTCCAGTGCTTTTTGCACATCGCCCGCCATACCTAATTTCGTTAAAATATTGTCAGTAACAATTAATGTACGGGTAAATCCATAGTCTGCCATCATATTCATTGCGTCAGTCAATGAATCGGCACCAATGACATTCACTGAAGGAATAAAAAAGGTTGAAGCTGCCATAAAACACTCCTGGAAGAGTAAAAAAGGGCTGGCAGATTACAAAGTATTTTCATTCGAAAATATGATCGACATTAGAGTTTATTAAAATATTTTTAATAAAAAGCACGTTACATTCATCAAATAACGTGCTTCCTTAATATCAATAAAAATTTTGTATTAATTCATATTTATTATGAATTAATCATTTCCTTATTTTTCGGGAAATAATAATGCATCTCGCAATAAATGATCATTTCCACGACGCCGCGTAAAACCAATGCGGTCAAAATATTCCAGAATTTGAATTGCCAGCTTTCGGCCTACACCTAAGCGATCGCGGAAATCCGCCGCACAGGTCGAGCCACACTCCTGATCGAGATCGCGGATCATATTGGCAAATTCGACAATCCGATCGTTACGGTAATAACGATCTTTAACGATCGCCGTAATTATCCCCTGCTGCGCCGCCTGGCGTAGTGTCAGGCGCATTGCCTGTTCGTCAGTTCCCGTCTCTTTTGCCAGGTCACGCACCCACCAAGGCTCGTTACCAAACAGCGGCTCTACTTTTTGCCAGATGGCCTGCTGCTCTTCGCTGAATCCCGCTTTGTGATCCGGCAGATGCAGCCAGCCGTGGTGGCTGTGGATGTCGCCGCTTTCGCGCATCTTTTCAATCAGCAACAGCACCAGTGCTTCATCTTCCATCGGCAACGCCATGCGCCGCAGACGCTCGCGTCCTAGACCAGGTTCATCACGATGTTGCTCATGATAAGTTGCCAGTGTGTCGAGAATTTTACGTTGCCAGCGGGCGGCAACTGGAGCGTTCAACAAACTGTAACCAGCCTGAATATAGCCCGGCTGTTGCAGCAGTTCGCGCATCCCTTCGCCGTTGAGCTGACGCGCCCAGGCGAAATCGGCAAGGTTAACCGCACCGCGCTCCAGATGTACGGTCAGTGCGTCGGCATCGCTTTGTGTGCGTGCCAGTGACGCCAGCCATTGCAGATATTCCGGCTTACGTTTACCGCGACGCGGCGGGTTAAGCATCACCACGCGCGCCCCCGCCAACGTGTTGCGGGCAGAGATATCGCGCAGCACTAAGCGATCGTTATCCGCCAGCCACAGCGGCGTGTCGAACACCAGTTCGGCAAGGTTATCTTCCAGCAGCGAAACGCGTCCCGTAACGTGGCTGGCGGCGTGGTGAATATGCAGCGGCTGCCACTGGGTCAGCGGCGTATGGGTTTGTAACTCGACAATCACTCGTGTGAACGGCTCTGGCGGCACATCGGCAAGCAGCCAGTCGCCACGGTTAATCTGTTCTTTTTCCGCATCACCAGCGATGTTAAGCGCGATACGCTGCCCGGCATGGGCGGTTTCTGTTGGCTGGTTTTGCGCATGCAGCGCACGCACGCGCATCGGTTTATTTACACCAGTCAGCCATAGTGAATCGCCTACCTTCACTTCCCCGCTTAACGCCGTACCGGTCACCACCAGCCCGGCACCTTTTACGGTAAATGCGCGGTCGATAGCGAGGCGGAAACTATGTTGGCTGGCGTGTTCGCGTTCCGGCAACTGAAGCAGATGTTCGCGCAGGGCATCAATTCCCCGTCCTTCGGTCGCTGCGGTGATAAACAGTTTTGCCTCAGCAAAACCGTATTCCCGCAGCACCTCCTTTACCTGGCGTTCAACCTCATCAACACGCGCTTCGTCCACGCGATCGGCTTTAGTCAGGGCCACTGTCAGCATCGGGTTACCGGTAAGCTGCAAAATCGCCAGATGCTCACGGGTCTGTGCCATCACGCCGTCATCACACGCCACCACCAGCAACGCGTGATCGATACCACCAACGCCCGCCAGCATGTTGGAAAGAAATTTTTCATGACCGGGAACGTCGATAAATCCAGGCACGCGTCCATCCGGCTGCGGCCAGTAGGCATAGCCGAGATCGATAGTCATACCGCGCTTTTTTTCTTCCGGCAGACGGTCGGCATTTACACCAGTAATCGCCTGCAATAAGGTCGTTTTGCCGTGGTCAACGTGTCCGGCAGTCGCAATAATCATTTCAACAACATCTCCATAAACCGTTGCTCATCTTCAAGGCAGCGTAAATCCAGCCACAATCGCCCGTCGTAAATACGTCCAATCACCGGAACTGGCAATTCACGCCAGCGGGCGGCTAATGCCTCAAGGTGGCTGCCGCGTCCGTCATGGGGTGTAAACGTTAATGCCGCGCTCGGCAGGCGATCAACCGGCAGCGAACCACTGCCAATCTGCGACAAGCATGGCATAACCTGTACCGCAAACTCCGCGCCGTAATGTGCGGCAAGGGGAGCCTGTAACCGTTGCGCCTGGATTTGAATGACCTCTGCGCTGCGGGTAAGCAGACGCAGGGTCGGTAATTTTTCGCTCAGTGCTTCAGGGTGTAAATAAAGACGCAACGTGGCTTCCAGCGCCGCGAGGGTCATTTTATCCGCGCGTAATGCACGTTTCAGCGGATGGCTTTGCAGGCGAGCAATCATCTCTTTTTTACCAACGATGATCCCTGCCTGCGGCCCGCCTAACAGCTTGTCGCCAGAGAAGCTCACCAGGCTGACGCCCGCCGCAATCAACTCCTGCGGCATCGGCTCTTTCGGCAAACCGTACTGGCTAAGATCGACCAGCGAACCACTGCCTAAATCAGTCACCACGGGAACATCCAGCTCTTTGCCGAGCGCCACCAGTTCCGCTTCGTCTATCGCTTTAGTGAACCCCTGAATGCTGTAATTACTGGTATGTACCTTCATCAACAGCGCAGTATTTTCATTCACCGCCTGACGATAATCATTCGCGTGCGTGCGGTTGGTCGTCCCCACTTCATGCAGGGTGCAGCCCGCCTGGCGCATTACGTCAGGAATACGAAACGCGCCGCCAATCTCCACCAGTTCGCCGCGAGACACCACCACTTCTTTACCGCTGGCAGTTGCTGCCAACATCAGCAGCACCGCTGCCGCATTGTTATTGACGATACAGGCATCTTCTGCGCCGGTGATGCGACATAACAACTGTGCCAGCGCACGATCGCGATGCCCGCGTCCGGCGTCATCCAGATCATATTCCAGCGTCACCGGCAAACGCATAACTTGCGTAACAGCCTCAACCGCCGCTTCCGCCTGCAATGCCCGCCCAAGGTTCGTATGCAGCACGGTTCCCGTCAGGTTGATCACCGGACGCAGCGCGCTCTGTGCCTCTTTCGCCAGACGAGCATTAACCTCTTGCGCCCAGTTTTCACACCATGCAGGCAGCAACTGGCTGTCGCGAATCATTTCCCGCGCTTCGTCGAGCATCTGACGCAGCAGCTCCACGACACGGGTATGGCCATAAGTATCACGCAAAGAAAGGAAGGAGCTATCACGCAATAAGCGATCGATAGCTGGAAGCTGACTATAGAGGGAACGCGTTTCGGTTGTCATAGGAAACCAGGCTCATCAAGGCCCTCTCGCACGGAGAAGGGCGTTTAACATAACCACGGATTGTAACGTGAGATGGGTCAGGAGGACATATCGCGCATCAAGCCTTTGGCGGTTCGGTGCGAGCGAAGCTTTCGCGGCTAAACAGGTTTTCGACCAGTTTGACTAAGTGTGGGCGGTCCACACACCAGCCCGGCGCAACGCGGCGGAAATTGAGATATCCGACGGCACAGGCAATGGCGATAGTCGCCAGATTGACCGTATCGGTTTTGAGCGTGCCATCGACCAGATATCCTTCCAGCACATCCAGACTGCGGTTGATTTTCTCCCGCTGGCGTAACAATTCATCTTCAGACTGCTGCGCCGCCGGACGCGCCTGTTCGCGCACCGACACCAGCCCGGCATCCATAATGCCATCCGCCAGCGCCTCAATTTTACGCACTCGCAGCGACTCCAGCGGATCGCGTGGCAACATCGCCGGAGCGACATTCATTAATTCAATATATTCGGCGATGATCGGCGAATCAAACCAGCATTCGCCCTCTTCGGTCACCAGCACCGGCACTTTCCCTAACGGGTTAAATTGCGCCACGCCGTTGTCCGCGTTATAGGGCAGTTCATTAATAAATTCGAAAGTTATGCCCTTTTCTAACAACAGAATAGAAAGTTTGCGTACAAACGGGCTGGTGTAGCTACCGACGAGTTTCATGCCGAGTCCTTTGTGCGAGGAAAAATATCAGTATGGCCTGGCGATTGGAAAAAAGGCAGGGAATGTTGATATTTTGTTATTTTTAAGGAAAGCACATATTTATCATGGTGATATAAATATTTTCCTAATTGTTCTTATCTGACAGATATCTCACTTAAGGCTTTCTTATAAGTCGGTAGGGTTTTGCCTGGAAGCAGACAAATAACCCAATAAAACAAGGATGAGCAGATGAGCGGAAAACCGGCGGCGCGTCAGGGCGACATGACGCAGTATGGCGGTAGCATTGTCCAGGGTTCAGCCGGGGTGCGCATCGGTGCCCCCACCGGCGTGGCCTGTTCGGTGTGCCCCGGCGGGGTGACATCCGGTCATCCGGTCAATCCGCTGCTCGGCGCAAAAGTCCTTCCCGGCGAGACGGACATCGCCCTGCCCGGCCCGCTGCCGTTCATCCTCTCCCGCACCTACAGCAGTTACCGGACAAAAACGCCCGCGCCGGTGGGGCTCCCCGGCCCCGGCTGGAAAATGTCTGCGGATATCCTCTTACAGCTGCGCGATAACACACTGATACTCAGTGATAACGGCGGCAGAAGCCTGTATTTTGAGCACCTGTTTCCCGGTGAGGACGGTTACAGCCGCAGCGAATCACTGTGGCTGGTGCGCGGCGGCGTGGCGATACTGGAGGAAGGCCACCGGCTGGCCGCACTCTGGCAGGCGCTGCCGGAAGAACTCCGCTTAAGTCCGCATCGTTATCTGGCAACGAACAGTCCGCAGGGACCGTGGTGGCTGCTCGGCTGGTGTGAGCGGGTGCCGGAGGCGGATGAGGTGCTGCCCGCGCCGCTGCCGCCGTACCGGGTGCTGACCGGGCTGGTGGACCGCTTCGGGCGCACACAGACGCTCCACCGCGAAGCCGCCGGCGAATTCAGCGGCGAAATCACCGGCGTGACGGATGGGGCCGGGCGTCACTTCCGGCTGGTACTGACCAGCCAGGCGCAGCGGGCAGAAGAGGCCCGGCAGCAGGCCACTTCCGGCGGGGCGGAACCGTCCGTTTTTCCTGATACCCTGCCGGGCTACACGGAATATGGCCGGGATAACGGTATCCGTCTGTCTGCCGTGTGGCTGACGCACGACCCGGAATACCCGGAGAATTTACCTGCCGCACCGCTGGTGCGCTATGGCTGGACGCCGCGCGGCGAACTGGCGGCGGTGTATGACCGCAGCGGCACACAGGTGCGCAGCTTTACTTACGATGATAAATACCGGGGCCGGATGGTGGCGCACCGTCACGCAGGCCGACCGGAAATCCGTTACCGTTACGACAGCGACGGGCGGGTGACAGAACAGCTAAACCCGGCAGGCTTAAGCTACACGTATCAGTATGAGAAAAACCGCATCACCATCACCGACAGCCTGGACCGCCGTGAAGTCCTGCATACCGCAGGCGAAGGCGGGCTGAAGCGGGTGGTGAAAAAGGAACACGCGGACGGCAGCGTCACGCAGAGTCAGTTTGACGCCGTGGGCAGACTTAAGGCACAGACAGATGCCGCAGGCCGGGTAACAGAATACAGCCCGGATGTGGTGACGGGGCTTGTCACACACATCACCACGCCGGATGGCAGGGCATCGGCATTTTACTATAACCACCACAACCAGTTAACGTCAGCCACCGGGCCTGACGGGCTGGAAATACGCCGGGAATATGATGAATTCGGCCGTCTGATTCAGGAAACTGCCCCTGACGGCGATATCACCCGCTACCGTTATGATAATCCACACAGTGACTTACCCTGCGCAACGGAAGATGCCACCGGCAGCCGGAAAACCATGACGTGGAGCCGTTACGGTCAGTTGCTGACCTTCACCGACTGTTCCGGTTATGTAACCCGTTATGACCATGACCGCTTCGGGCAGGTGACGGCGGTGCACCGCGAGGAAGGCCTGAGTCAGTACCGCGCATATGACAGCCGTGGACAGTTAATTGCTGTGAAAGACACGCAGGGCCATGAAACGCGGTATGAATACAACACAGCCGGTGACCTGACCGCCATCATCGCGCCGGACGGCAGCAGAAACGGGGCACAGTACGATGCGTGGGGAAAGGCCATCCGCACCACGCAGGGCGGGCTGACGCGCAGTATGGAATACGATGCTGCCGGACGGGTCATCCGCCTGACCAGTGAAAACGGCAGCCACACCACCTTCCGTTACGATGTACTCGACCGGCTGATACAGGAAACCGGCTTTGACGGTCGCACACAGCGTTATCACCACGACCTGACCGGTAAACTTACCCGCAGCGAGGATGAGGGGCTTATAACCCTCTGGCATTACGATGACGCTGACCGCCTCACGCACCGCACCGTGAATGGCGAAACCGCAGAGCAGTGGCAGTATGACGAACGCGGCTGGCTGACAGATATCAGCCATATCAGCGAAGGGCACCGGATGGCGGTGCATTGCGGATATGACAGTAAAGGCCGCCTGCACCGGGAAACGCTGCGCAGCTTCAGCCGTTATGAACTCACCACCGCTTACACCCCTGCCGGGCAGTTACAGAGCCAGCACCTGAACAGCCTGCTGTCTGACCGCGATTACACCTGGAACGACAACGGCGAACTCATCCGCATCAGCAGCCCGCGACAGACGCGGCGCTACAGCTACAGCGCCACCGGCAGGCTGACCGGCGTCCACACCACCGCAGCGAATCTGGATATCCGCATCCCTTACGCCACGGACCCGGCAGGTAACCGCCTGCCCGACCCGGAGCTGCACCCGGACAGCACCCTCAGCATGTGGCCGGATAACCGTATCGCCCGTGACGCTCACTACCTTTACCGGTATGACCGTCACGGCAGGCTGACGGAGAAAACCGACCTCATCCCGGAAGGGGTTATCCGCACGGATGATGAGCGGACCCACCGGTACCATTACGACAGCCGGCACCGGCTGGTGCACTACACACGGACACAATATGCAGAGCCGCTGGTCGAAAGTCGCTATCTTTACGACCCGCCGGGCCGCAGGGTGGCAAAACGGGTGTGGCGGCGTGAACGGGACCTGACGGGCTGGATGTCGCTGTCACGGAAACCGGAAGTGACCTGGTATGGCTGGGACGGCGACCGGCTGACCACGATACAGAACGACAGAACCCGCATCCAGACGGTATACCTGCCGGGAAGTTTCACGCCACTCATCAGGGTTGAAACCGCCACCGGTGAACTGGTGAAAACGCAGCGCCGCAGCCTGGCGGATGCCCTTCAGCAGTCCGGCGGTGAAGACGGTGGTGATGTGGTGTTCCCGCCGGTGCTGGTGCAGATGCTCGACCGGCTGGAAAGTGAAATCCTTGCTGACCGGGTGAGTGAGGAAAGCCGCCGCTGGCTGGCACAGTGCGGCCTGACGGTGGAGCAGATGCAAAACCAGATGGACCCGGTGTACACGCCGGCGCGAAAAATCCACCTGTACGACTGCGACCATCGCGGCCTGCCGCTGGCGCTTATCAGCCCTGACGGGGCAACAGCGTGGTACGCAGAATACGATGAATGGGGCAACCTGCTGAGTGAGGATAACCCGCAGCAGCTGCAGCAGCTCATCCGCCTGCCGGGGCAGCAGTATGATGAGGAGTCCGGCCTGTATTATAACCGCCACCGCTATTATGACCCGCTGCAGGGGCGGTATATCACTCAGGATCCGATTGGGCTGAAGGGAGGATGGAATTTTTATCAGTATCCGTTGAATCCGATCTCAAATATAGATCCATTAGGATTAGAAACACTAAAATGCATTAAGCCACTGCATTCAATGGGTGGAACTGGTGAAAGAAGCGGGCCGGATATATGGGGGAATCCGTTCTATCATCAATATCTTTGTGTCCCAGATGGTAAAGGGGACTATACTTGTGGTGGCCAAGACCAACGGGGAGAATCAAAAGGAGATGGTCTATGGGGGCCTGGTAAAGCAAGTAATGACACAAAAGAATCTGCTGGCCGTTGTGACCTCGTTGAAACCGATAATAGTTGTGTGGAGAACTGTTTAAAAGGGAAGTTTAAAGAGGTAAGACCGCGTTATTCTGTATTGCCTGATATATTCACACCTATAAATTTAGGGCTATTTAAAAACTGCCAAGACTGGTCTAATGATTCTTTAGAAACATGTAAGATGAAGTGCTCCGGAAATAATATTGGACGCTTTATTAGATTTGTATTCACCGGGGTGATGTAATGAAATGCATTATTTTTTCATTCAGAGCTATATGGCTGGCGTTATCACTTTTAATACTATTCTTTTCCATGCATAGACTTTCACTATTAGACTCCACCCGTGATGTGAGTGAGTTAATTAGTCTCATGTCTTATGGAATGATGGTAATATGTTTTCCAACAGGCATAGTATTCTTTATCGCTCTAATATTTATAGGGAGTGCTTCAGACATTATTGGCTTAAGAATTGATAGTAAGTATATTATGGCGATAATAATATGGCTTTATTTTCTGTCAGGAGGGTATATTCAATGGTTTGTATTAAGTAAGCGCATTATAAACAAATAAATTAAGTTAATTGCTCTTATTATTATATGTAACCTGGACATTGATATCCCGTATGCAACAGACCCGGCGGGAAACCGGCTGCCCGACCAGGGAAAGATCATCAGAAGTACACTTTCTGTACTAAATAATTCGCATTTTATGTTTAAAAATTGAGACATTCCTCATTACCTAAAGCTGTTTTTTATTGCTTATACATGATCAAATACTCCTTACATAATTAAGGAGAACAAAATGGAACTTAAAAAATTGATGGAACATATTTCTGTTATCCCCGATTACAGACAAGCCTGGAAAGTGGAACATAAATTATCGGATATTCTACTGTTGACTATTTGTGCCGTTATTTCTGGTGCGGAAGGTTGGGAAGATATAGAGGATTTTGGGGAAACTCATCTCGATTTTTTAAAACAATATGGTGATTTTGAAAATGGTATTCCTGTTCACGATACCATTGCCAGAGTTGTATCCTGTATCAGCCCTGCAAAGTTTCATGAGTGCTTTATTAACTGGATGCGTGATTGTCATTCTTCAGATGATAAAGACGTCATTGCAATTGATGGAAAAACGCTCCGGCACTCTTATGACAAGAGTCGCCGCAGGGGAGCGATTCATGTCATTAGTGCGTTCTCAACAATGCACAGTATGGTCATCGGACAGATCAAGACGGATGAGAAATCTAATGAGATTACAGCTATCCCTGAACTTCTTAACATGTTGGATATTAAAGGAAAAATTATCACAACTGATGCGATGGGTTGCCAGAAAGATATTGCAGAGAAGATACAAAAACAGGGAGGTGATTATTTATTCGCTGTAACGTGGGATAATAATACTCCTCTTTTTAATACGATCCAAACAGGACTTACGGATAATATCTCGGCAATTGACACAAGTAATAATGTCATAACTGGTAATAATATGGGCCGCTGGATAACGTTTGGACCTTCAGGCCAACCCATTTCTTCCACTCCTGGCAAAGTTATGAGACCAAGTGATATAAAATAACAAAGGTGGCAACATGAAGCGTTTTTTATTTATTCTGATTGCAAATATTTTCTTTTTCTCTTGTGGTTCATATGGAGGTGCCCCCCCCACTGTTAAACTTCATAACATTGAAATAAGCTCAACATCTGAATCATTTAATTTAAGTGAAAATCAAAGATATGAATTTGATATTAAATCTGAGGGCGGGGATGGTGATGCGTCATATCGATTACATCAATATTATACATATGTTTACTTTAATATACCCAAGCAAATTAAATATCTGGCAAGGGCTGCATCTCAAGGAAATATCACAGCGCAATATAATTATGCTATGATTCTATCCTCAGAGGAGGACGATTCCTATTTAAAATATTATAATTTAGATAATGCAATTAATTGGCTGAAAATGGCTGCCTCACATGGTTATATTAAAGCCGAAGTTGAATTGCTAAGGCTTGAAAGACTAAAAGAAACTATGAGATTAGGGAAAGATCATCCAATGCCGTAGGCACAAAGATGCAAGGCAAGATATTTTTCATATTATAAGCATAATGTTGTGAAAAGCGGGGCTGCGATTGTATTAAAGCCATTCTTCTGGCTTCTGAAGGCTGAAATTCAGTCATAATTACTCAGGCTCTGCGCCTGCATCAGACCACCGTTGATCACCATATCCATGAGTTTATGAATAAAGGGCAGGGAAAGATCACGCAACGCTGCTTTTTTGTACTAAATAATTCGAACTAAATATTCAATAATTGAGATATTCCTTATTACCTAAAGCTGTTTTCCATTGCTTATACATGATCAAATACTCCTTACATAATTAAGGAGAAAAAAATGGAACTTAAAAAATTGATGGAACATATTTCTATTATCCCCGATTACAGACAAGCCTGGAAAGTGGAGCATAAATTGTCAGATATTCTACTGTTGACTATTTGTGCCGTTATTTCTGGTGCAGAAGGTTGGGAAGATATAGAGGATTTCGGGGAAACACATCTCGATTTTTTGAAGCAATATGGTGATTTTGAAGCAGCTATGGACACAGGGAAAGATCACGTAACGCTGATTTTTTGTACTAAATGATTCGCATTTTATGTTCAATAATTGAGACATTCCTCATTACCTAAAGCTGTTTTTTATTGCTTATACATGATCAAATACTCCTTACATAATTAAGGAGAACAAAATGGAACTTAAAAAATTGATGGAACATATTTCTGTTATCCCCGATTACAGACAAGCCTGGAAAGTGGAACATAAATTGTCGGATATTCTACTGTTGACTATTTGCGCCGTTATTTCTGGTGCAGAAGGTTGGGAAGATATAGAGGATTTTGGGGAAACTCATCTCGATTTTTTAAAACAATATGGTGATTTTGAAAATGGTATTCCTGTTCACGATACCATTGCCAGAGTTGTATCCTGTATCAGCCCTGCAAAGTTTCATGAGTGCTTTATTAACTGGATGCGTGATTGTCATTCTTCAGATGATAAAGACGTCATTGCAATTGATGGAAAAACGCTCCGGCACTCTTATGACAAGAGTCGCCGCAGGGGAGCGATTCATGTCATTAGTGCGTTCTCAACAATGCGCAGTCTGGTCATCGGACAGATCAAGACGGATGAGAAATCTAATGAGATTACAGCTATCCCTGAACTTCTTAACATGTTGGATATTAAAGGAAAAATCATCACAACTGATGCGATGGGTTGCCAGAAAGATATTGCAGAGAAGATACAAAAACAGGGAGGTGATTATTTATTCGCTGTAAAAGGAAACCAGGGACGGCTAAATAAAGCCTTCGAGGAAAAATTCCCACTGAAAGAATTAAATAATCCAGAGCATGACAGTTACGCAATTAGTGAAAAGAGTCACGGTAGAGAAGAAACCCGTCTTCATCTTGTTTGCGACGTCCCTGATGATCTTATTGATTTCACGTTTGAATGGAAAGGGCTGAAAAAATTATGCGTGGCAGTCTCATTTCGCTCAATAATAGCAGAAAAAAAGAAAGAGCCAGAAATGATGGTCAGATATTATATCAGCTCTGCTGATTTAAGCGCAGAGAAGTTTGCGACAGCGATCCGAAATCACTGGCATGTGGAGAATAAGCTGCACTGGCGTCTGGACGTGGTAATGAATGAAGATGACTGCAAAATAAGAAGAGGGAACGCAGCGGAATTATTTTCAGGGATAAGACATATTGCGATTAATATTTTGACGAATCATAAGGTATTCAAGGCAGGGCTAAGACGTAAGATGCGAAAAGCAGCCATGGACAGAGGCTACCTCGCGTCAGTCCTTGCGGGGTGCGGGCTTTCGTAATCTTGCCCTGGCTATGGACAGAAACTATCTGGCGTCAGTCCTTGCGGGGAGCGGACTTTCGTAATCTTACCCTGCCCCCTTCCCCCTCAATGATCCAAATAAAGATAATGCATCCAACTGGTCATTCTCAGCAGTACCTTCCGCATCACCGAAACATGGCTGAAATGGTCGGAGTAAACTGCTACCTGGGCGTAGATACCGTCGGGTAAGGCGTCGATATCAGCGTTAGGGTCGAGTTCAATGGTTCCCAGCACACCGTCCGTTCCGGGTATAACCGTCAATGATTGCAGTACCCCCTGCGCCTGATACGAACCGCCAGGCACCACCGGCAAGATGCTGGTCAGTTTGCCGTGAAATACCTGCCCCGGCAGAGCGTTAAATACGACTTCCGCATCATCACCGGGTTTCAGACGTAACAGCGAGTTTTGCCGGAACTGGGCGACGATTTGCCGTTTTTGCTCAGGGATGAAGACCATCACCGGACGTAACGGCAAGGCAGCTGCGTATGTACCTGGGCGGATCAGTACCTGAGTAACGTAGCCGTTGCTCGGCGCGCGAATGACGGTCTGCTCAAGGTTATATTTCGCTTCGGTCAGTTGCGCCCTTAAGCTGACAATCTGCGACTGCTCGCCGTTGACCATGCTGTCGAGCTGGCTCTGGATCTGTGCCTGCTCCGCCACCGAGCCTTTCACTAACGCATCCTGCGCGAGAAAATTTTGCCGCGCGTCGTCGATATCACGTTCCGAGAACGGATTCACCGCCGCCTGGCTGCCTTTCAGGTAACGTTGATAATTTTTAAACAGCCGATCGCGCTCCGCTGAAACCTGAGTGGTGTTAGCCTGCGCTTCAGTGAGCTGCGCCCGCAGCGTTTTGATGTTATGCGTCGCCGTCATCAGATCAGCCTGAAGTCTGTCGACCCGCGCCTGATAACGTACCGGGTCGAGCTTAAAAAGCACTTCACCCTTTTGAATAAGCTGATTATTTTTGTCGGTAACTTCAGTCACGATCCCCGTTACCTGTGGTGTGATAGGAATAGCTATCACTGCCTTTTGCGCGGTAAAAGTGTAAGGATGGTTGTAGTTCATCAATAAAATCAAGCCACTCACCAGGAATACGCCACCCAGCGCCGCCGTCGCCAACGTCCACTGATTCACCGGAATGCGGAAGATTTTAAAGACCGCCCACGCCAGCGCCACGTAAGTTAAAACAATTAACAGATCCATAATCAGATCTCCGGAAACGTGGAATAGTCAGTCTTTTTTTCGGCGGCGAGTTGGTGCTCCAGCCGGGAAATTCGATCAGAAAGCGCGGCAATTTCCGGGTCGGTCGCTTTCTCTTGCGGCGTAGCATGCGACTGCATGCCCCAGCCGCGCTCTGACTGGTAGAGCGTCGCCCAGATCCACAGGAACGGCCAGATTACATGCAGGGTAAACAGACTTACCCAGCCCGCCGTATGAATGGCGTCGGCGTGGGGATGGTTGCGCTTTTTGGCAATCAAATAGGGGATGTCATGTATCGCAATGATTCCATAAAAAATCACCAGAAAGACGAAGATCAGCACTCCCAACGCGAAGTAGTTTAGAAACATATCTGCCTCGGATTCACGCTTATCAGTGTTGTTTTTTGGCTGGCAGCCGTAAGGGAGTCAGGCTGATACTTTGACATTAATCCGCGTTTGCCAATCTCGCCATCACACCGAAGGATAATTTTAAAAGGCGATAAGTTGCTCAGTTACAAAACGGTCTTAAGGCAGAGTCAGAACATGCTGCAGATCACACTAGGTGAATTACCGAAGAAAATATCTTGTGATTCAGATCACAATAACTCAACAAACAACCAAAACAAAAATGTGATGTTATTCACATTTTAATGCCATTTTTAGCGAAAATCGCCGCCTTGTTGCTTTTTTACACAAGTATTTTGTGATGCACATCACGTCAATTACCTCTCTACCCCCTATATTTATGTGACTGATATCACACAAAAGGCCGTCGACTGGACAGTTAACCGATTCAGTGCCAGATTTCGCAGTATCTACAAGGTCCGGCTACCTCTGCCGCCACATTAACAAAAAACCTCGGGCTTCCAGCCTGCGCGACAGCAAACATAAGAAGGGGTGTTTTTATGTCATCCGATATTAAGATCAAAGTGCAAAGCTTTGGTCGTTTCCTCAGCAACATGGTGATGCCAAATATCGGCGCGTTTATCGCGTGGGGTATCATCACCGCGTTATTTATTCCAACAGGGTGGTTACCGAACGAAACGCTGGCGAAGCTGGTCGGGCCGATGATCACTTATCTCCTGCCGCTGCTGATCGGTTATACCGGTGGTAAGCTGGTAGGTGGCGAACGTGGCGGCGTAGTCGGTGCCATCACCACCATGGGCGTTATCGTCGGCGCAGATATGCCGATGTTCCTCGGTTCTATGATTGCAGGTCCGCTGGGTGGCTGGTGCATTAAGCACTTCGACCGCTGGGTAGACGGTAAGATCAAATCCGGTTTTGAGATGCTGGTGAATAACTTCTCCGCTGGCATCATCGGGATGATCCTCGCCATTCTGGCATTCCTCGGCATTGGTCCAATTGTTGAAGCCCTGTCCAAAATGCTGGCTGCGGGCGTTAACTTCATGGTTGTCCATGACATGCTGCCGCTGGCGTCTATCTTTGTTGAACCGGCGAAAATCCTGTTCCTCAACAACGCCATTAACCACGGTATCTTCTCGCCGTTGGGTATTCAGCAGTCCCATGAACTTGGCAAATCCATCTTCTTCCTGATTGAAGCGAACCCAGGTCCGGGTATGGGTGTTCTGCTGGCGTACATGTTCTTTGGTCGCGGTAGTGCGAAACAGTCTGCGGGCGGTGCGGCAATCATCCACTTCCTGGGCGGTATCCACGAAATTTACTTCCCGTATGTACTGATGAATCCGCGTCTGATCCTTGCTGTTATCCTCGGCGGTATGACTGGCGTGTTCACGCTGACTATCCTGGGCGGTGGTCTGGTTTCTCCGGCATCTCCGGGCTCTATCCTTGCGGTACTGGCGATGACGCCAAAAGGCGCTTACTTCGCTAACATCGCCGGGGTGTGTGCGGCAATGGCGGTCTCCTTCGTTGTCTCTGCCATTTTGCTGAAAACTAGCAAAGTAAAAGAAGAAGATGACATTGAAGCAGCAACTCGTCGTATGCAGGACATGAAAGCTGAATCTAAAGGCGCGTCTCCGCTGTCTGCTGGCGATGTGACTAACGATCTGAGCCACGTTCGTAAAATCATCGTTGCCTGTGACGCCGGTATGGGTTCCAGTGCGATGGGTGCAGGCGTGCTGCGTAAGAAAATTCAGGATGCCGGTCTGTCGCAGATTTCTGTTACTAACAGCGCGATCAACAACCTGCCGCCGGATGTGGATCTGGTCATCACTCACCGTGACCTGACCGAGCGCGCTATGCGCCAAGTTCCGCAGGCACAGCATATTTCGCTGACCAACTTCCTCGACAGCGGCCTGTACACCAGCCTGACCGAACGTCTGGTTGCTGCCCAGCGCCATACTGAAAACGAAGTGAAAGTGAAAGACAGCCTGAAAGACAGCTTTGACGATTCTAACGCCAACCTGTTTAAGCTCGGTGCGGAAAACATCTTCCTCGGTCGCAAAGCGGCAACCAAAGAAGAAGCGATTCGTTTTGCCGGTGAACAACTGGTGAAAGGCGGCTATGTTGAGCCGGAATACGTACAGGCGATGCTGGATCGTGAAAAACTGACCCCGACCTATCTGGGTGAGTCTATCGCAGTGCCGCACGGTACGGTTGAAGCGAAAGATCGCGTACTGAAAACGGGCGTGGTGTTCTGCCAGTACCCGGAAGGCGTGCGCTTCGGTGAAGAAGAAGATGACATTGCCCGTCTGGTAATTGGTATCGCTGCCCGTAACAACGAGCACATTCAGGTGATCACCAGTCTGACCAACGCGCTGGATGATGAGTCCGTCATCGAGCGTCTGGCACACACCACTAGTGTGGATGAAGTGCTGGAACTGCTGGCAGGTCGTAAGTAATCCAGGCCCACCCTCTCCTCATGGAGACGGTGGGGCTGATTGCCTGATGCGCTACGCTTATCAGGCCTACAAAACAAAGCGCAGTTTGTTGAATTTGCACGTTCTTGTAGGCCGGATAAGGCGTTTACGCCGCATCCGGCGCTGCCCCTCTCCTTATGGAGAGGGTTTGGGTGAGGGAAAAGCCTCACCCCAGCCCTCTTGGGTAAAAACATTGATGAAGGTTAATACTATGAAAGCATTACATTTTGGCGCAGGTAATATCGGTCGTGGCTTTATCGGTAAACTGCTGGCAGATGCGGGTATCCAACTAACGTTTGCCGATGTCAATCAGGTGGTACTTGATGCCCTGAATGCCCGTCATAGCTATCAGGTTCACGTTGTTGGCGAAACCGAGCAGGTGGATACCGTTTCCGGCGTTAATGCCGTCAGCAGCATTGGCGACGACGTGGTTGATTTAATCGCCCAGGTTGATTTAGTCACTACCGCCGTTGGCCCGGTTGTGCTGGAACGCATTGCTCCGGCAATCGCCAAAGGGCTGGTAAAACGTAAAGAGCAAGGTAATGAATCCCCACTGAACATCATCGCCTGTGAAAATATGGTACGCGGCACCACGCAACTGAAAGGCCATGTGATGAACGCCCTGCCAGAAGAAGCCAAAGCGTGGGTAGAAGAACACGTTGGCTTTGTCGATTCCGCCGTTGACCGTATCGTACCGCCTTCAGCGTCTGCAACGAATGATCCGCTGGAAGTCACTGTAGAAACCTTCAGCGAATGGATTGTCGATAAAACCCAGTTCAAAGGCACGCTGCCAAACATTCCTGGTATGGAGTTAACCGACAACCTGATGGCGTTTGTCGAACGTAAGCTCTTCACCCTGAATACGGGCCATGCTATAACCGCGTACCTCGGAAAACTGGCAGGTCATCAGACCATTCGTGATGCGATTCTCGACGAGAAAATCCGTGCGGTGGTAAAAGGGGCGATGGAAGAAAGCGGCGCAGTACTGATTAAGCGTTATGGCTTTGACGCCGACAAACACGCAGCGTACATCCAGAAAATCCTCGGTCGTTTTGAAAACCCGTATCTGAAAGATGATGTTGAGCGCGTAGGCCGTCAGCCGCTGCGTAAACTGAGTGCCGGCGACCGCCTGATCAAGCCGCTGCTGGGTACGCTGGAATATGGCTTGCCGCACAAAAATCTGATTGAAGGTATTGCTGCTGCAATGCACTTCCGCAGTGAAGATGATCCGCAAGCACAAGAACTGGCGGCGCTGATTGCCGACAAAGGCCCGCAGGCTGCGCTGGCGCACATTTCTGGGCTTGATGCCAACAGCGAGGTTGTCACCGAGGCGGTAACCGCTTATAACGCAATGCAATAATGGTGGACCAGGCGCAGGACTCCCTGCGCCCGAATAACAGATTGTCAGATATGCAGGCAACAATGGAACAAACCCAGGCCTTTGAAAACCGTGTGCTTGAGCGTCTGAATGCTGGCAAAACCGTGCGAAGCTTTCTGATTACCGCCGTCGATCTCCTGACCGAGGCGGTGAATCTTCTGGTGCTTCAGGTATTCCGCAAAGACGATTACGCGGTGAAGTATGCTGTAGAACCGTTACTCGACGGCGATGGTCCGCTGGGCGATCTGTCCGTGCGCTTAAAGCTGATTTATGGTCTTGGCGTCATTAGCCGCCATGAATATGAAGATGCGGAGCTGTTGATGGCACTGCGGGAAGAACTGAACCACGACGGCAACGAGTACGCGTTCACCGATGATGAAATTCTTGGGCCATTTGGCGAACTGCATTGTGTGGCGGCACTGCCTCCGCCGCCACAGTTTGAACCAACAGACTCCAGCTTGTATGCGATGCAAGTTCAACGCTATCAACAAGCTGTGCGATCAACAATGGTCCTTTCACTGACTGAGCTGATTTCCAAAATCAGCTTAAAAAAAGCCTTTCAAAAGTAAGCAATGCTCGTTTACTGCTGCCCCTCTACCTGTTTCGGTCGATAAAGACGACGATAATATTCCAGACGTTGGAGATATAACGGTACGCTTTCCTCGGGTATATCGGACGGAAGCGCGTTACGAGGGGGAAGTTTATTCAGATACTCCCGGAACGCCTGGCTTGATGCCATGAAATCTACGGCCTTATCGATAAAAAGAGGAACGTTTTCACCTATTTTGCCCATCATAATATCTCCGTATTACCCCGCGCCGGGAATGCGCGGCCGCCAATTTTAGTGTAGATCCCGGTAAAGATGACATTAAGGAAATTGTGCTGAAACTATAATAATTGCATTCTCATGCTTATCATCCTTCTCTTTGAATTCCTGAATTAATCAACGAGTTGACTGTTTTTCACACACCACAATGATTTCACAAGGAACTATTGCAATGCCATCAGTTGTGTACAACGCACCCCGTCGCGCATACTAGAGGCTATAAATTTATCTCTATCAGAAGTCATCACATGAAAGAAGTCGAAAAAAACGAAATCAAACGTCTTAGCGATCGCCTGGACGCCATTCGCCACCAGCAGGCCGATCTGTCGCTGGTTGAAGCCGCAGACAAATACGCCGAGCTGGAAAAAGAGAAAGCCACACTGGAAGCGGAAATTGCCCGCCTGCGTGAAGTTCATAGCCAGAAACTCAGCAAAGAAGCACAAAAGCTGATGAAGATGCCGTTCCAGCGTGCAATTACCAAAAAGAGCAGGCGGACATGGGCAAGCTGAAGAAAAGCGTCCGTGGGCTTGTCGTGGTACACCCGATGACTGCGCTGGGTCGCGAAATGGAGCTGAAAGAAATGACAGGATTCTCGAATACAGCGTTTTAAGCCGTCGTAACGATAGCCCCGGCAGATTCATGCGGGGCTTTTTTAACATTTCTCCCCCAGCGTCTCCACCTCCCATCCTTATGAAGAATTTTTCTCGGGCTATAATCTGAAAAATATGTTTCAAAGAAACATTTTATATAATTCCCCAGTATGATTTGCGCAAATTATCGCATAATACATATCGCCACTTTGATGAATTAACGACCTTTATCGCAAATTTAGCAATAAATTCATCAACAACATGAATATTAATTCTTCATTAGCATTCCTCTCAAATTTATAAACATTTGACATGCATTCCCCCCCGTTACTAAAATCCGCGAGATTAATATTTTCGGCTACAAAATAAAATTATTTGACATTAAACAACGCATTCGCATTACAAATTAATTCAAAAACCCTCTTTTTAATTTTTTCAGTGAATGCAATGACTGCGAATTATTGGTGCCGAAAATAATTCTTCCCCTCCTGGATAATGAAAAGGAATTCATCCATGAACTACAAAGCATTCTTAAACGCGATAGCCATCTCAGCAGCATGTTCATTGACAGGCTGTGACTATATTGAGAAAGCAAACTTAATAGACGATCTCGCCAAACAGCAAGAGCAACAAAAAAGCAAAATCGAGGCACTCGAAAAACAGCAGCAACAGTATAAAAGCAAGCTTGAACTTTTTGAAAAACAACAAACTGCCATCCTTAACAGCACCAGAACACTTACCGATGTGGTGAAGGTCGTTAAAAATCAACAAGACTCATTTGTCTTTACGGAATTTAACCCAGCACAAACAAAATACTTTATTTTAAATAACGGTTCAGTCGGTTTAGCGGGACGAGTTTTGTCTGTTGATGCTGTCGAAAATGGCAGCATGATTCGGATGTCACTGGTCAATTTATTAAGCGTTCCGGTATCAAATATTGGCTTTAATGCAACATGGGGCGGTGAAAGGCCTACCGATGTAAAAGCTCTGGCCAAATGGCAACAGTTACTTTTCAGCACCACCATGAACTCCACTCTGCAATTAATGCCTGGTCAATGGCAAGACATTAATCTGACCCTGAAAGGGGTATCACCAAATAATCTGAAATACCTGAAGTTGTCTATCAATATGGCCAACATTCAGTTCGACACTCTTCAGCCTGCTGAATCCCGGCAGCGCAAAAGCAAAAAATAAATGCAGCTTCTGCACTTATCTCAAGGAATAGTGAGCAACCATAATGAACAAAATATTTAAAGTTATCTGGAATCCTGCAACGGGGAATTACACGGTTGCCAGCGAAACGGCTAAAGGCCGTGGCAAAAAATCCAGCAGTAGGAAGTTATTCGTTTCTGCGTTAGTCGCTGGGGGGATGCTGTCGTCATTTGGGGCAAGTGCATCTTTCTCAGGAGATGGCGGTAAAATTTCTGACCCCACTGAACTCAGTGATAGCTGGATTGCCATTGGTAAAGATTCAAAAGCATCCTCCACAGGAGGCGGAACTGGAGCTGTTGCGTTAGGGGTAGAAGCTGATGCTTCAGGAGTAGGTGCTACGGCATTAGGTTTCTCCACCAAAGCCACGGGAGAAAAATCTGTCGCGATTGGACAGTTGGCTGAAGCAACTGGTAGCCGTGCCATCGGAATTGGCAGTGGCGCTGAGGCATTCGGAGACTATGGCATTGCAATGGGTTTAGGTGCTAAGGCACATGGTCATTATTCCATAGTTTTTGGGAGAATGGCGGCAGCAACAGCCGAGAACGCTATTGCTCTCGGGAACGAAGCGCAGGCAAATGGATTATATAGCCTGGCAATGGGCGCAAACAGCATAGCTAACGCTGACAATACCGTTGCGTTTGGATATGGAGCTAATGCAACCAAAGCAGGAGCAATGGCTTTCGGTCAGGCAGGAAAAGCAGACGGTTTAAATTCTATTGCGTTGGGTAATAAAAGTCAGTCAAGTGGCGAAAACAATATTGCGCTTGGACAAGAAAGCTTTGCTGGTAGTGAAAAAAGTATTGCGATTGGTAGCCTATCCAGTGTAACCGGTATCAACTCCGTTGCTCTGGGCACAGAGTCTACTGCCGTGGAAGATAATACTGTTTCAGTAGGTAACGACACGCTGCAGCGTAAAATTGTCCATATGGCAAAAGGCGATATTAGCAGTACCAGTACTGATGCCATCAATGGTTCACAGCTTTATGATATCAGTAAGTCAGTTGCAGACCGTCTGGGCGGAGGTGCCTCCGTGAGTACTGCCGGGGTTGTTAACGCCCCTAACTACAAAATGCAAAGTGGTAACTTTAATAATGTTGGCGACGCATTAAAGGGTCTTGACGATAATACGTTGCAATGGGACTCGCTTAAAAAAGTCTACAGTGCAAAACACGGTTCTGATGCCACCAGCAAAATCACCAACGTTACGGCGGGTGAGCTGAACGCATCCAGTACCGATGCGGTTAACGGCTCTCAACTGAAAACCACTAACGACAACGTTCAGATTAACGCTGATAACATCACTACTAACACGGCAAGCATCGCCACTAACACCACCAACATCACCAACCTGACTGATACGGTTAATGGCCTCGGTGAAGATGCGCTAAAATGGGATGACGCCGCAGTCGCATTTAGCGCCGCACACGGCACCGAAGCAACCAATAAAATCACTAACGTGGCAGCAGGCGAGCTTTCTGACATCAGCACCGATGCCGTTAACGGTTCTCAACTGAAAACCACCAACGACAACGTACAGATTAACGCTGATAACATCACTAACCTGACGAGTGACGTTGCGGGTAACACCACCAGCATCACCAACCTGACCAACGACGTTGCGGGTAACACAACCAATATCACCAACCTGACCGACGACGTTGCTGATATCAACAACACGATCACCACGCTCAGCGACGACTCTCTGCGATGGGACAGCACTGCATTCAGCGCCGCACACGGCACCGACACCACCAATAAAATCACTAACGTAGCAGCAGGTGAGCTTTCTGACACCAGCACCGATGCCGTTAACGGTTCTCAACTGAAAACCACCAACGACAACGTGACGACTAACACCACCAGTATTACCAACCTGAGCAGCGATGTCGCCGGTAACACGACCAGTATTACTAACCTGACCAACGACGTTGCCGGTAATACCACCAGCATCACTAACCTGACCGAGGACGTTGCTGATATCAACAACACGATCACCACGCTCGGCGACGACTCTCTGCGATGGGACAGCACTGCATTCAGCGCCGCACACGGCACAGACGCCACCAGCAAAATCACCAACGTGGCTAACGGTGATATTAGCAACACCAGCACCGACGCCATTAACGGTTCACAACTCTATGGCGTGAGCGACTTTGTAGTGGACTCCCTCGGTGGTAACGCAGCACTTAATGCTGATGGCAGCTTCACCGCGCCTACCTTTACCATTGCGGGTAACGATTACACCAACGTGGGTGAGGCTCTGGAAGCTATTAACTCGTCGATGGGTGCTTCACTTGGTGATGCCCTGCTCTGGGATACAGACACAAATGCGTTTAGTGCCAAACATGGCAGTACTGCTACCAGCAAAATCACCAATCTGGCAGCCGGTTCAGTTGCCGAAGACAGCACCGACGCCATTAACGGTGGACAACTCTACGGTGTGAGTACTTCTGTTGCTGAAGCTCTGGGCGGCGGTTCCACAGTGAATTCTGACGGCAGTATCACCGGACCGACTTACTCCATTGCCAACAACGAATACACGAGTATCGGTGATGCATTTGACGCAATCGACTCAACCCTTAACTCAACTCTTGACGATGCCCTGCTCTGGGATACAGACGCAAATGCATTTAGTGCCAGCCACGGCGGTCAAGAAAGTAAAATCACTAACGTTGCAGCCGGTTCAATTGCCGCAGACAGCACCGACGCCGTTAATGGTGGGCAACTCTATGGCGTGAGTAATTCAGTTGTTGAAGCCTTGGGTGGCGGTGCAACCGTGAATGCTGACGGCAGCATTAGTGCGCCGACTTACTCCATTGCCGACACCGATTACAATAACGTCGGTGATGCTCTGGATGCGATTGACTCAACGCTGGATGATGCTCTGCTCTGGGACGCAACCGCCGGTGAAAATGGTGCCTTCAGTGCCAGCCGCGAGGGCAAAGCCAGCGTAATCACTAATGTTGCTAATGGTGACATTTCTGAAACCAGTACCGATGCGATTAACGGTTCACAATTGTTCACCACCAACACGTTGATCAATCAGCAAAATGAGATCATCAACCAGATTGCCGGTAATACCAGCGAGACGTACATCGAAGAGAACGGCGCGGGTCTGAACTATGCGCGTACCAATGACGCCGGTTTAACCTTTATGGATGCCAGCGCCTCAGGTGTCGGCTCTACGGCAGTAGGCTACAACGCTGTCGCTTCCAGAGAAGGCAGTGTCGCGATTGGTCAGAACAGCCGCAGCGACGTTGACACCGGTATCGCACTGGGTAGCGAATCCGTCTCCAGCCGTGTGATTGTTAAAGGTTCTCGTAACACCAGCGTAACCGAAGAAGGCGTTGTGATTGGTTACGACACCACTGACGGCGAACTGCTTGGTGCATTGTCGATTGGTGATGATGGCAAATATCGTCAAATCATCAACGTCGCCGATGGTTCCGAAGCCCATGACGCTGTTACCGTTCGCCAGTTGCAGAATGCGATTGGTGCAGTCGCCACCACGCCGACCAAATACTTCCACGCCAACTCGACGGAAGAAGATTCACTGGCTGTAGGGACTGACTCACTGGCAATGGGTGCAAAAACCATCGTCAATGCTGATGCAGGTATTGGTATTGGTCTGAATACACTGGTGCTGGCTGATGCCATCAACGGTATTGCTATCGGTTCTAACGCACGCGCCAACCATGCAAACAGTATTGCAATGGGTAATGGTTCTCAGACCACTCGCGGCGCACAGACTGGCTACACCGCCTACAATATGGATGCACCGCAGAACTCTGTGGGTGAGTTCTCTGTGGGCAGTGAAGACGGTCAACGCCAGATCACCAACGTCGCGGCGGGTTCGGCAGATACCGATGCCGTTAACGTTGGTCAGCTGAAAGTGACGGATGCGCAGGTTTCCCAGAATACCCAGAGCATTACTAACCTGAATACTCAGGTAACGAATCTGGATACTCGCGTCACCAATATCGAAAACGGTATTGGCGATATCGTAACCACCGGTAGCACCAAATACTTCAAGACCAACACCGATGGCGTAGATGCTAACGCGCAGGGTAAAGACAGTGTTGCGATTGGCTCTGGCTCTATTGCTGCCGCTGATAACAGCGTCGCACTGGGTACTGGCTCTGTGGCAAACGAAGAAAATACGATTTCCGTAGGTTCTTCCACTAATCAACGCCGTATTACTAACGTTGCCGCAGGTAAAAATGCTACCGACGCTGTTAACGTTGCGCAGTTGAAGTCTTCTGAAGCAGGCGGTGTACGTTACGACACCAAAGCTGATGGTTCTATCGACTATAGCAACATCACCCTCGGTGGTGGCAACGGCGGTACGACTCGCATCAGCAACGTTTCCGCTGGCGTTAACAACAACGACGCGGTGAACTACGCGCAGTTGAAGCAAAGCGTGCAGGAAACGAAGCAATACACCGATCAGCGCATGGTTGAGATGGATAACAAACTGTCTAAAACTGAAAGTAAGTTGAGCGGTGGTATCGCCTCTGCAATGGCGATGACCGGCCTGCCGCAGGCTTACACGCCGGGTGCCAGCATGGCCTCCATTGGTGGCGGTACTTATAACGGTGAATCTGCCGTTGCGTTAGGTGTGTCGATGGTGAGCGCCAACGGTCGTTGGGTCTACAAATTACAAGGTAGTACCAATAGCCAGGGTGAATACTCCGCCGCACTCGGTGCCGGTATTCAGTGGTAATGATCCATTAACGAATGGGTAAACGCCAAATTGCCTGATGCGCTACGGCTTATCAGGCCTACAGGGTGATTCTGCACATTCCTGTAGGCCTGATAAAGCGCATCGGGTCAACAGTCTAAGGGCAATTCTCTGATGGGGATTGCCCTTTTCTTTACCAGACATTCTCCCACCTCAAATTGGCCCTACCAATTCTTCGCTTATCTGATCACTGCTTCACAGTTCCTCAATTAAAACTCACATTAACGTTGCCAATACATAACATTTAGTTAACCATTCATTGTCATTATCCCTACACAACAAAATTGGCAGTGCCACTTTTACACAACGTGTGACAAGGAGATGAGCAACAGACTCATTACACGATGTGCGTGGCCTCCAGGAGACCTGCAATGAATCTCTGGCAACAAAACTATGATCCCGCCGGGAATATCTGGCTTTCCAGCCTGATAGCATCGCTTCCCATCCTGTTTTTTTTCTTTGCGCTGATTAAGCTCAAACTAAAAGGCTATGTCGCCGCCACATGGACAGTCGCTATCGCTCTGACCGTCGCGCTATTGTTCTACAAAATGCCGGTCGCCAATGCGCTGGCCTCGGTGGTTTATGGTTTCTTCTACGGTTTGTGGCCCATCGCGTGGATCATTATTGCGGCGGTGTTCGTCTATAAGATCTCGGTGAAAACCGGGCAGTTTGACATCATCCGCTCGTCTATTCTTTCAATAACACCTGACCAGCGCCTGCAAATGCTGATCGTCGGTTTCTGTTTCGGCGCATTTCTCGAAGGTGCCGCAGGATTTGGCGCACCCGTGGCAATTACCGCCGCATTGCTGGTCGGGCTGGGCTTTAAACCACTGTACGCCGCCGGGCTGTGCCTGATTGTTAACACCGCGCCAGTGGCATTTGGTGCGATGGGCATTCCAATTCTGGTTGCCGGACAGGTGACGGGCATCGACAGCTTTGAAATTGGCCAGATGGTGGGTCGTCAGCTACCGTTTATGACCATTATCGTGCTGTTCTGGATCATGGCGATTATGGATGGCTGGCGCGGTATCAAAGAGACGTGGCCTGCGGTTGTTGTCGCGGGTGGGTCGTTTGCCATCGCTCAGTACCTCAGCTCCAACTTCATTGGACCGGAGCTGCCGGACATTATCTCTTCGCTGGTATCGTTGCTCTGCCTGACACTGTTCCTCAAACGCTGGCAGCCAGTGCGCGTTTTCCGCTTCGGCGATCTTGGTGCATCCCAGGTTGATATGACGCTGGCTCACACCGGTTACACGGCGGGTCAGGTGTTACGTGCCTGGACACCGTTCCTGTTCCTGACCGCCACCGTAACGCTGTGGAGTATTCCGCCGTTTAAAGCCCTGTTCGCATCGGGCGGCGCGCTGTATGAGTGGGTGATCAACATTCCGGTGCCGTATCTCGACAAACTGGTTGCCCGCATGCCGCCGGTTGTCAGCGAAGCCACTGCCTACGCCGCCGTATTTAAGTTTGACTGGTTCTCTGCCACCGGCACCGCCATTCTGTTTGCTGCGCTGCTCTCTATCGTCTGGCTGAAGATGAAACCATCAGATGCTATCAGCACCTTCGGCAGCACGCTGAAAGAACTGGCCTTGCCCATCTACTCCATCGGCATGGTGCTGGCGTTCGCCTTTATCTCAAACTATTCCGGGCTGTCGTCAACGCTGGCGCTGGCACTGGCGCACACCGGTCATGCATTCACCTTCTTCTCGCCGTTTCTCGGCTGGCTGGGGGTATTCCTGACCGGATCGGATACGTCATCTAACGCTCTGTTTGCCGCTCTGCAAGCCACTGCCGCACAACAAATTGGCGTCTCTGACCTGTTGCTGGTTGCCGCCAATACCACCGGCGGTGTTACCGGGAAGATGATCTCTCCGCAGTCCATCGCCATTGCCTGTGCGGCGGTTGGCCTGGTTGGCAAGGAGTCAGATCTGTTCCGCTTTACTGTCAAACACAGCCTGATCTTCACCTGTATGGTGGGCGTAATGACCACGCTTCAGGCCTACGTCTTAACGTGGATGATACCGTAATGATGGTTATACCCAGACGCCTGTCAGACGAGGTAGCCTCCCGTGTGCGGGCGCTGATTGATGAACAAAATCTGGAACCGGGCATGAAGTTGCCCGCTGAACGCCAACTGGCGATGCAGCTCGGCGTGTCGCGTAATTCACTGCGCGAGGCGCTGGCGAAACTGGTGAGTGAAGGTGTGCTTCTTAGTCGTCGCGGTGGTGGCACATTTGTGCGCTGGCGCCATGACGCGTGGTCGGAGCAAAACATCGTCCAGCCGCTGAAAACGCTGATGGCCGATGATCCGGATTACAGCTTCGATATTCTGGAAGCCCGCTACGCCATTGAGGCCAGCACAGCCTGGCACGCAGCAATGCGTGCCACACAAGCCGATAAAGAAAAGATACAGCTCTGCTTTGAAGCGACGCTGAGTGAAGACCCGGATCTCGCCTCGCAAGCGGACGTTCGTTTTCACCTGGCAATTGCCGAAGCCTCACATAACATCGTGCTGCTGCAAACCATGCGCGGTTTCTTTGATGTCCTGCAATCTTCAGTGATGCAAAGTCGTCAGCGGATGTATCTGGTGCCACCTGTTTTTTCGCAACTGACTGAACAGCATCAGGCGGTCATTAACGCCATTTTTGCAGGTGATGCCGACGGTGCGCGTAAAGCAATGATGGCGCACCTCAGCTTTGTCCACACCACCATGAAACGATTCGATGAAGATCAGGCTCGCCGGGCACGCATTACCCGCCTGCCCGGTGAGCATAATGAGCATTCGAGGGAGAAAAACACATGATTATTTCCGCAGCCAGCGATTATCGCGCCGCAGCACAACGCATTCTGCCGCCATTCCTGTTCCACTATATGGATGGTGGCGCATATTCTGAATACACGCTGCGCCGCAACGTGGAGGATTTGTCAGAAGTGGCGCTGCGCCAACGCATTCTGAAAAACATGTCCGACTTAAGCCTGGAAACGACGCTGTTTAATGAAAAGTTGTCGATGCCAGTGGCGCTGGCTCCGGTAGGTTTGTGCGGCATGTATGCGCGTCGCGGCGAAGTTCAGGCAGCCAAAGCGGCGGAAGCTCACGGCATTCCGTTTACTCTCTCAACAGTTTCAGTTTGCCCGATTGAAGAAGTCGCGCCAGCTATCAAACGTCCGATGTGGTTCCAGCTTTATGTGCTGCGCGATCGCGGCTTTATGCGTAACGCGCTGGAACGTGCAAAAGCGGCGGGTTGTTCGACACTGGTTTTCACCGTAGATATGCCAACGCCGGGCGCACGCTACCGTGATGCGCATTCGGGTATGAGCGGCCCGAACGCCGCAATGCGCCGCTACTTGCAGGCGGTGACTCATCCGCAATGGGCGTGGGATGTGGGTCTGAACGGTCGTCCGCATGATTTAGGTAATATCTCGGCTTACCTCGGCAAACCGACCGGGCTGGAAGATTACATCGGCTGGCTGGGGAATAACTTCGATCCGTCCATCTCATGGAAAGACCTTGAGTGGATCCGCGATTTCTGGGATGGCCCGATGGTGATCAAAGGGATCCTCGACCCGGAAGATGCGCGTGATGCAGTACGTTTTGGCGCTGACGGGATTGTGGTTTCTAACCACGGTGGTCGCCAGTTGGATGGCGTACTCTCTTCTGCCCGTGCACTGCCTGCCATTGCGGATGCGGTGAAAGGTGATATCGCCATTCTGGCAGATAGCGGCATTCGTAACGGGCTGGATGTCGTGCGTATGATCGCGCTCGGTGCCGATACCGTACTGCTGGGGCGTGCTTTCCTGTATGCACTGGCCACAGCGGGTCAGGCGGGCGTGGCGAATTTGCTGAACCTGATCGAGAAAGAGATGAAAGTGGCGATGACGCTGACGGGCGCGAAATCCATCAGTGAGATTACGCAAGATTCGCTGGTTCAGGGGCTGGGTAAAGAGTTGCCTGCAGCGCTGGCTCCGATGGCGAAAGGGAATGCGGCTTAAGGGTTAGATGAATATCTGCTATCCTGCCCCCGCACTAAGGGGGCAGTATGCTAAACATCGTACTTTACGAACCAGAAATTCCGCCAAATACTGGCAACATCATCCGTCTTTGCGCTAACACCGGCTTTCGTCTGCATATCATCGAACCAATGGGATTTGCCTGGGACGATAAGCGCCTGCGCCGCGCGGGGCTGGACTACCACGAATTTACCGCCGTTACGCGTCATCATGACTACAGCGCGTTCCTCGAAGCAGAAAATCCCCAGCGCCTGTTTGCTCTCACTACAAAAGGTACGCCCGCACATAGCGCCGTAAGCTATCAGGATGGCGACTATCTGATGTTCGGCCCGGAAACACGCGGCCTGCCAGCGAGCATTCTTGATGCCCTGCCCGCTGAACAAAAAATTCGTATTCCGATGGTGCCGGACAGCCGCAGCATGAACCTGTCCAATGCGGTGTCGGTAGTGGTGTATGAAGCCTGGCGGCAGCTGGGGTATCCGGGAGCGGTGTTGAGAGATTAGTTACGCCAGGCCGGATAAGATGCGTTAGCATCGCATCCGGCACGATCACAGAACGTCAGATCCCATCCCCATACTCAAACGTATGGTTAATACCGTTGAAATGCTGGTCCATATCCATTGATGGCTTATCGCTGTCTGGTTTACCGACAATGCGTGCCGGAACGCCAGCGGCGGTAGTATGCGGCGGCACCGGTTGCAGCACCACGGAACCTGCGCCAATCTTCGCGCCGCGCCCAACTTCAATATTGCCGAGAATTTTCGCGCCCGCGCCAATCATCACGCCTTCACGAATTTTTGGGTGACGGTCGCCGCTGGTTTTGCCCGTACCGCCAAGAGTGACGGATTGCAGAATCGACACGTCGTTTTCAATCACCGCTGTTTCACCAACGACGATGCCTGTCGCGTGGTCGAGCATGATACCGCGACCAATTTTTGCCGCTGGGTGAATATCGACCTGAAAAGTCACAGACACCTGATTTTGCAGAAAAATAGCCAGTGCGCGACGCCCCTGATTCCACAGCCAGTGACCGATGCGATACGCCTGCAAGGCATGAAAACCTTTCAGGTATAACAACGGCGTTGAGTATTTATCCACCGCCGGATCGCGGGTACGCACCGCCTGAATATCGCAGGCCGCAGAAGCGATCATTTCCGGGTCGGCGGCATAGGCTTCTTCCACCACTTCGCGGATAGCAATGGCAGGCATGATTGGCGATGACAGCTTGTTCGCCAGCATGTAGCTCAGGGCACTGCCAAGGTTTTCGTGCTTGAGTAGCGTCGCGTGGTAAAAACTGGCCAGCATTGGCTCACAGTCCGCCAGCGTTCTGGCTTCAGCTTTAATATTGTTCCAGACAATTTCCAGTTCTTCACACGACATTGCTTACTCCACACGATGAGATAATGACCGGCCCGTTCTGCGCGGGCCGGGTCATAGCGGTAACAAAGGTTCCCTGGGTTTAGTGGCGGCTCAGCTCGTCCTTGCGTGCACGACCTAGTAAAGTCAATGCTGCCTCGCGCGCGTTTTTTCCGCAATATAATACTTGATAAATTTCCTCGGTTATTGGCATTTCAACGCCGAAGCGATGTGCCAACTCGCGGACTTCTTTCGTATTGCGGTAGCCTTCCACCACCTGACCAATCTTCTCCTGCGCGCTTTGTACATCCATGCCCTGACCGAGCATCATGCCAAAACGGCGGTTACGCGACTGGTTGTCGGTACAGGTAAGCACCAGATCGCCCAGCCCCGCCATGCCCATAAAGGTGGCAGGATCGGCACCCAACGCCGCACCAAGACGCGACATCTCAGCCAGGCCACGGGTAATTAGCGCCGTTCGTGCATTCGCGCCAAAACCGATACCGTCGGACATCCCCGCGCCAATGGCAATGACGTTTTTCACCGCGCCACCAAGCTGCACGCCAATGAAATCCGGATTGCTGTAAACGCGGAAACTTTTGCCACAGTGCAGCAACTGCTGGAGATCATCAGCAAAGGTTTGATCGGTAGAAGCCAGCGAAATAGCCGTCGGTAAACCTGCCGCCAGTTCTTTCGCAAATGTTGGGCCAGAGATAACCGCTAGCGGAATTTGATCGCCTAACGCCTCACGCGCTACGTCCTGTAACAGACGCCCGGTTTCCGCTTCCAGTCCTTTTGTCGCCCACACCAGACGCGCATCAGAACGCATCAGCGGTTTAATCTGGCGCAGCACTTCACCAAAGACATGGCTGGGTACGACGACAAGAATATTACGGCTGGCTGCCAGCGCGGTGGCGAGATCGCTTTCAAGATGGAGCGTATCGGGAAAAGGCACATCGGGGAGAAACGCGGCGTTACAGCGGTCGCGTTCAAGCGTTGCGATATGTTCAGGGTCATGGCCCCAGAGGACAACCTCGTGGCCATTTCTTGCCAGGGTGATGGCAAGAGCGGTGCCGTACGAGCCGGCACCGATCACAGTCATTGAAGCATTACGTTGGTTCATCAGGCATCCTGATGTTCTTCAGTACCTTCGCCAGCCTGCTGCTGCAAATAGTTCATGAACAGCGCATCGAAGTTAACCGGCGCAAGGTTCAGTTGCGGGAATGTACCGCGGGATACCATGCTGGTGATGCATTCACGAGCATACGGGAACAGAATGTTCGGGCAGTATGCGCCCAGGCAATGTGCCAGCTGGGTGCCTTCGATACCCGCGATGGAGAAAATACCGCCCTGCTGAACTTCACACAGGAACGCAGTTTCTTCGCCCAGGGATGCCGTTACGGTAACACGCAGTACCACTTCGTAAACGTCATCTGCCAGTTGAGAAGATGCCGTATCCAGATCAAGTTTAACTTCTGGTTGCCAATCTTTCTGGAAAACGTGCGGCGCGTTCGGCGCTTCGAAAGAAATATCCTTGGTATAAATACGCTGGATCTGGAAAGTCATTTCGGTGTTGTTTTGTTCTGACATGTGTAGAAAACCCTTAAGTGTTGTCCTTAAATACTGCGCAATGTAATGCCAACGTTCACACGTTATTTCAGCAGGGGATCCAGTCCACCACGTGCATCCAATGCATACAAGTCATCACAGCCGCCAATGTGCTGTGCGTCAATAAAAATCTGGGGAACCGTGGTGCGACCGCTGCGTTTGATCATCTCTTCACGCTTGGCGGCGTTGCCATCGATCGGCAGCTCCTGAAAACTCACGCCCTTGCTGCTCAGCAGTGCTTTTGCACGATGGCAATACGGGCAGGTTTCTTTGGTATAGATTTCAACATTGGCCATAACTTAGCTCCTGTTTTTTTACCCTGAAATTTCATGTTACAGGGCGGCAGCAAAATGGAGTGTCCCCAGAAGCTTATAACAATAAGTCGCTGGGGGCATAATTGCAGCTAACGGCCTGCATCATGAAAGACGACAGGTAAATTATTTGCCGCGCACCAGAGGCAAGTTTTCGCCAGCCCAGCCAGCGACGCCTTCTTTCAGCACGAATACTTGCGCAAAACCAGCTTTCGTCAGTGCGTTTGCAGGCTCCTGGCACTGCATGCCAGAACCGTCTACCACGATAACCGGTTTGTCTTTGTGCTTCTCAAGCTCACCAACATTGTTGGCTTTGATTTCGCTCGGCAACAGATTGATAGAACCTGCGATATGGCCTTTACGGAAGTCATCACGCTGACGTAAATCCACAACCACCGCGTCTTCTTTGTTGATCAGACGCGTAGCTTCACCACGAGTAATCACCTTCACTTTCGAGGTCAGGCTCTTAAACGTAGTGACAAGAACCGCCACCAGTAACGCGATCCAGGCGATACTCAGTATGGGATGACGGCCAACAAATTGCATAATTTCTTGCATGGGGGGTAACAACTCCCGACGTAGTGATTAAAAAAACCAGGAAAGGAGTATACCTGCGCAGTGCGGCAAATACAGCCAGCGCGTTAACTGGAATGCAATTTTGCGGGGCGCTACGAAAAAAAATCGCAAATCTGGCATCGGCTTGCCGCGAGCGGTCGTATATTTTGATCTTCAGAGGCTATTTTATCGATTCAGCTGTAGTAAAATTACGCAAATTTTGACTCTTGAGTATGAGGTTGTCGCAATGTCGGTTTCTAAAAAACCTATGGTACTGGTGATTCTGGATGGCTATGGCTATCGCGAAGAACAGCAGGATAACGCCATTTTTAGTGCTAAAACCCCGGTAATGGATGCACTGTGGGCCAATCGTCCGCATACCCTGATCGACGCTTCCGGTCTGGAAGTCGGTCTGCCTGACCGTCAGATGGGTAACTCCGAAGTAGGCCACGTTAACCTGGGTGCCGGCCGCATCGTGTATCAGGACCTGACTCGTCTGGACGTTGAAATCAAAGATCGCGCTTTCTTCGCTAATCCGGTGCTGACTGGCGCGGTAGATAAAGCTAAGAACGCGGGCAAAGCAGTGCACATTATGGGTCTGCTCTCCGCAGGCGGTGTACACAGCCACGAAGATCACATCATGGCGATGGTAGAACTGGCAGCTGAACGCGGTGCAGAAAAAATCTACCTGCACGCATTCCTTGACGGTCGCGACACTCCGCCGCGCAGTGCTGAATCTTCGCTGAAAAAATTCGAAGAGAAATTTGCCGCACTGGGCAAAGGTCGCGTAGCGTCCATCATTGGTCGTTACTACGCCATGGACCGCGACAACCGTTGGGATCGCGTTGAAAAAGCTTATGACCTGCTGACTCTGGCGCAAGGTGAGTTCCAGGCCGATACTGCCGTTGCCGGTTTGCAGGCTGCTTATGCTCGCGACGAAAACGACGAATTCGTGAAAGCGACCGTTATTCGTGCAGAAGGTCAGCCAGACGCAGCAATGGAAGACGGCGACGCGCTGATTTTCATGAACTTCCGTGCTGACCGTGCGCGTGAAATCACTCGTGCATTCGTGAACGCTGATTTCGACGGCTTCGCGCGTAAGAAAGTGGTTAACGTCGATTTCGTGATGCTGACCGAATACGCCGCAGACATCAAAACCGCAGTGGCTTACCCACCGGCTTCCCTGGTTAACACCTTCGGCGAGTGGATGGCGAAAAACGACAAAACTCAGCTGCGTATTTCCGAAACTGAAAAATATGCTCACGTCACTTTCTTCTTTAACGGTGGTGTAGAAGAGTCGTTCAAAGGCGAAGACCGCATTCTGATCAACTCGCCGAAAGTCGCTACCTACGACCTGCAGCCGGAAATGAGCTCTGCAGAGCTGACCGAAAAACTGGTTGCGGCAATCAAGAGCGGCAAATACGACACCATTATCTGTAACTATCCGAACGGCGACATGGTAGGTCACACCGGGGTGATGGAAGCGGCGGTTAAAGCGGTAGAAGCGCTGGATCACTGTGTTGAAGAAGTGACAAAAGCCGTTGAGTCCGTGGGTGGACAACTGCTGATCACCGCTGACCACGGTAACGCTGAACAGATGCGCGATCCGGCAACGGGTCAGGCACACACGGCACACACCAACCTGCCAGTTCCGCTGATTTACGTTGGTGATAAGAACGTGAAAGCGGTTGAAGGCGGTAAACTTTCTGACATCGCCCCGACCATGTTGTCGCTGATGGGGATGGAAATCCCGCAAGAGATGACTGGTAAGCCGCTGTTCATCGTGGAATAATCCCTCCCCATGAGGGGAAAGGCGATTAATACCATGACACGGGCCACGAAACCGCGCAGGTTTGCAGTCAGGCCCATCATTTACGCCAGCGTTCTTAGCGCTGGCGTATTGTTGTGCACGTTTTCCGCCCACGCGGATGACCGCGACCAACTCAAGTCTATTCAGGCCGATATCGCCGCGAAAGAGCGCGCGGTACGCCAACAGCAGCAACAACGCTCAAGCCTGCTTGCTCAGCTGAAAAAGCAGGAAGAGGCGATCTCCGAAGCCACCCGCAAGCTGCGCGAAACGCAAAACACGCTCAATCAACTGAATAAACAGATTGATGAGATGAACGCGTCGATTGCCAAACTGGAGCAGCAAAAAGCCGCCCAGGAACGCAGCCTCGCCGCGCAACTGGATGCCGCGTTTCGTCAGGGTGAACATACCGGTATTCAGCTGATTCTCAGCGGTGAAGAAAGCCAGCGCGGTCAACGATTGCAGGCTTACTTCGGCTATCTCAACCAGGCGCGACAAGAAACCATCGCCCAGTTGAAGCAAACGCGTGAAGAAGTCGCCATGCAGCGTGCTGAACTGGAAGAGAAACAAAGCGAACAACAAACGCTGTTATATGAGCAGCGCGCCCAACAGGCGAAACTGACTCAGGCTCTGAACGAGCGTAAAAAGACGCTGGCAGGGCTGGAATCTTCCATCCAGCAAGGTCAGCAGCAGCTAAGTGAACTGCGTGCCAACGAATCCCGTCTGCGTAACAGCATTGCCCGTGCAGAAGCGGCAGCGAAGGCGCGTGCTGAACGTGAAGCGCGCGAAGCCCAGGCGGTTCGCGACCGTCAGAAAGAAGCGACGCGTAAAGGCACCACCTACAAACCGACTGAAAGCGAAAAATCGCTGATGTCCCGTACCGGTGGTCTGGGCGCACCGCGCGGTCAGGCATTCTGGCCGGTTCGCGGGCCAACGCTGCATCGCTATGGCGAACAGCTACAAGGAGAACTGCGTTGGAAAGGGATGGTTATCGGTGCTTCTGAAGGTACTGAAGTTAAAGCGATTGCCGACGGTCGGGTGATTCTGGCTGACTGGCTGCAAGGCTACGGTCTGGTGGTGGTGGTTGAGCACGGTAAAGGCGACATGAGTCTTTACGGCTATAATCAGAGCGCACTGGTGAGCGTTGGTTCGCAGGTTCGCGCGGGCCAGCCAATTGCACTGGTGGGCAGCAGTGGTGGTCAGGGTCGGCCTTCACTCTATTTCGAAATTCGCCGCCAGGGTCAGGCGGTCAATCCACAACCGTGGTTGGGAAGATAAGTTTTGTTTCCATTTCGTCGTAACGTTCTTGCATTTGCCGCGCTGTTGGCGCTCTCCTCCCCCGTAATTGCTGGCAAACTTGCCATCGTCATTGATGATTTTGGTTATCGCCCGCACAACGAAAACCAGGTGCTGGCGATGCCCTCCGCTATCTCCGTTGCGGTATTACCCGATTCACCGCACGCCAGAGAGATGGCGACCAAAGCGCATAACAGCGGTCACGAAGTGTTGATCCATCTGGCAATGGCACCATTGAGTAAACAGCCGCTGGAGAAAAACACGCTGCGCCCGGAGATGAGCAGCGACGAAATTGAGCGCATTATTCGTAGTGCGGTCAATAACGTTCCCTATGCCGTGGGGATCAACAACCACATGGGCAGCAAAATGACCTCTAACCTGTTTGGTATGCAGAAAGTGATGCAGGCGCTGGCGCGTTACAATCTTTACTTCCTCGACAGCGTAACCATCGGTAATACCCAGGCAATGCGCGCCGCACAAGGCACTGGCGTGAAGGTTATTAAACGGAAGGTGTTCCTCGACGATTCGCAAAATGAAGCGGATATTCGTGTACAGTTTAATCGTGCAATTGACCTGGCGCGTCGCAACGGTTCGACCATCGCCATTGGTCATCCACATCCCTCAACGGTACGCGTATTGCAACAAATGGTTTATAACCTGCCGCCAGACATTACGCTGGTGAAAGCCAGCAGCTTGCTGAATGAACCACAGGTCGATACATCTACACCGCCGAAAAATACTGTACCCAATGCACCGCGTAATCCGTTCCGTGGCGTGAAGCTGTGTAAACCGAAAAAACCGCTGGAGCCAGTTTATGCGAATCGCTTCTTTGAAGTATTAAGCGAAAGCATCAGCCAGAGCACGCTGATCGTTTACTTCCAGCATCAGTGGCAAGGCTGGGGCAAACAGCCCGAAGCGGCGAAGTTTAACGCTAGCGCAAATTAAAGGCGCTACGCGTAATGCGATGGTGCGATCGTGTTTTGTCGCGCCATTGCCATAAGCGGAAAGACCACAGTAATGCCTGATAACCCACCTTTACGCTGCGGACATTAGTAATCAAGCGTTTATACATGCCGGAAGTAAATATCTCAGCAATCATCCGTTGGCGGGTAATAATATCCGGCTCTTTGCGCACCGCATGGCAAACACGCAATGCTTCGTAAGTTATTTGCTGATGAAATTCCGGATAAATTGTAATTTTGTCAGCATAATTTCGATTTAATTTCTCCAGCAGGCGGGTAATCTTAATATAGTGACGTTGATAATTAAGGTTTTTATTCCCTTGTCTATTCAACCGACTCACTGATGTATTATGCAGATAATATTTATATAACGATTGCTCGGTATATCGCGCACGCAGCGCGTTAAACATAAATTCTGTTGTCCAGACAATATCCTGATGATGTAATCCGGTAATAAATTTAATGTTATTTTTTACAATAACATCGCGGCGATAAACCCCCATCCAGACAACGTGAGTCCAGCGGCGAGAAGAAAGTCCCATCCGCAGCCAGTCCGGGCCGGTTAATACGCCGGTTGAGCGTATGCGATCGGTGGGAATGGATTGCCAGGTTTCCCCCGTTTCACGAAAACACCAGTCAGCGTTGCACTGCGCCACATCGAGATCGTCCTCTAACGCCATGGTCATCAGCGTTTCGTACATGGTGGGATAGACTTCATCATCAGCATCGACAAAAGCAACATATTTGCCCGTCGCTGCCTCGATCCCGCGATTACGCGCCACCGATGCGCCAGCATTCGCCTGATGCAGCAAGCGAACATGTGGATGTTTTTCTGCGTAATGCTTTGCTATTTCAACAGAATTATCCGTTGATCCATCGTTAATAATAATAATTTCCAGAGCAGTCCAGGTTTGCGCAATTAAAGATTCCATGCAAGCGTTGAAATTATCTCCCGCATTATATAACGGGATAATAACACTTAGTTTATTGGTGCTGTTCATCATAAATTACCGACGACCTCTGAAGTTACCCTAACGTTGTACAGGCTTTGTATTAAGAAACCATTAAGCTTGTGAAATATTATTTTTACGGGTGAGAAAGTAACTTCAGGCTAGAGAGATAATGAAAGCAGCAATATAAGATAACAGCGCAATTACGATATCTTTATTACACTGACAGGTTTTTACATATTTAACAGATTATCCTCAGGAGAAAGGGCTGGAATACCAGCCCTTGTTCGTGTTAATCCCAGCTCAGAATAACTTTCCCGGACTGGCCCGAACGCATGGCATCAAAGCCTTTCTGGAAATCGTCGATGGAGAAACGATGGGTAATGATTGGCGAGAGATCCAGACCAGACTGAATCAGCGCCGCCATCTTGTACCAGGTTTCAAACATCTCACGACCGTAAATACCTTTAATGAACAGGCCTTTAAAGATCACTTTTGTCCAGTCGATAGACATATCAGACGGCGGGATACCCAGCATCGCAATACGACCACCGTGATTCATGGTGTCCAGCATCGTGCGAAACGCTGACGGCGCACCAGACATCTCCAGACCAACATCAAAGCCTTCAGTCATGCCCAGTTCTGCCATTACGTCGTTGAGATTCTCTTTCGCGACGTTAACCGCACGAGTGATGCCCATTTTGCGCGCCAGCCCCAGACGGTATTCGTTAACATCAGTGATCACCACGTTGCGTGCACCAACGTGTTTCGCTACAGCCGCGGCCATAATACCAATTGGGCCTGCACCAGAAACCAGAACATCTTCGCCGACCAGATCAAACGATAGCGCCGTATGCACCGCATTTCCGAACGGGTCAAAAATTGCGGCTAAGTCATCAGAGATATTGTCGGGGATTTTGAAGGCGTTGAATGCCGGGATCACCAGATATTCGGCGAAGCAGCCCGGGCGATTAACACCAACGCCTATCGTGTTGCGGCACAAATGGGTACGACCACCACGACAGTTGCGGCAATGACCACAGGTGATATGGCCTTCGCCAGAAACGCGATCGCCGATCTTGAAGCCTTTCACTTCCTGACCGATGCCAACCACCTCACCAACATATTCATGGCCTACAACCATCGGTACTGGGATGGTTTTTTGCGACCACTCATCCCAGTTATAGATGTGAACGTCAGTCCCGCAGATGGCTGTTTTACGGATTTTAATCAGCAGATCGTTATGTCCGAGTTCCGGTTCAGGAACGTCGGTCATCCAGATGCCCTCTTCCGCTTTCAGTTTGGATAACGCTTTCATCTCACATCCTCACTCAGGCGATTACGCCCAGTTGTTTACCAATACGCGTGAACGCTTCTACCGCACGCGTAATTTGCTCAGGGGTATGCGCCGCAGACATCTGAGTACGAATACGCGCCTGACCTTTCGGAACGACCGGATAGAAGAAACCGGTGACGTAAATGCCCTCTTTTTGCAGTTCACGGGCAAATTTTTGCGCCACTACAGCATCGCCAAGCATGACCGGAATAATGGCGTGATCAGCACCCGCCAGGGTAAAGCCCGCCGCCGACATCTGCTCACGGAACTGACGCGCGTTCGCCCACAGACGGTCACGAAGCTCACTGCCCGCTTCGACCATCTCCAGCACTTTAATGGAAGCAGCCACAATGGCAGGTGCCAGTGAGTTGGAGAACAGGTAAGGACGAGAACGCTGACGCAGCCACTCAACCACTTCTTTACGCGCTGCGGTGTAACCACCAGAAGCGCCGCCTAATGCTTTACCGAGCGTGCCGGTGATGATGTCAACACGGCCCATTACATCGCAATATTCATGAGAACCGCGGCCGTTTTCACCGACAAAACCGACCGCGTGGGAGTCATCAACCATCACCAAAGCGTCGTATTTATCCGCGAGATCGCAAACCCCTTTCAGGTTGGCAATTACGCCATCCATAGAAAACACGCCATCAGTGGCGATTAACACATGGCGCGCCCCGGATTCACGCGCTTCTTTCAGGCACGCTTCCAGCTCCCGCATATTGTTGTTGGCATAGCGATAGCGTTTGGCTTTGCACAGTCGCACACCGTCGATGATCGAGGCATGGTTCAGAGCATCGGAGATAATGGCGTCTTCCGCGCCCAGCAGCGTTTCAAACAGACCGCCGTTGGCATCAAAACAGGAAGAGTAGAGAATCGCATCTTCCATGCCGAGAAATGCTGCCAGTTTCTGCTCAAGCTCTTTATGGCTATCCTGGGTGCCGCAGATAAATCGCACCGAAGCCATGCCGAAACCGTGAGAATCCATTCCCGCTTTTGCCGCCGCAATCAGTTCCGGATGATTCGCCAGTCCGAGATAGTTATTGGCACAAAAGTTTATGACGTGACTTCCATCAGCCACAGTGATGTCTGCTTGCTGCGCAGACGTAATAATGCGTTCTTCTTTAAACAACCCTTCCGCCCTTGCGGTTTCCAGATCGTTAGTTAACTGCTGATAAAATTCTCCACGCATTGCGATTCTCCAGACAGGGCAATTTCCAGCACATATTACCCAAACTTATAGTTCGCGACGAGATGACGCGTTAACACTTCTGTAAAATTTAGAATAAATAACGTCCATCCCCCTCACTTTCGGCGAATGGCTGAAGCCAACGCCGTGTAGTGATATGATAGAAGTATTCGTGTCTGAGATTGTCTCTGACTCCATAATTCGAAGGTTACAGTTATGATCATCGTTACCGGCGGCGCGGGCTTTATCGGCAGCAACATCGTTAAGGCCCTGAATGATAAAGGCATCACCGATATTCTGGTGGTGGACAACCTGAAAGACGGCACCAAGTTTGTGAACCTGGTGGACCTGAACATCGCGGACTATATGGATAAGGAAGACTTCCTGATCCAGATTATGGCGGGCGAAGAGTTCGGCGATGTCGAAGCGATTTTCCACGAAGGCGCGTGCTCTTCCACTACCGAGTGGGACGGCAAGTATATGATGGATAACAACTATCAATACTCCAAAGAGCTGCTGCACTACTGTCTGGAGCGCGAAATCCCGTTCCTGTACGCCTCTTCCGCAGCCACTTACGGTGGCCGCACCTCCGACTTTATTGAATCCCGCGAATACGAAAAACCACTGAACGTATACGGTTATTCGAAGTTCCTGTTTGATGAATATGTTCGTCAAATCCTGCCTGAAGCGAACTCGCAGATTGTTGGCTTCCGCTATTTCAACGTTTATGGACCGCGTGAAGGCCATAAAGGCAGCATGGCGAGCGTCGCTTTCCATCTCAACACGCAACTTAACAACGGTGAATCACCGAAACTGTTCGAAGGTAGCGAGAACTTTAAACGCGACTTCGTCTACGTGGGCGACGTGGCTGATGTGAATCTGTGGTTCCTGGAAAATGGCGTTTCCGGCATCTTCAACCTCGGTACTGGTCGTGCGGAATCCTTCCAGGCAGTAGCCGACGCAACGCTTGCTTATCACAAGAAAGGTCAGATCGAATACATTCCGTTCCCGGATAAACTGAAAGGCCGCTATCAGGCGTTTACTCAGGCGGATCTGACTAATCTACGCGCTGCGGGTTACGACAAACCGTTCAAAACCGTTGCCGAAGGTGTAACGGAATATATGGCCTGGCTGAATCGCGACGCATAAGAGCTCTGCATGAAAATACTGGTGATCGGCCCGTCTTGGGTTGGCGACATGATGATGTCGCAAAGTCTCTATCGCACGCTCCAGGCGCGCTATCCCCAGGCGATAATCGACGTGATGGCACCGGCATGGTGCCGTCCATTATTATCGCGGATGCCGGAAGTTAACGAAGCTATCCCTATGCCTCTCGGTCACGGGGCGCTGGAAATCGGCGAACGCCGCAAACTGGGTCATAGTCTGCGTGAAAAGCGCTACGACCGCGCCTACGTCTTACCCAACTCCTTCAAATCCGCATTAGTGCCTTTCTTCGCGGGAATTCCTCATCGCACCGGCTGGCGTGGTGAAATGCGCTACGGTTTACTCAACGATGTGCGCGTGCTCGATAAAGAAGCCTGGCCGCTAATGGTAGAACGCTATGTCGCGCTGGCCTATGACAAAGGCGTGATGCGTACCGCACAAGATCTACCAAAACCGTTGTTATGGCCGCAATTGCAGGTGAGTGAAGGTGAAAAATCGTATACCTGTAACCAATTTTCGCTCTCATCAGAACGTCCGATGATTGGCTTTTGCCCGGGTGCGGAGTTTGGCCCGGCGAAACGCTGGCCACACTACCACTATGCAGAGCTGGCAAAACAGCTGATTGATGAAGGTTATCAGGTGGTTCTGTTTGGCTCTGCGAAAGATCATGAGGCGGGCAATGAGATTCTTGCCGCTTTGAATACCGAGCAGCAGGCATGGTGTCGGAACCTGGCGGGGGAAACACAGCTTGAGCAGGCAGTCATTTTGATTGCCGCCTGTAAAGCCATTGTCACTAACGATTCTGGCCTGATGCACGTTGCTGCGGCGCTCAATCGTCCACTGGTTGCTCTGTATGGGCCGAGCAGTCCGGACTTTACGCCGCCGCTTTCCCATAAAGCGCGCGTGATCCGCCTGATTACCGGCTATCACAAAGTGCGTAAAGGTGACGCTGCAGAGGGTTATCACCAGAGCTTGATCGACATTACTCCCCAGCGCGTATTGGAAGAAATCAACGCGCTATTGCTACAAGAGGAAGCCTGACGGATGCGGGTTCTGATCGTTAAAACATCGTCGATGGGCGATGTTCTCCATACGCTGCCCGCACTCACCGATGCACAGCAGGCAATCCCGGGGATTAAGTTTGATTGGGTGGTGGAAGAGGGATTCGCACAGATTCCTTCCTGGCACGCCGCCGTTGAGCGGGTTATTCCGGTGGCGATACGTCGCTGGCGCAAAGCCTGGTTCTCGGCCCCCATAAAAGCGGAACGGAAAGCGTTTCGTGAAGCCCTTCAGGCAGAAAACTATGACGCAATTATCGACGCCCAAGGGCTGGTAAAAAGCGCAGCGCTGGTGACACGTTTAGCACATGGCGTGAAGCATGGAATGGACTGGCAAACCGCTCGCGAGCCTTTAGCCAGCCTGTTTTACAATCGTAAGCATCATATTGCGAAACAGCAGCATGCTGTAGAACGTACCCGTGAACTGTTTGCAAAAAGCCTTGGGTATAGCAAACCGCAGGCCCAGGGCGATTATGCTATTGCGCAGCATTTCCTGACAAATCCACTACCGGATGTTGGGGAGTATGCTGTATTCCTTCATGCGACCACCCGCGATGATAAACACTGGCCGGAAGAGCACTGGCGAGAATTAATTGGTTTACTGGCAGGTTCAGGGATTCGAATTAAACTACCGTGGGGAGCACCGCATGAAGAAGAGCGGGCAAAAAGACTGGCGGAAGGCTTTGATTATGTCGACGTACTGCCGAAGATGACTCTGGAAGGCGTTGCCCGTGTGCTGGCTGGAGCTAAATTTGTTGTGTCAGTCGATACAGGATTAAGCCATTTAACTGCGGCACTCGATAAACCCAATATCACAGTTTATGGACCTACAGACCCGGGATTAATTGGCGGTTATGGGAAGAATCAGGTAGTTTGCATGGCACCGGATAAAGATCTTGCTCATCTGGCTGCAGAAACCGTATTTAAAAAAATCAATTCTGATTAACACGTTCTATATTATTAAGATGGTGGAGAAGCAATGTTAACAGCCTCGCTGGCGCTGCGTAATAAAGAGAACTGGAAACCATACTGGAATAAAGTATTGGTATCCCTCTTTATCGCAACCTTTTTCCTTGATGGTGTTACCCGTTATAAACATATCATATCTATACTAATGATTATTACGGTAATCTATCAAGTTTTTCGTGCTCCAGGAACATTTAAATCACTCTATAAAAATAATCTTTTTTATAGTGTCCTTGCACTGTCGCTCATTCTTTTATATGCCACTTTCATATCACCAGATCTGAAACTAAGCTTTAAAGAATTCAGTAACACGGTGCTTAAAGGTTTTTTTGCATATAGTTTACTTATACCCGCATTATTAAAAGATGAAGATAATGAAAGCATCGGTAAAGTTGTACTATACTCATTAGTTACCGGACTTGGGTTACGTTGCCTTGTTGAGATTATTCTTTATATTCAGGATTATAATAAAGGAATAATGCCATTTTCGACCTATGAACACCGTAGTATTTCCGACTCAATGGTGTTTCTATTTCCAGCATTATTAAACCTTTGGCTTATCAAGAAAACCTCTTATAAAATAGCATTCGTAATTTTTAGTGCAGTTTTCTTATTTCTGTTATTAGGAACGCTCTCGCGTGGTGCATGGCTGGCAGTATTCATAGTAACTCTACTATGGTTAATCTTAAATCGTCAGTGGAAATTATTGATGCTGGCCTCCATAATTATTACCGTCGCGGCAGCTTGTGTATTTACCTATAAAGTTGATAATGCCAACAAAGACAGACTTATTTATAAACTTCAACAAACTGACAGTTCTAATCGCTACACCAATGGCACTCAGGGTACGGCCTGGACATTAATAATGGAAAATCCGCTCAAGGGATATGGCTACGGAGATGATATTTACCATAGTATTTATAATAAACGCGTCGTAGATTTTCCATCCTGGATAAGCAAGCAATCTATTGGGCCACATAACATTATTTTGTCAATTTGGTTTGCAGCAGGATTAGCAGGGTTACTCGCTTTACTTTATCTGTATGTCTCTATTATCAAAGAAACAGCTAATGCAACATTAAAAAAAGTTGTGGTCACTCCTTATAATGGTCAATTACTACTATTTTTAACTCTTGTAGGTTTTTATATTATTCGAGGTAACTTTGAGGAAGTTGATCTTAAACCAATTGGCTTGATTGTTGGTTTACTGTTAGCAATGCGGAATAAATAAAAAAAAGCCTGCCTGAAGTTAATGTCAGGCAGGCTCTTCAAATCAAATAATTGTTTAACCAAACCAGTCTTGCATTTGTGCTTCAAAGCACTGAGTTACATGTTCCCAGCTATATTTTGAGAAAACAAAATTCCGGGCATTTTCAGCAAGTTGCTCTCTGTCAGCATCCGCTAAAACTCGCTTAATATCCGCGAGAATACTTTCAGATGTCATAGGCTCTGCAAGGTGATATCCTGTTATTCCTTCCAGAACAAACTCGTTTATCCCACCTTTTTGACTCGCAAGAACAGGTTTACCAGCCGCCATCGCTTCAACTGCTACCATGCAAAAAGCTTCTTCTACCTGGGAAGGAACAACAACTAAATCTGCTAAGCGATAATATTTATGCATCTGCTCCGGTGGCTGCCCACCCGCCATGATACATTGCGCGCCAATAGCTTTCGCTTCATCCAGAACCTTTTTCTGATATTCAGCTTTTTCACCTTTTTTACTGGCAAAAGGATCACCAACGATAACCAATTTAAGATTGTCTCGATCCTTACACAGCTTATTGAAAGCATCCATAAGCATCAGACAGCCTTTATCTGGCGATATCCTTCCTGCAAATAATAACACCGTATCATTCGCATCAATGTTAAACGTCTTCCTTAAATCTTCAGTATTGTCATGTGCATACGATTCAGAGCAAAAACCATTAGGCACAATAGCGATATCTGCATCAGGCATTTTTTCCGAATAGAAATCGAACAGAAACTGGCTGGGAACAATTATTTTTGCATTTTTGTCTAACTGCCCTGGTTCAAAAGCATTGTGAAGGTGCATGACTAGCTGCGCTTGAGGGCTTCTACTACGAATCTGTTTATACAGCTTCATACTATTGTGGATAACAATAACTGAGTCTTTCGGATCAGCATTTTTAGGTTGAGTATTTAAAACGCGCTGAGAATACGGCACAGGATCAAGTCGAGTCCATTTTTGGAAAAGTCGTTTATAGACTCGACTAAAACCAATGTAGTGAATATCACAATTATCATTTACTTTTGTGTAGGTCGGGTAACCGTCGTTTCGAATACAGGCGATAGTTGCTGGAATCGAAAGTCTTTTTGCGACCTGATAAATCCATGTTTCAACCGCTGCAGCGCCTTTTGGCGGTATAGAAAATATTGGTGTGACGGTAAATATTATTTTTTTAATCATTATTAAATAACCCCAATATTTTTATAAAATAACGTAAAGGTATAAAAGATATTAGCTTATTTTATCAAACTCAAGACTCTTCAATTTCTGATACTTTCATAAATGGAATAATATCATATTGAATCGCTGTATCATCAGACAAATTATAAATGTTAATATCTTCTACATTGTCACGCATAAAGCGGAAAAACGGTAATATTTTTAATAAATCTTTACTCAACTCCGAAGGCATAGGATTCTTATCTTCGTCATAAAAACGCGAACAACTACCCGTTAAATCCAGGCCGGAACAAATGACCCGCGCATACTTCAGTGAATATGCTATCTGGATTGCAGCAAAGGCAATAGTATGGCATGAGCAATAACCAAGACTAATGTCCTTGCAAAATCCAACCAGGCGGCCTTTTTTAGATAACGGTACAGAGATCAGCAGTTCTTTATGAATCTGTCTTAATATGTTGAATTTAATCTTCTTTATAAATCCACCTTTTTCTCTACGGTAAAATGACCGTAGTACGAGACAATTCTGGAGGATATAAAGTTTATCTTCTTCGGAGGCGTGTTCATAACGTCAACGTTTACGATGGTATAACGACTTCTCTGGCTAAAATTATAAAAATCATCACGACGCTGATGTAAAAAGCGAACATCTGTAAGTACATAAATAAATGGAATAATATTATGACTTAACAGATATTGCGCTGAACCATTGACAGCAATAATATCCTTTGCCCGTAATACCGACAAAGGCGTCTTTTGCGATGTGGGACCAGATAGAAAAATAATAACATCATCAGATGTTTTATTTTCAATCAGGTTTTCAACATCTTTTTTGTCAATGTATCGAATATTCTTCATGATAAACCTGTGAAATAAATAACTCCGTATAAAAATGACTACCGAAGACGCGTAATTGTGGGATATTTCTGCTTTTAGCGTGCTGGTTTTCCTTTCAAACGCCGCATAATATTGCGTATTTTTTTACGATAAACTAAAAGATAATAACCAAGATCCTTAATCTCATTTTTAATACCGTAATGACGCTCTAAATCAAGACGGTCTTTCGCTTTCCGCTGCGCTGAAGCACGTTTCCCGGAGAGATCAATAATTCGAACTTCACCATTTTTTATAATGAAGTTACCACGATGAGGATCACCAGAAACCATGCCATGTTGATGCAAGGCATTAATTGATTGCTGAATTTTATTTTTTAGCACATCATCAATATCGGGCATATCACACAACTCTATGCCATCAATATACTCGATGATCATGATATATGTATGAACAAATCGTAAGGTTTTTCGCTCTGCTAATAAATAAAAATCATTGAGAGTATGTAATCCTTCATTTCGTACTTTTTGGGTTTGTTCAAAAAGGCGTTCGTAATAATCTCCTTTTAATAGAGATTTTAAAAAACGCTCGTTACGTTTAATTTTTGGAGAAAATACCTTAAGCACCAACTTACCGTAATCGGTGTCAATAAGCATGACTTTTGTATCATCAATAGAACGAAACACTTTGATGATATTAATATTATAAGACAAAAAGTCATTTAATACATTGAGGTACTTTGAATTGTTTTCATCGGTAAAAACAACCAAGTCTTTGATCTTGCTCTTCTGAATCATAATAAACCAGTTAAATGTTATTACGGTAATATTTTCGGCAAAGATAACAGACTCCTGCTATAATTCCTGAGATATAATTATGCTGCACTAAAAGATGTTTATATCTTTTTTTAAATTCAATAATTGATTTTGCATCTCGTGGAGAGTCATCTTTCCATGGTGAATTTTCTAAAGCTATTTTATAGTATTTTACCGATGGATAAATTGCCCATTTGTGCCACGGTTTAGTTGCACCCTGTATAATGAATAAGCAGAGTACTTTCTGTAATCAGCTTTTTATAGTTTTGATGTGTTTTGTCTTTTAATTCACTTTTATTGTATAAATTGTATTGTACTCACGAGGCAAAAATATTGTTATCCCTTTCAGTAAGATATTCATAACATCCTGATCAGGGTATTTATAAACATTATCTTTACTCATAAGAATAGACAACGCTTTTTCTGTTAGATTTGCGTCAGCCCATTTTTTTAAGTCTAAATAAACGACGCCGGAATTAAAGTACTGCCCAAGTAATTCAGGATCAGACAACCTGGATACCGCCTTTTCCTGCATTGGCTCAACATCTTTAACAACAGCAGCAACCGCTCCGTTTAAATCCAGATGCAATAGTTGGCTAATATCGCCTTTACAAACAACATCTGCATCAAGATAAAGCAAACGATCAAGCGTTAAACCCAATAATTGAAATGCAAATAAACGGAAGTACATTGCTCTTGACCAGACCTGCGTACAAGGCAAGCACTGGAGCTTATCAGTGTTAATTCTATATAGCGTGATTCTTAATTGGTATTGCTCTGCAAGCTTTGCGACTTTTTGAAAAAAACCATCATTATAAACGTCAGCAATAATATAAAAATCAAGATTAATATGTCGATTGTTTAGAACAATTGATGTGATGGAAACACCTACACCATCAAGATAATTAGCATCGACACCATAGGCAACATTTAAACATTCAGAAGTATTTATATTAACTAGCCGATAATCCCAGGCTTTAACTTTATCTATCTCTATGGCAGGAAATGAGTCCACAATGCTACCCTTATATCATTACTTTATAGTTTCCCAGTTTTAATGCTTTATCTTTTCAATAAAATAAAAAAGATAATTGCTAAATCCTTTTAGATATCTATGCTTTTTAAGCATATGTTTTGCGCTATATCTTAATTGATTGCTATTGTTCGGTTTTAGCAACGCCGTACTCTTCCATGGCGAAGCATTTTTTGCCTCCATAAAGGCTTGTGATACAGGATAATCCCAGGCCCAATCATGCCAGGGCTTGGTTGGACCGATATAGTGGATAAAAATAGTATCGTTGGTTACTGGGTTTGTAAAACTTTCTTTGAGTTGATAGTTTAAGCTAAACTGGGTGTTATATTTTATATCAGCAAAAATAAGTCTGTCTGCCAGCAACATATTTAATACATCCTGATCAGGATGTGTTATTTTTTTGACTATTTCTGGATCATTTAGCATTGCAATGGCTCGTGCAGAAACCTGCTGAACAGCCCATTGGTCAGTATTAATCAATAAAAAACCGGAGTTAAAGTAACCTTTAGCAATTCCCGCAACACCTAACGAATGTGCGCGTTTTTCCCACCAGTCAGTTTGCCCTTCTGTAACAACCATTGCGACTTTATTGTCAGGAAATGAGAAATTAATTAGTGGCTCAATACTCCCCTGACAAATGATATCTGCATCCAGATAAAGGACTTTAGACGCCTTATTAATAAAGTAATCTGCAATAACAAAGCGAAAATATATTGCATGAGTCCAGTTCTTAGTGCTAGGCAATGAGCGGAGTCGATCAGCATTAATCAGATATATTTTAATTCTGGTTTTATACTGCAGCGCCAGGGCATCAAAATACTTACGATCATCATCACCAAAATAGTCAGTAAAAATATGGAAACACAATCGACTTCCTTCATTATACTTTAATATTGAAGCAATCGAAATTCCGCAACCAAATAGAAAATTTTTGTCAGTTCCATAAGCGATGTCCAGACAAAGATTTTCTGTTTCTACTTTATGATTATAATCAATAACTGAATTAAGAAACTCAGTTTCCTGGAAAAACACCTGCTGCATTATTTCCTCCGGGAAATAGCAGAAATAATTATCTTATGTAATCTATCGTAATACTTCGATTGGTAAAATTTATCGATCGACGCAGGAATTTTTTCATGTTCGATATAAATTTCACCTGCTATATATTTATTGAGAAGAGTTACAAAACCAGCAATATCTCCCGGTTGATACAGATGACCATTAACATCAGGTTGAATAATGTCAGCAGGCCCGGATACACAATCGGCGCTGATGCAAGGAATTCCCCATGACAAGGCTTCAAGTAGGGTCATTGGGAAACCTTCAAAAGATGATGTGAGTAATAACGCACTCACTTTTTTAATATCTTGCTGGACCAATTCCCAGGGATGTTGTTGCCAACCATACCAGACAATTCGATCATCAATATTTAATTCTCTACCATAAGCCTGGCATTTTTCGAAATCGGAACCATCCCCCAATACATGGAGTTTCCAGTTACCTTGCGCTTGTGATAAGCCATCAAGGAGGTCTTTAACCCGCTTCTGGCCCTCGAATTTCATACGCCCAACATAAATGAACGTTGCCGTTTCGCCTTCCTCAGGCGCTGGAATGACTGTGTCTTTAGCTTCGACTGGATTAAAAATAACATTTATCGTCGATTCTGGTACACCCCGATTAATCATTTGCTGTTTAATGCCAGAGCTGATTGCTAAATGATAGTCGGCACAGGTGATATATTCAGCATGTTTTTTGTGATCTAAAGAAAAATGCGGCCATGAAAATACTGGCACATCAATTCCTGATTTTTTACGTGCTTTGGCCGCATACAAACACGAGATAACGTCAATACAAATAACAACATCTGGCTGACAATCCTGAAGCCATTTGCTTAAAGCATGAATGTGTTTCGCCCGACGCAAAAAACCTAAGCGAATATTGGAAAATGAACACGAGTACTTAATACCTTCCAGCCATCCTTTATCCATTTTATCATTACGACAAAAGAAAAACATTTCACTATGGATATGTTGTTGCCTGAAGGTAGTAATAACATCACGAATGACTGTTTCCATGCCGCCAAATCCAGAAACAGCTTCGCCGATAAATGCTATTTTCATAATTATATTAATTTCCCATCTAAATTTTCACACCGAATAATTTAGCGCGAAGATAATGGTAATAATAAGAAATGGCTTTGCTATATTTTCCTTCGGCCCAATATACTTTAGCTTTTAATCTAATATCACTTGATGATGGTGCTAACATCCTTTTATGATATTTCCACGGTGAATTATAAAAATAATGTTCAAAGTTTTTGGCTCTAAATATTTTATACCATGGTTTATTTTGAGTGACATAATGCATTATGATTGTGTTGGGTAAGTTTTTTTGTTCTTCGTCACATATTACTGATAATGTTGTCTTATTATTATATTTTTTATTGATGTAATATAAGCGTCCATTGAGCAAAATATTTAATACATCTTGGTCTGCGTACCTATATACCTTCCCATTATTGATCATCTCCAGCGCCTTTTGTGTTATATTTTCTTTTTTCCACGCACTGATATTAATAAGCATAACTCCGGCATTAAAATAATTTATAAAATCAATACCATAGTCTAATTTTTTCACACGCTCTTGCATATCTGGCGAGTCAGAGATGACACATGCTATATAATCTTTTAAATCGTAATCAACAAGATCATATAAAGAACCATTACATATAATATCACAATCAAGATAAAGTATATTTGTTATTTTATCATCAACAACTTCTGGAATTAAAAAACGCAAGCATGTTGATAAAGGAATTCCCAGAATCAGAGTGTCCGGATTAATATCAAATTTATCTGTCACATGATATATTGATATTGACGTATTTGGTCCCTCTAACTCTGAAAATACTGAGCATTCGCTTTCGCTTATTCCTGAAACAAGAAGGTGAAAATGAAGATTAATATTGCTATTATTTGAAATAATTGAATATAATGCAACGCCCGCCGGCATTATGAAACCACGGTCAAAGCATAATGCTATATGCAAATGTTTAACATTCGATATTTCGTGTCGAAATAAATCTTGTTTCTTAGCAACGAAGCTTCTAAGATTTAACAATTTTCAAACCCTTATTATAAGCAATGAATATTTAAAGCTTTTTTCTTATTGTTCTTTCTTTTATTTTTTGCGCCTTAATTTCTGCTTTTTTAATTAAGTTACCTTCCTGTAATAAAACTTCGCGTAAAGGCATCCCAAAATAAACCTTCATAAATCGCCAGATATCTCTCTGCGTCAGCCCAATATTCATTGATGAGAAATACAAACCAATCAAATCTTTATCCCGCCAACGGCGTGGTACTTTTGCGCGTATCTGTGCCCGATGCAGATCGATAACCGAAATTTTTAATTCATCTTCCCGGCCAGTAAATGGCAAATGAAGCAAAAAGTGGCAAATGTAGCAGTCGCGGTGATTTATCCCTGCGGCGTGCATTTTACGCACCATGGTTGCCACTCGTGTAATCAGCATACGCTTTACACGTATATCAGGCGGGTTGACTGCCCAATCAGCACAATAATCTTCAAGGCTAATCGTGGGAGTGAGATCTTCGGTAATAATAAATGATGTGCGAGTTAATGGATTTAACCCTTTTTCACCAAACCCAATGCCCTTCATTGTATCAACGCCAACATCACTCAGGCGATGAATAGCGTGCCACTCTCTGTCTGCGCCTAAAACGGGCATCCGCAATGAGAGCAGGTTTTTTATAATTTCTTTTAAAGTCGTCCCTTTGTGCCATTTAAGAAAATAGCTTTTCCCGGACAGCTCAAAGCGTAATGTGCGACGAGTCTCCAGTTCACGAAAGACCTCGCCGTTCAGTTTTTTGACTTCTGCAAAAGCATCTTTACCACGCCAAAGTGTGGCAAGCGGCTCTTTTAATTCAACCATCTAAACCACCTGTAATGATATCTGCGGCTTTCTCTGGCAGGCTATACAAATCCTGAGTATCGGCATAATGGCGAGCATTCTCCGCCCAGGCCATTCGTAACGGAGACTGAGTTAACGCTTTACGTAAAACTTCATTTAATTGTTCCTGGGAGAAAGGTTCAGCGATGACCGTTCCACAATTGGCATCCGCAATATAATGCGCATACCCACATACCGCAGTTGTTAAAACAGGTAATCCAGCAGTGATCGCTTCAAGAAGAACGATACCCGCGGCTTCCTGATAGGCGGGATGCAGTAATAAATCAGCGGCTGCCATTAATTCTGACACATCATTGCGGCCAGAGAAGAAATGCACATTGCTCCGCACGCCGAGTTTTTCTGCCAACGCTTCAAATTTCCGCGGTTTATCCTGGCCAACAACAAATAAAAGCGTATTGTGACGTAATGATTCCGGTAACGATGCCAAAGCTTCAATTGAGCGATCCACACCTTTACGGCCAAAATCTGATCCAACCTGCAGTAATAAGTTTTGTTGCTCTTTTATGCCATTTTTCTGGCGATAAATTTCACGACTGTTTGGGATTTGCTCGCTGTATTTTCTGTCCGGATAAATACCGGGAGGAAGAATTTGAAAACGTTCAGATTCAGTTTGATAATGCTTTTGGAAATCGGCGATTTGCTTATCGGTCAGCATCATAAGTTTCGTCGATTTACCCTGCTCGAAAGTCGCTCGCTCAAATGCGGCATAATGGCGATATCGTGATGTTAAACGATATAAAAAACCTTTTTCTTGCGCAACTTTCTCGGCGTAACAAACATCAGCGGCAAAATAAACATCCAACCCTGGCATCTTATTAAACCCAACAACGCGATCAGCGGGATGCGCTTTGAGATGATTTTGTACCCAGGCATAATATTCTGCATTGCGTCCATGGTTGGTATGGGACTTAACTGGCACCTGAATAAGCTCAAATGCTTTCGGGCAATCACCTTCCCACGACTGCGTATAGACCCGAACATGGTGGCCCCGTGCAGCAACTGTTGATGCAATACGCATAAAGTCACGTTGAAGCCCACCAAATGGAAAATATTTATATAAACAAAACGCCACGATCATAATTGTGCATTCCTGTCAGCTGAAGGGACATCTTCTGGCAACAGCTTTTCCGTAGCGGCGATCACATCTTCCGCTGGAATAACAGAAAGATATTTTTTGTTGCGGTCAAGTTCATGCCGGGTCGGCATTTTCTGATAATTCCCCGCCCAGAACTGAATAATATTCTCGGTCCATGGGCGCCAGAATACATGATCAGTGGCCCCAAATAGGCTAATAACTGGCGTCTTCACCGCTGCCGCAATATGCCCCGGCGCAGAATCCACGCCAATAAAAAGCACAGCATGATCAATTAACGCACCCAGTTCAGGAAACCGCGTTTTACCAGCAAGGCCAGTGATAGGTTTTGTTTGGCAGCCTTGCGCTATTTCATCTACACAGGCGAGATCATCTGCCGAAGGTCCACAGGTCAGGACAACCTGATACCCTCGCTGTTGCAGCGCATCGATAACCTTAGAAAATTTATCGTTATCCCAGCACTTAAATATCTGACGCGCTGTCGGTTGGATCACAACATAATGATCTTTTACGCCCAGGGCATCTAACTCCTGGCGCATCTTCTTCCAGCAATCTTCGGCGTAACTCATTGTTGTGTCGGTGTAGAAATCGGTAATACCTAATGGCTCAAGGACCGATAAATTACGCTCAACAATATGTGTGCCGTGTATTGGCGCTAAGTGTGTGAAGCTTTTTTTCCAAATGCCATGCTGCCGATGACCATAAAGTTGCGATATTTTCATCCGTGCGGGTAAAAAACGTACCAGCAGCGCCACCATCCACTGATCCGTAAGATTAATGACCAGGTCATAATTATTCGCACGCAGAGTTTTTATCAACGAAAGCACATTTTTAATTTTATCGAATGTTCCCGCACCTTTATTGCTTATCCCGTAGAGCGCATTAATTTCCGGGTTTTCAGACAAAATAGGGATGGTATCCTGATAAAGCAGCATATCGATTTTTGCATCAGGATAATTCTGCTTGAGCGTACTGATGACAGGAGTAGTTAATAACATATCTCCATGATATCGCATCTTTATGACCAGAATTTTTCGAAATGGCTTTTCCACTAGCGACTCTTTTGTGTGATTGTCTGATTAAGTTAAGCAGAAAAAAAGCACGCTACCGCCCCAGGCTCAACAGCTACCTGAATACTGATAACGCACTTACTTGACGTGCTAGTGTATCATTTCTTTCGCAGCAATCCGACCCGAATGATTTTTATACACGAAATATGTTTTAATCATAAAAATCAAATAGATAAAAAAAGCATATCGATAATGTCGGTATGGCCTATGTAGAGTTGAAAATGGGGCCGAGTTTCAATGAATCGCATAAAAATACAAAAAAAATGAAGATGTAGCGGCAGATCAGACCAAACTGAAGCTATTTAAGTCAAAAACGGGAAAAGTAATGGTAAAGCCATCGTTAAATACATAGAATCCCCAGCACATCCATAAGTCAGCTATTTATTATGCTCGAATTGCTTTACACCGCCCTTCTCTACCTTATTCAGCCGCTAATCTGGATACGGCTCTGGGTGCGCGGACGTAAGGCTCCGGCCTATCGAAAACGCTGGGGTGAACGTTACGGTTTTTACCGCCATCCGCTAACACCAGGCGGCATTATGCTGCACTCCGTCTCCGTCGGTGAAACCCTGGCGGCAATCCCGTTGGTGCGCGCGCTGCGTCATCGCTATCCTGATTTACCAATCACAGTCACGACTATGACGCCGACTGGTTCGGAGCGCGTACAATCGGCTTTTGGAAAAGATGTTCAGCACGTCTATCTGCCTTACGATCTGCCCGATGCGCTCAACCGTTTCCTGAATAAAGTCGACCCAAAACTGGTGTTGATTATGGAAACCGAACTATGGCCTAACCTGATTGCGGCGCTACATAAACGTAAAATTCCACTGGTTATCGCTAATGCGCGACTCTCTGCACGCTCTGCCGCAGGTTACGCCAAACTGGGTAAATTTGTTCGTCGCTTGCTCCGCCGTATTACGCTGATTGCTGCGCAAAATGAAGAAGATGCTGCGCGCTTTGTGACGCTAGGTGCAAAAAATAATCAGGTCACCGTCACCGGTAGCCTGAAATTCGATATTTCAGTGACGCCACAGTTGGCCGCTAAAGCAGTAACACTGCGCCGCCAGTGGGCGCCGCATCGTCCGGTATGGATTGCCACCAGTACTCATGATGGCGAAGAGAGCGTAGTGATTGCCGCCCATCAGGCGCTGTTACAACAGTTCCCGAATTTATTGCTCATCCTGGTACCCCGTCATCCGGAACGCTTCCCGGATGCGATTAACCTTGTCCGCCAGGCTGGACTAAGCTATATCACACGCTCTTCCGGAGAGGTCCCTTCCGCCAGTACACAAGTGGTGGTTGGCGATACGATGGGCGAACTGATGTTGCTGTACGGTATTGCCGATCTCGCGTTTGTTGGCGGTTCACTGGTTGAACGCGGTGGGCATAATCCGCTGGAGGCCGCCGCACACGCTATCCCGGTGTTGATGGGGCCGCATACCTTTAACTTTAAAGACATTTGCGCGCGGCTGGAGCAGGCAAGCGGGCTGATTACCGTCACCGATGCCACTACGCTTGCAAAAGAGGTTTCCTCTTTACTCACCGACGCCGATTACCGTAGTTTCTATGGCCGTCATGCCGTTGAAGTGCTGTATCAAAACCAGGGCGCGCTACAGCGTCTGCTTCAACTGCTGGAACCTTACCTGCCACCGAAAACGCATTGAGGTTGTTATGCAAAAACGGGCGATTTATCCGGGTACTTTCGATCCCATTACCAATGGTCATATCGATATCGTGACGCGCGCCACGCAGATGTTCGATCACGTTATTCTGGCGATTGCCGCCAGCCCCAGTAAAAAACCGATGTTTACTCTGGAAGAGCGTGTGGCGCTGGCACAGCAGGCAACCGCGCATCTGGGAAACGTGGAAGTGGTCGGGTTTAGTGATTTGATGGCGAACTTCGCACGTAATCAACGCGCTACGGTGCTGATTCGTGGCCTGCGTGCGGTGGCGGATTTTGAATATGAAATGCAGCTGGCGCATATGAATCGCCACTTAATGCCGGAACTGGAAAGTGTGTTTCTGATGCCTTCAAAAGAGTGGTCGTTTATCTCTTCATCGCTGGTTAAAGAAGTGGCGCGCCATCAGGGCGATGTCACCCATTTCCTGCCGGAGAATGTCCATCAGGCGCTGATGGCGAAGTTAGCGTAGCGTTTATGCCGGATGGTATGCCATCCGGCAAGCATCAATTATTTCTGGCAGTGCTTGCAATAAAACGTTGCCCGCTGCGCATGTTTAGACGCCACAATCGGCGTACCGCACACCCGACACGGCTCGCCTTTTCGCCCGTAAACCTGCAATTCCTGAGCGAAATAGCCAGGTTTACCGTCGCTTTGTAGAAAATCTTTCAGCGTCGTGCCGCCCTGCTCAATTGAACGCAGCAACACCGTTTTAATCACTCGTGCCAACAGTTCACATTCTGCTAGCGAGAGAGACGATGCCAGCCGATCCGGATGGATCCCCGCCGCAAACAGAGATTCGCTGGCGTAGATATTCCCTACGCCTACCACCAGCTTGTTATCCATCAGCCACGGTTTAATCGCCGTTTTTTTCTTCGCGCACTTCTGATGCAGGTACTCACCGTTGAAATCGTCGCTAAGCGGCTCCGGCCCAAGATGTGCCAGCACATTATGGCCTTCCAGCTCTTTGGCCCACAGCCAGGCACCAAAGCGGCGCGGGTCGGTGTAGCGCAGCACTTTACCGTTGCTCATCACCAAATCCACATGGTCATGCTTTTCAGGGGGAAGCTCTTCTGGAAGGATGCGCAGGCTGCCAGACATCCCCAAATGAATGATAATCCAGCCCTCAGGCAGCTCCAGCAGCAGATATTTAGCCCGCCGCTGCACGCTAAGCACTGGTTGATCGCTTAAACGGTAGATTTCTTCCGAAACCGGCCAGCGCAAGCGTCCGTTGCGCACCACCGCATGAAGAATGATTGCACCAACGAGATGCGGTTCTATGCCGCGACGGCTAGTTTCAACTTCGGGTAATTCAGGCATAGCATCTCCAGGAATGAACAGATGCAGTCAATATGGGGGCATGCAGATAACAAAAAACCCCGCCGGAGCGAGGTTTTTCGTTACATCAAAGCGAAAATTATTTGATTTTCGCTTCTTTGTAGATCACGTGCTGGCGAACAACTGGATCGAACTTTTTCAGTTCCAGTTTTTCCGGCTTAGTACGTTTGTTCTTCGTAGTGGTATAGAAGTGACCAGTACCAGCAGAAGAAACCAGCTTGATTTTCTCACGAATACCTTTAGCCATGATTTATTTCCTCTAAGTACTTAGTACTTTTCGCCACGGGCACGCAGTTCAGCCAGAACTGTATCGATGCCTTTTTTATCGATTACACGCATACCTTTAGCAGATACGCGCAGGGTGACAAAACGCTTCTCGCTCTCAACCCAGAAACGGTGAGAGTGCAGGTTCGGCAGGAAACGGCGTTTAGTCGCGTTCAGTGCGTGGGAACGGTTGTTACCGGTCACCGGACGCTTGCCAGTAACTTGGCAGACTCGGGACATGTCTATTCTCCAAAAATCAAATTAGCTCGAGCTTCGTATGGGGTATTGGCGCCTCGTCAGGCTTTACAGCCCGGTCATCGCAGTTCTATGTGAACTCTCGATTGCCAGGCCCAAATGCCAAACCCGAGATTCTCAAAGGTGGCGTAGTATACGCTGACTCGGCGATGTGCTCAAGTCCCGAACAGACAAAGATCCCGAAGGATCGCGCATAGCGGATTAAATCCAGCCGCGTTCGGCAAAAGAAACATATTCTCCACGCCCAATCACGATATGGTCGAGCACGCGTAAATCCATGAACTGACAACTTTTTATTATCCGTTCGGTAATGAGTTTATCCGCTTTACTGGGTTCAGCACAACCAGAAGGGTGATTATGGGCAAGGATCAGCGCCGAGGCGTTTATTTTTATCGCTTCACGAATAATTTCTCGTGGATGGACTTCCACATGATTTAACGTGCCGGAAAAGAGTCGGCTGTGAGTAAGGACCCGGTGTTGGGAATCGAGAAAGATCACCATAAAGATCTCTCGTTCCTCTCCCGTAAGTTGGCTTTGTAAAAACTCCCTCGTCATCTCCGGGCTGAGCAACGGGCTTTCTTCGCGCATCCGCACGTTGTAGTAACGCCGCGCCAGTTCCGCAACTCCCTTCAACTGGGCGAATTTCGCCACACCAATTCCATGAACGCCACTAAATTGTTCATATTCAGAGGATAACAAGCCGTAAAGCGACCCAAAATTCTCCAGCATCTCTTTCGCCAGGGTTAACACATCCTTACCGCGCGTACCCGTACGCAGAAATAACGCCAGCAGTTCAACATCCGTTAACGCGCCAATGCCCAACTTCAGCATTTTTTCGCGTGGCATCAACAATTCTACATTGCTTTTCACCTTCACCTCCTTTGTGGAGAGCGCATCCTGTCATAGACGTTTGGTTAAATCGACGGCCAGTTTTCAATCCTGGAAAGCGCCTCGCAAAGTGATTCTCAGGTGAAAGCACGACAACAAAAGTATTGTGATAAAATCGCCAACTTCTGGTGTCCCCCTACAGGAAAAATCATCATGAGCCTGGCCGGTAAAAAAATCGTTCTCGGCGTCAGCGGCGGTATTGCTGCCTATAAAACCCCTGAGCTGGTGCGTCGTTTGCGCGATCGCGGAGCAGACGTCCGCGTAGCCATGACCGAAGCGGCAAAAGCCTTTATCACCCCACTTAGCTTACAGGCAGTTTCTGGTTATCCCGTTTCCGACAGTCTGCTGGACCCGGCAGCCGAAGCCGCTATGGGCCATATTGAGCTGGGTAAATGGGCTGATTTAGTGATTCTCGCCCCTGCCACGGCAGATTTAATTGCCCGTGTTGCTTCCGGAATGGCGAATGACCTGGTATCGACGATTTGTCTGGCTACACCTGCGCCTGTAGCCGTACTGCCAGCCATGAACCAGCAGATGTATCGTGCTACGGCTACCCAACATAATTTAGAGGTACTTGCCTCACGTGGTTTGCTGATCTGGGGGCCAGATAGCGGCAGTCAGGCCTGTGGTGATATCGGCCCTGGGCGAATGCTCGATCCATTAACCATTGTGGATATGGCGGTAGCGCATTTTTCGCCCGTCAACGACCTGAAACATCTGAACATTATGATTACCGCCGGCCCGACGCGTGAACCGCTCGATCCGGTGCGTTACATCTCCAACCACAGCTCCGGAAAGATGGGCTTTGCTATCGCCGCTGCCGCTGCCCGTCGCGGAGCGAACGTTACGCTGGTTTCCGGACCGGTTTCACTACCGACACCGCCGTTTGTTAAACGTGTTGATGTGATGACCGCACTGGAGATGGAAGCCGCTGTGAAGGCCTCTGTACAGCAGCAAAATATTTTTATCGGTTGCGCCGCCGTGGCTGATTATCGCGCAGCCGCTGTCGCCAGTGAAAAAATCAAAAAGCAGGCGACTCAGGGGGATGAATTAACAATAAAAATGGTCAAAAACCCTGATATCGTCGCTGGAGTTGCCGCACTAAAAGACCAAAGGCCTTATGTTGTTGGATTTGCGGCCGAAACAAATAATGTGGAAGAATACGCCCGGCAAAAACGTATTCGTAAAAACCTTGATCTGATCTGCGCGAACGATGTTTCCCGACCAACTCAAGGATTTAACAGCGACAGCAATGCATTACACCTTTTCTGGCAAGACGGAGATAAAGTCTTACCGCTTGAGCGTAAAGAGCTCCTTGGCCAATTATTACTCGACGAGATCGTGACCCGTTATGATGAAAAAAATCGACGTTAAGATTCTGGACCCGCGCGTTGGGAAGGAATTTCCGCTCCCGACTTATGCCACTTCTGGTTCTGCCGGACTTGACCTGCGCGCCTGTCTCGACGACGCCGTAGAACTGGCGCCGGGCGACACCACCCTGGTACCTACCGGGTTGGCGATTCATATCGCCGACCCTTCACTGGCGGCGATGATGCTGCCGCGCTCCGGATTGGGACATAAACACGGTATCGTGCTTGGTAACCTGGTGGGATTGATCGATTCTGACTATCAGGGGCAGTTGATGATCTCCGTGTGGAACCGTGGTCAGGACAGCTTCACCATTCAACCTGGCGAACGTATCGCGCAGATGATTTTTGTTCCGGTGGTACAGGCCGAATTTAATCTGGTGGAAGATTTCGACGCCACCGATCGCGGTGAAGGCGGCTTTGGTCACTCTGGTCGTCAGTAACACATACGCATCCGAATAACGTCATAACATTGCCGCAAACATTTCGTTTGCGGTCATAGCGTGGGTGCCGCCTGGCAAGTGCTTATTTTCAGGGGTATTTTGTAACATGGCAGAAAAACAAACTGCGAAAAGGAACCGTCGCGAAGAAATACTTCAGTCTCTGGCGCTGATGCTGGAATCCAGCGATGGAAGCCAACGTATCACGACAGCGAAACTGGCCGCCTCTGTCGGCGTTTCCGAAGCGGCTCTGTATCGCCACTTCCCCAGTAAAACCCGCATGTTCGATAGCCTGATTGAGTTTATCGAAGATAGCCTGATTACTCGCATCAATCTGATTCTGAAAGATGAGAAGGACACCACTACGCGCCTGCGTCTGATTGTGTTGTTGCTCCTCGGTTTTGGTGAGCGTAATCCTGGCCTGACCCGCATCCTTACCGGGCATGCGCTGATGTTTGAACAAGACCGCCTGCAAGGGCGCATCAACCAACTGTTCGAGCGTATTGAAGCGCAGTTGCGTCAGGTGTTGCGTGAAAAAAGAATGCGTGAGGGTGAAGGTTACACCACCGATGAAACGCTGCTGGCAAGCCAGTTGCTGGCATTTTGTGAAGGTATGCTGTCACGCTTTGTCCGCAGCGAGTTTAAATACCGCCCGACGGATGATTTTGACGCCCGCTGGCCACTGATTGCTGCGCAGTTGCAGTAATTCTCCCCTAAACGTTCAGGCAGAAACGTCTGCCTGACGCTTTTCTTACCATGCCACCAGCATTCGCTTTACACTTTCCCTCGCCTGTTTAAAGGCCTCATCCTCAGGGTTGATTTGCAATAACCAGTTTATTCTTCCCTGCAAAGCATACAGATACGCCGTTGCCTGTGTGTGGAGATCGCCTGAAGGATCAAGTTCACCACGATGACTAAGATGCGAAATAACGCCATATTTCTGGCACAAATGCACCTCCTGACGCAGCGCCCGGCGCGCTTCACGGGCAAGCTGTGGTTTGTGATTAACAACAATCCCGGTTACCTGCTGGCGCTTACAGGCCGCGACCAGGCAGCTTTTGCGTTGATTGAGGCTCAGGCCCAGTTCCGCTAACAATCCGCACACTTTATTTTTAACCTGACTGGCATTGAAGTGACCTGAAAAGGTCATGTCATCGCAGTAGCGGGTATAGATAATTCCTCGTGTCTGGCACCATGCCCCAATGCACTCATCAAAACGGCGCATCACAAGATTGGAAATGGCAGGCGAAGTTGGCGCCCCCTGCGGTAACGCGTCGTTATAGCAACAAAGCCAGGTCAGTATGGTTACCACATTGCGTGGCACCTGAGCCTGGCTAAACACACGCCAGACCTGTAACCAGCTAATGCTATCGAAAAAGTTTTCGATATCGAGTTTCAGGATCTGCGACTGTTGGCAGTGAGGCTGCGCGTTGCTGACGATTGGGCAACCTGGCCGGTAGGCGGTAGCAAAAGGGGAAAGCGGAAATCGTGAAAGTACGTTCTTAAGAATGTTGCGCTGTACGGTTTTGAGCAAGTAATCAGGGGCTAGCACCATCCGCTGACCACCGTGGCGCTTAGAAAGAATAATGCGTCGGTAATGGCGTCCGACATGATTACTGAGCGCATACAGTCGCTGTATTTCTTTATCGGCACTCCAGCCCGGCGAGCCGAACAAATCGAGCGCCAGAAGGGTTATCCGGGTAGCATCCATTCCACTCTCCACATCACGGCGGCCAAAAGAGGCACCAACAGCGGCAATACCATCAAACCATCCCTAAGGCGCGTAACTGTACTGAGCGCGTCAGCGCGACGTACGCGAAGCGTACTTAAGTACAATGAAGCGGCTTTGGGTATATGGACAAACTACTGGCGTTAAGTCGGCGACTCGCCGACCCTCCCGGCACAAAAGGCCGGAAACGCTATTGCCACTGCTGGCGAAAGCAGATTAACACGATATCTTAAAGCGCATCACGCTGCGCACAGCAAAAACCCTGCGCAGCGCATATTTTTAAACGCCAAACTCTTCGCGGTAGGCCTTAACCGCCGCCAGATGTTCCGCCATTTCTGGCTTCTCTTCCAGGTAGGCTATCAGGTCTTTCAGGGTGATGATAGAGATCACTTTGCAGTTGTAATCACGCTCAACTTCCTGAATCGCCGAAATCTCGCCGCGACCCCGTTCCTGACGATCGAGCGAAATCAGCACGCCAGCAAGCGTCGCGCCATTGGCCTGAATAATTTCCATCGACTCGCGAATCGCCGTCCCGGCGGTGATCACATCATCCACCAGCATCACACGCCCTTGTAACGCGCTACCAACCAGATTGCCGCCTTCACCGTGATCTTTTGCTTCTTTGCGGTTAAAGCAGTACGGCAGGTCCAGGTCATGATGCTCCGCCAGCGCCACGGCGGTTGTGGTGGCAATCGGGATCCCTTTGTAAGCAGGGCCAAACAGCAGATCGAACTCAATGCTGGAATCCACCAATGCTTCAGCGTAAAAACGGCCTAACAGTGCCAGGTCGCGCCCGGTATTAAACAGCCCGGCGTTGAAGAAATAGGGGCTTTTTCGCCCGGATTTCAGCGTAAACTCGCCAAACTTTAACACCTGCTTGCTAAGCGCAAATTCAATAAACTGGCGCTGATATGGTTTCATGCCTTCGCTCCTCATCTTACTTTTCTACAGACAAAAAAAAGGCGACTCATCAGTCGCCTTAAAAATCAGTTTGCCAGCGCCGCCTTCTGCGTCGCTACAATGGATTCGATTCCCCCTCGGGCAAGCGCCAACAAGGTGAGTAGCTCTTCATGGGTGAACGGCTCGCCTTCTGCCGTCCCCTGCACTTCAATGATGCGCCCGTCTTCGGTCATCACTACGTTCATGTCCGTTTCAGCCGCTGAGTCTTCAACGTATTCCAGATCGCAAATCGCTTCACCGTTAACAATACCGACAGAAACCGCGGCTACCATCCCTTTCATTGGATTGGTTTTCAGCTTGCCATTTTCAACCAGTTTATTCAGGGCATCAGCTAGTGCAACACAAGCACCGGTGATAGAAGCAGTGCGGGTGCCGCCATCGGCTTGAAGTACGTCGCAATCCAGCGTAATGGTGAACTCACCGAGGGCTTTCAAATCTACTGCGGCGCGCAATGCACGAGCGATCAGACGCTGGATTTCCATCGTGCGGCCGCCCTGCTTACCTTTCGCCGCTTCGCGGGCATTACGGGTATGAGTAGAACGCGGCAGCATACCGTATTCTGCGGTGATCCAGCCCTGACCCTGACCTTTCAGGAAGCGTGGCACGCCTTCTTCAATAGAGGCGGTACACAACACTTTGGTATCGCCAAATTCGACCAGCACCGAGCCTTCTGCATGTTTTGTATAGTTACGAGTCAGGGTAACGGGACGCACCTGATTATTGCTACGGCCTGCTGGACGCATATTGAAATCTCCGGCTTGAAACAAATGTGGCTGCGCATTATACGGACTTCCGGCGGTTATTCCTATCCTGACAAGGCATCGATGGCTATAATCCTTCCACCTCTCCTTTTATAAACAGGAACGTCTATGATCCGCAGTATGACCGCCTACGCCCGGCGTGAAATCAAGGGTGAATGGGGGAGCGCAACCTGGGAAATGCGCTCGGTAAACCAGCGTTATCTGGAAACTTACTTTCGTCTGCCGGAGCAGTTCCGTAGCCTTGAACCTGTCGTTCGCGAGCGTATTCGCTCTCGTCTGACGCGCGGTAAAGTGGAATGTACCCTGCGCTATGAACCAGATGTTAGCGCACAAGGTGAGCTGATTCTCAACGAAAAACTGGCTAAACAGCTGGTAACTGCCGCGAACTGGGTGAAAATGCAGAGCGACGAAGGGGAAATCAACCCGGTTGATATTCTGCGCTGGCCAGGCGTGATGGCAGCCCAGGAGCAGGATCTCGACGCCATTGCAGCTGAAATTCTCGCGGCTCTCGATGGTACGTTGGATGACTTTATCATCGCGCGTGAAACCGAAGGTCAGGCGCTGAAAGCATTGATCGAGCAGCGTCTGGAAGGCGTCACCGCCGAAGTGGTCAAAGTGCGCGCCCATATGCCGGAAATCCTACAATGGCAGCGTGAGCGTCTGGTAGCGAAGCTGGAAGATGCCCAGGTACAGCTGGAAAATAACCGTCTGGAGCAGGAGTTGGTTCTGCTGGCACAACGAATTGACGTTGCCGAAGAGCTGGACCGCCTCGAAGCGCATGTTAAAGAGACGTACAACATTCTGAAGAAAAAAGAAGCGGTTGGCCGTCGTCTGGACTTTATGATGCAGGAGTTCAACCGCGAGTCGAACACTCTTGCGTCGAAATCTATCAATGCCGAAGTGACAAACTCCGCCATCGAGCTGAAAGTGTTGATCGAGCAAATGCGCGAGCAGATTCAGAACATCGAGTAAGCGACATATCTCCGTAGGCCGTTGTTAATTACAGCGGCGCTACGCATACAGTTTCGTCCTCATATTTATTTACTCCATACTTTTTCTAATGCATTTTACTTATCACAAAATCAGAAAAATGCATTCTTACTACAGAAAATAGCAATTTCACATAACTACAAATTATCAATCCATTCTCTCCTTAAAAAATCTCAATCGTGACAATGCGCACAAATCGCTACCCTGCCAGACAGATTTTTAGGGAGAGAACCATGCTGTTACACATTTTGTATTTGGTTGGCATTACTGCCGAAGCCATGACAGGGGCGCTAGCGGCCGGACGGCGGCGCATGGATACATTTGGCGTAATTATCATTGCTACCGCCACCGCAATTGGCGGAGGATCAGTACGTGATATTCTGCTGGGCCACTATCCGCTTGGCTGGGTCAAACACCCGGAGTATGTGATTATCGTCGCCACCGCCGCCGTGTTCACCACCATCGTTGCTCCCGTGATGCCTTACCTGCGTAAAGTCTTTCTGGTGCTCGATGCGCTCGGACTGGTGGTTTTTTCTATCATTGGCGCACAGGTCGCGCTGGATATGGGACACGGCCCGATCATTGCCGTTGTCGCAGCTGTGACGACCGGCGTATTTGGCGGCGTTTTGCGCGATATGTTCTGTAAACGCATCCCACTGGTATTCCAGAAAGAGTTGTACGCCGGGGTTTCTTTTGCTTCCGCCGTGCTGTACATCGCACTGCAACACTATGTTTCCAACCATGATGTGGTGATTATTTCCACCCTGGTATTCGGCTTTTTCGCTCGCTTGCTGGCGCTGCGTCTTAAACTGGGATTACCGGTTTTTTATTACAGCCACGAAGGCCACTAAGGCACAAAACCTGTGATCTGCTGGGCAGCCAGCCAGTTGCCCAGCATCTTGATTTGCGCATTATCCTTCCATTCCATAACCTGACTTGCGCGACGCCCCCCTGTCCCCGGTAGTTGCTGCCAATACTGTTCGCTTCTCTGCAAAAGTTGCGCCCAGGAGCTGAAGTCGTTGGCATTAAGCGCCGTTTGGGTTAACGGTATTCCCATTGCCATCACCCAGCGAGTAAAAGGCTGTTGACGTGCCAGGTTAAACTGATGCCACAACTGCTCACCTTTACTCTTCGCGATCCCCGGCGTGTGCTGCAATTGCTCTGGCGTTAATGAAAGCCAGGAAAAAATATGCTCAAAGCGATGCGTCTGATGCAGCGAGCGCCAACCAGATTCACCGATGCCCTCCAGCCCCAAAACCTGTTTTGATCCCAGCCAAACTAATCGCGATATGAATTGTTCCTGACAAACATCAGAAGCGAAGTAGCATGTCAACGCGTTAAAACGGTTTTCTGGTGGTTTCGGTTTTGTGCGTTCTGCACCGCGCCAGACCACTTCATCAATGCGTGGAATACCCTGACCGGCAAGACTCACAAGGATTTGATCGCCAGGTGCAATGTCCCACTCCTGCCAACGTCTGACGGAACCAATGTTCACCCGCTGGACTTTTTTATCATCCAGCATGACAGGCGCGAGTGACGCCACCACCGAGATTTTTCCGCTCTTACCGACAGCAAACTGTATCGCGTTTACTTCAGTAACCTGGGCCACAGGCTGATATTTCCACGCTATCAGCCAGTCCGCCTGACCCGGTAGCCAATGACGGGATTCGGGCTCCTTAGCCGCTCGCACAACCACGCCATCGGTGACGAAGGGCAATTTCGCTTTCCACCACTCATTACGTGCTCGCTCAACCTCGTCTACGCTTTTCACCGCAAGGGTATACTTCTGCGTCAAAGTAAAGCCCGCAGTAGCAAGCTGCTGTAATCGCTCGGCCATCAACTGTGGTCCATCCGGCCACGCCCAGATAAACACGCCCAGTGAATGCAGCGTGTCGCTATTGTCCTGGCGCATCAAAATGCCAGCGACCTTTGAACGGGCATTCATTCCTCCCATTTGTTGTTGGATATGCCCCTCACGCTGGAGAAATATCTCACCCTGCAGGGTGCTGTTGGCCAAAGCTCCGCTAACAGATTGCGGTACAGAAGGAATCAAGCGTATTTTCTGCGTCCAGTCCTCACCTTTAAGCCCATTGCCACGACTGATCGCTTTAATCAGTTTTCCATCACGGTAGACCAGTGTTACCGCAACGCCATCAACTTTTGGCTGTACCCAAAGATCGCTGTGCTCATGCATCCACAGACGTAGCGCATTTTTATCCGCTAACTTACGTACCCCCGTATGAGCAACCGGATGGATAACCGTGCCACTCAACGGCGGCGGCATAGCGTCACCCGTTGTCTCTTCGCCAAAACAGCGTTGCCACTGTGCAAGGCGGGCGCTTAACTGATCGTAAACCCCATCTTCCTCGTCACTTTTCCCTTTTTTCCAGTAATCATCGTCCCACTGTTTTACTTGCTGTTGTAGGCGGGAAATTTCTTCATGCGCTCTGGCTGGCGACCAGGCCGGACATACCGCCTTCGCTGATGATTGCCAGCACAAAATACTCATTAACACTACAATCCATACTTTCATCGTCACCTCCGTTGTAGTCAGGCGGGCAGATATACAACGAGATGAATGCAAAACCGAGGGGCAAAAATAAAGTGTGAGATGACGCTTCCAGAGAATCGTCTTTGTTGCAGTAAATGACCGGGAATTGCGGAAACAGGTACGCAAAACGCAACAACTTTGCGCAAAAAGTGTGAGCAAGGGCTACGTCACATGGCTGCGCCGTGTATAATAAGCTCGTATGTAGGCTTTATTTCGCTTAATCACATACGAAAGATACTCATGGCTCAAGGCACGCTTTATATTGTTTCTGCCCCCAGTGGCGCGGGTAAATCCAGCCTGATTCAGGCTTTATTAAAAACCCAACCGTTGTACGACACTCAGGTTTCTGTTTCACACACCACGCGCGCACCGCGTCCGGGTGAAGTACATGGCGAACACTACTTCTTTGTTAATCATGATGAATTTAAAGAGATGATTAGCAGAGATGCATTCCTTGAGCACGCGGAAGTGTTCGGTAATTACTATGGCACTTCACGCGAGGCCATTGAGCAAGTACTGGCGAGCGGCGTGGATGTTTTTCTGGATATTGACTGGCAGGGCGCACAGCAAATTCGCCAGAAAATGCCGCATGCGCGGAGTATCTTTATTTTACCGCCGTCAAAAATTGAGTTAGACCGCCGTTTACGGGGTCGAGGTCAGGACAGCGAAGAGGTCATTGCAAAGCGTATGGCGCAAGCAGTTGCAGAAATGAGCCATTACGCCGAATATGATTATTTAATAGTGAATGATGATTTCGACACCGCTCTGGGTGATCTAAAGACTATCATTCGCGCCGAACGCTTGCGCATGAGCCGCCAAAAGCAGCGTCATGACGCTTTAATCAGCAAATTGTTGGCAGACTGAACCTTCTTTCAGTATCATGCCCAGTCATTTCTTCACCTGTGGAGCTTTTTAAGTATGGCACGCGTAACTGTTCAGGACGCTGTAGAGAAAATTGGTAACCGTTTTGACCTGGTACTGGTCGCCGCGCGTCGCGCTCGTCAGATGCAGGTAGGCGGAAAGGATCCGCTGGTACCGGAAGAAAACGATAAAACCACAGTAATTGCGCTGCGCGAAATCGAAGAAGGTCTGATCAACAACCAGATCCTCGACGTGCGCGAACGCCAGGAACAGCAAGAGCAGGAAGCCGCTGAATTACAAGCCGTTACCGCTATTGCTGAAGGTCGTCGTTAATCACAAAGCGGGTCGCCCTTGTATCTGTTTGAAAGCCTGAATCAACTGATTCAAACCTACCTGCCGGAAGACCAAATCAAGCGTCTGCGGCAGGCGTATCTCGTTGCACGTGATGCTCACGAGGGGCAAACACGTTCAAGCGGTGAACCCTATATCACGCACCCGGTAGCGGTTGCCTGCATTCTGGCCGAGATGAAACTCGACTATGAAACGCTAATGGCAGCGCTGCTGCATGACGTGATTGAAGATACTCCCGCCACCTACCAGGACATGGAACAGCTTTTTGGTAAAAGCGTCGCCGAACTGGTAGAGGGAGTATCAAAGCTTGATAAGCTCAAGTTCCGCGATAAGAAAGAGGCGCAGGCCGAAAACTTTCGCAAGATGATTATGGCGATGGTGCAGGATATCCGCGTCATTCTCATCAAACTCGCAGACCGTACCCACAACATGCGCACGCTGGGCTCACTTCGCCCGGACAAACGTCGCCGCATCGCCCGTGAAACTCTCGAAATTTACAGCCCGCTGGCGCACCGTTTAGGTATCCACCACATTAAAACCGAACTCGAAGAGCTGGGTTTTGAAGCGCTGTATCCCAACCGTTATCGCGTAATCAAAGAAGTGGTGAAAGCCGCGCGCGGCAACCGTAAAGAGATGATCCAAAAAATCCTCTCGGAAATCGAAGGGCGTTTGCAGGAAGCGGGAATACCGTGCCGCGTCAGTGGTCGCGAAAAGCATCTTTATTCGATTTACTGCAAAATGGTGCTCAAAGAGCAGCGTTTTCACTCGATCATGGACATCTACGCCTTCCGCGTGATCGTCAATGATTCCGACACCTGTTATCGCGTGCTCGGCCAGATGCACAGCCTGTACAAGCCGCGTCCGGGTCGCGTGAAAGACTATATCGCCATTCCAAAAGCGAACGGCTATCAATCTTTGCACACCTCGATGATTGGCCCGCACGGCGTGCCGGTTGAAGTCCAGATCCGTACCGAAGATATGGATCAGATGGCGGAGATGGGTGTTGCCGCGCACTGGGCTTATAAAGAGCACGGCGAAACCAGCACTACCGCGCAAATCCGCGCCCAGCGCTGGATGCAAAGCCTGCTGGAGCTGCAACAGAGCGCCGGTAGCTCGTTTGAATTTATCGAGAGCGTTAAATCCGATCTCTTCCCGGATGAGATTTACGTTTTCACACCGGAAGGGCGCATTGTCGAGCTGCCTGCCGGTGCAACGCCCGTAGACTTCGCTTATGCGGTGCATACCGATATCGGTCATGCCTGCGTGGGCGCGCGCGTCGACCGTCAGCCTTACCCGCTGTCGCAGCCGCTTACCAGTGGTCAAACAGTTGAAATCATTACCGCACCGGGCGCTCGCCCGAATGCCGCGTGGCTGAACTTTGTCGTCAGCTCGAAAGCGCGCGCCAAAATTCGTCAGTTGCTGAAAAACCTCAAGCGTGATGATTCTGTAAGCCTGGGCCGCCGTCTGCTCAACCATGCGTTGGGTGGTAGCCGTAAGCTCAATGAAATCCCGCAGGAAAATATTCAGCGCGAACTGGACCGCATGAAGCTGGCAACGCTTGACGATCTGCTGGCTGAAATCGGCCTTGGCAACGCGATGAGCGTGGTGGTCGCGAAAAATCTGCAACATGGAGACGCTTCCATTCCTCCGGCGACCCAAAGTCACGGACATCTGCCAATTAAAGGTGCCGATGGCGTTCTGATCACCTTTGCGAAATGCTGCCGTCCTATTCCTGGCGATCCAATTATCGCTCACGTCAGCCCCGGTAAAGGTCTGGTGATCCACCATGAATCCTGTCGTAACATCCGTGGCTACCAGAAAGAGCCAGAGAAATTTATGGCTGTGGAATGGGATAAAGAGACGGCGCAAGAGTTCATCACCGAAATCAAGGTGGAGATGTTCAATCATCAGGGCGCATTAGCTAACCTGACGGCAGCGATCAATACGACCAACTCCAATATTCAAAGTTTGAATACAGAAGAAAAGGATGGTCGCGTCTACAGCGCCTTTATTCGTCTGACCGCCCGTGACCGTGTGCATCTGGCGAATATCATGCGCAAAATCCGCGTGATGCCAGACGTGATTAAAGTCACCCGAAACCGAAATTAATGTTTTATGAACCCAACACGTTATGCACGTATCTGCGAAATGCTCGCCAGGCGGCAGCCTGATCTGACCGTCTGCATGGAGCAGGTCCACAAACCCCATAACGTTTCTGCGATTATTCGTACCGCAGATGCCGTTGGCGTACACGAAGTCCACGCCGTCTGGCCTGGTAGCCGGATGCGCACTATGGCTTCGGCTGCGGCTGGCAGCAACAGTTGGGTACAGGTGAAAACGCACCGTACCATTGGCGATGCCGTCGCCCATCTGAAAGGCCAGGGCATGCAGATTCTGGCAACCCATCTTTCTGATAACGCTGTCGATTTCCGCGAAATTGATTACACCCGCCCGACCTGTATTTTGATGGGTCAGGAGAAAACGGGCATCACTCAGGAAGCATTAGCCCTGGCGGATCAGGACATCATCATTCCGATGATCGGCATGGTGCAGTCGCTGAATGTTTCCGTTGCCTCAGCCCTCATTCTTTACGAAGCCCAGCGCCAGCGGCAAAACGCAAGCATGTACCTGCGTGAAAACAGTATGTTGCCGGAAGCAGAGCAACAACGTTTGTTATTTGAAGGCGGCTATCCGGTGCTGGCGAAAGTCGCAAAACGCAAAGGCCTGCCTTACCCCCACGTCAATCAGCAAGGCGAAATTGAAGCCGATGCCGACTGGTGGGCCACTATGCAGGCTGCAGGGTAAGTGCCATGAAAGGTCGCCTGTTAGATGCTGTCCCACTCAGTTCCCTAACGGGCGTTGGCGCAGCGCTTAGTAACAAGCTGGCGAAAATCAATCTGCATACCGTGCAGGATTTACTCTTACACCTTCCCCTGCGCTACGAAGATCGCACCCATCTCTACCCCATCGGTGAACTACTGCCGGGCGTTTATGCCACGGTGGAAGGCGAAGTGCTGAATTGCAATATCTCCTTCGGCGGTCGGCGGATGATGACCTGCCAGATCAGCGATGGTTCCGGCATTCTCACCATGCGCTTTTTCAACTTCAGCGCGGCGATGAAAAATAGCCTGGCGACGGGCCGCCGCGTGCTGGCCTATGGCGAAGCAAAGCGCGGTAAATATGGTGCGGAGATGATCCACCCGGAATACCGCGTACAGGGCGATCTCAGTACGCCAGAGTTGCAGGAAACGCTCACGCCGGTTTATCCAACAACGGAAGGCGTAAAGCAGGCGACGCTGCGTAAATTAACTGACCAGGCGCTGGATCTGCTCGACACCTGCGCCATTGAAGAACTCCTGCCGCCGGAGCTGTCACAAGGAATGATGACGTTACCGGAAGCGTTGCGCACTCTGCATCGCCCACCGCCAACGCTGCAACTTAGCGATCTGGAAACCGGGCAGCATCCGGCGCAACGTCGTCTGATTCTGGAAGAACTGCTGGCGCACAACCTTAGCATGCTGGCGTTACGCGCCGGAGCGCAACGTTTCCATGCCCAGCCGCTTAGCGCCAATGACGCGCTGAAAAATAAACTCCTCGCCGCCTTACCGTTCAAGCCAACGGGCGCACAGGCACGCGTAGTGGCGGAGATCGAGCGCGATATGGCGCTGGATGTGCCGATGATGCGTCTGGTACAGGGCGATGTAGGTTCCGGTAAAACGCTGGTCGCCGCCCTCGCCGCGCTGCGTGCGATTGCGCACGGCAAACAGGTGGCGCTGATGGCACCAACCGAGTTACTTGCCGAGCAGCACGCCAATAACTTCCGCAACTGGTTTGAACCGCTCGGTATCGACGTGGGCTGGCTCGCCGGTAAGCAGAAAGGTAAAGCGCGACTGGCTCAGCAAGAAGCCATCGCCAGCGGTCAGGTGCAGATGATTGTTGGCACTCATGCCATTTTCCAGGAACAGGTGCAGTTTAACGGCCTGGCGCTGGTGATTATCGACGAACAGCATCGCTTTGGCGTGCATCAGCGTCTGGCATTGTGGGAGAAAGGCCAGCAACAGGGCTTTCATCCACATCAGTTGATCATGACAGCCACGCCGATCCCCCGCACGCTGGCAATGACCGCGTATGCCGATCTCGACACCTCAGTCATTGATGAACTGCCGCCAGGACGTACCCCAGTGACGACAGTGGCAATTCCTGATACGCGCCGTAACGATATTATCGACCGCGTGCGCCACGCCTGCATGACGGAAGGCCGTCAGGCGTACTGGGTTTGTACGTTGATTGAAGAATCGGAATTACTGGAAGCGCAGGCGGCGGAAGCCACGTGGGAAGAGTTGAAACTGGCGCTACCAGAGTTGAATGTCGGTCTGGTACATGGGCGTATGAAGCCTGCCGAGAAGCAGGCGGTGATGGCGTCGTTTAAACAAGGCGAGTTACACCTGCTGGTTGCCACTACCGTTATTGAAGTGGGCGTTGATGTGCCTAACGCCAGTCTGATGATTATCGAAAACCCGGAGCGTCTGGGTCTGGCGCAGTTACACCAGCTTCGCGGGCGCGTGGGTCGTGGCGCGGTGGCTTCTCACTGTGTCCTGCTCTACAAAACACCGCTCTCCAAAACGGCGCAAATCCGCCTGCAAGTGCTGCGTGATAGTAACGACGGTTTTGTGATTGCGCAGAAAGATTTGGAGATACGTGGACCGGGTGAACTGTTAGGTACGCGTCAGACAGGTAATGCCGAATTTAAAGTGGCAGATTTACTGCGCGATCAGGCGATGATCCCGGAAGTTCAGCGCCTGGCGCGACATATTCACGAACGTTACCCACAGCAGGCAAAAGCCCTGATAGAACGCTGGATGCCAGAGACTGAACGTTACTCGAATGCGTAAAAGGCGGCGGTGAGAAGACCGCCGTTTCAGGTTGATCTACCTTCCTGCCGGATGCGGCGTGAACGCCTTATCCGGCCTACAGAAACTTACGAACTCAATAAATTGTGAATCAATATGTAGGCCTGATAAGCGAAGCTCATCAGGCATTTGTCTTTGTTGCAGCGGCGCTTACACCGCCGCTTCATCGGTTACCCCGCAAAAATCGGCAACATCAAATACAGCTTAATCACCAGGGCGTTAACGATATCGATAAAGAACGCACCGACCATCGGCACTACCAGGAACGCCATGTGCGACGGGCCAAAGCGTTCAGTAATCGCCTGCATGTTGGCGATTGCCGTTGGTGTCGCACCAAGACCAAAGCCACAATGACCCGCAGCAAGCACCGCCGCATCGTAGTTTTTGCCCATCATGCGCCAGGTGACGAAGATGGCATACAACGCCATGAAGATGGTCTGTACCACCAGAATCGCCAGCATCGGCAGCGCCAGCGAAGCCAGCTCCCACAGTTTCAGCCCCATCAGCGCCATCGCCAGGAACAACGACAGACTTACGTTACCCAGCACCGATACCGCACGTTCAAAGACGCGATAAAAGCCCATCATTGACAGACCGTTGCTCAGAATCACGCCTACAAACAGCACACAAACAAAGGTTGGTAATTCAAAAGCAGTGCCAGCCAAAAGTTGCGCAACAATTTTCCCCACCGTCAGGCAGATAGCAATTAGCGCGATGGTTTCAATCAGTACCAGCGAAGTGATCATGCGTCCTACATCTGGCTTTTCGAACGCCGTCGGGACTTCCTGGTCATCCGGAATACCGTTCGGTGTAGTGGAGTGTTTCACCAGATACCGCGCCACCGGCCCCCCAATCAAGCCGCCCAGCACCAGACCGAACGTTGCACAGGCCATTGCGACTTCCGTCGCATTAGTAAAGCCGTAACGTTCAATGAACAATTTACTCCACGCCGCGCCAGTCCCATGACCGCCAGAAAGCGTAATAGACCCTGCTAACAGCCCCATCAGCGGATCAAGACCTAACAGACTGGCCATACCAATACCGATGGCATTTTGCATCACCAACAGGCCAACAACCACAATCAGGAAAATACCCACCACACGGCCACCGGCACGTAAGCTGGCAATGTTGGCGTTCAGGCCGATGGTGGCAAAGAAAGCCAGCATCAACGGATCGCGCAGGGACATATCAAAATTGACTTCCCAGCCCATGGTTTTTTTCAGCACCAGCAACGCCAGCGCCACCAATAAACCACCCGCAACAGGTTCCGGTATGGTGTATTTCTTCAGAAAGGAGACGGAATGGACCAACTTGCGCCCGAGCAGCAACGTCAGCGTTGCAGCAACAAGCGTTGCTAAAGTATCGAGATGAAACATAGTTACTCCTTTGTGTCCGCACCACTCTTTCACACTCGTCATACTTCATCGCGCATGTGCAGTAGGGCGAAATATGACGAGTATCGAGTCATGCTATCCCGGTTCGAATTCTCAGCTGAAAATAAAAAAATGGCATGGATTTTAAGCAGAAAACAACCAAAAGTTATATAAAAAAGTGCATTTATCGCATTTAAATATTTAGGAGAATGCATGGCAAACGTTTGCTTTTACCTTTCGGTCAGCTAAAATGCCCGCTTTGCCACCACGGGATTGTTTTCGATGTCTGTTTCCACCCTCGAGTCAGAAAATGCGCAACCGGTTGCGCAGACTCAAAACAGCGAACTGATTTATCGTCTTGAAGATCGTCCACCGCTTGCTCAAACTCTGTTTGCCGCCTGTCAACACCTGCTGGCGATGTTTGTCGCGGTGATCACCCCTGCGCTTCTCATCTGCCAGGCGCTAGGTTTACCGGCACAGGACACACAACACATTATTAGTATGTCGCTGTTTGCCTCCGGTGTGGCATCGATTATTCAGATTAAAGCCTAGGGGCCGGTAGGTTCCGGGTTGTTGTCGATTCAGGGGACCAGTTTCAACTTCGTTGCCCCGCTGATTATGGGCGGCACGGCGCTGAAGACCGGTGGTGCTGATGTTCCCACCATGATGGCGGCACTGTTTGGTACCCTGATGTTGGCAAGTTGCACGGAGATGGTGATCTCCCGCGTACTGCATCTGGCGCGCCGCATTATTACGCCGCTGGTTTCTGGCGTCGTGGTGATGATTATCGGCCTGTCGCTAATTCAGGTTGGGTTAACGTCCATTGGTGGCGGCTATGCGGCCATGAGCGACAACACCTTTGGCGCACCGAAAAACCTGCTGCTGGCGGGCGTGGTCTTAGCTTTAATCATTCTGCTTAACCGCCAACGTAACCCTTACTTACGCGTGGCCTCGCTGGTGATTGCGATGGCGGCCGGATATGCGCTGGCGTGGTTTATGGGTATGTTGCCAGAAAGCAACGAACCGATGACGCAAGAACTGATTATGGTACCAACGCCGCTCTATTACGGTCTTGGTATTGAATGGAGCCTACTGCTGCCGCTGATGCTGGTCTTTATGATCACCTCACTGGAAACCATTGGCGATATCACCGCGACCTCTGACGTTTCCGAACAGCCGGTTTCCGGCCCGCTGTACATGAAACGTCTGAAAGGCGGCGTGCTGGCAAACGGCCTGAACTCGTTTGTCTCGGCAGTATTTAACACCTTCCCGAACTCCTGCTTCGGACAGAACAACGGTGTAATTCAGTTAACGGGTGTTGCCAGCCGTTATGTCGGTTTTGTGGTGGCGCTGATGCTGATCGTGCTGGGCCTGTTCCCGGCAGTGAGTGGTTTCGTGCAACACATCCCAGAGCCAGTTCTGGGCGGCGCTACGCTTGTGATGTTTGGCACCATCGCCGCATCCGGTGTACGCATCGTTTCCCGCGAGCCGCTGAACCGTCGGGCAATTCTGATTATTGCACTGTCGCTGGCCGTCGGTCTGGGCGTTTCTCAGCAGCCGCTGATTTTGCAATTTGCCCCTGACTGGCTGAAAAACCTGCTCTCTTCAGGTATTGCCGCTGGCGGTATTACTGCCATTGTGCTGAACCTGATTTTCCCGCCGGAAAAACCGTAATTCACTTAGCGGCGGTAAGTTTCTTTACCGCCGCAGCGCCCCTCTTTCACCATTCCCGCCTTGAGGAATGCGCGTAAATCGTGCATAACTCCCTTATGTGTATTTCGCGGGATGGAAGACTATGAAATTTATTGGGAAGCTGCTTCTCTACATTTTCGTCGCGCTACTCGTAGTGATAACTGGCCTCTATTTTCTTCTGCAAACCCGTTGGGGTGCGGAGCATATCAGCGCATGGATTTCCGAAAATAGCGACTACCATTTGGTCTTCGGGGCAATGGATCACCGCTTTTCCGCGCCGTCTCATATCATACTGGAGAACGTCACGTTTGGTCGTGATGGACAGCCCGCTACCCTGGTGGCAAAAAGTGTTGATATCGCCTTGAGTAGTCGGCAACTGACCGAACCGCGCCATGTCGATACCATTCTGCTGGAAAACGGGACGCTGAATCTCACCGACCAGACCGCCCCGCTACCGTTCAAAGCCGATCGCCTGCAACTGCGCGATATGGCATTTAATAGCCCAAATAGCGAGTGGAAATTAAGTGCTCAGCGGGTAAATGGCGGCGTCATTCCGTGGTCGCCAGAAGCCGGTAAAGTGTTGGGAACGAAAGCGCAGATTCAGTTCAGTGCTGGCTCCCTGTCGCTCAATGATGTTCCTGCCACCAATGTGTTGGTTGAAGGCAGTATTGATAACGATCGCGTTACGCTGACCAATCTGGGTGCCGATATCGCGCACGGTACATTAACCGGAAACGCGCAGCGTAATGCCGACGGTAGCTGGCAGGTGGAAAACCTGCGCATGGCGGATATCCGTCTGCAAAGCGAAAAATCGCTGACTGATTTCTTTGCGCCATTGCGCTCTGTGCCTTCGTTACAGATTGGTCGCCTGGAAGTGATAGATGCTCGCCTGCAAGGCCCGGACTGGGCGGTGACCGATCTCGATCTCAGCTTGCGCAACATGACCTTCATTAAAGATGACTGGCAGACGCAGGAAGGAAAGCTGTCGATGAACGCCAGCGAGTTTATTTATGGTTCGCTACATTTGTTTGACCCGATTATGAACGCAGAGTTTTCCCCGCAGGGCGTGGCGCTGCGCCAGTTTACCAGCCGTTGGGAAGGTGGCATGGTGAGAACGTCAGGAAACTGGCAACGCGACGGGAAAACGCTGATCCTCGATGATGCGGCAATTGTCGGGCTGGAATATACCCTGCCAAAAAACTGGCAGCAGTTATGGATGGAAACAACACCCGGCTGGTTAAACAGTCTGCAACTGAAGAGATTTAGCGCCAGCCGCAACCTGATCATTGATATCGACCCTGACTTTCCATGGCAACTCACCGCGCTCGATGGCTATGGCGCGAATCTGACACTGGTTGCCAATCACCAATGGGGCGTCTGGAGTGGCACAGCGAATCTGAATGCCGCCGCCGCGACGTTCAATCGTGTTGATGTTCGCCGTCCGTCGCTGGCACTGGCCGCCAACAGCAGCACGGTGAATATCAGCGAACTTAGCGCGTTTACCGAGAAAGGCATTCTGGAAGCCACTGCCAGTGTTTCACAAACGCCGCAGCGCCAGACTCATATCAGCCTGAACGGACGCGGTGTGCCGGTGAATATTTTGCAACAGTGGGGATGGCCTGAATTACCGTTGACTGGCGACGGCAATATTCAGCTTACCGCCAGCGGCGATATTCAGGCCGATGCACCGCTAAAACCCACGGTTAGCGGGCAACTCCATGCTGTGAACGCTGAAAAGCAGCAGGTAACCCAAACCATGAATGCTGGCGTAGTTTCCAGTGGCGAAGTTACGTCAACAGAGCCAGTGCAGTAAAAATCAATCTCACCGGGTACGACACAGCCGTACCCGGCATTTTTTCAATAAATAACAAACAGTAGAGTATCTCATTACCATGTTCGTTCCCGCTCATTGCACGGCGTAAACCATCCTTAAGAATACGGATATTGCTATTTTTTGTTATCAACTTACGTTTCTTTTTTCTGGGAGCGCGGTTGTGCCAAAGCGTAACTTATGGATTTGCCGAGAGTTTCTGTGAAGAGGATCATGGCAAGGTGAAACGAAGCGGAAAAAAGTGTGATGGGGGATGTGATAAGGCGAGGAACTAGCTATAATGCGCCCCGCCTCCATGTAGCAATCGAGGCGCGGAAGATCGTCGTCTCCGGTGAGGCGGCTGGACTTCAAATCCAGTTGGGGCCGCCAGCGGTCCCGGGCAGGTTCGACTCCTGTGATCTTCCGCCAAAATGCCTCTACTGAACTCTCCCGACGTCAATCCCCCCCTTCTAATCCCTTATATATCAGGCTTTCTTTGTATCCTGAGGTCAACAGGAGTCAACATACTTCAATATACCTTTGGGGGCATAATTGGGGGAACTAAATATTGAAAGGAAAGTTCATGCCACCAAAACAATAAAAAAAACTTCATAATCAAATAATAACATCATCTGATACCCATAGTAGACCTTGCAAATTTTCTATCGGTAAAGAGCCTTCTGCTCATAAATTCAACGGGCTCAGAATGCTTGTCGAATAGACGGGAAAGGGTAAAAACATCTCGTTCCACAACACACATCGAATGTGATGTTTAATCAAGACCATCAAATTAAGAGAGGATGCACAAAAAAAATCAAGAATGGTTACGATCTGGCGCATATAACACTCTAGAAAGAGAGCAATGTTACTAAGGACAGGCCCCCTCTCAACTGAGTCTATTAGAACGTCAAAATGACCAAGTTGACCCTTTCCCTTACATATAAACAAACTCTGGTTACCAAAACATTCTTGCATTAAGGAGGAAACAAAGATGCCGTTAACTGATGCAAAAGTACGCGCATTAAAACCCAGAGAAAAAGCATACCGCATAAGCGACGCAGGCGGATTATACGTTGAAGTTGCTCCCAATGGCTCACGCTACTGGCGCATGAAATATCGCATTGCGGGTAAAGAAAAACGCCTCGCTTTTGGCGTCTACCCCGATGTTTCTCTTGCTGACGCCCGTGAAAAACGTGATGCGGCTAAGAAGATTCTGGCGGCAGGTGGAGATCCTGGAGAAACTAAAAAAGCCGAGAAACTTGCACAGAAACTGAATGCAGAAAACACCTTTGAAGTGATTGCTCGCGAGTGGCATCAGTCTAAAGCAGATCGCTGGTCCCTACGCTACCGTGCAGAAATCATTGACACCTTTGAAAAAGACATCTTCCCCTATATTGGCAAACGTCCCATCGCTGATATTAAACCAATGGAGCTACTGGAAACTTTACGTAAAATGGAGAAACGCGGAGCGTTGGAGAAAATGCGTAAAGTTCGTCAACGCTGTGGAGAAGTATTCCGTTTTGCAATCATTACTGGCAGAGCGAGTTACAATCCCGCCCCCGATCTTGCCGGTGCGTTAGCTACACCAAAGAAAGTGCATTTCCCATTCCTTACTGCTAATGAGCTTCCTTACTTCCTTAACGATCTAGCAGGTTATACCGGCAGTATCATCACAAAAACAGCGACTCAGATCATCATGTTAACTGGCGTACGCACGCAAGAATTGCGCTTTGCTCGCTGGGAGGATATCAATTTTGAAGCAAAGTTGTGGGAAATTCCAGCAGAAGTGATGAAGATGAAACGTCCTCATATTGTGCCGCTTTCAGAACAAGTCATTACTCTGTTTAAGCTGCTTGAGCCAATATCAAAACATCATTCGTTGGTGTTTATCGGCAGGAACGATCCTCGCAAGCCTATAAGCAAGGAAAGTATTAATCAGGTTATTGAGTTACTGGGATATAAAGGTAGGCTAACCGGACATGGCTTCCGCCACACCATGAGTACTATTTTACACGAACAGGGTTTTAATTCATCGTGGATCGAAACACAGTTAGCCCATGTAGATAAAAATGCTATCAGGGGAACTTATAACCATGCTCAGTATCTCGATGGCCGCCGTGAAATGATGCAATGGTACGCTGACTACATAGATTCACTATCTGAGCAAACCTGATGAATGAAAGTTCAGTGATACAAAAATAATGAATAACCATCCTGCACTGACAGCAGGATGGCTTTATTTATATTTCTTTTTTTATTTGCTCACACTGTCTGAACCCACATCGGGGGAGCCAGGATGCGGACTCCACATCTTGTACCACTCTACAAACAGGCTGTAGCCATACTGGCAGAACTTCAGACATGGGCAGGTGAAAATAGTCTGATATTTACGGGAGCACATGTCCCACGTAAAGCAATTAGTGAAAACACCGTAAATAAAGCCCTCAGGGTGATGGGGCATGGTATGACACAACCCAAAAAATCTATGGTCGTGGAATCCGGGCGATGGCGTGCAGTGCATTGAATCAGGTTTGTGGTCCCGCGATGCAGTGGAACGTCAGATGAGCCATCAGGAGCATAATGGCGTACGTGCTGCGTATATCTATAAAGCAGAGCATCTGGAAAAACATCGACTGATGCCACAGTGGTGAGCAGATTTTCTGGACACAAACAAAGAAATAAATATCTCCCCTTTCGATTACGCCAAAGGTAACAATCCTCTAAAATAATGGGAAAAGAGTCCGAGCGAGTGTTCGGACTCTTTCTCTTAAAAACTATAACTAATGTGCAAGTATTTCCTGTAAATGTCTTATAATAGGGACTTTATTTATTTCACGGTCGGACATATTTGGCTTTAGTATCGTTTTCCAATACATATTCGCATTAAAAGGTTTACTTCTATCCCCACAATCAACAAATCGTAAATGTTCGGGAATACTATCATCCTGGTGAGCTGGTTCAAAAGTTATATTGTGAGTCCTGAACAATCCAATACACCCATTCATTTTAATTATATCCTCTTTGTATTGCTCAGAAATTTTTTTCTGAATTCCCGAATCGAAATAAGGATTTCCATTTTTATCAAGAGAGATTATCTTTGATTTATCTGTATCACAGATAATATGATATTTAATATTAAACTGGGAAAATATTTTCTGGTAAAATGGAATGTTATTGACTGTACCGCAGTTCAGAACAAAAATATTTTTATTTGATGGAAACTCTTGGAAATAAGCCCTACAAATTATTTCCTCTGTTGGACCTTCAATTAATAAGACCTCATCTGCATAAAATGACTCACATATATAAGGATTAAATCTCAGCACCTCATACATTTCTTGTTTGAGCTCATCATTAGTAATTATCCCTTTAGCATCCTTTAAAAAAGAATCATTGATTTGGTAAATTTTTGTACCTTTAGAATTGTTAACTAACCGTATTATTGATGATTTAGGTTTAGAAAGATCTATCATGGCTGAAGAATGTGATGCACAAAGTACCTGATATGGCAACTCCTCAACGCTGACCTGATATATTAATTCTCGTAACTCTTTAACTATTCTTGGATAAAGAAACAACTCTGGTTCTTCAAATAGCACCATATAGTCTTTTCTTCCTTTTTTTCTCTCGAATCTTTCGGCTACGTCTCTCATGAGTAGCAAAGTAAATATAGCTGTTCTAATCGTTCCATGCCCTACACTACTATAATTTGATGGAATTGCGTCATCATACTCACCGTATTCGTTCTTTTTCATAAACTCAATTTCAAAATCCCTACCGAGTTTATTTTCAGTCCAAACCACTCTGTCCTTTTTATCTTTAAAACATATTGATGTATCAAAAAATATTTTATTGAAATATCCATTAACAGAGTTTTGATATGCTTCTATCACTCCGGAGTCATACATTTTATCTTGCAGTTCTTTTATTTTAGCTTGTGCTATTCTTAACTCCTCAAGATCTGATGATTTTAGCGTACTTTCTGCCATCATCTTAAGTATTTCATTAAGAATCTTTTTTGCCTCTTCTTCTGTTGGCATTGCTTTAATAAATACAGGCTTCGGCAAACATGATTGAAATACCGAGTGCAACCCAATTGTTGCATAACCAACTTCATCATATTGCTCGTTAGAGTAATTATAAGTATAATTTCTACATTCTATTTTTGAGTTATTCTTACTCCAAACCTTTTTAATTTTTATATACCCATCATGCAAATACTTCTTATAACTATCTTTTTGTTTGGGTGCTTTTATTTCAATTTTACCTTTATCTAAATCATCAAGCTGAACTTCTAGTTCAAATTCAATAGGTAAATTATCGTTACGTTTAAAGAAATCATTAATGTCAGGTTTTTCATCATAATAGAAAAACAAATAAGCCTTTAAAAAAGTGGATTTCCCGGCATTATTTGCCCCATATATAAAAAGCGTGTTCGTATCTTTAAAAATGATTTTATTATTATCAAGCCCCCCTGAAATAGCCCTGAAGTTATTCACGCCAAAAAATGATATCTTCATAAAGCTCCTCGATTACAAAAAAAATGAACAACGAATTCCCACAACTAAATATAAAACAGCACTTCAGAAGAAGTTTTTGATTGCATCTTAGGTTTTGATTTTTTAACCCTCATTTATTTCAACGCAGTATCTTATCTGCAGCTTTCGCCAATTTGCTGATATCCAGCTTCACTGGTAATGTCGGCGATGATATCTGCGTCAGACAATACTCCCGTCGCAACAACCACCACTCCCGTTGTGCTTCTGTACATTCAAAATTACCCACAATAAAAAGCCAGCGGGTGGAAGCTCTGCGCCAGTAACCTGCAGCCTCCAGTTTCAGTGCAATCGTGTCTTCCACAACTTCCGGGCTATTCTTTTTCCTGCTCAAAACATCAACTCACTGAAATAATACTCATATCTGACGATCTCAGCGAACCGTTCATGCCGTACTGAAAGCCTCTTCCTGAAACAGCTCTGTCAGTTCGCTAATCGGTTTCAGCCTCAGCACTTCATCCTGGTCCATCCCCAGTTCTGTGCCAATATGCTCATCTGTCCACCCCAGACGCGAAAGGTCCCTGACAATATCAGACATTGAGGTTATTTGATGGTTACCCCTAGCCCGGTTATGCCGTATGGTGACCGCCATACGTGTAGCCTGTCCCTTTCTCTCCGGATTAATACAGGCTACAAGCAGCCAGCCCTTCATTCAGGCCACTTAATCCTGTTGTATGCATCCGGGCGTGCCGGGTGTGTCAGTTTGCTGATTTCATCGCGCAGGGCAGCATAATCCGGTAATGACCGGGGGTCACCACCTGTTTTCAGTTTCACTTCAGAAGTCATCGGCAGATTCAGTATTGCTGTATTAAATCATGATTAATAGTTACGGAAAGAACGTCAGTGTGATACCGGTACCCGGGAAAGGTATTCCACCGCGCGGATAATTGCCGGTGTCACATCCCACTGCCGTTTCAGAACAGGTAACAGCTCATTAAGGTTTCTGATATAACGCTCAGTGAATAGCCGTTGTCCGTCCCTGGTTAAATGAAAACCTGACTGATTACAGGTAATGGTGATATGACAGGTATCGTTACCAGTATATATGGCTTCCTGGGGTCTGAATCTGACATTCCAGTGCCAGGAATACGGAGAATGGTTAAGATGAAAAAGACGCATCTGAATATCGTTAAATAACGGGTTCATGGCGAATTAAATAAACCTGATAATAACAGTATGGTGAAAGTCCGGAATAAAGAAATGGTCCAGTATTATGCAAAATCCTCAAGGTGACGACTGATACTGTTTTCACGGTAACAGGTCACCAGTAATTCACGGGTTGCCCGGGTGAACGCCACATAAAGCACCGGAATTACTTCAGACTCATCCGCTACACCAGAAGGAACGAAAGAAGCATTGATAACCGCCACATACGGGAACTCCAGCCCCTTACTGCTCTGGTATGTCAGTAAGTGCACCACATCCTTACGTCGCGAGTATGCCTTCTTGCCTTCCCTGTCAAAACAGGTGGCAAAAGGTACCCCGCGTTGTGTCATAACGTCTTGCAATTGTTTCGCTGAACGCTCTGTCGGACACAATACAGCCATATCACTCCAGTGGCCGCACAGGGCATGACGCTTCTCCAGCCAGTCTGCTACCTGTCTGGCTTCATCACGTTCAGAAGTACAACGCAAGATTTCCGGTTCTGTGCCCTCTTCACCGCCCGCCTGTGGCTGAACAAGCGGTATTTCACGGTTCTGATGTTTTTCAAAATACTCGCGGGAAAATGCATAAGCAAAGTGCAGAATGCGTTTCGGATTACGGTAATTGACCGGCAGGACAGAAGTGCGTCCCTGTGCCTGAATCCCCACACTGGCCAGAGAAAAGTTCAGGGCCCGCTCCCGCCGGTAAATGGACTGGGCGTCATCGTACATCAGGAGCAGTGAACGGGATGCGTTATCAAACAGACGGGCAATCAGGGCCAGCCAGCGACTGTCAAAATCATGCCCTTCATCCACCAGTACAGCATCATATCCGGTTTGGGTGATTTTTCCGCTGTTCACGGCCTCTTCCAGTGCACTAAAGCATTTCTCAGGATATTCTTTTCTGTCAGCCGTCACCTGAATACCGTAACGTTTTATCATCGAGGCACACCAACTGTGAAAATGAGATACCGTAACCCGTGACATCAGTCCTCTGGCTTCAATGCATTCCCGCAGATAACTGGCCAGGGTGATGTTGTAGCACAACACCAGAATCTTTCCGGGTATGGTTTCTGCCAAGTAAAGGCAACGGAACAAAAGAATCATGGTTTTTCCGGAACCGGCCACACCATGAATGACACGATGCCCGTCACCAATATTTCTGGCCAGAATCTCCTGCTGAATATCCATGATTTTGATTTGTGAGTTCTGTTTCACGGTCACTTCAGGAAACAGATGGGCGCGCAGAATATCTCTCATCCGGGGTGTCACCCGGGTTCTGAATCCCGTGGTAAACATCCCGGCAATTTTTTGCCGGAATACCTCAGGTAAAACAGACTGCGTCATTTCATCCTGACAGATTGTCTGTGCTGAAGGGAAAATCTTTTCCACCGCATTCTCATCATTCCCTGCCAGTGTCTTCAGTTGCTGACGGGTAATGCGGGTAAACACCACACCATACGCCCAGGCCAGGTTCAGCCGTCCCTTATACTGACCGTCATTCTGCCGTAAGCACGGGTCTGCAGGTAAGGCATTAACAGTATCACAGGCATAACGACGAACCTGTACCAGCGGATTTATTTCTGATTTCAGAAGACCGTCGGTTTCCAGCGTGACCTGCTCCTGATTTGCCTGGCGCAGCGTGGAAACCGTCCAGTCCTTGACCTCCAGAAATACCAGTCCGTTCTCCGGGTCAATAATGACAAAATCCGGATGCCGGTTTTTCCGTCCCACCGGGATATCGTACCAGACAAGGCAGTCATCATTCAGAAAGCTCTCCAGTCGTGAAGCCACCCTCCTCTCCCCGGACGTCATTCTCTCCTCAGTGGACGCCGATACATTTATCAGTTTCGCCATAAACGCACCTTAATCTGTGAACAAAAAAAATAATCATCACCGACACCCACGACGTTATATCGTGGGTGTCGTTTTATTCAGAAATAAAAAAACAGAATCATTAACATGACCGGAATACTGTGAACCATGCTGCAGGATATCTGCAGATACCCCTCCTGTTATATCCGGCCGGAATAAAATCAGAACACTGATTGTCAGGCAGCTTCATTTTCCGCGTATTCCAGACTCTGCAGATACTGCAGCGCCGCCGGGTCAGCCACATATTCCACCTGCCCGTGGTGACGCTCCACTTCATTAATGATTCTCTCAAGTTTCACGCGGAAAAATTCTTTACGCAGGTTAATCCTGTTAATGCGGTATTTTTCCAGACTGTCATGAAGTGTTTTTTCCAGCGCGGGCGCATCATCACAGGAAATCATGGCGTGAACATCAAAATCAAACGGAACAGAAGCACCACTTAACTCTTTGACCCTGTCCATGGGTTCCAGCCGTCGGGTCATGCCAATTTTAAAAACATCCTCACCAAACGAACCAATATTCGAAATGATATAAACATGCCCCTGTTTCGTAAGCTGAGCCATGGATTTAGCACGTTCATACTGCGCATGCGCTTCCTGAATTTTCTGTTCCAGCTCCAGGCGTTGTTTCTCTAACTCCTCCCTGTGAGCCCCTTCTGCTGCGCGCAGCGCCTCCTCAATCAGTTTCTGCTGCTCAGCAAGACGCCGTTCTTCCTCTTCCGCTTCCCGCTGGCGCCGGTCAAGTTCATCCTGACGCTCTTTTTCTTCACGCATCTGACGCTTAAGCTCTGCCTGATATTCCTTCTCTTCCTGCGCTTTTTCCAGCAATGCCACTTTGTCCAGAAACTGTTGCCTGACACTCTCCCTGTCAGAATTATCTTCCAGGTTAAGAAAGGCTATTTTCTCACTGACAGCAGCGTAAGCCTCTCTTTCCTTACGAAGCTGGTCATATTTGTTTTGCCAGTTATTAATCGTTACACCAGCCAGCAGAGTTTTCGCCTTAAATTTCCAGGCGGAATCAACAATCCGTTGCATTGCACGGCTGGCCTTCTGTCTGGCGGTATGAAACTCCTCACGGCGTCTGGCAAGCTGCTCCTTTTCCTGTCGTATTCCCCGGGCTATCGCGGCATTGACAGTTTCATTAAAATCCCGCTCCCTCTGAATCAGCTCTGAAACGGCCTGCTCAAAGGCTGCTGTTTTCTTTCTGAGTCTCCGGTAAATAAAAAAACGAAGTAAAATTACAAATACAGTAAGCAAACCAAAAAACAAACCAATAATACCTGCCGGATTCGATACTGCATCAATAAAGCGCTCATTAAGATTTATCAGCGCCCTGACCGCCACATAAATCCCCCAGAGAATAACGCAAACTAAAATCAGGACAAATCCCGCTGCATTATCATCTTTTTTTCTTCCTGCCATGACTTTCCTTTATTTTCCTTCTCAGTAACTGAATATCTTTGATTAACGCCCTCCGGACATATTTATACCTGGAAGGTTGTCCGGCTTTATGATGCTCGCCACTACAGGATTAACTGCAGGCTGAGCACAGATTCCTCTGCTATTTCAGTAACAGATTAATACTGATTACCGGAACAAATGGGCAGATGCGTAAATCCGGGTTTGCTGGCCATATAAAGCGGCGCACAGGTAGGGTTGCGGGGTTCAGTGACCAGCACAGCCTCATTTTTCTCAGCCACCGACGGTTGTGACACCTTCCGGACAGCCGCTGATTTTTTCTTCTGAACCGGCTTCGTGGTGACCGGTGATTTCACCTGACGTTTGGCGGGTGCCACGCCATAACCGGAACAAAAGCGCTTCGACTGACTCAGACTTCCGTCATTGCAGACAAAACGTCCGTCTGACGTACAGTGTGAAATACCACCTTTAGCACCCGAGCAGGGTTTTCTTCCCCGTGCAGCATCTGCCTGAACAGAAAATAAAAGCCCCACGAACAGAAAAAAGATAATTTTCTTCATTTTAAAACTCATACATTGTTATTGCTGATATGCCAGAGTTATTAGGGTGATGAAACATCCAGCCAGCGTTGTCATAAGCCAGAATAATGTCACATTCACACCTGACATATATCCATCGCTGTTTATTTATTTCTGTTCTGCCCTCCCTGCTCCGGCTCATGTCTGAACGTACCGCTGCTGTTTCAGATGACGCAGCACCACCTGCCAGGGCTGCACTCAGATTACCGCCGGCCAGTCCCTGTACCGCTGCCGTTGCGGCCTGTATCGCCTGCTGGTATTTCCCTGTTATACGCTCGCTGCGCCACATCCTGCGCTGTGAAGGGTTTATCAGGTCCATTCGAGAGAGCCATCTTCAAGCACCCAAACAGCTCCCCCCGGACAACTCTCATCAAAAAACCAGATACCGTCTTCCATCTCTTCTTCTGTTTTCGGAAATGCCTGTCGGAAACGTTCAACCTGCTCATCAATACTTCCTCCCAGAAACTTACCGTGCTTGGCCAGTTTGATGCGTCCTTCTTTCAGAAGACGGGTCAATACCCATAGAAAAATTTTTTTCCTTTCTTCAAATGAAAAATTTAACGGCGGGGGTTCTTCTGGTTCACTATAGGAAAAAACGGCCCCCAAATTACGACCTTCTGCAGCTTCACATAATTCATTATATTGCTTGTCATTAAGTAATAATGTCATTTAAATTTTATCTCCACATCTTTGTATTTATATGCAATGTCAGAAAGTTGTTTATTCCCCTTAATATCAATAGTCCATCTGGCACCTGTTTGTTCTTGGGACGACGATAAACTCCGCAACGTGATCGATGTTCCGTTCTCCAGCTTTGCAGTATAGATCCCCGGCCGAACCTCTTTCAGCGGTGTATCTCCTGCCAGCTGTTGTGCGTAATTATGGATCTGTTTATCCGTCAGATTCTGGCTTTCAAACACTTTCGTCGTACCATAACGGTTACTTACCGAACTCTGCCTGATAGTCTGCCCATCCACCGTTAACTCTCCGACCGAGTGACTTTTATCATATATTTTACTCAGTTCATCAAATCGTTGTTGCTGAACCTCCTGATGACGGGCTTTTTCTTCATTATCCGGTCCCCAAGTACCATCGCGACTCTGATCTCGTTCAGCATATTGTTTTCAACAACCCCCCAGTCAAAAAGCTGAGATTGTTATCGACTTATTTATCATCTTATTTTCTTTCTTGTAGTTTTGCTTTTATCCAGAGACCTAAACCAAGGATTGTCCCACCAACTCCCCCCACTCTGAAGGCATCAGGAAGAGCCTCACTCCAATTGAAATCAAATGTGTTTATTTTAAAATAAACAATTACTGACGCTAATAAATAGGCCATTACTACAATAGCGAACATCAAGCCTATGCATAAAAAAATAAGCTTAACCAAATCTTTTATATTAATTGCTCCCATTTTTATTCCCTACTTTGTCCAGTTTATCTTTTACTTGGTTGCCAGTAACTTCTCCTAAGACAGCCCCCGTTATTGGGTGATCTCCTTTCATGAAAATACGCAGTTTGATTGCATTAAATTTATTTAATTTGCACTAATTTTGTTTAAGTTACATTACCACACGTGGGATATTGGAATACAAGCAACGCGAGGAATCAGTAAATATACCAATAATTGTATCACCCCCTTTAATCTTCATTAAGGTTTCAGGCCCTCCGGCACGATTCACCTGGCGAATCAATTCACGAGTCGCCCCAGAGTCACCGCCAATAAACATGCGATTCAACTCCCGATTCGATTCTCACTAATCTATTGTTTTATATAAAGATAGTCAGTACTGACTCTGTGACGACTCGCCGATGACTTGCCATAGAGTCATCGGCGAGTCGGATCGGCATAATAAAAATTATCATAACGTAATTCTGAAATTATAACTTTATGATTTTAAATACCTATCAGCAAAAACTTGGTTTTGCATGGGGTGTGGAGATTTTGAGGTGAGAAGCAGGCTATCGTAAAATAGCCTGCTGGGATGGATTCAGTAATCACCGAATAAATTGCGGAGCAAAAAAACCGCCAATCAAGAGGTGGGTTAGCAATCAATTTTCGTATTTAAATTCAATATTCATCTTTAAAGCCTCTACATCTACTGTCACTTCACAGCCATGCCAGAATGGCTTTTCCTGAGATTTAAAGTTATCTAGAAAATAATTTCTTAATTCCACAAGAAAATCAAATAAATCACCGTTTGCTTGTGCCCCTGCCGAAAACCAATCAGTATTGCCAGTATCTGCATTTATATAGTCAAATTCACATTTACAATGATCATTTTCAGGAGACAGTTCTGCTCTCATGATCACTTTGGATGCATTTTCAGGCGCAATAGATAGCAATACTGAACCTATATCATTATAAATCTCTTGATCAGTCCTCACTACTTACCTCCGGGTACATTTTTAAACGTTTCAGATACCGGCCTTCCGCCATTTATAGAGTACTCAACATAGAATTTATCCGGCCTTACGCTGTTACCTGTATAAGATGGCTGGATATTAACTTTAACATCTTTACCTTCACTTAATGCCTTAGCCCAAGTGTTTTCCATACTTTTCCAGGCACCTTTATTAAGGTTTCCATCCATTGGTAGCAGGTTTAATTTTTCACCTGGACCATTAAATATACTGGCTATTAAATGCCCACCTTCATCTCCAAGATTACCACATCTACCCGCCTTACATTGCTGATAACCATTCCGGTCTTTCACATTTGCGCTAAGAGTTGCTTCAACCTGAGTGGGTCTGGCCAGGTTATCAGTGTGATAAGTCTTATCCCCGTCCACTTTATAAATGGTGTTCGGCTCCGGCTTGCTCATCGCCTTGTTCCAGGCACCTTTCTTGCCCGAGTCAACCACAACGATATTTTTCCCTGCGGTTCCAGCCGCAGGCTTCCCGCCTTTACCCAACCCACCGGTCACGGCTGCCATTGCCGCTCCCGCTAAAATTTCGGCTCTCTGACTGTCAAGACCATACTGTTTTTCCAGCCGTTGGGCAAAGTCAGTACTGCTCACTATCCCTGACTCATCCATCTGCTGCATCAACAGAACGGATAAGTCATTCTTCATTGCCCACGGAATATCTTCACCCAATGCCCTGTCTATGGCTTCGTGAACCAACAAACTGTTAGCAGGGATGTCACCGTACTTCTCTTTGCAGGCTGTCGGGCTCGAAGCACATGTTGCGATCAGTTCATTACGCTGCTTGAGACTCAGATCTTCCATTTCTTTCACGATCTGACCACAGTCACCACGGGCCTCACAACCTTTCGCCCTCGCCGCAAAGTTATCGATCTGATCAGCACTCAGGTAGTTATTCTCAACCGTTGTCTTACCTGACTGTGCGCCGGCTACCGCTGAAGCCCCCGAGTCTCCCACCAGACCACCGGCCAGGCCAGCAGCAACCGTTGCCAGTGTCGAAACAGTCTGCTTCTCTGTCTCGCTCAGTTCATTCACCGGCTTACCGTACAGATGCGGTACTGTCCTGGCCTTCAATCTGGCTGCTCATGTAAGCGCTACCGGCACCCAACAACTGGTTAGCGTAATATCCTTTCCCGGCTGTACCTACGCCAGTCAAGCCTGACATCATGAAACTGAGATAATCGAACTTATCACCGATATTTCCCGTACCAATTTGTACCGCACCATTAGCCCCATAGCTCAGCCCGGCACTAACAAATTTTTCCGTCAGCGTGGCTGATGACGTTAACAACGAACCGTACGGCTGCGCCGAGGAGCTGTGCGTAGTCTCCGTCAACGGGCCGAAGATAAAGCGGTGGCTCAGGGCGTTCCCCAGCGTACTGAACGAAACCGGGATCGTCCTGCGATCAAGCGTGAGTACGGGCAATTTGGGTGAGCCTGACGGCTAATAATCAGTTACTGTTCGTTAAATGCTCGTTTCGCCTCATTTAAACTCGGAGAATTTGCCCCGCCAGAAAAATCTGGATCAGCCGATTGAACAGGGTCATCTTCCCATCCGCATATAGGGCAAATTTCATAACAACCCGGCTCATCAATTGTCTTATTTCCACAGCATGGACAAGGATAAGAACCATTATTCATCATTGCTTGTTCCAATATTCGATACCTTTATCTGGTTTAAACATTGTACGCGGTACACCATTTATATCTTTTGAAGCAAAGACATTAGTCACAGGATTGTAATACAGTGTGTCTCCGTTAGGGCGGGTTTTAGTTAAAGTACCTGGCGGTGGGTTTGTCATAAAATTATGTGCAGCATCAACATATTGCTTCGCATTCTGATACTCTGGAAACTCTTTTCCATGTTTTGTCCAATGCCCATAGGCATTACCTACAGGTTCTGCTTTCTTGGTTTCTGTCTAAATTTGAGTATCTTTAGATTTACCGCCTTTAGCTATCCCACCACCACCGTTCAGCAGCTCACCACCTGCACCTTCAACCCCGATTGGCAGCGGATTTATCGGAATAATGGGTGGCAGCTTGTCATTCTTGTTACCCAGCGCATTATTCTCAACAACTAATTGGCATTTATCACAAATTTCATTAACACTGCATCAGCCTATCATGCCAATTAAACATCCGAGGTACCCTGCCCTACTTAACCACAAAAATGGGCTGGTGAGGCCAGACTGATGAACATTAATTAACTCCCTTATTGGTGCAAGACCATCATTTTTGATAACAACATCCTTTGCACCATAGCGACAATGCATTATCAGAAAGAAAATTCCGACAATCCCTAAACCAAAATAACTTTCTGGGCTTCCCCAAAAATTAGTCCGTAATTTTACATAGGTGAGCCCCCAAACACTCAGTAAAAAGACCATAAAAGCACAGGCAGCAATATTCATATCGCGTCTGCTGCCTAGCCCAAAAAATAGAGCATCAAAAAAAAACATTGGGGTAAAAGGTGATTGCACGCTTCTTCCTGTCACTTTACTAAATCGATAAAACATGACCGTTCCGACAGTAAAAGCAGAAAGTGCAATACCTAACAGCAAGTACATCATTTGGTTAGTCCTTTTTTATAGGCCAAGAAATTAGTTCGGTACTACCAGAACCGTTAATTTCCGGCTGATTATTACTGTTTTCACTTTGTCGAATACTCGCACCAATTCCTCCACCAACTCTGAAAGAGCCGCCAAAGCCGTCTTTACCAATACTCCCTTCAACTGAAAAAATACCTGTCGATATAGCACCAGAATAATCATAAGTAGGATTAAAATCTTTAATCGGGTAAGGCCCAAAAGTCAACCCGGCAGACACATCTGCACGCCAGCCTAATACCTTCGTGACCCCGCCATTAATTGAAAATTTATCCTCTGACAGTACACCTTCCAGATACCCTCCTGCGACATAACCTCCAGCGACCTGGCCTTTTACATCTCCATGTATTTTTGCCGTATCACCTACTGACGGGCCGATATGTGATTTGTCTACCGCTTTGATAATTTCATCGTTAGTGACTCCTTTACCACTGAGATCAAAAGCCAGGGAAGCATCCTGCTGTACGCGAGGCGGCACAAGCTCAGACAGCGCATTATTCTCAACCGTCGTCTTACCTGACTGTGCGCCGGCTACCGCTGAAGCACCTGAGTCTCCCACCAGACCACCGGCCAGGCCGGCAGCAACCGTTGCCAGTGTCGAGACCGTCTGCTTCTCTGCCTCGCTCAGTTCACTCACCGGCTTACCGTACATCTGTGTGGCTATCATTCCCACCACCTCGCCGGTGGCTGCACCTGCAGCACCGGCAAGGGCGTTATTTCCCTGTGCCACCGCCAGTGCAGCATTTACCACAGCATGAGCTGCCACACGTCCCGCACCGTCCGGGGTGGTCTGTTTGATAATTTCAGCAATATACGGCGCTGCACCACCTGCCAGGGCTGCACTCAGATTACCGCCGGCCAGTCCCTGTACCGCTGCCGTTGCGGCCTGTATCGCCTGCTGGTATTTGCCTCCCGTTCCAAAACCTGAGGCCGCCATACCGTTATTGTAGGCCCGCTGTGCCACATCCTGTTCCGTAAACGGCTTTCCTGCTGCTTCAAGTTCTGCGCGGGCCTGATTCAGTGCTGCCGGGTCCCGCTTCGCTTTCTCACCGGCTATCTGTCCTTCCGTTCTGGCAATATCTGCCACCTGGTTACCAATCTCACCAATGAGTTGCGCCTGCTGCAATCGCTGCTGCTCTTTTTCCCTGTCAAAGATGGGGGACAGCGTCTGATTTGCATGTGCTGCGTCACGGTTCAGGTCTGCCACATCCTGTTTCTGGCTCTGCGTATCCCGGATGGTGATGTTCCCGGCAGACACTGCCGACTGCGTGGTACTGTCCGCATGGCCTTCATGATTTGCACCGACCAGCAGATTGTTTGCCATGTTCCCCAGGAAATTTCCGGCAACACTGCCACCGGTACTGAGCCCTGCACTCTGATGTTCCGTTTTAAAGTCGGCCCGGTTTTCAATGTCACTGAAGCTCAGTGTGCCGGTATCCAGCCGGTTTTTATCTGCCGTTGCCGTGGACGCAATCACCGCACCGTTCAGTTGCGTATGCTGTCCGGTAGTGACATCAAACCCGCCCCTGCCGGCAAAAATCCCCGTCTGCTCCTGTACACTGTCGTAGTTACTGTGCATTTTATCCCGGCTGAGGTTCACACTCGCCGAACCGCTCATGGACCCGAAAGTGAAGCTGCCTCCGGCGCTGGCATTCTGCTGTTTACTGTCATAACGGTCACTGTCCTGCTCACTGGTCAGTGTCAGATGGCGACCGGCATCCACTTTCACCGTTTCACCGCCAGCCTGCGCGCCGGTAAGCGTGGTGTCCCGCCCGCTGATAATGGTCAGCTGTTTTCCCGCATCCACCGTGGTTTCTGTATGGGTGGTACCGTTGCCTTTTTCACTGCCCTTACCCTGGTTTGCGCTGGCTGAAACACTGATACCCCAGCCTCCGGAGCCCACACCAACACCGACACCCACGCTGCCACCACTGGATGTGTTCTTTCCTTCCAGCTTTGACGTGTTTTCTGCTGATACCAGATTCACGTCACGGTTTGCCTGCAGCAGAACGTTGTTCCCGGCCTTTATCTGACTGCCCTGTATCGTCAGGTCACCATCCACGCCCTTCACGCCGGAGCCGGTGGCCTGAATACTGAGATTATTACCTGCGGTCAGTGTACTGCCCTTCGCCACCGTCTGCTCTGACTGCTGTTCTGATTTCGAAGACTGACTGCCGTAAGAGAGGCTGATACCCACGGCATTGTTATTCTCTTTCTGGTTGCCCTGTGCTTCTGCCAGTCGTCCGGCCTGCACGGCCTGAGCCCCCGAGAGCGCGGCCTTCACCCCCTGCAGGGCTTCAAGCCGGCTGTTTCCGGCAGATTTCGCCGCCTGTACGGTCTCCACCGTCGTATTCAGGGCGCTGCCCGCTGTGCCGGACAGGGCAAGCGTCAGACCGGAGGTTTTCTGCTCCACCGTATGTGTCTGTACATGCTGGTCTGTGGCGGCGGTAATGCTGACCTCCTTACCGCTGAGTGCCATGTCCCTGCCGGCAATCAGGTCAGAGCCGTTGACGGTCAACCGGTTACCTGCCTGAAGGGAAACATCACCGTGAACACTCCCCACCGTGCTGCCTTTCTGTGTGGTGTCTGTTGCGGCGTCCGTGACTTTCAGACTCTGGCTGCCCATGCTGAATCCCACACCTCCGGAGCTCATCAGCCCGGATTTTTTCTCCTGTTTCAGGTGTGTATCACGGTTGCTTTCTGTCAACGTTCCTATACTCAGGTTATTTCCGGCAGCCAGGGAGACACGGTTATCCCCGACCACACTGCTGCCCGTGACGTTCAGATTATGTCCGGCGCCGATACTGACCGTATCCCCGTTCAGTTCACTGCCCGTCATGGTCCGGCGGTCAGTGACATCATGCGTGGTTGTGGTGGTTTTCGATAACATCCCGCTGCTGCCGGTCACTTTATGGTATTCATCCAGCGAGCGGGTATTCTGTGCGCCGGTCAGCGTCACGTCATGACCCGCCATCAGGGCCAGGCCTTTCTGAGCTGACAGCGATGCCGCCTGTGACGTCATATCCCGTCCGGCGGTCAGCGTGACATCACCGTTACCGGCAAGCGTGCTGCCCGTACTCTGTGTGACGCCCTGCGACAGACGATTATTTTTATCCCAGGTAATATGGTCCTGCGCGGATGTGGTCACTGTGGAAAGCGTCATATCCCTGCCCGCACTGAGTTGCGTCAGGCTGTCCTTACCCTGATTCACCACCGTTGCTGCCGTCAGATTCATATCCCGTCCGGCCTGCAGCACCAGTCTGCCCTGGTCATTCTGCACATATACGCCAGCCACACTGTCGATGCTGGTACGTTCAAAATGGTTCTGTCCGGCGTCACTCTGTGCCGTACGGGTGGTGGTGGTCAGACTGATATCCCGTCCGGCCATCGCCAGCAGGCTGTCCGTGGCCTGCAGCAGCCCGCCGGTACTGTTAATATCCGTCCGGGCCATCAGGCTGACATTTGCTCCCTGAATGGTGCCGGCCTGGTTGTGAATGTTTTCTGCACTGAGCTGCACGGTCTGCTTCCCGGCCAGTTTACCGCTGTTAAACAGGTCACCATCCAGCTTCATCACCATGTCCCTGCCGGCAATCAGCGCACCGGCACTGTTCACATCACCGGGTTTTACACGGGCATACACCTGAGGTACCTGAACCGTCTGCGTGCTGCCGTCCGGCAGCGTCACCGTGGTGTTAACCAGCCAGACAATATCACCGGTCAGTAACGCCATCTGCTCAGCAGTCAGCGCCACACCTGGTGTCAGGTTGTATTGCTTACCAAATGCAATACCCGCATCCATTAACGCCTTAAACTGCTCTTCATCATTACTGTATCCGTCCAGGTACCGTTGCCCGGTCAGAGCGACAACCTGCTCACGAATCAGACGCTGTTCGTAAAAGCCGTCACCCAGGCGTTTGAGCATGTTATCCCCGTTCTGAGAAAACGCCTTCTGCATGTAATCACTGCCCAGCCACGTCTTCTGGTTCGTAAAACGCGGGTCCGTTTCAACCAGATATGGCACATTCACTGCCGGATTTGTTTTAAACAGGCTGCTGTCCGGCAGACGGGTATCCGGCCCGGCAACATGGATACTGCCCTGAGGTGCGCTGACTTCAAACTGCTGCCCCGGCAACAGAATGACCGGTTCACCGGCTGACACCACCGGGCGAAGCGGTATCTGGTCAGTAGCGGCTACTGTCGCATCCACATTTCCGGTCAGTCCTGTCTGTACATCCGTTCCCTGTGGCTTCAGGGGAGAAAGCGTGACCTGGCTGCCCTGAACCTGTCCGTGGCTGGTGAGCTCTCCCGGCTTCAGCGTGATGGTCTGAATTACAGTGGGCGGAGTGTACTGAGAGGTTTTCTCCCCCTGCTTATCCTTTCCTTTTTTCCTGATACGGTAATAATACGTGGATGTTCCTGAGTCCGTAACATGGCGCTCTCCGCTGACACTGACGTTTTCCACATCACCGGCCTGCATATCCAGCAGGCCACCTGCAACAACCTGACTCTTATCATTAAGCAGTTTGTCTGCCACAATCGTCATGCCGGCACCGGACAGAATTTTCCCCGGGTCGGATTCTTTTACCCGGGTTTCTTCCACGGTACGGGTGTAATCATACTGCGTGAATTTATCTCTGGCGCCTTCCGGTGTATGCAGTTTTTTCAGTGAGTTACTGGAATCGTTATCCACATAAACGCCCGGTTCACCGGCGCTCCAGCGTTTATCTGAGCCGCTGAGCTGATACTCAGTCACCTTTTCCGTGGAAACCACCACGCGCTCCGTGGTGAAATGGTCATTGACGTTATTGATTTGTCCGGCACTCAGTACCAGATATCCGGCGGCTTCAATAGTGGCACTGTGATTATTCAGTACACCGGCTTTCCCCGTGGCGGCACCATTCGCATCCAGCATGCCACCAGTATGCATATCACCTGCACTGTAAATCAGGCTGTGCGTCCGGTTATTCAGGGTCTGTACCCCTAAGTCCACACGCTCACGCCCGGCCAGCGTCGCCGCCACGCCATTTTCTTCCAGATTATTAAATGTGGCAGCACTGACACCAACAGCATCGCCGTAGATTCGCCCGGTACCGGAATTCGTCAGGGTGTTCGCCTGAAGATGCGTATATTTCCCGTCAATCAGCCCACGGTTCAGCAGTGTGTCCGTCACGTTAAGCCAGGTCTGCCCGGCACTGATTTCACCTTTCTCTGTGTTTTCAAGGCGGATGCTGTTCAGGTCAAGCCGGCTGCCTGCCAGCAGGCTGCCGGTATTAGAGACATCGCCATTAACGGAAAGCGTAAGGTTTCCGTTCGCAATAGTCTGACCACTGTTGCTGAACGTTGTGTTACTTTTCAGCGTCATATCGCCCAGCGAAAGCAGTTTCCCGTCACCACCGAGCTGACCGGCATCCACAGATACTGACTGCCCGGCCTTAACCACGCCGTCACGGTTCGAAAACGTCAGCTGACGGCCACTGACAGACAATGTCGCGCCGGAAGAGAGCACGCCATCATTATTACTGAGCGTCCTGTCTGCCATAACCGTAAGCGCCCTGTCTGCCAGAATACTGCCCTCCAGGTTATCAAGGTCCTGCGTCGTGATGTGTATTGTCTGCGCTTCCAGCCCCTGGCCGGTATTCTGCGTGTGGCGATTGATAAACTGCAGGGCGTTCAGCGTAATGGCAGAACCACTGCGAATCAGACCAGAGACGTTGTCCACAACGCCCCGTACACTGTCGAACAGAATGTCGCCCACAGACTGTATCTGTCCATGGCTGTTCTGCAGGCCTCCCGTATGCAGACGGAGTTCACCTTCACTGACCAGCCGGCCACCCTCACGGTTATCCAGCGAGGTGGTGCTCAGGTCAGCTGTCGTTTTCGTCCCCACGGTCCCACCCCGGTTATCCATTGCTCCGGTACTGACAGTCAGTTCCTGCAGGCTGTTCAGCGTACCGCCTCTGTTATCCAGCGTCTGGCCTGCGGTATTAATGCTGATGCCTTTCCCCTGAATAAGACCTGACTGATTGTTCAGCGCCTGGCTGTTCCAGCCGAGCAGACCGTTTGCCACCACCTGACCGGATGTATTGTTAACCACGCCTGCAGTCAGGGACAGAGCATCTCCCGACAAAAGCACACCGGCAGTGCTGTCCAGTGTGCCGGCATTCAGCGTCATCGGCCCCTGACTGATAACACCGCCCCGGTCACCACTGTTACGGTTACTCAGTGTGTCAGCACGGAGATTCAGCGATGCACCGCTCTGTATCAGGCCGCCGGCATCGTTGATGATATCCGTCGAGGAAAGGGTCAGTGACTGCTGTGCCACCAGTCTGCCACCCTGATTATCAGAGCGGGTGACATCCAGCCTGCTGTTACCGTTGCTGACCACCGTCCCCTGCTGATTTTCCAGCACATTCAGGTGCGCATTCAGGTCTCTGCCGGCGGCAAGCGTCCCTTCCTGATTACTGACATCACCACCACTCAGCAACATATCCGTCCCGGCCTTCAGTGCGCCTTTCTGGTTCATCAGCGTACCTGACGATATCTGCAATGACGCCTTACTCCCCAGCACGCCCTGACGGTTATCGAGCGTTCCGGTGTTCAGGGTCATATCCTTCTGACCCGCCATAAATCCCTGCTGGTTATTCAGCATACCGGCCCGCACTGTCAGGGTACCGGCGCTGCTGATACCACCCCGTGTTTTCGTGTTCCGGTTACTGAGAACCCCGTTCTGTACATCCAGCGTCATGTCACTGCCGGACTGAATCAGACCATCATCAGAGACCAGTTCGCTGCCTGACACAGACAGCGTTTTCTGTGAAAGCAGTCTGCCGGACGTATTATCCAGCGCACCATCCAGCGTCACAGACAGCCCGTCAGACACCACCGTACCCTGGTGGTTATTCAGACTCCCTGCCGAAATATCCAGCCTGCCGGCGGACTCCATTCGTCCCTCAGTATTGCTGACAGCCTGCTGTGTTTTTATCCTGCCCGTTCCGGCAGCAGCTGAAATCAGTCCGTTGTCGTTATTCAGCGCCTGTGTATTAATCAGGATGTCACGGCTGGCAATCAGACTTCCCTGCTGGTTATCCACGGCGCCGGTTGTCCTCACCTGCAGACTACCTGACTGCGCCGCCTGCACTTTCCCCTTGCGATTATCAAGGCTCAGTGCATCCAGGCGCACCGCGCCATTTGCCGCAAGCAGCCCTTCCCGGTTATCCACACCTCCCGGCAGGTTCAGTGAAAAATCCCCTGTTCCCGTCTGAATCAGTTTACCCCTGTGGTTTGACAGGCTCTGTGCTGATATCTGCAGTGTGTCGGCATTTATCGTGCCGTCATTATTGCTGAACTGCCCGGCAGTCCGGGCGGAAAGCGTACCGGCACTCAGTTGCGCATTCTGTGTGGACAGATTTCCACTGGTTGCATCCAGCTCAGTATGTTGTCCCTGTATCCGGCTGTTGCTTAAATCCAGCCCCTGCCCCTTCAGTTGCATGTCCCCACCGGACAGAACCTGTCCGTGTGCCGCCAGTTCGCCGGTGGTACTGACAGTCAGGTTGCCCGCTGCCGCCAGACGTCCGTCATCTTTCACCCCGGCGGCCAGCAGACTCCGCTCACCGCCGGTCAGACGCGCTGTCTGAATCCGGGTGTTGCGACGTGATGCCACAGAGCCTGTATGGGTGAAGACACCATCACTCTGTATCTGCGTATCCTGCCCCGCATAAACAGAACCACTGTTATGCAGCTCCCGGGTTGTCGCCAGATGCACATCCGTTTTCGCACTGATACTGCCACTGTTTTCAATACGTCCGTCAGCCGTCAGGGTAACCGCCCCTGCCTGCGCACCAATATGACCGGCGTTACGAACACCCACCCCCGTTTCCGTACCGACAAGGCGAATTTTTCCGGCATACATTCCGCCAAGACTGGCCACATCCAGTGCCATCTGAGGCTGTGAAGAGACATCACCGGTCTTTTTCTCAATCTGCCCGTGCGCGATATCCACATTGTTACGTCCTGTGGTCACTTTCAGATCCTGCGCCCAGATACCCGCATTAATCTTCACAGACCGGGCAATGATATCGGTATAATCCGTGCGCGAAGCATCCATACCTTTGCCCGTAACCTGAATCTCACCACGTTCAACACTGAATCCGGTCAGACTGCCGTTTTTCATCTGCGGCTGCCCCGTGGTCAGCGTGGCCCGGTTCGCATTAATAAAACCGCACCCGTCGCAACTGATGCCGGCCGGGTTCGCAATCACCACCAGCGCCTTTTTCCCGGCAACCTCAACAAAACCGTTCAACTGGCTGGGATTGCGACTGTTCACTTCATTAAGAATGATTCTGGCCTCTCCCTTCGCCAGCCACGGGTTCCCGGCCACCATGCCACCCAGTTGAGTCTGCACATTGTTATGGGCATTATTCAGAATGACGCCCTGGTTACCGACGTCGAACTGGCCGTATGTATTATGTGAAACCCCGCCGGCAGAAGGCGTCTGAATATTCACCTGCGGAATGCCGCTGGCCGTCTGCGTAATCGTGGGTTGCTGATGCCCCGGTGCGCCATGGTCTGCGACAATGCCTGCAGCACTGACAGAATGCACCATCCCCGAAGCCAGCCACAAAGAGAATGCAAGCGGCGTGACACGGCAGATACGTTGCCTGTGTGGATATCCTGTGCGGGAGGACAGTGATGTACCGGCGCGACCGGAACGGGCAATATCTGCCACCACCATCAGCATTCCCCGGGCTTTGTTAAAAATAATGCGGTAACAATTTCTGTTCATTCTGATAAACCTGACTTATCTCTCCGGCACATCCACAGCAAGCGGGTGCTGCACACGCCACTGGCGCACCTCTTCACGACTGACCTGTGCACCCCGGAAATTCATCACCCGTAACCCGGTTTCATGTCCCCGGTGATATAACGAACGCCAGCACTGACGGGGAAAAATATCCTGCCGGACAAGACGACTCATATCCGGGGTATGTCCAAAAGGGGCAACCCAGTCACAGACCCACATCCGGTCGCCACTGTTCCAGTCCGACTGAGGCATAAGAATTGCCGGCTGCGTAAGATAACGCGCCTCTGCCTCCTGGCTGAGCCAGGCCCAGCTCATGAAGAAAACAGGTCGCCCCTGCTCTGTTGTTATCACATACTGTCGGTGCTTAATCACCGGCAGCAGCAGGTCCGGCAGGGTATGCAATGGCGCATCACGATGCAGGGGGGAGTACATCCACAGCCACACGGCCGCCCCCAGGACTTCCGCCTCATTGACCGGCTCACCGGAATACAGGGGACTCAGAACGTCATATTTCCCGTTACGCATGAAATTTTCTCAGAAATCCCGGAACAGATTAAAACCGGCTGTCACATCACTCGTCATAAAACCCGCCGGTTTTGAAAACGGACGACCGATGAAAACGTCATAATCCGTACTGAACAGTTGCCCCCTCAGCCCCACAACACCACCGGCCAGATGACGTCCCACCAGGTATTCACTGCCGGCTCCCCCCACCTCGCCGTAATCCATTCCCAGATATAACTCCTGCTCCGGCAGTGGCGTACGCCAGGCCAGGTCGTTGCGGATATACCAGCCGTTACTGGCATTCAGCGTTCGCTCCCCGTCAAAACCACGAACCGTCCAGCGGTTACCGATGGCAAACTGTTCCTGTGGAGTCAGCGGGGTATTGCTCAGCTGACGCTGATACCGGAAGGAATAACTGAAGGGCTGCTCTGCCAGTGTAAAGGGCAGATTAAAGGACGCATTCATCTGCAGGATCTTACTGAGCGCCGTTGCCTCACCGAAGATTTCCTCCGGTGCCGGCTGTGCACCAAACCAGCGGGTTCCCCGTTGCCAGCTGACACCAGCATCCAGTGTGGCCTGAGAAATATAATGACGGTGCTGCAGCCCAAGTCGCCAGGCCGCCGTCTGCCGGCGCTGTACCTGGATTTCCGTATCATTAATGTAGTTACGCGACCTGCGGGCCTGAACATCGTAAGTCAGCACCGTTTTCTGCGTCCCGTTACGGTGCAGTACCCGGCTCAGCTGCATGCCCAGATTCTGACTCTCGCCACTGTACTGGTAATCCTCAACCGCACCAGCTACCGTCTGATGGTAATCGTAATCACTGGCGGTGACGGAAAACTGCCAGTAGCCGAAAGGCACAGAGTAATGGGCCGTGTAGTTTTTACTGCCCTTACCCCCGTAATGTGGAAAATTATGGGTGGCAGAAACATACAGCAGATCACTCAGGGAAAAAGGATTATCCAGAGAAAATGTTATACCACCGAGATAACGCCCTGTGTTGCGGGTACCTGAATCATCAAGCGAAAACCCCAGTCGCCAGTATTTGTCCTGTTTGCGGGTAATAAGAATGTCACTTTCCCCTGGCTGCTCACCGGGTACAATTTCCATATCAGCCTGCACACCCGGCAGTCGTTGCATATTCTCCAGCCCCTGCTCAATGTCCCGTAAATCCAGCAGAGAGCCTTCGTGTGCCGGGAATGAGGAATACAACTGAATATAGTCATCACTGTCCGGTGTCAGACGCACATGCCGCACAACACCGGGAATAATAACCAGCCGGAGGATACCGCTTTTTAAATCCTGCGAAGGTGCCAGAACCCGGGTGGTGACATAACCATGATCGACCAGACGGTTCTGCAATGTACTCATCAGCAGATTAATTCCTTTCGCCCCCATGCAATGCCCGACCGCCCCGTTGGCGATTTTTTGTAAAGGCAACCAGTGTGGTAACGCATCAGCCCCCTCCAGTTCTGTCTGTTTAATCTGAAAACAGGGCGTTTCAACAGGAAAATTAATCTTACGGGCAAAAGAGCCAGGTGCAGAAAGGCGAACATCAGGGGCCGAAGGCGTCAGTTGTTGCTCAAGGGCTTCCTGACGTTGCTGCTGAATGATAAATGCTTCATCTCCGCTACGCCGGACATCCGCTGCCTGAAGAGATAAAGGCGATAATAAAACAGACATCAGTGTCAGTGACAGCAAGGACGGACAGCGCCGGGATAAGCTTTGTTCCTCAGCCCTCTCGTTCCTGCAACATAATTTTCCAGTCAAACGAAAAACCTTTTATTCATGCCATACCAACAATCACCAGCCTCCTGACGATACCTCTCACCATGTTTTGCGATGGCACGCTACCGCCCTTCCGGTATTTACCCGCATCAACCGGTACCAGAATGCTGAGTAACAAATCAGTTCAGAATTGACTTAATTTTGATCATTATAGAATAATGATCTGAATGACAGCAATATGACAGATTTATCGATCGTAATAACGCAAATGAACAGATCTTTATTCTGTTTTATATCGAAAAATCAGAACAACTCAAAACTTATAACCATAGTTAATGGAAAAATGCAGGAAATTATCCCATTGAATGCTTTTAATACAGTTGGTTAGCACAAGAAATGTCATTTTTTGACTTCAGTCATTGAAAATTTCGATATGCAACGATTCAGCAGTATTTAAGTGAGTTTCAGGATATGGGAAGGACATGAAAGGAGGAGCGCAATAAAATACACAGAAAGAAGGGGAAAATGCTTCGTAAAAACAGCAAATTAACAGCACACATCAGGAAGCGCCGTCTTCTGATTCAGCGATACCACATGAAATTTTAGTTAACCGTTACCGTTCTGAAATCTATGTCAGAAGATGTTCCATTACCGAAAATCAATCAGCGATACAGAGATGATCATGGTGCGCTTGTCACCGTGACCAGTGTTGAGGAAGCCCGGGTGGTTTTGATGCGGGAGGGTTATCCGCCCCCCTGCATGCGGCCAATGTACAACTTTCTGGGAAAATTCAAACCTGAGCCCCGGGAAGAAACAGAACAGACCGGAACCTCTGCAGGCAACTGCACTGCCCGATAGCAGCATAATCAGCCTTTTAATTCTCATCCCCGGAGACAAGCCCTGAAAACCACTCCGGGTGTTCACTGTATGCCGTGTTCAGCGCATCCCAGGAAACGTTCACATAAAAGCTGTCCTGCAATTTCCGGGTAACCACCTCTGCCAAGCGGTTCCGGTTATCCGCCAGTCCGGCATAACCTCTCTCTGCCAGCCACTCATTCAGTTCATGTTCCAGAGACAGATTGATAATATCGTAATCGGACCTTGCCATTCCCGTTTCCTTTGTACATTTTTTCAGGCACGGGAATAGAGTATAAAGAATGTCGCCATACCGCAGCCAGAGCAATATTTCCCCTGATGGTCGTATCAGAGATGGTATGCCGGTATTTTGCGGTTTGTTCCCGTCAGGTTATCGTTCACCTCCACTGTCGTTGTCACTACCGGCATTCCGCTCTGTCTTAGTCTCAGGATATCAACCGCAATACGCTGACTGCCAAACCAGAACAGGCTGTCCGGTAGGGTCACCAGTAAACCCGTCTCCGGCGCATATTTCATGCCGTTCACGGGGCGTTTTACTTCTGCTGATGTCAACGACGGATGAAAAGTGATCCACTTATATCTCCACCAACGGCCCAATATTGATCCACCGTTTTACTCAGGATTAGCTTCTGCTATAACCCCAGCCTTTCGTTTCTGTCTGAGTCGATAGATTTCTCCTTTGATTTGAACGACATGTGAGTGGTGTAAGATACGGTCCAGCATCGCTGAGGTCAGTGCTGCATCACCGGCGAACGTTTGATCCCACTGCCCGAACGGCAGATTGGATGTCAGGATCATTGCGCTCTTTTCGTAACGTTTAGCGATGACCTGGAAGAACAGCTTTGCTTCTTCCTGACTGAACGGCAGATAGCCTATTTCATCAATGATGAGCAGGCGGGGGGCCATTACTCCACGCTGAAGCGTCGTTTTATAACGGCCCTGACGTTGTGCCGTAGATAACTGAAGTAACAGATCTGCTGCTGTTGTGAAGCGAACTTTGATACCTGCACGGACTGCTTCATAGCCCATCGCTATTGCCAGATGGGTTTTCCCCACACCTGATGGCCCCAGTAATACGATATTTTCATTACGTTCTATGAAGCTGAGTGAGCGTAACGACTGGAGTTGCTTCTGCGGTGCTCCGGTGGCGAATGTGAAGTCATACTCTTCGAACGTTTTCACCGCCGGGAAGGCTGCCATTCGGGTATACATCGCCTGTTTACGTTGATGACGTGCCAGTTTTTCTTCATGAAGCAGATGCTCCAGGAAGTCCATATAACTCCATTCCTGATCTACTGCCTGTTGTGACAGCGCAGGCGCTGCGCTTATAAGGCTTTCCAGTTGCAACTGCCCGGCGAGCGCCATCAGTCGTTGATGTTGCAGTTCCATCATCACGCCACTCCTCTGCAGAATGAGTCGTAGATGGAGAGTGGATGATGCAGGGGGTGTTTGTCGAAGTTCACCAGATTTTCATCAGGATGCACGTCATACTCTTTTTTCTCCGGAGGCAGTGCCAGCATGGACTGCTGCTCTTCGAGCCAGCGATCGCAGGGACGGGCCTGGATTGTTTCATGTTTTCGTTGGTTCGCGACATCGTGCAGCCAGCGCAGACCGTGGCGGTTGGCTGTTTCAACATCGACAGTGATTCCCATCGGGCGCAGGCGAGTCATTAGTGGGATGTAAAAACTGTTACGGGTGTACTGCACCATCCGTTCCACCTTACCTTTAGTCTGTGCCCTGAAGGGGCGACACAGTCGGGGAGAGAAGCCCATCTCCTTGCCGAACTGCCACAGCGAAGGATGGAACCGGTGCTGACCGGTCTGATATGCGTCACGTTGCAGAACCACAGTTTTCATATTGTCATACAACACTTCGCGCGGCACACCACCAAAGAAGCGGAACGCATTACGATGGCAGGTCTCCAGCGTGTCATAACGCATATTGTCAGTGAATTCGATGTACAGCATTCGGCTGTATCCGAGAACAGCAACGAACACGTGAAGCGGTGAGCGACCATTACGCATAGTGCCCCAGTCAACCTGCATCTGTCGTCCGGGTTCAGTTTCGAACCGAACGGCAGGCTCCTGCTCCTGAGGAACCGAGAGAGAACGAATGAATGCCCTGAGGATGGTCATTCCGCCACGATATCCCTGGTCTCTGATCTCGCGAGCGATTACCGTTGCCGGGATTTTGTAAGGATGAGCATCGGCGATGCGTTGACGAATATAATCCCGGTATTCATCCAGGAGTGAAGCAACAGCAGGTCGCGGCGTATATTTTGGCGGCTCAGATTTTGCCTGCAAATAACGTTTAACCGTATTGCGGGAGATCCCCAGTTCTCTGGCAATCGCCCGGCTACTCATTCCCTGCTTGTGCAGGATTTTAATTTCCATAACTGTCTCAAAAGTGACCATAAGCTCTCCTGAATCAGGAGAGCAGATTACCCCCTGGATCTGATTTCAGGCGTTGGGTGTGGATCACTATTGCACCGTTCGTGACAGCTGAGATGGCAATGATATATTTTTCATTCACAACCACGGCGAAGACGGTGCGATTCATTCAGTTCTGTAAAACAGTTTTTATCCGTCAGACAGTCAATTCGTGTGCGCATACTGAAGTAAATTTCGTATAAAAAGTCAGCAAGCGGAACTTTATCAATCGCTGATGAACAGGGAAAACATTAATCGCCCGGTCAGATACTCCTGTCTGCTTCTGCACAGCAATACATCTGCGGCGAAGCCATGATCAGCGTACGTATACCCGGTGGCATTCTGCCCGTGCACCTGCTGACGGTGGCTTACGGAATTGCTGAAACCTGGGGTAACGGTCAGATCCATCTGCCCCGTCAGAAACTGACCATGCCGGGGTTCCGCTACGAAGATATCGACGGGGTGAATGCCGCACGTTTGAGTTTGAAAAAGAAATGCTGGGGGGTAAACCGGTTTACCTCCATATGGGCCATCTTATCGATAAAGGCGGTTATCTGCGCTTCAAAGAGCGTGTACTACGCGACGTACAGCTAAACCCCGAAGCCATGGTCGCTGAACGGATTTACTGGGCGGAAGATGAATCAGTGGCCCGTATTCATCTCAGAAGCGCCGGATATTAATTTCTGTCTGGCCACAGCACTGAGGATGTTGTGGCCCTGTTCATTTAAAATAACAAGTGTAAAGATGGTGAATGCGGGCGTTTTTCCGCGTGTTGTTTCCTTTTGCCGACAGGGGCAGTAACAGGTATAAGAGCGCCCGTTACTGCCCCTTTTTCCGTATCAGAAATTAATCCGGAAACCGACGCTCCCTGTTACCGGCGATTCTGTATTCTCGCCATTCTGGTAACTCGCTTCTGCCCACACCCCGGCATTCGCTGTCAGCTGAGCACTCACCCCGGCACCGTATTTCCCTGTGGTGCCTGAGATATCGTTAGTAAAGTTATAGCTGTCATTTATCCGGACCCTGTTGTTATCCGAAAACTCATGGCTCACTGCCGTCGTCAGATACGGTCTGACAACAGTTCCGGCAACATCAAGATTCATCCCGAGGTTCACACCCACTTCACCCTGAAGTGATTTGGTTGTCCCTGCTTTCGCCTTCATACCATTATCCAGACTGATATCCTTTGATTCTGCCCGGAATGCCGTACTACGGAGATAAGGCTGAATCCAGGTGTTTTCATTCAGACTGAAGGTTCTGCCTGCTTCCAGGCTGCCACCAAAGCCATTCTGATGATAATCGCCTTTCACTGCCGTGCCGTCACTCATCCAGGTGCGCAGTTCGTTCCTGAAACGGTTAACTTTGATAACGCCATCCACATAGTAACCATCATTGTTAAACCAGGTTGCATACAGACCACCACCGGTACTTCCGACAGTACTGCTGCCACCACGGTTATGGCTGATGCTGTTATCGGTATAGGATACAAAAGCCCCCACAGCCAGCCTGCTGTCATTCAGGTCAAATACGGTGTCGCCGCCGGTTTCCATTCCGCTCTGGGTCAGTGAATAACCTGAGCCGGCACCACCGCTGATACGGGTATCTGACCCGGTGTACCGTCCCCAGACACCACCCGGTGAACGGGTATTCTGCATGACATCGCCGTGACGAAAACGCAGACTCTGAAGCTCACTGTTGAACACATAGACCGGTGCCGTTGCCATATTCAGCACAGCATCAGCCGATTTTGTTGTATGGCGTACCGGAGGTACCGGGTTATCTGTTCCTGGATTATCTGTTCCCGGATTATCTGTTCCCGGGTTATCTGTTCCTGGCTGACTACTGTCAGCTTTCAGGTACCAGTCAGTATTTTCCTTGTTCAGATAGTATTCCCAGGTACCGGCATCCACTTTCCCGCCGTTCAGGCTGAACGCAGCATCGCCACTGCCGGTATGAACGACCTGAAGTGGTGTGCCTGCGGAAACAGGTTCAAGACCGGTATTTCTGATGTCCAGCACAAAATTGCCACTGGCATTCCCCGTCACATTCAGCATGTCTCCGGTATGAGATGCGATATCCGTGTTCATCCGGAATGTCCCGTTACCTGAAAGACTTTCAGACACCAGTGAAACCGGCCGGAAAGCCTGCGTCAGGCGCGTGGTGGCTGACGGACGGAAATCGACAGTCCCGTTATCCAGCGTTAATGCACTGACAGTGGAGTCACCATCGAGATGCCAGACAGAGGCTCCCTTAACCGTCATGTCACCTGCACCAGTGTTGTCTCCCGTAACGCTCCCCGTCAGGATGCTTCCGTTATCCAGCGTCAGGATGGTGCCTGACTGTGTCGTCACATTAGCGTTCGCCTGAAGGGTAACCATCGTCATTGCAGCGCCACTCTGAAGAGCAATCCCGCCATCCTGAGACAACAGTCCGCTGAAGCGGGTATTTCCGCCTTCCTGGGTCAGGGTACCGCTCCCCGTCAGGGTACCCGCAAAGGTCGCCGCACTGTTGTTGAGGAAATACAGGTTTCCTTCATTTGTGACATTTGTGAACGTACCACCGGCGAGCGTCCCTTTATCTGTCAGGGTGGTGGTACCACGAAGTACACCGCCGCTCCGGACATCCAGCATACCGCCACTGCCAACAGTTGTGTCGCTGGCGTCATGACCACTATTAACACTCAGGTATCCACCATTCTCCAGCAGCATATTGACGGCACTGCCACCGGCAATGCTGAAGCTGCCGTTAATGTTGGTACCACTCAGAGTGGCAGAGGTGTCCGTAGAAATAGCCCCGCCGCTGTTCTGAGTAATGTCAACTGCACTGCCACCGTTGACAGACAGGAAACCACCACTGTTAATGGTGGTGCTCGTTGTACTGCCGCCACGGTAGACATACTGCTTACCACCACTGTTAATAGTGGTGTTCGTTGCGCTACCACCTTCAACATTCATTCTGCCGCTATTGTTAATAATGGTGTTCGTGGCCTGATGACCACTATTAACACTCAGGCCTCCACCATTCTCCAGCAGCATATTGACGGCACTGCCACCGGCAATACTGAAGCTGCCGTTAATGTTGGTACCACTCAGAGTGGCAGAGGTGTCCGTAGAAATAGCCCCGCCGCTGTTCTGAGTAATGTCTACTGCACTGGTGCCCCTTTCGACAGACAGGAAACCACCACTGTTAATAGTGGTGTTCGTTGTACTGCCGCCCCCGTAGACGGACAGGCCACCACCACTGTTAATGGTGGTGTTCGTTGCACTACCTTCGACATTCATTCTGCCGCTATTGTTAATAATGGTGTTCGTGGCCTGATGACCACTATTAACACTCAGGTATCCACCATTCTCCAGCAACATATTGACGGCACTGCCACCGGCAATGCTGAAGCTGCCGTTAATGTTGGTACCACTCAGAGTGGCAGAGGTGTTTGCAGAAATAGCCCCGCCGCTGTTCTGGGTAATGTCAACTGCACTGGCGCCGTTGTAGACATCCAGTCTTCCCCCGCTGTTAATGGTGGTGCTCGTTGTACTGCCGCCATCGAAGATATTCTGCTTACCACCACTGTTAATGGTGGTGCTTGTGGCACTACCGCCCTCGACCTCCATCCAGCCGTTGTTAATAATGGTGTTCGTGGCCAGGTGACCACTATAAACTCTCAGAGAACCACCGTTCTCCAGCAGCATATTACTGGCACTGCCACCGGCAATACTGAAGCTGCCGTTAATGTTGGTACCACTCAGAGTGGCAGAAGTGTCTGTAGAAATAGCCCCGCCGCTGTTCTGAGTAATGTCAGCTGCACTGGCGCCCCTGAAGACGGACAGGTAACCACCACTGTTAATGGTGGTGTTCGTTGCACTACCGCCGAATTCGACAGCCATACCACCGCTATTGTTAATAATAGTGTTCGTGGCCTGATGACCACTATTAACACTCAGGTATCCACCATTCTCCAGCAACATATTGACGGCACTGCCACCGGCAATGCTGAAGCTGCCGTTAGTGTTGGTGCCATTCAGGGTGGCAGAAGTGTCTGTAGAAATAGACCCGCCGCTGTTCTGAGTAATGTCAACTGCACTGGCGCCCCCGTCGACAGACAGCCCACCGCCACTGTTAATAGTGGTGTTCGTTGTACTGCCGCCCCCGGAGACGGACAGGCCACCACCACTGTTAATGGTGGTGTTCGTTGCACTACCGTCGGGGCCGACAGCCATGCTGCCGCTATTGTTAATAATGGTGTTCGTGGCCTGATGACCACTATTAACTCTCAGGTATCCGCCATTCTCCAGCAGCATATTGACGGCACTGCCACCGGCAATACTGAAGCTGCCGTTAGTGTTGGTGCCACTCAGGGTGGCAGAAGTGTCTGCAGAAATAGACCCGCCGCTGTTCTGAGTAATGTCAACAGCACTGGCGCCCCCGTAGACAGATAGCCCACCGCCACTGTTAATGGTGGTGCTTGTGGCCTGATGACCACTATTAACACTCAGGTATCCACCATTCTCCAGCAGCATATTGACGGCACTGCCACCGGCAATACTGAAGCTGCCGTTAGAGTTGGTGCCACTCAGGGTGGTAGAAGTGTCTGCAGAAATAGCTCCGCCGCTGTTCTGGGTAATGTCTACTGCACTGGCGCCCCCGGAGACGGACAGGAAACCACCACTGTTAATGGTGGTGCTCGTGGCACTACCGCCGACTTCGACAGCCATACTGCCTCTATTGTTAATAATAGTGTTTGTGGCACTAACGCCGTCCCTGACACTCATGCTGCCGTTATTGTTAATAATGGTGTTCGTAGCAGTGGCTCCGTCGTCAAGCCATTGCCTGCCGCCATCGTTAATGGTGGTATCCGTGACACGGCCACCAACGACATGCTGAGTGCCTCCATTATTAATGGTTGTATTTGTGGCACTACCGCCATAAACACTTTGGGAACCACCGTTTATAGTGGTATTTGTGGCGCTGCCTCCACTGGAGACAGACTGGGCTCCATCATAGTTAATGGTGGTATCTGTCGCCGTATCACCGGCATTCAGCAACATTGTGAAGGGCGTTCCTTCGTTCCCCAGGATATTATTGTTATAATCCACCGCCAGAGCAGGAGCAGATGGCAGAAGCAGGCCAGCAATCAGCCCCGCCAGTGCGGTACGCCTGATTTGCCGGGGGCGACGACCGCCTTTACGGGTCAGTTCTGAGGTAACGACCCACATCCCGGTGGATTCATTCCATACAGTGTTATAAACCTTGTTCATTATTCGTTCCTTTTGTAAGACAGGTTTTATCTCCCTGCTTCATCAGGGAGGCATGGAGTCTGCTGATAACGCCATTAACCTGTGTGCCTGTTATCAGTCGGGTGCATTCAAATTGCCGGTCCGTGTTTTTATGTCTCGGACACCACAGAAAATCCTTGTGGTCAAAATTCAGTGATGTATCGTCCCAGCATCCGTTACAACCATGGGAGTTGAACACCCGCCACGGGGTATAAAACTCACTGTTCGGCAGGCTGAAGCCACTTATCAGCACCACCGGAATACCGGTTGCCCATGCCAGCCATGACAGCCCACTGGCCAGACCAATAAAGAAGCTGGCATGACGCAGCAGATTAACCCGCTCCTGTAGCGGAAAACTGCCGGTAAAGTCTTCCGCTCCCCAGGGAATGTGATTCCAGACAAACCCCTGACCGTAATGAGCCTCCCGGTCAATACACAGCACCCGGTAGCCCAGCGATTTCAGGTGAGCAACGACCTCACTCCAGCCGGTGCCGTTATTCCAGTATTTTGCCTGGCAGGTGGATTGTGTGGCGATGCACACATAAGGCTCCCGGACAGTCCGGGAGGCGGACAGGTCAAGCCGGACCGGTGCTTCTCGTGGGTCAACGCCCAGAATGTAACCGGCTGAACGATGAAAACCGACCTGACGAAAATCCACCGGCTGGTTATTTGTGTCACCACCAAAATAGAGCCCCACCCGGTATGTTGCATAAGGTTCAGTTGTGCGTGGTTTCTCCGGCGTGGAGAAACATATCTGCGGATATTGTGGTGCCAGCAGGTCAATGATGTCCTGCGCCATTGTGCACTCCAGCCGGCACTGATGCAGGGACTGAAAACGTTCGGCATAAGGGAACCAGCCCAGCAGGTCACCCAGAGTACCGGTGGGGAATGAAATCAGAACATCACGGTCCGTCAGGTTCAGCGTTTCATCCAGCAGGGGAGTATCTTCGCCCTGACGGAATACCTGAATACGGAAGCGCACAAAATATTTCTTGCTGCTGGTCACCCAGCCATTATTGATGTCACAGCAGAAAAGAATATTTCCGGAATCTGCATCCAGCAGCCGCACATGCCATTTACCTTCAGGAAGGAGCACCCGTGCTCCATCATTAAAGTCATACAGGATGTTGTCGGGGCCGTGCTGAGTGGGTATTTCCGGAGGGGAAATAAAAAATGTTTTTAACGGTGCCTGCATGCTTTTATCACCAGAATTAATATTCACAACGAGTATAGGATAATAGTTCAGCTATGCATCATTTAATATTACATGCCACCGGGAACATAACAAAAACCGTAATAACCTGGTTTTTGTGGTAAACAGCCTGATACTGACAGAACCGGAAATAGTTGAGTGCCGTTATATTATCGCTCAGAAACATATCTTTATCCTGCCCATATCACTTTGAGTGCCGGACAGGGAGAACAGTGAATTTATGACGCCACAACGTAACAATACATCGCCAGTATGTACCGGTGCCCGCTAACACTCCGGTCACCGTGCAGGAACCGGACAACAGTAAGACCGGAACTGTTTTATCATGAGTCTGTGTCAGTGGTTGCTGCAGGCCTGTTCAGTTACCTCCCGGAATATATAGTTATATTACTATATAAATCAGGGGGTATATATCCAGAGAAAAATCACGGCATTCATGTAATTCCAGGAATAAGTTATTTCCGGCAAACATGATTATCATGTAAAACAGAGCATACAGGATAGCAAAATTCTGTATCTGTAGTGGTCAACTGAAACTGGCCACCGCTTTAGAGTTTTTCCAGTATCGGTTTTCCGATTCATTTGGTGGCAACCCACCGTTATATTCGTGCGGCCTGAGCGCGTTGTAATACCCAACGATATAGTCCGTTATTTCATGGGCAGCATCGCTGAAGTTCATGTAACCCGTCACCGGTATCCACTCGTTTTTCAGGCTCCTGAAGAAGCGCTCCATCGGGCTGTTATCCCAGCAATTTCCTCGTCGACTCAGACTCTGTTTGATCTGGTAACGCCACAGTAACGGTCGGAACTGCCTGCTTGTATAGTGGCTGCCCTGGACGCCCTTCTAAGAGTCAAGCCGTTATCGGGATGCTGTTGATCTGCCTGTTTTGATTACGCAGTAATGTATAAACTTCGCGTGAGATATAGCGCTTCAGGCAGCGTATTGCTTCCATTTTTGTATGCCCTTCCGCTACTCGTCTGGCGGCATATTCCTTCGTTTTATCGTCAGTTCGCAAACGTCCGATGGCAATGATGTGAAGTGCACTATTTGCAGCACGATCTCCACCCCGGTTAAGTCGATAACGATTCATTTTTCCTGAAGATACGGGAACAGGGCTAACACCACACAGTGCCGCAAACCTGATTCTGATCTTAATCGTTGGGGATTGTCTCCTGCCGTGATCAGCAACTGCGAAGCGCTTTCGTATCCAATAGCATTACGTTTAATCAGTTCAGGCGCCAGCTCATCGACAATTGCCGCAATCATGACATCCAAATCAGCGATTTCGTCATGTAACTCGAGATAGCGTCGAGCAAGAGACTTTAATGAAATACGATAAACGTTGGTAACATTGCGGTATTCACTGGCATCAGGCCGCCAGGATCCCAGAGTCCTGATAAGCTGCATGCGCGTCATATTTCTGAGCTGTTCACGTAATTCATCCGGGGCAGAGATAATATTGGAATGGATAATCTGGAGAGCGACTCTGCGGGCTGATATTGCTGTTTTTCGGCAAGTTTTTAATACCCGCAGAGACTCAATCATGCCATTGCGCGTTTTGGGTGTGACGGTTCTTATTCCGGAGAATGCGGCGTGAGCGGCACATTCAGCATCAATCGTGTCACTTTTACCCCGTTTGCGTCGCTCCATCCGATCTGGCGCAGTCACCTCAAGAACTTCTAACCCGGCATTCTGTAAATAGCGAAGCAGACCTGATCCATAGGTGCCTGTACACTCAACACCAATTCGCTTTAATGCCCCAAACGAAGTCATCCATGCCAGCATCTGCCGGTAACCTTGCAAACAGGTCGAGAACAACGGCAAGGTATGCCCAACGTTTCCCCGTCCAGATGTACATCACGTCGCCGCACCATACCTGATTTGGCTCTGTCACTGCGAACTGCCGCCCAAGGTGATTCAGGATAGCAACATGTTCACGACCACCTTGTTTATAACGGTGCGCAGGCTGCTGGCAACTGACCAGTCCCAGTTCTTTCATGAGCCCAGCGCCCCATTCTGAAGCCTCTCAGGGTTGCCATTGTGGCGATGCTTCTTGCCCCGGCAGAATCATTGCTGATGTTATGCAACTCAAGTACCTGACTGCGTAATACAGCCCGCCTGCCGTCTGGTTTTTCAGGACGGTTTTTCCAGTATCTGTAGCTGCTGCGATGAACCCCGAACACATGGCAGAGTGTGACCACAGGATAATGCGCTCTGAGTTTCCCGATTATCGAGAACTGTTCAGGGAGTCTGACATCAAGAGCGCGGTAGCCTTTTTTAATATTTCATTCTCCATTTCAATGCGTTGTAGCTTTTTCCTCAGCTCACGTAATTCGATTTGTTCTGGTGTCATCGGAGAGGCTTTTGGTGTTTTGCCCTGACGCTCATCACGCAGTTGTTTGACCCATCTTGTCATTGTGGAAAGGGCGACATCCATAGCTTTGGCGGCATCTGCCACAGTGTAGTTCTGGTCAACAACCAGTTGAGCGGATTCGCGTTTAAACTCTGCGCTGAAATTTCTTTTTTTCATTGGAGCACCTGTGTTGTTCTGAGGTGAGCATATCACCTCTTTTCAGGTGGCCAAATTCAGTGTGCCACTACAGTCAGGGAAACAGGTTAACCCTGAAACAAAATATTTTACTGACCGTGGCCACCGGCAGCGGTAAAACGTTCCTGGCGTGTGCACTTGGTCATGATGTCTGCCGACAGGGATATAAGGTCTACTATTATCGCCTGAAAGCGCTGATGGAACAGTGCTATCAGGGGCATGCTGATGGAAGATACAGCAAACTTCTGACCTAGCTGAATAATAGCGATCTGCTGCTTCTGGATGACTGGGGCTAGAGCCTCTCTCATCAGAACAGCGCAGCGACCTGCTGGAAATAGTGGATCTGATGTACCAACGAGGCTCAATCATCGTAGTGAGCCAGTTGCCAGTGGAAAACTGGTACAAAATGATCGGAGACTCCACACATGCGGATGCCATCCTGGATCGACTGGTTCATGGCAGTATCAAGATCGAACTTAAAGGAGGGTCAATGTGGAAAATACAATCTCCGTTGACCGAAGGAGAGCAGTGAAGGTAATTTAAAAACGGTTCTGTGAAAGTGACACGAACCGATCTCCTTTACGGTAATACGCACCTTTATGTTAAAGATAATGAAACAACACAAATTTGCTTTTCTTTTCACTGCACTGCTGAGCACCTTCTTTCTCAATCTGTTTCCACTGAACGCTGCAGGATACGAGCTGAATACCGTTCTGCAGATTGTGGCGGGCGTTAATCTGTTGCAGCGTCGCCATCAGGTCGTTTCATTTATTGTGTTGCTGATAATTTTTATCACCACACACTGGCTGCCCCCCATCAACGCCATGACACAGCTGTACTACGGGAGTTATCTGGTCTTTTTCCTCATTCTGTCAGTGATTGTGTTCCGCCAGGTGATTTTCTCCGCCCGGATAAACACAGAGTCCATCTGCGCTGCGCTGAGTGGCTTTCTGCTTATTGGCTATATGGGATTTTTCATGTTTTCTGCGATAGAAAACCATATGCCCGGCGCATTCCGTGGGCTGTCAAATGATGAGTTGCAGATGATGAATGAACTTTTTTATTATTCTTTCATCAGTATTCTGACCGTAGGCTATGGCGATATTGTTGCCGTCAGCTGGCCGGCCCGTAATGCCACCATTCTGGTTATTCTCACGGGCTATATTTACTCACTGGTCTTTATTGCCCGCATCGTCAGTGGGTTTTCGGTATCAGACAAATAACCCTCTGCACCAGACATCGACATTACAAACGGGACTGAACGCCCGACGTCTGAGGCCGTCGGATACAGGCCATATGCCGATTAATACGCCATCGACTGAATTATCACTGGTGACACAAGTGCGAAGAAAGTCAACTGAGAAGCAATAAATGATGCAATAACATCATGAAAGGTAAGAACAAATCGTCATAAGTAACGACAAGCCAGAGAAGTTTTTCCCCTGCATTTTTGCTCCGTTTCAACTCTGTAAAAATTTTCAGATTTTTTCTTTCTCTGTCAGTTTCAGGAATAAAAAAACACACCGAAATGCGGCAAACGGAACAGATATCCTCATTTCTTTGCGGAAAATATCACTCAGATGCCCCGTTGAACACCGGGAACAATGATAATCACTCATTCTGAACCATTCCGTCACAGAAAAAATGCACAACACCGCCCCGAAAACGAATTAACAGAAGATGCGTTCGCCCGCCATGAAAACTTTCAGTTTCAGCAGAGAAGGAAATCCCAGATGCTGAACCATCAGGTTTCTCTGGCGGTACGCTCTCTGTGCCCGTGTAACGTCTGTTTCTGAAGACGGTGAAATCAACAATATCTCTGAGGCCTTCTCCAGAAAAACTGGCCACATCACATTCTGATTATCCTCCTTATCTCCTTTCTGAAAATTATTCAGTACCGTCTGTGTTAATACCTGAATTAACTGAAAGAGCTCACTCTCTCCGTTCACTGCCACCATATTTCTTCCACAGACTACACCAGACCGGTACACCACCTCAGGACACAGTACAATCAACCGGATATCATAACGTCCGGCTATCCAGCGTGCTGTTTTCAGATACCGGCACCACCCCAGCAATGGTGCACTACTGAGACAGAGAATCAGGGTATCTCCGGCGCAAAAACGGCGCCCTGCACGAAAATCCCGGGCCACAATCCCCCGGTCATTCAGCAGAGTTATCACCCCGGTCGTTTCATAACAACTGCCCCCGCTTACCCATACAACCATCGGTATCACCAGTGTTATTATTTATCCTTTCTGTTCAGCAATGACATCACAGCTGCAACATAACTTTTGTGGAAAGCCTCCACGCTGTCAGCCTGAAATGCACCATTCTCAATATGATATCTGCCGTTAACATATATCGAGGGTGTTCCGGTCACTCCGTACTCTTTAAACAGGCGTTTCTGCTTCTCTGTCATGTCTGCCACTTCCTGGCTGGCAAGCATACGTTCATACTCTTCTGCGGGCATCCCTGCCTTCACGAACACCGCGCGGATATCCTCCGGTGTCTGCAGTGTCCGGGAAACCATCGTGGCCTCAAACAACAATGGTTCCACTTTCTCCTCCAGGCCGCTCAGCATGGCCACTGACCATGCCCGGGTCAGCTCATTCCCCAGCGAGCCCAGTAAATCTGCATGGTATTTCACCATTTTCCCGCCAGCAGGCAGACTCTCTCTTATTGCGCCGTCAATACCGTATCCCTGAGAAAAGGCGTAACAGGGAGGACAGTAGAACGAAAAAAACTCAACAACCGTTTCATTGTTCTGTACTGTTTCAGCCACCGGTTTGTCCAGTACTGAATATGTTGTATATTCCTGTGCAACAGCCGTACCGGAAAGCAGCAGCCCCAGAATAAGAGGCAACAGTTTTCTTTTATACATTCTCAGACACCATCATTCCGTTATCATATAAATGCTGACATTCCCCGATGAATATTCATACTCCGGGAAACAGCCTGACCCGGTATTTCCGGTAAATAAAAAACACTTAATTTCAGATGTGTTAGCCATTATTACGGAGCAGACCAGAACATATACCCCGCTTAACGAAGAACAGACATTTCATCTTCCTCCCATAATGGTATAAACAGCTCACACCATAACACCCCCTCTCTGTAACTGAAAACTTCTGTATGAACATCATCTGCCGGCATGTATTTCTTATTTGTCAGGACGCACATATACAACGTACATATATTCTGCAGATGGCTTTCCCGTGACGTTCTGAATCTGAATTTAAGGTATTCCCGTCCGCCGAAGGAAAGTGCTGTATCTCCGTCATCACAGACCAGATATGTGACTATGCGATAACCGGTATTTACAGGTTCCGTTCCGGACACCACTGTCACCTCTCCCGTATTTTCCCGGACGGCAGAAAACACCGTATCCAGCACGCGCGCATAATGCCGGCTTTCATGGGTTACGGGGATATGCCCTTCCGAGATAAACTTCCGGACACGGACATCACGCCATTCACGGACACATTTTCCCGTGCTGTATTGCACTACTCCTGTTTCGTCCAGTTCAGCCCGGGGAGTCAGTAATGACAGGTCCCAGCCAGGTCTGCTCCGGTATATTCCGGGAGAACAACCAAACCTTTTTCTGAATTCACGGTTAAACGACGGCTGGGAATCAAATCCCACACTGATGGCAATGTCATGTAATGGATATCCGGTCAGACGAACCAGTATTGCTGCCCGCGTCAGTCGCCTGCGGCGAATATAATCTCCCACCGACATCCCCGTTTTATTTCTGAACAGGCGCTGGAGATGTCTGTGACTGTACCCGGAATATCTCACCAGTTGATTGATATCTGACCGCAATTCACTCTCAAGCAAATGCTCCGCAAACGCAATCACACCGGCAATAACCTTGTTCTGTAATGTCATCCTGCTTATGCCCCTGACCTTTTCGTACAGAACAGCCCGGAAATATGGTATGGCATAATATGCCAGGTACCTTCCCGTGAAAATGAATTATATCTTCGCCGTTTCTGTATATATTTTTAAATTTTATCCTGAACGTTTCTGATTTTAATCATTATGTCTGATGATATATTCATACCCGGACCCGACCAGCAATATCTGGACGATCATGGTACCCGGGTCACGGTTACCGGCACGGAAGAGAACCGGGTTATTTTTATGCGTGAGGGATATCCTCATCCCTGTATACGCCCGTTATGTAATTTCATGAGCAAATTCCACCTGATTCAGCCCCCCCCTCTCCTGCATCACATTCTCAGACTGAAAGTGAATGACACGCCCCGGAGCCGTTATCCGTCAGTAATAACCCGGGGCCGCTACGGATATACTTTGTTGCGTTGTCCCAGGCAAAGGGAATATCAGCCAGGAGCTGTGTTTCATTCACCAGGCTGAATCCCAGGTCATCACGATAACCGGCACCATAAAACCCCCCTGTATTATTTCCGACAATGATATTTCCCCGTCGTCCAGCCAGAGTGAACGCATTCCGGAACGTGTATGCTGTCCGAAGGAAATAACTTCCCGCCCGTGTGCCGATATCCCGCGTTCCGGATGACCGCTCAGATGCTGACAGGAAGGCCCCCCCCCGTCCGCAGACTGAAATCACCGGCTGTCATCATCCCTTCAATTTCAGGACTGACAAACAGGACATTCTTATGTCTCCACTCCAGGGCAGGATACCTGTACACCTCATCCTGAATGTGACTGCGGTTATATATACGGGAATAGCCAACACTTACGCCTCCTCTGAGCGAAACGGCGCCTGACAGCTTTACTGTTCCCTCTCCCCCCACCGACAGACCATATGCTTCCCAGTGAAACAAATCCCCATCCTCCATGTCGGTTTTCATATCCATGTAACTTCCCCGGGCCATAACGCCTGCACACACCTTTCCGTTCTCTGGCTGACAGTCGCTGTGCCAGGGGATGGAAAATTTTCGGATACGATTATTTCCGGCCCCCAGTCCGGAGGCACTGATATCCTCCGACACCTGCAGGCTCAGCAGTTTTGCAAACATCCCCTCAGCTTCATGTCCGTATGCTCCGGCAGACGCCAGGAGTATTCCCCCGTCAGTACCAGAATACGACCATGCACAGCTTTTATCATTATTTGCGTCTCCATTCCTGTCATCTGTTTACTGCCTGTAACATGTCCGCTCTTTCAGCCATAGCGGCCAGACGGGAAAAATCCGCCACAGAATAAAACCCCGTCGTGGCAGGCAGGCGCCGCATCTTCTGCCCGGGCCAGAGCTGAAGCGCTGCCGGCATCGTCCCTGCCGACAGTGGTAGCGTCAGACACAGTACAGAAGCATCCCCACCCGGAACCGGGGTCGGACAACGCACATCTGCCATATCGTAATTACGTCTGCGTAACAACCATTTATCCGGCAGTACACGCCGACTGTCCCACCATAACCCGTCCAGTTGTCTGAGGCGGGCTCGGGTTCCGGCATGCGTTGCTGCGCCCAGCTGTGTCAGCACCTGCCGCAATGCCTGCCCCATGGCCACCTCATACATTCTCCGGCCGGACACATGCCCGCTCAGTATCAGGGACTCAGCAATCCGGGCACCCAGCATGTTGGACCACAGGTCTTCCGGAGAGAACGCGGAAACTTCTTCAGAAAATCCCGGCACGGATTCAAAACCATACCACTGAGCAATTTCATGCCAGGCCGCCAGTTGCCATGCCAGTCGTGCCGCCATCCCTGCCGCCAGAATATACCGCTCGCGGGGTGAGGATGGCGGCGTGAAAGCCCGGAAAACCAGCCGCCGCTGCACAAGCTCTTCCCGCCCCGGATTCAGGGAAAATGCGTCTCCCAGGCGTGGCCACAGATTCGTAAAAATCCAGACTGTCATATCCGCGGTATCCCGCACATGTGCTGTATCCACAAATCCGCCTTTCGCAGTCCAGACAATGCCGTTATATTCTGCTGCCCCCCCGTTTATACTTACCGGCAACAGGCTGTCATTGTAGTGATGCCCTCCGGTGGTTCCTGCGCTCACAATATTGTCCACCTGGTAAAAGGGTAATGCTGCTGCCATCCCGGGTATTCTGACCCGCATGTCATACCCCAGAGCACAACAGGCCCGGAGTCCCTCAGGGGCCGGTAACGGGGACATCACAGGCCAGACAGCACCGTTCTCTGTACCACGGTCCGGCCACAACAGAAGCGGAATGGCCGCCTGTACGGGCAGTGTCGTGCTGACAACCAGACACAACATCCCCGCCAGCCAGTGGATCAGGCGACCATATACCGTATTTTCCGTTATGTTCAGAAGCGGTACTCCCCGGACACGAAGATGCTCTTACGCGTTTCAAAGCCGACCTCCGCGGTCAGGCTGGCATGACGGGTTACGTCATAACGCATTCCTGTCATGACATTCCATGGATGCTTCAGGTGCTGCCTGACCTCAAATCGCGCATCCCCGTTTTTATCCACCCGCTTAAGCCACAGCTGCAGTGCCGGAGATGGCAGGGAAAGCCTGCTCAGTTTCCCCCTGAAATCCTGCTGCACATCCTGGTACATACTTCCCACCCAGATACTCAGACTGCCCGCAGGAAAATACGCCGTCTCCGGCAGTGAAAAACGATACCCCACCCGCGGCGTCAGGGTCATGGCATTAATATGTCCGTCAAGCACATCAAAGCGGGTCTGCGTGTAATTAGCATCCAGCGACATAAACATATTGTTCATTCCGCCAGCCAGAGCTATCCCCGCACCATATGTGTTTCCCTTATAATTCAGGCGGAAATTCAAATCCTGCGTTTTACCTGACGGAAATGCGCCCCCGGTAAATACCGGAGGCCGGATACTGACATCCGATACAGAATGTCCCTTCGTTCGCCCGGCCACACCATAAACATTCATAAAAGGCAGCACCCATGCATCCAGTCGGAGGGTTTCAGTATGGCTTTTTTGCCGTGTTCTGCCGACACGGATGTCAACCAGCCCGTCCACCGGCAGACGCCCCAGCTTCATACCTGAGAAGCGGATACTGTCAACCTGAATACCCTGCCGTATTGCCATATGGTTCACCCCCACACCGTACGGCGCCGGCAGGTTATACCCCTCCGCCAGCTCACTGAAAAAAGGTAACAGGGATGATGATGTATTTTTGTTATCAGCCACTGCCGGAAAATGAAACAGCGCGAAAAACAGGCCACACGTCATGGCGGAAAGTGAATAATGTTTTATGTCCATCTGCTACTGGTCTGTGTTTTTCTTTAACTTTTTAATATCTTTAGTATGAGAAGAATGTGTTGCTATTCTGTATGACAACTGTTTACTGAATGCAGTCCGTTCCGGCAGATATTCCGCCCGTTTGCGGGCCGATATATCCTCCGCCCTTTTACGTGGCCGCGGCACGGATAGTCGGTAAAAAGCCATTGCCGCCATACACACCACTTGCTGATATCCAGCACTCTCTGTAACGCGCCGCATACTGGTCATGTCGCAGAACATGCTGCTCTTCACTGACCGCAGTGAGGGTATACAGTCGGATTCGGCCAGCCACTTCATCTGCGCCCGGAAGGCCTCGGGGGATAATGTGACCAGCCCGAGTTTATTGCTGACGTGGTGATACATTAATACCGGCAAATGCCTGGCATTAGTCACATGTCCTGCATTCAAAATGCTGTCACCCTCCATACTTTTCATATTTGAAATAGCCAGATAAAAACATCACCGGGAAATAATCCTTTCAGAAAACATTCTCAGAGCAGCTTCCACTGCCCGGGTCTTCCCCGGCCTGAATTTACTTTTTCCACCACGCAGGACGACTGCAATATCTCCAGACAACACCGGGCTTGATATATTGTCAGCCCGACCGCATCAGCAATTTCACGGGTACTGAAGGATGTTTTACGGGAAGATTTTTTCTGGCTTTCCAGAAACCCAACAATTTGTTCATTATTATCCTTATTCATTATTCACCCACACACCTTATTCAGATAATCTCAATGGTTCACCGCAGTGTCATCCGACCCGCATATTCCATAATCCGCTTGCCAGCATATACTCACAAAATTAGTAAGTTATATTATCCCGGCATAAAATAAAAGCAGACTCAACCTGTCAGGTTTTATTCTGTTATACCCGACCTGATTATTGTTGCCACCAGTCGTCGATAACAACACCTGAACAAATAAAATCACTGACAGATTCAGTAATAAACCACAGTTCTGACGCACCTGGAGAAAGTGGTGTACACCCCACAACTCCAGACAGAAACAAAATATCAAGGTACTCCCTGATTTCACTGACCGTCATATTCATGACTGAGGCAATATTCTGGATGCGTAAAAATATTTCTCCCTGTCGGAATCGCTGATACACCATCCAGAGCAGAATACGCTCGCAGATATCTGCACTGGTATTTTCCTCTTTCCACATAACATTACAGGCCCTCAGAAATAAATAATGGTATCAGAGAGAATTCAGTAATTTCTCCACAGCATCAACATATTTCTGACGGTAGGCTTCCGGGGTCTCACCGCGGAAATCACTGTTATTAATGTGCTGACCATTCACAAACACGGCCGGTGTGCCGGTCACCTTATAGTCCCTGAACCGTTGTCGCATTTCAGCGGCTCTGGCTTTTACCAGAATACTGTCCATCATGCGGTCGTACTCTTCGCCTGACACGCCGGCTTTTTCAAACACAGCCCGGATACTGTCGGGCGTGGTCAGGGAGCGGGTGACCTGAGTTGCCTCAAACAGCAGCGGCTCCACCTTATCCTCAATGCCCATGACCTGCGCCATGGCCCAGGCGTCGGTGAGTTGTGGTCCCAGAGGCCCCAGGAAATCCACATGGTACTTGACCATTTTTTTGCCGGAAGGCAGGACGTCCCGGATACCCTTGTCAATGCCGTACTGCTGATAAAACGCGAAGCAGGGCGGACAGTAGAAGGAGAAGAACTCCACTACTGCCGGTTGCTCCACTGCCCGGTCGACACTCAGAGATGCAGGCTTTTCAGGTGCTCCCTGACTGTCGGCCAAGACCAGCGAAGGTGCAAATAGCCCCCCTATAACCATGATAAGAATAGTGCGTAAACTTTTCATCACCCCATACCCAGTCTTGTATTGCTGATTGTTCATTTGACCGCCGTTTGTTGTTGCAGATTTGCTACACCCTCCCAATATCGTTGTATTCATTGAAAGATTATCGCTCTTCCGGTCACTGTTTACGTCGTTACTGTCCGTTGCCCATTGCTCATTGAAGTCCGCAGTGCTCGGATATGATTGCATGATGTCCAACTGCCCTCAGCCAAACCTCATATCATGGATTGGTTTAGAGCCACGTTAGCAGCGTTGTTACCTCGATTTGGCCTAACTTAAGATTCGTGACATGGCGACTCCCTCTGCAGGTCGTATCCCTCCGGCGTCCACGAAGTTCACTCAATACGTTATGTGAGTTGCGGATCATCCTTTTCGTTCACCTCGCCCCTAGCACACCTGCTTCCATCCGTTCGAACTGCTCCACGTGTCGTTAATACTCACAGCAACCACACCGCTGCACATATCCGCTACCCCGTTACATCCTTTACTGCATGCTATCCCCACGCCGGACTCATGGTATTTCCCACTCTATAGTGACAGCCTCCTGCCAACTCCCCTACCCGAGCGCACCCGGCGATATCAGATTCACATCATAGACATCACCAGCCTCGTCACCCCTTTGTTCCATGCCACCCCTTGTCGGTCAACAAAGTTAATTTTGCTGTTGGATTCGTTGCTATACCACCTGCCGTTCGCGGCCCCTGTCCCAGTGACCTCGAGCGCCCTCTCACGTGGTGTATCAGGCGTCAGTGTAATCTGGTCCACACTCTTTACAGTCAAGTTAGCGGCAGGCCGGATGACCGTAATGTTTCCGTGAGTTATCGGCTGCTGTGTTGAATAGCCAGTCGGTTTGGTTCCCCCTTGTTGATATACGCCTGTGATGCTAGTGCCCCCATTGCCCCTGGGACATTCATTTCCATATAGTCAAAACCAACTTGCGGTTGCACTTTGCCGTCAGGCAGCGTGACTGATTCACCGCGTACCCTGATTTTCGGATACCCCGACCCCATTGGCACATTCGTAACCTTAAAAGTCAAACGCCCCCCCTCTCTCACGCTCAAAGCCACCGTCCCCACACCATAAAAATGATGCCCCGGGAATAGGCTCAGGGCACAGGCTTAGGGTATCGCAGATAGCATCATCACTACTGTCAGTATGCTTACGCGCTAAGGTAGCCAATACGTGATGTTCACGGCCCCTGTCTTACTTCCCCACTCTTTGCTGGACGTATACGCGTGCACACCTACTGGATTCGTGTATCCAACATCTTGATTAGGCTGAATAGCCGTACCGCGAGAGTCCACCAAATTGAATAGACGAGTGTCGCCCACATATGACCACTTCCATTGCACGGCTCCGACGCCTTCCCCGTCTATCGCGAATACGTTGTCCTTCTTCTCCCCCACATTTAGCACGACGTTGTCTTCATATCGCACTGTTGCTGATACTCGTGGAGCGATCACCGTCGTAGACATAGCTGGTGCCAGTTCTCCCATATTCGACGCCTGCCCCCTTACGTCAGGAGTATTCGCGTCAACTTGCCCCCCTGGCGTCCCGATAGTTGCGACCTGATGGGCACTGTCGGGCACACCTACCCACATTCCTACAATTTTAGACACACCACGTTTTCCGCCTGTAGCCGGATCGAACAAATATTCAGGCACAACAACTTGAATCCCCGGGTTTTTAGCGTTCTTAAGTTTTACTGTATATTCGCATTTCATTGCTCCTCCGCCTGTAGCTCCTACAGCTCCGATGTGACGTAGAGACCATCGATATACGTGCCGTCGACCTTCGTGCCGTACAAGCCGTTGACCAAGTGCTTCCCATGTTTGGCCCATGTTGTTTGCACCAGTCCAACATATCCCGGGCGTGATCTCCGTGTTTGCTCCACCTGCACCGTCCCTAATTACTAAAGTCACATCCCCGGCCGTGTTTAATACAGTGCCGTTTTCTTGGTACGCTCTATTCCGCACTATGTTCATCTTTACTTTGACGGTATACGTCGATTCGAACTGTCCTTCTTGTTCGATCCGGTTAGTTTGGACTGCGGCATTCACCCAGTTAGTACCCGCGTCCAGTATCGTCCCGATCGATAGCGCTACAAGTAGTGCACTCCGGAGCGTAAACGTGTAGTTTGCCATTTGTTTCCGTATTTATTTGTTCTTAGTTTATGTTCACTGTGCCATTCACTATTCGATACGTCAGTTACGTATTCCCAGTCCCGCACCGTTCTTTATATTCTGCCCCCGGGCACGCATCCACTCTCCTGACAGACCACAACACCGAGCCTGCTCTTCAAGCCTTCCCTAAAGTGGCTGATGATATCCTGCAGTTCATCCCGGGCACACCACTGCACCAGACTCTCCTGCCCCCGGATAAGCCGGAATAATTCCCGTTCCCGGTGAAAACGCAGGTGCCAGATATCTGCACCCGGCGGAGACTTCTGCCGGCGACGGCACAGCCATTGCCAGGCCTGTTGCCAGGTGTCTTCCACTACAGCGGATACACCACGTTAAACTGCATCGTAGCCCCAAAACTCCCTGTAGCAGACTGTGCCGGAACCGTGACAACCGGTTTCAGCTTGCAGGTATTGGGCGTTGCAGCCGTTGTATCCCCTTTGGTACAGAAGGCATCGCTTTCCAGTCCCGTCAGCTTCACCCGCTGTCCGGCTTCTGTCAGTAACCAGAGTTCAGGGGAGTTACTGTCCACCCCCTGTGCGCCTGCCACCTGCATCCGGACGCTGTCATTCCCGGGCTGTAAAACACTGTCGTAACCGTTCCCTCCGGGAATAACTTTTGCTGTGACAGCCGTTTTTACTGCTGTATTTCCCTGACAGTCGACATTTATCGTAAAAGGCACATAGTTGTCCTTTTGAGTACCCGATGATATTGTTCCCAGAGGATACTCCAGTGAACTCTTGCCACCATCAAACGTCAGGTTGCAGGTGGGCTGGGTATAGGCCATCTGAAATTCAACATCAACGGCGCCTGCCTGAAAGGTCATACACCCGCACAGCAATATTCCCGGCCAGAGATATCGTTTATTCTGGAATATCTTCATTGCCGGAAACCTTATGCGCTGTAATTCATCGTAAACTGCACGACAGCTGAGCCTGAGCCTGTCGGGGCTCCGTTATGCACGGATGTTACGGGTATGATGGAGCATTCCATTAATGCACCTGATGTGGTGCAAAACGGTCTTGAACCGTTCAGCATGATATCCGCCTTATTGTCTGATGCTTTCAGTTGCAGAAGCGGACCATGTGTTGTGTCAATCGCGCTGTTTCCCATTTTCACGGCAACCCAGACATTGTTATTCATCAGTTGTTGCTGTGTGTTGGTTTGGGCGGTGGCCGTCAGACTGTTTCTTCCTGTCCCCCCCATCCCATTGCAGTCGGCAACGATCACAAACGGATTGTGAGTTTTATTTATTTCACCCCGCACCAGTTCTCCCAGAGCGATTGTGTTGGACGCATTATTCTTAACTGATATTGTGCAGGTCGGCGTGGGAACAGACATATTAAATGTAACCCGCGTCGGATTTGCACCGGCCTGAAAGGCCATACCACCGCATACCAGCAATGCCAGGCAGCTATACTTCTTCATATACTTATTCATCATTTTTATACTCCTGCTTATTCCTTACAGAAAATAATCAATGGTAAACGCTACCGTGGCACTTCCTGCCCCTGCCGGTGTCTGCTTACTCGATTCGGTCACTGGCGTAACAGAACAGCGTTGTGTATTGCCTGCCGTCCCGGCAGTACAAAACCAGTCGTTATCGCTGTCCCGCAGTTTCACAAAACGGTTGTCCGCTTTCAGCTTCAGAAAAGGCCCTGCTGAAGACGTGGAGCCCCCCATGTTTACTGCGAGACGGGTACCATCACTCTGCACCGCACCACTGGTGGCGTTGGCTTTCATTCTGGTCTTAACGTTGCCGTTGCAGTTAACCTCTATCGTGAACGCACTGTGACTCTGATCTTTTCCGCTCCGGTTCAGTGCCCCAAGATTCCGGATATCGCCTCCCGGCACATTAATACTGCAACTCGGCTGCGGGTTATTAATGGTCACCTGAATGTTTATCGACTCATTTACCGCCCCGACGACAGACAGGGGCAGCATCAGCCCACCGGCCAGCATGCCTGCACAGATATGCCGCCAGACTTTGCCTGTTTTCATTCTTTCTCTTCCTGCTCTTATTTCAGGGGGTAGTCCGCTGTCCCGCCCCAGTCATTCACCGCCTCTACCGAGACAGCCCCGTTCAGGGCAACACTGCCCAGGGAAATCTCGGCCTTCGGCGCCACCTGAGCCAGGCGGTCCTGTACAGCCTCACTCAGGCTGACACTCTTCCCGTTCACTTTCACTGCCGTGACCGCAAAGTAATACGGCGTCGGATTGGTCAGCCAGGTTTCACCGTTGCGCCGGACAATCTGCATGCCTTTCTCGGCATTCTCACGTCCGGCTACCAGGCTTTCGGGCCGGTAAATCAGCTTCACCCGCGTGTTGATGGCCACCGCCAGTACACCACCTTCCACCTCTCCTTTCGGTTTTGGTGGAATTTCCTGCACATTCAGCCAGAACAACGACTCACGGTCTGATGGCAGGGCGCTGTCTGTCCTCATGATACGGACAATCTGTTTCCCCTTTGCCGCCACCTTGAAGAACGGCGGCACCGGGAGCATATAGGCGGTGTCATTCCCCTGATTTGTGTTATCAATCCATACCTGGCCACCGTACGTGTTCTCTGACTGGTTGGTCACTTCAAACGAGGTGTTCTTTTTTCCTTCCTCGTAGATGAAACGCGTCCCGTTCAGTACAAAGGCGGCCATGGCCTGGCTGCTCATTACCAGGGACAGCAGGGATACTGCCCCCAGCTTCATCAGCCCGTTCAGCTTGCTCACTGTTGTCACCCCTTCAGGACGTAATCTTCCACACCACCCCAGTCATTGATGGCCTGTACACTGATGCTCTTCGTGCCGACCGGAATTTTACTGACCGCGGCTTCACCTGACGGTGCCAGGATGGACAGTTTCCGGCTTTCGTTGTCGCTCAGCGTGACGGCTTTTCCGTCTGCCTTCACGCCGGTCACAGCAAAGTAATACGGGGTCGGGTTCTTCAGGTACGTCGCGCCGTCGCGACGAATCACCTCTATATTCTTCTCTGCACCTTTACGGCCTGCCGCCAGCACTTTCGGACGGTAGAACAGCTTGACCCGGGTGTTGATGGCCACCGACAGTACGTTCTTCTCGTCTTTCGGCTTCGGCGGGATTTCCTGGATATTCATCCAGAACAGCGATTCACGGTCTGACGGCAGGGTGCCGCCGTCCGCTTTCATGATACGCACAATCTGCTTCTGCTTCGGACTCACCTTAAAGAACGGTGGAGTGGGCACCATATACGCCCCGTTGCCTTCACTGACGTTATCCACCCACACCTGGCCACCGTAGGTGTCACTGGCATTATTAGTTACCTCGAAGGAGATATTCTTTTTCCCCTCCTCATAGATAAAACGGGTCCCACTCACCGTGAAGGCGGCCAGGGCCTGGCCGCTCAGGGTGAAGGCGAGGAGAGCTGTCAGCCCCCACTTCACCATCTTATTCACAGAAAACCTCCTGCACTTTCTCTGTTCCGGGTTTAATGCCTGCCATGGAAATACGGCACGTTCTGCCGCCATCCAGGCTCACTTTCACTTCTTTCGGCTCAATCAGCAGGCTCATCGACAGCACCCCGTTACGGGTGATGAAACCGGCACTCAGCCCCTGCTCTGTCTTCGCGTCACCGCCACTCAGTATCTGACCCTGGCGGTCTTTCACCTGCAGGAAGTAACGTTTGACATAGTTCGCCCCGAATTCGCGGTACACCACGGCTTTCTCCGTCGGCACTACACTGTAGGAGGTCACATCCAGCTCCAGGTTATCCGGGACATCTTCCATATCAATGTCGATGCTGTTCTGGTTGTAATCAGACAGGCTGACCACGGTGTAACCCTTGCGGTTGGTCTCCGGTGAACCGTTAAACCGCACGCCGGGCACATCCGGAATGCGCACCACCCCCATCGTGTCATTCTGCTCCCGGGTGAACAGCAGTCCACTCTCTGCCGTGGCCACCACCGAACCGGAGAAGCCCGCGTTGTAACTGGTGCTGTCGCGGCTCTGAGATACGCCGGCGTTCGTCTGCACCATATCAAAGCCATAGTTCATGCTGGCTGAGGCAGTGCGGGTTCCTTTGTCGGAGGCCGTTGCACTGGCACCGTATGAGAACCGTTCTGTCGGCGATGCCGAAGCCGACATCTGATACTGGGTACCAGAGACCGAACTGTGGCTGACGGATGAGTTACTGTAATGACGCACTCCGGCCACCGTGAACGGCACGCTCATCGTCATCGACACGGAATAATCATCTTTCTCCTGGTATGGATAACGGCTAAAGCCCGCATTCACCGTGAACGACACATCATCAAACAGCGTGAAACCGGTATTCAGGTTTGCCCCGATGGCCTGCCCGGAACGGTTCCAGTAGTCCTCCCGCCAGGCTGACAGCGCGAGACTGTTGTTCCATGGCAGCTGCTGGGTCACGTGCATCTCATACCGGGACTTCTGGTTGTAATGGCTGTAACGCTCCTGCGGATTGAAGTTCGCAAACTCCACATAACCTTTACTCTGATAGCGGTAGGCCATCAGGTGCAGGTTGGTGGTGTCAGAAAAGCTCTTGGCGTATTTGGCACTGACAGAGTGCCCGCGCTTCACCTCTTTGTTGTCATACTCCGCATGGGAGAGGCCTCCACCGACAGACATGGCCCCCAGTACCCCTAAGGACTGGGTCAGGGTCATTCCGCCGGCCCGGTACTGGTTATGCAGAATAGCGGCGGAACTCACCGTGGTGCTGTTCAGACCGTATCCCAGACTGCCCAGCCAGAATGTCCCTTTGTCCCCGTCTCCGAAAGGTTTACCCAGGTCGCCACTAGACGAACGTCGCCCGACGGACATCTCATACAGCATCTCTCCGGCACGTAACTGTGTCGGCAGCGTGGTCACCGGGTAACGGGTCACCGTCTTCCGGCCATTCGCATCCTCCACCGTCACTTCCAGGTCACCGTTCCCCACCGGACGGACATCCCTGAGTTCATAAGGCCCCGGCTGGACCACCCGGGAGTACACGGTGTACCCGTTCTGGGTGACAGTGATACGGGACGTGGTGGTGGCCACGCCGTTAATCACCGGCGCGTAACCCCGTGCGTCCCACGGCACCATATTGCTGTTGGAACGCAGTGACGCCCCATAAAAACCAAAATCAGAAAACTGTTCACTGCGGGTGAAGGATTTCCCCAGTCGCAGGTCACCGCGCACAGAGCTCAGTGCGGTGGACATCGTGGCATCCCGGACAGAAAAATCGGTTTTACCGTTACTGTCACGGCTGCCGTTCATACTGCTGCTCAGCACCCAGCGCCCCAGGTTAATCTTCAGGTCCCCACTGCCGTTTGCACTGGTACCGTTACTGCTCTGTCCCATAACGTTTGCATCGTACCGGAGGCGAAACGCATTGACCCCGTAATCCCACCGGGTCGGGTCAGTTTTGGCAATGATATTGGTCTGCGGCACGCTGAAGACCAGCGACTGATTTCCGTAGTTAAAATCCACACGGGTATACGGACTACGGGCAAGCTGATAACAGCCGGCCTTTTCATTGTATTCACTGGCATACCCGTCCAGACGTACCGGAACATTTGCACTTTTCAGCCATTCCGAAGACAGGCACAGCATTCCTGCCTGCTCTTCCTCAGGTGTGATGGTCAGCCGGGCTTTCCCCGTGTTTTCGTTATTGACCAGCACATCAACATAGTACTGCCCCGCCGGTAACGTCATACCGGGTTTCAGTACAGATGGCACCACTCTGGTTCCCTGCAAAAAAGCCGTGTTCAGCTCAGTATCATCATCAGCATGAGATGTTGGTACTGAATCCGAGGCGATGGAATATTGTGAAAACAGTGCCAGACTCAGCGCAGATAACCCCAGTATCTGTTGGCGAGACAAAACACCCCCCTTTCGCATAAGCAAAATAACAGAAACACGCGAATTGTTTTTTTTGATTAACGCGTTATAAAAAGGGAGGAAATCCTCCCTTTTATTACAGTGTCACTTAAACAGAGACAGACACTGATTAGTTGTAAGTCACGTTAAAGGTGGCCGCAGCTGCAAACTCACCCGGAGTCGTACCCGCTTTCAGAACAGCTTCGTATTTCAGGCCTTCACCGGTACCGCTCTTCAGCACAGAAGTATTAAAGGTGTTTTTCTCACCGCTGGCTTTAACAAAAGTGGCAGCAGTGTTGGTGCTGTTAACCGGTTTGATTTCAACGTTAGAGTCAGACGCGGCAGAACCATCGAGCGCACCAAGACCCTTGGCACCAAACTTGGCACCTGACCAGGTCAGATCAAGAGTCTTACCCGCAACACCAGCAACCTGGTCACAGGCTTGCTCGTTTTGTGTGCCTTTAGCCGGTTTAAAGGCAAAGCTCACAATTTTACCTGTACCACCTGCTGCAACATCACCCAGTTGAATCTTACCCACACCGTTTGGATCCATAGAGCCATCAACAGAAGGTACAAGGTCGCAGCTTACGGTCGTGACATTACCCTGGAACTGAACTTCGTTAACAGCGGCCTGCGCCAGACCAGAAACCATGCCCAGTGCTACAACAGATGCAATAATAGATTTTTTCATAAAAAGAACCCTTTTAAACTGAAATTTTATTAAATATTAATAACCAGCGCAGCTGGAGTTATTTCCTTCAGAAGAAATACATTTTCAGCTTGAAGAAAATAACGCCAACCAACCGCAAAAAAATTAGTGCCCAGTTCTTATATTCAATGATTCTGCACATTCACCTGATATTTAGTAACCTTCGTTCCATGAAGAGTTATTTAAATATATCTGATTTATTTCTTCAGCATTGATAAAACACTGACAGCTTTGCCGCGGTATGACTGAGTTGCTGAAGTCGCCCCAGTCCAATACTGAAATGCCCGCTATTTACATTGTATCTGGCACAACTCTCTTTTCGGGAAAGACCGTTCACCAGAAAGTCAAATAATGCATTAACTACTTTATCGCTACGTATTGAAGAGGCATTAATCAACAACCAAAACTGTGCTTCAGGTATAAGACCAGAAACAAGCCATCCTTGTTTAGTGCGTGCTATTAATTTATCACGATTAACACGCAGGAATAAGTTATGTTCTTTTTTGGCTACAACCATATCACCAACTCCTTAAACGCATCTGACATTCAATTAACAGCCCCCTCTCATTATTCTGATTCGCATTATACACAGCATTTTATTTTGAAAAATACCAAAACAGCGATCTTTTTAACCGCTAAAAACAATCAGGTTAGAATAAAAAATTGCAAATAATCACAAATTAAGGATAAAACACCGTTCTTGTCTAAATATATAGTTATAAAGATCGTTATTTCTGCATTAACCAAAATTTTTTATCGCGGAAGTTCATGGTGAATTAATCATGATTATTTAATAAATAAAACAAATACATCTTATCATGTATATTGCTGTGCTGTTTTGAAACGCAAGTACTCTGAAGTAATTAACGCAAAAGCTCTTCAGACTGGCGTTTGTGGCTTTTTATGGCCTGAGCATTTTTAATTGGTGCTATTGTACGAAACACAGAATCTGAATTACTGAGGCTTTGCATCTTCACACTGGAGCCCCGTCTTCATCTGGTCGTGCTAAAAATGTCTGCGCCAGTGATATAAGACGGTAATGGAAATACACAGGTGTTTTCTCCTACCGCTTCCATGTATTCACCGCTCCAAAGCAAGATGCAGAGCACACCAGCGAGCCACTGGTTCACGCCTTCAGCTACATCGGTGGCAGTGTGAAACGGTGCTGGTTGATAACCAGAAAGCAGCTGTGCTGAAGAATAACAACGGGAAGTGAGGCCCCAATACTCTCTGTGCCATCCGGAACAAAGATGTTGCTGGTTGCCAAAGTGACAGAGCTGCGTAAGTCCTTCAATGGACAGGGAGAACAGATACAAATATTCCGGATCAGGATCCCTTCTCCGGTCCCCTGTTCATCTTCCGTGATCGACGGGGGAACACCGTCAAAATGTAATGAACGCATCTCTCTCGATTAAAAACGGAACAGCTGGAACTGAGTAGTCTAATTCGCCTACTCACCGGACCATCAGGGAAAACATACGGAGCAACACCTTAGCCCATTCCGGGGTCCCCCTCAGATAGATGCGTTCAGCTGTTACGATCGGCTGTTCAGTGCCGAACGTGAAGGCGGCACACTGACAGAATAGGGATGCCAGACTCATGCCCGACGCAAAATCCATGATGTATCGTATACGTCAGTACCAAAAGTGCGACAGCGGAAGAGCCCCTGAAACGTATCAGTCAACTGTACGCCATCGGGTATGAGCGCGGTACACTGTTATACGAACTAATCGGGGCTTGCCGACTGAACAGCATCGATCCGGAAGCGTATCTGCTACATCCTGAGCGTGCTGCCGGAATGGCCTTCCAACCATATTGACTAACTCCAGCCATGGAACATAGCACTCACCAATAAATAACCGTCAATACGGTGCTCCGTTAACACTTACCGTGTACTGAAGGCAATCTCGTATAAAGTTTCAACTGACATAACTTCATCAGTTCGTAAAAATCCGTTGAAATACAGATGGTTTGCCTGGTCATTACCGGGCAATTTCTGCCATAACCAGTGACAATGACCATTCTGTGTAACTTCGTTGAATGGCACAAACATTTGCCATCAGGTGATTATGTTCGTCGATGTATCTCTTTTCTTCTGTCAGAATGGTGCATAAAGAGAATCATCAGCAGACACAGCCAGTGAACCACCATCCGCGGAACAAAGCGCCGGACCACGCACGGATCCGGCAGGGGCATAACTGGCATGACCAAGTAATTATGTTGCATCTCCCTCACTCTAGGTCCCGGTGCAAATCTGGCTGGTACCTGTAAACATACTTCGTACATGTCGCTCTGCAATAAATCCCCGAACCACAGGCCTCACAGAACTTCTTCCCATGAAAAAGCCTCTCGCACATCACACAATGCCACTCCAGCACGACCGATAATGGTGATAAAAATATCGCCATATCTTCAATGTAAGGATGGGATTTTTCCGGATTCAGCACCACGCAGGCTGCCTTCTGTTGCGCGGTCAGGGCATGTAAATCGTGCTCAAACCACGTCTCCTGAGCATCTGTCTGCAAAATCAACCGGCCATGACAGGAAAGGCAGAAACAATGCCAGATATTTCTGCTGAGCGCAGAGTCTGCACTGATAATGTGCTCACCCGGCGTGATCCCCAGCCCCGTTTTTATACCGTTCATCCTGCTGCTGCCTCCTCACTGAAACGCCCTGTATGACAGTGTGTACAATAGCGTTCCCCATAATAATCGTGGCGACATTGTCTGCAGTGCCAGCTGGCTTTACGCACTACAGGTAAAGCATCCGGTACCCATTGCTGCAGACGTTTAATCAACTGTATTTCTCTGCGCTCCGGTCTGACATAAGGGCACTCATGACCGTGCTCTGTCAGCCCTTCGTCAGTGTGTTCAAACCAGGGACGTTCAGTGTCGTATTGCGGATGGTATCTGAGAGCACAGCCACAAAGATGGCAGGTATAACGATCGTATGGCGCAATCTGTGCGGTACGGGCACCAGTCAGACGTCCGTTGCCATCAAGTGCGAGAAAGGATTTTGCGTACATAGTCATATTCCTCAGCCGCCAGACGACACGCAGGCAACAGCCGTCCCGGTACGGACAGCGTGGTCAGGGTGTGAATGGCGGTTCAGTTAAAATCTGGACTGGGGTTTGGGTAAGGCAGGCTGGTTGCTGTTACAGCACTGTGGTTGTCACACAATGGCGCTCTGGCGTAAAAAACAGTCAGTGGGCGAGTGGATACATCGTTGCCGCCAGACAACAGCCCATGCTTTTGGTTTGCCGGGTATTGGCGCACTAGTCGTGCTCAACTCCGGCTACAGCCAAAATTGCGCTCACCGGTGCCGTTGACTTTGGTGTACTCTTTCGCGAGATAGTCAGCACGCTTCAGCATATCCCGTAAACCAGCATCATCATCGCGTTCCAGCCACACCGCCGGCCAGGCCGGAAAATGCACCAGCGTGGCATAGCATCCGGTATCCACCCCCAGGGCACTGCACCAGGCCTGTTTAATCATCCCGGCCAGTGATCCCGGAGCGCGGTAATCGCCGGCACGACACCAGGTATCCCGGTTGACCAGCAGCAGGAGGTGATAGTGTTTTTTGCCTTTAAGCTCCCCGAATTCCCGGGCCCAGGCGTAATGCAGGGTCGTGGGATGTACGCGTTTACCTTCACGGCGCTTACGCTTCTGGTAAGCGTCGATTCGGGCTTTCAGGGCATTGATGAAGCGGGATATCACAGCTGCGTCCGTTGCTGCCGGTACATCCGGGAGACGCAGGTCAACCCGCAATGCCGTCAGGCGGGGATGAACATCCAGTGCGCGCAGCACCGTCTCACGGATACGTTGTTGCCAGAAGGGGTTGTACTCGTATGTCATGGTTAAATCTCCGTATGGTTTCGTTCATACGGAATAACCACGCTGTAAAAAATGTGCAGAGTCCCTGAAGTGATCTCCAACCGGACAATGTCTCAGGCACTCTGTGATACCCCAACTGTCGTCTCCGGGCTGACGGTTGAATTTTCAGCGTTGTTTTTTTAATGCAAAAAGCCGGTTACGGATAAAACTGTGAGGAGGGCGTTATGGTGATACGCAAAACGGTGTGCAGGGATTGTGGCTTGTGCTGATTCTGGCTGTCGTTTCAGGCGTCAGTGTATTTGTACTGTTGCAGTAGGTTACAGGGGAGGGATTATCCGGAATCAACGGGGCAGAACGCCCCGCCGCCTCTGCGTTTGCTGTGCCAGACAGTAACGCACCGGATCCCCGGTAAATACGAGAAAACCTCAACAGAGGTCGGTAATGCCCGAAAATCAGCCTATGACCACCCACACCTCCGGACACCATTCCCTTTTGATTTCGAATTCTTTGTTGTCGCTATACCGCTTAACGTTCCCGGTATTATCCTGGCTCCCGACAACAGGAACATATTCAGCTTTTAACAACCTGAGAAGAGCCAAAAAGAGTCACAGAGCAAATAACACCTGGCGCAATACCGCTGTGATTGCCGAACGTTCAGGTGACATATTTCCAGACAGAAGCCGGAACGCGATCGTAAAGTTTGTTCATGGTTAGTTCTGCCAGCCGATGATCGACCGCAGAGTTGAAGGCTTCCAGCTCCGCAGGGGTAAGTTTATAACGAGTGTGGGAAATCACTTTTTCCAGCGTCTCCCGGGATGAACAACGACGGAACTGATACAGCCAGTCTTCTTTGGTTTTAACTTCCATTAGCCTCTCATCACTTTATGCTGCAATTAACGTGATACTATAAGCATACCGCACCAGACTGGCATTCTGGTACCCTCCCCAAACTCATTACTCCCATGCCAGCACTTAACCGCTCTCTCAGACTGTCACTCACCAGGTCGGATACACTTACTGCTCAGGCGGATGCTTAATGCACTCTGTTCACGTGGGTTGCAGGTACGTTTTATATACGCAGGTTATACGCCAGCTATCAGGGATAGCCCTGTGGGTACAACGCAATCTGTTGCTACTGCGCTCTCATGCCCACTGATTACACTCACAGTGTTTATTTCACATATATGAACTCATGTATTTGATCTCTCTTATATATTTATAATACCAATCAGACAGCCTTATCCCATCGGTGGTACCTGTCGCCTGCCCACCAAGCACGGGCTGCCCCACCGTAACCGCCCCGTAAATAACTCTGCAATTATCAGAACGACGGCTCTTCCCCTCATCCTCCCGAAAATCATACCTCCTCTGTCGTGCGTACGCGCGAGAAGCATCGTTTCGCGGTAGCCACCGGGTATCTCAGCATCATGCTCCCTGTTTATCTCCCGGCAGGAACATTCCCCTACTCATTTTTTACGTTTCTCCCCGGTTGTTATGCCAGTGAAGGTGGTGCGTTGTTTTCATCACCAACGCCGGTTGAGATTAACAACATCCGGAGGAACATTTTCATGAATACCCCAGTTTCGCTGATGGATGACCAGATGGTCGACATGGCATTTATCACTCAACTGACCGGCTTAACCGATAAGTGGTTTTATAAGCTCATCAAAGATGGTGCCTTTCCTGCTCCCATCAAACTGGGCCGCAGTTCCCGCTGGCTGAAAAGCGAAGTGGAAGCCTGGTTGCAGGCGCGTATTGCACAATCCCGTCCGTAATTCTTAACCGTTATCCGTTCACCTGCAGCAGACGCAATTTCCGGCCTGCCGGGGCATTCTGCTGCCTGTTATACCCCGTAAGGAGTATGAAAATGAAACCACAGTATCAGACCCGTTACGAATCGCTGCACGAAAGCTACCAGAAATGGCTGACCGGCTTCACCCGACACGCCGTATCCTGGGGGATGTGCCATCCGAACATCTATTACTTCCATAATCTGATGGCCGGATGGATATCATTCAATGGTGAAAAACCTGAGATCGCCATTGTTCCCCAGAGCCTGCACCGGATCATTAACGGTAATGATAAAAAAGCCATACCGCCCCTGGACGATGATTTGGTGGTGAGTTTATGTACCACTGAGCATTTGCTTGTGCATCATCCGATGCTGGAAGGTGTTCTGTTATCTGAATGTGAGCGCCTGGGACAGCACTCTCTGGCAAACAGACTGATCAGCCTCTTTCGTCAGTTCAGTGGTACCGAACTACGCCTCAAGCTGGTCTGGTTGTGCTGGTATGACTTAATGATCGGCAACAGCCTGAAAGACTGGACAGAGAATCTGAAGCGCAAATCAGAAAAAGAACTGGCGGAATGGGTCATCGAACGACAGACTGAAAATGAACCCCTGACGTATCTGATGGATCAGTATGTACTTCTGGCATACCGCACAACGGTTGATACTGCTCACTACTGATGGCCCTTTAGTGATACCGGAAGGTACAATTCCGGGGCAGCAGAGGATACTCCCGGCTGCCCCGACAGCAAAGCACAGCGGAACTCTGCCCGTTAACGTTTCTCCGGTCCTAAGACATCAATCATCTGTTCTCCAATGACTGGTCTAAAAACCAGTAGTAAGACTATCATTTATTTAAGTGATACTGGTTGTCTGGAGATTCAGGGGGCCAACTCACATTGAATAATAATATGTGTATCACACTGAAGCATTATAACTTTTTTGGCGTATCTACATCCGCTGACAACATGATTTACATATACCACCAATGAAAATACGCAGATGTTAACGAGAGCCTGTTGACGCTCATCTGTCCATACTGAAAAAATGCCAAATCCCCTCATTAATTCTCTGCGTTCAGATTTCTGAATTGTCACTCAGCATAATCACATGCGCCCGCTTACATCTGATATGTCCCCTCTCATCCAGATTTACGTGCTGAATACCAGTCCAGCAAAGGATAATAAAAAAGCCAATGCACTATCTGTCGTGCCCTGAATGTATACCGGGACATCATCAAAAGTTACTTAACCAGAAAAAAACTGTAAGTCGTTTTTTCACGCCTGCACAGAAATAATCTTTCCTTTACAGCATCGCTTCCTTTCTCCTTACAGAATTTGCTCCGTTGAAAAATAACAACATAAAATTTGTCTTTTATTCAGAGTAACCAGAACATTTATCCTGAGCAGTTTCTCCCGGATTTCCTGCAATTCCGCCAATACGTTCGTCAGATAACATTCAAATGCGGACCGTATACTAAAGTGTATAAAAACATGATTTCTGCACAGTAATATTCGCTCCAAACCTTAATAAATCAGGACAGACAATTATGGCGATATCATCACTGTTTTCAGTCAGTGTATTGTACCCTCCTGAAAGCAACAGTACATTTTATTGCGTTGTGGACCGCTTCCGTTGTAATACACTCATCACGCCCCAAAAATACATCAATCTGACAAAGTACATTAAAAATACATACATCCCCCGGTAACACTGCGCATTCCTGTTAATAGCCTCCGATACGGATACCTCCCCTGTTTTGCAGGCAATAAGGAAGCGACACTGTCACAACTTCTCATCATCACCATGCAACCGGATAAAGTAAAAAACTCTCTTCCGGAATATTACCGAAGAGATGGTTGGTGCTGACCACCTCATATCGCCTCTGCCCCTGACAAACAACAGGAAAACCTGCTTAAAAGAGCTTTCAACAGCGAAAACATCAGCAAAACACGCCAATGAGCACCATGATACAACCTGTGAAAAACCTTATAAAAGCCCCTGGATTAACACAATATCACTACAGGATGACTACCAGAGTGATTTTTAAGTGACTTGACGAACACAACAAAACCATTGTATCACTACTAAAAGTATCACTACGTAGTTTGTTTGAGACATCAGATAATGGCTAAAGAATATCCATACGACCCCACAGGACCTGTAAAAACCCGGGATTTGCGGGTGTGTAAATTTTATGCAAAAGTTTTAAAAACCGAATTTAATAACTTTCCTGATATCCCCTGTCAGGATATCGAAATTTGCAGATATGAATTAAACAACGCAATTCACAAATATGCGCCCAATGAATTTGCCATAAAAAGCTTAATGTTCGCCTTGGAGAGTAAGCGGGAAGAAAATATTCTTCCCGATGAATCATTCAACTGGTTGAAAAAGAATGAGAGAGCCACATTCTGGTTATGGGCAACAATCCACAACATGGATGACATTGAGCTAAAATACATGTGTGACTACAGCAATGAAAACCTGCGTGACGGTCTTTCCACCACCTGGTATCAGCGTTTAAATTTAAGTCTGTCACCAACAAATCATCAGGACAGAATAAACCTTATCATCGCATTTATGGATGAGCTTATTTTCCCTGCACCTCCAGTGATGCACAGAAAAAAAACACTGATGGAGAATCTGAAACAAAAATGGAAAACAGTCTTCGCCAGACCGTTACCATTAAAATGGTTGCCGGATAACGATGTGGACGCTGTATTGTGGGCCTGGGAATCTCTGAAAAAACACCAGTCCGGAACATTCGGTTCTTTCGGGAATACAGGTCCTCTACTGACTCAATGGTTCTCTCCTGTCAGCCATTCAGAACGCGCTCTGGCTTTACAGGCAGCTCTCGATGTCTGGGATGCACCTGACAGCAGACGTTTGTTTTTGCTTAATCTGAATAAAGCCTGGAATCAGCAAAAATTACGTAAATCCCGTACAGATAAAAAAGCAATCAACACTTATCTGAAAAACGAAACTAAAACCCGGCTCGATTTAATGGCGGAACACAACAGATTGCGTATTGGAGATATGCTGGAGAAACTGATTAATGAGTACTATCAGGAACATTTTTGCAGGCAACACAACCACACAGAAACAGAAAACCCGGCTGACGACAAATTCTGAAGCACATTCAAAATAATTTCAGACAGATATTATCTCCGGGGATCCCCGCCACCTTTCCGGTGCGCGGGGTTTTGTCTTTTTTCACCTGGAATACATGTATGAATCCGTCTGATGCCATTGAGGCAATTGAAAAACCGCTCTCCTCCCTGCCTTATTCACTTTCCCGTCACATCCTGGAACATCTGCGCAAACTCACCAGTCACGAACCCGTGATTGGCATTATGGGTAAAAGCGGGGCCGGTAAATCCTCACTCTGTAATGCACTGTTTCAGGGGGAGGTCACCCCGGTCAGTGATGTTCACGCCGGCACCCGGGAAGTGCGGCGCTTCCGTCTGAGTGGCCATGGTCACTGCATGGTTATCACTGACCTGCCCGGGGTGGGCGAGAGCCGGGACAGGGATGCAGAGTATGAAGCCCTGTACCGTGACATTCTGCCTGAACTGGACCTGGTACTGTGGCTGATTAAAGCCGATGACCGTGCCCTGTCTATGGATGAGTATTTCTGGCGACACATACTGCACCGGGGACATCAGCAGGTGCTGTTTGTGGTGACGCAGGCCGACAAAACGGAGCCCTGCCATGAATGGGATATGGCAGGTATTCAGCCTTCTCCCGCACAAGAACAGAACATTCGTGAGAAAACAGATGCGGTATTCCGGTTGTTCCGGCCCGTACATCCGGTTGTTGCCGTATCGGCCCGCACTGGCTGGGAACTGGATACACTGGTCAGTGCGCTCATGACAGCGCTTCCCGACCATGCCGCCAGCCCCCTGATGACCCGCCTGCAGGACGAGCTGCGCACGGAGTCTGTCCGGTCTCAGGCCCGTGAACAGTTTACCGGTGCGGTGGACCGGATATTTGACACGGCGGAGAGCGTCTGTGTTGCCTCTGTTGCACGCACGGTTCTGCGTGCCGTCCGTGACACGGTGGTCTCTGTTGCCCGCGCGGTATGGAACTGGATTTTCTTCTGAACAGTCTGCCAGGGGAAATGCATGATTACATTGCGTTAACCAACTGAAAACATGACACAAACACCTCACACCCTCCTGTTTCTCTTGCGTGACAGTCCTGCTATCAATAGAATAAAACGATCGATTAAACAGGTATCGATCGTTACTATCGATCGTTTATAGTGGTTAATGGCCTGCGTAAAGGCAGCTGAATCTCTTCATCATGCAGAACGGAATTGCACACAACGGACTGATACTTCTCTGGCGGATGAGAGAGGGGGAGCATTTATATCCGGGAAAAACCACTTTATCTGACCATGCTATTTTGTACCTGCCGGTATCCACTTTTGTGGGTACCGGCTTTTTTATTCACCCTCTGTAAGGAAAAGCTGATGAAACGACATCTGAACACCAGCTACAGGCTGGTATGGAATCACATTACAGGCACCCTGGTGGTGGCTTCCGAACTGGCCCGCTCACGGGGAAAACGCGCCGGTGTGGCGGTTGCACTATCTCTTGCGGCTGTCACGTCAGTTCCGGCACTGGCTGCTGACACGGTTGTACAGGCAGGAGAAACCGTGAACGGCGGAACACTGGCAAATCACGACAACCAGATTGTCTTCGGTTCAGCCAACGGAATGACCATCAGTACCGGGCTGGAACTGGGGCCGGACAGTGAAGAAAACACCGGTGGGCAATGGATACAGAGTGGCGGCACAGCCAGAAACACCACTGTCACCACAAATGGTCGTCAGGTAGTGCTGGAGGGGGGAACAGCCAGTGATACGGTTATTCGTGACGGCGGGGGGCAGAGCCTGAACGGACTGGCGGTGAACACCACACTGATTAACAGAGGCGAGCAGTGGGTTCATGAAGGCGGGGTTGCCACCGGTACAATTATTAACCGCGATGGTTACCAGAGCGTTAAAAGTGGCGGACTGGCAACAGGAACCATCATCAACACCGGCTCAGAAGGCGGCCCGGATTCTGACAACTCGGACACGGGTCAGAAGGTCCAGGGAACAGCAGAATCTACCACCATCAACAAAAATGGACGGCAGATTATCTTATCTTCCGGGATAGCCCGTGACACTCTCATTTACGCAGGTGGTGACCAGTCGGTACACGGAAGGGCTCTGAATACCACACTGAATGGCGGTTACCAGTATGTGCACAAGGACGGACTGGTGCTGAACACGGTAATTAACGAGGGGGGCTGGCAGGTTGTTAAGGCAGGTGGCGCTGCTGGTAACACCACCATAAATCAGAACGGTGAACTGAGGGTACATGCTGGCGGGGAAGCCACTGCAGTCATCCAGAACACGGGCGGTGCACTGGTTACCAGTACTGCTGCAACTGTCACCGGCACAAACCGTCTGGGGAATTTCTCCGTGGGAAATGGCATGGCAGATAACGTCGTTCTGGAAAATGGCGGTCGTCTGGATGTACTGGAGGGCCATTCAGCCTGGAAAACACTGGTGGATGACGGCGGTACCCTGGCAGTGTCTGCCGGTGGTAAGGCAACAGGTGTCACCATGACATCCGGTGGTGCCCTGATTGCAGACAGTGGTGCCACTGTTGAGGGGACCAATGCCAGCGGTAAGTTCAGTATTGATGGCATATCCGGTCAGGCCAGCGGCCTGCTGCTGGAAAATGGCGGCAGCTTTACGGTTAATGCCGGGGGACAGGCCAGCAACACCACTGTCGGACATCGTGGAACACTGACACTGGCAGCCGGGGGAAGTCTGAGTGGCAGAACACAGCTCAGTAAAGGCGCCAGCATGGTACTGAATGGTGATGTGGTCAGTACCGGCGATATTGTTAACGCAGGGGAGATTCACTTTGATAATCAGATGACACAAGAAGCCGCGCTGAGCCGTGCTGTTGCAAAAGGCGACTCCCCGGTAACGTTCCATAAACTGACCACCAGTAACCTCACCGGTCAGGGTGGCACCATCAATATGCGTGTTCGCCTTGATGGCAGCAATGCCTCTGACCAGCTGGTGATTAATGGTGGTCAGGCAACCGGCAAAACCTGGCTTGCGTTTACAAATGTCGGAAACAGTAACCTCGGGGTGGCAACCTCCGGACAGGGTATCCGGGTTGTGGATGCACAGAATGGTGCCACCACAGAAGAAGGTGCGTTTGCCCTGAGTCGCCCGCTTCAGGCCGGCGCCTTTAACTACACTCTGAACCGTGACAGCGATGAAGACTGGTACCTGCGCAGTGAAAATGCTTATCGTGCTGAAGTCCCCCTGTATGCCTCCATGCTGATACAGGCAATGGACTATGACCGGATTCTGGCAGGCTCCCGCAGCCATCAGACCGGTGTAAGCGGTGAAAATAACAGCGTCCGTCTCAGCATTCAGGGCGGTCATCTCGGTCACGATAACAACGGCGGTATTGCCCGTGGGGCCACGCCGGAAAGCAGCGGCAGCTATGGCTTCGTCCGTCTGGAGGGTGACCTGCTCAGAACAGAGGTTGCCGGTATGTCTCTGACGACAGGGGTGTATGGTGCTGCAGGCCATTCTTCCGTTGATGTTAAGGATGATGACGGCTCCCGCGCCGGCACGGTCCGGGATGATGCCGGCAGCCTGGGCGGATACCTGAATCTGGTACACACGCCCTCCGGCCTGTGGGCTGACATTGTGGCCCAGGGAACCCGCCACAGCATGAAAGCGTCATCGGACAATAACGACTTCCGCGCCCGGGGCTGGGGCTGGCTGGGCTCACTGGAAACCGGTCTGCCCTTCAGTATCACTGACAATCTGATGCTGGAGCCACAACTGCAGTACACCTGGCAGGGACTCTCCCTGGATGACGGCCAGGATAACACCGGTTATGTGAAGTTCGGGCATGGCAGTGCACAACATGTGCGTGCCGGCTTCCGTCTGGGCAGCCACAACGATATGAGCTTTGGTGAAGGCACCTCATCCCGTGACACCCTGCGCGACAGTGCAAAACACAGTGTGAGTGAACTGCCGGTGAACTGGTGGGTACAGCCTTCTGTTATCCGCACCTTCAGCTCCCGGGGTGACATGAGCATGGGTACAGCCGCAGCCGGCAGTAACATGACGTTCTCACCGTCCCAGAATGGCACGTCACTGGACCTGCAGGCCGGACTGGAAGCCCGTGTCCGGGAAAATATCACCCTGGGCGTTCAGGCCGGTTATGCCCACAGTGTCAGCGGCAGCAGCGCTGAAGGCTATAACGGTCAGGCCATGCTGAATGTGACTTTCTGATAATCAGGTCACTCCCCTTCAGGCCCCGGTCATTATGACCGGGGCCTTTTACTTTCAGGGAGTAACAGATATGCCGGGTTGTACATCACGTTTATTGCCCGAAGGCCCTTTCTCACGCGAACAGGCGGTTGCCGTCACAACGGTTTACAGCAATGTGTTTATTGAAGATGACCAGGGAACGCATTTCCGGCTGGTTATCCGTAATGCTGAAGGTCAGTTGCGCTGGCGGTGCTGGAATTTTGAGTCTAACGCCGGAAAACAGCTTAATGTGTGGCTCGCCAGTGAAGGGCTTCTCAGACAATAAACGCCATTCATTTCACCCATCAGGTCGCGCCTTCTCCGGAAGACGCGGCTTTTTCATTTATACCGCTTAATCATTCATAAGGAGCAATTATGCGATTAGCCAGTCATTTTGGTCATGTAAACCAGATACGCCGTGACCGTCCGCTGACACACGAAGAGCTGATGCACTACGTACCGAGTATTTTCGGTGAAGGCCGGCATACCTCCCGCAGTGAGCGGTATGCGTACATTCCCACCATCACCGTCCTGGAAAAACTGCAGCAGGAAGGCTTTCAGCCATTCTTCGCCTGCCAGACCCGTGTGCGTGACCAGAGTCGCCGGGAATACACAAAACACATGCTGCGTCTGCGGCGGGACGGAGAGATAACCGGTCAGCATGTCCCTGAAATTATTCTGCTCAACTCTCATGACGGTTCATCCAGCTACCAGATGTTACCCGGATATTTTCGTGCCATCTGTACCAATGGCCTTGTCTGTGGTCAGTCTCTGGGAGAAGTCCGGGTACCACACCGGGGAAACGTGGTGGAAAAAGTTATCGAAGGGGCTTACGAAGTGGTGGGCGTTTTTGACCAGATTGAGGAAAAGCGTGATGCCATGCAGTCGCTGGTTCTGCCACCACCGGCACGTCAGGCGCTGGCACAGGCAGCCCTGACTTACCGTTATGGTGACGAACATCAGCCCGTCACCACTGCCGACATTCTGACACCACGACGCAGGGAGGATTACGGTAAGGACCTGTGGAGTGCCTGGCAGACCATCCAGGAAAATCTGATGAAAGGCGGCATTCCCGGGCACAGTGCAAAAGGAAAACGTATCCATACCCGAGCCATTCACAGCATCGACACTGACATTAAGCTCAATCGCGCGTTGTGGGTGATGGCAGAAACGCTGCTGGAGAGCATGCGCTGATGCAGCCTGTCCCTGAATCACCCGACGCCCCGGAGGCGCTGCCGGGGTGTCGTTCCATTTCTGATGATGACCTGTGCGCCTGGTGTACCCGTCTGCTTTATCGTCCCGGAGAACTCAGGCTGTGCAGACTTAGTACAGGCAATGGCATCTGACCATCCGCCTGTGACCGGAACGATTACGCGTACGGCTGTCCGGAATTTCAGCCGAATTGCATTCATCCCTGAAATTACCGGGTCTCTCGGTCAGTGATGAACGTGATGTTGTCAGCCCCCCGACCTTTACTCCCTCTCATTTATTCACATTGTAAGGATTTCACACATGAAAGTCGTTTCTCAGAACACAACTGATCTTTCTTCAGCTACAGCACCAGGGAATAACCAACCTCAGCTGGTTGCCACCCTCGTCCCTGATGAACAGCGCATCAGCTTCTGGCCGCAGCATTTTGGCCTCATTCCACAGTGGGTGACCCTGGAGCCCCGTATCTTCGGCTGGATGGACCGTCTGTGCGAAGACTACTGTGGCGGTATCTGGAATCTGTACACCCTGAACAACGGCGGGGCATTTATGGCACCCGAACCGGATGACGATGATGACGAAACATGGGGACTGTTCAATGCCATGAACGGTAACCGCGCTGAAATGAGTCCGGAAGCCGCCGGCATTGCCGCCTGTCTGATGGCGTACAGCCATCACGCCTGTCGTACGGAATGTTATGCCATGACGGTCCATTATTACCGGCTGCGGGATTACGCCCTGCAGCATCCGGAATGCAGCGCCATTATGCGCATCATCGACTGAATGGAGAGAGGCACAATGCAGCAGCTTTCCTTTCTGCCCGGAGAGATGACGCCCGGCGAGCGCAGCCTCATTCAGCGGGCCCTGAAAACCCTGGACCGCCATCTTCATGAACCCGGCGTGGCCTTCACCTCCACGCATGCGGCACGGGAGTGGCTGATTCTGAACATGGCGGGACTGGAGCGGGAAGAGTTCCGGGTGCTGTATCTGAACAACCAGAATCAGTTGATTGCCGGTGAAACCCTCTTCACCGGCACCATCAACCGCACGGAAGTCCATCCCCGGGAGGTGATTAAACGCGCCCTGTACCACAATGCCGCTGCCGTGGTGCTGGCACACAATCACCCGTCCGGTGAAGTCACCCCCAGTAAGGCTGACCGGCTTATTACTGAACGTCTGGTTCAGGCACTGGCCCTGGTTGATATCCGGGTACCGGACCATCTGATAGTCGGTGGCAGCCAGGTTTTCTCCTTTGCGGAACACGGTCTGCTTTAACCCGTCACCGTCACAACCACATCACACTTGTTTTCACTTTTATCTTCTGTCTTCAGAGGTATCCCACCATGAAAATTATCACCCGTGGTGAAGCCATGCGTATTCATCAACAAAATCCTGCATCCCGTCTTTTTCCGTTCTGTACCGGTAAGTACCGCTGGTACGGCAGTGCTGAGGCGTATACCGGTCGTGAAGTGCAGGATATTCCCGGTGTGCTGGCCGTTTTTGCTGAACGCCGTAAGGACAGTTTTGGCCCGTATGTCCGGCTGATGAGCGTCACCCTGAACTGAATCAGGACGGACATTCTGATGAGCCGAATTATCGCCACCACCGGACCATTCTTAACCGATTTTCTGTGAGGATTTTATCGTGTCAGACATACTCTCCGGGACAATGCTTCCCGACGACAATCACGACCGTCCCTGGTGGGGGCTCCCCTGCACCGTGACGCCCTGTTTCGGCGCCCGTCTGGTGCAGGAGGGTAACCGGTTGCATTACCTTGCCGACCGTGCGGGTATCAGAGGCCGGTTCAGCGACGCGGATGCGTACCATCTGGACCAGGCCTTTCCGCTGCTGATGAAACAACTGGAACTCATGCTCACCAGCGGTGAACTGAATCCCCACCATCAGCATACCGTCACGCTGTATGCCAGAGGGCTGACCTGCGCAGCCGATACCCTCGGCAGTTGTGGTTACGTTTATCTGGCTGTTTATCCGACGCCCGAAACGAAAAAGTAAATCATCAGAATAATCTTCTGCTCCGGCCTGGTGTTTTCACCACGCCACTTTCCCATTTTTTATATCTGCATATCAGGAAAATCTTCAGTATGAAAACATTACCCGATACACACGTACGGGAGGCATCGCGCTGCCCGTCTCCCGTCACCATCTGGCAGACACTGCTCACCCGACTGCTGGACCAGCATTACGGCCTTACGCTGAATGACACACCGTTCGCTGATGAACGTGTGATTGAGCAGCATATTGAGGCAGGTATTTCACTGTGTGATGCGGTGAACTTTCTCGTTGAAAAATACGCGCTGGTACGAACCGACCAGCCGGAATTCAGCACCTGTACCCGCTCTCAGTTAATAAACAGCATCGATATCCTCCGGGCTCGCCGGGCGACCGGCCTGATGACCCGCGACAATTACAGAACGGTAAATAACATTACCCTGGGTAAGCATACTGAGGTGAAACGATGAAACTTTCCCTGACGCTGGAAGCCGACAGCATTAACGTGCAGGCACTGAACATGGGGCGAATTGTCGTTGACGTCGATGGTATTGAGCTCGCTGAACTGATTAACAAAGTCGCTGAAAACGATTATTCACTCCGCGTGGTGGAGGAATCCGACCAACAGTCAACCTGCACACCACCACCGTTTACGACTCTTTCCGGCATACGCTGCAGTACCGCACATATCACTGAAAAGGACAACGCCTGGCTGTACTCGCTGTCACACCAGACCAGTGACTTCGGTGAATCAGAATGGATTCATTTCACAGGTAGCGGCTATCTGTTACGTACCGATGCGTGGTCATACCCGGTTCTGCGGCTTAAACGCCTGGGGCTGTCAAAAACGTTCCGCCGTCTGGTTGTCACACTTATCCGGCGTTATGGCGTCAGTCTCATTCATCTGGATACCAGTGCCGGATGTCTGCCGGGGTTACCCACTTTCAACTGGTAACCTGGACAAAAGACACAGTATGGAATCATTAACCACAGAAACGGCGCTGGATATTCTGATTGTGTGGCTGCAGGACAATATTGACTGCGAATCGGAAATTATCTTTGACAACGATGAGGATAAAACGGATTCGGCAGCACTGTTGCCCTGTATCGAACAGGCCAGAGAGGATGTCCGTACCCTGCGTCATCTGCAGCTTCTGCACCAGAACCGGTGAATATCACTCACCACGCTTCATTACCCTGACGCCAGCCTGAATACGGCTGGCGTTTTCGTTTATAAACCAAAAGGGAAACCGATAATGTCAAACATCACAATCTCCCATCCGGAAGTGGTCACCGGGCATACGGACGTTATCTGCTCCACCAGTATCCGACACGTTGTGACGGTACGGAATGCAGCACTGCAACAAACCGAAACGCTTATCCGGCAACTGACTGAAATCTCAGTACTGACAAAAAGCATTGGTGGTAAAAGCGCCCGGGACTGGGCGATGAAACAGGATTTTCGCTGCGGATGCTGGTTCATGGAGAAACCTGAAACAGCAATGAAAGCCATCACCCGCAACCTTGACCGCGAAATCTGGCGTGACCTGATGCAACGTTCCGGGATGCTGAGTCTGATGGATGCGCAGGCCCGGGACACATGGTATCGGTCACTGGAATACGATAACTTTCCGGAAATCAGCGAGGCGAATATCCTGAGTACATTCGAACGACTGCACCGGAGTAAGGATGAGGTGTTTGAGCGAGGGGTGATCAACGTCTTCAGGGGACTGAGCTGGGATTACAAAAACAATTCACCCTGTAAATTTGGCAGTAAAATTATCGTCAACAATCTGGTGAGGTGGGACAAATGGGGATTTCATCTGAACAACGGCCCACAGGCCGATCGACTTGCCGACCTGGAAAGAATGCTGCATCTGTTCAGCGGCAAACCGATCCCCGACAACCGGGAAAACATCACTATTCATCTGGATGATCACATCCAGTCTGTTCAGGGTAAAGAGAGCTATGAAGATGAGATGTTCAGCATCAGATACTTTAAGAAAGGCTCCGCGCACATCACGTTCAGAAAACCAGAACTGGTTGACAGGCTTAATGATATTATTGCGAAACACTATCCAGAATCGCTACCTACAAGATAACTTAATTTCTGACATAATCATTGCAGCAGGCCCCTCACAACCTGTAAGGCTAACTTACAGGTTCAGTAGACGAGATATTGCTGCTTTACTATAGTGACAGGAATCTCAAAGTAGCACTGAATCCTTCCTTCTTCACAATCAAAATCATTTGGGGGCATAACAGGGGGCATCTAGAAATATCAGTAAAGAAAATTATTTTATAACAAAGCAGTTAACTATAAAATACGACTCCTGTGATCTCCGCCAAAATGCCTCTTCTGACGTTCACCAATCCCTTGTAATACCGTTTAAAGCAGATAATTTCTTCTGTTCATGATTCAACCTGCTTTACCGAAGTTGTTCTTAATATTTATTACAGCGGAAGCGAGATGTCAGACAAACGCTTAACCCAATCCCCGACAGGCGAATTTAACGAATCAACAGCAGGCAGGAGAGATCGTCCCCGGCATTGATCATGTCGATCGCTTTATCCATCCGCTGATTGATAATTGGCGAATGCAAGGTTTTCTCGGCAAGGCTCGCCACAATTTTCAGTACCGTTGCCTCATCTGGAGTTACTTCCAGCGATGTCACACTCAACAAATGCTTAATATAGAAATAATCGAGGATTAAACGGTAAACCTGGCGCATGATCGTTGAGAAATCAGCATCCGGAAAATGACAGTGGTAAATTTTGTAGGTCAGTAAATTACGCAATACATGCGGGGCGCTAAGGATAGAATCCTGGCAAAGCTGCTGCCATTGCTTATCCAGAACTGCAAACTTGTCGACCAGATCCTGCTTATCCGTGCTGGCTGTAATGTTTAAATACACCGCCATCTTCCGATGCACCCCAGCGATAATGTTATCCCTGGCGCCTTCATTCGCGATAAGTGAACCCAATGCCGACAGCGCGCGCACCTTCAATCCAACCGACTCCGTTGACGTTGAGCGATGAATCAAACTTATACCTGCCGCCAGCTCGCTTAATAGTTCCTGATGATACTGTTCGGCCTGCGCAAAATGGCGATGCAGATCGAACTCAATGCGCTGCAGATAAACCATAAACTGTGCCAGCGCCATCAGGTTCTCTTCAACGTTCAACGATGGCGCCTGTAGAAGGTGCCAGGCAAAGAGATGCACAATCTGTTGGATCTGATTAACCGGCTGCTGCCGGGCGATGATATTGTTTTTCGCCTTCGCCAGCAGCTCATCTTGTTCATGCACTAACATGCTGTCGGCATCGAACAATACCAGCCGGGCTACTTCTGGACATGAAAGCGTCATCGAATAACGAGTTGTATCCGCGTAGTGCTTTTTACAACGTGGATAAGTAGAACAGGTAACTGAAAGCGCGTTGCCTCCCAGCTCGCGATGAACCAGGCAGAGTTTATTTTCGTCGAGAAACGGACACTGCCCCTGCGCGTCCAGCTTAATTCTCGAATATCTTTGTTTACCTTTTCGCACCAGCATCAAATTCTCTTTCGCCAGGCTGGAGATTTCCGGATGGTGTGCGTTGAGGTAATCATGATGAGTTTTCTTATCGATATCTATTTGCCATCCCTGACAACAGGAAATCAGGCAGTCGGGACCGACACAGGAAAACTTCTTCACAAACTCGGGTTTGATCACTTTATGGATTTGCATAGCATTCTTCGCGTTTAAAAAGCGAACAGTAGCACGCTGTCTGAACAAAATGATAACGTCATAACCTGACGGTTTAACAAGTATTTCACTCGTTTCATAAATGTTCGCCCCATCAAATGACTGATTTACCGGAAGGGGTCATTCTCACCATTTTTGCTATCATGCCTGCATACATAAACGACAAAACAGTATGCAGAGGGAAAAATGGGTTCCACCAGAAAGGGGATGATGAACGTTCTGATTGCCGCCGTATTATGGGGAAGTTCAGGCGTTTGCGCGCAATACATCATGGAGCAAAGTCAGATGTCATCGCAGTTTCTGACCATGACGCGACTGATATTTGCCGGATTTATTCTGCTGACGCTCTCTTTTATCCACGGCGATAAAGTCTTCTCAATCATTAAGAATCATAAAGATGCCATCAGCCTGCTTATTTTTTCCATTGTTGGCGCCCTGACCGTCCAGCTAACTTTCTTACTGACGATTGAAAAATCCAATGCAGCTACAGCAACGGTGCTGCAATTTTTATCACCAACGATTATCGTGGCCTGGTTCTCACTGGTACGAAAATCGCGCCCCGGTATTCTGGTATTTACCGCGATTTTGACCTCCCTGATAGGCACATTTTTGCTGGTCACCCACGGTAATCCAACATCGTTGTCGATCTCTCCTGCTGCGCTGTTCTGGGGAGTTGCTTCAGCCTTTGCTGCCGCATTCTATACGACATACCCCTCAACGCTCATTGCCCGTTACGGCACGCTGCCCGTGGTCGGCTGGAGTATGCTCATTGGTGGGCTGGTCCTGCTGCCCTTTTATGCCGGGCAAGGAACAAATTTCGTGGTTAATGGCAGCCTGATTCTGGCTTTTTTCTATCTGGTGGTAATTGGAACTTCGCTGACCTTTAGTCTGTATCTGAAAGGTGCACAGTTAATTGGCGGGCCGAAAGCCAGTATTTTGAGTTGTGCAGAACCATTAAGTAGCGCGCTGCTCTCTTTGCTGTTGCTGGGGATCACCTTCACATTACCAGATTGGCTGGGAACGCTACTGATTCTGTCATCGGTGATTTTGATTTCAATGGATTCCCGCCGCCGCGCCAGAAAAATGTAATCGTCCGGCGCGGCACGGTTGATCATTACCAGCCAGGCACCGCGCCACCGTTAAAGAGGGTTTCTGCCGCTTTAGCAACTTCTGGTGACTGATAAGATTGCAGAAACTCCTTCACGTTTTCTGCATCCTTATTATCTTCCCGCGCCACCAGAATGTTCACATACGGTGAATTTTTATCTTCAATAAATACGCTGTCGTTAACCGGAGAAAGTCCTGTTTGCTGGATGTAAGTGGTGCTGATAATCGCTACATCCACTTTCGGGTCGTCCAGTACACGTGGCAACTGTGCCCCTTCCAGCTCCATGATCTGCAAATGGCGTGGATTCTCAATAATATCCAACGCCGTTGGCAGTAAACCTTTCCCCTCTTTTAAGGTAATAAGTTTCTCTTTTTGCAACAGTAACAGCGCACGACCCAGATTGGTTGGATCATTCGGAATCGCTACTGTCGCTCCTTCTTTTAGCTGATCGACTGTTTTAATTTTTTTCGAATAGCCTGCCATGGGGAAGACAAAGGTATTTCCTACCGCCACCAGTTTGTAACCGTGCGCCTGATTATCCTGTTCAAGGAAAGGACGATGCTGGAAGACATTGGCATCCAGTTCACCCTGATTAGTTGCATCGTTCGGCAACAACGAACCACTAAATCCAACCAATTCAACTTCAAGACCATACTTCTCTTTGGCCACTTTTTTAGCGACTTCTGCCACATCCTGTTCGGCACCGTTAATGACGCCAACTTTAATGTGTTTTGCATCGCTGTTTTGCTGGTCGCAGCCTGCCAGCAGGATCCCCGCCAGTAATAATGCTGCCCCTGTCCGTAGATGATGTGTTGTCAGTTTCATTTTTTTATCCTTTTATTAATGATTACCTGACTATAGCGGTAAGGTCGCTGCGGTTTAAAAAACGAAACGCTATCGATAAGAATAAAAAGGAATAAAAGTGGAATATAAGGTCTGGCACTTCTTACTGACCACGCAAGCGCGTTTCGTACAGCATGATGAGAGCGATGAAAGCAAACTACACTTATGCTTCATTCGATGCCATTTGTAAAAAGGTGGAACTCATGAAATCAACGACGCTGCTTCTTATTTTCGCTGTTTTCGCGATGCCAGGTATCGTGTATGCCGAGTCGCCTTTTAGCTCGCTACAATCGGCGAAAGAGAAAAATACGGTATTAGAGGATTTGCGAAAAATTTGTACCCCACAGGCATCGTTATCAGATGAAGCGTGGGAAAAGTTAATGTTGTCAGATGAAAACAATAAACAACACATACGCGAGGCCATCGTGGCGATGGAACGTAATAATCAGAGCAATTATTGGGAAGCGTTGGGTAAGGTAGAATGCCCGGATATGTAAGAACGGCAACAACCACTGACCAACGCTTCTTTACCTGATATCAGGATTTCTTCATTTTCACCTTTGCAGTAACCAACAATGCAGTCAGCAACATCAATGTGCCGGACAACATCAGCGGCGAAGTCAGACCAATGTTATCCAACGCATAACCGCCGATTGCCGCACCGCAGGTATTGGCAAGCTGAATAACGGCCACCTGAATAGACCCAGCCTTTTCTGCCTGATCGGCCAATGAGCGAGTGATCCACGTTGACCAGCCAACGGGAATTAAAGCAAAGGTCAGCCCCCAGATAATCGCCACACCAGTAGCAACAATTTTATCGCTTCCCCACAGCGTCAGTACCAGCGCGCTCAGGGCGAGCACAAACGGTGCGCCCGCTAAGGCCAGTTTCACCGAACGTTTGAGAATAAACGACGAAAGCGATGTACCAACAAAGCTGGCGATACCAAAACTCAACAGCACCAGCGTTAAGCCATCAACACCGAATCCCGCCAGATTCATATACACTGGGCGAATATAAGTGAAAAAAGCAAACTGCCCGGCGAAGGACATAAAGATGGCGATCATCCCGGCCATCACCCCCGGACGCTGCAACAGGCGAAAGGTATTTTGTTTCTGATGTGACGGTTCGCCAGGCAGCGAAGGCAATGATTTGATAATCCAGATAATACACAGCACGCCCATCACCGCCGCCGCATTAAAGACATTGCGCCAACCGATAAGCTCGCCTAAAAAACTGCCCAATGGCGCGGCAATTACCAGCGCAATGGACACCGCGCCGAAGATCACCGACAGCGCCTTCGGCACCGTACGAGGCGGTACCAGGCGCATGGTCAGCGACGCCGACATCGCCCAGAATCCGCCCAGTGCCAGCCCCAGACAGGCGCGACCGATTAACAGCAGACTGAATGAGCTGGCAAAGGAAACCAGTAAGCAGGAAAGCGTCAGCAAAACGGCGAACAGAATGACAACGTAGCGGCGGTCAGTGGCCTGAATGGTCTGGGTAATAAACAAACTGGCAAACATCGCCACAAAAGCGGTTACAGTCACCGATTGCCCGGCAACCCCTTCCGAAATGCCTAAATCGTGCGCCATCGGCGTCAACAAACTGACGGGCAAAAACTCAACGATAATCAGACAGGCGACGCAAAACGCCACCGAGAAAACGGCTGACCAGTTCGGTCGGTTAATGGCGTCCGCGCCGCGGTTTTCTTCGATATATTCACTCATGGTGTTACCCGTGGCATGTTTCAGGGGAAAAGCCGACCAGTTTAACATTGAAATGTGTGATGCATTTAACGTTTTTGCAACTTTTACGATGTTGTGGGAAAAATTCGAGGCTGCTCGAGGAAATAAAAATCATATGGCAAGGTGATATGCATTTTCGCGATTTGGTTGGGAATAAGGATAAAGTATCGCACTTAGTGATATACTTTAATGACAGGACATCAACGATATACGCGTGTTTAAAACCAAATGGTTTGCAAGGGAAGCGAAGTCTCATGCAATAACAGATGAAGAGTTATGCCGGGCCATTTTAGAAACAGATCAGGGTAAAGCTGATGCGCTTGGTGGTGGCGTTTTTAAAAAGCGCCTTCACCAAAATCGTGAACGTGCAATTATTCTGGCGAAAGGGGGTAACAATTGGTTTTACACGTTTTTATATGCCAAACAGGATATGTCGAACATCAATAGTCAGGAACTGTCTGGATTTCGTGAACTCGCAAAGCATTATGCCTTCCTTACGAAAGCCCAACTGACGGCAATGATTAACAGTAAAGAACGGACAGAGATCTGCTATGACTGCAAAAACTAAATTCAAAAGTCCTGCATTTGAGGCCATTCACAGCGCGGCGGCTGGATTGTCCAGCGTTGATGCCATTTCTGCCGAAACAATGCGTACTTTTGACAAAGCCTGCCTGACCAGCGTGCCAGACTTACAACCTGTTGAGATAAAAGCACTGCGGGAAAAATTAAAAGTAAGTCAACCCGTCTTCGCTCACTATCTCAATACCAGCGTTTCAACTGTACAAAAATGGGAAAGTGGCGCTAAACGCCCCAGCGGTATGTCATTAAAACTACTTAGTATTGTGCAAAAACACGGGCTAGAGGTGCTGCTGTAAATAGAACGTAGAGAATGCGTCCGCCTACTGTCAGATCCGATAGCAGATACGGCGTGAACGCCTTATTTGCCCTACAGGTTAGACGTGGGTATGTAGGCCTGATAAGACGCGCCAGCGTCGCATCAGGCAAAGCGGTTTTAATGCAGCCAGTAAACGCCCTCAGCAGGCTGAAAAAACGCGTTGTAGCGCATCTGGAATGCATTAATCTCCTGCATTTCAGGCTCTATTTCGCGCAGAAAACCCAGCGCCAGCCTGACCTGAGCATCGGTAATCGGCGCGGCAAGGCGGGCTTTTTGTAAAATCCGATGCCATTGCAGCAGGTTCTGTTCGCTACCATCGACAATGACAACCTGCCAGATAAGCAACACCTGCGCGGCATTTTGCAGGTGCGACTCATCCGGGCGATGCAGATAACGTAAAAATTCGTCACCGGCTGACTTTCCCATTTGATCGACCATTGACTCAACGGGTACAACATCAATATTCAGCCGATCGCTGAGGCGGCGAATCGCTTTTCTGGCCCCGGATGTCAGCACCCGAAAACCAACCACAAACACCACCGCCAGCGTAGCGAGCATTATCCAGATCATGAGTTCTCCTGCGTAATCGGCACTCATGATATCTGGAAACGCTTATCAGATACTAATCCACCAGGATGATTTTCAGCGCAAACAATGCCGCTACAACCACCACACATAGATTCAGATCACGCCAGCGACCAGTACACACTTTCATGATGCAGTAGGACATAAAGCCGAGCGCAATCCCTTCAGTGATCGAGAACGTAAAGGGCATCATCACCGTGGTGATAAATGCGGGTACCGATTCAGTAAAATCATCCCAGTTAACGCGCGCCAGACTTGAGGTCATCAACACGCCAACAAAGATTAACGCCCCGGCGGTGGCGTAAGGTGGAACCATCGCCACCAGCGGCGAGAAGAACATAACTAACAGGAACATAACGCCAACAACAACCGCAGTCAGCCCCGTGCGACCGCCGACCGCCACGCCAGAAGTACTTTCAATATAGGCGGTAACAGAGGAAGTTCCGATAAACGCGCCAGCCACCGAACTCACGCTATCAACATATAGCGCCTTATTCATGTTAGGGAATTTACCGTTACTATCTATTAAGCCAGCTTTATCAGTTACACCAATTAATGTTCCTGATGAATCAAATAGGTTGATCAACATAAAGGAGAAAATGATACCGGCAAGCTCAAGCGATAATGCCCCGCTCAAATCAACTTCGCCAATAACACCGCTAATATCAGGTGGAATAGAATAGATTCCGCTGAAATGAACATCTCCGAAAAATAATCCACAGCAGGAAGTGACGACGATAGAAACCAACACCGCCGCATGAAAATTACGCGATGACAACACGGTTATAATAAAAAAACCTAAAATACCTAACAACACGCCGTGGGAACTTAAATCACCAATCATCACCAGCGTGTCTTTATTGGCGACAATAACACCGGTATTTTTTAATCCCATTAAGGCAATAAATAGCCCGATACCACTGGTGATACCAATACGTAAACTTAACGGAATGTTGGAGATCATCCAGTAACGGATACGAAAAAGAGTCAGCAAAAATAGCCCAATTGCGCCCCAGAATATGGCTCCCATCCCGGTCTGCCAGGAGATCCCCATCGCCCCCACCACCACGAAGGCGAAAAACGCATTCAGCCCCATCGCAGGCGCCAGCGCGACGGGAAGATTAGCAAAAACTCCCATCGCAATACTGCCAATGCCCGCAATCAAACAGGTAGTAACAAACACCACCTTTGGGTCCATTTGCGCTGCGCCAAGAATTTGCGGGTTAACAAAAACGATGTACACCATGGTTAAAAAAGTGGTCATCCCCGCAATCAATTCTGTGCGGACGGTGGTCCCATGTTGAGGAAGTTTAAATAATCGCGAAAGCGTCCCTGATTCATTACTCACGTAATCGGTATTGTCATTATTCATTTTTTTGTCCATTGGAGGAGATTTAATCCCTTGCTTTTGTAAAACAAATGACAACAACGGTTCAGTGATAATTATCACATTTCAATTGCACATTAATGGATATTCTTTAATAATCTCGCGACGTTTCTTTATGATAAATAATAATCAAATTGATAAAATCAAAATGAGAAAAATATGAACAATTCTATTAGCCATAAATTTCATTACATTAGTCGGAGCGAATACCAGGAATTGTTAGCCGTTTCCCGTGGCGAAGCCGCTGCCGATTATATTATTGATAATGTCTCTATTCTGGATCTGATCAATGGCGGAGAAATTCCCGGCCCAATCGTGATTAAAGGACGTTACATTGCCGGTGTCGGCGCAGAATACGCTGATGCTCCGGCTTCGCGCCGAATTGACGCCCACGGCGCAACGGCAGTACCGGGGTTTATTGATGCACACCTGCATATTGAATCCAGCATGATGACCCCTGTCACCTTTGAAACCGCCACTCTGCCGCGCGGCCTGACGACTGTTATTTGCGACCCTCATGAAATCGTCAACGTGATGGGCGAAGCAGGGTTTGCCTGGTTTGCTCGCTGTGCCGAACAGGCAAAGCAAAACCAGTATTTGCAGGTCAGCTCTTGCGTACCCGCCCTGGAAGGCTGCGATGTTAACGGTGCCAGTTTTACCCTCGAACAGATGCTCGCCTGGCGCGACCATCCGCAGGTTACCGGTCTTGCCGAAATGATGGACTACCCTGGCGTAATTAGCGGACAAAATGCGCTGCTCGATAAACTGGATGCCTTTCGTCATCTGACACTGGATGGTCACTGCCCCGGTCTAAGCGGTAAAGAACTTAACGCCTATATTGCCGCGGGTATTGAAAACTGCCACGAAAGTTATCAACTGGAAGAAGGCCGTCGGAAATTACAACTCGGCATGTCGTTGATGATCCGCGAAGGGTCCGCTGCCCGCAATCTCAACGCGCTGGCTTCGTTGATCACCGAATTTAACAGCCCACAGTGCATGCTTTGTACTGATGACCGTAACCCGTGGGAAATCGCTCACGAAGGGCATATCGACGCCTTAATTCGCCGCCTGATTGAACAACACAATGTGCCGCTGCATGTGGCATATCGCGTAGCCAGCTGGTCGACGGCGCGCCATTTTGGTCTGAATCACCTCGGTTTACTGGCTCCCGGCAAGCAGGCCGACATTGTCCTGTTAAGTGACGCGCGTAAAGTCACAGTGCAACAGGTACTGGTGAAAGGCGAACCGATTGACGCACAAACCTTACAGGCAGAAGAGTCTGCGAGACTGGCACAATCCGCCCCGCCATATGGCAATACCATTGATCGCCAGCCAGTTTCCGCCAGCGACTTTGCCCTGCAATTTACCCCCGGAAAACGCTATCGTGTCATTGATGTCATCCATAACGAACTGATCACGCACTCCCGCTCCAGCGTCTACAGCGAAAATGGTTTTGATCGCGATGATGTGTGCTTTATTGCCGTACTTGAGCGTTACGGGCAACGTCTGGCTCCGGCCTGTGGTTTGCTCGGCGGCTTTGGCCTGAATGAAGGCGCGCTGGCGGCGACAGTCAGCCATGACAGCCATAATATTGTGGTGATCGGTCGTAGCGCAGAAGAGATGGCGCTGGCGGTCAATCAGGTGATTCAGGATGGCGGCGGGCTGTGCGTGGTCCGTAACGGCCAGGTACAGAGTCATCTACCGTTGCCCATTGCCGGGCTGATGAGCACCGACACGGCGCAGTCGCTGGCAGAGCAAATTGACGCATTAAAAGTCGCTGCCCGTGAATGTGGTCCGTTACCCGACGAACCGTTTATTCAGATGGCGTTTCTTTCCCTGCCGGTGATCCCCGCATTGAAACTGACCAGTCAGGGGCTGTTTGATGGCGAGAAGTTTGCCTTCACCACACTGGAAGTCACGGAATAATAAAAAAAAGCCCGGCGTCATGCCGGGCAAAAGTCACCAGTTACGTTTATGCCACTGTCAACTGCTGAATTTTTTTCTCGCGGCGGATTTTTCGTTCTTCCATCACCGCGACTATCGCCATCAGGCAGATACAGCCAATAGCGGCGATATCCAGTGCGGCGAAGGTGCCTGCCCAGCCGGTGAGGCCGAACACTGGCGTACCATCGGCAATCATTCCCAGACCTAATTTGGCAAAGCTGTCACCAATCAGGTAGGCGAAAGTGCCTTTAATCCCATCGGCAGCGCCGATCGCTTTTTTCGGTACGAAGCCAACAGCCGCCACGCCAATCAACAGTTGCGGACCAAATACCAGGAAACCTAATGCAAAGAGAGAAGCCAGATAGATATATTGGTTGCTGGCGTGTTGATATACACCAAGCGTGGCGATAATCAGCGCCAGTGCAATACACGCCACCAGGCCACGGCGCCCGTTCGCCAGGTCAGAGAGCCAGCCCCACAGCAGCGTGCCAACCAGAGCACCGGCTTCAAATAGCGTAAAGCCCTGAATCGCCACCGATTTAGAAAGTTTCAGTTCCTGAAAAGCGTACACGGTTGACCACTGGTCGATACCAATGCGTACCACGTACAGGAAGATGTTGGCGAAGCACAGCAGCCAGATCACTTTGTTTTTCAAAACATATTCGACAAAGATCTGCCACTTGGTCATGTCGGTGGATTCCGTCTCTTTGTCCTCTTCGCTGATCTCTTCACCGAATAGTTCTTCAGCTTTGCCAAGACCATACGCTTCAGGGGAGTCGCTGCCGTAACGCAGACCGATAAAACCGACAATCAACGCGATAATCGACGGGAAGATAAACATGCCGATCACGTGACCGTCGAACAGGTAATTTGCGCCGAATAGCGCCACACCCGCCGCCCCCGCGCCGCCGAGGTTGTGGGAAATGTTCCAGAAACCGAGGAAGGTCCCGCGCTTACGACGCGGCGTCCATTTAGTAATCGTGGAGTAACTGCATGAACCGCCAGTGCTCTGGAAAAAACCGCTTAAGGCGTAGAAGGCAATCATCAGGAACAGGCTAACCGAGCCGCTGCCCATGCTGGCGCTGAAGCCCAGCATACAAATAGCGGAGAGGATCAGCATGAACGGCAGGAATTGTTTGGTATTTTTGCCGTCGGCGTAGTAGGAAACCAGCGTTTTACCCACGCCGTAAGTGATGGAGAAGCCCAGGCCAATCATCCCCAGCTGCGTCATGCTCAACCCGTAGGTCGAGATCATGTCGTTCTGTGCGATGTTGAAGTTCTTGCGAATCAGGTACATCGTCAGGTAGCCAATAAAGACCACCAGATAGGATTGCATGAACGGTTTGAACCACATTTTGCGCCGCACTTCGAGCGGAAGATCCAGGGTCGGCTTGCGAACCTGGTTTAAGAAAGCCAGCATGGGTTACTCCTGATTTCCCTTCATACTTCAGGCCGCAGGTGCCTTAGCTGCTCGCGTTCCTGCAACTTGAATTATTTTGGGAAAGAATTAACGAATGATGGCATTGTAAAAACCTGCAGCAAATCAGGCTTGAGATAGCGTCCAGGCAAAACCAGGAAAATTTCTTAGTTTTGCCGGATATGAGGTAGAAAAGTGAGATGCATCACGCTTCGCGCGGTGACTGGGCGTTCAAAAAGGGCAGTAACAACAGTGCCGAAACCCCGGCGGCAATGGCGATAACCACGAAAAAACCACTCCAGTGCCAGGTATCCAGCACTTTCGCCAGCGGCCAACCGGCAAGCGACGCCCCCAGATAAGCAAACAAGCCGACAAACCCCGTCGCCGCACCTGCCGCCTCTTTGTGGGAACACTCTGCCGCTGCCATACCGATTAACATCTGCGGGCCAAAGACAAAAAAACCAATGGTGAAGAAGCAGGTTGCCTGCATCACGTAGCTGGCAAATGGCATCAACCACAGCGAGCCGACGGAAAGCAAAATCCCCGCAGCAAAAATCAAATTCATCGGCCCACGGTTGCCGTTAAACAGTTTGTCCGAGCCCCAACCTGCAACCAGCGCACCGATAAACCCGCCCAGTTCAAACATCGTTACTGCCGTATTCGCCGTGACCAGATCGACGCCCAGCGTCTCGGACATATACAGGTTGCCCCAGTCGTTGATCGCCGCACGAACCACATAGACCAGCACATAACAGAACGAAAGCAGCCAGATATACGGATTCAGCAACACATATTTGGTGAGGATCTCTTTACGCGTCAGCCCCGCCCCTTCTTCTTGTTGGGCGATTTCCAGCGCATCGTGCCGCCATTCTCCGACCGCCGGTAAACCTAACGCCTGCGGGCGATCGCGCAGCCGCCAACAAAGAAAAATCCCCACGACTATCGCCATACAACCGGCAATCATCATCCCGGCACGCCAGCCATAATGCACCGCAGCAGCGGCCATCACGATGGGGATCAATGCGCCGCCGACGTTATGCGCCGTATTCCATAGCGCCCACCAACCGCCGCGCTCGGTACGAGAATACCAGGCAGTCAACAGACGCGCACAAACCGGCGAACCCCAGCCCTGGAAAAAGGCGTTCAGCACCCACAGCACGGCAAACGCCCACAACGAGGTGGAAAAGCCAAACAGAATGTTGATGATTCCCGTGGCAATAAGCCCAATCCCCATAAAATAACGGGCATTAGAGCGGTCACTGACAATGCCGGAGACAAATTTCGATACGCCGTAGGTAATGTAAAACAGCGTTGCTAACAGGCCGATGTCGCTACGACTGAGCACGCCGTTGGCAAGGATTTCTGGTACGGCGGCGTTAAAACTTTTACGCGTGAAGTAAAACAGCGCATAGCCCAGCCAGATGGTCAGCAAAATATGCCGACGCCAATAGCGGTAGCGAGCATCAATTTCACTTTTATCGCTGATCAGCGGTGCGTCGGCAGGCGCTTTCAGAAACGGCAACATCATCAAGCCTTAAACATAACGTTGAGGTAGAGAGACACTGACACGCGTGCCGTGCAGGCAGGAGATGGTCAAGGTGCCACCCAGCGCGGTTACGCGCTCGCGCATTCCGGTGAGGCCAAAACCTTGCTGCCCGGAACCTGGCGGCAGACCACTACCATCGTCTTCAATCACCAGCATTAAACGCTCATCCTGCTGCCAGCCTTGCAGGATAACCGCACTGGCATCTGCATGTTTCACAATGTTGTTCAGCCCCTCCTGACAGATACGAAATAGGGTTACGCGCTGGTTTTCACTTAGCGCTGATTCATCTATCCGCCATTCGAGATGACTGACAATGCCGCGCCCTTCCAGCTCCATTTCCCGCATCAATGAACGGATGGCCTGCTCCAGGGTCAGATCATCCAACTGGCGCGGACGTAACCGCCCTAACAAGCGGCGCACCGCGTCGTAAACGCCCAGCGACAACTGTTCAATTAACTGCCCGCTCTGTTTCACACTGGCGTTATCCGCCGCCAGTCGCTGGACAATGCCAGCCTGAGTACGAATGGCGGTGATGGTCTGGCCGATATCATCGTGCAGTTCACGCGCTACGTCGCGACGCACACTCTCTTCGGTTTCAAGCAACCGCTCGGCAAGATGTTGATTACGCGCCAGTTCCTTTTGCAACGACTGGTTAAGTTCACGCAACCGCTGGATGCCTGCGCCCAGTAACAGGCCAGTGAGGCTTTGCACCAGCAGCGAAAGCAATAAATCGACCGGATGATCGCGCCAGGTTTGACTGGCGATCAGCGCGATGGCGTTCATCAGCGTCGCAATCAGCGCCCCTTGCCAGCCATAGTGCCAGGCCAGGGCGATAATCGGCAGCGCCAGACAAAACGGGGTAAAGCGCGAAAGTTCGTTCGGCAGCCCCAGTTGCAACCACAGGCTGATAACAAACAACAGCAAATACCAGACCAGATGCCGCCCACGCCAGTTTATCGGCTGGGAAACCAGCGATGGCCCCAGCGGCAGCCAGGTGTTATTCGCCAGATAGTGCCAGAACACCAGGCAAATGGGGGCTAGCGTCAGGCCGCCGGTTAAGGTCATCAGTAGGGCGTTCCAGGGCTCGTTTCCGTACCCATGCCAAAGCCAGGGTGACGACTGTAATAACGCCGCCGCCGTCAGTGCCGCGCCCTGTAACAGTAACGTGCGCCAGTCGCGCTGGTGGCGATAACGGGAAATCAACGCCACAGGAAGTAACGTCAGCAAACTACCGATCATCAATAACGGATCATGCGTTAACCCAACCGCCTGCGTCAGCCAGTAAATCAGCAGCCATTCTGCGCCCATCAGCACCAGCCAGTATCTGCGTGGGCATTGCAACATCAACCCCAGTCGCAGACCGAACGGAAACAGCAATACCGCCAGATCCGGTCGTTCAACCAGGTGCAGGCTGATACTCCACAGGCAAAACCATGCGGCAGAGAAGATAAAAAAGCAGGAAACTACAGTATTTAAGCGGGAGAAAAATGTCTTCATCACCAGCCATCAAACATGCGCCGCGCCAGTTCAACGTCGTTGCTGACGCCCAGTTTTTCCATCAGATTGGCACGATGTACATGCACAGTTTTTGGCGACAACCCCAGTTCGGCGGCAATCTCTTTCACCGCCATCCCTTGCGCCAGTTTTTCCGCCACCTGGCGTTCGCGTTTGGTTAGCGGGTCCTGACGGCCCGATGCCAGTTTAATAGCGATATCCGGCGTCAGATAACAGCCGCCAGTTGCAACCGTATGCACGGCAGCGATCAGCTCGTCCGGGCTACAGCGTTTAGAGAGAAAGCCGCGCGCCCCCGCGTTAAGCGCCTGTTCAACCAGCGCCGGACTGTCGTGAACGGAGAGCATAATTGTCGCCATACCTTTCGGTAGCTGGCTTAACAGCTCCAGCCCAGAAATATCCGGCATTGAGATATCGCAAATACACACCTGCACACCGCGCCCAGGCAAGCCAGTCAGCGCCTCACGCCCGGAACCAAACTCGGCAACTACCTGCAAATCAGGTTCCAGCCCCAGCAGCTGCGCAAAGCCGGAGCGGACGATAAGGTGATCGTCTATAAGGGCAACGGTTATCATGGTCTTGTCCTGGCGGGTAAAAAAACGCGCTTACCTTAACGATAAGCGCGCCACTGTTCAAGCCTTGAGCGGTTACTGAAAAAATACGGCTATCTTGTTAAACATTGTCGGGTCAGACTGATTACGCTGCACTTTCACCACATCCTCCAGTTTGTCTATCTGGCTTATCATTTGTTCCAGTCGCTGATCGTCATTGACCAGTAGCCAGATGTGGCTTTTATCACTGTTCTGAATCGGCAGACAAAGAATGCCTTCGACGTTAAAAGCACGACGGGCAAAAAGCCCACAAACGTGGGTCATTACGCCCGGATGGTTGCGAACGGTGAGTTCCAGAATCACGTTGTCATGAGTTGTGTTTTGCATGGCTTATTCCCCCACCATTTCAGTATTTGCCGCGCCTGGCGGCACCATTGGGTACACTTTTTCTTCGGCATCAATGCGTACGTGGATCAGCGCCGGACCAGGGCGATTGATAATTTCCTGTAATGCCGCCTGCGGATCGGTTTCATTATTCAAATCGCAGGTTTCGAGGCCGAACCCGGCGGCAATCTGCATAAAGTTGATTTTTCCCGGATAGGTGGCCGCAAAAACACCCTGCTTGTAGAACAGACTCTGTTGCTGATGCACCAGTCCCAGTGCTTCGTTATTCATCAGTATGATTTTGACATCCAGCTGGTTTTCACTGGCGGTCGCCATCTCCTGAATATTCATCATCAGGCTACCGTCGCCGGAGAAACACAACACTTTGCGATCCGGGTTAGCCAGCGACGCACCTATCGCTGCGGGTAAACCGAAGCCCATCGTTCCCAGCCCACCAGAAGTCAGCCACTGACGTGGTCGATTGAGCGGATAGGCTTGCGCCGTCCACATCTGATGCTGACCCACGTCGGTGGTGATAATCGCGTTGTCATCGACACAGGCGGCAACGGCGTTGATCAGCCCGTAATGTGTTAATGGATCACACGCTTTCGGGATAGGACACGGGAATTCATGTTGTAAATCAGCCACCAGTTGGTGCCACTCTGTACGCGGCTGGGCTTCCACCTGTGGGATCAGCTGCGCCAGCACATCATCAACATCCGCCTGAATCGCCACGTGCGGTTGCTTAACTTTACCCAGCTCCGCGCGGTCGATATCCACATGAATAATTTTGGCATTCGGGCAGAACTCTTCAGTTTTGCCAATTGCCCGGTCATCAAAACGCGCACCGAGAACAATCAGCAGGTCCGCCTCCTGCAAGATATAGTTGGTGCTGCGCACGCCGTGCATCCCCAGCATGCCCAGCGACAGCGGATGTGCTTTTGGCAACATGCCCAGCGCCATTAAGGTCATGGTGGTGGGCAGCTGCGCTTTCTCAGCCAGTTCATGCACCCGCGCGGGCGCGTTAATGACACCGCCCCCCAGATAAAGCACCGGGCGTTTGGCGGCGTTAATCATTGCCGCAGCGTCACGAATGCTTTCTTCGCTAAAGGCGGGCGCGGCGGCTTTTTCTGCCGCCGCGGGCTGTTCTTCAATTTCAAAAACCGCCGTTTGCACATCCTTAGGAATGTCTATCCACACCGGGCCAGGGCGGCCTGATTGCGCGATGCGGAAGGCATCGCTCATGACCTGCGGGAGTTCTTCGATATGTCTGACCAGATAGTTGTGTTTGGTGATGGGGATAGAGATGCCGTAGGTGTCCACTTCCTGGAAGGCGTCGGTGCCGATCATCGAGGCGGGAACCTGGCCGGTGATGCAAATCAGCGGAATGGAGTCCAGCCGCGCATCGGCAATGGCGGTCACCAGGTTAGTCGCACCCGGCCCGCTACAGGCCATACAGACCGCCGGTTTGCCGTCGGTACGCGCCATTCCCTGGGCGATAAAGCCCGCGCCCTGTTCATGGCGAGCCAGAATATGGCGGATTTGCGTGCTTTGGCTTAAGGCGTCGTAAACAGGGAGAATCGAACCGCCCGGAATCCCCGTCACAATCTTAATGCCCTGCTGTTCCAGGAAATGAACGATAAATTCTGCGCCAGTAAAACGCTTACGTGTCGATGTTGTGCCCGAACTTGCCATGCTCCAGTCCTTTTCTTCTGGGCCGACTTTCCGGGAGGTGTTTAAACGAAAAACCCCGCCCGGTTTGCGCCGGCGGGGTTTTGGAATCGTGTGTTGTTCCAGTCCCTACGGCGTATTGCCGACGACCACCACCACACGCACGACGACCACTGCGGCGGATGGCGCAGTTGGTAGTAGTTTTGCGTTGAGCATGGAAGTAGTCATTGGGGACCTTGTTGGTTTTGTGTTTAACAATATTTATACAAGCACAGCTTTACAGGGGAGACAATGGAAAATTTTTCATCAAGGAATAATTGGGGAGTCGATCACGTTTTGTACTGAAACGCAGGTAACAAAAAACCCCGCCGGAGCGAGGTTTTGTCAGCCGCCCGCGGCTGGTAACCGCAAAGCACACTGTGTTATGTCAACACTGGAAGTATACGTGTTCCGCGCAGAACGCGCAATTTCGGCACGAATTTTGACTTATTTAGCGCATAATTGAGTATCGATCACAGTTTTGATTTTGTCTAATTTTTACTGTTTATTTGTACAGTATAATTCTATAATATCACTGTACGCAATGTGTTATGCGGGGCCGCATCGTTACCCGGCGCACTAAGTCCTGGCTGAAACGGGTGGTGCCGTCAGCGCCTTAACCCCGCGTGAGCACACTGTGTTATGTCAACAAGCACAACGTTTCTTCTGAAGAAGCCGCGTGCGCAACAGCTGGCAACAGGCAGCGGAAAGGTACGTCAGCTGGCAGTGCTCCTGAACCACAGGAGACGCGTATGAGCCTGGTGGATATTGCCATTCTTATCCTCAAACTCATTGTTGCTGCACTGCAACTGCTTGATGCTGTTCTGAAATACCTGAAGTGATTCAGATTCAAGCCGCACTAAAGGGGAGCGGGAAACCGCTCCCCTTTCATATGCTGCTGGCAGATTGGTGTGGTATGCGATGCTGACGCATCTTATCCAGCCCACAGTATTTATTTAAGCCAAAGACCCCTCCGGCAACATTTATTGCCGCTGTTGTTTATATTTTCTGCCGTTTTGTTATTCATCATTCCGTATATATATCTGGCTAACATTTATCAATGTGATAGATTCCTCTCCTGCATTTATTCGAATGCGTAGTAACTTATTCTAAATATATTTTTAAAAGCGTCCGTGATAATGAAAAGGCATAGAAACGTCAATTTATTATTGATGTTGGTATTACTCGTGGCCGTCGGTCAGATGGCACAAACTATTTATATTCCTGCTATTGCCGATATGGCACAAGATCTCAACGTCCGTGAAGGGGCGGTGCAGAGCGTAATGGGCGCTTATCTGCTGACCTACGGTATCTCACAACTATTTTATGGCCCAATTTCCGACAGGGTGGGACGCCGCCCGGTGATCCTCGTCGGAATGTCCATTTTTATGTTGGCGACACTGGTGGCAGTCACTACTTCCAGCCTGACGGTGTTAATTGCCGCCAGTGCGATTCAGGGGATGGGGACCGGTGTCGGCGGCGTAATGGCGCGTACATTGCCGCGTGATTTATATGAACGGACACAGCTTCGTCACGCTAATAGTATGTTAAATATGGGGATTCTCGTAAGTCCGTTGCTCGCACCACTCATTGGCGGCCTGCTAAATACCCTGTGGAGCTGGCGGGCCTGTTATCTGTTTTTACTGGTGCTTTGTGCCAGTGTGACGTTCAGCATGGCGCGCTGGATGCCGGAAACACGCCCTGTCGATGCGCCGCGTACGCGCCTGCTCACCAGTTATAAAACACTCTTTGGCAATGGCAGCTTTAACTGCTATTTGCTGATGTTAATTGGTGGTCTGGCAGGGATTGCCGCTTTCGAAGCCTGTTCCGGTGTGTTGATGGGTGCAGTGTTAGGGTTAAGCAGTATGACAGTCAGTATTTTGTTTATTCTGCCAATTCCAGCGGCATTCTTCGGCGCATGGTTTGCTGGTCGACCGAATAAACGCTTCTCTACGTTAATGTGGCAGTCGGTTATCTGCTGCCTGTTGGCAGGAATGATGATGTGGATCCCCGGCTGGTTTAGCGTGATGAATGTCTGGACGTTGCTCGTTCCCGCCGCGCTGTTCTTTTTCGGTGCCGGGATGCTGTTTCCGCTGGCAACCAGCGGCGCAATGGAGCCATTCCCCTTCCTGGCTGGCACGGCTGGTGCGCTGGTCGGCGGCCTGCAAAACATTGGTTCCGGCGTGCTGGCGTCGCTCTCCGCGATGCTGCCGCAAACCGGTCAGGGCAGCCTGGGGTTGTTGATGACCTTAATGGGATTGTTGATCGTGCTGTGCTGGCTACCGCTGGCGACGCGGATGTCGCATCAGGGGCAGCCTGTTTAAGCTCACGTCACCGCAGCATCGTCATCAACTCCATGGGAGAACGATGCTGCTTTATCAGGTCACGCATCACCCGCATGTGCGGCGCAGAGTGGGAATAAAAAGCTTGATAGCCAACACAAAGCACGTTGCCAGGAGAATCCTCCTGGGAATGTCGGCACAAGCGATGCCAGTCGCACACCTGACACTCCCGCCGAAGTTGTACGTTTTCGCTCCTGCACCATTTTTGCAGCGTGGCGTCAAAAAGTTCGACTGATATACGACCAATATCTGCACACACCCAATGCTCGAACAGAGCGATTAAAAATTGCCCCCACAATTCAGCCGTCACCGAAGAAGCTGTCAGCTCGCCCCGGTCATCAAATTCTATATGGGGAATAAGTTGCACGGAGCGAAAACCCCGCTGTTTGAAATTCTGATAAAAATCACCTGGTTGTAATGCATCTTTATACTCTACGACCAGTTTATGCCTGTCCTCTTCAGCATTTACAACCTGACTTCCTGTCATGTGATTCTCTCAATTAATACGATAAGTTGGTGTATATGCGTAACAGCAAACAGTATTGCGAGAGATAACACCGCGAGGGAGATCATAAATTTGTCACGGATTACGCAAATTTGGGAAAAATCGCTATTAGTCACATCCATTAAATTACGATTACGGGTATAGCGCCAAAGTATTAGTGCCACAATCGCGAGGATGGCAATAGAAATCCAGAACAACGCGCCAGCCTGATGCCAGTTGTGTTTAATTGCAAGCGCCATCAGCGCGCCATAGTCCAGCATGGTGCGAAACCACGCCAGCGATGTGCGTTCCGGCTGAAGACCTGGGTCGGCAATCCGTCTGGCTTTGCGGCTATCCGGCATACAATACCAGTCCCATAACGATCACCGCCACGATCATCAATATTAAGCTGATGATTAATAAACTATTGGTATAGGGTAAATCTTCTTTCAGACGCATCGCTTTTTCATTGCGTAACCAGCGCAGGTAGCCATACATTGCCAGTCCGCCAGAAAATAAGCATAGCAATAACGCCAGCAGCTCACGAATGACGGGCGTGGCGAAGTCTGGCGCAAGTTGATCCAGCCCCACCCCTGCTGCCAGAAACCCTAATGCAGTACGAATCCACGCCAAAAATGTACGCTCATTAGCCAACGAGAAGCGGTAATCAGGCGCTTCCCCGAGGCGAGAAATTTTCATTGTTGCTCCTTTGCACGTTCATTAACGCTCTGCCTTTAGCGGTTATTTTTAAGAATTTCGTCCGCCCGTTTCCTGATATGCTTTTGCCATCCATTACAAGGAGGTCAGATGGGTATCATAGCGCAAAATAAAAGCAGTTCACTGGGCATGCTGTTCGGTGCCATCGCTTTATTGATGGGTCTTATCCACTTTTCATTCGGCCCTTTTGCCGCGCTACCACCAACACTTGAAAGCATCGTGGCGGACAAAACGGCTGAAATTAAAAGAGGTCTTCTCGCCGGAATAAAAGGTGAAAAAATTACTGCGGTGGAGAAAAAAGAGACGGTTGATGTCGATAAAATCCTCGATCAAGGCGGCATCGCACTGGCCATTGCCGCACTACTCTGCGCATTTGTTGGCGGTATGCGTAAGGAAAATCGCTGGAGCATTCGCGGCGCACTGGTTTTTGGTGGCGGGACGCTGGCTTTCCATACCTTGCTTTTTGGTATCGGCATCATCTGCGGTCTTCTGCTGATATTCCTGATCTTTTCCTTCCTGACCGGCGGTTCACTGGTTTAAGCAGCTCGGTGGTGTTCTTAAATACCAGGTGGAATGCAGTTTACGGCGACTCCACCCGGAAAAGAATTAACCGATACTCCAGAAAAGCACCGCCAGTAACTGTGGTGTGATAATGCGCAGGAACATGACTAACGGATACACCGTGGCGTACGAGAGCGCCGCCGCACCACTGGTAGGATGAAGATTATTGGCAAACGCCAGCGCCGGAGGATCGGTCATGGAGCCAGCCAACATCCCGCACATCGTGAGATAATTCATTTTGGCTAACATCCGCGCCAGAATGCCGACTGTAATCAGCGGAATTGCGGTGATCAGGGCACCATAACCAATCCAGCTTAGCCCTTCACCATTGACCAGAGTATCGACAAAATCGCCGCCGGATTTCAGGCCAACTACCGAGAGAAACAGTACGATACCCAGTTCGCGCAGCGCCAGGTTGGCACTTGGCGGCATAAACCAGTAAAGCTTACCAATGCTGCCGATACGCCCGAGGATCAGCGCCATAATCAGCGGCCCCCCCGCCAGTCCCAGCTTCAATGCTGCCGGGAATCCAGGCACAAACACGGGAATGGAGCCTAACAACACGCCAAGACCGATACCAATAAACACCGGTAACATCTGCACCTGTTGCAGTTTTTGCTGCGCATTACCTAATACATTGGCAACGGCATCAATAGCAGAAGGCCGCCCCACCAGGTTAAGGATATCGCCAAATTGCAGGCTAATATCGCCACTGGCGACCAGTTCAACCCCGGCACGGTTCAGGCGCGAAATAACAACGTCATAGCGTTCTTTAAAGTGCAGGTCGCGAATACGTTTACCGAGCACATTTTCATTGGTGACCACCACGCGTTCGACGCGCAAATCGGTGCCTTTCGTTGATAGAGAAGTATCCACTTCCTGCCCAATCACCAACTGTGCGTTATGTAAATCCGCAGGCTGCCCCACCAGATGCAGCAAATCGCCAAGTTGAATAACGGTCTCTGGCGAAGGCACTTTTAGGGTTTCTTCTCGTTTCAATCGTGAGCAGATAACTTTATCGCCATTGAGAATCGGCACATCTTTAATGGCTAAATTATGCAAATTAGGGTTCTCAACACGGATGTTAATCGTCCTGATTAGCGCACCGCCGTTGGTTCGCGTGGACTCGTGCTGCTGGGCTTCTGTCTCAACATTGACGCGGAAAATAACCCGCAGCATCCACATGGTGAACAAAATCCCACAAATGCCGAATGGATACGCCATCGCGTAACTCATCCCCATCTGATCGACCATCTCCATCGGTGTGCCGAGGTCGCGTAAGATTTGCTGACCTGCCCCCAATGCTGGCGTATTGGTGACCGCACCAGAGAAAATCCCCAGCACCACAGGCAGTGGAATATCGAAAAGTTTATGCAGGATAGCGGTAACCAGACCGCCGATGATGACTATCAGAACAGCAAACAAGTTGAGGCGTAACCCGGAGACGCGCAATGAGGCAAAGAAGCCCGGTCCCACCTGAATCCCGATGGTATAAACAAACAGGATCAGGCCAAATTCCTGGATAACATGCAGCATGTCGCTGCTTAATGTCATCCCAGCCTGTGAAACAAAATGGCCGACGATGATCCCACCGAACAGCACGCCGCCAATACCTAATCCTATGCCGCGAAACTTGACGTTGCCGATAAACAAACCGACGACCGCCACCAAAGCCAGAATACTGACCGTTAATGCTATATCACTCATCGTCCATTTCTCTTGAAATAACATTTTAATTGCTACGGATTATGGCTGAATCGGTGAAGCAGATTTGCCTTATGGCGCACATTATCACGGTAAAGAAAGTGCCGGAACATCTTAACCTGGCGAAAATTAAAACATTGTTGAAGATTGCAGGCAAAAAAAAGCCCCACCAAACTGGCGGGGCAAAGAGAATAGCTAATTAGCTATTTAACGCGGGACGTTCGCTGATAGCGATACGCTGCGCTGCGATGGGTTCAGGCTCATTACGAATTAGATCAATATGCAGTAAACCATTAACGAAGGTTGCGCCAGAGACCTCCATATTTTCAGCCAGCGTAAAGCTCAGGCTAAACGGCTGATTCATAAGCCCTTGATGCAGCCATTTCTTCTCTTCTTTTGGCTGCTCCGGCGTGCCTTTTACGCTCAGGCGCGTTCCTTCCAGTTGAATATCTAAATCTTCCTGACGAAAACCTGCCAGCGCAAGGGTAATGCGGTAGTGGTTATCGTCGCTTTTCTCAATGTTGTACGGCGGGAAGCTCTGGCTTTCACCGGCGTTTTGCAATGCGTTGGCCAGTTTGTCAAAACCGATCCATTGACGCATCAGTGGGGATAAATCGAAGTTACGCATAGTCATTTCTCCTTCTAAGAAGCGAGTAAGTACCTGCAAATCCGAAGATTCGCATATGCTCCCTGACGGCGAGCATGGAAATGTCAGGCCGCGCACTGCGGCCTTAGGGAATTAGTTGATTTCGATACGGCGCGGTTTTTTCGCTTCAGGAATCACGCGTTCGAGATCGATATACAGCAGACCATTCACCAGGTTAGCGCCACGAACATGAATATTCTCGGCTAACTGGAATTTGCGTTCGAAGTTGCGTTCAGCGATGCCCTGGTACAGATAGGTGCGCTCTTTTTGTTCGTCGGCGTGAGCACCTTTCACCACCAGCAGATTGTCCTGGGCGGTAATTTCCAGTTCACTTTCGGCAAAGCCAGCCACCGCGATAGCAATGCGGTAATGGTTTTCGTCTACCAGTTCAACATTGTACGGAGGGTAGCCCCCATTACTCTGGCTCTGGTTGTTTTCTAAGTGGTTAAACAAACGATCAAATCCAATAGCAGAACGGTAAAGCGGGGATAAATCAAAGTTACGCATAATTAATAGCTCCTGAAATCAGCGAGAATATAAGACCTTCCACAATGGACAGGTCGGATAGCCAGAACACCCATCAGGCGTGTTCTCATTGACTACGGTATAAAAATGGGTCTGGATATGCACTTTTCAAGTCTTTTCGACGGACTTTTTTTTGCAGTTTGTAGTCTATTGCATAGACTGGGGGGTAGCACGAAACGTTAAAGTGCGATAGCCGCCACAGTGCGACATGATGATGATGTTATTTTCAGCAAGGGATCGCTATAACACATCATGCCAACACCCACGATCAACAGATGAATTTATTATGATAAGAAATGTGTTGTTAGCGTTCATGATATGCAGCGGAATGGCATTACTCGGAGGATGCTCCAGCGTAATGTCCCATACCGGAGGGAAGGAGGGAACGTATCCCGGCACCCGCGCCAGTGCCACCATGATTGGTGATGACACAACAAACTGGGGAACCAAATCGCTGGCAATTCTCGATATGCCATTTACCGCAGTCATGGATACGCTACTTCTGCCATGGGATGCGTTCCGCAAAGACAGTTCAGTGCGCTCGCGCGTGGAAAAAAGCGAAGCCGACGCGCAAGCCATCAATGCCGTCATTCCACCAGCCAGAATGCCCGTGAACTGATTTAACGGCCAGTTTTGGTTATCCACAACTGGCCAGCTTCCATCCACGCCAGCCATTGACCATCCGGCGAGAAGACCACCGCGTCCGCCGAAGGTGAGTTGGCGTGATTTTCGGTTAAATACTCAACTTCGCCGCTTTGCGCGTGTACGCAGGCAATACGGTTATCCAGCACAACGCCCAGCCATTCTCCTGACGGATGCCAGTTAAATGCAGACTGAATATCCGTTTTGTTATGGGTTAACTGGTGCGGCTCACCGCCCTGTGGCGAGATAAGCCACAGTTGCACAATGCCGTTATCATCACGCATTAAAAACGCGATTTGCGTACCCTGCGGATTACAGCGCACCCAGTGGCGCGGGACGTTGGCTAACCCCGGATAAGCCCGATGGTGGGTAAAGGTTAAACGTCGCTGCACGACGCCACGCGGTGGCGCGGGCAGAGTTGATTCCGTTCCGCTTAACGGCGCGTCGCCCGGCAATTTCCAGCCGTTTTCATCTTGCGGCAATTCAACAATAAACAGCTCCGGCACTTTCTCGCCCTTTTGCGAAAGCGTATCGCCAATAAACGCCAGAGCGTGGTTTCCTACCCATCCTTCTTCATAAGCACGATTGATTTCATCACTGCCAGGCTGCGGCGTGGGCGTTGTTTTACTCACCAGCACGCACCAGTGGCTACCGCTGTATTCACGCGGATGCTGCTTTTGCACATTGACCGGACCAAACGGCGCAGCCACCCCGACGTTTCGCAAATCCAGCGCTGGATCGCGTTCATGCAGCACGTGGTCGTTATAGGTAAAACTCACCATTTCACCGTTTGGGCTAAAGACATGTACATGACTGCCGCCGCGTAACGCCCCTGGAGTGTACGGAACGGTAATATCCATTGCATCGAGGTTGCTCACCTTGCCGCCTTCAGCAATCACACCGCGACGGTGATGAAAATCGTAATGCCATGTTTCATCAGGATTTTCAGGGCCGTGGATGAAGACATATTTCTCTGACTTCGGATGAACGGTCACCACGCCGACGTGTGCGCCCTGTAACGCACGGTAGATAACCTCGACCTCGCCGGTATGGATATTCACACGCTCAATGGTCTCGCCGGTAAACGACGCGCCAGAAGGCCGCACATCAAACACCAGCCACTGGCTGTCGGGCGTCCAGGTATTGGTATTGGTGAGCAGGTGATTACGGGGAGCAAAGGTTATCTGTTTCATGGCGCGGTCCTGATACAAAACGGTTCCCGCCATCATACTTCACAAGGACTTCACTTTCAGACATTAGTCTTTTGCCATCGTGATGAATGTGAGTGAAAAGATGGAACATTTTGACGTGGCGATTATTGGCCTCGGCCCGGCAGGGTCGGCGTTGGCGCGAAAGTTAGCAGGCAAAATGCAGGTGATCGCGCTGGATAAAAAGCACCAGTGCGGTACTGAAGGTTTCAGCAAACCTTGTGGCGGTCTGCTGGCACCGGACGCGCAGCGTTCTTTTATTCGCGATGGACTGACGCTTCCTGTCGATGTGATCGCCAACCCGCAGATTTTCAGCGTCAAAACCGTCGACGTCGCCGCATCGCTCACGCGTAACTACCAGCGAAGCTATATCAATATTAATCGCCATGCTTTCGACTTGTGGATGAAATCGCTGATCCCGGCCAGCGTTGAGATTTACCACGATAGCCTGTGTCGAAAAATCTGGCGAGAGGATGATAAATGGCATGTCATTTTTCGCGCAGACGGCTGGGAGCAGCATATTACCGCCCGCTATCTGGTCGGTGCCGATGGTGCCAACTCGATGGTGCGGCGACATCTCTACCCGGATCATCAGATTCGTAAATATGTCGCTATCCAGCAGTGGTTCGCAGAGAAACATCCGGTGCCGTTCTACTCCTGCATCTTTGATAATTCGATAACTGACTGTTATTCATGGAGTATCAGCAAAGACGGTTATTTTATCTTTGGCGGCGCCTATCCGATGAAAGATGGCCAGGCGCGTTTCACAGCACTGAAAGAGAAAATGAGCGCCTTTCAGTTCCAGTTTGGTAAAGCGGTGAAAAGCGAAAAATGCACGGTGCTGTTTCCCTCACGCAGGCAGGATTTTGTCTGCGGTAAGGACAACGCTTTTCTTATTGGTGAAGCGGCGGGATTTATCAGCGCCAGCTCGCTGGAGGGAATTAGCTATGCGCTGGATAGCGCAGAGATTCTGCGTTCGGTGTTACTGAAGCAGCCAGAGAAGATCAACGCCACTTACTGGCACGCCACCCGCAAACTGCGTTTAAAACTCTACGGCAAGATAGTAAAAAGCCGGTGCCTGACCGCACCGGCCTTAAGAAAGTGGATTATGCGCAGTGGCATTGCACATATTCCACAGTCGAGAGATTAACCAACGCGCTTCACATCGCCCACCAGCAGGATGTAAGAGAGCGCGCCAATCAACGCGACGGCGGAAATATAAACCAGTGCAGGAGCGAAACCGTAACCCTGCGCCAGATAACCCACCACCAGCGGAACGGTGATCCCGCCCAAACCACCGGCGAAGTTAAACACGCCACCGGTTAAACCAATCAGGCGCATCGGCGCCAGAGAAGAGACCAGCGACCAGGTAATAGAAGCAAAACCGTTGCCGAAGAATGCCAGTGCCATCAGGCACATAATCATCATCGGGTCATTGGTGTAGTTAGCGCCCATAATGCAGGTAGAGATTAGCAAACCGCAGATAATTGGCGTTTTACGCGCAAAGCCCAGTGAAAAGCCCTTACGCACCAGCAGATCCGCAACCCAGCCTGAGAGCAGTACACCAACAAACGCAGCCAGGAACGGCACCGTGGTCATAAAGCCCGCTTTCAGCGCGGTGATTCCTTTTTCCTGGGTTAAATAGTTCGGGAACCAGGTTAAGAAAAACCACAGTGTAGAAGCCACCGCAAATTGCCCAAGATAGACGCCGATCAGTTTACGATGGAACACCAGTTTCCAGTCTTTGGCTGTTAACGGCTGACGCGCCTCTTTCTTCACCGGCGCATCACCATCCACCAGACCGCCGCCATCACGAATGTAATCCAGTTCAGCTTTGCTGATGCCTTTGGTCAGGCGCGGCGGCTGATAAACCTTAAACCAAATCAACGACCAGATAATGCCGATACCGCCGGTGACAATGAACACCCAGTGCCAGCTCAACATTTCCTGGATCCAGATCAGCAGCGGAGTCAAAAACGCCAGGCCGACAAACTGACCAGAAGTATAAAAACCAACGGCGGAAGCGCGTTCATGTTCCGGGAACCAACTGGTCACCATCCGGTTATTAGTCGGGAAAGCGGGCGCTTCGAAAATACCGGTTATCGCGCGCAGACCAATTAATGACATTAAGCCCGTGGCAAAGCCCTGGAATAAAGTCGCCACTGACCAGCCAAATATCGCAATAAAATAAGTCACGCGAGAACCTACGCGATCTAAAAACCAACCGCCGGGGATCTGACATAAGGTATAAAGCCAGGCGAAGGCCGAAAATACATAGCCCATTTGCGCTTTCGTAATGCCGAACTCTTCCTGAATATGGGCGGAAGCCACGGCCAGGTTAGCACGGTCGACATAACAAATGACCACCGTAATAAAGATCATCACCAGCGTCAGATAACGCCGACGCCCCGGCTTTGCTGCATTAACGGGAATATCCATAGCGAGCTGTCTCCAGATTTTGGGCATAGCGAAGCCGCTCACCATGCCCTGTAATGTACAGAGGGTTATATTTTTGTATTAAAGTTTTATTGCCCGATGAGGGGCTTACGTGGCAGGAATTACCACTCTGCTACGCTGTTATCTTCATGACGCCAGAGCGGATTACGCCAGTCCGGGGCATTTTTACTGAACTCAATAACTTTGGCTTCGTCGATTTCCACGCCTAAGCCCGGTTTCGTTAGCGGTTTAAAGAAGCCGCCGACCATGCTGAAGTCCTCTTTGTTTTTCACAAAGTCGAGTAACTCCGCACCTTTGTTGTAGTGAATGCCCATACTTTGTTCCTGAAGTACCGCGTTATAGGAGACAAAGTCGATATGCAGGCAAGCCGCCAGTGCAATCGGTCCGAGCGGACAGTGCGGCGCAAGGGTCACATCATAGGCTTCCGCCATTCCGGCAATTTTGTAGCATTCGGTAATACCGCCTGCGTGGGAGAGATCCGGTTGCAGAATCGAAATACCGCCCGCCTCCAGCACGCGTTTAAAATCGAAGCGTGAGAACATGCGCTCACCCGCCGCCAGTGGAATATGCGTTTGTGCCGCCAGTTTCGGATAGTATTCGGCTTGTTCCGCCAGCACTGGCTCTTCAATAAACAGCGGGCGATACGGCTCCAGTTCTTTAATCAGCACTTTCGCCATCGGCGCGCTGACGCGACCGTGGAAATCAAGACCAAACTCAATCTGATTGCCAAAGGCTTCACGAATTTGTGCCACAGTGTTGACCGCCGCATCCACCGCGCGGGAGTTATCAATCAGCCCCAGTTCTTCGCAACCATTCAGTTTGAAGGTATCGAAGCCGATTTCACGCAGAGTTTTAATGCCGTCGATAACATCCGCCGGACGATCGCCGCCGACCCAACTGTAGGCTTTGATTTTGTCACGGACCAGGCCGCCCATCAGTTGCCAGACTGGCGCATTCAGCACTTTGCCTTTGATATCCCATAACGCCTGGTCAATCCCGGCAATGGCGCTCATCAGGATCGGACCGCCACGATAAAATCCGGCGCGATACATCACTTGCCATAAGTCGTTGATGCGCGAAGGATCCTGACCAATCAAATAGTCACCCAGCTCGTGAACTGCCGCTTCAACCGTGCGCGCGCGGCCTTCAATCACTGGCTCGCCCCAACCGACCACGCCTTCATCGGTTTCAATTTTCAGGAACATCCAACGGGGAGGTAAACGATACGTGGTAATTTTGGTGATTTTCATTGCACTGCCTCTCGATACGCCTTAACAAATGCTGCTGCCTGCTACGTGGTACGTTCTACGGATTGCCCGGTGCCTGCGCGCCGTGCAATTGGGTTTCTTCACCACGCATATCATTGTGGTTATCGTCATGAGAGAGGCACTCGCTGGGGATTATAGAGATATTCCCCAGTCAATTGCGATGTCGCACACTGTCATGTGATTTCCTTTAACCTTCGTGTCGAGCTGGCGATCATGGTAAGCGCCGCCTGCTCTGCCGCATCGCCGTCCTGATGCCGTATCGCATCGAACAGCGCCTTATGTTCCTGGAGCGTTTGCGGCATGTTGGCCTCATCGCCCATCCAGGTTCGTTCAAAAACCGCCCGCTGCAGCGAACTGATCGCGATGCTAAGTTGCTGTAACACCGGGTTATGCACCGATTGCAGTACCGCCTCGTGATAGCGAATATCCGCTTCGTTAAACGCCTCGCGATCCTGATTGTTGGCAATCATCTCGTTCAGCGCCGATTCAATCTGCGCCAGATCGCTGGAAGTCGCGCGCTCCGCCGCCCAGCGGGCAATCGCTGGTTCCACCAGATTTCGTACTTCGCTCATTGCACTGATAAGCCGTGGGTCGTAGTCGTTTTCCAGCACCCATTGCAGTACGTCAGTGTCGAGGTAATTCCACTGGTTACGCGCTGCCACAAACGCCCCGCGATAACGTTTCATTTCAATCAGCCGCTTTGCCATCAGCGAACGGAACACTTCACGGATGATGTTGCGCGAGGTTGCAAACTCCTCACAGAGTTCCGCCTCGGCCGGAAGCGGCGAGCCTGGCACGTATTTGCCGTGAACGATCTGTTTACCCAGCGTAATGACGATGCGATCGGTTTTATTGAGAGTCATGGAGAGTCCTTGTGCTCTGTATGTTCTTCTCTACTTTACCCCGATCGATGCATAACGCGGCAACTTTGTAGTACCAGCGTGATGACATTCGCGTTTGCCGTGCGCGTAATGTAGTACAAATTTATATTGTTGTACTACAATTTAGATCACAAAAAGAACAACACATAAAAAATGACATGCGTCGGGCAGAAATCTGAAAAGGGATGTCGGGCGCTAAACAGGGGGTAAATAAGAGTATGCTTTCAACGGCTTAGCACTCTTGTTTAAAGGATTAATCATGAAGTTGAATTTTAAAGGATTTTTTAAGGCTGCCGGTTTGTGTTTTTTGGCATTTGCGTTGACAGGATGTCTAACCGCAGGACTGCTGTTCAATACCGCAAGCCCTCCACATGCCGAGCAATGGCGGTCAGACTCGATTAAGGGTTTATCGCTGGCAAAGAATAGTAACGGTACGAAAGGCTATGTTTTTGTTGGCGAGTCGCTGGACTACCTGTTAACCACGGGTGGTGGTGAGGTGGTTAAAATGCTTAACGATCCGGCAATACATGGCGAAAAGATAACCACCTCCGATAATGTGAAATTTATTTTAAGCCGCGGTGATACGAATTTTTCTGGTGCCATAACGCTCTATTACGACTGGGATAATGAGGAAGATAAAGCACTGGCGACACAATATGGCTTTGTGTGTGATACCCAGCGTTGTACATGGACGCTTGACGGTTTGAAAGGCTCTATCCACCAGAAAAATAAAAAAGCGGATTACTCAAACGTGATGGTTTTCCATCAACCCTTTACAGTGGGATTTTATAAGTACAAAACAACAGATGGCGTCCCGCGCGGCCTCGCTAACGCGTTGCTGCCAGTCACTCTTACGCTGGATATAGTAACATCACCACTCCAGTTCCTGATTTTATGCACGACCAGAAATTGTTAATCGCTGCGGGCAAACGCATTCATGCTGTTTGCCCGCCCACAGATTAATTCAGCACATACTTCTCAATAGCAAACGCCACGCCATCTTCCAGGTTGGATTTGGTGACAAAGTTCGCCACTTCTTTCACCGAAGGAATAGCGTTATCCATTGCCACACCAACACCTGCATATTCAATCATTGCGATGTCGTTTTCCTGATCGCCAATCGCCATAATTTCTTCCGGTTTAATGCCCAACACGTCGGCCAATGATTTCACACCGGTGCCTTTGTTAACGCGCTTATCGAGGATTTCGAGGAAGTACGGCGCACTTTTCAGCACGGTGTATTTCTCTTTTACTTCCTGCGGAATGCGCGCGATCGCCTGGTCGAGGATGGCAGGTTCATCAATCATCATCACTTTCAGGAGCTGTATATTGGGGTCCATTTTTTCCGCTTCGCAGAATACCAGCGGAATGGTGGCCACAAACGACTCATGTACCGTGTAATAACTGATATCGCGGTTAGCGGTGTACAGCGTGGTGCGGTCCAGGGCGTGGAAATGAGAACCGACTTCGCGAGAGAGTTTTTCCAGGAAACGATAGTCGTCATTGCTCAATGCTGTTTGCGCCACGGTGCTACCATCAGCGGCCTTCTGCACCAGCGCGCCATTGTAAGTAATGCAGTAGTCGCCCGGCTGTTCCATGTGCAGTTCTTTCAGGTAGTTGTGAACGCCTGCATAAGGGCGACCCGTCGTTAGCACGACATTTACGCCACGGGCGCGAGCTGCGGCAATCGCATTTTTAACGGCAGGTGAAATGGTGTGATCGGGCAGCAGAAGGGTGCCATCCATATCGATAGCAATGAGTTTGATAGCCATGAGTTCCCCAGGTAGATTGTTTCCTGACCCATGCTAACGCGATTGCGCTCAAAAATCAGTACAACACCTGAGGGAAAAGGGGATGCAACGCGCGTTGCGTGCTCCCCTTTTGCTTAGCGGAAGAGTTTCCCTTTCAGTAACTCCATCCCTGCGGAAAGCAAATCGTTATTGGCTTGTGGTGACACTTCACCCTGCGGTGAGAGAGCATCAATAATCTTCGGCAATTGTTCCGCCAGCATGTTGGAAGCAGCACTGGTATCTACGCCGAGTTTTTGCCCGAGTTCGGACACCGCGTTTGTGCCGAGCGCCGACTCCAGTTGCTCGCCGCTCACCGGCTGATTACTTTGTTGGTTACTCAACCAGGATGTGAGAATGGCACCTAAGCCGCCACTTTGCAGTTTTTCCAGCAGCACCTGAATGCCGCCCTGCTCCTCAACCCAACTTAAAATCGCCTGATATTTCCCCGCATCGCCTTTCAGAAAGGCACCTACAACTTCATCAAAAAGCCCCATGATAATCACCTGTAAAGCGTTACGTGTTGACTCAAAAAGTATAGTTCTGCGGGATGATAATTGCGGATCACAGGAATAAAAAGGGCGGAGATGATCTCCGCCCTTTTCTTATAGCTTCTTGCCGGATGCGGCGTTAACGCCTTCTCCGGCCTACAAAATCATAAAAATTCAATATATTGCATGAGTCTTGTAGGCCTGATAAGCGTAGCGCATCAGGCACGCTCGCATTGTTAACGCCATTAAATATCGATATTCGCCGCTTTCAGGGCGTTCTCTTCGATAAATGCACGACGCGGTTCAACGGCGTCGCCCATCAGCGTGGTGAACAGCTGGTCGGCGGCAATCGCATCTTTAACGGTAACGCGCAGCATACGGCGGCTTTCCGGGTCCATGGTGGTTTCCCACAGTTGTTCCGGGTTCATCTCGCCCAGACCTTTATAACGCTGGATGGAGAGGCCGCGACGGGACTCTTTCACCAGCCAGTCCAGCGCCTGCTCGAAGCTGGCTACCGGCTGACGACGCTCACCACGTTCGATAAACGCATCTTCTTCCAGCAAGCCACGCAGTTTCTCGCCCAGAGTGCAGATACGACGATATTCGCCACCGGTGATGAACTCGTGATCCAGCGGGTAGTCAGTATCCACGCCGTGGGTACGCACGCGAACAATCGGCTCGAACAGGTTTTTCTCGGCATTGGTGTGGACATCAAACTTCCACTGGCTGCCGTGCTGTTCTTTGTCGTTCAGTTCGCTGACCAGCGCGTTCACCCAGCGGGTAACGGTCTGCTCGTTGGAAAGGTCGGTTTCCGTCAGCGTTGGCTGATAGATAAGCTCTTTCAGCATTGCTTTCGGATAGCGACGTTCCATGCGAACGATCATTTTCTGCGCCGCATTGTACTCCGACACCAGTTTTTCTAACGCTTCGCCAGCTAAAGCTGGTGCACTGGCGTTGGTATGCAAAGATGCACCATCCAGAGCGATAGAAATTTGGTACTGATCCATCGCTTCATCGTCTTTAATGTACTGCTCTTGCTTGCCTTTCTTCACTTTGTACAGCGGCGGTTGAGCAATGTAGACATGACCGCGTTCGATGATTTCCGGCATCTGACGATAGAAGAAGGTCAACAGCAGCGTACGAATGTGCGAACCGTCGACGTCCGCATCGGTCATGATGATGATGCTGTGATAACGCAGTTTATCCGGGTTGTATTCGTCACGACCGATACCACAACCAAGCGCGGTGATAAGCGTCGCCACTTCCTGGGAAGCAAGCATCTTATCGAAACGGGCTTTCTCAACGTTGAGGATTTTACCCTTCAGCGGCAGAATCGCCTGGTTCTTGCGGTTACGCCCCTGTTTTGCAGAGCCGCCCGCAGAGTCCCCTTCCACAAGGTACAGTTCAGAAAGCGCCGGGTCGCGTTCCTGACAGTCCGCCAGTTTGCCAGGCAGGCCAGCTAAGTCCAGCGCACCTTTACGACGGGTCATTTCACGGGCGCGACGCGCAGCTTCACGGGCGCGGGCGGCATCAATAATTTTGCCGACCACGATTTTCGCATCAGTTGGGTTTTCCAGCAGGTATTCCGCCAGCAGTTCGTTCATCTGCTGTTCTACCGCCGATTTCACCTCAGAAGAAACCAGTTTGTCTTTGGTCTGGGAGGAGAATTTCGGGTCTGGTACTTTCACAGACACAACCGCAATCAGGCCTTCACGCGCATCATCGCCAGTGGCGCTGACTTTCGCTTTTTTGCTGTAGCCTTCTTTGTCCATGTAGGCGTTCAGAGTACGGGTCATCGCCGCACGGAAGCCTGCCAGGTGAGTGCCGCCGTCACGCTGCGGAATGTTGTTGGTAAAGCAGTAGATGTTTTCCTGGAAGCCATCGTTCCACTGCAGCGCCACTTCAACGCCGATACCGTCTTTTTCGGTGGAGAAGTAGAAGATATTCGGGTGAATTGGCGTTTTGTTCTTGTTCAGATACTCAACGAACGCCTTGATACCGCCTTCATAGTGGAAGTGGTCTTCTTTGCCGTCACGCTTGTCTTTCAGGCGAATGGAAACGCCGGAGTTAAGGAACGACAACTCACGCAGACGTTTCGCCAGAATTTCATATTCGAACTCGGTTACATTGGTGAAGGTTTCGAGGCTTGGCCAGAAACGCACCATGGTGCCGGTTTTTTCAGTCTCGCCGGTAACCGCCAGCGGAGCCTGCGGTACACCGTGTTCGTAGATCTGACGGTGAATTTTACCCTCGCGCTGGATAACCAGCTCCAGTTTTTGCGACAGGGCGTTTACTACCGAAACACCAACGCCGTGCAGACCGCCGGACACTTTATAGGAGTTATCGTCAAATTTACCGCCTGCGTGCAGGACGGTCATGATCACTTCTGCCGCCGATACGCCCTCTTCCGGGTGAATACCGGTCGGAATACCGCGCCCGTCGTCCTGTACAGAGACAGAGTTATCGGCGTGAATGGTGACGATAATTTCTTTACAGTGACCCGCGAGCGCTTCGTCGATAGCGTTATCTACCACCTCGAATACCATGTGGTGCAGACCGGTGCCGTCATCCGTGTCGCCGATATACATACCCGGGCGCTTACGCACCGCATCCAGCCCTTTCAGGACTTTGATACTGGAGGAGTCATAAGAATTCGACATCAACGTTTCTCGCTCATTTATACTTGGGTTAATCCGTTATTTTACCCTTTTCCACGGTAAACATCTTCGAATTTTCGTCCGACATGTCTATAACGTGTTCAGCACTGATCGCGCTGACAAAGACCTGTGATTGCGTCGCTTTTAAGCGGCTGGCAAGCAGCCCGCGACGCTCATCATCAAGCTCAGAGGCAAAATCATCTATCAGGTAGAGACACCGCCGCCCGCTTTCACGGGTGAGGAACTCTCCTTGCGCCAGACGTAAGGCGCACATCAGCAGCTTGAGCTGCCCACGCGATAAGGTATCTTCCACCGGCGCACCGTCGGCGCGAATGCGTAAGTCCGCTTTATGCGGGCCGTGCGCGGTGTAGGTTAGCTGGCGATCGCGTTCAAAATTACGTTCCAGCACCTCAGCGTACTCTGTCTCTTTCTCCCAGCCGCGCTGAAAAGAGAAAGTCAGAGAAAACTCAGGGAGAAATTGCTTACAGGTATCGGCCATATCGGCCGCGATACCGGCGCTGTACTGGGCGCGCCAGGTGCTGATTTGCTCCGCCAGCGGGATCAGTTCTTTATCCCACGGGCGTAGCTGTTCGTAACGTGTCACCTGGCGCAGCGCCGCATTGCGCTGCTTGAGCAAACGCTTGAGATTGCTCCAGGCGGTGAAAAATCCGGGTTCGTTGTGAAAGCATCCCCAGTCGAGGAATGCTCTTCTGTATTTGGGGCCGCCGTTGAGTAAAGTAAACCCTTCTGGCGTTATCAGTTGCATCGGCATCAGATGCGCCAGCTCAGCGACTTTATGCCCGTCAGTACCGTCGATGCGGACTTTGCTGTCGCCCTGTTTATCTTTGGTTAAGCCAATTGCCGTCTCGCGCTCTTCACCCTGTAGTCGCCCGTGGAGAATAAACGCCTCCTGCTCATGGCGAATGACGCGGCCAATCTGCAAACTGCGAAACGCCCGACCGTGGCCGAGCGTATAGATGGCTTCCAGCACGCTGGTTTTGCCGCTGCCGTTGGCACCTACCAGAAAGTTAAAGCCGGGAGATAAAGCGAGATCCGCGGTTTCGATGTTGCGGAAATCGCGGATCAACAAGCGGGTGAGGGACATTACAGTCTCATTGGCATGACAACATAGGCAGCCGACTGTGATGCGGCATCTTCAATCTGCACGCTGGAAACTGAATCGGTCAGCATCATGCGGACGTTTTCGCATTTCAACGCGTTCAGGACATCCAGCACATAGCTGACGTTGAAGCCGATTTCCATCTCCGCACCGCTATAGGTAACGTCGAGGATTTCTTCCGCTTCTTCCTGTTCCGGGTTGTTGGCGGTAATTTTCAGCTGGTTTTCGCTGACATACAGGCGCACACCACGGAATTTCTCGTTAGAGAGAATCGCCGCACGAGCAAAAGCCTGCTTGAGGAGATCGCAGCCTGCTTCCAGATGTTTGTCCGGGTTCTTCGGCAGAACGCGACGGTAATCCGGGAAGCGACCGTCCACCAGTTTGGAGGTGAAAATAAAGTCGCCAACGTGGGCGCGAATGTTGTTGCTGCCAATCTGCACGCGCAGCGGATTGTCGCCGCCGTCGAGCATACGCATCAGTTCAATCACGCCTTTACGCGGTACGATCACCGAATGGCTCGGCAAAGACTGACCAATTGGCATGGAGCAGACAGCCAGACGGTGGCCGTCGGTCGCCACGGTGCGCAGTTCTTCACCTTCGGTTTCGAACAGCATACCGTTTAAATAATAGCGAACGTCCTGATGCGCCATCGAAAACTGGGTCGCTTCAATCAGACGCTTCATCGTCGCCTGCGGCAGGGTAAATTCAACTTCGCTCTGCCAGTCATCGAGGTTCGGGAAATCCGCCGCTGGCAGGGTAGACAGCGAAAAACGGCTACGCCCGGAGCGCACCAGCATCCGCTCACCTTCCAGCTGCACGGCAATTTCCGCGCCTTCAGGCAGACCACGGCAGATATCAAAGAATTTGCGCGCCGGAACGGTCGTCGCCCCTGGTTCGTGCGGCTGAACCAGCGCAACGCGTGCCACCATTTCCATCTCGAGATCAGTACCGGTCAGCGACAACGTACCGTCAGCAACCTGTAACAGCAGATTACCGAGAATCGGTAGCGTAGGACGACCACCTAACGGACCGCTCACCTGTTGTAGCGGTTTTAATAAATGCTCACGTTCTACGGTAAATTTCATAGGTTTACGATGACAATGTTCTGATTAAATTAGAGAAATCTTCTTTGATATCGTGGCTCTCTTCACGCAATTGCTCGATCTTACGGCAGGCATGAAGCACCGTCGTGTGGTCACGACCACCAAACGCATCGCCAATCTCCGGCAGACTGTGGTTAGTCAGTTCTTTCGCCAGCGCCATCGCCATCTGACGTGGACGCGCTACCGAGCGGGATCGACGTTTGGAAAGGAGATCCGCGACTTTGATCTTGTAGTACTCTGCCACCGTCTTCTGAATATTGTCGATAGTGACCAGTTTTTCCTGCAAAGCCAGTAAGTCGCGCAGCGCCTCACGTACGAAGTCAATCGTGATCGCCCGTCCGGTAAAGTTGGCGTTAGCAATGACGCGGTTCAGCGCCCCTTCCAGCTCACGTACGTTAGATCGTAGACGCTTGGCAATAAAGAACGCCACTTCGCCCGGCAAACGAATGTCGTTTTCGTCGGCCTTTTTCATCAGAATCGCCACGCGGGTTTCCAGCTCTGGCGGTTCGATCGCCACAGTCAGCCCCCAGCCGAAGCGAGATTTCAAACGATCCTCAACACCGTTGATCTCTTTCGGATAGCGATCCGACGTGAGGATGATCTGCTGATTACCTTCCAGCAGGGCGTTAAAGGTATGGAAAAACTCTTCCTGGGATCGTTCTTTATTGGCGAAAAACTGAATATCGTCGATCAGCAGCGCATCAACGGAACGGTAGTAGCGTTTAAACTCTTCGATCGCATTGTTTTGCAGGGCTTTTACCATGTCCTGAACAAAGCGTTCGGAGTGCATATAAACCACTTTGGCATTCGGCTTGCGCGCCATAATGCCATTACCCACCGCATGCAGCAGGTGAGTTTTACCCAGCCCCGTGCCGCCATAAAGGAACAGCGGGTTATAGGCGCCGCCCGGGTTGTCTGCCACCTGGCGAGCCGCCGCGCGCGCCAGCTGGTTAGATTTACCTTCGACGAAGTTATCAAACGTATGTTTAACGTTGACGTTGGAACGATAGGTCGGTTCTGCCGGAGCCGGAACGTTATCCCAGCCTGAGCGCGTAGAAGGCGCAGCACGTTGCGGCTGCACCTGCGCTGCCTGAGCGGGTGCAACTGTATTGCTGGCAGGGACTTTCAGCGTTTGTGTCACGGGCTTTGTGCCCACTTCAAAACGCAGCTGTGGGGCATCCGCTCCACAGAAACTGGTTAGCAGTCCATTGATATTATTGAGGTACTTGTCCCTTACCCAATCGAGGACAAAACGGTTTGGCGCGTACAAGGCCAGCGTGTTATCGCTCAGTTCCGCCTGCAATGGGCGTATCCACATACTGAATTCTGTGGCTGGTAACTCATCCTGCAATCGGGCAAGACACTGCTGCCAAAGCGAAAGTGACACGGCGGACTCCACTCGAACAAAAGTCGATTATGACTAAGGCTGAAACATTCATGATTGTTGACGCACGTCGAAAAGACCCTGCATGAGGGTGACGCACGAACCGCTGTCTGCGGTTATATGCCCGATCAAGATCCTGCAAAACGATCGGGACCGCGGATCATAGCCTAAACTGCGCAAGAGATCTTCTGTTTCTCACAGATTTTCCCGATTTATCCACAGGGCTTTCCAGAACTCGCTAAGTGTAAACGATCCTGCCGCAAGGCGGGCACGATTTACGCCGCATATTGGAAAATTTAATGACCTTAGACAAAATTAGGCTTAATCGATCTAATAAAGATCCTGGACGATCCTTGCGCTTTACCCGGTAGCCCGTATAATCCTCGCCCCGGCGCGCCATGCTGGTTTTCACTGGTGTGAGGCCGTACATTTTCCCAGCGAAAAGGTGCGGAAAAGCGCGGCAAATAAGGAAAGAGAATTGACTCCGGAGTGTACAATTATTACAATCCGGCCTCTTTAATCACCCATGGCTTCGGTGTCCATCGTTTCATTTTTCGGCGGATATCCAATAAAGCCATTGAATTTATTCAAGTTTAGGTAGAAATCGCCATGAAACGCACTTTTCAACCGTCTGTACTGAAGCGCAACCGTTCTCACGGCTTCCGTGCTCGTATGGCTACTAAAAATGGTCGTCAGGTTCTGGCACGTCGTCGTGCTAAAGGCCGCTCTCGTCTGACCGTTTCTAAGTAATATAGCTAACCCCTGCGTGGTTAAGCTCGCATTTCCCAGGGAGTTACGTTTGTTAACTCCCAGTCAATTCACATTCGTCTTCCAGCAGCCACAACGGGCTGGCACGCCGCAAATTACCATTCTCGGCCGCCTGAATTCGCTGGGGCATCCCCGTATCGGTCTTACTGTCGCCAAGAAAAACGTTCGACGCGCGCATGAACGCAATCGGATTAAACGTCTGACGCGTGAAAGCTTCCGTCTGCGCCAACATGAACTCCCGGCTATGGATTTCGTGGTGGTGGCGAAAAAAGGGGTTGCCGACCTCGATAACCGTGCTCTCTCGGAAGCGTTGGAAAAATTATGGCGCCGCCACTGTCGCCTGGCTCGCGGGTCCTGATAGCCCTCATTCGGGTCTATCAACGCCTGATTAGTCCGCTACTCGGGCCGCATTGTCGTTTCACTCCAACCTGTTCAAGCTACGGAATTGAGGCATTGCGCAGGTTTGGAGTGATAAAAGGCAGTTGGTTGACGGTGAAACGCGTATTAAAATGCCACCCTTTACACCCTGGTGGTGACGATCCCGTCCCGCCCGGACCATTTGATACCAGAGAACACTAACGATGGATTCGCAACGCAATCTTTTAGTCATCGCTTTGCTGTTCGTGTCTTTCATGATCTGGCAAGCCTGGGAGCAGGATAAAAACCCGCAACCTCAGGCCCAACAGACCACGCAGACAACGACCACCGCAGCGGGTAGCGCCGCCGACCAGGGCGTACCGGCCAGTGGCCAGGGGAAACTGATTTCGGTTAAGACCGACGTGCTTGATCTGACCATCAACACCCGTGGTGGTGATGTTGAACAGGCTCTGCTCCCGGCATACCCGAAAGAGCTGAACTCTACCCAGCCGTTCCAGCTGCTGGAAACTTCACCGCAGTTTATTTATCAGGCACAGAGCGGTCTGACCGGTCGTGATGGCCCGGATAACCCGGCTAACGGCCCGCGTCCGCTGTATAACGTTGAAAAAGACGCTTATGTGCTGGCTGAAGGCCAAAACGAACTGCAGGTGCCGATGACGTATACTGACGCGGCAGGCAACACGTTTACCAAAACGTTTGTCCTGAAACGTGGTGATTACGCTGTCAACGTCAACTACAACGTGCAGAACGCTGGCGAAAAACCGCTGGAGATCTCCACCTTTGGCCAGTTGAAGCAATCCATCAATCTGCCACCGCATCTCGACACTGGAAGCAGCAACTTCGCACTGCATACTTTCCGTGGCGCGGCGTACTCCACGCCTGACGAGAAGTACGAGAAATACAAGTTCGATACCATTGCCGATAACGAAAACCTGAACATCTCTTCGAAAGGTGGTTGGGTGGCGATGCTGCAACAGTATTTCGCGACTGCGTGGATCCCGCATAACGACGGCACCAACAACTTCTACACCGCTAATCTGGGTAACGGCATCGCCGCTATCGGCTATAAATCTCAGCCGGTACTGGTTCAGCCTGGTCAGACTGGCGCGATGAACAGCACCCTGTGGGTTGGCCCTGAAATCCAGGACAAAATGGCTGCTGTTGCTCCGCACCTGGATCTGACTGTTGATTACGGTTGGTTGTGGTTCATTTCTCAGCCGCTGTTCAAACTGCTGAAATGGATCCATAGCTTTGTGGGTAACTGGGGCTTCTCCATTATCATCATCACCTTTATCGTTCGTGGCATCATGTACCCGCTGACCAAAGCGCAGTACACCTCCATGGCGAAGATGCGTATGCTGCAGCCGAAGATTCAGGCTATGCGTGAGCGTCTGGGCGATGACAAACAGCGTATCAGCCAGGAAATGATGGCGCTGTACAAAGCTGAGAAGGTTAACCCGCTGGGCGGCTGCTTCCCGCTGATTATCCAGATGCCAATCTTCCTGGCGTTGTACTACATGCTGATGGGTTCCGTTGAACTGCGTCAGGCGCCGTTTGCACTGTGGATCCACGACCTGTCTGCACAGGACCCGTACTACATCCTGCCGATCCTGATGGGCGTAACGATGTTCTTCATTCAGAAGATGTCGCCGACCACTGTGACCGACCCGATGCAGCAGAAGATCATGACCTTTATGCCGGTCATCTTCACCGTGTTCTTCCTGTGGTTCCCGTCAGGTCTGGTGCTGTACTATATCGTCAGCAACCTGGTTACCATTATTCAGCAGCAGCTGATTTACCGTGGTCTGGAAAAACGTGGCCTGCATAGCCGCGAGAAGAAAAAATCCTGATTCGGTGAGTTTTCGCTAAAATAAGGGCGGTCAGTTGACCGCCTTTTTTCTTTTCGTAGGGCGGATAAGCACCGCGCATCCGCCACACAAAGCAACAGGAACATCATGAGCGATAATGACACTATCGTAGCCCAGGCCACGCCTCCGGGACGTGGCGGCGTTGGCATCCTGCGCATCTCCGGCCTCAAAGCCCGTGAAGTTGCCGAAACAGTGCTGGGTAAACTGCCTAAGCCGCGCTACGCCGATTATCTTCCGTTTAAAGACGCCGACGGCAGCGTGCTCGATCAGGGGATTGCGCTATGGTTCCCTGGCCCGAACTCGTTCACCGGCGAAGATGTGCTGGAACTGCAGGGTCATGGCGGTCCGGTGATCCTCGACCTGCTGTTAAAACGTATTCTGACCATTCCCGGCCTGCGGATTGCCCGCCCGGGTGAGTTTTCAGAACGCGCGTTTCTTAACGATAAACTCGACTTAGCCCAGGCCGAGGCGATTGCCGATCTGATCGATGCCAGTTCGGAACAGGCGGCCCGTTCGGCACTTAACTCGCTGCAAGGCGCATTCTCCACACGGGTCAACCATCTGGTGGAAGCCCTCACCCACTTGCGTATTTACGTCGAAGCGGCGATTGATTTCCCCGATGAAGAGATCGATTTCCTCTCCGACGGCAAAATTGAAGCCCAGCTCAATGGCGTAATTGCCGATCTTGACGCAGTACGCGCCGAAGCTCGTCAGGGCAGCCTGTTGCGCGAAGGGATGAAAGTGGTGATTGCCGGGCGTCCTAACGCCGGTAAATCGAGCCTGCTGAACGCGCTGGCTGGGCGTGAAGCGGCGATCGTAACTGATATCGCCGGAACCACGCGTGACGTGCTGCGTGAGCATATCCACATTGACGGAATGCCGCTGCATATCATCGACACCGCCGGGTTACGTGAAGCCAGTGACGAAGTGGAACGTATTGGTATCGAGCGTGCGTGGCAGGAAATTGAACAGGCCGACCGCGTGCTGTTTATGGTCGATGGCACCACGACAGATGCCGTTGATCCGGCAGAGATCTGGCCGGAATTTATCGCCCGTCTGCCTGCGAAACTACCGATCACCGTCGTGCGCAATAAAGCCGATATCACCGGCGAAACGCTGGGAATGAGCGAAGTGAACGGTCACGCGTTAATTCGTCTCTCGGCAAGAACTGGTGAAGGTGTGGACGTGCTGCGTAACCATCTCAAACAGAGCATGGGCTTTGACACCAACATGGAAGGCGGCTTCCTGGCGCGCCGTCGTCACCTACAGGCGCTGGAACAGGCGGCGGAGCATTTGCAGCAAGGTAAAGCACAGCTGTTGGGCGCATGGGCTGGCGAATTGCTGGCGGAAGAGCTGCGCCTGGCGCAGCAGAACTTGAGCGAGATTACCGGGGAGTTTACCTCTGACGACCTACTGGGGCGGATTTTCTCCAGCTTCTGTATCGGTAAGTAACCGCACTTACGAAGCCGCATCTGGTAATCAGGATGCGGCTTTGTTTTCCTGTTTGCATACTTTTTATTAATCAATTCATCTTATAAACATTAAAATTTTAATGCAGCGTATTTTTCTGAAAAAACATTTAATAATGCATCTCGAACGATTGTGATTCGATTCACATTTAATAAACTTAGGAATAGATATAAAAACCTTAATGTAATAGTGTAGCAACATGTCTTTCGAGGATAAGTGCATTATGAATATCTTACATATATGTGTGACCTCAAAGTGGTTCAATATTGACAACAAGATTGTCGATCACCGCCCTTAATTTTCCCTTCTGTAGCCATCACCAGAGTCAAACCAATTGGATTCAATGTGATCTATTAGTTTGCCATGCCTTAATTTTACCTTTTAGACAAGCCATTATTGCTTTATCTATTTGCTCGTCTAAATAAATGTACTCGCATACATAATTATGGTGAATTAATGGTTATTGCAGACGCAATATTCACAGGGATCACTGTAATTAAAATAAATGAAGGATTATGCAATGGAAAACTTTAAACATCTCCCTGAACCGTTCCGCATTCGTGTTATTGAGCCAGTAAAACGTACGACTCGCGCTTACCGTGAAGAAGCGATTATTAAATCTGGTATGAACCCGTTCCTGCTGGATAGCGAAGATGTGTTTATCGATTTACTGACCGACAGCGGCACCGGGGCGGTAACTCAAAGTATGCAGGCAGCGATGATGCGCGGCGACGAAGCCTACAGTGGCAGCCGCAGCTACTATGCGTTAGCCGAGTCAGTAAAAAATATCTTTGGTTATCAATACACTATTCCGACCCACCAGGGCCGTGGCGCAGAGCAAATCTATATTCCGGTACTGATTAAAAAACGCGAGCAGGAAAAAGGTCTGGATCGCAGCAAAATGGTGGCGTTCTCTAACTATTTCTTCGATACCACTCAGGGTCATAGCCAGATTAACGGCTGTACCGTGCGTAACGTCTATATCAAAGAAGCCTTCGATACTGGCGTACGTTACGACTTTAAAGGCAACTTTGACCTCGAAGGATTAGAACGCGGTATTGAAGAAGTTGGCCCGAATAACGTGCCGTATATCGTTGCGACCATTACCAGCAACTCCGCAGGCGGCCAGCCGGTTTCACTGGCAAATATGAAAGCGATGTACAGCATTGCGAAGAAATACGATATTCCGGTAGTGATGGACTCCGCGCGCTTTGCCGAAAACGCCTATTTCATCAAACAGCGTGAAGCGGAATATAAAGACTGGACTATCGAGCAGATCACTCGCGAAACCTATAAATATGCCGATATGCTGGCGATGTCCGCCAAGAAAGATGCGATGGTGCCGATGGGCGGCCTGCTGTGCGTGAAAGACGACAGCTTCTTCGATGTCTACACCGAATGCAGAACGCTGTGCGTAGTGCAGGAAGGCTTCCCGACTTATGGTGGTCTGGAAGGCGGTGCGATGGAGCGTCTGGCGGTGGGTCTGTATGACGGCATGAACCATGACTGGCTGGCTTATCGTATTGCGCAGGTGCAGTATCTGGTCGATGGTCTGGAAGAGATTGGCGTAGTATGCCAACAGGCGGGCGGTCACGCGGCGTTCGTTGATGCCGGTAAACTGTTACCGCATATCCCGGCAGATCAATTCCCGGCACAGGCACTGGCGTGCGAATTGTATAAAGTCGCCGGTATCCGTGCGGTAGAAATTGGTTCCTTCCTGTTAGGTCGCGATCCGAAAACCGGTAAACAACTGCCTTGCCCGGCAGAACTGCTGCGTTTAACCATTCCACGTGCAACATATACCCAAACACATATGGACTTCATTATTGAAGCCTTCAAACATGTGAAAGAGAACGCGACAAATATTAAAGGATTAACCTTTACCTACGAACCAAAAGTATTGCGTCACTTCACCGCAAAACTGAAAGAAGTTTAATTAACACTACAGAGTGGCTATAAGGATGTTAGCCACTCTATTTCCCCTACATCCTCAATAACAAAAATAGCCTTCCTCTAAAGGTGGCATCATGACTGATCAATCAGAAAAAAAGCACTCTGCATTTTGGGGTGTTATGGTTATAGCCGGTACAGTAATTGGCGGTGGGATGTTTGCTTTACCTGTTGACCTTGCCGGTGCCTGGTTTTTTTGGGGCGCTTTTATTCTTATTATCGCCTGGTTTTCAATGTTACATTCAGGCCTATTATTATTAGAAGCAAACTTAAATTATCCCGTCGGCTCCAGTTTTAACACCATCACCAAAGATTTAATTGGCAACACCTGGAACATTATTAGCGGTATTACCGTTGCCTTCGTTCTTTATATTCTCACTTATGCTTATATCTCTGCTAACGGCGCAATCATTAGCGAAACGATATCGATGAATTTGGGCTATCACGCTAATCCACGCATTGTCGGGATCTGTACGGCCATTTTCGTTGCCAGCGTATTGTGGATAAGCTCTTTAGCCGCCAGTCGTATTACCTCGTTGTTCCTCGGGCTGAAGATTATCTCCTTTGTGATCGTGTTTGGTTCTTTCTTCTTCCAGGTCGATTATTCCATTCTGCGCGATTCCACCAGCACGACTGCGGGGACGTCTTACTTCCCGTATATCTTTATGGCTTTGCCGGTGTGTCTGGCGTCATTTGGTTTCCACGGCAATATTCCCAGTCTGATTATTTGCTATGGAAAAAAGAAAGATAAACTAATCAAAAGCGTAGTTTTCGGCTCGCTGCTGGCACTGGTGATTTATCTCTTCTGGCTTTATTGCACGATGGGGAATATCTCGCGAGAAAGTTTTAAAGCGATTATCTCCTCGGGCGGTAACGTTGATTCACTGGTAAAAACGTTCCTCGGCACCAAACAGCATGGCATTATCGAATTTTGCCTGCTGGTGTTCTCCAACTTAGCTGTCGCCAGTTCGTTCTTTGGCGTCACGCTTGGGCTGTTCGATTACCTGGCGGATCTGTTTAAGATTGATAACTCCCACGGCGGACGTTTCAAAACCGTGCTGTTAACCTTCCTGCCACCCGCTTTGTTGTATCTCGTCTTCCCGAATGGCTTTATTTACGGGATTGGCGGTGCCGGACTGTGCGCCACCATCTGGGCGGTCATTATCCCCGCGGTACTGGCAATCAAAGCACGCAAGAAGTTTCCCAATCAGATATTCACGGTCTGGGGCGGTAATCTTATTCCAGCGGTTGTCATTCTCTTTGGTATCGCCGTGATTTTGTGCTGGTTCGGCAACGTCTTTAACGTGTTACCTAAATTTAGCTAAGCCCTTAAAGAAGCCAGCGGTCATTCGCTGGCTTCTTTCCTGCCAGGAAATCTCTTTTGTCCAAATGGCAACTCGCCTGATTCTCCTTCACCACGTATGCTTTGCGTCACCTTCCCGTCAGGACGCTTTATCCCATGTCCCGCTTTTTAATTTGTAGTTTTGCCCTGGTTTTACTCTATCCCGCAGGTATTGATATGTACCTGGTCGGCTTACCGCGCATCGCCGCCGATCTCAATGCCAGCGAAGCGCAGTTGCATATTGCGTTCTCCGTTTACCTTGCGGGGATGGCAGCAGCAATGCTATTTGCCGGGAAAGTGGCCGACCGTTCAGGGAGAAAACCTGTCGCCATCCCCGGCGCGGCGCTATTTATTATCGCCTCGGTGTTCTGTTCACTGGCTGAAACCAGCGCGTTATTTCTTGCAGGACGCTTTTTGCAGGGACTCGGCGCGGGCTGTTGTTACGTGGTGGCATTCGCGATTTTACGCGACACGCTGGACGATCGACGTCGGGCAAAAGTGCTGTCATTACTCAACGGCATTACCTGCATCATTCCGGTGTTAGCGCCAGTGCTTGGCCACCTGATTATGCTTAAGTTCCCGTGGCAGAGCCTGTTCTGGGTAATGGCGCTGATGGGTGTCGCGGTACTCATGTTGTCATTGTTTATTTTAAAAGAAACCCGCCCTGCGACACCTGCCGCTTCGGGCAAAACACGAGAAAATACCGAGTCGTTGCTTAACCGCTTTTTCCTCAGTCGAGTGCTTATCACCACCCTCAGCGTCTCAGTCATACTTACCTTCGTGAATACGTCGCCAGTATTGCTGATGGAAATCATGGGCTTTGCGCGCGGAGAATACGCCACCATTATGGCGTTGACCGCAGGTGTCAGCATGACCGTATCGTTCTCCACGCCATTTGCGTTGGGGATTTTTAAGCCACGTACGTTGATGATCACCTCGCAGGTGTTATTTCTGGCGGCGGGAATCATCCTTGCGGTTTCGCCTTCCCATGCAGTTTCGCTATTTGGCATCACGTTGATTTGCGCTGGTTTTTCGGTGGGATTCGGCGTGGCAATGAGTCAGGCGTTAGGGCCGTTTTCATTACGCGCGGGCGTAGCCAGTTCGACATTAGGCATTGCACAGGTTTGCGGTTCATCACTGTGGATTTGGCTAGCGGCGGTAGTCGGCGTAGGCGCATGGAATATGCTGATCGGGATTCTGATTGCCTGTAGCATAGTGAGCCTGTTGCTGATTATGCTCGTCGCGCCTGGACGCCCCGTTACCGCTCATGAAGAAATCCATCACCACACTTGATCTGAATTTGCTGCTCTGCCTGCAACTGCTGATGCAGGAGCGCAGCGTGACCAAAGCGGCGAAGCGGATGAACGTGACGCCTTCGGCGGTGAGCAAATCTCTGGCAAAGCTTCGGATATGGTTTGATGACCTGCTCTTTGTGAACTCACCGCTGGGCCTGACGCCAACGCCGCTGATGGTCAGCATGGAGCAAAATCTGGCGGAGTGGATGCAAATGAGCAATCTGCTGCTGGATAAACCGCACCACCAAACGCCACGTGGTCTTAAGTTTGAGCTGGCAGCAGAATCGCCGCTGATGATGATCATGTTTAACGCGCTGTCGAAACATATTTACCAGCGTTACCCACAGGCGACGATTAAACTGCGCAACTGGGATTATGACTCGTTGGATGCAATTATTCGTGGCGAAGTGGATATCGGTTTTACCGGACGAGAAAGCCACCCTCGCTCGCGAGAACAGCTTAGTCTTCTGCCGTTGTCTATTGATTATGACGTATTATTTACAGACTTACCGTGCGTCTGGTTGCGCAAAGATCATCCGGCGCTGCGTGAAGAATGGGATCTGGATACTTTTTTACGTTATCCACATATCAGCATTTGCTGGGAACAGAGCGATACCTGGGCGCTGGACAATGTGTTGCAGGAATCAGGACGCGAACGCACGATTGCCATGAGTCTGCCGGAATTCGAGCAGTCACTGTTTATGGCGGCGCAGCCCGACAATCTGCTACTGGCGACCGCACCGCGCTACTGTCAGTACTACAACCAACTCCACCAGCTTCCACTGGTTGCACTCCCTCTCCCGTTTGACGAAATCCAGCAAAAAAAGCTGGAAGTGCCGTTTACTCTGCTGTGGCACAAACGGAACAGCCATAACCCGAAGATCGTCTGGTTACGGGAAACCATTAAAAATCTTTACGCCTCGATGACATAATTAAATCGTATAAAACGCGACCATATTTCGCGATAAAATGTAAAAAACATGTAATAAATTTATCTGAATCGAACTTTTCGCCGCTTTAGTCTGTCCATAATTTCAGTAAATGATTACTCTGTATTCATAATGGACCATTAAGCATGGAGCGAAAAATGGCGACTCACTTTGCCCGAGGGATTTTAACGGAAGGACACCTGATATCTGTTCGTCTACCCTCCCAGTGTCATCAAGAAGCCCTAAATCTTCCCCCTCATCGTCAAAGTCGTTTCCTGGCGTCCAGAGGTTTACTCGCAGAACTGATGTTCTTGCTGTACGGCATTAGTGAATTGCCGGAAATCGTCACCCAGGCTAAAGGAAAGCCGGTTTTCCACGATAAAAATTTACCATCATTTTCAATATCCTATGCAGGAAACATGGTCGGTGTGGCGTTAACAACCGAAGGTGAATGTGGCCTCGATATGGAACTACAGCGCGCGACTCGTGGGTTTCATAGCCCTCACGCGCCCGATAACCATGCTTTTTCCAGCAATGAATCACTATGGATCAGTAAGCAGAACGATCCTAACGAAGCGCGAGCGCAGCTCATCACGCTGCGCCGAAGCGTGCTAAAACTTACCGGTGATGTTCTGAATGACGACCCGCGAAATCTGCAGTTGATGCCCATTGCGGGACGCCTGAAATGTGCCCATGTAAATCATGTAGAAGCAATATGCGACGCAGAGGAAGTGCTGGTATGGTCCGTGGCGGTCAGCCCAGCGATTGAAAAGCTCAATGTCTGGGAGTTTGATGGTAGGCAAGGCTGGAAAAGCCTGCCGGATATTCACAGCCGCGCCAATAATCCTACCAGCCGGATGATGCGTTTTGCCCAGCTCTCTACCGTGAAGTCATTTTTGCCAAATTGATAGACAACCACAGGAGTCATCATGTCTGAAAAATTGAAGGTGGTTACGTTATTGGGAAGCCTGCGCAAAGGTTCATTTAATGGCATGGTTGCACGTACGCTGCCGAAAATTGCCCCAGCGGGTATGGAAGTTAACGCGTTGCCATCTATTGCTGACATTCCCTTATATGACGCAGACGTACAGCAGGAAGACGGTTTTCCAGCAACGGTTGAAGCTCTGGCGGAACAGATTCGTCAGGCGGATGGTGTGGTGATCGTGACGCCGGAATATAACTACTCGGTGCCGGGCGGGCTGAAAAATGCCATCGACTGGCTTTCCCGCCTGCCCGATCAGCCATTGGCCGGTAAACCGGTGTTGATTCAGACCAGCTCAATGGGCGTAATTGGCGGCGCACGCTGTCAGTATCATCTGCGCCAGATTCTGGTCTTCCTCGATGCCATGGTAATGAACAAACCAGAGTTTATGGGCGGCGTGATTCAGAACAAAGTCGATCCACAAACCGGAGAAGTGATTGATCAGGGAACGCTGGATCACCTGACCGGGCAATTGACCGCATTTGGCGAGTTTATTCAAAGGGTGAAACTCTAAATAAAAAACCCGCCTGCGGTAACGCATGGCGGGTTTTTTTAACGAGCTATCGGTTTTAGTGTCCGTCGATAAACACAATCTTCAGGATAAACAGCAGCGCCACGATGATTACGCACGGGCTAAGGTCACGCAGACGTCCGGTGCCGATTTTCATCACGCAGTAGGAGATAAAGCCCAGCGCAATACCTTCGGTAATCGAGAAGCTAAACGGCATCATCACGGCGGTAATAAACGCCGGAACGGATTCGGTGAGATCCTGCCATTTCACACGCGCAAGACTTGATGTCATCAGTACGCCAACGTAAATCAGCGCGCCAGCCGCGGCGTAGCCTGGCACCATCCCCGCCAGCGGCGACAGGAAGATAACCAGCAGGAACAGCAGGCCGACAACCACTGCCGTCAGACCGGTACGACCGCCAACGGAAACGCCGGAAGAAGACTCAATGTATGCCGTGACGGAAGAAGTACCGATAAACGAACCGGTCACGGAAGAGATACTGTCGACATACAGCGCCTGCTTCATGCGCGGGAATTTACCTTTCTCATCCGCCAGACCGGCTTTATCGGTTACGCCAATCAACGTACCGGAGGAGTCAAACAGGTTGACCAGCATGAAAGAGAAAATCACCCCTGCCAGTCCGAGGTTAAACGACCCTGCTAAATCCACATGCCCCACCACCGTCATCACGCTCGGCGGCGCAGAAACGATGCCATTATAGTGGACATCACCCAGCATCCAGCCCAGAAGCGTCGTCACCACGATGGAAACCAGCACCGCCGCGTGAATGTTACGTGAGGCCAGAATGGCGATGATGAAGAAGCCGAGGATACCCAGCAGCACGCTGTGAGAAGTCAGATTACCGATGCTCACCAGCGTTTCTGGATTCGCGACAATCACGCCCGCGTTTTTCAGCCCCATCATGCCGATAAACAGGCCGATACCGCTAGTAATACCCACACGCAGACTCACAGGAATGTTGGCTATCATCCAGTAGCGAATGCGGAAAATCGTCAGCAGCAGCAGACCAATCGCGCCCCAGAAAATGGCGCCCATCCCAACCTGCCATGGCAAGCCCATCGCCTGCACAACGACAAAAGCGAAGAACGCATTCAGACCCATAGCGGGAGCCAGCGCGACTGGCAGGTTAGCAAACAGCCCCATCAGAATACTGCCGAACGCAGCAATCAGACAGGTGGTGACGAAGACGGCGCTGGTATCCATGCCAGCAACGCCGAGAATTTGCGGGTTAACAAAAACGATGTAAACCATCGTCAGGAAGGTGGTAAAACCGGCGATCACTTCGGTCCGTGCCGTCGTGCCATGTTCGCGCAGTTTAAACACGCGTTCCAGCATCCCCTGGCCAGAAGCCTGGGTTGTGTGTTGTTGACTCATTATCTATTTCCGAACAAGGAGGGAAAATACGTCGCTATCGTATACCAAAATGAGACAATATGGACGGCTGAAGATAACTTTTTTTCATTGTATTTGCTTATACGGCAACGATTGCGTCGCGCTAATCTGCATGACGAAAACGTTAAACTAACGATAAAGGAAAGACATGTCCCAGATAGAAGCGGTATTTTTCGACTGTGACGGTACGCTGGTCGATAGCGAGGTCATTTGCTCTCGTGCCTATGTCACGATGTTCAGGGAATTTGGCATTAACGTTGACCTTGAAGAAATTTTTACCCGCTTTAAAGGCGTAAAACTCTACGAAATCATCGACATCATTAGCAAAGAACAGGGCGTAGAAATAGTTCGTGCCGATGCCGAGCACGTTTACCGTGCGGAAGTGGCACGTCTGTTTGATAGCGAACTGGAGGTGATTGCGGGTGCTAACGAATTGCTGGCTAGTGTGAAAGTGCCAATGTGCGTCGTCTCTAACGGCCCGGTCAGCAAGATGCAGCATTCGCTTGGTAAGCTCAACATGCTGCACTATTTCCCGGAAAAGTTGTTCAGTGGCTATGACATCCAACGCTGGAAGCCCGACCCGGCATTAATGTTCCATGCCGCAAAAGCGATGAATGTGAACGTTGAAAACTGCATTCTGGTCGATGACTCCAGCGCCGGTGCGCAGTCAGGAATCGATGCCGGTATGGAGGTGTTTTACTTCTGCGCTGACCCGCATAATAAGCCGATCGTTCATCCGAAAGTCACTACCTTTACTGAGCTGGTTCAGTTACCGGAGCTCTGGAAGGCTCGTGGCTGGGATATTACTCGGTAAATAAAGAGACCGGTGATATATCTCACCGGTCAAATTATGTACTCGCAGATTGCCGGATGCGGATAAATGCCTTATCCGGCCTACGCTTGGCGTTACGCTTTCGGATCTTTTTCTGCCAGCAGTTTATCCAGCTCATCGCCGCCGACGTGACGGAAATCCTGCCCTTTCACGTAGTAGAAGATGTATTCACAGATATTCTGACAACGGTCACCGATACGTTCGATTGAACGCGCACAGAACAGCGCGGTAAGTACGCTCGGAATCGTGCGCGAATCTTCCATCATGTAAGTCATCAGCTGGCGCACGATACCTTCGTACTCCTGATCGACTTTTTTATCTTCACGATAAATACGCACCGCTTCGTCAATATCCATGCGCGCAAACGCGTCCAGCACGTCATGCAGCATCTGGATTGTGTGACGCCCCAGAGACTCCAGACTTACCAGCAACGGTTGATGCTGCTGGGAGAATTTCTCCAGTGCAGTGCGACAGATTTTATCCGCCACGTCGCCAATACGCTCCAGCTCGGAAATGGTTTTGCTGATCACCATCACCAGACGCAGATCGCTCGCCGTCGGCTGACGTTTAGCGATAATGCGCACGCAGGCTTCATCGATCGCGACTTCCATCATGTTGACGTTTTTGTCGCCTTCGATCACGCGCTTCGCCAGATCGCTGTCCTGGTTGTGCATAGCGGTGATGGCATCAGTAAGCTGTTGCTCCACCATACCGCCCATGGTCATCACCTGCGTGCGGATGCTTTCCAGTTCAGCGTTGAACTGGCCGGAAATATGTTTATTAAGATTGAGACTGTCCATAACGCACTCCTGAATCAACCGTAACGACCGGTGATGTAGTCTTCTGTTTGTTTCTTCGCTGGCTTGGTGAACAGATCGTCCGTGTTGCTGAACTCAATCAATTCGCCCATATACATAAATGCCGTGTGGTCGGAACAACGCGCCGCCTGCTGCATGTTGTGGGTGACGATCACCACGGTGTAATCCTGCTTCAGTTCGGTGATCAGCTCTTCAATACGCCCGGTGGAGATGGGGTCGAGCGCCGAACACGGTTCGTCGAGCAGCAGCACTTCCGGGCGAATGGCGATACCACGTGCAATGCACAGACGCTGTTGCTGACCACCAGAGAGAGAGTAACCACTCTGGTGCAATTTATCTTTGGTTTCGTTCCACAATGCGGCCTTGGTCAGTGCCCACTGTACGCGCTCGTCCATGTCGGCACGAGAGAGCTTCTCAAACAGACGGACACCAAAGGCGATATTATCGTAGATGGACATCGGGAACGGCGTCGGTTTCTGGAACACCATGCCCACTTTCGCACGAAGCAGGGCGATATCCTGAGTGTTAGTCAGGATGTTGTCGCCATCGAGCAGAATTTCACCTTCCGCACGCTGATCCGGATACAGTTCAAACATTTTGTTGAAGGTACGCAGCAGCGTCGATTTACCGCAGCCGGACGGCCCGATAAACGCCGTAACCTGGTTTTTAGCGATATCCAGGTTGATGTTTTTCAGGGCATGGAATTTGCCGTAGTAGAAGTTCAAATTACGAACCTGAATTTTACTCGGGGCAGTTTCAACCATACTCATTGCAATCTTTTCCTCATCGTGCCTGATGCACTTCGCTAATCAGGCTTACCGTAGGCCGGATAAGGCGCTCACGCCGCATCCGGCAAAGTGTTAACCGTGTTTATTCTTCGCAAAAACAACGCGCGCCAGAATGTTCAGCAGCAGGACGCACAGGGTAATGATCAACACCCCGGCCCAGGCCAATTGCTGCCATTCCGCAAACGGACTCATCGCAAACTTAAAGATCGTCACCGGCAGGTTGGCGATCGGCTGCATCATGTCCGTGCTCCAGAACTGGTTGGAGAGCGCGGTAAACAGCAGCGGTGCGGTTTCACCGGCAATACGGGCAATCGCCAACAGGATACCGGTCATGATCCCGGATACCGACGCTTTCAGCGTAATCGCGGAGATCATCTTCCACTTCGGCGTACCCAGCGCATAAGCCGCCTCACGAAGGCTGTCTGGCACCAGTTTCAGCATGTTCTCGGTGGTACGGATAACAATCGGCACCTGCAACAGCGCAAGGGCAATCACGCCCGCCCAACCGGAGAAGTGCTCCATCTGCGCCACCACGATGGTGTAAACAAACAGACCAACCACAATCGACGGCGCGGAGAGCAGGATGTCGTTAATGAAGCGAATAACTTCTGCCAGCCAGGATTTACGACCATATTCCGCCAGATAAATCCCCGCCATGATACCCAGCGGCGTACCGAATACCGTGGCCCACAAAATTAACAGGCCGCTACCCGCCAGGGCGTTCGCCAGACCACCGCCTTCAGTATTTGGCGGCGGCGTCATTTCGGTGAACAGCGCCAGCGACATACCGTCAATACCGCGAGTGATGGTGGACATTAAAATCCAGATCAGCCAGAACAGACCGAAGGCCATCGTCGCCATCGAGAGCGTCAGTGCAATACGGTTTTTGAGGCGGCGACGCGCCTGCATTTTGCGGCGAGATTCTGCCAGCGCCGCAGTGGTTTGCATTTCAACCATAGCCATTAGCGTGTCCCCTCATTTTTAGCCAGGCGCATAATCATAAACTTCGATGCGGCGAGGACGATGAAGGTAATCACAAACAGGATCAGGCCCAGTTCCATCAGTGCAGCAACGTGCAGACCGGATTCCGCTTCGGCAAATTCGTTGGCCAGCGCAGAGGTGATACTGTTGCCCGGCATGTACAGCGAGGCGCTGTCGAGCTGGTAGGTGTTACCGATGATAAAGGTCACCGCCATGGTTTCACCGAGCGCGCGCCCCAGCCCCAGCATAATGCCGCCGATAACCCCATTTTTGGTGAACGGAAGAACGATACGCCAGATAACTTCCCAGGTGGTGCAGCCGATACCGTAGGCTGACTCTTTCATCATCACCGGGGTTTGCTCGAACACATCGCGCATTACCGCCGCAATGTAAGGAATGATCATGATGGCGAGGATCACGCCTGCCGCGAGGATACCGATACCAAATGCCGGGCCAGAGAACAGCGCGCCGACAATCGGGATATTCGACATGATATTGCCGACCGGCTCCTGGAAGTAAACGGCGAACAGCGGCGCAAAGATAAACAGGCCCCACATGCCGTAAACGATACTTGGAATGGCTGCCAGCAGCTCAATGGCGATACCCAGCGGGCGCTTCAGCCAGCCAGGCGCAAGCTCGGTCAGGAACAGGGCGATACCGAAACTCACCGGGACGGCGATCAGCAGCGCGATAAACGAAGTCACCAACGTACCGTAGATCGGTACCAGCGCCCCGTAGATATCGTTCGGTGCATCCCACTCTTTGGTCCACAGGAAAGCCAGACCAAATTTCTGAATGCTCGGCCAGGAGGAGATGATCAGAGAGACAATAATGCCACCCAACATCAATAGCACAATCAGCGCCGCCAGTTTTACCAGCACGCTGAAAATTATGTCGCCCTTTTTACCCGGTGGGTTAAAAGCAGGCTTGGTTGCAGCCATAAGTTACTCTTCAGTTAAACGCGTTTACAAAGTCATTTTGTAATGCCGGATGCGGCGTAAAACACCGTACCCGGCCTGGAGTTTTATTAGTACAGCGGCTTACCGCTACTGTCTTTAATATTGGTCTTCCACGCAGCGCGAACCTGTTCAACTACGCTATCCGGCAGGCTGGCGTAATCCAGGTCGTTCGCCTGTTTAGCCCCGGTTTTGTACGCCCAGTCGAAGAATTTCAGCACTTCTGTGCCTTGTTCTGGTTTCTTCTGATCTTTGTGGATCAGAATGAACGTGGTAGAGGTGATAGGCCACGCATCTTCGCCTTTCTGGTTAGTCAGATCCTGAGCGAATGTTTTGCTCCAGTCTGCGCCTTTTGCAGCGTTAGCGAAGTTTTCTTCGGTCGGTGCAACAGGTTTACCGTCCGCTGAAATAAGTTTGGTATAAGCGAGGTTATTTTGCTTGGCATACGCATATTCAACGTAACCAATTGCCCCCGGCAGACGCTGAACGAACGCAGCAATACCGTCGTTACCTTTACCACCCAGACCGATCGGCCATTTTACGGTAGAGCCAGTGCCGACGTTGTTTTTCCACTCTTCGTTCACTTTCGCCAGGTAACTGGTGAAGACGAAGGAAGTACCGGAGCCATCTGCGCGGCGCACTACGGCAATGTTCTGTGAAGGCAGTTTCAGCCCCGGATTCAGTTTGGCGATGGCTTCGTCATCCCACTTCTTGATTTTGCCCAGGTAGATGTCGCCGAGCGTTTTACCATCCAGCACCAGTTCGCCAGACTTCAGCCCCGGAATGTTAACCGCCAGCACCACGCCGCCAATCACGGTCGGGAACTGGAACAGACCTTCCTGAGCCAGTTTTTCGTCAGACAGCGGCGCGTCTGAAGCACCGAAATCAACGGTATTGGCGATAATCTGTTTTACGCCACCGGAAGAACCGATACCCTGGTAGTTAACTTTATTACCGGTTTCTTTCTGGTAAGTGTCAGCCCATTTGGCATACACCGGCGCAGGGAAGGTTGCACCTGCACCTGTCAGGCTTGCTTCTGCAAACACAGAGAAAGCACTCATCGATAAGGTCGCGGCGACAACAATTGCGACGGTGGTACGCATAACTTTCATAATGTCTCCTGGGAGGATTCATAAAGCATTGTTTGTTGGCTACGAGAAGCAAAATAAAACAAACAGGTGACAGTTATATGTAAGGAATATGACAGTTTTATGACAAGCGGGATTATCTTTTTACTTATTGATTTATATTGTCTTTTTTATGATGACTTAATCATCAAAAGCAGAATCATTGAGCAAATATGACAACGACTGTCATCAACAATCGTTGTCTGTGAAATTAATTTGAAAATTCAAAGGTTAGCGTAGCCGTTGCACTGAATGGCGTTGGTTGTGGTCTTGTACCTGTGGCGCTGGCAGGTGCGCTTGAAAATAAAAGATGACCTTCTTTTTCGCCAAAAGATGAAGCAGTAAAGTCAGGTTCCATAACACCGCCATGCACGTCTACTTCTTGATCGTATTTATCATACACTTTGATGGCAACATCTGGATTTGTTGTCTGAATCATTGATGTATCGGAACCTACGGCATTAGCATTCAATAAAACATTGATTTGGTTCCATGAATAGACTCCACCAGTACATTTTATATCAGCATTCATCGTGATTTTTCTGTTGCGTAGTGATGAGCCTGCTGTAGAAGAAAACTCAGAGGCAGGGATTTTCTTAAAATCAAATATAATGACCTGATCAGAGTTTATCTCACATGTTTGTGGTGCAGTTATATCACCGGATATATATACATTGACAATCGGTTGAGAATAATCAACAGGTGTATCCCGGCTAATAGTTCCAAACAATCTGGCTATCAAGGTGTCGGGGATAATTGTCTTGCCAACAAAAGGTTTTTTAACGTAAAAATAAATTTTTGAATCTGTGCCGCTTATTATATTCAATGGTTCTACACGATTACATAAATAATCTATTTCAGCACCATCACCAGCATCATTTTCTACATATTCGAATGGAGCATTGTGATATCCTTTATTAAGGACATAAAAAGAGATCCCAACATCAAGGTAGCTATTTAAGTTATAATAATTAAGACCTGAGTGAGCTCCCGCTGGAAGCAGAGCATTATTTATTTCAGCGGTATAATAAACACTTTCAAATTTCCCCACTGTTCCTGTATCACAATGACAATGCCCCATAAAGGAATCATTGTTATTGACGTCTTTTTCAAAAATTTCACCCGTGGCATTTTGAAACCCAACTATCTGATAATTTGGGAACCTTAATCTAGTGGTATGAGTACCACCATCAGCCGTACAAATACCATTCGGAGCCGCCGATACGTCGAGACATGTCAAGGCAACAATCGTTCCGATCACCCATATAACAATATATTTTATATAATATTCTTTTAATGACATATAGCATCCTGTTGAATTAATCCTGCATCACCTTCTGATTCATTTACTATATAGTCAACCGTACAGTTTTTAGCTGCACTGTCTCCCCATACTATTTTTATTTTTCCCTGCTCAGATAAACCAGAAAGATAGAGTTCACCGTTATCACCCACAATACCTACCGAACCACTGTCAACTGAAGCCATTGCACCAAAAGGGACTGGTTTGCCATTATCTTGTAAAAGAGTAAAAAATACTCTTGAGCCGATATGCGTTAAAAATTCAGCTTTTACCACTGCACCACGTGTTGGTACAATATTTACTACAGAGTTATCCAACTCGACATTTTCATTCAAAAAATAACTATTGCTAATAGCAATACGGTTTTCACTGTAGGGACTAAGTTGTGTTTTGACGGTAAACCCACGCCAGTCAGTTGCCACGCCTGTGGTATTTTCAACATCAAGACCAGACGCGCCAGGTACCTTAATAAGAGCAACGGTGTCCCCAAGTTCCTGGCTAAAAGTAATACCTTCGCTATGTGCCAATATTCCCCCCCTGGCACCATAATTTAAACGCTGTACATTACGGTCATAATTATAACTGCTATTGACTGAGCCATACGTTCCATCATAGGTCAGCGCAAGACTGCCACCTGCAGTGTCATCATCACTGGTGTATGATTGCGTCAAATTATAGGAGAGATTGTTTCTTTCCAGCATAGTGCCACTCAAGCCAACCTGATGGGAGCTATTGGAATAATCATTTTGGGTAACTGAATACGTCGCAAATGAATTATTTAGCCAACCCGATAAAGGAACAGAAAGCGACAACATATAAATTTGTTCGTTGTCATTATCCTTAGTATTATTGCTTCCATATCGACTGGAAGACATATCAGAGTAACTCCATGACATATTCCATGATATGCTATTCCAGCTGTTGCTATAACCAAATTGAATTAAACGTTCAATATTATTCGTATGCCAATATTCCTGACGACTCAATGTCAAATAAACATTTCCGTATCCTTGTTCAAAGGATTGCGTTAATGTACCTTCAACTCGACTACGTCTGTTTCCTGTTTGCCAAAAATCATCCTGATTATTATATCTCGAAGACCATTCATCCAGAGTGTAATAACCTTCTGTAGAATAACGGTAACCAACAAGACGGATGCTCGTATCGGTATCATTAAAGAATTTAGAATAAAGAAATCGGTATGATTGTCCGGTTTCATTTTCGGCATCGTCGAACTGCGCTTGTGCATGTGTTACATCAAGAGATACTGCACCAAAACGCCCTAAATCTTTACCGATACCCAGAGCAAAAGAAGAATAATCTTCAGCAAGTTGAGCACCGCTATACAGGGTAATCCCTTTTGACAAACCATGGATGACCTGTGCCTGCATTACACCCGGTTTATGGTGTTCATCATTGCGTAATTCACCAATACTAAAATCAATATCCGTTTGCCCTTCACGCTTAAGAACAGCTAAAGAAGCATAAGGCTGAGTAAAATGTTGTTCAGTACCATCTTCTTCTTTAATGGTTATATCGAGATCGCCACCGGAACTGACGGTATTGAGATCGGTTATTGCAAAAGCGCCCTGCGGGACAGCAGTCTGATAAATAATATAATTATTCTGCCGGATAATAACTGTAGCATTAGTTTTAGCAATGCCGTGCACTACAGGAGAAAAACTGTTTTGGCTTACCGGTAACATATCGTTATCCGTATATAACCGAACACCTCTAATTTGAGTACTATCAAATATATCGCTTGCAGTCCATGTATCACCTAACATAATTTGGCTACGTAATGAAGGAATATTACGCTGTAACCACGTATTAATTGAGTGGTACTCCGCATCGCCATTTGTTATGTTTAATGTACTGTAATTACGCAGTCGCCATGCACCAATGTTCAATCCATTGCGTATATTGAGGTAGTTACTATCCTCCGCACTGTAATCTGCTTTTAATGTATGACTACCTGAAAAATCATAGTTCACCATCAACGCATTAATACCTTCATCCCAGCGAGTCGGGCTAATATAATCACGTGTATTCATATCAAGGTAAATCTGCGGAATAGTGATATTAAGGCGTAATAATTGACCATCAAATAACCACGTTGAACCTGTAATGAGAGGTACGGGATTTACACAAGATTTTTCATCTGCATCGTTAAGTGAAGGTAGCGTTTTAACTTTTACCCCCATCGACGCAAGCGTTTCTTTCAGAGAAATAAAACAGGGATAAAGCTCTTGCTCCTCGTTGTCATGGATAAATTTTACATCCCGGCGCTCAAACATTTTGCTATTGATATAAATATCAACATTGTAGACACCAGCGGGCAACGTGTTTGCCCGGTTAAACTGGCTGATATCGACACCTGTTGGATGATCAATTTCCAATAATGCGGGATTAAAAAAATTATCATCAGCTATGACTTGTCCGGAAAGGATGAGTAAAACTCCCGACATTGTATGAGTAAAAAAAGTTGTTTTAGCCATAAGAATGCCCCCGATAAATCACAATGTGACCTTAATTTTTTCGCTCACAGCGCCATAATCATTAATAAATCGCCAATACATATTTTTGCCACTTGCCTGTGCGGGCAAAGGTAACGTAAGCGTTTCAAAGGGGCGAATCATATTCAGTGGAATGTCTTTACCATCGACATTAACTTCCATAATATTAATATGGATAGCATTTGTATTTTCAACAATGAGATTATTTGCCTGGCGATGCCATTTAACATTAACCGCGCCAGATTCTGGAATTGTTTTTATGGATGCTGGGCGCCAGAATAGTTTTATACGTGTTTTTATCGCTATCTCTAACGCGTTAACATCTTTGTTTTTATTTGCAGGAGGAATGTTTTTGACATTCAGCCAGAATACCGACTCCCGATCTTCTGGTAAAACACCTTTCGTTTTTATAATACGTAACACTTTTTCCTGTAAGGGTTCCAGTCTTGAAACAGGCGGAATAACAGCAAACGGGGCTTTACTTTTATCATCTTTATTAAAGGGGTCGACCCACGCCTGGACAAGATAGGGAATTTTGTCTTCTTTGTTATAAACGGAGACAGTAACGTCTGATTTATTACTTAAGTAAACCAACCGTGTGCCACCAATAATAATTCCGGCATGCGCACATGTGGAAATAAGAAAAATAAAAACAAGTCCAATAATTTTCATCATGCGAGTTGCCATTATTCCATTTTGACAGAGCCTGATTACATAAAATAATAAGATGCCTTTATTTCAGTATAAAAAGGCTCTAGTTAGTTTACTTCATGTACTCGATAGTAAATTGAGCATCAGCGTTAGCTGTACCCGCAGTTACAGCAGCACTTGTTGCAATGTAGCGAGCAATAAATTTCATTTCAGCGGTGCCAAGCGTTTTATCTATATTGGCCCATGCTGAGTCTGTATATAATTTAACCTGGCTATTATCTTCACGGTTAAAAATACGAATTGCGACACCTGTAGCTGCAATTGCTGCACCCTGACCCGTATAATCGCCTGGGGTAGTCGTGTTCAGAGGATTACCAATTGCTAAATCACCACTCGCATTTGATGCTTCAACGCCATCAAAACGAACTGCGGCTTTGTCATAGGTTGCCGGACATTTTTCCAGTTTGATGCTAAACGCCTGCGGAGAAGCGAGATCTCCCGGTGCAGAAAAAGCCGTTTTATTAACTTTGCCTAATGGGACAGTTTGATCGTTGGTATCAGAGGTTACTTCACAGGTGCTGTCTACAATTTCACCGACAAAGTGAACGGTTCCATCTTCAGCTAAAACATGGCCTGACATTAAAAGAGCAGACAGCGTCAGCGCACCGCCAATAATATTACGTTTCATAAAAACTCCATTAATAATTTATATCTATTCCAATAAATCATAAATAAAACATATGTTTTAACCTTACGATTCTGAAGGATATTACAATAATGAAATTTCATTATCCAGATATTAATATTAATTACAAAAATTTTCTGAAAGTAATATTTATTACAAGAGATAGCATTATTGCAACTTAATTACAAGGTTTACAACAAATAAAATAGCAAAGGATAATATTTAGGAATAAATTAATACAAAAAAACAATGAATTATAAAAAAACAAATACATGAAACTTATATTATTTTTTTGAATGATATATTTAGTAGTGTGATTTATATTTTTAGCAAATATAAAAGTGGATTTATTGTGTTGTCCGTCAATTAAACATATAGAGAATATAAATATCATTTATTATTTAAATGTAAAAAGGGCTGCCATACGGCAGCCCTTTATTAATGATTCAATGAATTATTATTTACTCAACCGTAACCGATTTCGCCAGGTTACGCGGCTGGTCAACGTCAGTACCTTTGATCAGCGCGACATGGTACGCCAGCAGTTGCAGCGGAACGGTGTAGAAGATCGGTGCGATAACCTCTTCCACATGCGGCATCTCAATGATGTGCATGTTATCACTGCTCACAAAGCCAGCGTCCTGATCGGCGAAGACGTACAACTGACCGCCACGCGCACGAACTTCTTCAATGTTGGATTTCAGTTTTTCCAACAGTTCGTTATTCGGCGCGACGACGATAACCGGCATATCTGCGTCAATCAACGCCAGCGGACCATGTTTCAGTTCACCCGCAGCGTAGGCTTCAGCGTGAATATAAGAGATCTCTTTCAGCTTCAATGCGCCTTCCAGCGCGATTGGATACTGATCGCCACGGCCCAGGAACAGCGCGTGATGTTTGTCAGAGAAATCTTCTGCCAGTGCTTCAATACGTTTGTCCTGAGACAGCATCTGCTCAATACGGCTCGGCAGCGCCTGCAGACCATGCACGATGTCATGTTCAATGGAGGCATCCAGACCTTTCAGGCGAGACAGTTTCGCCACCAGCATCAACAGCACGGTTAACTGAGTGGTGAATGCTTTGGTAGACGCCACGCCAATTTCAGTACCCGCATTAGTCATCAACGCCAGATCGGATTCACGTACCAGAGAAGAACCCGGAACGTTACAGATTGCCAGCGAGCCCAAATATCCCAGCTCTTTCGACAGACGCAGGCCAGCCAGGGTATCCGCGGTCTCGCCAGACTGCGACAAGGTGATCATCAGGCTATTGCGGCGTACAGCAGATTTGCGATAGCGGAATTCAGAGGCGATTTCGACGTCGCACGGAATACCTGCCAGCGATTCAAACCAGTAACGGGAAACCATACCGGAGTTGTAAGAAGTACCACAGGCGAGGATCTGAATATGCTCAACCTTCGACAACAGTTCGTCGGCATTCGGCCCCAGTTCACTTAGATCAACCTGACCGTGGCTGATACGTCCGGCGAGAGTGTTTTTGATGGCGTTTGGCTGTTCGTAGATCTCTTTCTGCATGTAGTGGCGGTAAATACCTTTATCGCCCGCGTCATATTGCAGGTTGGATTCGATATCCTGACGTTTTACTTCCGCGCCTGATTTATCGAAGATGGTTACCGAACGGCGAGTCACTTCGGCAATATCGCCCTCTTCGAGGAAGATAAAGCGACGAGTCACCGGCAGCAGCGCCAACTGGTCAGAAGCGATAAAGTTTTCGCCCATACCGAGGCCAATCACCAACGGACTACCAGAACGTGCCGCCAGCAGGGTATCCGGGTGACGGGTATCCATAATTACCGTGCCATAAGCGCCACGCAACTGCGGAATAGCACGCAGAACAGCTTCACGCAGAGTGCCGCCCTGTTTCAGTTCCCAGTTAACCAGGTGAGCAATAACTTCGGTGTCGGTTTCAGAAACGAAGGTATAGCCACGCGCTTTTAACTCTTCACGCAGCGGTTCATGGTTTTCGATGATGCCGTTATGCACCACCACAATGTGTTCAGAAACATGCGGATGCGCATTCACTTCTGAAGGTTCGCCGTGCGTCGCCCAGCGAGTATGAGCAATACCCGTACCGCCATGCAGAGGATGTTCTTCCGCTGCCTGAGCCAGCATCTGGACTTTACCGAGACGGCGCAGACGGGTCATATGACCTTCTGCGTCAACAACCGCCAGACCAGCAGAGTCATAACCGCGGTATTCCAGACGACGTAAACCTTCAAGAAGGATTTCTGCTACATCACGTTGCGCGATCGCGCCAACAATTCCACACATAGTTTTTGATTCCGGTTTATATCGTTGTCGGTCAACCTGTATGCCCGTTTTTTCGGGCGCCCCGAGCCTTGTAGAGAGTGGGGTTATTTTTATAGTTACTGCTTGTAGGAGGGAGATTATGTTATCTCCTCATCCCTGGAGGCCGGATTTACCCAGCCAGAATTACTTTTTCTTTGCCGGACGACGCCAGCCTTCTTTTTGCGACTGCGGCACGCGGCTGATAGCTAATGCGTTTTCGCCAACATTACGCGTCACAGTTGTACCGGCAGCAATCGTCGCTCCTTTACCCACCGTTACAGGAGCCACCAGCTGGGTGTCGGAACCGACAAATACATCATCGCCGATAATGGTTTTGAATTTATTCGCTCCATCATAGTTGCAGGTAATGGTTCCCGCACCGATGTTAACGTTATCGCCGATCTCCGCATCGCCCAGGTAAGTCAGATGACCGGCTTTCGAGCCTTTACCCAGACGAGCTTTTTTCATCTCAACGAAGTTACCGACGTGTGCGCCTTCCAGCAACTCAGCACCGGGACGCAGACGGGCAAACGGGCCGATGGTACAGGCCGCTGCCAGATTAGCATCTTCCACTACGGTATACGGGCTAATTTCACAATCATCACCAATCACGCTGTTTTTAATCACGCAACCGGTGCCGATTTTCACGCGATTACCGAGAGTAACGTTACCCTCGATGATAACGTTAGTATCAATTTCAACATCGCGCCCGTGAGTAAGTGTACCGCGCAGATCAAAACGGGCCGGATCGCGCAACATAACGCCTGCTAACAACAGTTTTTCAGCCTGTTCGGACTGGTAAACGCGCTCCAGACGAGAGAGTTGCAGGCGGTTATTCACGCCTTCAACTTCGCTTAAACGTTGCGGGTGAACGGCAACGATTTCACGTCCTTCCTGATACGCCAGCGCAATAATGTCGGTGATGTAGTATTCGCCCTGAGCGTTATTGTTGGTCAGCTTCGCCAGCCAGCGTTTCATATCTGCGCCGTTGGCGATCAGAATGCCGGTGTTGATTTCCTGAATCTGACGCTGCTCGTCGGTGGCATCTTTGTGCTCAACAATGCCGGTAACTTTGCCGTTTTCACGGGTGATACGTCCATAACCGGTCGGATCATCCAGTTTCACTGTCAGCAGGCCAATGCCGCCCTGCGGTTTAGCATCACGCAGGCGCTGGAGTGTTTCAACAGAGATCAGCGGCACGTCGCCATAGAGCATTAAAATGTCTTCATCATCGGCAAAGAAAGGTGCAGCCTGCTGCATTGCATGACCCGTACCCAGCTGTTCTGCCTGAAGCACCCAGTTCAGGTTGTCGTCTTTCAACGCCTGTTTAAGCAGATCGCCGCCGTGGCCGTAAACCAGGTGAACGTGCGCTGCGCCTAATTCATTCGCAGCATCAATGACATGCTGAACCATCGCTTTCCCGGCAAGGGTATGCAGCACTTTCGGAAGATCGGAATACATGCGAGTGCCTTTGCCTGCTGCAAGGATCACTACGCTCATAGCATTATTCAACATACGCGTCCTGACTGTAATTTGAGAACGAATTTAAACCGCTTCACATTGAAAAAACTACATTTTTTTCATCGTGAAATGGACAGGGGATAAATTGCTCAATAACGGGTTATCCCCGCTGGCGAAAACACCATTTTCGACCATTGGCGCGCCTTTTGTCTGCATAAAAGTAAGGTAGCACCTTCATTTAAGTGTCTGCATGATGTTTTTGCTCTTATTTCGATCAATGAATAAACAGGAAAACCAGCGAAGGATTTCGCATAATTATAAAAATGAGTTTAATTGCGGGATATAAAAATGCGCAGGATATAGCAGAACCAATCTCGCTGCGGCGCGCGAAAAAAAAGCCAGCCTGTTTCCAGACTGGCTTTTATGCTTTTCAAGCCGGTGTTACATCGCTTTTTTGGTCAACTCGATAACGCGCAGCTGCGCGATCGCTTTGGCCAGTTCCGCAGACGCCTGAGCGTAATCTACGTCGCCGTGAGAGCTGCTAATGTGCTCTTCAGCCTTACGTTTCGCTTCCATGGCTCGCGCTTCGTCGAGATCCTGTCCGCGAATTGCGGTGTCGGCCAGAACGGTCACGTTGCCAGGCTGCACTTCAAGAATGCCGCCAGACAGATAGATAAACTCTTCGTGACCGTGCTGTTTCACGATGCGAATCATACCAGGCTTAATGGCGGTGAGCAGCGGTGCGTGGCCCGGGTAAATTCCCAGTTCACCTTCGCTACCCGTTACCTGGATTTTCTCGACCAGACCAGAGAACATTTGTTGCTCTGCGCTGACGACGTCCAGGTGGTAAGTCATTGCCATATCACCCTCCGATTAAGGCGTTAAAGTTTTTTGGCTTTTTCCACTGCTTCTTCGATGGAACCGACCATGTAGAACGCCTGCTCCGGCAGGTGATCGTATTCGCCTTCCATGATGCCTTTAAAGCCACGGATGGTGTCTTTCAGGGAGACGTATTTACCCGGAGAACCGGTGAATACTTCTGCCACGAAGAACGGCTGGGACAGGAAGCGCTGGATCTTACGAGCACGCGCTACCACCAGTTTGTCTTCTTCAGACAGTTCATCCATACCCAGGATGGCGATAATGTCTTTCAGTTCCTGATAACGTTGCAGGATGGACTGAACGCCACGCGCAGTGTCGTAGTGTTCCTGGCCAACCACCAGCGGGTCCAGCTGACGGCTGGTGGAGTCCAGCGGGTCAACGGCCGGGTAAATACCCAGAGACGCGATCTGACGGCTCAGTACCACGGTTGCGTCAAGGTGCGCAAAGGTGGTTGCCGGAGACGGGTCAGTCAAGTCATCCGCAGGTACGTATACTGCCTGTACGGAGGTGATAGAACCGGTTTTGGTGGAGGTGATACGTTCCTGCAGAACGCCCATCTCTTCCGCCAGAGTCGGCTGATAACCTACCGCTGAAGGCATACGGCCCAGCAGTGCGGATACTTCCGTACCGGCCAGGGTGTAACGATAGATGTTGTCAACGAACAGCAGAACGTCACGACCTTCGTCACGGAATTTCTCAGCCATGGTCAGACCGGTCAGAGCAACGCGCAGACGGTTTCCCGGCGGCTCGTTCATCTGGCCATACACCAGGGATACTTTGTCGATAACGTTGGAGTCGGTCATTTCGTGGTAGAAGTCGTTACCCTCACGAGTACGTTCACCTACGCCCGCAAACACAGAGTAACCGGAGTGCTCGATCGCGATGTTACGAATGAGCTCCATCATGTTTACGGTTTTACCTACACCCGCACCACCGAACAGACCAACTTTACCGCCCTTAGCGAACGGACACATCAGGTCGATAACTTTGATACCGGTTTCCAGCAGTTCCTGAGAGTTTGACAGCTCTTCGTAGGAAGGTGCTGCGCGGTGAATCGCCCAACGCTCTTCTTCACCGATCTCGCCTTTCATGTCGACCGGTTCGCCCAGTACGTTCATGATACGGCCCAGAGTCGCTTTACCTACCGGGACTTCGATCGGGTGTTCAAGGTCTTTTACATCCAGACCGCGACGCAGACCGTCGGAAGAACCCATTGCGATGGTACGCACGATACCGCCGCCGAGCTGCTGCTGAACTTCCAGCACCAGACGCTCATTACCATTTTGCACCTCAAGAGCATCGTACACGCGCGGTACGGCATCCTGAGGGAATTCGACGTCAACTACGGCGCCGATTACCTGGACAATCTTTCCAGTAGCCATCTTAAATCCTCTACGAAATAACCTGTTTAAACCGCGGCGGCCCCCGAGACGATCTCGGTGAGTTCCTGAGTAATGCTGGCCTGACGAGCTTTGTTGTATACCAACTGCAGCTCTTTAATCAGGCTGCCGCCATTGTCGGTCGCGGCTTTCATCGCCACCATACGGGCGGCCTGCTCGCTGGCCAGGTTTTCAACCACGCCCTGATAAACCTGAGATTCGACATAACGACGCAGCAGGGTATCCAGCAACGCCTTCGGATCGGGTTCGTACAGGTAATCCCAGGATTTATGTTTCAGATCATCATCATCTGATGCCGGTAACGGCAGCAGCTGGCTGATGGTCGGAACCTGAGACATGGTGTTAATAAATTTGTTGCTGACAATGTAAAGCTTGTCCAGACGGCCTTCGTCGTAGGCCTGCAACATCACTTTTACCGGACCGATCAGTTCGGACAGGGAAGGGTTATCCCCCATGCCTGTAACCTGGGCAACAACATTGCCGCCCACGGAGCTGAAGAACGACACACCTTTCGAGCCGATCATTGCGAGGTCGCATTGAACGCCTTTGTCGGTCCAGGTCTTCATTTCCGCCAGCAGTTTTTTGAACAGGTTAATGTTCAAACCACCGCACAAACCACGGTCGGTCGACACCACCAGGTAGCCCACGCGTTTAACGTCGCGCTCTTCCAGGTATGGGTGCTTATATTCCAGATTACCGTGTGCAAGGTGACCAATCACTTTGCGCATGGTTTCTGCATAAGGACGGCTGGCCGCCATGCGATCCTGCGATTTACGCATTTTGGAAGCGGCGACCATCTCCATCGCTTTAGTGATCTTTTGCGTGTTCTGGACGCTTGCGATCTTACTACGTATCTCTTTTGCGCCGGCCATGAGCTTCTCCTCAATGCCTTGCGGCCTGCCCTAAGGCAAGCCGCCAGACGTTACCAGGATTGGGTTGCTTTGAAGGAATCGAGGATGCCTTTCAGCTTGCCTTCGATTTCGTCGTTGTAGCCACCGGTCTGGTTGATCTCTTGCATCAACGGAGCGTGATCACGGTCGACGTAAGCCAGCAGCGCGGCTTCGAAGCTGCCGATTTTCGACAGTTCAACATCCGCCAGGTAACCACGTTCTGCTGCGAACAGAACCAGAGACTGTTGCGCAACAGACATCGGCGCATACTGTTTCTGTTTCAGCAGTTCGGTCACTTTCTGACCGTGGTCAAGCTGCTTACGAGTTGCATCGTCAAGGTCGGATGCAAACTGAGAGAACGCTGCCAGTTCACGATACTGTGCCAGAGCGGTACGGATACCACCGGACAGTTTTTTCATGATCTTGGTCTGTGCTGCACCACCAACACGGGATACGGAGATACCCGGGTTAACCGCAGGACGAATACCGGCGTTGAACAGGTTGGTTTCCAGGAAGATCTGACCATCGGTAATGGAGATTACGTTGGTCGGAACGAACGCAGAAACGTCACCCGCCTGAGTTTCGATAATCGGCAGTGCGGTCAGAGAACCGGTTTTCCCTTTCACTTCACCTTTGGTGAAGGCTTCAACGTATTCGGCGTTAACACGCGCAGCACGCTCCAGCAGACGAGAGTGGAGGTAGAATACGTCGCCCGGGAATGCTTCACGTCCTGGCGGACGACGGAGCAGCAGGGAGATCTGACGGTAAGCAACAGCCTGTTTAGACAGGTCATCGTAAATGATCAGCGCATCTTCACCGCGGTCACGGAAGTATTCGCCCATTGCGCAACCAGCGTACGGTGCCAGGTATTGCAGTGCAGCGGATTCAGACGCGGTTGCTACCACAACGATGGTGTTAGCCAGTGCGCCGTGCTCTTCCAGTTTACGTACCACGTTAGAAATGGTGGACGCTTTCTGGCCGATAGCGACATAGATACATTTGATACCGGAATCGCGCTGGTTGATGATGGCATCAATAGCCAGTGCGGTTTTACCAGTCTGACGGTCACCGATGATCAATTCACGCTGACCACGACCGATTGGGATCATGGAGTCAACGGCTTTATAACCGGTCTGTACCGGCTGATCTACGGACTGACGTTCGATAACGCCCGGAGCGATTGCTTCTACAGCAGAGAAGCCGTCATGATCCAGCGGACCTTTACCGTCGATTGGTGCACCCAGAGTGTTAACCACACGGCCCAGCAGGCCACGGCCAACCGGAACTTCCAGGATACGGCCAGTACACTTAACTTTCATGCCTTCGGCAAGGTCAGCGTACGGACCCATAACAACCGCACCTACAGAGTCGCGCTCGAGGTTCAGTGCGATAGCGTAACGGTTACCCGGCAGGGAGATCATTTCACCCTGCATACAATCGGCCAGGCCGTGAATGCGGATAACACCGTCACTTACAGAAACAATAGTACCTTCGTTGTGAGCTTCACTCACAACATTGAACTGAGCAATGCGCTGCTTGATCAGTTCGCTGATTTCGGTGGAATTCAGTTGCATGCTCCAGTCCCCTTAAGACTGCAAGACGTCTGCAAGGCGCTCAAGACGACCGCGTACGCTGCCATCAATGACCATATCACCCGCTCGGATGATAACGCCTGCCATTACAGACTTATCGATTTTGCAATTCAGCTTAACTTTGCGTGACAGACGTTTTTCCATCGCAGCAGAAATTTTCGCGAGCTGTTGTTCACTCAATGCAGCAGCGGAAATGACGTCTACCTCAGCGGTAGCCTCACTCACGGCACGCAGGTGAATAAACTGCTCCAGAACATCCGGGAGCGCGTTAAGACGACCATTTTCAGCCATAACCCGAATCAGGTTCTGACCGTTTTCGTCCAGTTGCTCACCACAAACTGCGATAAACGACTCGGCGAGCGTTTCTGGCGCCAGTGCACCAGAGAGAAGCTCTGCCATCTGTTCGTTTTTGGTTACCTCGGCGGCAAACGCCAGCATGTCCTGCCAGCGTTCTACACTTTGGTGTTCGACGGCAAAGTCAAAAGCTGCTTTGGCGTAGGGGCGAGCTACCGTAATAAATTCAGACATCAGCCCCTCCCTCCTTACAGTTCAGCGACAAGTTTATCCACGATGTCGCTGTTAGCAGCTTCATCCACGGAACGTTCGATGATCTTCTCGGCGCCAGCAACAGCCAGGATAGCAACTTGCTTACGCAGCTCTTCACGGGCACGTTTACGCTCGGCTTCAATTTCCGCCTGCGCCTGGGCCACGATTTTAGTACGTTCCTGTTCTGCCTCAGCTTTCGCTTCGTCCAGAATCTGCGAGCGGCGTTTGTTCGCCTGCTCGATGATTACCTGGGCTTCCGCTTTCGCTTTTTTCAGCTGGTCGGTCGCGCTGGCCTTTGCAAGGTCAAGGTCCTTATGTGCTCGTTCTGCAGAAGCAAGGCCGTCAGCAATTTCTTTTTGACGTTTTTCGATGGCTGCCATTAATGGCGGCCATACGTACTTCATGCAGAACAGAACGAACAGGACAAACGCGATGGCCTGGCCGAGGATTGTTGCGTTAAGATTCACAGCACAATGCCTCTATTTAGTTAACGTTCTGATATTGCTCTTTAAATAAAAGCAACGCTTACTACGCGACAGCGAACATCACGTACAGACCCAGACCTACAGCGATCATCGGGATAGCATCCACCAGACCCATAACGATAAAGAACTGAGTACGCAGCAGAGGAATCAGATCAGGTTGACGCGCTGCGCCTTCCAGGAATTTACCCCCGAGGATGCCGATACCGATCGCAGCACCGATTGCCGCCAGACCCATCATCACAGCGGCAGCCATGTACAGCAGATCCATATTCAGGTTTTCCATGACAGTCTCCAGTTTGTTTCAGTTAAAACGTAGTAGTGTTGGTAAATTAATGTTCTTCAGACGCCATCGACAGATAGACGATCGTCAGAACCATGAAGATGAAGGCTTGCAGCGTAATGATCAGGATGTGGAAAATGGCCCACGGCACATTCAGGATCCACTGTGACCACCACGGCAACAGACCAGCAATCAGAATGAAAATCAGCTCACCAGCGTACATGTTACCGAACAGTCGCAAACCGAGTGAAACTGGTTTGGACAGCAGGCTTACCCCTTCAAGGATTAAGTTGACAGGGATGAACGCCCAGTGATTGAACGGCTGCAGCGTCAACTCTTTCGTGAAGCCGCCGATGCCTTTCATTTTGATGCTGTAGAACAGAATCAGGATAAATACGCCCAGTGCCATAGACAGCGTTACGTTCACGTCCGCAGACGGAACCACACGCAGTGCAGGCAGACCCAGTACATGTTCAGCAATGTACGGCAGCAGGTCGATAGGCAGTAAATCCATCAGGTTCATCAGGAACACCCAGACGAAGATCGTCAGGGCCAGCGGAGCAATCAGCTTGCTTTTGCCATGGTACATGTCTTTCACGCTACCATTAACAAAGCCGATCACCAGCTCAATCGCGGTCTGAAACTTACCTGGCACGCCGCTGGTTGCCTTTTTGGCTACGCTACGGAATAAAACCAGGAACAACAGACCCAGCACCACCGAGAAGAACATGGAGTCAATATTAATTGTCCAGAAGGTGGCTGGGGGGTTATGCGGATCCACCAGCGAGAATGTACGCAGGTCCAGCTGAAGGTTATTCAGGTGGTGTCCTATGTAATCCTGCGGCGTCATATTTTCTGAAGCCATGATGCCTTTTACCCTTTGTTGTTAATTACAGCCGGTGCCAGTATCTGAACCACCAGCACCAAAACCCACGTAACGATCAGCGGCAAGAATACCGCCTTTAAAACAGCCAACGCCACCACCAGTAACACCAACATCGCCAGAACCTTGAAAGCTTCGCCAAATGCGAACGTCCAGGCCACCCGGCCTTTCGCTGGTGTATGCGCCTGGTGACGCCAGGCAAATATCATAAAAAAAACGTTAGGCAGAAAGACTGCCAGACCTCCACTTAACGCAGAGACGCCCCAGAAGGGGTCTTTGAGGCTGAACAGCAATCCACTTGCTATCACCACCAGTAACTGAACGAGCAGAAGCTTCCGAGCAACGTTTCGACTCAAGAGCGACACAGACATCACGTTTTTCACTCCTGCTCCCTTCGAGGTATGCCGCGTGTCGTATAAAACTTTCTTTAAGGCTTAGAGTCAAGCATCAAAAAGCGGTCAAATTATACGGTGCGCCCCCGTGATTTCAAACAATAAGTAGCCAAAAGGTGAATAAATGTTTAAATATTTTTCCAGTGCATACAATTGCGACTTTTCTGCTAACCGTGGTGGATCATGAAAAACTGTAAATAACGCGTAAACACTAGTGGTAAAGCGTGCTTCAGATCACATATCGAGCATGTTCACCCGTAGCATATTTATTTACTTGGCAAATGATGCCTTTGCAAGCTTCTGATATTTAAGTCTAAAAACAGATACTCTTTTCACAAATAGCATTTACACAACAAAAACCACCCATTGACATTCTTAATAAAACTTTAACAGGAAATTATGGTTCTTAGCGCCGATTTTTAGCAGCCTGATATTTTCACTAATGACTTATTATCTGCTTACCAAAAAAAGCCACGTTACTTTGTTGATGCAAAATAGTGAACGTGGCGTTAAATGTAACCAGTTATATCAGTAGAAAACCTGGTTGTTGTTAACAGTCTAACCGGTCAATTTTTTATTATTTTTTTGATAAAAATTAAATTTTATTTGCTTTAATCACCACCAGATGACGTTCGCCATCCAGGGCTGGAACCTGAAGTTTAACCACTGATTCGACCTGATATTCTTCGGGCAACAAAGCGATTTCATCTTCCGGCATTTGACCTTTCAACGCATAAAAACGGCCTTGCTCACCAGGAAGATGATGGCACCAGCTCACCATATCGTTCAAAGACGCAAAAGCGCGGCTAATTACGCCATCAAACGGCGGCTCTGACGGAAACTCTTCTACCCTGCTCTGTACCGGTTCAATGTTTTCCAGTTTCAGTTCATGTTGCACCTGACGGAGGAAACGCACGCGTTTACCAAGGCTATCCAGCAGCGTGAAATGGGCTTCAGGACGCACGATGGAAAGCGGTATGCCAGGCAACCCAGGTCCGGTTCCCACATCGATAAAACGCTCACCTTGCAGATATGGAGCAACGACAATGCTGTCGAGAATATGGCGTACCAGCATCTCGTTAGGATCGCGGACCGAGGTCAGGTTGTACGCCTTATTCCATTTATGCAGCATATTTACGTAGGCAATAAGCTGATTTTTCTGGTGATCGGTAAGCGAAATTCCTGCGTCTTTCAGCAGTGAAGAGAGTTTGTTGAGCACGGTGATTACCTGTTCTTGATGCGTTGCCAGGTAAGCGGGTGCTTACCTGGCATTTTTAATGCGTTATGCGCTACGACGCAGCATACCCTGTTTTTTCAGCCACACCAGCAGAATGGAGATGGCCGCAGGCGTGACGCCAGAAATACGCGAAGCCTGACCGATAGAGGCCGGTTTGTGATCGTTAAGTTTGGCGATCACTTCGTTAGACAGACCAGATACCTGGCGGTAATCCAGCGTCGCAGGCAGCAGCGTGTTCTCGTTACGCTGTTGCTTTTCGATCTCATCTTGCTGGCGCGCAATATAACCTTCGTATTTAACCTGAATCTCAACCTGTTCCGCCGCCTGTTCGTCTGTCAACGCAGGGGAAAACGGCGTCAGCGTGGTTAATTTTTCATAAGTCATTTCCGGACGACGCAGCAGATCTTCACCGCTGGCTTCACGGGAAAGCGGCGCAGTCAGGTGAGCATTCACTTCGGCTGCAGCTTCCGCTGACGGGGTTACCCAGGTCGATTTCAGACGCTGACGCTCACGCTCGATGTTCTCAAGCTTCTCGTTAAAGCGCGCCCAGCGTTCGTCATCTACCAGACCCAGTTCACGACCGATTTCAGTCAAACGCAGATCCGCGTTATCTTCGCGCAGCATCAGACGATATTCTGCGCGGGAGGTAAACATACGGTACGGTTCTTTGGTTCCTAAAGTGCACAGGTCATCAACCAGTACGCCGAGATACGCCTGAGAACGCGCCGGAGCCCAACCTTCTTTGTCAGCAGACAGACGGGCAGCGTTAAGACCGGCCAGCAAACCTTGCGCAGCGGCTTCTTCGTAACCGGTAGTGCCGTTAATCTGACCAGCAAAGAACAGCCCCTGGATAAACTTACTCTCCAGCGTCGGTTTCAGGTCGCGTGGATCGAAGAAGTCATACTCAATGGCATAACCCGGACGCACGATCTTCGCGTTTTCCATACCCTGCATGGAGCGGACGATTTGCATCTGCACATCGAATGGCAGGCTGGTGGAGATACCGTTCGGATAAATTTCGTTAGAGGTCAGCCCTTCCGGTTCAAGGAAGATCTGATGCTGATTTCTGTCGGCGAAGCGCATGACTTTGTCTTCGATCGACGGGCAGTAGCGTGGGCCGACACCTTCGATCACCCCTGCGTACATTGGGCTACGATCGAGGTTACTGCGGATCACATCATGGGTTTTCTCGTTGGTATGGGTGATATAACACGGAACCTGCTGGGGATGCTGGGCCGCATTGCCCATGAACGAGAATACCGGCATTGGGTTATCGCCATGCTGTTGCGCCAGCACGCTGAAGTCGATAGTGCGCGCATCGATACGCGGCGGCGTCCCGGTTTTCAGACGACCAACGCGCAGCGGCAGTTCACGCAAACGGCGAGAAAGCGGAATGGATGGCGGATCACCAGCACGGCCACCGCTGTAATTATCCAGACCGATATGAATTTTACCGTCGAGGAACGTCCCAACGGTGAGCACGACGGCTTTGGCACGGAATTTCAGTCCCATTTGGGTGACAGCACCGACCACGCGATCGTTTTCGACAATAAGATCCTCAACTGCCTGCTGGAAGATCATCAGATTCGGTTGGTTCTCCAGCGCCGTGCGTACCGCCTGACGATAGAGCACACGATCCGCCTGAGCTCGGGTAGCGCGAACCGCCGGCCCTTTGCTGGCGTTTAGTATCCTAAACTGGATACCTGCCTGATCGATCGCTTTCGCCATCAGACCGCCGAGTGCATCCACTTCTTTTACCAGATGTCCCTTCCCAATACCGCCGATCGCCGGGTTGCAGCTCATCTGCCCCAGAGTGTCGATATTGTGTGTCAAAAGCAGAGTCTGTTGACCCATACGCGCCGCGGCCATCGCAGCCTCGGTGCCTGCATGACCCCCGCCAATGATGATGACGTCAAAAGGATCCGGATAAAACATGGTGATTGCCTCGCATAACGCGGTATGAAAATGGATTGAAGCCCGGGCCGTGGATTCTACTCAACTTTGTCAGCTTGAGAAAGCCCCGGGATCCTGGGTATTAAAAAGAAGATCTATTTATTTAGAGATCTGTTCTATTGTGATCTCTTATTAGGATCGCACTGCCCTGTGGATAACAAGGATCCGGCTTTTAAGATCAACAACCTGGAAAGGATCATTAACTGTGAATGATCGGTGATCCTGGACAGTATAAGCTGGGATCAGAATGAGGGGTTATACACAACTCAAAAACTGAGCAACAGTTGTTCTTTGGATAACTACCGGTTGATCCAAGCTTCCTGACAGAGTTATCCACAGTAGATCGCACGATCTGTATACTTATTTGAGTAAATTAATCCAAGATCCCAGCCATTCTTCTGCCGGATCTTCCGGAATGTCGTGATCAAGGATGTTGATCTTCAGTGTTTCGCCTGTCTGTTTTGCCCCGGAATTTTTGAGTTCTGCCTCGAGTTTATCGATCGCACCACAAAAAGTGTCGTATTCACGACTACCAATACCGATTGCGCCAAAGCGTACCGCAGAAAGATCGGGTTTTTGTTCCTGTAAAGCTTCATATAAAGGAGAAAGGTTGTCCGGAATGTCTCCGGCACCGTGGGTTGAGCTGATAACCAGCCAGATCCCAGAGGCAGATAAATCTTCTAACAGCGGGCCGTGCAGCGTTTCGGTGGTAAAACCCGCCTCTTCCAGCTTTTCAGCCAGGTGTTCTGCTACATATTCGGCACCGCCCAGGGTGCTGCCGCTGATAAGAGTGATATCTGCCATAAACCGCCACCTTTATTAAGAGTGGCGTATTGTACGCTGTGAACGCGCTGGGATCTACCTGTGGAAAAGTATGGGATTAAAAAAGCTGATCATGGCTTGATGGTGCGCATGATCGGGTTCTGCAGGACGATCAGTGTCTCGGTGGACTGAATTTCATCAATTGTTTGGATCTTGTTGATAAGTACATGCTGGAGGGCGTCGATCGAGCGGCACATTACTTTTATAAAGATGCTGTAGTGGCCGGTGGTGTAATAGGCTTCGGTGACTTCGTCGAGACTTTCCAGCTTTGCCAGCGCGGAAGGATAGTCTTTTGCGCTCTTCAGGATAATGCCGATAAAACAGCCTACGTCATAACCGAGCTGTTTTGGGCTGACGTCGATACGGGCGCCGGTAATGATCCCCGCCTGCTTCATTTTCTCTACACGAACGTGAATCGTCCCCGGACTGACACCAAATTGTTTCGCCAGTTCGGCGTAAGCGGTGCGTGCATTACCCATTAATGCTTCCAGGATGCCGCGGTCCAGATTGTCGATCAGATAATTTTCCATAGGATTTTCTTATGTGTATTGATGATTTATTCTATTTTAGCCTTATTTTTTAACGAATCAAAAGTGAGTTAGGCTTTTTATTGAATGATTATTGCATGTGTGTCGGTTTTTGTTGCTTAATCATAAGCAACAGGACGCAGGAGTATAAAAAATGAAAACCGCTTACATTGCCAAACAACGTCAAATTAGCTTCGTGAAATCTCACTTTTCTCGTCAACTGGAAGAACGCTTAGGGCTGATTGAAGTCCAGGCGCCGATTCTTAGCCGTGTGGGGGATGGCACGCAGGATAACTTGTCGGGCTGTGAAAAAGCGGTACAGGTAAAAGTGAAAGCTCTGCCTGATGCCCAGTTCGAAGTGGTTCATTCACTGGCGAAGTGGAAACGTCAGACATTAGGGCAACACGACTTCAGCGTGGGCGAAGGGCTGTACACGCACATGAAAGCCCTTCGCCCCGATGAAGACCGTCTTTCCCCGCTGCACTCGGTCTATGTTGACCAGTGGGACTGGGAACGCGTAATGGGCGACGGTGAGCGTCAATTCTCCACTCTGAAAAGCACAGTAGAGGCGATCTGGGCGGGAATTAAAGCAACCGAAGCTGCTGTTAGCGAAGAGTTTGGTCTGGCACCGTTCCTGCCGGATCAGATCCACTTCGTACACAGCCAGGAGTTACTGTCTCGTTATCCGGATCTCGATGCCAAAGGGCGTGAGCGGGCGATTGCGAAAGATCTTGGCGCGGTATTCCTCGTCGGGATTGGTGGCAAGCTGAGTGATGGTCATCGCCACGACGTGCGCGCACCGGATTATGATGACTGGAGCACCCCGTCAGAGCTGGGCCATGCGGGTCTGAACGGCGATATTCTGGTATGGAACCCGGTACTGGAAGATGCGTTTGAGCTTTCTTCCATGGGGATCCGCGTGGATGCCGACACGCTGAAGCATCAACTGGCGCTGACCGGTGATGAAGATCGTCTGCAGCTGGAATGGCATCAGGCGCTGCTGCGTGGTGAAATGCCGCAGACCATCGGCGGCGGTATCGGCCAGTCTCGTTTGACCATGCTGCTGCTGCAACTGCCACATATCGGCCAGGTTCAGTGTGGTGTATGGCCAGCAGCCGTTCGCGAGAGCGTCCCTTCTCTGCTGTAATCGTTTATCGCCGCCAGCGTCTGAGCAGGCGGCTTCGCATCCCGGTATCAAAGCGCCAGATATGATCGAAAATGCGCATGATGCCGGGTTTGCCGTGTGCCGACATCGCCACGGCATGAAAGCGATGTTGATGTACCCGCTGCAACTCTTTCACTTTACTCGTCACATCGTCAGGCAACCGCTGGGCGATAAAATCAGAAATCACCACCGCATCAGCGTCAAACCATTCCCGACTTTGTAAACGTTCCATAATGGCGCGAAAACAACTGGCCAGATCGGTGCCGCCACGAAACTGCTGACTTAAAAAGCGGATCGCGTGTTCAAGACCTTGTGGGCCTGAAAGCTCGTAACGGACGATCTCGGTGGAAAATAACATAATATAGCAGCGTCGATTTTCAGCGAGGGCTATGCGCATCAAGGCCAGACAGAACGCTTTCGCACACTGCTCATTAAAACCGCCCATTGAGCCGGAAGTATCTACGCAGACAATAAACGGTCCACGCGGTTGTTCGTCGTAATCTTTATGTACCACCGGGCGTTCGATCACTTTTTCACGCCATGATTCACCGTGCAGACGATAGGTGAGCAACTGTTTTTCCACCAGCCGACGATAAAATTCATATTCCAGTTCAGTGATGCCCAGTGTCGCCAGTTCCGGCGGCAGAAGGCGTAAAATATCATCGCTTTGTTGCAGGCCATCAACCTGCTCAGGAACGGTTGCCGGTTCGCGCACCATGGTGCGGAAGGTTTCCATCTGCGCATCGTTGCGGGGTATTGATTTGGCCTCCCGCGAACGTCCCAGCTGTTCCGCCAGACGTTTCAGTTCCGGCTGTTCGTTAAGAAATTCCCCGTATTTCACAATCAACTGATAGTCGCCGCGTTTAAGCTGACCGGCGCTCATATCCCACAGACGACCGGCTGCGGTGTTGTTATCTGCCAGAACTGGTTCGAGCTGTCCGCTTAATGTCATGCGTTCCTGAACTTCGCTCAACAGTTGTTCGCGTTCTTCTTCTAATAACTGCTGATTCAGGGTCGTCGCTTGCACAATCAGGCTTAAGCGCCAACGCTGGAGAAAAAGCGTATGCAATGACTGAGTGATAGTGCTGTTAGCATCAACCAGCTGTCGGGCTTGTTCGGCCCACGGGGAATTCAGACGATGCAGTAAGTCCAGAATCTGCGGTAGCTGCACAATAAACTGCGGCGTGGAGAGAAGCTGGCTTTGCTGATAGCACATCACCTCTTCGGTGAGTTCCGGCGGGACTCGGGCATCTTTCAGCCGACTGCGCAGCGCCTCACGCCAGCGGGGAACATCATCAGTGATTGCCGCCTTCAGTCGTGGGAATTTTTCAAAGAAGACCGCCAGCTGCGGTGAGGCCAGCAGCGCGATGATCATCTCTTCGATCAATCCCTCTTCGCTGACGGCCAGCATCACATTGAGCGTATCCAGTGTTAGCATTGTTGCGCCTGGCGAATCTGGGCGCCGACATCCTGTAGGCTGGCTTCAATGCGACCTAACCAGTCGCCAGGGATAAACAGACATTTTTGCTGTTCGCTGAATAAAACATGTTGCTTACGCCAGTCGCTTTCAAGCTCTTCCAGTTGTTGTTTTATTTCACCTGGCAGACCTTCAGCCGATGAACCGGGGAGCGCCAGCATACTGCCTTGTAAACTTACATCGCGTACAACCAGATGTTGGGCGCTATCAACTTCCAGATTCAGTTTCTGGGCAAAGCCGATACCGTTCAGTTTGCCACGAATCTCACCACCTTTGCTCAGCCACTGTTCCAGCGCGCTACGCTCAAAGGTGATATGAACGACTTCCATATCATGCAGTTTTAACGGTTTTTGCAGCAGCAGAGTCAGATTGGAAGCAGTAACGTTGACAGGAAGCTGATACTGCTGACGACGGCTGAAAATGCCGCCCAGACGAATTACCGTTAAGGCTGTTTTATCGCTTTGTTGCTGCTGGAGTTGCAGACGACGTTGCACAATCGCGCCCAGGCGGGTCAACATCCCTTGCTGTTGCCAGGCGTGACCGGTCATCAATAAATCAATTTGTTGTTGAATCAAATTCAGGCTTTGCGCGTCATACCACAGGCAATCTTTCAGCAAGATAAGATCAACCGGGGCAACAGCACTGCGACCACTAAAAAAAGCGCTGGCCTGCAATAAGCGGATCGCTTTTTTCCAGCGACGATCGGAGACGTAAGGTGCATCCGGTAATTTATCCAGTTGCTGGCGCAGCATAAAAATCAGCTCAAATACATGATCGGGCAGCGTAATTTCACTAATCTCTTTCTGCCAGCGTTCATATTCTTCATCAGTGACCTGCAAGGCGGCAGGAACCGGATTGTTATTTTCATCTTGTTGGCTGGTCAGCATGGAGCGGAAATTCGCTTTATCCTGCACTTTATCTAACCACAGACGAATCAGCATGCGGTCATATAACGCTTCCAGACTGCTGTCTGCTTCCGGCAGCTCGTTGGAGGCCGCCACGAGCAAGCGCATCGGGATTTTTTCGACATGAGCACCGTTACGGAATTGACGTTCGTTAATGGCGGTGAGCAGGGTATTAAGAATCGCCGGGCCAGCTTTCCAGATTTCATCCAGAAAGACGATTTCTGCTTCCGGCAGGTAACCGCTGGTTAAGCGTTCATAGCGTCCTTCATCTTTTAACGCCTGAATGGAAAGGGGGCCAAAAACTTCTTCCGGGGTGGAGAAGCGGGTCATCAGATATTCAAAATCGCGCGCATTCTGGAAGGCGAATTTTAAGCGACGGGCGATCAGACTTTTAGCAATACCTGGAGGGCCAAGCAAGAACACGCTTTCACCACTTAATGCCGCTAACAAACAAAGGCGGATAGCGTGGCTACGTTCATAAAGCCCCTTTTCCAGCGCGCTGCTCAGGCGGGAAATTCTTTCCGCTAATAAATGAGGGTGAGCCATAATGAAGTGGCGTCCTTTCGTCAAAAGTTCTGCGTAAATTGCGAGTATAGACGTTTCTTGCTGGTGGCAAAAATAGTCTCAAAGAAGGGATATTTTTCTTTGAGCCAGGTTAATGTGGCCGCATTTAGGAGTACGATTTTGCCGTTAATCGTGCATACTGTGCGCTTTTTTGTGGGCCAAGGGACTACGCACACATTTCATATTTCAACGAAAGACTAGTCTATGAGCACTGATAATAAGCAATCGTTGCCCGCGATTACCCTCGCGGCGATTGGAGTTGTCTACGGCGATATTGGTACCAGCCCGTTATATACACTTCGTGAATGTTTGTCCGGCCAGTTTGGTTTTGGCGTTGAACGCGATGCTGTGTTTGGCTTTTTATCGCTGATCTTCTGGCTGCTAATCTTTGTGGTTTCCATCAAATACCTTACCTTCGTGATGCGCGCGGATAACGCCGGAGAAGGGGGAATTCTGACGTTGATGTCGCTTGCCGGGCGTAATACGTCGGCTCGAACGACCTCAATGTTAGTGATTATGGGGCTAATCGGTGGCAGCTTTTTCTATGGTGAAGTCGTCATTACTCCCGCTATTTCGGTGATGTCTGCCATTGAAGGTCTGGAAATCGTCGCCCCGCAACTGGATACCTGGATAGTTCCCCTCTCAATCATCGTTCTTACTTTACTGTTTATGATTCAAAAACATGGCACGGCTATGGTCGGTAAGCTGTTTGCGCCGATCATGCTGACCTGGTTTTTGATTCTGGCAGGGCTTGGGTTACGTAGCATTATTGCTAACCCGGAAGTGCTGCATGCACTGAATCCGATGTGGGCGGTGCATTTCTTCCTTGAATACAAAACGGTTTCTTTTATTGCATTAGGGGCGGTGGTGCTGTCGATTACCGGAGTCGAGGCGCTGTATGCCGATATGGGGCATTTTGGTAAGTTCCCGATTCGCCTGGCGTGGTTCACTGTCGTCTTGCCTTCCTTAACCCTTAATTACTTCGGCCAGGGAGCGCTGTTGTTAAAGAACCCGGAAGCGATTAAGAACCCGTTCTTCCTGTTAGCACCGGATTGGGCGCTAATCCCGCTGCTGATCATCGCTGCACTGGCAACGGTGATTGCCTCGCAGGCAGTTATCTCTGGCGTTTTCTCATTGACGCGTCAGGCGGTACGTCTGGGATATCTTTCGCCGATGCGTATCATTCACACCTCCGAAATGGAGTCAGGGCAAATCTATATTCCGTTTGTGAACTGGATGCTCTATGTCGCGGTCGTGATTGTGATTGTCAGCTTTGAGCACTCCAGTAACCTGGCGGCGGCGTATGGGATTGCGGTAACCGGAACCATGGTGCTGACGTCTATTCTTTCGACTACCGTGGCGCGTCAGAACTGGCACTGGAATAAGTATTTTGTTGCGCTGATCCTGATAGCCTTCCTTTGTGTCGATATTCCATTGTTCACCGCTAACCTCGATAAACTGCTCTCCGGCGGCTGGTTGCCATTGAGCCTCGGTACGGTGATGTTTATCGTGATGACCACCTGGAAGAGCGAGCGTTTCCGCCTGCTGCGACGGATGCATGAACATGGTAATTCTCTGGAAGCGATGATTGCTTCGCTGGAGAAATCACCGCCCGTTCGCGTTCCCGGAACTGCGGTGTACATGTCGCGTGCAATCAACGTCATTCCCTTTGCGCTGATGCATAACCTGAAACATAACAAGGTATTGCATGAGCGGGTAATTCTGTTAACTCTGCGCACCGAAGACGCGCCATATGTCCATAACGTCCGTCGGGTACAGATTGAACAACTGTCGCCCACTTTCTGGCGCGTGGTGGCAAGTTACGGCTGGCGGGAAACTCCAAACGTGGAAGAAGTCTTCCACCGCTGTGGCCTGGAAGGGTTAAGTTGCCGGATGATGGAAACCTCCTTCTTTATGTCCCATGAGTCGTTGATCCTCGGCAAACGCCCGTGGTACTTACGTTTGCGTGGCAAACTGTACTTGCTGTTGCAGCGTAATGCACTGCGTGCACCAGATCAGTTTGAAATCCCACCAAACCGGGTTATTGAACTAGGTACTCAGGTCGAAATCTAACGCCAGACGCCTCCTTTCTCCATAAAGGGGGCGTTTTTGTTTTTCATGCTTAATCACGATGTAAAACGTTTCGATGTTGATCACATTTCAGTAACGTTGCGATGGTTTTCTCTGTTCAGTCAGGATTAAACTGCTGGTCAGCGAAACGTTTCGCTGATGGAGAAAAAAATGAAAAAAGGCACCGTTCTTAATTCTGATATTTCGTCGGTGATCTCCCGTCTGGGGCATACCGATACGCTGGTGGTGTGTGATGCTGGTTTACCCATCCCCAAAAGTACAACGCGTATCGATGTGGCATTAACCCAGGGCGTACCTTCTTTTATGCAGGTACTGGGAGTTGTTACGAGTGAAATGCAGGTTGAGGCAGCCATTATCGCGGAAGAGATCAAACAACATAATCCGCAACTCCACGAAACGTTGCTCACTCACCTTGAGCAGCTGCAACAACACCAGGGAAACACCATTGAAATTCGTTACACCACGCATGAACAATTCAAACAACTAACCGCAGAAAGTCAGGCGGTAATTCGCAGCGGAGAATGTTCTCCGTATGCGAATATCATTCTCTGTGCTGGCGTGACGTTCTGAGGTCGTCATGGAAGCATTACTACAGCTTAAAGGCATTGATAAAGCCTTTCCGGGCGTAAAAGCCCTCTCGGGCGCCGCGTTAAATGTCTATCCGGGCCGCGTGATGGCGCTGGTAGGCGAAAACGGCGCGGGTAAATCCACCATGATGAAAGTGCTTACCGGTATCTATACTCGCGATGCCGGTACGCTTTTATGGCTGGGGAAAGAAACGACATTTACCGGGCCGAAATCTTCCCAGGAAGCCGGGATTGGGATTATCCACCAGGAGCTGAACCTGATCCCGCAGTTGACCATTGCCGAAAACATTTTCCTCGGTCGTGAGTTTGTTAATCGCTTTGGCAAAATTGACTGGAAAACCATGTATGCCGAAGCGGATAAATTACTGGCTAAACTTAACCTGCGCTTTAAAAGCGACAAGCTGGTGGGCGATCTTTCCATCGGTGACCAGCAAATGGTTGAAATCGCCAAAGTGCTGAGCTTTGAGTCGAAAGTCATCATTATGGATGAACCGACTGATGCGCTGACTGATACCGAAACCGAATCCCTGTTCCGCGTCATCCGCGAGCTGAAATCGCAAGGGCGCGGCATTGTCTATATCTCCCACCGCATGAAAGAAATCTTCGAGATTTGCGATGACGTTACCGTTTTTCGTGACGGGCAATTTATTGCCGAGCGTGAAGTGGCATCACTGACCGAAGATTCGCTGATTGAGATGATGGTGGGCCGCAAGCTGGAAGAGCAGTATCCACACCTGGACAAAGAGCCGGGAGATATCCGCCTGAAAGTCGATAATCTCTGCGGACCTGGTGTTAACAACGTTTCTTTTACCCTACGCAATGGCGAAATCCTTGGCGTCTCTGGTTTGATGGGCGCGGGGCGTACCGAATTGATGAAAGTGCTCTATGGCGCACTGCCGCGCACCAGCGGTTATGTCACGCTGGATGGGCATGAAGTTATTACTCGTTCACCGCAGGATGGCCTGGCAAACGGCATTGTGTATATCTCTGAAGACCGTAAGCGCGACGGTTTAGTACTGGGCATGTCAGTAAAAGAAAATATGTCGCTGACTGCGCTGCGCTACTTCAGCCGTACTGGCGGCAGTTTGAAGCATGCCGATGAACAACAGGCTGTGAGTGATTTTATTCGCCTGTTCAATGTGAAAACGCCGTCAATGGAACAGGCAATTGGCCTGCTCTCCGGTGGCAATCAGCAAAAAGTGGCGATTGCCCGCGGTCTGATGACGCGTCCGAAAGTACTTATCCTTGATGAACCTACCCGTGGTGTAGATGTCGGCGCGAAAAAAGAGATCTATCAACTGATTAACCAGTTCAAAGCCGATGGCTTGAGCATCATTCTGGTGTCATCAGAGATGCCAGAAGTATTAGGCATGAGCGATCGCATCATCGTCATGCATGAAGGGCATCTCAGCGGGGAATTTACTCGTGAGCAGGCCACCCAGGAAGTGTTAATGGCTGCCGCTGTGGGCAAGCTTAATCGCGTGAATCAGGAGTAAAAAAATGACAACCCAGACTGTTTCTGGTCGCCGTTATTTCACGAAAGCGTGGCTGATGGAGCAGAAATCGCTTATCGCTCTGCTGGTGCTGATCGCGATTGTCTCGACGTTAAGCCCGAACTTTTTCACCATCAATAACTTATTCAATATTCTCCAGCAAACCTCGGTGAACGCCATTATGGCGGTCGGGATGACGCTGGTGATCCTGACGTCGGGCATCGACCTGTCCGTCGGTTCTCTGTTGGCGCTGACTGGCGCAGTTGCTGCATCTATCGTCGGCATTGAAGTCAACGCGCTGGTGGCTGTCGCTGCCGCACTGGCATTAGGTGCCGCAATTGGCGCGGTAACCGGGGTGATTGTAGCGAAAGGTCGCGTCCAGGCGTTTATCGCCACGCTGGTTATGATGCTTTTACTGCGCGGCGTGACCATGGTTTATACCAACGGAAGCCCAGTGAATACCGGCTTTACTGAGAACGCCGATCTGTTTGGCTGGTTTGGTATTGGTCGTCCGCTGGGCGTACCGACGCCAGTCTGGATCATGGGGATTGTCTTCCTCGCGGCCTGGTACATGCTGCATCACACGCGTCTGGGGCGTTACATCTACGCGCTGGGCGGCAACGAAGCGGCAACGCGTCTTTCTGGTATCAACGTCAATAAAATCAAAATCATCGTCTATTCTCTTTGTGGTCTGCTGGCATCACTGGCCGGGATCATTGAAGTGGCGCGCCTCTCCTCCGCACAACCCACGGCGGGGACTGGCTATGAGCTGGATGCTATTGCGGCAGTGGTTCTGGGCGGTACGAGCCTGGCGGGCGGAAAAGGTCGCATTGTTGGGACGTTGATCGGCGCATTAATTCTTGGCTTCCTTAATAATGGATTGAATTTGTTAGGTGTTTCCTCCTATTACCAGATGATCGTCAAAGCTGTGGTGATTTTGCTGGCGGTGCTGGTAGACAACAAAAAGCAGTAATAACGACTACAGGACATCTTGAATATGAACATGAAAAAACTGGCTACCCTGGTTTCTGCTGTTGCGCTAAGCGCCACCGTTAGTGCGAATGCAATGGCAAAAGACACCATTGCGCTGGTGGTTTCCACACTCAATAACCCGTTCTTTGTATCGCTGAAAGATGGCGCGCAGAAAGAGGCGGATAAACTCGGCTATAACCTGGTGGTGCTGGACTCCCAGAACAACCCGGCGAAAGAGCTGGCGAACGTGCAGGACTTAACCGTTCGCGGCACCAAAATTCTGCTGATTAACCCGACCGACTCCGATGCGGTGGGTAACGCCGTGAAGATGGCAAACCAGGCGAACATCCCGGTTATCACCCTTGACCGCCAGGCCACGAAAGGCGAAGTGGTGAGCCACATTGCTTCTGATAACGTACTGGGCGGCAAAATCGCCGGTGATTACATCGCGAAGAAAGCGGGCGAAGGTGCCAAAGTTATCGAGCTGCAAGGCATTGCCGGTACATCCGCAGCCCGTGAACGTGGCGAAGGCTTCCAGCAGGCTGTTGCTGCTCATAAATTTAACGTCCTTGCCAGCCAGCCGGCAGACTTCGACCGTACCAAAGGTTTGAACGTAATGCAGAACCTACTTACCGCTCATCCGGATGTGCAGGCAGTGTTTGCGCAGAACGATGAAATGGCGCTGGGCGCACTGCGTGCGCTGCAAACTGCAGGTAAATCGGATGTGATGGTCGTCGGATTTGACGGTACACCTGATGGCGAAAAAGCAGTAAATGATGGCAAACTGGCAGCGACTATCGCTCAGTTACCCGATCAGATTGGCGCGAAAGGTGTCGAAACCGCGGATAAAGTTCTGAAAGGCGAAAAAGTTCAGGCGAAATATCCGGTTGATCTGAAACTGGTTGTTAAGCAGTAGTCTTGGTCAGGTTTTATAACCTGATAGTGGCATCAATACGTCATCGACAGATGAACGTGTAATATAAAGAAAAGCAGGGCACGCGCCACCCTAACCCGGTGGCGCATTTTATGGACATCCCGAATATGCAAAACGCAGGCAGCCTCGTTGTTCTTGGCAGCATTAATGCTGACCATATCCTTAATCTTCAATCTTTTCCTACTCCAGGCGAAACCGTAACCGGTAACCACTATCAAGTCGCATTTGGCGGCAAAGGTGCGAATCAGGCGGTGGCAGCAGGGCGTAGCGGTGCGAATATCGCGTTTATTGCCTGTACGGGTGATGACAGCATTGGTGAGAGCGTTCGTCAGCAACTCGCCACTGATAACATCGATATTTCTCCGGTCAGCGTGATCAAAGGCGAATCAACAGGTGTGGCGCTGATTTTTGTTAATGGCGAAGGCGAGAACGTCATCGGTATTCATTCCGGCGCTAACGCTGCCCTTTCCCCTGTGCTGGTAGAAGCACAACGCGAGCGTATTGCGAATGCCTCAGCATTATTAATGCAGCTGGAATCACCACTCGAAAGTGTGATGGCAGCGGCGAAAATCGCCCATCAAAATAAGACTATCGTTGCGCTTAACCCGGCTCCTGCTCGCGAACTTCCTGACGAACTGTTGGCGCTGGTGGACATTATTACGCCAAACGAAACGGAAGCAGAAAAGCTCACCGGTATTCGTGTTGAAAATGATGAAGATGCGGCGAAGGCGGCGCAGGTACTGCATGAAAAAGGTATCCGTACTGTACTGATTACTTTAGGAAGTCGTGGTGTATGGGCTAGCGTGAATGGTGAAGGTCAGCGCGTTCCTGGATTCCGGGTGCAGGCTGTCGATACCATTGCTGCCGGGGATACCTTTAACGGCGCGTTAATCACGGCGTTGCTGGAAGAAAAACCATTGCCAGAGGCGATTCGTTTTGCCCATGCCGCCGCTGCGATTGCCGTAACACGTAAAGGCGCACAACCTTCCGTACCGTGGCGTGAAGAGATCGACGCATTTTTAGACAGGCAGAGGTGACGCTTGGCTACAATGAAAGATGTTGCCCGCCTGGCGGGCGTTTCTACCTCAACAGTTTCTCACGTCATCAATAAAGATCGCTTCGTCAGTGAAGCGATTACCGCCAAAGTTGAAGCGGCGATTAAAGAACTCAATTACGCGCCATCAGCTCTGGCACGTAGTCTCAAGCTTAATCAAACACATACCATTGGCATGTTGATCACCGCCAGCACTAATCCTTTCTATTCTGAACTGGTGCGTGGTGTTGAACGCAGTTGCTTCGAACGCGGCTATAGTCTTGTCCTTTGTAATACCGAAGGCGATGAGCAGCGAATGAATCGTAATCTGGAAACGTTGATGCAAAAGCGTGTTGATGGCTTGCTGTTACTCTGCACCGAAACGCATCAGCCTTCGCGTGAAATCATGCAACGTTATCCGACAGTGCCAACCGTGATGATGGACTGGGCGCCGTTCGATGGCGACAGCGATCTCATTCAGGATAACTCGTTGCTGGGCGGAGATTTAGCGACGCAATATCTGATCGACAAAGGTCATACTCGTATCGCCTGTATTACCGGACCTCTGGATAAAACGCCTGCACGTTTGCGACTGGAAGGTTATCGGGCGGCGATGAAACGTGCTGGCCTCGACATTCCTGATGGCTATGAAGTGACTGGCGATTTTGAATTTAACGGCGGGTTTGACGCTATGCGACAGCTGTTATCACATTCGCTGCGTCCTCAGGCGGTCTTTACCGGAAATGACGCAATGGCAGTGGGTGTTTACCAGGCGTTGTACCAGGCTGGATTGCATGTCCCGCAGGATATCGCGGTGATTGGTTATGACGATATTGAACTGGCACGTTATATGACGCCACCGCTCACCACTATCCATCAACCGAAAGATGAATTGGGAGAGCTGGCGATTGATGTACTCATCCACCGAATGGCGCAGCCAACCTTACAGCAACAACGATTACAACTTACTCCGATTCTGATGGCGCGCGGTTCGGCTTAGATTTTTGCTGGCGTTTAATCAAATTATTACTATCAGTTGCTTTCAATTACTACTGAAGCAACAGTAATAACTTATCCGGAATAAGCATTGCCATCGTCAGCGTATAACTGATGATGGCGGATAGCTTGGCGAGGCAATGAGCAATAGCGGATAAGGTGGTATTCCGGATGGTGATATTTAGTGTCTGTATAGAGAAGTCCATCGCCGCAATACACGGAAAACCCGCCATCCCGTTTGTTATGTTACTTATCAGGGGAGCGTAGTAGCGCCTGACAAGCCTTAAATGCCGCGTTGCCATCGCTTTGGATAATCGCATCGACGATCGCCTGGTGCAGATCCAGCTTTATCACGGTGTCACTGGTTATTGACGTGAAGTAAGTGTGATAAACCGAATGGAATAGCGAGGCGAAAGAGGTCAAAAACGGATTGGCGCTCATTTTATAGATGTGCTCATGCCAGGCCATATCGACCTCAACCCAACGCTCTCGGCGGAAGTTATCTTTTAATGCAACCATTTCGGCCATTAGCGTGTTGAGATGCGCCTTCTGTTCTGCTGTTCCTATAGTTGCAGCCAGTAAACAGGCTTGCGGCTCCAGACAGATACGCATAACCAAAAAGTGATCAATGACCTGATGAAAGTTCTCTTCTGTCATCCACCAGGTGAGCAACTCTTGATCAAGAAAATTCCAGTTGGATTGTGGCATGACACGCGTACCAATTCGTGGACGCGGTAAAACCATCCCCTTTGCCGTTAACGTCTTGACCGCTTCGCGTACCGCAGTACGACTCACACCAAATTGCTCACCCAGTTCAATTTCACCCGGCAAAATGGTGCCAGGTGCGTATTCACCTTTTAAGATTCGTTGTGCCAGCTTCTCAGCCAGAACATATGAAAGGTTTTTCTGTGCAGCTAACTGTTGTGCGCTTAAAGGCATTACTTATCTTCCTTTTTCTTTTTATTCCTCTTTAGTATGCCACCTGGAAGTGTGATTGCGGTTGCAAAAACGGCAAATTGCTTGTTTTATGGCACACTTACAGGTGTTTTGCTGAAAAAATGCGCATTCGGAAAATTATTTTAAATTTCCTCTTGTCAGCTCAGAATAACTCCCTATAATGCGCCACCACTGACACGGAACAACGGCGAACACGCCGCCGGGTCAGCGGGATTCTCCTGAGAATCCTGACAGAGAAAAGCAAAAAAATGCTTGACTCTGTAGCGGGAAAGTGTATTATGCACACCCCGCGCCGCTGAGAAAAAGCGAAGCGGCACTGCTCTTTAACAATTTATCAGACAATCTGTGTGGGCACTCGAAGATACGGATTCTTAACGTCGCAAGACGATAAATGAATACCAAGTCTCAAGAGTGAACATGTAATTCATTACGAAGTTTAATTCTTTGAGCATCAAACTTTTAAATTGAAGAGTTTGATCATGGCTCAGATTGAACGCTGGCGGCAGGCCTAACACATGCAAGTCGAACGGTAACAGGAATCAGCTTGCTGATTCGCTGACGAGTGGCGGACGGGTGAGTAATGTCTGGGAAACTGCCTGATGGAGGGGGATAACTACTGGAAACGGTAGCTAATACCGCATAACGTCGAAAGACCAAAGAGGGGGACCTTCGGGCCTCTTGCCATCGGATGTGCCCAGATGGGATTAGCTAGTAGGTGGGGTAACGGCTCACCTAGGCGACGATCCCTAGCTGGTCTGAGAGGATGACCAGCCACACTGGAACTGAGACACGGTCCAGACTCCTACGGGAGGCAGCAGTGGGGAATATTGCACAATGGGCGCAAGCCTGATGCAGCCATGCCGCGTGTATGAAGAAGGCCTTCGGGTTGTAAAGTACTTTCAGCGGGGAGGAAGGGAGTAAAGTTAATACCTTTGCTTATTGACGTTACCCGCAGAAGAAGCACCGGCTAACTCCGTGCCAGCAGCCGCGGTAATACGGAGGGTGCAAGCGTTAATCGGAATTACTGGGCGTAAAGCGCACGCAGGCGGTTTGTTAAGTCGGATGTGAAATCCCCGGGCTCAACCTGGGAACTGCATCTGATACTGGCAAGCTTGAGTCTCGTAGAGGGGGGTAGAATTCCAGGTGTAGCGGTGAAATGCGTAGAGATCTGGAGGAATACCGGTGGCGAAGGCGGCCCCCTGGACGAAGACTGACGCTCAGGTGCGAAAGCGTGGGGAGCAAACAGGATTAGATACCCTGGTAGTCCACGCCGTAAACGATGTCGACTTGGAGGTTGTGCCCTTGAGGCGTGGCTTCCGGAGCTAACGCGTTAAGTCGACCGCCTGGGGAGTACGGCCGCAAGGTTAAAACTCAAATGAATTGACGGGGGCCCGCACAAGCGGTGGAGCATGTGGTTTAATTCGATGCAACGCGAAGAACCTTACCTGGTCTTGACATCCACAGAACTTTCCAGAGATGGATTGGTGCCTTCGGGAACTGTGAGACAGGTGCTGCATGGCTGTCGTCAGCTCGTGTTGTGAAATGTTGGGTTAAGTCCCGCAACGAGCGCAACCCTTATCCTTTGTTGCCAGCGGTCCGGCCGGGAACTCAAAGGAGACTGCCAGTGATAAACTGGAGGAAGGTGGGGATGACGTCAAGTCATCATGGCCCTTACGACCAGGGCTACACACGTGCTACAATGGCGCATACAAAGAGAAGCGACCTCGCGAGAGCAAGCGGACCTCATAAAGTGCGTCGTAGTCCGGATTGGAGTCTGCAACTCGACTCCATGAAGTCGGAATCGCTAGTAATCGTGGATCAGAATGCCACGGTGAATACGTTCCCGGGCCTTGTACACACCGCCCGTCACACCATGGGAGTGGGTTGCAAAAGAAGTAGGTAGCTTAACCTTCGGGAGGGCGCTTACCACTTTGTGATTCATGACTGGGGTGAAGTCGTAACAAGGTAACCGTAGGGGAACCTGCGGTTGGATCACCTCCTTACCTTAAAGAAGCGTTCTTTGAAGTGCTCACACAGATTGTCTGATAGAAAGTAAAAAGCAAGGCGTCTTGCGAAGCAGACTGATACGTCCCCTTCGTCTAGAGGCCCAGGACACCGCCCTTTCACGGCGGTAACAGGGGTTCGAATCCCCTAGGGGACGCCACTTGCTGGTTTGTGAGTGAAAGTCGCCGACCTCTGTATCTCAAAACTCACTTACGAGTGATGTTTGAGATATTTGCTCTTTAAAAATCTGGATCAAGCTGAAAATTGAAACACTGAACAACGAAAGTTGTTCGTGAGTCTCTCAAATTTTCGCAACACGATGGTGTTTTACGAAACATCTTCGGGTTGTGAGGTTAAGCGACTAAGCGTACACGGTGGATGCCCTGGCAGTCAGAGGCGATGAAGGACGTGCTAATCTGCGATAAGCGTCGGTAAGGTGATATGAACCGTTATAACCGGCGATTTCCGAATGGGGAAACCCAGTGTGTTTCGACACACTATCATTAACTGAATCCATAGGTTAATGAGGCGAACCGGGGGAACTGAAACATCTAAGTACCCCGAGGAAAAGAAATCAACCGAGATTCCCCCAGTAGCGGCGAGCGAACGGGGAGCAGCCCAGAGCCTGAATCAGTGTGTGTGTTAGTGGAAGCGTCTGGAAAGGCGCGCGATACAGGGTGACAGCCCCGTACACAAAAATGCACATGCTGTGAGCTCGATGAGTAGGGCGGGACACGTGGTATCCTGTCTGAATATGGGGGGACCATCCTCCAAGGCTAAATACTCCTGACTGACCGATAGTGAACCAGTACCGTGAGGGAAAGGCGAAAAGAACCCCGGCGAGGGGAGTGAAAAAGAACCTGAAACCGTGTACGTACAAGCAGTGGGAGCCTCTTTATGGGGTGACTGCGTACCTTTTGTATAATGGGTCAGCGACTTATATTCTGTAGCAAGGTTAACCGAATAGGGGAGCCGAAGGGAAACCGAGTCTTAACTGGGCGTTAAGTTGCAGGGTATAGACCCGAAACCCGGTGATCTAGCCATGGGCAGGTTGAAGGTTGGGTAACACTAACTGGAGGACCGAACCGACTAATGTTGAAAAATTAGCGGATGACTTGTGGCTGGGGGTGAAAGGCCAATCAAACCGGGAGATAGCTGGTTCTCCCCGAAAGCTATTTAGGTAGCGCCTCGTGAATTCATCTCCGGGGGTAGAGCACTGTTTCGGCAAGGGGGTCATCCCGACTTACCAACCCGATGCAAACTGCGAATACCGGAGAATGTTATCACGGGAGACACACGGCGGGTGCTAACGTCCGTCGTGAAGAGGGAAACAACCCAGACCGCCAGCTAAGGTCCCAAAGTCATGGTTAAGTGGGAAACGATGTGGGAAGGCCCAGACAGCCAGGATGTTGGCTTAGAAGCAGCCATCATTTAAAGAAAGCGTAATAGCTCACTGGTCGAGTCGGCCTGCGCGGAAGATGTAACGGGGCTAAACCATGCACCGAAGCTGCGGCAGCGACACTATGTGTTGTTGGGTAGGGGAGCGTTCTGTAAGCCTGCGAAGGTGTGCTGTGAGGCATGCTGGAGGTATCAGAAGTGCGAATGCTGACATAAGTAACGATAAAGCGGGTGAAAAGCCCGCTCGCCGGAAGACCAAGGGTTCCTGTCCAACGTTAATCGGGGCAGGGTGAGTCGACCCCTAAGGCGAGGCCGAAAGGCGTAGTCGATGGGAAACAGGTTAATATTCCTGTACTTGGTGTTACTGCGAAGGGGGGACGGAGAAGGCTATGTTGGCCGGGCGACGGTTGTCCCGGTTTAAGCGTGTAGGCTGATTTTCCAGGCAAATCCGGAAAATCAAGGCTGAGGCGTGATGACGAGGCACTACGGTGCTGAAGCAACAAATGCCCTGCTTCCAGGAAAAGCCTCTAAGCATCAGGTAACATCAAATCGTACCCCAAACCGACACAGGTGGTCAGGTAGAGAATACCAAGGCGCTTGAGAGAACTCGGGTGAAGGAACTAGGCAAAATGGTGCCGTAACTTCGGGAGAAGGCACGCTGATATGTAGGTGAAGCGACTTGCTCGTGGAGCTGAAATCAGTCGAAGATACCAGCTGGCTGCAACTGTTTATTAAAAACACAGCACTGTGCAAACACGAAAGTGGACGTATACGGTGTGACGCCTGCCCGGTGCCGGAAGGTTAATTGATGGGGTCAGCGCAAGCGAAGCTCTTGATCGAAGCCCCGGTAAACGGCGGCCGTAACTATAACGGTCCTAAGGTAGCGAAATTCCTTGTCGGGTAAGTTCCGACCTGCACGAATGGCGTAATGATGGCCAGGCTGTCTCCACCCGAGACTCAGTGAAATTGAACTCGCTGTGAAGATGCAGTGTACCCGCGGCAAGACGGAAAGACCCCGTGAACCTTTACTATAGCTTGACACTGAACATTGAGCCTTGATGTGTAGGATAGGTGGGAGGCTTTGAAGTGTGGACGCCAGTCTGCGTGGAGCCGACCTTGAAATACCACCCTTTAATGTTTGATGTTCTAACGTAGACCCGTGATCCGGGTTGCGGACAGTGTCTGGTGGGTAGTTTGACTGGGGCGGTCTCCTCCTAAAGAGTAACGGAGGAGCACGAAGGTTGGCTAATCCTGGTCGGACATCAGGAGGTTAGTGCAATGGCATAAGCCAGCTTGACTGCGAGCGTGACGGCGCGAGCAGGTGCGAAAGCAGGTCATAGTGATCCGGTGGTTCTGAATGGAAGGGCCATCGCTCAACGGATAAAAGGTACTCCGGGGATAACAGGCTGATACCGCCCAAGAGTTCATATCGACGGCGGTGTTTGGCACCTCGATGTCGGCTCATCACATCCTGGGGCTGAAGTAGGTCCCAAGGGTATGGCTGTTCGCCATTTAAAGTGGTACGCGAGCTGGGTTTAGAACGTCGTGAGACAGTTCGGTCCCTATCTGCCGTGGGCGCTGGAGAACTGAGGGGGGCTGCTCCTAGTACGAGAGGACCGGAGTGGACGCATCACTGGTGTTCGGGTTGTCATGCCAATGGCACTGCCCGGTAGCTAAATGCGGAAGAGATAAGTGCTGAAAGCATCTAAGCACGAAACTTGCCCCGAGATGAGTTCTCCCTGACTCCTTGAGAGTCCTGAAGGAACGTTGAAGACGACGACGTTGATAGGCCGGGTGTGTAAGCGCAGCGATGCGTTGAGCTAACCGGTACTAATGAACCGTGAGGCTTAACCTTACAACGCCGAAGATGTTTTGGCGGATTGAGAGAAAGATTTTCAGCCTGATACAGATTACATCGACATGTCGAAGAAAGACGTGTTGATAAAACAGAATTTGCCTGGCGGCCTTAGCGCGGTGGTCCCACCTGACCCCATGCCGAACTCAGAAGTGAAACGCCGTAGCGCCGATGGTAGTGTGGGGTCTCCCCATGCGAGAGTAGGGAACTGCCAGGCATCAAATTAAGCAGTAAGCCGGTCATAAAACCGGTGGTTGTAAAAGAATTCGGTGGAGCGGTAGTTCAGTCGGTTAGAATACCTGCCTGTCACGCAGGGGGTCGCGGGTTCGAGTCCCGTCCGTTCCGCCACCCTAATTAGGGGCGTAGTTCAATTGGTAGAGCACCGGTCTCCAAAACCGGGTGTTGGGAGTTCGAGTCTCTCCGCCCCTGCCAGAAATCATCCTTAGCGAAAGCTAAGGATTTTTTTTATCTGAAATAACCCTCTCCGAAGTAAATCCTTCCATCGGCATCCTTGCCGGCTATTTTGATTAATACACTTCATCCAGTACGTTAATTTTCAATAGATCTCGAATCAGCGCGTGTTTGTCGCTATTTTGCAGCCATATGGCATAGAGCGGCCGTGAAAGTGTTGTACTGTCGACAACAGTATGCAAACCGCCTTTTTTGCGCGCCCAACTTACCGGTAGCCAGGTGCAGCCATTAAGCATTTCAATCTGTTGTTGTGCCAGTTCAGCAGAACTGGTTGTCAGGATTGGAACTTCATCAGCACCGATCAAACCTGTCTCATGCTGTTGAAAATCCGGCCCCCATTCCAGACGCAGATAGTTAAGATCACCCTTTAACTTAGAGGGGGCGCTGGCATAGAGCGCTAAAGTGAAATGTCCCAACAACTGGCTACTAAATTCGTCCATTTTGGGCGCTTCAGTGGTAATAAGAAGATCAAGTTGACGTTCATGTAGCTGTTTTACCAGAGACTGTCGTTGGGCAATCCGCGCTTCAAATTGCAGACCTGTGTGGGCATCCTGATTCTGATACAAGCGCCCCAGCCACTGATTAAGCATACACTCCCACAGCGAGGCGCTGGCACCGATAGAAAACTCATTATGTCGTGAGGTATGCGCCACCTCCTTGCGGGCGGCCTGCCAGGTGCTCATTAGCGTTTCTGCATAAGGCAGAAGCTTTTCTCCGGCAGCGGTTAAACGGATATTGTTTCTGTGGCGGGTGAAAAGATTCACACCCAATTGATTTTCCAGTTGTCTGATTCGAAAGCTCACGGCTGATTGGGTCAGATAGAGCGATTCAGCCGCTCGACCAAAGTGACGCGTTCGGCTAACTTCCAGGAAAGTTTTTAACAATTCCGTATCCACAGTGCTCTCCGCAAAATTATTTGTCGTTATGATTTAAATGTTTTGTTTTACACTCTGTCAAGCGTAACTAATACTCCGCGCCATAACTAGCTCGGTCAAAGAATTAGGAGCGTGCAGGATGGCGGAAAGCTTTACGACGACTAATCGATATTTCGACAATAAACATTATCCACGTGGATTCTCTCGTCATGGTGATTTCACCATCAAAGAGGCACAACTGCTTGAGCGTCATGGTTATGCCTTCAATGAGCTGGATCTCGGCAAACGCGAGCCGGTTACCGAGGAAGAGAAACTCTTCGTAGCAGTATGCCGTGGCGAACGTGAGCCAGTGACAGAAGCAGAACGCGTGTGGTCCAAGTATATGACGCGTATTAAGCGTCCAAAACGTTTTCATACCCTTTCCGGCGGTAAACCGCAGGTTGAAGGAGCTGAAGACTACACCGATTCCGACGATTAATAAAAAGGGCGAAATGCCCTTTTTTTATGTCAGCAGTTTTTGCAAATGGATGAGCAAGCGGTCGATCGCACGATAGCTAACTGCCTCCTGCAAATGCTGCCGTGTGATAATGTCAGATTGATCAATATCAGCAATGGTTCGTGCAACTTTCAGTAACCTCTGCCAGGCACGAATCGATAACCCCAGATGGATCAGCGTTTCTTCCAGCCACTGCGCATCTGCGCTCTCAAGCTTGCAGAATTGCCGTATTTCCGGGCTATCCAGCCAGGCATTCAGTTTATTCTGCCGCTTAAATTGGCGCTCTCTGGCGGCCATTACACGTTGTTTAACGGTGGCGCTGCTTTCTCCCGGCACTATCGTTTTACTCAAAATGCCGGGGGGCGGTAATGGGATCTCCAGTGAGAGATCGAAGCGGTCAAGAAAGGGACCAGAGAGTCGGTTGAGATAACGCAGTGTTTGCTCTGGTGTGCAGCGGTTATGGTTTCCCTGATAATGTCCGGTAGGGCTGGGATTCATCGCTGCAACAAGCTGGAAACGGGCCGGATAGGTTATTTTGGCCCGCGTGCGTGAAAGATGGATCTGTCCAGACTCAATGGGTTCCCGCAAGGCATCCAATGTACGCCGTTCAAATTCAGGTAGCTCATCAAGAAAAAGCACGCCGTTATGCGCCAGCGAAATTTCACCTGGCCCAGGAATTGCGCCACCGCCCACCATCGCAGTTAACGACGCACTGTGATGCGGTGAGCGGAACGGGCGCTGCCGCCATTGTTTTTGCACTGACTCGGCATTCACCAGGCTTAATATTGCGGCACTTTCCAGAGCTTCTTCATTACTTAAATCTGGCAACAGGCCATTAATACGGCTGGCGAGCATTGTTTTACCTGTTCCTGGTGGGCCAATCAGTAAAAGGTTGTGGCCCCCTGCGGCGGTAATTTCCAGCCCTCGCTTTCCTTGCTCCTGACCGACAACATCGCTGAGATCATTTTGTAGCGCGCGGGATACTGCATCAGTTGGTTTCGGGCGTTCGAGAGCATGCTTACCTTCCAGAAACGCACAGACAGCCTGCAGATGATCGGCTATCAAGCATCCTTCACCGTTAATTAGCCCCACTTCATCTTCGTTATCTTTCGCGACGATAATTTTTCTGCCCGACTTAATGGCTTCAGTTGCACTGGAGATTGCGCCAGGAACGCCGCGCAGAGCGCCTGTAAGCGCCAGTTCCCCGACTAATTCATATTCATGCAACTTATTGGCTGTAAGCTGTTCAGAGGCTGCCAGCAAAGCAATAGCGATAGGTAAATCATATCGCCCTCCTTCTTTCGGCAGGTCGGCTGGTGCAAGGTTAATGGTGATTTTTTTCGCCGGATATTCATATCCGCTATTGATAATGGCGCTGCGCACGCGATCGCGTGCTTCTTTTACCGTTGTTTCTGGTAAGCCCACCATCGTTAATCCTGGTAGACCTTTACTGATATGAACCTCAACAGTGATCGGGGGAGCGTTTACTCCCAGAGCCGCACGAGTATGAACAATTGACAGTGACATAAGCCCTCCTTGAGCCACCATTATGTGCATAAGAGATCACTGCTGTAGTCTGCCAGATTGCGTTAATTAGCGGCTGATTCCCGTTTATTTATGCAACGTGATCTGAGTTGTATGAGTGATGGAATAACTCTCGCAAAAATGAGAAGTAAAAAAATTAGCCTCTGGGCGAGGACAAGAAACATACGGAAATTGAATTTTTTTCACTCACCTTTTTTTATATAAAAAACAATGGTTTTTATCGAAATGATTGGGAATACAACAAAACGTGATTAAAAAATATCTTGTGCCATTCGCAAAATCTATGGTAACTCTTTAGGCATTCCTTCGAACAAGATGCAAGAAAAGACAAAATGACAGCCCTTCTACAAGTGATTAGCCTAGTCGTGATTAGCGTGGTGGTGATTATTATCCCACCGTGCGGGGCTGCACTTGGACGAGGAAAGGCTTAGAGATCAAGCCTTAACGAACTAAGACCCCCGCACCGAAAGGTCCGGGGGTTTTTTTTGACCTTAAAAACATAACCGAGGAGCAGACAATGAATAACAGCACAAAATTCTGTTTCTCAAGATTCAGAACGGGGAACTAACTATGAATGGCGCACAGTGGGTGGTACATGCGTTGCGGGCACAGGGTGTGAATACCGTTTTCGGTTATCCGGGTGGCGCAATTATGCCGGTTTACGATGCATTGTATGACGGCGGCGTGGAGCACTTGCTGTGCCGACATGAGCAGGGAGCGGCAATGGCGGCTATCGGCTATGCCCGTGCTACTGGCAAAACTGGCGTATGTATCGCCACGTCTGGTCCGGGCGCAACCAACCTGATAACCGGGCTTGCGGACGCGCTGTTAGATTCCATCCCTGTCGTTGCCATCACCGGTCAGGTGTCCGCACCGTTCATCGGTACCGACGCATTTCAGGAAGTGGATGTCCTGGGATTGTCATTAGCCTGTACCAAACACAGCTTCCTGGTACAGTCGCTGGAAGAGTTGCCGCGCATCATGGCCGAAGCGTTTGAGGTTGCCAGCTCAGGTCGTCCTGGTCCAGTTCTGGTCGATATCCCAAAAGATATCCAGTTAGCCAGCGGCGATCTGGAACCGTGGTTCACCACCGTTGAAAACGAAGTGACTTTCCCACATGCCGAAATCGAGCAAGCGCGCCAGATGCTGGCAAAAGCGCAAAAACCGATGCTGTACGTTGGCGGTGGCGTGGGCATGGCACAGGCGGTTCTGGCTTTGCGTGAATTTCTCGCTGCCACAAAAATGCCTGCCACCTGTACGCTGAAAGGGCTGGGCGCAGTTGAAGCGGATTATCCGTACTATCTGGGAATGCTGGGAATGCACGGCACCAAAGCGGCGAACTTCGCGGTGCAGGAATGTGATTTACTGATCGCCGTAGGTGCACGTTTTGATGACCGGGTGACCGGCAAGCTGAACACCTTCGCACCGCACGCCAGTGTTATCCATATGGATATCGACCCGGCAGAAATGAACAAGCTGCGTCAGGTGCATGTGGCATTACAGGGTGATTTAAATGCTCTGTTACCAGCATTACAGCAGTCGTTAAATATCAATGACTGGCGGCAATACTGCGCTCAATTGCGTGATGAACATGCCTGGCGTTACGACCATCCCGGTGACGCTATCTACGCGCCGTTGTTGTTAAAACAACTGTCGGATCGTAAACCTGCGGATTGCGTCGTGACCACAGATGTGGGGCAGCACCAGATGTGGGCTGCGCAGCACATCGCCCACACTCGCCCGGAAAATTTCATCACCTCCAGCGGCTTAGGCACCATGGGTTTTGGTTTACCAGCGGCGGTTGGCGCACAAGTCGCGCGACCGAACGATACCGTCGTCTGTATCTCCGGTGACGGCTCTTTCATGATGAATGTGCAAGAGCTGGGCACCGTAAAACGCAAGCAATTACCGTTGAAAATCGTCTTACTCGATAACCAGCGGTTAGGGATGGTTCGACAATGGCAGCAACTGTTTTTCCAGGAACGATACAGCGAAACCACCCTTACCGATAACCCCGATTTCCTCATGTTAGCCAGTGCTTTCGGCATCCCTGGCCAACACATCACCCGTAAAGACCAGGTTGAAGCGGCACTCGACACCATGCTGAACAGTGATGGGCCATACCTGCTTCATGTCTCAATCGACGAACTTGAGAACGTCTGGCCGCTGGTGCCGCCTGGCGCCAGTAATTCAGAAATGTTGGAGAAATTATCATGATGCAACATCAGGTCAATGTATCGGCTCGCTTCAATCCGGAAACCTTAGAACGTGTTTTACGCGTGGTGCGTCATCGTGGTTTCCACGTCTGCTCAATGAATATGGCCGCCGCCAGCGATGCACAAAATATAAATATCGAATTGACCGTTGCCAGCCCTCGGTCGGTCGACTTACTGTTTAGTCAGTTAAATAAACTGGTGGACGTCGCACACGTTGCCATCTGCCAGAGCACAACCACATCACAACAAATCCGCGCCTGAGCGCAAAAGGAATATAAAAATGACCACGAAGAAAGCTGATTACATTTGGTTCAATGGGGAGATGGTTCGCTGGGAAGACGCGAAGGTGCATGTGATGTCGCACGCGCTGCACTATGGCACCTCGGTTTTTGAAGGCATCCGTTGCTACGACTCGCACAAAGGACCGGTTGTATTCCGCCATCGTGAGCATATGCAGCGTCTGCATGACTCCGCCAAAATCTATCGCTTCCCGGTTTCGCAGAGCATTGATGAGCTGATGGAAGCTTGTCGTGACGTGATCCGCAAAAACAATCTCACCAGCGCCTATATCCGTCCGTTGATCTTCGTCGGTGATGTTGGCATGGGCGTAAACCCGCCTGCGGGATACTCAACCGACGTGATTATCGCTGCTTTCCCGTGGGGAGCGTATCTGGGCGCAGAAGCGCTGGAGCAGGGGATCGATGCGATGGTTTCCTCCTGGAACCGCGCAGCACCAAACACCATCCCAACCGCGGCAAAAGCCGGCGGTAACTACCTCTCTTCCCTGCTGGTGGGCAGCGAAGCGCGCCGCCACGGTTATCAGGAAGGTATCGCGCTGGATGTGAACGGTTATATCTCTGAAGGCGCAGGCGAAAACCTGTTTGAAGTGAAAGACGGTGTGCTGTTCACCCCACCGTTCACCTCATCCGCGCTGCCGGGTATTACCCGTGATGCCATCATCAAACTGGCGAAAGAGCTGGGAATTGAAGTGCGTGAGCAGGTGCTGTCGCGCGAATCACTGTACCTGGCGGATGAAGTGTTTATGTCCGGTACGGCGGCTGAAATCACGCCAGTGCGCAGCGTAGACGGTATTCAGGTTGGCGAAGGCCGTTGTGGCCCGGTCACCAAGCGCATCCAGCAAGCCTTCTTCGGCCTCTTCACTGGCGAAACCGAAGATAAATGGGGCTGGTTAGATCAAGTTAATCAATAAATACAAAAAATGGGACGGCACGCACCGTCCCATTTACGAGACAGACTCTGGGAGTAAATAAAGTATGCCTAAGTACCGTTCCGCCACCACCACTCATGGTCGTAATATGGCGGGTGCTCGTGCGCTGTGGCGCGCCACCGGAATGACCGACGCCGATTTCGGTAAGCCGATTATCGCGGTTGTGAACTCGTTCACTCAATTTGTACCGGGTCACGTCCATCTTCGCGATCTCGGTAAACTGGTCGCTGAACAAATTGAAGCGGCTGGCGGCGTTGCCAAAGAATTCAACACCATTGCGGTGGATGATGGGATTGCTATGGGCCACGGGGGGATGCTTTATTCACTGCCGTCTCGCGAGCTGATCGCTGATTCCGTTGAGTATATGGTTAACGCTCACTGCGCCGACGCCATGGTCTGCATCTCTAACTGCGACAAAATCACCCCGGGGATGCTGATGGCCTCCCTGCGATTAAACATTCCGGTGATCTTTGTTTCCGGCGGCCCGATGGAAGCCGGGAAAACCAAACTGTCCGATCAGTTAATCAAGCTCGATCTGGTTGATGCGATGATCCAGGGCGCAGATCCGAAAGTCTCTGACTCCCAGAGCGATCAGGTTGAACGTTCCGCTTGCCCAACCTGCGGTTCCTGCTCCGGGATGTTCACCGCTAACTCGATGAATTGCCTGACCGAAGCGCTGGGCCTGTCGCAGCCGGGTAATGGCTCGCTGCTGGCAACCCACGCCGACCGTAAGCAACTGTTCCTCAACGCTGGTAAACGCATTGTTGAGCTGACCAAACGTTACTACGAGCAGGATGATGAAAGCGCCCTGCCGCGTAACATCGCCAGCAAAGCGGCGTTTGAAAATGCCATGACGCTGGATATCGCGATGGGCGGCTCTACCAACACGGTACTTCACCTGCTGGCGGCGGCGCAGGAAGCGGAAATCGACTTCACCATGAGTGATATCGATAAGCTTTCCCGCAAGGTTCCGCAGCTGTGTAAAGTTGCGCCGAGCACCCAGAAATACCATATGGAAGATGTTCACCGGGCTGGTGGGGTTATCGGTATTCTTGGCGAACTGGATCGCGCGGGGTTACTGAACCGTGATGTGAAAAACGTACTTGGCCTGACGTTGCCGCAAACGCTGGAACAATACGACGTGATGCTGACCCAGGATGACGCGGTAAAAAATATGTTCCGCGCTGGCCCAGCGGGCATTCGTACTACACAGGCATTCTCGCAGGATTGCCGTTGGGATTCTCTCGATGACGATCGCGCAAACGGCTGTATCCGCTCGCTGGAACATGCCTACAGCAAAGATGGTGGTCTGGCGGTGCTCTATGGTAATTTCGCAGAAAACGGCTGCATCGTTAAAACCGCGGGCGTCGATGACAGCATCCTCAAATTCATCGGCCCGGCGAAAGTGTACGAAAGCCAGGATGACGCGGTTGAAGCGATCCTCGGCGGTAAAGTCGTCGCGGGTGATGTTGTGGTGATCCGCTACGAAGGTCCGAAAGGTGGCCCGGGCATGCAGGAAATGCTCTACCCGACCACCTTCCTGAAATCGATGGGCCTCGGCAAAGCCTGTGCGCTGATCACCGATGGCCGTTTCTCCGGCGGGACTTCCGGCCTCTCCATCGGCCACGTCTCACCGGAAGCGGCAAGCGGCGGCAATATCGCGATCATTGAAGATGGCGACCTGATCGAAATCGACATTCCGAATCGCGGCATTCAGTTGCAACTGAGCGAGCAGGAAATTGCCGCGCGTCGTGAAGCGCAGGAAGCGCGTGGCGACCAGGCCTGGACGCCGAAAAACCGTGAACGCCAGGTTTCCTTTGCCCTGCGCGCTTATGCCAGCCTGGCAACCAGCGCCGACAAAGGCGCGGTGCGCGATAAATCGAAACTGGGGGGTTAATGATGGCAGACTCACAACCCCTGTCCGGTGCTCCGGAAGGTGCCGAATATTTAAGAGCGGTGCTGCGCGCGCCGGTCTACGAAGCGGCGCAGGTCACGCCGCTACAAAAAATGGAAAAGCTCTCGTCGCGTCTTGATAACGTGATTCTGGTGAAACGCGAAGATCGCCAGCCGGTGCACAGCTTTAAGCTGCGCGGCGCATACGCCATGATGGCGGGCCTGACGGAAGAACAGAAAGCGCATGGCGTGATCACCGCCTCGGCGGGTAACCACGCGCAGGGCGTCGCGTTTTCCTCCGCGCGGTTAGGCGTGAAGGCACTGATCGTCATGCCAACCGCCACCGCCGATATCAAAGTTGATGCGGTACGCGGTTTTGGCGGCGAAGTGCTGCTTCATGGCGCGAACTTTGACGAAGCGAAAGCTAAAGCGATCGAACTGTCACAGCAGCAGGGTTTCACCTGGGTGCCGCCGTTCGACCATCCGATGGTGATTGCCGGGCAGGGCACGCTGGCGCTGGAATTGCTCCAGCAGGACGCTCATCTTGACCGCGTATTTGTGCCAGTCGGCGGCGGCGGCCTGGCGGCGGGTGTGGCGGTGCTGATTAAACAGCTGATGCCGCAAATCAAAGTGATCGCCGTAGAAGCGGAAGATTCCGCCTGCCTGAAAGCGGCGCTGGATGCCGGTCATCCGGTTGATTTGCCGCGTGTGGGGCTGTTCGCCGAAGGCGTTGCGGTAAAACGTATAGGCGATGAAACCTTCCGTTTGTGCCAGGAGTATCTTGATGACATCATCACCGTCGACAGCGATGCTATCTGCGCGGCGATGAAAGACCTGTTCGAAGATGTGCGCGCGGTGGCGGAGCCGTCTGGCGCGCTGGCGCTGGCGGGAATGAAAAAATATATCGCCCAGCACAACATTCGCGGCGAACGACTGGCGCATGTACTTTCGGGGGCGAACGTCAATTTCCACGGCCTGCGCTACGTCTCGGAACGCTGCGAACTGGGCGAACAGCGTGAAGCGTTGCTGGCGGTGACTATCCCGGAGGAAAAGGGCAGCTTCCTGAAGTTCTGCCAGTTGCTTGGCGGGCGCTCGGTCACAGAGTTCAACTACCGTTTCGCTGATGCTAAAGATGCCTGCATTTTTGTCGGCGTGCGCTTAAGCCGCGGCCTTGAAGAGCGCAAAGAAATTTTGCAGATGCTCAACGATGGTGGCTACAGCGTGGTTGATCTCTCCGACGACGAAATGGCGAAGCTACACGTGCGCTATATGGTCGGCGGGCGTCCATCGCATCCGTTGCAGGAACGCCTTTACAGCTTCGAATTCCCGGAATCACCGGGCGCGCTGCTGCGCTTCCTCAACACATTAGGCACGCACTGGAATATCTCTTTGTTCCACTATCGTAGTCATGGCACTGATTACGGGCGCGTACTGGCGGCGTTCGAACTTGGCGATCATGAGCCGGATTTCGAAACCCGGCTGAATGAGCTGGGCTACGATTGCCACGACGAAACCAATAACCCGGCGTTCAGGTTCTTTTTAGCGGGTTAACTCAGCGTTTCGGTTTTCAGGCCCACAAAGTAAAGTGGGCCTAATATCCAGATATGATCTTCCCTCAGTTATTGGGCTTTTCTGCCAGTCCGAAGCATCCACTCATTCAATTTTGCGAGACGTTTTCCAGAAGCCGCTCAACCTGCTTGTGGTGAAACTCGGCTCACCATATCTTTAGCACCGCTATTTTTGGTTATTTGTACACCACTATCACTTGCACCAGTCAAAAGCAATGTATAAAATTTTATACACAACGATGTTATGTTACTCACCCGAGCTCTCTCCAATGAAAAAGAAATTCGATGGGTGGGATCTTCTCTGGAGGATCTCCTGGCTTTTCCCATAACGGTACGTAAAGCAGTCGGTTATCAGCTTCACAAAATTCAGTATGGAATTGAACCCGATGACTGGAAACCGTTTTCGGAAATTGGGGCTGGGGTAAATGAAATTCGTATTCGTGACAACAATGGCATCTATCGCGTTATGTATGTTGCGAAGTTCGTAGAAGCGCTCTACGTTTTGCATAGTTTCCAGAAACAGACGCAACAAACCAGTCAGCACGATAAAAACATCGCCAGAACGCGTTATAACCGGGTGGTGCAACAACGGAGAAACAGCCTGTGATTGCCAAAACTGATAGTGATATTCGCCATGTGACGCCATCTGCCGGTAATGTTTTTGCTGATTTGGGGTTTGATAAGCAGGAAGCAGAAAAGCTTTACGCTGATTCCCTGAGTGAAATCGAAAACACGTTAGTCATCAAAGAACAGCTCATGGAAGAAATTACCCTCTGGATTAAGCAAAACCAGATGAAGCAAGCCGAGGTGGCAACCGTTTTACATATATCACGGCCGCGCGTCTCTGATGTCGTCAACAAGAAATGCAGCAAATTCACCATCGATGCTTTGGTGAATATGCTAAGTCGTATTGGGAAGCCCGTTCGGGTAATGGTGGGGCCGTAAAACTAATTAGGCAAAATCTTCCAGAACGCCTCAATCAGCGGCTCATGCAGCCGCTTTTTCTGCGCACACACACCCAGTTCAAACGGCGTTTTCTCATCGCTGCGCTCTAAAATCATCACGCGGTTACGCACCGGTTCCGGGCTGTTTTCCAGCACCACTTCTGGCAACAAGGCCACGCCGCAACCGAGCGCTACCATCGATACCATTGCTTCATGCCCACCAACCGTGGCGTAAATCATCGGGTTACTGATTTTATTGCGCCGAAACCACAGTTCAATGCGGCGGCGTACCGGTCCCTGATCGGCCATGATAAATGGCACTGTAGACCAGTCCGGCTTCTCTGCCGAAACCTGATTACGCACCGGGCACGGTAGGGCAGGCGCGATCAGCACCACCGTCAGATTCTCCAGCATCGAAAACGCCACCGCGCCTGGCAGAGTCTCCGGCTTCCCGGCAATCGCCAAATCAGCTTCGCCAGTGACCACCTTTTCCATTGCGTCCGCCGCATCACCGGTAGTGAGTTTGATCTCCACCGACGGGTGCTCTGCGCGGAAGCGGTCGAGAATCGGCGGCAGATGGCTATAAGCGGCGGTCACCGAGCAGAAAATATGTAACTCGCCAGAGAGCGAGGGCCCTTGCTGATCGATGGTGTGGCGCAATTGCTGATACTGCAACAGCGTTTGCTGGGCGAAAACGCGCAGTTCTTCGCCCCCTTCCGTCAGCGTTACCGTGCGGTTATCGCGCACAAACAGCGGCTGACCGAGATCTTCTTCCAGGCGCTGAATCTGCCGAGAGAGCGTGGACGGGCTAACGTGCATTGCCCGCGCGCTACGGCCAAAATGGCGGCTTTCCGCCAGATGCAGGAAGGTTTTCAGATCGCGTAAATCCAATGGCGCAGCCCTCAATGTTGACGTTGCAGAAATTGCAATGTGACGTTGTGAATATATCAATTTCCGCAATAAATTTCCTGTCATATAGTGAATTCAATCTCGCAAACGCGAACCGAACAATAAGAAGCACAACATCACGAGGAATCACCATGGCTAACTACTTCAATACACTGAATCTGCGCCAGCAGCTGGCACAGCTGGGCAAATGTCGCTTTATGGGCCGCGACGAATTCGCTGACGGCGCGAGCTACCTTCAGGGTAAAAAAGTGGTCATCGTCGGCTGTGGTGCACAGGGTCTGAACCAGGGTCTGAATATGCGTGATTCTGGTCTCGATATCTCCTACGCTCTGCGTAAAGAAGCGATTGCCGAGAAGCGCGCATCCTGGCGTAAAGCGACCGAAAACGGTTTTAAAGTTGGTACTTACGAAGAACTGATCCCGCAGGCGGATCTGGTGGTTAACTTGACGCCGGACAAGCAGCACTCTGATGTAGTGCGCACCGTACAGCCACTGATGAAAGACGGAGCGGCGCTGGGTTACTCGCACGGTTTCAACATCGTCGAAGTGGGCGAGCAGATCCGTAAAGACATCACCGTAGTAATGGTTGCGCCGAAATGCCCTGGCACCGAAGTACGTGAAGAGTACAAACGAGGATTCGGCGTACCGACGCTGATTGCCGTTCACCCGGAAAACGATCCGAAAGGCGAAGGCATGGCGATCGCTAAAGCCTGGGCGGCGGCAACCGGTGGTCATCGTGCGGGCGTGCTGGAATCCTCCTTCGTTGCGGAAGTGAAATCTGACCTGATGGGCGAGCAGACTATTCTGTGCGGTATGCTGCAGGCCGGCTCTCTGCTGTGCTTCGACAAGCTGGTGGAAGAAGGCACCGACCCGGCATACGCAGAAAAACTGATTCAGTTCGGTTGGGAAACAATCACCGAAGCACTGAAACAGGGCGGCATCACCCTGATGATGGACAGGCTCTCTAACCCGGCAAAACTGCGAGCTTACGCGCTGTCAGAACAACTGAAAGAGATCATGGCACCGCTGTTCCAGAAACATATGGACGACATCATCTCCGGCGAATTCTCCTCCGGCATGATGGCGGACTGGGCCAACGACGATAAGAAACTGCTGACCTGGCGTGAAGAAACCGGCAAAACCGCGTTCGAAACCGCGCCGCAGTATGAAGGTAAAATCGGCGAGCAGGAGTACTTCGATAAAGGCGTACTGATGATCGCAATGGTAAAAGCGGGCGTTGAAATGGCGTTCGAAACCATGGTTGATTCCGGCATCATTGAAGAATCTGCTTATTATGAATCACTGCACGAACTGCCGCTGATTGCCAACACCATCGCCCGTAAGCGCCTGTACGAAATGAACGTGGTTATCTCTGATACCGCCGAGTACGGTAACTATCTGTTCTCTTACGCTTGTGTGCCGTTGCTGAAACCGTTTATGGCAGAGCTGCAACCGGGCGACCTGGGTAAAGCTATTCCGGAAGGTGCGGTAGATAACGCGCAGTTGCGTGATGTGAATGAAGCGATTCGCAGCCATGCGATTGAGCAGGTAGGTAAGAAACTGCGCGGCTATATGACGGATATGAAACGTATTGCTGTTGCGGGTTAATAGCGATTCAGAGTTCAAGGCCTTCTCCCGGAGAAGGCCTTGCTATTAGTTACGGTAAAGCACCTTAATGATGTGGTAACCGAACTGGGTATGCAGCGGGCCAGTCGGCTCCAGTACCGGACAAGAGAAAACCACTTTATCGAACGCCGGAACCATCTGACCCTGGCGGAATTCACCTAAATCACCGCCGCGTTTGCCTGATGGGCAAATGGAATGTTTCTTCGCCAGCTTGCCGAAATCGGCACCGTTCTTAATCTGCTCGAGAAGATCCAGAGCCAGTTTCTCTTCTTTTACAAGGATATGCAGTGCTGCTGCTGTTTTTGCCATGATCGTGCCTTGAGTGGTAAGGATGAGGCTGGCTATACTACCACGCTGTTATTTTCCCCTCCCGACTTTCATTGAGCGATTTTTCTATGCGTCTAAACCCCGGCCAACAACAAGCTGTCGAATTCGTTACCGGCCCTTGCCTGGTGCTGGCGGGCGCGGGTTCCGGTAAAACTCGTGTTATCACCAATAAAATCGCCCATCTGATCCGCGGTTGCGGTTATCAGGCGCGACATATCGCGGCTGTGACCTTTACCAATAAGGCGGCGCGCGAGATGAAAGAGCGTGTCGGGCAGACGCTGGGGCGTAAAGAGGCGCGCGGGCTGATGATCTCCACCTTTCACACGCTGGGGCTGGATATCATCAAACGCGAGTATGCAGCATTGGGGATGAAGGCGAACTTCTCGTTGTTTGACGATACCGATCAGCTTGCTTTGCTCAAAGAGTTGACCGAAGGACTGATTGAAGATGACAAAGTTCTCCTGCAACAGCTGATTTCAACCATCTCCAACTGGAAGAACGATCTCAAAACTCCTGCGCAGGCGGCGGCAGAGGCAAAAGGCGAGCGGGATCGCATTTTTGCCCATTGTTATGGGCTGTATGATGCGCACCTGAAAGCGTGCAATGTTCTCGACTTCGACGATCTGATTTTATTGCCGACGCTACTTCTGCAACGCAATGAAGAAGTACGCGAGCGCTGGCAGAACAAAATTCGCTACCTGCTGGTGGATGAGTATCAGGACACCAACACCAGCCAGTATGAACTGGTGAAACTGCTGGTGGGCAGCCGCGCGCGCTTTACCGTGGTGGGTGATGATGACCAGTCGATCTACTCCTGGCGCGGCGCACGTCCGCAAAACCTGGTGTTGTTAAGCCAGGATTTCCCGGCGTTGAAGGTGATTAAGCTTGAGCAGAACTACCGCTCTTCCGGGCGTATTCTGAAAGCGGCGAACATCCTGATCGCCAATAACCCGCACGTCTTTGAAAAGCGTCTGTTCTCCGAACTGGGCTACGGCGCGGAGCTAAAAGTTTTAAGCGCGAATAACGAGGAACATGAAGCCGAGCGTGTCACCGGTGAACTGATTGCGCATCACTTCGTCAATAAAACGCAGTACAAAGATTACGCCATTCTCTATCGCGGCAACCATCAGTCGCGGGTGTTTGAAAAATTCCTGATGCAAAACCGCATCCCGTACAAAATATCTGGTGGTACGTCGTTTTTCTCTCGTCCTGAAATCAAGGATTTGCTGGCTTATCTGCGCGTGCTGACTAACCCGGACGACGACAGCGCATTTCTGCGTATCGTTAACACGCCGAAGCGAGAGATTGGCCCGGCTACGCTGAAAAAGCTGGGTGAGTGGGCGATGACGCGCAATAAAAGCATGTTTACCGCCAGCTTTGATATGGGCCTGAGTCAGACGCTTAGCGGACGTGGTTATGAAGCATTGACCCGCTTCACTCACTGGTTGGCAGAAATCCAGCGTCTGGCGGAGCGGGAGCCGATTGCCGCGGTGCGTGATCTGATCCACGGCATGGATTATGAATCCTGGCTGTACGAAACATCGCCCAGCCCGAAAGCCGCCGAAATGCGCATGAAGAACGTCAACCAACTGTTTAGCTGGATGACGGAGATGCTGGAAGGTAGCGAGCTGGATGAGCCGATGACGTTAACCCAGGTGGTGACGCGCTTTACTCTGCGCGACATGATGGAGCGCGGTGAGAGCGAGGAAGAGCTGGATCAGGTACAACTGATGACTCTCCACGCGTCAAAAGGACTGGAGTTTCCCTATGTCTACATGGTCGGTATGGAAGAAGGATTTTTGCCGCACCAGAGCAGCATCGATGAAGACAATATCGATGAGGAGCGGCGGCTGGCCTATGTCGGCATCACCCGCGCCCAGAAGGAATTGACCTTTACGCTGTGTAAAGAACGCCGTCAGTACGGCGAACTGGTGCGTCCGGAGCCGAGCCGATTCTTACTGGAGCTGCCGCAGGATGACTTGATTTGGGAACAGGAGCGTAAAGTGGTCAGCGCCGAAGAACGGATGCAGAAAGGGCAAAGTCATCTGGCGAATCTGAAAGCGATGATGGCGGCAAAACGAGGGAAATAATCACTCCCTGGGGAAGCCGGAAAAGATGCGTCAGCATTGCATCCAGCACCTTGCACGTTAATGCACTTCCAGCGGCCAGTGGACATAGCTCTGCCACTGGCTTTCCTGATCGATAACCTCTGTACCCAGCGGATGCTGGGTCAGCCAACCTTGTGGCAGCGTTAAGGTCAACTGCTCATGATCGGCCTGTAATTTTATATCTGGTACTAAATCATCACGACGACGGCTGGCAAAAATGATGGCGAGGCGCAGTAAACGGCAGAGTTGTTCTGCGACGCGCGGCGGTACGGCATTTTGCTGATGCAGCGATGGGAGATCGACCGGATTCGTCTGGTTGAGTAATAACGTCGCCAGCAGCTTTTTCTGCGCGGGGGTAAAACCGGGAAGATCCAGGTTACGCACCAGATAAGCGGCATGTTGCGGCGCTTGTTTGAAGTCAACGCTAAGGCCAATTTCATGAAGCTGACAGACGCTGATCAGTAAATCGCGGCTAATCGCTTCAAGATGCCAGGTATTTTCGACCTGATCGAACAAGTTAGCGGCAAGTTTAGCCACACGCTGTGCTTGATCGGTATCAATCATAAAGCGACGTTGAATATTACGCAGTGTTCGGCTGCGAATATCCTGCTCGACCGCCAGATGTAACATGCCGTAAACCAGGCCTTCACGCAGTGCGCCGCCGGCCAGCGTCATACACTGGATATTCAGCTCGGTAAAAATGGCTATCAGGATCGCCAGACCACTTGGGAATACTAACGCGCGTTCCAGCGTCAGCCCTTCGATTTCCAGCTCTTCCAGCCTGCCACAGTGAATAGCGCGCTGTTTCAGTTGCTGCAATTTCGCCAGGGTAATGCGTTCATCCATACCCTGCGCCATCATGATTTCCTGCAAAGCCTGCACGGTGCCGGAAGCACCAACGCACACCTTCCAGCCGTGATAGCGCAATTCATCAGCAACTGGACGTAGCACTTCGCGCGCGGCTTGTTCGGCTGCGACAAAGTTTTCTTGCCCCAGATTACGATCGGCAAAATAGCGCTCAAGCCAGGTAACGCAGCCCATAGACAGGCTGAACAAGGACGTCGTTTGTGCGCCGGTGCCGGTTACCAGTTCAGTACTGGCGCCGCCGATATCTACCACCAGGCGCTGATCTGCACCGCCAGTGGTGTGAGCAACACCCTGATAAATCAGGCGTGCTTCCTCTTCACCGCTAATGACCTGTACCGGACAGCCAAGGATTTCCTGCGCTTTTGCGATGAAATCACCAGCATTGACGGCAAGACGTAACGTCGCCGTGGCGACAACGCGAATTTGCGAGGGAGGGATATCTTGCAGACGTTCAGCAAACAGACGCAGGCATTGCCAGCCGCGCTCCATTGCTTCATTAGACAGGGCATTTTCGCTGTTCAGGCCAGCAGCCAGACGCACTTTGCGTTTAATTCGCGTCAGCGTCTGGATACTGCCAGCCACCTCGCGCACAACCAGCATATGAAAACTATTCGAACCGAGATCAATAGCGGCATAAAGCGACGAGGTGGAACCCATACTCTTCATCCTTCAATCTGTCTCTGCGTTGGCTGCGTTCTTTCACCCGAATCACTTACTACAGTAAGCTCGTCGGGATTCATTCTCTTGCCATCTTGATACAGTTTGAATGATTTTGAGTATGACATTTTTTATTTAACCTGAACGACGACGATTACGCGGAGCGCCAGTACGACGCGGACCATTGCCTGTACGCGGGCGCGTGAGGCGCAGCGGTTTTGGCAGATCGGTCATCAATGCGTCCGGATTGTATTTGCTTACCGGAATTGAGTGACCAATATAGGTCTCAATAGCAGGCAAATTCAATGCATACTCTTCACATGCCAGGCTGATGGAATGACCACTTGCGCCAGCGCGACCTGTACGACCAATACGGTGAACGTAATCTTCACAGTCATCGGGTAAATCGTAGTTAAAGACGTGCGTCACAGCCGGGATATGCAGGCCACGCGCGGCAACATCGGTGGCAACCAGAATATCCAAATCACCACGGGTAAATTCATCAAGAATACGCAGACGTTTTTTCTGCGCTACATCACCCGTTAACAGGCCAACACGATGACCATCTGCCGCCAGGTGACCCCAGATCTCTTCACAACGATGTTTGGTGTTGGCGAAAATAATCGCTCTGTCTGGCCACTCTTCTTCGATCAGCGTTTGCAATAAACGCATCTTTTCTTCGTTAGAAGGGTAGAAAAGTTCTTCTTTAATGCGGTGGCCCGTTTTCTGTTCCGGTTCCACTTCAATATATTCGGCATTGTTCATCTGCTCGAACGCCAGTTCACGTACCCGGTACGAAAGCGTGGCGGAGAACAGCATGTTGAGACGCTGGTTTGCAGGCGGCATACGGCGGAACAGCCAGCGGATATCTTTAATAAAGCCCAGATCGTACATACGATCGGCTTCGTCCAGCACCACTACCTGAATGGCGCCGAGGTTGATGTGGTTCTGTTTGGCGTAGTCGATCAAACGACCCGTAGTGCCAATCAAAATGTCAACGCCGCTTTCCAGCACTTTCAGCTGTTTGTCGTAGCCGTCGCCACCGTAAGCCAGACCCAATTTCAGGCCAGTAGCTTGCGCTAGTGGTTCCGCATCGGCGTGGATCTGCACGGCAAGTTCACGCGTCGGTGCCATAATTAAGGCACGCGGTTGATTCACCTTGCGATCGGCAATCGCGGGATGAGAGAGAAGATAATGAAACGTTGACGTAAGAAACGCCATCGTTTTTCCGGTACCGGTTTGCGCCTGCCCGGCTACGTCACGACCCACCAGCGTTAGCGGAAGGGCCAGTGCCTGAATGGGCGTACAGTTATGAAACCCTTTTTTTTCAAGGGCTTCTACAACTTTCGGATGCAGGGCGAAGTCGGAAAACTTCTGTTCTGTTAAATGTGTTTTGCTCATAGTGTGGTAGAATATCAGCTTACTATTGCTTTACGAAAGCGTATCCGGTGAAATAAAGTCAACCTTTAGTTGGTTAATGTTACACCAACAACGAAACCAACACGCCAGGCTTATTCCTGTGGAGTTATATATGAGCGATAAAATTATTCACCTGACTGACGACAGTTTTGACACGGATGTACTCAAAGCGGACGGGGCGATCCTCGTTGATTTCTGGGCAGAGTGGTGCGGTCCGTGCAAAATGATCGCCCCGATTCTGGATGAAATCGCTGACGAATATCAGGGCAAACTGACTGTTGCAAAACTGAACATCGATCAAAACCCTGGCACTGCGCCGAAATATGGCATCCGTGGTATCCCGACTCTGCTGCTGTTCAAAAACGGCGAATTGGCCGCAACCAAAGTGGGCGCACTGTCTAAAGGTCAGTTGAAAGAGTTCCTCGACGCTAACCTGGCGTAAGGGAATTTCATGTTCGGGTGCCCCGTCGCTAAAAACTGGACGCCCGGCGTGAGTCATGCTAACTTAATGTTGACTTCGTATTAAACATACCTTATTAAGTTTGAATCTTGTAATATCCAACGCTTCCTGTTTTTCTTAAATGCGAAGTGAACAGATTTCTGGCTCGTCACTCAATCCGTCTTGTCGTTTCAGTTCTGCGTACTCTCCTGTGACCAGACAGCGAAAAGACATGAGTTGATGACCGTAAACAGGCATGGATGATCCTGCCATACCATTCACAACATTAAGTTCGAGATTTACCCCAAGTTTAAGAACTCACACCACTATGAATCTTACCGAATTAAAGAATACGCCGGTTTCTGAGCTGATCACTCTCGGCGAAAATATGGGGCTGGAAAACCTGGCTCGTATGCGTAAGCAGGACATTATTTTTGCCATCCTGAAGCAGCACGCAAAGAGTGGCGAAGATATCTTTGGTGATGGCGTACTGGAGATATTGCAGGATGGATTTGGTTTCCTCCGCTCCGCAGACAGCTCCTACCTCGCCGGCCCTGATGACATCTACGTTTCTCCTAGCCAAATCCGCCGTTTCAACCTCCGCACTGGTGATACCATCTCTGGTAAGATTCGCCCGCCGAAAGAAGGTGAACGCTATTTTGCGCTGCTGAAGGTTAACGAAGTTAACTTCGACAAACCAGAAAACGCCCGTAACAAAATCCTCTTTGAGAACTTAACGCCGCTGCACGCAAACTCTCGTCTGCGTATGGAGCGTGGTAACGGTTCTACCGAAGATTTAACCGCACGCGTACTGGATCTGGCATCGCCTATCGGTCGTGGGCAACGTGGTCTGATTGTGGCACCGCCAAAAGCGGGTAAAACCATGCTGCTGCAGAACATTGCTCAGAGCATCGCTTACAACCATCCAGACTGCGTACTGATGGTTCTGCTGATTGACGAACGCCCGGAAGAAGTGACCGAGATGCAGCGTCTGGTTAAAGGTGAAGTTGTTGCTTCTACCTTCGACGAACCAGCATCTCGCCACGTTCAGGTTGCTGAAATGGTGATCGAGAAGGCAAAACGCCTCGTTGAGCATAAGAAAGACGTTATTATTCTGCTCGACTCCATCACTCGTCTGGCGCGCGCTTACAACACCGTCGTACCGGCATCCGGTAAAGTGTTGACCGGTGGTGTGGACGCCAACGCCCTGCATCGTCCGAAACGCTTCTTCGGTGCAGCACGTAATGTGGAAGAGGGCGGCAGCCTGACCATCATTGCAACGGCGCTAATCGATACCGGCTCCAAAATGGACGAAGTTATCTACGAAGAGTTTAAAGGTACAGGTAACATGGAACTGCACCTCTCTCGTAAAATTGCTGAAAAACGCGTCTTCCCGGCAATCGACTACAACCGTTCTGGTACTCGTAAAGAAGAGTTGCTTACCACTCAGGAAGAGCTGCAGAAAATGTGGATCCTGCGCAAAATCATTCACCCGATGGGCGAAATCGACGCAATGGAATTCCTCATTAATAAGCTTGCGATGACCAAGACCAATGATGATTTCTTCGAGATGATGAAACGCTCATAAGTTAGTGTTACAGCAAAACGCCACGTGTTTACGTGGCGTTTTGCTTTTATATCTGTAATCTTAGCGGTATACCTGTGATGGTGTGAAAATTCCTGGTTTTTGCGGGTGTTTTATGCGATTTACATATCAATTGGTTGATTTTTGCTCGCTTCTGAGAGGTTCAGAAAGTAGTTTCCCTTCTGAATAAAGGTCTTCGTGGGTATACTTCAGCTAATAATTTTCTCTGAGAGCATGCATTGTGAATTTACTGACAGTGAGTACTGATCTCATCAGTATTTTTTTATTCACGACACTGTTTCTGTTTTTTGCCCGCAAGGTGGCAAAAAAAGTCGGTTTAGTGGATAAACCTAACTTCCGCAAACGTCACCAGGGATTGATACCGCTCGTTGGGGGGATTTCGGTTTACGCAGGGATTTGCTTCACGTTCGGAATCGTCGATTACTATATTCCACATGCAGCTCTCTATCTCGTTTGTGCCGGTGTGCTTGTGTTCATTGGCGCGCTGGATGATCGTTTTGATATCAGCGTAAAAATCCGTGCCACCATACAGGCAGCTGTTGGCATTGTTATGATGGTGTTCGGCAAACTTTATCTCAGTAGTTTGGGGTATATCTTTGGCTCCTGGGAGATGGTGCTCGGACCGTTTGGTTACTTCCTGACGCTGTTTGCTGTCTGGGCGGCGATTAATGCCTTCAACATGGTCGATGGTATTGATGGCTTGCTGGGCGGGTTATCCTGTGTCTCGTTTGCGGCAATCGGTATGATTTTGTGGTTCGACGGGCAAACCAGCCTCGCTATCTGGTGCTTTGCCATGATCGCCGCCATCCTGCCTTATATCATGCTCAACCTTGGTATTCTGGGGCGTCGCTACAAAGTCTTTATGGGCGATGCCGGCAGTACGCTGATTGGTTTTACTGTTATCTGGATCCTGTTGGAAACTACCCAGGGAGCCACACATCCAATCAGCCCGGTTACCGCCTTATGGATCATTGCTATCCCGCTGATGGACATGGTGGCGATTATGTATCGTCGTTTGCGTAAAGGCATGAGTCCATTCTCACCTGACCGACAGCACATTCATCATTTGATCATGCGCGCTGGATTTACTTCTCGTCAGGCGTTTGTGTTGATTACCCTTGCTGCAGCGCTGCTCGCTTCTATTGGCGTACTGGCAGAATATTCTCATTTTGTCCCGGAATGGGTCATGCTGGTGCTCTTTTTGCTAGCATTCTTCCTCTATGGCTATTGCATTAAGCGTGCCTGGAAGGTTGCTCGCTTCATCAAACGCGTGAAACGTCGACTGCGCAGAAACCGTGATGGCAGCCCTAATTTAACCAAATAAAATGAGGATGTAATGACGCAACCAATGCCTGGGAAACCAGCCGAAGACGCTGAAAATGAACTGGATATTCGTGGGTTGTTTCGTACCTTGTGGGCTGGGAAGCTGTGGATTATTGGCATGGGGCTGGCGTTTGCCTTAATCGCGTTGGCGTATACTTTTTTTGCGCGTCAGGAGTGGAGTGCGACGGCGATTACCGATCGTCCAACCGTAAATATGCTGGGCGGGTACTACTCGCAGCAGCAATTTTTGCGTAACCTGGATGTTCGTTCAAATATGGCCCCTGCCGACCAGCCATCGGTTATGGATGAAGCCTATAAAGAGTTTGTTATGCAACTGGCATCGTGGGATACCCGCCGCGATTTCTGGTTGCAGACTGACTATTACAAACAGCGGATGGTTGGTAACAGTAAAGCCGATGCGGCTCTGCTGGATGAAATGATCAACAACATCCTGTTTATTCCTGGTGATTTCGCCCGCGCGGTCAATGACAGCGTTAAGCTGGTTGCCGAAACCGCCCCCGATGCTAATAACCTGCTTCGTCAATATGTTGCTTTTGCCAGCCAGCGTGCAGCCAGCCATCTGAATGATGAGCTGAAAGGCGCATGGGCGGCGCGCACTATTCAGATGAAAGCTCAGGTGAAGCGTCAGGAAGAAGTGGCTAAGTCCATCTACGACCGCCGGATGAACAGTATTGAACAGGCACTTAAAATCGCCGAGCAACACAATATTTCTCGCAGTGCGACAGACGTGCCAGCCGAGGAATTACCTGATTCAGAAATGTTCCTGTTGGGGCGCCCGATGCTCCAGGCGCGACTGGAAAATTTACAGGCTGTCGGCCCAGCCTTTGATCTCGACTATGATCAGAATCGGGCCATGTTAAACACCCTTAATGTTGGTCCAACCCTGGATCCGCGTTTTCAGACCTATCGCTATTTGCGTACACCGGAAGAACCGGTAAAACGCGATAGCCCACGTCGTGCCTTCCTGATGATTATGTGGGGCATTGTCGGGGGGCTGATCGGGGCTGGTGTCGCATTAACCCGCCGTTGCTCGAAATAGCAACACAGCTGTGGTGAGCGCAAAGGCGCTCGCCGCTTATTCGAAGAGAATCGATGTGAAAGTACTGACTGTATTTGGTACGCGCCCGGAAGCCATCAAGATGGCGCCGTTGGTGCATGCGTTGGCAAAAGATCCTTTTTTTGAGGCTAAAGTTTGCGTCACTGCGCAGCATCGGGAGATGCTCGATCAGGTGCTGAAACTCTTTTCCATTGTACCTGACTACGATCTCAACATAATGCAGCCAGGACAGGGCCTGACAGAGATAACCTGTCGGATTCTGGAAGGACTAAAACCTATTCTTGCCGAGTTCAAACCAGACGTTGTGCTGGTTCACGGTGATACTACCACCACACTGGCAACCAGCCTGGCAGCCTTTTATCAGCGAATTCCTGTTGGTCACGTTGAGGCCGGACTGCGCACGGGCGATCTCTATTCGCCGTGGCCGGAAGAGGCTAACCGTACATTGACCGGGCATCTGGCGATGTACCATTTCTCACCAACTGAAACTTCCCGGCAAAATTTGCTGCGTGAAAACGTCGCTGACAACCGAATATTTATTACCGGTAATACAGTAATTGATGCGCTGCTGTGGGTGCGCGACCAGGTAATGAGCAGCGATACGCTGCGTTCAGAACTGGCGGCAAATTATCCGTTTATCGACCCCGATAAAAAGATGATTCTGGTGACCGGTCACAGGCGTGAGAGCTTTGGTCGTGGTTTTGAAGAAATCTGCCATGCGCTGGCTGAAATCGCTACCACTCATCAGGACATCCAGATTGTTTATCCGGTACACCTTAACCCGAATGTCAGAGAGCCGGTCAATCGCATTCTGGGACATGTGAAAAATGTCATTTTGATTGATCCCCAGGAGTATTTACCGTTTGTCTGGTTGATGAACCACGCCTGGTTGATTTTGACTGACTCTGGCGGCATTCAGGAAGAAGCACCTTCTCTGGGTAAACCGGTGCTGGTGATGCGCGATACCACCGAACGCCCAGAAGCGGTGACCGCAGGTACGGTACGTCTGGTGGGAACGGATAAGCAACGGATCGTCGAGGAAGTGACGCGTCTTTTAGAAGACGAAGATGAATATCAAACTATGAGCCGCGCCCATAACCCGTATGGTGATGGTCAGGCATGCTCTCGCATTTTGGAAGCGTTAAAAAATAATCGGATATCACTATGAGTTTTGCGACCATTTCTGTTATCGGACTAGGTTATATCGGGCTGCCAACGGCGGCTGCGTTTGCCTCACGGCAAAAACAGGTGATTGGTGTTGATATCAACCAACAAGCGGTTGATACCATCAATCGTGGCGAAATCCATATCGTCGAACCTGATTTAGCGAGCGTGGTAAAAACTGCCGTAGAAGGTGGTTTTTTACGAGCGAGCACGACGCCGGTTGAGGCTGATGCCTGGCTGATTGCTGTCCCAACGCCATTTAAAGGCGATCATGAGCCGGATATGGCCTACGTCGAATCGGCTGCCCGCTCCATTGCGCCGGTGCTGAAAAAAGGCGCGTTGGTGATCCTTGAATCCACCTCGCCAGTGGGCTCAACCGAGAAGATGGCAGAATGGTTAGCAGAGATGCGTCCGGACCTGACTTTCCCGCAGCAGGTGGGTGAGCAGGCGGACGTCAATATTGCTTATTGCCCGGAACGCGTGTTGCCGGGCCAGGTGATGGTCGAGCTGATTAAAAACGATCGCGTGATTGGCGGCATGACGCCAGTTTGCTCGGCGCGCGCCAGCGAACTGTACAAAATTTTCCTCGAAGGTGAGTGTGTCGTCACTAACTCGCGGACGGCGGAAATGTGTAAGCTCACCGAAAACAGCTTCCGCGACGTGAATATTGCTTTTGCTAACGAACTGTCGCTGATTTGTGCCGAGCAAGGAATTAACGTCTGGGAACTGATTCGTCTGGCGAATCGCCATCCACGAGTCAATATTCTCCAGCCTGGTCCGGGCGTGGGCGGTCACTGTATCGCTGTTGATCCGTGGTTTATCGTGGCACAGAACCCGCAGCAGGCGCAGCTTATCCGTACCGCGCGCGAAGTGAACGATCACAAGCCTTTCTGGGTTATCGATCAGGTGAAAGCGGCGGTCGCTGATTGTCTGGCTGCCACTGATAAACGTGCCAGCGAGCTGAAAATTGCCTGCTTTGGCCTGGCATTTAAACCGAATATTGATGATCTGCGCGAAAGCCCGGCGATGGAAATCGCTGAACTGATCGCCCAGTGGCACAGCGGCGAAACGCTGGTTGTTGAGCCTAACATTCACCAGTTGCCGAAAAAACTGACCGGGCTTTGCACGCTGTCGCAGCTTGACGAGGCGCTGGCGACGGCAGATGTGCTGGTGATGCTGGTAGATCACAGCCAGTTTAAAGCCATTAGCGGTGATGATGTTCAGCAGCAGTATGTGGTGGATACCAAAGGAGTCTGGCGCTGATACTGATTACAGTAAAAGACTGTGTTGAGGGAGATTAGAATGCCCGTCCGCGCCAGTATTGAACCACTAACCTGGGAAAACGCCTTCTTTGGCGTTAACAGTGCCATCGTGCGCATTAGTCCTGATGCACCGCTCCTGACACCTGACGTTTTGGCGCCGTGGTCACGGGTGCAGGCCAAAATTGCCGCATCCAATACCGATGAACTGGGTGCTCTGCAACAGCTGGGATTCTCTCTGGTAGAAGGGGAAGTGGATTTGGCTCTCCCCGTGATCAACGTCAGTGAAAGCCATGCGGAAGTGGCTCAGGAATCAGATATTCCAGTACTGCGCCAGTTAGCCCGTGAAGCATTCGCGCAAAGCCGTTTTCGTGCGCCGTGGTATGCGCCTGACGCCAGCGGCCGCTTTTATGCGCAGTGGATTGAAAATGCCGTGCGCGGCACCTTTGATCATCAATGCCTGGTTTTACGCGCGGCTTCCGGCGAGATTCGCGGCTATGTTTCTCTGCGAGAGTTGAATGCCACTGAGGCGCGCATTGGTTTACTGGCAGGACGCGGAGAAGGTGCACACCTGATGCAAGCAGCGCTAAACTGGGCGTATGCTCGCGGTAAAACAACTTTGCGGGTGGCGACCCAAATGGGCAACACCGCCGCGCTTAAACGATACATACAAAGTGGTGCGAATGTAGAAAGCACCGCGTACTGGTTATACAGGTGATCACATGATTCCATTTAACGCACCGCCGGTGGTGGGAACCGAACTCGACTATATGCAGTCGGCAATGGGTAGCGGCAAACTGTGTGGCGATGGCGGTTTTACCCGTCGCTGCCAGCAGTGGCTGGAACAACGTTTTGGCAGCGCCAAAGTGTTACTGACGCCGTCCTGCACCGCTTCGCTGGAGATGGCGGCGTTGCTGCTCGATATCCAGCCTGGCGATGAAGTGATCATGCCGAGCTACACCTTTGTCTCCACCGCCAATGCCTTTGTGCTACGTGGAGCAAAAATCGTTTTTGTTGATGTTCGCCCGGACACCATGAACATCGACGAAACGCTGATTGAAGCGGCGATCACCGACAAAACACGCGTTATCGTGCCAGTCCATTACGCGGGTGTGGCCTGCGAAATGGACACCATTATGGCGTTGGCGAAAAAGCATAATCTGTTTGTGGTGGAAGATGCTGCTCAGGGCGTAATGTCCACTTACAAAGGGCGTGCGCTGGGAACCATTGGTCATATTGGCTGCTTTAGCTTCCATGAAACCAAAAACTACACGGCGGGTGGTGAAGGCGGGGCGACGCTGATTAATGATAAAGCGTTGATTGAACGTGCCGAGATCATTCGCGAAAAAGGGACTAACCGCAGCCAGTTCTTCCGTGGTCAGGTTGATAAATATACCTGGCGCGATATCGGCTCCAGCTATTTGATGTCCGATCTGCAAGCTGCGTATCTGTGGGCGCAACTGGAAGCAGCCGAACGCATCAACCAGCAACGTCTGGCGCTGTGGCAAAACTACTACGATGCGTTAGCACCTCTGGCGAAAGCCGGGCGTATCGAACTGCCATCGATTCCGGATGACTGTGTGCAAAACGCGCATATGTTCTACATTAAGCTGCGGGATAATGATGACCGGAGCGCATTGATTAACTTCCTGAAAGAAGCGGAAATTATGGCGGTGTTCCATTATATTCCGCTACACGCAAGCCCTGCGGGTGAACGCTTTGGTGAGTTCCACGGCGAAGATCGCTACACCACCAAAGAGAGCGAGCGCTTGCTGCGCTTGCCGTTATTCTACAACCTGTCGTCCGTCAATCAGCGCACGGTAATTGCGACCTTGTTGAACTACTTCTCCTGATATGTCTCTGGCAAAAGCGTCCTTGTGGACGGCGGCCAGTACACTGGTCAAGATTGGCGCTGGGTTACTGGTTGGTAAATTACTGGCGGTGTCATTTGGTCCGGCAGGACTAGGGCTGGCGGCAAATTTCCGCCAGTTGATTACCGTGCTCGGCGTGCTTGCCGGGGCGGGCATCTTTAATGGTGTAACCAAATACGTTGCCCAGTACCATGATAATCCGCAGCAGCTGCGCCGTGTGGTCGGCACTTCATCTGCGATGGTGCTTGGCTTCTCCACGCTGATGGCGCTGGTATTTGTGCTGGCGGCTGCGCCAATCAGCCAGGGATTGTTTGGTAATACCGACTATCAGGGGCTGGTGCGTTTAGTGGCGCTGGTGCAAATGGGGATCGCCTGGGGCAACCTGTTGCTGGCGCTAATGAAAGGCTTTCGCGATGCCGCGGGTAATGCATTATCACTGATTGTCGGCAGCCTGATTGGCGTTATTGCTTATTATGTCAGTTACCGTTTTGGCGGTTATGAAGGCGCGTTGCTTGGTCTTGCGCTGATTCCCGCGCTGGTGGTAATGCCTGCCGCCGTCATGTTAATTAAGCGTGGCGCTATCCCGTTAAGCTATCTGAAACCCAGCTGGGATAACGGTCTGGCAGGGCAGTTGAGCAAATTTACGCTCATGGCGTTGATTACGTCGGTGACCTTGCCCGTTGCTTACATCATGATGCGTAAACTGCTGGCAGCGCAGTATAGCTGGGATGAGGTGGGTATCTGGCAAGGGGTGAGCAGTATTTCCGATGCCTACCTGCAATTTATTACAGCCTCCTTTAGCGTGTATTTACTGCCTACACTGTCGCGGCTAACGGAAAAGCGCGATATTACCAGGGAAGTGGTTAAATCGCTGAAATTCGTTTTACCGGCCGTGGCGGCGGCGAGTTTTACCGTCTGGCTACTGCGTGATTTTGCTATCTGGCTGCTGTTGTCGAATAAATTTACCGCTATGCGCGATCTCTTTGCCTGGCAGTTGGTCGGCGATGTGTTGAAAGTGGGCGCTTATGTCTTTGGTTATCTGGTGATCGCCAAAGCGTCGCTGCGGTTTTATATTCTGGCGGAAGTCAGTCAGTTCACTTTATTGATGGTATTTGCCCACTGGTTGATCCCCGAGCATGGCGCCCTGGGCGCGGCGCAGGCCTACATGGCAACTTATATCGTCTATTTTTCTCTTTGTTGTGGCGTATTTTTACTCTGGCGTAGGCGGGCATGACTGTACTGATTCACGTACTGGGATCGGATATCCCTCACCATAACCAAACCGTTCTGCGGTTTTTCAATGACGCGCTGGCCGCGACGAGCGAGCACGCGCGCGAGTTTATGGTTGTTGGCAAGGACGACGGCTTAAGTGATAGCTGTCCGGCGCTTTCTGTGCAATTTTTCCCTGGGAAAAAATCGCTGGCAGAAGCCGTTATCGCTAAAGCGAAAGCTAACCGTCAGCAGCGGTTTTTCTTCCACGGTCAGTTCAATCCAAAGCTGTGGCTGGCGCTACTTAGTGGCGGAATCAAACCCAGCCAGTTTTACTGGCACATCTGGGGGGCAGATCTCTATGAAGTTTCCAGTGGATTGAAATATAAACTTTTTTATCCGTTGCGCCGACTGGCACAAAAGCGAGTGGGCTGTGTATTTGCCACTCGGGGAGACTTGAGCTTTTTTGCCAAAACGCATCCAAAGGTGCGGGGTGAACTGATTTACTTCCCAACCCGGATGGACCCTTCTCTCAATACAATGGCGAACGATCGGCAACGTGAAGGGAAAATGACCATTTTGGTAGGGAACTCCGGCGATCGCAGCAATGAGCATATCGCCGCCTTGCGCGCTGTTCATCAGCAGTTTGGCGATACGGTAAAAGTGGTTGTACCGATGGGCTATCCGCCTAATAACGCAGCGTATATCGACGAAGTTCGTCAGGCGGGGCTCGAGTTATTCAGCGAAGAAAATCTGCAAGTTCTGAGCGAAAAACTGGAATTTGACGCCTATCTGGCGCTACTTCGCCAGTGCGATCTCGGCTACTTTATTTTTGCCCGCCAGCAGGGCATTGGTACGCTGTGTTTACTGATTCAGGCGGGCATTCCTTGTGTGCTTAACCGGGAAAATCCGTTCTGGCAGGATATGACAGAGCAGCATTTGCCGGTGCTGTTTACCACTGACGATCTCAACGAAGATATTGTGCGTGAAGCGCAGCGCCAGTTGGCGTCGGTGGATAAAAACACCATTGCCTTCTTTAGCCCGAACTATCTGCAAGGCTGGCAGCGGGCGCTGGCTATTGCTACCGGGGAGGTCGCATGAGCCTGCTGCAATTTAGCGGTCTTTTTGTTGTCTGGCTGCTCTGCACGCTGTTTATCGCCACGCTGACATGGTTTGAATTTCGTCGCGTGCGCTTTAACTTCAATGTCTTCTTTTCATTGCTGTTTTTGCTGACCTTTTTCTTCGGCTTCCCGCTGACCAGCTTGCTGGTGTTTCGCTTTGATGTTGCCGTGGTGCCGCCAGAGATCTTGTTGCAGGCGTTACTTTCTGCGGGGGGATTTTACGCAGTTTACTACGTCACTTACAAAACACGTTTACGCAAACGCGTTGCCGATGCACCGCGCCGTCCAGTGTTTACCATGAACCGCGTGGAAACCAATCTCACGTGGGTGATTCTGATGGGCATCGCGCTGGTGAGCGTTGGCATCTTTTTCATGCATAACGGTTTTTTGCTGTTCCGGCTTAACTCCTACAGCCAGATCTTCTCCAGCGAAGTCTCTGGTGTGGCGTTAAAGCGTTTCTTTTACTTTTTCATCCCGGCAATGTTAGTGGTCTACTTTCTGCGCCAGGACAGTAAAGCGTGGTTGTTTTTCCTCGTCAGCACGGTTGCCTTCGGTTTGCTGACTTACATGATTGTCGGCGGCACTCGCGCCAATATCATTATCGCGTTCGCTATCTTCCTGTTTATCGGCATTATTCGCGGCTGGATTTCGTTGTGGATGCTGGCGGCGGCGGGCGTGCTGGGGATTGTTGGCATGTTCTGGCTGGCGCTAAAACGCTATGGAATGAGCGTCAGCGGCGATGAGGCGTTCTATACGTTTCTCTATCTCACCCGCGACACCTTCTCGCCGTGGGAGAATCTGGCGCTGCTGTTGCAGAACTACGACAACATCGACTTCCAGGGGCTGGCACCAATTGTTCGCGATTTCTATGTCTTTATCCCTTCCTGGCTGTGGCCGGGTCGCCCGAGTATGGTGCTGAACTCCGCCAACTACTTTACCTGGGAAGTGCTGAATAACCACTCCGGGCTGGCGATCTCGCCTACGCTTATAGGCTCACTGGTTGTTATGGGCGGCGCGTTGTTCATCCCGCTCGGGGCGATTGTGGTTGGTCTGATCATCAAATGGTTCGACTGGTTGTATGAGCTGGGCAACCGCGAAACTAATCGCTATAAGGCTGCGATTCTCCACAGTTTCTGCTTCGGGGCGATCTTCAATATGATCGTGCTGGCGCGCGAAGGGTTGGATTCGTTTGTCTCGCGTGTCGTCTTTTTTATCGTGGTCTTCGGCGCAAGCCTGATGATTGCAAAACTGTTGTACTGGCTTTTTGATAGCGCCGGACTCGTTCATAAACGAATAAAATCATCGCTCCGGACGCAGGTTGAAGGATAACAATGAATAACAACACCACGGCACCGACCTATACGCTGCGTGGCTTACAGTTGATCGGTTGGCGTGATATGCAGCATGCCCTCGATTATCTGTTCGCTGACGGGCGGCTTAAGCAGGGAACGCTGGTTGCCATTAATGCCGAAAAAATGCTGACCATTGAAGATAACGCCGAGGTCAGGGAGTTAATTAACGCTGCCGAATTTAAATATGCCGATGGCATTAGCGTTGTGCGGTCGGTGCGTAAAAAGTACCCGCAGGCACAGGTTTCCCGCGTTGCCGGTGCCGATCTCTGGGAAGAAGTAATGGCGCGCGCTGGCAAGGAAGGGACGCCGGTGTTTCTTGTGGGTGGTAAACCTGATGTGCTGGCGCAGACCGAAGCTAAACTGCGCAACCAGTGGAATGTGAATATCGTTGGCAGCCAGGACGGTTATTTCAAGCCTGAGCAGCGTCAGGCGCTGTTTGAGCGTATTCACGCCAGTGGTGCGCAAATCGTCACTGTCGCAATGGGGTCACCAAAGCAGGAGATCTTCATGCGCGACTGCCGCCTGGTGCACCCTAATGCTCTGTATATGGGCGTTGGTGGAACGTACGATGTCTTTACCGGTCACGTAAAACGCGCGCCGAAAATCTGGCAAAAACTGGGACTGGAGTGGCTTTATAGACTGCTTTCGCAGCCGAGTCGCATTAAGCGCCAGCTTCGTTTGCTGCGTTATTTACGCTGGCATTACACCGGCGATCTCTGATTTTCCTTTCTCTGTAAAGCGACGGAGTGGTTACTTCGTCGCCTGCCTGTCTTTTTATTACACAAAGCATTCAAATTTTTAATGCTTTATTTGCCATTTCTCCTGAATTACGAAAACATTCGCAACACTCGATGTACCCATAACGATAACCGGTAACACCGGAAAGCATGCAAACACAACACGAGGATTTATGGCAGATAACAAACCAGAGCTACAGCGTGGGCTGGAAGCTCGACATATCGAACTCATCGCCCTGGGGGGCACCATTGGCGTTGGTCTGTTTATGGGGGCCGCCAGCACCCTGAAATGGGCCGGGCCATCCGTATTGTTGGCCTATATCATCGCCGGGCTGTTCGTCTTTTTCATCATGCGTTCAATGGGCGAAATGTTGTTCCTCGAACCGGTTACCGGTTCGTTCGCCGTTTATGCGCATCGTTACATGAGCCCGTTCTTTGGCTATCTCACCGCCTGGTCTTACTGGTTTATGTGGATGGCGGTGGGGATCTCGGAAATCACCGCCATTGGCGTTTATGTCCAGTTCTGGTTCCCGGAGATGGCGCAGTGGATACCAGCATTGATCGCGGTGGCGCTGGTGGCACTGGCGAATCTGGCAGCGGTGCGGTTGTACGGTGAAATCGAGTTCTGGTTCGCGATGATCAAAGTCACCACGATTATCGTGATGATTGTCATTGGCCTGGGCGTGATTTTCTTTGGCTTTGGCAATGGCGGGCAGTCGATTGGTTTTAGCAATCTCACAGAGCATGGCGGTTTCTTTGCGGGTGGCTGGAAAGGGTTCCTGACCGCACTGTGTATCGTGGTGGCGTCCTACCAGGGCGTAGAGCTGATCGGTATTACTGCCGGTGAAGCGAAGAATCCGCAGGTGACGCTGCGCAGTGCCGTAGGCAAGGTGCTGTGGCGAATCCTGATTTTCTACGTTGGCGCGATTTTCGTTATCGTCACCATCTTCCCGTGGAATGAAATAGGCAGCAACGGCAGCCCGTTCGTACTGACTTTCGCCAAAATCGGCATTACCGCAGCGGCGGGCATTATCAACTTTGTGGTGCTGACGGCTGCGCTCTCTGGCTGTAACAGTGGCATGTACAGTTGCGGACGTATGCTCTACGCGCTGGCGAAAAACCGTCAGTTGCCGGCGGCAATGGCGAAAGTTTCCCGTCACGGCGTACCGGTTGCGGGTGTGGCAGTATCTATTGCTATTCTGCTAATTGGCTCATGCCTGAACTACATCATTCCCAATCCGCAGCGTGTGTTTGTCTACGTCTACAGTGCCAGCGTGCTTCCGGGGATGGTGCCATGGTTTGTGATATTGATAAGCCAGCTGCGTTTTCGTCGTGCGCATAAAGCGGCAATTGCTAGCCATCCGTTCCGCTCAATCCTGTTCCCGTGGGCCAACTACGTAACAATGGCATTCCTGATTTGCGTTTTGATCGGTATGTACTTTAATGAAGATACCCGTATGTCGCTGTTTGTCGGCATCATCTTCATGCTGGCGGTGACGGCGATTTATAAAGTTTTTGGCCTTAATCGGCACGGTAAAGCGCATAAACTGGAGAAATAATCAGCAAAGCGCACAAACCGTAACCAAACGCGCATTTTATTTAAAAAGGGACTAGACAGAGGGGTGGGAAGTCCGTATTATCCACCCCCGCAACGGCGCTAAGCGCCCGTAGCTCAGCTGGATAGAGCGCTGCCCTCCGGAGGCAGAGGTCTCAGGTTCGAATCCTGTCGGGCGCGCCATTTAGTCCCGGCGCTTGAGCTGCGGTGGTAGTAATACCGCGTAACAAGATTTGTAGTGGTGGCTATAGCTCAGTTGGTAGAGCCCTGGATTGTGATTCCAGTTGTCGTGGGTTCGAATCCCATTAGCCACCCCATTATTAGAAGTTGTGACAATGCGAAGGTGGCGGAATTGGTAGACGCGCTAGCTTCAGGTGTTAGTGTTCTTACGGACGTGGGGGTTCAAGTCCCCCCCCTCGCACCACGACTTTAAAGAATTGAACTAAAAATTCAAAAAGCAGTATTTCGGCGAGTAGCGCAGCTTGGTAGCGCAACTGGTTTGGGACCAGTGGGTCGGAGGTTCGAATCCTCTCTCGCCGACCAATTTTGAACCCCGCTTCGGCGGGGTTTTTTGTTTTCTGTGCATTTCATCACTCTCCCTTCGCAATAAACGCCCGTAGTAACTCATTGCCACACGGTATTATTTCGCCCTTAAATTCATCGAAGGACGACTTCAGGCAAGGAGCGACCATGCTGCAACAGGTTCCAACGCGTGCTTTTCATGTGATGGCGAAACCGAGCGGTTCCGATTGTAATCTGAACTGTGACTACTGTTTTTATCTCGAAAAACAATCCCTTTATCGCGAAAAGCCAGTCACGCATATGGACGATGACACGCTGGAAGCGTATGTCCGTCACTATATCGCTGCCAGTGAACCACAAAACGAAGTGGCTTTTACCTGGCAGGGCGGCGAACCAACGTTACTCGGGCTGGAGTTTTACCGCCGTGCCGTGGCGCTACAGGCGAAATATGGTGCTGGCAGGAAGATAAGTAACAGCTTCCAGACTAACGGCGTGCTGCTCGATGACGAATGGTGTGCATTTCTGGCAGAAAAGCATTTTCTTGTTGGGTTATCGCTGGATGGTCCGGCTGAGATCCACAATCAATATCGCGTGACCAAAGGTGGCAGACCAACGCAGAAGCTGGTGATGCGTGCCCTTACGCTCCTGCAAAAACATCATGTCGACTATAACGTGCTGGTCTGCGTCAACCGCACCAGCGCGCAGCAACCGTTGCAGGTTTATGATTTTTTGTGCGATGCGGGAGTCGAATTCATCCAGTTTATTCCGGTGGTGGAGCGGCTGGTGGATGAAACGTCTGCTCATGATGGACTTAAGTTACACGCCCCCGGCGATATTCAGGGTGAACTGACGGAATGGTCGGTGCGCCCCGAGGAATTCGGTGAGTTTTTGGTGGCGATTTTTGACCACTGGATCAAACGCGACGTCGGCAAGATTTTCGTGATGAATATCGAATGGGCGTTTGCCAATTTTGTCGGTGCGCCGGGTGCGGTTTGCCATCATCAGCCAACCTGTGGGCGCTCGGTGATTGTTGAACACAACGGCGACGTTTACGCCTGCGATCACTATGTTTATCCGCAATATCGACTGGGGAATATGCATCAGCAGACAATTGCAGAAATGGTAGATTCTCCGCAGCAGCAGACTTTTGGTGAAGATAAATTTAAGCAGTTACCGGCGCAGTGTCGCAGTTGCAACGTGTTAAAAGCGTGCTGGGGAGGCTGCCCGAAACATCGCTTTATGCTCGATGCCAGCGGTAAACCTGGGCTGAATTATTTGTGTGCCGGATATCAACGCTATTTCCGCCATCTACCGCCGTATCTTAAAGCAATGGCTGATTTGCTGGCGCACGGACGCCCGGCCAGCGACATTATGCAGGCACATTTGATGGTGGTGAATAAGTAAAAAAGCGGCCATTTTGTGGCCGCCTGCGGTTGATTGCCGGATGCGGCGTAAACGCCTTATCCGGACTACATGATCGTGCAAATTCAATAAATTGCAGCGTTCTGTATGCTGGATAAGATGCGTCAGCATCGCATCTGGCAAAGGCAGATCTCAGCGATAGCGCCAGCTTAATCAGATTTAATCTGCGCGCGTGGAGGGTATTTCTTCAGGATCTCCATATACGCGTGCATTTCGGTTTGCAGTGGTACTCCCATCGGAATATGGCGCACGCCGATAGAGTCGCTTTCCTGTGGATCGGTGTAGAGGTTAAACACCGACGATCCGGCTGTTTGCATTACCGTGCCGGTGAACCCACCCTGATACCCGCTCTGGGTATAAGCGTATGGCTGCTGAATCAGCACGTGGTATTTGAACTCATCCATACGTACAGCAGAGAGTTTGCCGTTGAGGAAGTAGTGCTCGGCCTTACGGTTAGACTGGCCGTTTGTTCCCAGGAAGAAAGATGTCTGGTCTACACCATCGATAAAGGTGGTTTTCGGCACTAAATTCGCCACTTTCGCCCCAGGATGCCCCGCCAGATCCAGAGCGGTTGGGAAGAGATCTGCCAGATCAACAATACCGTCAGATTTACGCGGTTGGATCATGCCTTTCCAGTACACGAAAGTCGGAACGCGAACGCCGCCTTCCCAGGTCGATCCTTTCGCACCACGGAACGGTGTGCGACCGTGCGGCGGTACTTCAGCTTCCGGTCCGTTATCGGAGGTAAAGACGATCAGCGTGTTATCCAGCTGACCATTTTTCTCCAGTGCTTTATACAGATTAGCGAATACATCGTTCATCTCCACCATACAGTCGCCATACGAGGTGCGTGCCGGAGAACTTCCCGCATATTTGGCGTTCGGGTAGTTATCGAAGTGGCAGCCGCGCGTACCGTAATATAAGAAGAAAGGCTTATCGCTCTTCGCCATCTTGTCGAGGAACTTAACGCCATATTCCATCCAGCGCTGATCCAGATCTTCCATATATTTCGGCGTAATGTCGGCAATGGCCTGTTGTTCACCGCCGCGCACCGCATGAACATCATCTTTGCTAAATGGTAATTGCTTGATGTATTCAGAACGGTCCGGACTCAGGGCGACTTCCGGATTGACGTGAACATCGCGCCATTCGGTATACATATCGGACACTGAGTTAAAGCCACGGAAATCATCAAAGCCGACGTTCTGCGGCTGCGACTCTTTGTTTTCCCCCATATGCCATTTCCCGATGGCCTGAGTGACGTAACCTTGGTCGTGCAGCAATTGCGGCAGAGTGGTTAACCCTTGCAGTCCGCCTGGTTGCCCGTACATCGGCGGCATTAGAATGCCGTGGTGGATGGAGTATTGCCCGGTGAGAATGGTGGCGCGGGTAGGGGAAGAACTCGGTTGAGAATACGCAGAGGTTAAAATCAGCCCCTGGCTGGCAACGGCGTCAATATCTGGCGTTGGGTTACCTACCGCTACGCCACCGCCATTAAAGCCGACATCCATCCAGCCCACGTCATCCAGTAAGAAAACAACCACGTTCGGTTTCTTACCAGTCTTTTTCTCTAATTCCGCCAGCTTCTGCTGAGTTTCTTTATCCTGTGCCGGATGCTGCATCACAGGCATCATATTATCGGCAATAGTGGTTGCCGGTTTAACCAAATACTGATTGGGGTGATCATACCCGGCATAGCCTTCGCGCGCGGTAGCGGTTGACGGAGTATCTGCAGCACTGGCCAGTAAAGGAATAGCGGCGGCGACTGCGACCACCAGTAGTTTGGGTGAAAACGAAATTTCCATGCAAAATGCTCCGGTTTCATGTCATTAAATGGATGACGTAATTAAGCATTGATAATTGAGATCCCTCTCCCTGATAAAATGGGGATATAAATAATTATGATGAAAATATATTATTTATTTGCCATGAGAATGTATCGAAAAATCAGGAGAGCGTTTTCAATCCTACCCCTGGAGCGGGGGATATGTAAGGCAAGTTTATTGTATGGTGTTGATTATTGATGCTGTTTTTGATTAGGAGTGTAATTAATATATATATTTATTATTGAATATTTTTAACAATTCACTTTATTTATAATTAAAGAGAGTAAGGTTCTGGATAATATTTGCTCAGGTAATTATTTGCGAACGAAAGAAACCTGGATTGCAGAATTGTCTCATAACAAGTATTAAAGGATGTTATTTTCCGGGCCTGTGTGGCATAATAATTGGGTAGATGCTCATTCCATCTCTTATGTTCGCCTTAGTGCCTCATAAACTTAGGAATGACGCAGAGCCGTTTACGGTGCTTATCGTCCACTGACAGATGTCGCTTATGCCTCATCAGACACCATGGACACAACGTTGAGTGAAGCACCCACTTGTTGTCATACAGACCTGTTTTAACGCCTGCTCCGTAATAAGAGCAGGCGTTTTTTTATGGCTGAATAAACAACAGGCTACGTCGCTCTTGCGTCATTGGTTGTGCATTTAGCACCCTTACAAGAGAGCCTACCGTGACGATGGGAAGAAACTGATTGTTCTCTATTCCGGTTAAATCGCGTCCGCAGCGAGCGGCGATATCTTCGACCAGCTCTTCTAACTCAACGGCATCGTTTACCAAATCCAGATCTTCGTCCAGTTTATCGTCGGCTTTAAGTGGCAGTGGGTAGCCGATATAGCCGTTTTCTTGCAAGGTATTCCACACAGCCCGAATGATCCATGTATCTACGGTACGAGGGTTAAACTGGCGTGCAAACTGACAAATGGAAAGCCCCTGACGTTTATCAGCCATGATTCGGCGTTTCTCGAGGAGCTTGATTTTATCCTGCTTTGCGGCGGCAATCAGAGACACAATAAAAAGTGATAACCAGAAGATGAAGGTGTTGCCCGTACGCACGAAGGAAATAGTCAGCCAGCCCACGCCAGCCAGAGCAGCACATATCAAAAAGCAGAGTAACAACCTTACCCGAACAGGATTACTTTCAGCCGATGGCAAGCGGAAAAGGTAGCGGGAAGGCATGCACATTTTTGACATCCTTGTAAAAAAATATCGCCTCTGAACGAGGCGATATAAATTACTGCGGCGGGTTGTTCTGCAACGTCAACATCAAGCCGTCGCGGCGCATCGATGCGGCTTCTTCCGGCTTGTGCAGTCTGTCCAGCGCATCGGCAAGCCATGCGTAATCGTAGGCGTCCGGACGTTGTTTCAGCGCCGCGCGGAAGGCGAGGGATGCTTCCTGCCATTCGCCGTGCTTCATCAGTGACTGGCCCAATGTGCTCCACAACAGTGGGCGATCGCCGACGTTTTTGATTTGCTGGCGTAGCACTTTTTCAAGCTGTTCCGGATTGTTGGTTTTCAATCGTGGAATCGGCAGCAGCAGGCGATCGTCATACTGGCGTTTCAGGCCGTCGATGATAATTTGCTGGGCAGTATCATGATCGTCACATTCAATAAGATGTTCCGCCATTGCCACCTGCAAAGCCACCTGATGACGCGTTTTCCGGCTTTGGTTTTTCCACCAGTTACGCAGACCTTCGCTGCCGTCATCGGCTCGTGCCTGATTCATCAGGCCAATCCATGCCTGTTGTTCGAGCATTGCGCGATGTTCTTCATCACCAACGTGGGCTTTCGCCATTGACGGGATGATGTCCAGCAGTGAACTCCACGCGCCGGTACGGATATACGCTTGTTCCGCCAGACGCAGCACTTCCGGATGGCGTGGTGTGACTTCGAGTAACTTATCCACGCCGTGGCGTGCAGCATGGTTTTCATTACGCGCCAGTTGCAGGCGAACGCGGGCGATTTCCACCGGAATGGTGTCGTTGCCCGCCAGTTCCGCTGCGCGTTCCAGATGCTGATTGGCGCGCGCTTCATCCCCGCGTTGCTGTGCGGCTTCGGCAGCCAGCAGGTAGTTCACCACCGGCTGTTCAGCGTGATCGGCATTTTTTGACATCAGCTTTTCAACTTGCTGATAATCGCCTTCCGCCAGTTTTAGCAGCGCTTGTTCTGTCTGCTTACGTGCGCGGCGACGCTTACGTCCGATAAACCAGCCCCGGGTGTGTGCGCCGGTGCGGAAGATCCGCCGCAGTAGCCACTCAATGGCAAACAGCACGACCATCGCCAGAATCAAAATGATCGCCAGGCCAGTCACGCTGGTTTCGATATTGTAGTTGTCGGTCTGGATCAGTACGTAACCCTGATGACCGGCAATCATCGGGCCGACCACGATCCCCGCAATCAGCAACACAAAGAGCAATAACACTTTTAGCATGGTTATTCTCCTTGCGGCGCGGCTGCCGGGGCATCAGCTTGCGGTGCAGGTGCAGGTGCAGGTGCAGGTGCAGGTTTAGCTTCCGTTGCCCCTGCTGCCGGTTGTGCCAGTAGGTTACGCACGCGAGTCTGCATCAGTTTTTCCAGCATCGCCTGGCTTTGCAGGGTTTCCGGAAGATCCATCGAGATATTTTGCTGGCTTAACTGGTCCACCTCGTCGAGGAATGCTTTGGTCGTTGCATCTTCAGTATCGTAATAAGCACGAACCCAGGTGGAGACGTTCTCCAGCGCCTGACGGTACGTCTCTTCCTGATGACGCGGCACAGCTTGTGCGGCGACCAGCAGACGGGAACGAATATTTTCGCGCAGATAGATATCCTGATTCGGCGCTAACAGCGGTACGGCAGTATCATCACGACGGCGAATCGTGATGAAGTTGTCCATAAAATTCTGCCAGCTTTTTTGCAGATTGATGCGCCATTCGCTGATGGAGCTGGAAAGCTCTTCACCGTCGGAATCCATCGGCGAACCGTCGCTATCATTGTCGGCCAGACGCAGGTTATCCACTTGATTAGAGAGCTGATTCAACTTGAGGATAATACCGTCATAATCCACCTGTGATACCGCAGAAAGGCTGGCGATATCATCGGTAATTGCCCGACGAACAGCAATCAGGCTGGGGTCATTCATATCTGCCAGGCTGGCATCAGCGCTTTTCAGTAACGCTGCTGCGGTGGTGACGTCCTGATCGCTCCAGAGTTTACGTCCGGCAAGTTTTACCAGAAAGTCCGCCTGTGCCAGAAGCCAGGTTTTGGCGTCACTACCTGAAATAGTGGCGACCTTTTGTTGAACTTCATCCAGCTTTTTGGCCAGCGTTTCTTGCTGTCGATTCGCCTGCTCTAACTGCGTAGCCTGTTGCTTAATAATGCCTTCCAGCTCCGCTTTTTGGGTTTCCAGGGCTTTTTGCAGTGCCGTGAGTTGGCTCGCCAGGGCATCGCTGGTGGCAGTCTGACTGACGGCCTGTTGTTTGCCCCAGCCATACAAACCGACGCCTGCTGCCAGAGCAATGGCGATAGCCACCGCACTGAGAATCAGAGCGGTACTGTTCTTACTCTTCTTTTCTGCAACGACAGGTTGTGGCGTGGTGTCCACGGCCTCCCTGGTATCTTCAACCACGGCGGAGGTTTTTTCTTGTTCCGTCATTATGGCTTCCTGTTATGAGAGTTATTGTAATGCCCGTAATAGCGCATCGTTGTCAGCGTTATCGGCGACCTTAATGTCATTCCAGCCCAGTTCCCGGGCGAGTGTCGCCAAACGCTCACTGACGACCAAAAGCCGACAGCGTAGTAACCAGTGCTCACGATACCATTGTGGGATCAATGACCAGAGTTGATGCAACATTTCACCGCTGGTAACAACGACGGTCGTCACCTCGCGGGATTGCCAACGCATCGCCTCTTCTGCACCGTCATAATGAATGGCGCACCTTTGATAACATTCACAAAAAGTGACTTCAGCACCGCGTGCCGTCAGAGTTTCTCCAATCAGCTCACGACCGCCGTTGCCACGTAATATCAGCACACGTTTGCCCGCAATACTTTGTAATTCCGGTAATTGTAGCAAGACTTCACTGATTTCCCGATCCTGCGGATAACGAACCTGGTGCCCGCTCACGGTATGCAGCGCCAGCGCAGTGGTGCGGCCGATGGCGAAATAATCAGCAAGTAATGGCCATTTAAGAGCTTGTTGATGCAGTTGTGATTGGGCAAAAGCAACGGCGTGTTGCGAAAGGGCAAACAACAGATCGCCTTCACCAAGTGCTGATAGCTGGTCGGCAAGTTGTGGCAATTGCCGACCCGGGGAAAACTCTATCAGCGGAAAATGCCAGGCCACCTGCCCCAGTGTGCGCAGACGGCTCACTAACTCTTCTCCAGCTGGAGATGGGCGGGTGACCAGGATACTCATGCTGGCGCGTCTCCGTTGTAGACTTCAGCGAGAATCTCCCGTGCGCCGTTATTCAGTAGCTCTTCCGCCAGTGAAATCCCCATTTGCTCGGCATCCTGCGGCGCACCGCGGCGTTCACCACGAATAATCTGCGAACCGTCCGGCGCACCGACCAGCGCACGCAACCAGATTTTGCCGTCGACAAGTTCGGCATAGCTGCCAATCGGCACCTGACAACCCCCTTCCAGACGGGTATTCATCGCACGTTCAGCGGTGACGCGTAGCGCGGTTTCATGGTGATTAAGCGCGGCAAGAAGCTCGCGGGTACGCGTATCATTAAGGCGGCATTCAATACCTACGGCACCTTGTCCGACTGCCGGAAGAGAAATTTCAGGGGGCAGCGCAGCGCGAATGCGGGACTCCAGCCCTAAACGTTTTAATCCAGCCACGGCAAGAATAATGGCATCGTATTCGCCGTTATCCAGCTTGCTAAGGCGTGTACCAACGTTCCCACGCAGAGAGCGGATAATCAGGTCCGGGCGGCGTTCCGCCAGTTGGCACTGGCGACGTAAGCTGGAAGTCCCGACGATACTGCCAGCCGGTAACGCATCCAGACTGTCATAATTATTGGACACAAAGGCATCACGCGGATCCTCGCGTTCGCAAATGGTGACCAGCCCCAGACCTTGCGGGAATTCAACCGGCACATCTTTCATCGAATGTACGGCGATATCGGCGCGGTTTTCCAGAAGCGCGACTTCCAGCTCTTTAACAAATAAGCCTTTTCCGCCTACTTTCGCCAGCGGCGTATCAAGAATTACATCGCCGCGCGTCACCATCGGTACTAGTTCAACGACTAATCCCGGATGGCTCGCCATCAACTTGTCTTTGACATAGTGTGCCTGCCAGAGTGCAAGTGGGCTTTGGCGTGTGGCAATTCTTAAAACATTGTCTAACATGCTTGTTACCGTCATTATCATCCGTGGTCCATCCTAACATCCTTGCTGGAGCGATGTCAGTGTTGTGGTGAAACGTTGACGTTAATGCAAAACGTAAATGGAATCCTGACAGGCGTTTCAAGCCGTCGTAATAAGGAATTTACAGAGAATAAACGGTGCTACACTTGTATGTAGCGCATCTTTCTTTACGGTCAATCAGCAAGGTGTTAAATTGATCACGTTTTAGACCATTTTTTCGTCGTGAAACTAAAAAAACCAGGCGCGGAAAGTGGTAACAGTTACCTTTGACATACGAAATATCCCGAATGCCGCGTGTTTCCGTTGATGTTGCCGGAATCACAGACATGACGGGTAGCAAATCAGGCGATACGTCTTGTACCTCTATATTGAGACTCTGAAACAGAGACTGGATGCCATAAATCAATTGCGCGTGGATCGCGCGCTTGCTGCCATGGGGCCTGCATTCCAACAGGTTTACAGTCTGCTGCCGACATTGTTGCACTATCACCATCCGCTAATGCCGGGTTACCTGGATGGTAACGTTCCCAAAGGCATTTGCCTTTACACGCCTGATGAAACCCAACGCCACTACCTGAACGAACTTGAACTGTATCGTGGAATGTCAGTACAGGACCCGCCGAAAGGCGAGCTTCCGATTACTGGTGTATACACCATGGGCAGTACTTCGTCCGTAGGGCAAAGTTGTTCCTCTGACCTGGATATCTGGGTCTGTCATCAATCCTGGCTCGATAGCGAAGAGCGCCAATTACTACAACGTAAATGTAGCCTGCTGGAAAGCTGGGCCGCCTCGCTGGGGGTGGAAGTTAGCTTCTTCCTGATTGATGAAAACCGTTTCCGCCACAACGAGAGTGGCAGTCTGGGGGGCGAAGATTGCGGCTCCACCCAGCATATACTGCTACTTGATGAATTTTACCGTACCGCCGTGCGTCTCGCCGGTAAGCGTATTCTGTGGAATATGGTGCCTTGCGACGAAGAAGAGCATTACGATGACTACGTAATGACGCTCTACGCGCAGGGCGTGCTGACGCCAAATGAATGGCTGGATCTTGGCGGATTAAGCTCGCTTTCCGCTGAAGAATACTTTGGTGCCAGCCTTTGGCAACTCTACAAAAGTATCGATTCCCCGTATAAAGCGGTGCTGAAGACACTGCTGCTGGAAGCCTATTCCTGGGAATATCCGAATCCACGCCTGCTGGCGAAAGATATCAAACAGCGTTTGCACGACGGCGAGATAGTGTCATTTGGCCTCGATCCGTACTGCATGATGCTGGAGCGTGTTACTGAATACCTGACAGCGATTGAAGATTTCACCCGTCTGGATTTAGTACGCCGCTGCTTCTATTTAAAAGTGTGCGAAAAACTCAGCCGTGAACGCGCCTGCGTAGGCTGGCGTCGTGAAGTGTTAAGCCAGTTGGTGAAAGAGTGGGAATGGGACGATGCTCGTCTGGCAATGCTCGATAACCGCGCTAACTGGAAGATAGATCAGGTGCGTGAGGCGCACAACGAGTTGCTCGACGCAATGATGCAGAGCTACCGTAATCTGATCCGCTTTGCGCGCCGCAATAACCTTAGCGTCTCTGCCAGCCCGCAGGATATCGGCGTGCTGACGCGTAAACTGTACGCCGCGTTTGAAGCATTACCGGGTAAAGTGACGCTGGTGAACCCGCAGATTTCACCTGATCTCTCGGAACCGAATCTGACCTTTATTTATGTACCGCCGGGCCGTGCTAACCGTTCAGGTTGGTATCTGTATAACCGCGCGCCAAATATTGAGTCGATCATCAGCCATCAGCCGCTGGAATATAACCGTTACCTGAATAAGCTGGTGGCGTGGGCATGGTTTAACGGCTTGCTGACCTCGCGCACCCGTTTGTACATTAAAGGCAACGGCGTTGTCGACTTGCCGAAGTTGCAGGAAATGGTCGCTGATGTGTCGCACCATTTCCCGCTGCGCTTACCTGCACCGACACCGAAGGCGCTCTATAGCCCTTGTGAGATCCGCCATCTGGCGATTATCGTTAACCTGGAGTATGACCCGACAGCAGCGTTCCGCAATCAGGTGGTGCATTTTGATTTCCGTAAGCTGGACGTCTTCAGCTTTGGCGAGAATCAAAATTGCCTGGTAGGTAGCGTTGACCTGCTGTACCGCAACTCGTGGAACGAAGTGCGTACGCTGCACTTCAACGGTGAGCAGTCGATGATTGAAGCCCTGAAAACCATTCTCGGCAAAATGCATCAGGACGCCGCACCGCCAGATAGCGTGGAAGTCTTCTGTTATAGCCAGCATCTGCGCGGCTTAATCCGTACTCGCGTGCAGCAACTGGTTTCTGAGTGTATTGAACTGCGTCTTTCCAGCACCCGCCAGGAAACCGGACGTTTCAAGGCGCTGCGCGTTTCTGGTCAAACCTGGGGCTTGTTCTTCGAACGCCTGAATGTATCGGTACAGAAACTGGAAAATGCCATCGAGTTTTATGGCGCTATTTCGCATAACAAACTGCACGGCTTGTCAGTGCAGGTTGAAACCAATCACGTCAAATTACCGGCGGTGGTGGACGGCTTTGCCAGCGAAGGGATCATCCAATTCTTCTTCGAAGAAACGCAAGACGAGAATGGCTTTAATATCTACATTCTCGACGAAAGCAACCGGGTTGAGGTGTATCACCACTGCGAAGGTAGCAAAGAGGAGCTGGTGCGTGACGTCAGTCGCTTTTACTCGTCATCGCACGACCGTTTTACCTACGGCTCAAGCTTCATCAACTTCAACCTGCCGCAGTTCTATCAGATTGTGAAGGTCGATGGTCGCGAACAGGTCATTCCGTTCCGCACCAAATCTATCGGCAACATGCCGCCTGCCAATCAGGACAACGATACGCCGCAGTTACAGCAGTATTTCTCGTGATGCGTGTGCCGGAAAGCGAGGCTTATCCGGCATGCAATTTTAACGGAAACTGACTGCTTCCCCCGCCTGCTGCGTCGCCGCCTGCTCCAGCAAATCCCAGAAGGTTTCGCCGCTACGGTCGCAAATCCACTCATCGCCTTTCAGATCAAAATGGTAGCCGCCCTGCTTGGTTGCCAGCCATACCTGGTGCAGCGGTTCCTGACGGTTAATAATGATTTTGCTGCCGTTTTCAAAGGTAATGGTCAGCACGCCACCGTTGATTTCGCAGTCGATATCGCTGTCGCCATCCCAGTCGTCCAGATGCTCTTCAATGGTTAGCCACAGTTGGTCAGCCAGGCGATGAAATTCACTGTCGTTCATTGTTGTATCCTGTTTTTAAGTGATGGCGGCAGTATAGCGGCATGGGGTCAGGGCTTCAAAGTTTGCTCAATGTCTGGTGTTTTGCGGCACTCTTCCTCCGTCTTCAAGATGATGATGTCATCATTGGATGAAAACATGTTCTGATCCAGATTACGTGTCTTTGCCGGGCAGGGCGATACGGTTCGATAAAGTTGGCTGCCGATCCAGGTATAAACATAGTGATTGTCATAAGCGAAGCGTTCGGTGGTCTTCAATGGTCCATCAATGGCAAAGATTTGAATATCGTCGCGTAATCGGGAAGATCGCATAAAGTAGCCATGGTTTTTCCCGGCGTTAATTCGTTGTTTCAGGAAAGGTGCAGAAGAGTCGAGCGTTATGATTTCCAGTGTGTCCTCACCGAAAGGAGACAATTTCGCAATGTACAGATGATTTTTGTACTGTGCGACACGATCGGTGATGGGATGAAATGCTTTTGGGTCAATATCGGGGAGTTTCTCCCATTGACTCCATTGCTGGTCTGTAGAGCGAAGCTTACGCCAGCTAACATCGGTTTCGCCTACGAGAAAAGAGCTTTCGCCATTAGAATATTGAGCAATGTTAACGGATGAGTTATAGGGGATTCCCGTTGGAATAAACGCACCATCCTCAAGAAGTCTGCCGTCCAACTTTCCACTACGGTAGTCTGCCCAGTAGCCATAACCTGAATGTTCGGTTTTCCATGTTACCCGCACGGCTTTGGTGTTGGGTGTTGGGTAGCGCCACAGCTGCGAGCCATCGAATGCGTAAACATAACGATCGTCGTGCGCATACCATTTCTTATAATGGGGGCTATCGCCAAGGTGAGCCTCGTGCTCATCGGGAACACGATAATCCATCAGGATAAGCGGCCCGGAAGACTCGAATACCTGGAGACCATCTTCTTCTTCACCATCAGCTGGTAATTTGGTCAATAAATAGCCGTGAGTTCTTCCCGCGTTAAAGCGTTTATCTATCACCAAACCAGGATTATCCAGCGTGACGATATCCAGCCTATTTTCGCCAAATTCTGTCTTATTAATGGTGTACAGCTTGTCCTGATACTGAGCAACGGTATTACTAAGAGGGTGAAATTGTTCTGGATCGAGGCCGGGTAGGACTTCTTGCTGGCATTCTGGCCCTTTACGCCATGAAACGTAGTGTTCCTGTAAATTGAACGCTGCGCAGCTATTTGCCCTATCTTTGTCCAGATTTCCCTGATTCAGCACTTTACGCTGCAGCCCGTTTTTATCACGCCAGGTCAAGAGTGAGCCGGGCATCCAGCGTACGACGGAAAAGGTGTTCGGGTCGGCATCCAGTTGTTCGCCGTTGATCAGGATTTTGGTCCATGTTCGGGCAAGGGTATCCCAGGGGCCAAATGGGGTAGCCACACAGGGATTAAACGCGGTAGAAAACTTTCCTCGCTGATCCCATGACTTTTGTGCCAGCACACGGAAACTATCGGGATCTGCGAGGCGATGCCCATTGATATACAAGAAGTTAGTGTCACGTAATATCAGCCCCAGTAAGTCAGGTTTCCAGGGGGGACGGAATTCCACCTGATGCAGCGTTTTGATATCTAAACTATTTTCTCCGTCATTGTCATCGGTGCGCTTGCCTTCGAAATAGAGACTGTGTTTATCTGCGGCAAAATCACCCCATGCCTTGAACGAGGCGACATCGACGGGAGGTTTGTCTGGCGGGTTTTGCACTACTTCACCCGCGTAGAGTATATAGCGACCATCGCTATGCCAGGAATAATGAGGATACCAGGCCTGTGCGCCCTTATAGAGGTAGTCGGTTGTCAGATCGGTCAGAGGCGGTTCTTTATCCCATTCGTCTAGTGTTGTCGGGTCTATTAATAAATTGGGTAAACGACGCAAACTTTTGTAATTCACGTCAGGTAGAGAAAGATTTGTTTCTTTATAAGGGCGCAGGTACACCACGCCTTTTCCCTGTTTCTGGTAAATATTATGTTCAGGCGCATCAAGCCGACATCCCCATGCCGACGATAAGAACAACGAACAAGCCCACAAACAAACCACATTGCGATAGTGCATAAAGCCATCCTGGCGCGAGGTGCCGATCACGAAACCACCAGCAAAACATAAATCCCCACGTGTAAGCGTTATACTCGCAGCAATTCCTCACTTTTCAGACTTCATAAAGAGTCGCTAAACGCTTGCTTTTACGCCTTCTCCTGCGATGATAGAAAGCAGAAAGCGATGAACTTTACAGGCAATCCATAATGAAAAACGTGTTTAAGGCACTCACTGTATTACTTACTCTCTTCAGCCTGACGGGCTGCGGTCTGAAAGGTCCGCTCTATTTCCCGCCTGCAGATAAAAACGCGCCGCCACCGACCAAACCGGTAGAGACGCAAACGCAATCCACGGTGCCGGATAAAAACGACCGCGCCACTGGCGATGGTCCATCCCAGGTGAATTACTAAAAGTCAGTTTCTGTACCCGCGTGATTGGAGTAAATGATGCAGTTCTCGAAAATGCATGGCCTTGGCAACGATTTTATGGTCGTCGACGCGGTAACGCAGAATGTCTTTTTTTCGCCGGAACTGATTCGTCGCCTGGCGGATCGGCACCTGGGTGTGGGTTTTGATCAGCTACTGGTGGTCGAGCCGCCGTACGATCCTGAACTGGATTTTCACTATCGCATTTTTAATGCTGATGGCAGTGAAGTGGCGCAGTGCGGCAACGGCGCACGCTGCTTTGCCCGCTTTGTACGCCTGAAAGGGCTGACCAATAAGCGCGATATCCGCGTCAGCACCGCCAACGGGCGGATGGTTCTGACCGTCACCGATGATGATCTGGTCCGCGTAAATATGGGCGAGCCCAACTTCGAACCTTCCGCTGTGCCGTTTCGCGCTAACAAAGCGGAAAAGACCTATATTATGCGCGCCGCCGAGCAGACAATCTTATGTGGCGTGGTGTCGATGGGAAATCCGCACTGCGTGATTCAGGTCGATGATGTCGATACCGCGGCGGTAGAAACGCTTGGCCCTGTTCTGGAAAGCCACGAACGTTTTCCGGAGCGCGCCAATATCGGTTTTATGCAAGTGGTTAAGCGCGAGCATATTCGTTTACGCGTTTATGAGCGTGGGGCAGGAGAAACCCAGGCCTGCGGCAGCGGCGCGTGTGCGGCGGTTGCGGTAGGGATTCAGCAAGGTTTGCTGGCCGAAGAAGTACGTGTGGAACTCCCTGGTGGTCGTCTTGATATCGCCTGGAAAGGTCCGGGTCATCCGTTATATATGACGGGTCCGGCAGTACATGTTTACGACGGATTTATTCATCTATGAAGCAACCAGGGGAAGAACTACAGGAAACACTCACGGAGCTTGATGACCGGGCGGTTGTCGATTATCTGATTAAAAATCCTGAGTTTTTTATCCGCAATGCGCGCGCAGTAGAAGCGATACGTGTGCCACATCCGGTACGCGGTACCGTTTCGTTGGTCGAATGGCATATGGCTCGCGCGCGTAACCATATTCATGTTCTGGAAGAGAACATGTCGCTGTTGATGGAACAGTCTATCGCCAACGAAGGCCTGTTTTATCGCTTACTCTACCTGCAGCGCAGTCTCACCGCCGCCGGCAGTCTCGACGATATGCTGATGCGCTTTCACCGCTGGGCGCGCGATCTCGGTTTGGCGGGCGCGAGTGTGCGTCTGTTTCCGGATCGCTGGCGCTTAGGTGCGCCGTCGAACCACACTCATCTGGCATTAAGTCGTCAGTCTTTCGAACCGTTGCGTATTCAGCGTCTGGGCCAGGAGCAGCATTATTTGGGGCCGCTTAACGGGCCGGAGTTGCTGGTGGTGCTACCGGAAGCGAAAGCGGTGGGATCGGTGGCGATGTCGATGCTGGGAAGCGATGCTGATTTAGGCGTAGTGCTGTTCACCAGTCGCGATGCTAATCACTATCAACAAGGTCAGGGAACGCAGTTACTTGATGAAATTGCGCTGATGTTGCCGGAGCTTCTGGAGCGTTGGATTGAACGCGTATGACCAATTTACATACCGATGTAGAACGCTATCTACGTTATCTGAGCGTGGAGCGTCAGCTTAGCCCGATAACCCTGCTTAACTACCAGCGCCAGCTTGAGGCGATCATCAATTTTGCCAGCGAAAACGGCCTGCAAAGCTGGCAGCAATGTGATGTGACGATGGTGCGCAATTTTGCAGTACGCAGTCGCCGTAAAGGGCTGGGCGCGGCAAGCCTCGCATTACGCCTCTCTGCGCTACGTAGCTTTTTTGACTGGCTGGTCAGCCAGAACGAACTCAAAGCTAACCCGGCAAAAGGTGTTTCGGCACCGAAAGCGCCGCGTCATCTGCCGAAAAATATCGACGTCGATGATATGAATCGGCTGCTGGATATTGATATTAACGATCCCCTCGCTGTACGCGACCGGGCGATGCTGGAAGTGATGTACGGTGCGGGTCTGCGTCTTTCCGAACTGGTGGGGCTGGATATCAAACACCTCGACCTGGAGTCCGGCGAAGTGTGGGTGATGGGGAAAGGCAGCAAAGAGCGCCGCCTGCCGATTGGTCGCAACGCCGTGGCGTGGATTGAGCACTGGCTTGATTTACGCGACCTGTTTGGCAGCGAAGACGACGCACTTTTCCTGTCGAAACTGGGCAAACGCATCTCTGCGCGTAACGTACAAAAACGCTTCGCCGAATGGGGCATAAAACAGGGGCTGAATAATCACGTTCACCCGCATAAATTACGCCACTCATTCGCCACGCATATGCTGGAGTCGAGCGGCGATCTGCGTGGTGTGCAAGAGCTGTTGGGTCATGCCAATCTCTCCACCACGCAAATCTATACTCATCTTGATTTTCAACACCTTGCCTCGGTGTATGATGCGGCGCATCCACGCGCCAAACGGGGGAAATAATGCGTTTTTACCGGCCTTTGGGGCGCATCTCGGCGCTCACCTTTGACCTGGATGATACCCTTTACGACAACCGTCCGGTGATTTTGCGCACCGAGCGGGAGGCGCTGACTTTTGTGCAAAATTATCATCCGGCGCTGCGCAGCTTCCAGAATGAAGATCTGCAACGTCTGCGTCAGGCGGTACGGGAAGCGGAACCCGAGATTTATCACGACGTAACGCGCTGGCGTTTTCGTTCGATTGAACAAGCGATGCTTGACGCCGGGCTGAGTGCCGAAGAAGCCAGTGCAGGCGCACACGCGGCAATGATCAACTTTGCCAAATGGCGCAGCCGAATCGATGTTCCGCAGCAAACCCACGACACCTTAAAACAGCTGGCGAAGAAATGGCCGCTGGTGGCGATCACCAACGGTAACGCGCAGCCGGAGCTGTTTGGTTTGGGGGATTATTTTGAGTTTGTGCTGCGCGCTGGCCCACACGGGCGCTCGAAACCGTTCAGCGATATGTACTTTCTGGCGGCAGAAAAACTCAATGTGCCGATCGGCGAGATCTTACATGTAGGTGACGATCTCACCACTGACGTGGGTGGGGCGATCCGCAGCGGAATGCAGGCCTGTTGGATCAGACCGGAAAACGGCTGTCTGATGCAAACCTGGGACAGCCGTTTACTCCCGCATCTGGAAATTTCCCGGTTGGCATCTCTGACCTCGCTGATATAATCAGCAAATCTGTATATATACCCAGCTTTTTGGCGGAGGGCGTTGCGCTTCTCCGCCCAACCTATTTTTACGCGGCGGTGCCAATGGACGTTTCTTACCTGCTCGAAAGCCTTAATGACAAACAGCGCGAAGCGGTGGCCGCGCCACGCAGCAATCTTCTGGTGCTGGCGGGCGCGGGCAGTGGTAAGACGCGCGTTCTGGTGCATCGTATCGCCTGGCTGATGAGCGTGGAAAACTGCTCGCCGTACTCGATTATGGCGGTAACGTTTACCAACAAAGCGGCGGCGGAGATGCGCCATCGTATCGGGCAACTGATGGGCACCAGTCAGGGCGGCATGTGGGTCGGCACCTTCCACGGGCTGGCACACCGCCTGCTGCGTGCGCACCATATGGACGCCAACCTGCCGCAGGATTTCCAGATCCTCGACAGTGAAGACCAGTTACGCTTGCTTAAGCGTCTGATCAAGGCGATGAACCTCGACGAGAAGCAGTGGCCGCCGCGCCAGGCAATGTGGTACATCAACAGCCAAAAAGATGAAGGCCTGCGTCCGCATCATATTCAAAGCTACGGTAACCCGGTGGAGCAGACCTGGCAGAAGGTGTATCAGGCGTATCAGGAAGCGTGTGACCGCGCGGGCCTGGTGGACTTCGCCGAGTTGCTGCTGCGCGCCCACGAACTGTGGCTTAACAAGCCGCATATCCTGCAACACTACCGCGAACGTTTTACCAACATCCTGGTGGACGAATTCCAGGATACCAACAACATTCAGTACGCGTGGATCCGCCTGCTGGCGGGCGATACCGGCAAAGTGATGATCGTCGGTGATGACGACCAGTCAATCTACGGCTGGCGCGGGGCGCAGGTAGAGAATATTCAGCGTTTCCTCAATGATTTCCCCGGTGCTGAAACTATCCGTCTGGAGCAGAACTACCGCTCTACCAGCAATATTCTGAGCGCCGCGAACGCCCTGATTGAAAACAACAACGGGCGTTTGGGTAAAAAATTGTGGACCGATGGCGCGGACGGTGAGCCGATTTCCCTCTATTGCGCTTTTAACGAACTCGACGAAGCGCGTTTCGTCGTTAACCGCATCAAAACCTGGCAGGACAACGGCGGGGCGCTCGCTGAGTGCGCCATTCTCTACCGTAGCAACGCCCAGTCGCGTGTACTGGAAGAAGCGTTATTGCAGGCCAGTATGCCGTATCGTATTTATGGCGGTATGCGCTTCTTCGAACGCCAGGAAATCAAAGATGCGCTCTCATATCTGCGCCTGATTGCCAACCGTAACGATGATGCAGCATTTGAGCGTGTGGTGAATACGCCAACGCGTGGTATTGGTGACCGGACGCTGGACGTAGTGCGTCAGACATCGCGCGATCGCCAGTTAACTCTCTGGCAGGCGTGTCGTGAACTGTTGCAGGAAAAAGCCCTCGCCGGACGTGCTGCCAGCGCCTTACAGCGGTTTATGGAACTGATCGACGCCTTAGCGCAGGAAACTGCCGATATGCCGCTGCATGTACAGACTGACCGGGTAATTAAAGACTCCGGCCTGCGCACCATGTACGAGCAGGAGAAGGGCGAAAAAGGTCAGACGCGTATCGAAAACTTAGAGGAACTGGTGACGGCAACGCGCCAGTTCAGCTACAACGAAGAAGACGAAGATTTAATGCCGCTACAGGCGTTCCTCTCCCATGCGGCACTGGAAGCAGGTGAAGGGCAGGCGGATACCTGGCAGGATGCGGTGCAGTTGATGACGCTACACTCGGCGAAAGGTCTGGAGTTTCCGCAGGTGTTTATTGTTGGTATGGAAGAGGGCATGTTCCCAAGCCAGATGTCGCTGGATGAAGGCGGGCGTCTGGAAGAAGAACGCCGTCTGGCCTACGTTGGCGTAACCCGTGCGATGCAGAAACTGACGCTGACCTACGCGGAAACTCGCCGTCTGTATGGCAAAGAGGTTTACCATCGCCCGTCGCGCTTTATCGGCGAGCTGCCGGAAGAGTGTGTGGAAGAGGTGCGACTGCGCGCCACGGTAAGCCGCCCGGTCAGCCATCAGCGCATGGGTACGCCGATGGTCGAGAACGACAGTGGTTACAAACTCGGCCAGCGCGTACGCCACGCCAAATTTGGTGAAGGCACCATCGTCAATATGGAAGGCAGCGGCGAGCATAGCCGTTTGCAGGTGGCATTCCAGGGCCAGGGAATCAAATGGCTGGTGGCGGCTTACGCCCGACTGGAGACGGTGTAATTTACGTTTCCGGATGCGGTGCTGCGCACCTTATACGGCCTACAAAACATGCAGATTCAATAAATTGCAACATCATGTAGGCAGGATAAGGCGTTTACGCCGCATCCGGCATCTGCACCATATTCAGTATTTGACACAAAACAGTCGTTTTAACCTTTCTGCTCGACGGAAATCATGGTGACAAAAGGATAGCGTTGCCACGGGATTACTCCGCCTTTCACATACATATGCGAAATCGTGCCATCAAGATAAAGCAGCTGTTCGACGTCCAGTTTCGCTTTGGCATAACAGGCAAAATCATAAAAATTTGTCACCTGCTGGCTCAACAAAAACACAGCGTTCCCTTGTTTATTAATCCCCACACCGTTACGGATTTTGCGTGAGGCGACGTTGGGATGAATGCGCGGATTAATTACGCCATTTTCCATCAACATTGGCCCTGACTGCACCGCAAACTGAATCTCTTTACTGGTTTTAAAGGCATCCAGACGAACGATGCCGACTTTATTTCCCGCAACATAAAAAACGCCGCCAGGACGGATAAAGAAATTACCTTCCCCCGAGGCGAGATTTAGCGCCACCTTCTGCTGACCGTTTTCGATGTACAAACCGAGCGGCGCATAGCTTTCATCATAGATGCCGCCGTTCATCACCATCTGAACTTGCCCCTGGCTATTAATATCCTCCAGCAGTGCATGTAACGTTCCCCATACTTCGCCATTGGCTTTTTGCCAGTACATTTTCACCCGCTCTGTCTGAGGATTAACGGTATACGCCTGTACGGTCAGCGTCGGATCGGAGAGTGCGCAGTCATCAGCTGCAACAGCAAACCAAGGGAGCAAGGTGAGGGCGAGAAAAATCCGTTTGAGATTCAAGGTGATCATTCCTTTACCAATGAGTAGCCGATGCGCCATTATAGGTCCTGGATGTGTGATTTTTTTATCCTGTTAACGACCTTGACGAGTACCAAAAAGCGCGAAGTTCAACTATTGTTCTGTGGTGTTCCGTTGCGTGTTGACGGCAAAATTTTGCTGGCGTAACATGCGCGCACGATCACTCTAAGAGGACATTCGCCTTGGACACACCCAGTAGATACTGGCTCACTATCCTGTCATCCAGGATCAACTCCTAAGGCTATCCCTTTTTGCTGATAGCCTTAGCGGTTGTCAGCGACCTCAATTTTCCCGTCGCGCTGAGTCAGGCTGTTTAATGGTCTGAAACTCAATTTGTTTCTGTGTGCCCACCGAACTGTCCGATATTTTAAGCATTGGGAGTCCCGGTCATGCTGAGCGCATTTCAACTGGAAAATAACCGACTGACCCGGCTGGAAGTCGAAGAGTCACAACCCCTTGTAAATGCAGTATGGATTGATCTTGTCGAACCGGATGACGACGAGCGACTGCGCGTACAATCTGAACTTGGCCAGAGCCTGGCAACCCGCCCGGAACTGGAAGACATCGAAGCATCGGCGCGTTTCTTTGAAGACGATGACGGCCTGCATATTCACTCCTTCTTCTTCTTTGAAGATGCGGAAGATCACGCCGGTAACTCTACTGTAGCATTTACCATCCGCGATGGTCGCCTGTTTACCCTGCGTGAGCGTGAGCTGCCTGCATTCCGTCTGTATCGTATGCGCGCCCGTAGCCAGTCAATGGTTGACGGTAACGCCTACGAGCTACTTCTGGATCTGTTCGAAACCAAAATCGAACAGCTGGCGGATGAAATTGAAAACATCTACAGCGATCTGGAGCAGTTGAGCCGGGTGATTATGGAAGGGCGTCAGGGCGATGAGTACGACGAGGCACTCTCCACATTGGCAGAACTGGAAGATATCGGCTGGAAAGTTCGCCTGTGTCTGATGGATACCCAGCGCGCGCTCAACTTCCTGGTGCGTAAAGCACGCTTACCGGGTGGGCAACTGGAGCAGGCGCGTGAAATCCTGCGAGATATCGAGTCCCTGCTGCCGCATAACGAATCCTTGTTCCAGAAGGTGAACTTCCTGATGCAGGCGGCGATGGGCTTTATCAACATCGAGCAGAACCGCATCATCAAGATCTTCTCGGTGGTATCCGTAGTGTTCCTGCCGCCAACGCTGGTCGCTTCCAGCTACGGGATGAACTTTGAGTTTATGCCAGAGTTGAAGTGGAGCTTCGGCTACCCGGCAGCGATTATCTTTATGATCCTCGCGGGCCTGGCACCGTATCTGTACTTTAAGCGGAAGAACTGGTTGTAATATGAGTGCCGGATAAAGCTATTTTTTATCCGGCTTATTTCTAAAAATTGTCTTTTTTAAAGTCATGCGGATTGAAAACTCGTTCTATTTTATTTTCTTGTGTTAATTGATACTCAGTAAAATCGTTAATACCAATATGAGTGTTACGATAAAGGTATTCATTAATAACCATTAAGTAATTTTTCACGATGCAATTATCATTGCTCTTAATCGTTGGGAAACAGTAGAGATCTTCATACGGCCCTTCGATATATTTTTTATAGTCAGTGAAGCCATTACCGATATCAATGACATACCAGGTATGCCAACTACCTTCTGGTAGGAGATGTTGATTTTTAATTTCATTCTGATGCTTCAGATACCAATTTATTTTATCGCTGTCAGTCCATGGCAGATGATCAACGACCAGAAAGACTGAGTTGCCAGCATCAGAGTATGTATACAAAATCTGTACAGGACGCAATGTCCATAAATTATAGATGCAGCATAGAAGAAATAAACATAATATAATTTTCTGGAGTTTGCTTTTCATAGATAATTTTCGATTCTTTCGATAGTGTTAAAATTGGTGAAAAAAGGTTTGAAAGCAAAGTCTTTATGCCGTTGTAAAAAGAACCATATGCGAAAAAATCTATATTTGCTGTAAGTATTGTTTTTGATATCAGGTACATCAAGACCGAAGTGGTCCTGTGCTACAAAATGAATTGTCGCACTCCATCCTATAGCGTATTTTTGAAAACTTAAAAGAGATATTTTTTGAGCTGAAATATCATGAACACTGACTCCTAAGCCATTAAAACTGTCCTCGAAGTCATTAAATTTATTTAGTCTTGATGAAAGTAATTTGGTTTTAATGCTTTGCAGGATAAGAGGTTGGTATCCTGTCGAGGGAGTTGAATTAATGCCATTTTCGATACATTCTCTGATTATTCGTATTGGACTATTATAATCATATTTATTTATTTTTTCATGAAAAGATAAGTTTAATTGTTGGCTATGAAAATTGCTGCCATTTCCATATCTAAAATGTTCAATCAGATCTTCGATAAGCGTTTTGTATTGTCCAAAAAAGGAAAACATTTTTGCTAGATCTTTCATTTCTGCAAATAAAATATCAATGCATTCACTTTTTGATATTTTTGTTCCGGAACTTGGGGCACTAAAAGCACCATCAATAGAACCTGGTCCAGGAAAATGGTATTTAATAAGTCGGTAAGGATCAACTTTTTCTGAGATATCGCTTAGGCCGAGTGAGAGAAAATCTTGTTCTACCATATCACCATATTGCATATCGTCAGCAGAAGAATCATCGAATAAAGTAATAGTTTCGAAAAGTGTAAAAGGAATATTAATTGATGGATGTAATGTGTTATTCATTTGCATTTACCTTGGTTATATTTAGGCTCAATATCAATTCGAGAACAAATGCTAGGGTAAAAAAATATTTAAAAAAGAACTTTGCTTCACATTTTTTCATTACATTATGAAGAGAACATCGTTAATGATTGGTCTTACTCATTGTTAATAACAAAATGCTGAATTTACCGATTAGGAAACTTTTTCCTACGCGGATTGCCCTCCAGCTATGGCATGAACTTTGAGTTTATGCCAGAACTGAAGTGGAGCTTCGGCTACCCGGCAGCGATTATCTTTATGATCCTCGCGGGCCTGGCACCGTATCTGTACTTTAAGCGGAAGAACTGGTTGTAACTATACGATGTCGCTGTGAGTAAGTTAGTGTGCTGACAGCGACACTTTAGCCGAGGGAATCGCAGATAACATAATTGTAGTGAATAATACCCATGCCATGTTGAGTTGGACACTTAATGAATCACAACTCACCCCTTCTATTACAGCATGAACAATAGAAAACAGTGTCAAACTCAATGAAATCAATACGAAATATATTGCCTTACACCCAGTATCTCTTATTCTTTTAGCTCCGATATTGATATTCACATACGTATTAGTGATGACCAGAATAAAACTTAAAGCCAGGTTGATATCATTCAAAGTTATTAATATCGACCATGATGTTAATGTGTAGATTATGAACTGCAAACGTGATAAACGCTCAATCCTGGATGGGTATAATATATTTTTAATACATGATTTAAACATTTTTATATTGTTTTGTATATGATTGGTTTAAGGGTATATACATTATTTAGAATATATAGCTTGCTATATCTATGCAATAGGGCAGCCTTTGTATTGATAACTATACAGTAGTAATTTAGAGTGTGTAAGTTTTTATTGAGTGGAACTATATTTAATTAAATATAATTAAATAATATTTGTTTCTGTGAATGATATTTTTAGTGAATGGATTCTATATGGAAAATGGTAATTTTTGGCAGTTGTTCTTGGGTAAAGAACCTTACAGCAGAAAAGCAGATTTTGTTAAGGCATGGTTATTGTGGTGGGTTATTACTCTCCTCATTCTATTTATTTTAAGTCTGGCAACGACATTAAGCTTAAAAAGTATAGGCTTAGGGTTATGCTTTGGATTTTGTCAAATAATAGGAAGATATACGACTTCTCTTGGATTGAGTAAGTTCTGGGGGGTGTTAGGTGTGTTTCCAATAACAAATATTGTTCTTTTTGTTATCTTATTGTTTCTCAAAAAAAGATAGTTAAACCACTGGGTAGACCCATTAAAATGGATCTACCCAAATGAATCTATTAACTTTTTCTACGCTGCGTATAAATTGCATCCATCACAAAAATTGCCAGCGCCAGCCAGATAAAGGCGAAGGTCACCATTTTATCCGCCCCCGGTGTTTCACCATAAAACGTCACTGCCAGCAGGAACATCAGCGTCGGGCCAATGTACTGGAAAAAGCCTAACGTTGAGAGACGCAGGCGTGTCGCAGCTGCAGTAAAACACAACAGCGGTACGGTAGTGACAATACCGGCGGCTATTAGCAGTAAATTCAGTGACATCGGGTTTTGCCCCATATGGCTGGTAGAACTGTCGGCAATAGCAAACAGGTAAATCGCCGCCACGGGTAGCAGCCACATGGTTTCGATTAACATGCCGGTTTGAGCTTCAACGGCAATCTTCTTGCGTACCAGGCCGTAGAAGGCAAAACTAAACGCCAGCCCCAGCGCGATAATAGGTAGCGAACCAAAAGTCCAGAGCTGGACCAGTACGCCACAAATTGCCAGAATCACTGCCAGCCATTGCATTCGGCGGAATCGCTCGCCGAGGAAAATCATCCCCAGCACAATGTTCACCAGCGGGTTAATAAAGTAACCAAGGCTCGCTTCCAGCATATGGTGATTGTTCACCGCCCAGATAAACAGTAGCCAGTTGCCGCCAATCAGCACAGCAGAGACTGCCAGCATAAATATTTTCTTCGGCGTCTGAATCAGGGTTTTTAAATAAGACCACTGGCGGCTGATGCTCATCAACACCACCATAAAGAAAAACGACCAGATTACACGATGCGTCAGGATCTCATCGGCGGGCACGTAGTAAATCAGCTTGAAGTACGCTGGGGCGATACCCCAAATAAAATAAGCGGCAAGAGCGAGTAATACGCCCTGCCGCGTTTGTTTTGCATCCATCGGGAATACTCATTTTTAATTGGTAACAGCAGTTTACCTGCTTTTACGTCTACTCTAAATAATTCGAGTTGCAGGAAGGCGGCAAGCGAGTGAATCCCGAGGAGCTTACATAAGTAAGTGACTGAGGTGAGCGAACGCAGACGCAGCACATGCAACTTGAAGTATGACGAGTATATTCAACCCACCATATAGGTGGCGGTAGCACTGGCAATATAAAGCTGTTCTTCATTATGCAGTTCAACGCGGGCGACGGCGACTTTATTACCCGCACGCAGCAGGCTACTGGTAGCTGTAAAACGCTCGCCTCTGCCTGGACGTAGATAATCGACGCGAAGATCAATTGTCCCCATCCGCGATAGCCGCTGGCGCAGTTCATCCTCACTGATGGTTTCGTGGCGGGTTAAGGTGCTACCTACACACACCAGACCCGCGGCGACGTCCAGCGCCGACGCAATGACCCCACCGTGCAAAATGCTTTGCGCCCAGTTACCAACCATCATCGGCTGATTTTTAAAGGCCAGCTGTGCAAACTCTTTTTCGTAACGCTCCAGCTCCATCCCCAATGCGCGGTTAAATGGCATGTGATAAACAAACATTTCACCCACTAATTTCAGGGCTTGTTCGGCGGTCAGTACGGTAGACATATCATCCTTACACTTCATTGGTTAATGAAATGTTGATTTTATGCTTCTTTGTTGTTGGTTTCTACTTTAGGAAGGGATAACTAACGGCAATTGAGTTAAGTATGTAAAATAGCCCGCAGAAAAAATATTCATCTAATCAATAATTCGTTACGGAGAACACGATCGATGCGGACTCTACTGGGCTGCTTGTTGCCGGTGTGTATGCTGCCGATAGTGGCAAATGCACAAGAAGCAACGGTGAAAGATGTGCATGATGCGCCTGCAGTACGTGGCAGCATCATCGCCAATATGTTGCAGGAGCATGACAATCCTTTCACCCTTTATCCTTATGACACCAACTACATCATCTATACCCAAACCAGCGATCTGAATAAAGAAGCGATTGCCAGTTACGACTGGGCAGAAAACGCGCGTAAGGATGAAGTAAAGTTCCAGTTGAGCCTGGCGTTTCCGCTGTGGCGGGGGATTTTGGGACCAAACTCTGTACTGGGCGCTTCCTACACCCAGAAATCCTGGTGGCAGCTTTCTAATAGCGATGAGTCATCACCGTTTCGTGAAACTAACTACGAACCGCAGTTGTTCCTCGGTTTTGCCACCGATTATAGTTTTGCTGGCTGGACGCTGCGCGATGTGGAAATGGGCTACAACCACGACTCAAACGGACGTTCAGACCCGACTTCCCGTAGCTGGAACCGTATCTACACCCGCCTGATGGCAGAGAACGGCAACTGGCTGGTGGAAGTGAAACCGTGGTATGTGGTGGGTAATACGGACGATAACCCGGACATCACCAAATATATGGGTTACTACCAGCTTAAAATTGGTTATCACCTCGGTGACGCTGTGCTGAGCGCGAAAGGGCAGTACAACTGGAACACCGGTTACGGCGGCGCGGAGTTAGGCTTAAGTTACCCGATCACCAAACATGTGCGTCTTTACACCCAAGTCTACAGCGGCTATGGCGAATCGCTCATCGACTATAACTTTAACCAGACCCGCGTCGGTGTGGGAGTTATGCTAAACGACCTGTTCTGATGCGAGTTGATTGAAAGGCAAATCTGGAATCCAGCATCCAGGATTACCCTCTCAGAGACTAAAAGCATTGCAGTTTCTCGCGCAGGCGCTGAAAATAGCGCCTGTTTTTATTTCAGGCAATCGGGGTGAATGTGGCGCAGGCGGAAGTGTTGAATCTGGAGTCAGGAGCTAAGCAGGTTTTACAAGAAACCTTTGGCTACCAACAGTTTCGCCCTGGTCAGGAAGAGATTATCGACACCGTACTTTCCGGTCGCGATTGCCTGGTCGTCATGCCAACTGGCGGCGGAAAATCCCTGTGCTATCAAATCCCTGCATTGTTATTGAATGGCCTTACTGTCGTTGTTTCACCACTGATTTCGTTGATGAAAGATCAGGTGGATCAACTGCAAGCCAACGGCGTGGCGGCGGCGTGCCTTAACTCGACGCAAACCCGCGAGCAGCAGCTTGAAGTGATGACAGGCTGCCGCACCGGACAAATCCGTCTGCTCTATATCGCGCCGGAACGCCTGATGTTGGATAACTTCCTTGAGCATCTGGCGCACTGGAATCCTGTCTTATTAGCCGTTGATGAAGCGCATTGTATTTCCCAATGGGGCCACGATTTCCGCCCGGAATATGCCGCGCTCGGTCAGCTGCGTCAGCGTTTTCCGACGCTGCCGTTTATGGCGCTAACCGCTACCGCCGACGACACCACGCGCCAGGATATTGTGCGTCTGCTGGGGCTAAACGATCCGCTGATTCAAATCAGCAGTTTTGACCGTCCGAATATTCGCTACATGCTGATGGAGAAATTCAAACCTCTCGATCAGTTGATGCGGTACGTGCAGGAACAGCGGGGAAAGTCCGGCATTATCTACTGCAACAGTCGGGCGAAAGTAGAAGACACAGCCGCGCGTCTGCAAAGTAAAGGAATTAGCGCGGCGGCGTATCATGCCGGCCTGGAAAATAATGTTCGCGCCGACGTGCAGGAAAAATTTCAGCGCGATGACCTGCAAATTGTGGTGGCGACCGTGGCATTCGGCATGGGCATCAACAAGCCTAATGTCCGCTTCGTGGTGCACTTTGATATTCCACGCAATATCGAATCCTATTATCAGGAAACCGGTCGCGCCGGGCGTGATGGCCTGCCTGCGGAAGCGATGCTGTTTTACGATCCGGCTGATATGGCGTGGCTGCGCCGTTGTCTGGAAGAGAAGCCGCAGGGGCAGTTGCAGGATATCGAGCGCCATAAACTCAATGCGATGGGCGCATTTGCCGAAGCGCAAACTTGCCGCCGTCTGGTGTTGCTGAACTATTTTGGCGAAGGTCGTCAGGAACCATGTGGTAACTGCGATATCTGCCTCGATCCCCCCAAACAATACGATGGTTCAACCGATGCGCAGATTGCCCTTTCCACTATTGGTCGCGTAAATCAGCGGTTTGGTATGGGCTATGTGGTGGAAGTGATTCGCGGCGCCAATAACCAGCGTATCCGCGACTATGGTCATGACAAACTGAAAGTCTACGGCATGGGCCGTGATAAAAGTCATGAGCACTGGGTGAGCGTGATCCGCCAGCTGATTCACCTCGGCCTGGTGACGCAAAATATTGCCCAGCACTCCGCGTTACAGCTGACAGAAGTCGCGCGCCCGGTACTGCGTGGCGAATCCTCTTTGCAACTTGCCGTGCCGCGTATTGTGGCGCTCAAACCGAAAGCGATGCAGAAATCGTTCGGCGGCAACTATGACCGTAAACTGTTCGCTAAATTACGCAAACTGCGTAAATCGATTGCCGATGAAAGCAATGTCCCGCCGTACGTGGTGTTTAACGACGCTACCTTGATTGAGATGGCGGAACAGATGCCGATCACTGCCAGCGAAATGCTCAGCGTTAACGGCGTTGGGATGCGCAAGCTGGAACGCTTTGGTAAACCGTTTATGACGCTTATCCGCGCGCATGTTGACGGCGACGACGAAGAGTAGTCAGCGGCATAAAAAAGTGCCAGGATGAAGATTCCGTAAACGTTTTCCCCGCGAGTCAATTGTATGTTGATGTTATTCCTCACCGTTGCCATGGTGCACATCGTGGCGCTTATGAGTCCCGGTCCCGATTTCTTTTTTGTCTCTCAGACCGCTGTCAGTCGTTCCCGTAAAGAAGCGATGATGGGTGTGCTGGGCATTACCTGCGGCGTTATGGTTTGGGCAGGGATTGCGCTGCTTGGCCTGCATCTGATTATCGAAAAAATGGCCTGGCTGCATACGCTGATTATGGTAGGCGGCGGCCTGTATCTCTGCTGGATGGGCTACCAGATGCTGCGTAGTGCACTGAAAAAAGAGGTGGTTTCTGCACCAGCGCCACAGGTTGAACTGGCAAAAAGCGGACGCAGTTTCCTGAAAGGTTTACTGACTAATCTCGCCAATCCGAAAGCGATTATCTACTTTGGCTCGGTATTCTCATTGTTTGTCGGCGATAACGTCGGCACCACCGAACGCTGGGGCATTTTCGCGCTGATCATTGTCGAAACGCTGGCATGGTTTACCGTCGTTGCCAGCCTGTTTGCCCTGCCGCAAATGCGCCGTGGTTATCAACGTCTGGCGAAGTGGATTGATGGTTTTGCCGGGGCGTTATTTGCTGGATTTGGCATTCATTTGATTATTTCGCGTTGATGCCAGACGCGTCATCAGAGTAAGTCGGATAAGGCGTTTACGCCGCATCCGACATTATTTTTTAAGCATGTCTCGCCGATGCCAACAGCGCTCCCACCAGCATAAACAGCGAGCCGAAAATCTTATTCAATGCCTTCATCTGTTTCGGCCCTTTTATCCATAACGCGATCCGTTGGGCGAGGGTGGCGTAACCGATCATCACAATAATATCGACCACAATGGTGGTGACGCCGAGCACGATATACTGCATAACTTGCGGTTGCTGCGGCATGATGAATTGCGGAAATAGCGCTGCCAGAAACACAATACTTTTAGGATTGGTGAGATTCACAAACACGGCCCGTTGGTACAGATGACGCCGTGATTGGGTCGGGGTCAGCGATTTAAGGTCAATTGCACCAGCGGCGCGCCATTGCTGGACTCCCAGCCAAATCAGGTAAGCCGCTCCCGCCCACTTCAACACTTCAAACGCAATCACTGAGCGGGAAAATAGTGTCCCCAATCCCACGCCAACCAGCACGATATGAATCGCCAGCCCGGTTTGCAAACCAGCAATAGACGCCACTGCACCACGATAGCCGTGGTTAAGGGAAGTGGTCATGGTATTGATTGCGCCAGAGCCTGGCGACAAGCTTAAAATGATCGATGTCAGCAGGTAGGCAAACCACCATTCTAAAGTCATGATGAACTCCCGGTGTGTCTATTTTTGTGCCACAATACGCTACTGTCGCAGCGTTGTGTCAGGCACGCTTAAAAAAACGATTTTACGTGGTTTAAGAGGCAGATTACCCGATGTTTCAGCAGCAAAAAGACTGGGAAACAAGAGAAAAAGCGTTTGCTGCTTTTACGATGGGGCCACTGACCGACTTCTGGCGTCAGCGGGACGAAGCAGAGTTTATCGGCGTGGATGACATTCCGGTGCGTTTTGTCCGCTTTCGCGCTCCGCACCATGATCGGGTGGTCGTCATTTGCCCGGGGCGTATTGAGAGCTACGTAAAATATGCGGAACTGGCCTACGACCTGTTCCATTTGGGGTTTGACGTATTAATCATCGACCATCGCGGGCAAGGGCGTTCTGGTCGTCTGTTAGCCGATCCACATCTCGGCCATGTTAATCGTTTTGATGATTATGTTGATGATCTGGCGGCGTTCTGGCAACAAGAGGTCCAGCCAGGTCCGTGGCGTAAACGCTATATACTGGCCCACTCGATGGGCGGCGCAATCTCCACTCTGTTCCTGCAACGCCATCCTGGCGTGTGCGATGCCATTGCACTGACCGCGCCAATGTTCGGCATTGTGATTCGCATGCCGTCATTTATGGCGCGGCAGATCCTAAACTGGGCCGAAGCGCACCCACGTTTTCGCGATGGCTATGCGATAGGCACCGGGCGCTGGCGCGCCTTGCCGTTTGCCATCAACGTGCTTACCCACAGCAGGCAGCGATATCGGCGCAATCTACGCTTCTATGCTGATGACCCAACAATTCGTGTCGGCGGGCCGACATACCATTGGGTACGTGAAAGTATTCTGGCCGGAGAACAGGTGTTAGCCGGAGCCGGTGATGACGCCACGCCAACGCTTCTCTTGCAGGCTGAAGAAGAGCGCGTGGTGGATAACCGCATGCACGACCGTTTTTGTGAACTTCGCGCCGCCGCGGGCCACCCTGTAGAAGGAGGTCGACCGTTGGTAATTAAAGGTGCGTACCACGAGATCCTTTTTGAAAAGGACGCAATGCGCTCAGTCGCGCTCCACGCCATCGTTGATTTTTTCAACAGGCATAACTCACCCAGCGGAAACCGCTCTACAGAGGTTTAAATTTCTTATGTACCAGGTTGTTGCGTCTGATTTAGATGGCACGTTACTTTCTCCCGACCATACGTTATCCCCTTACGCCAAAGAAACTCTGAAGCTGCTCACCGCGCGCGGCATCAACTTTGTGTTTGCGACGGGGCGCCACCACGTCGATGTGGGGCAGATTCGCGATAATCTGGAGATTAAGTCTTACATGATTACCTCCAATGGCGCGCGCGTTCACGATCTGGATGGCAATCTGATTTTTGCTCATAACCTGGATCGCGACATTGCCAGTGACCTGTTTGGCGTGGTCAACGACAACCCGGAGATCATTACTAACGTTTATCGCGACGACGAATGGTTTATGAATCGCCATCGCCCGGAAGAGATGCGCTTTTTCAAAGAAGCGGTGTTCAATTACGCGCTGTATGAGCCGGGATTGCTGGAACCAGAAGGCGTCAGCAAAGTGTTCTTCACCAGTGATTCCCATGAAAAACTTCTGCCACTGGAGCAAGCGATTAACGCTCGCTGGGGTGATCGAGTCAATGTCAGTTTCTCTACTTTGACTTGTCTGGAAGTGATGGCTGGCGGCGTTTCAAAAGGCCATGCCCTGGAAGCGGTAGCGAAGAAACTGGGCTACAGCCTGCAAGATTGTATTGCCTTTGGCGATGGAATGAACGATGCCGAAATGCTGTCGATGGCGGGTAAAGGCTGCATTATGGGCAGCGCGCATCAGCGCCTGAAAGATCTGCATCCAGAACTGGAAGTGATTGGCACTAATGCCGAAGACGCGGTGCCGCATTATCTGCGTAAACTCTATTTATCGTAATCGTTCTTTATTTAGCCAGTTGTCAACCTGATACTTCGCTACAATGGATACTCGTTAATCAAAGAGTTTTCCATTGTGGCGCTACTTATCATCACCACGATTCTGTGGGCCTTCTCCTTTAGCTTTTATGGCGAGTACCTTGCGGGGCACGTCGATAGCTATTTTGCGGTGCTGGTGCGCGTTGGCCTGGCTGCACTCGTTTTTCTGCCGTTTCTGCGCACCCGTGGCAATAGCCTGAAAACGGTCGGCCTGTATATGCTGGTGGGCGCGATGCAGCTTGGCGTGATGTATATGCTGAGTTTCCGTGCTTATCTCTACCTGACGGTTTCCGAGTTGCTGTTATTTACCGTGCTGACGCCGCTCTACATCACGCTGATTTATGACATCATGAGTAAGCGCCGTCTGCGCTGGGGATATGCCTTTAGCGCCTTGCTGGCGGTGATTGGTGCCGGAATTATTCGTTACGATCAGGTCACAGACCATTTCTGGACCGGCCTGCTGCTGGTGCAACTCTCCAATATCACTTTTGCCATCGGCATGGTGGGTTACAAACGCCTGATGGAAACTCGCCCGATGCCGCAGCATAACGCTTTTGCGTGGTTCTATCTCGGCGCGTTCCTGGTGGCGTTGATTGCATGGTTCTTGCTGGGAAATGCGCAGAAAATGCCGCAAACCACGTTGCAATGGGGCATTCTGGTGTTTCTTGGTGTGGTGGCTTCCGGGATTGGCTACTTTATGTGGAACTACGGCGCGACGCAGGTGGACGCCGGAACGCTGGGCATTATGAATAATATGCACGTTCCGGCAGGGCTGCTGGTAAACCTGGCTATCTGGCATCAACAGCCGCACTGGCCAACGTTTATTACAGGCGCGCTGGTGATCCTGGCCTCACTGTGGGTGCATCGTAAGTGGGTCGCTCCGCGCTCTTCACAAACGGCAGATGATCGCAGGCGTGATTGCGCGCTGAGCGAATAAACGCTTCCGTAATCGGCTGACGCTGCTCGCCATCGCGCACGGCGGCGTACAGTCGGCTCCATAATCCCTCGCCCAGGGTTTTGGTGACCACCAGACCCTGGCGCTCAAAACTCTCTACTACCCAATGCGGCAGGGCGGCAATGCCCATCCGCGCAGCAACCATCTGAATCAACAATAAGGTGTTATCGACGCTTTTCAGTGACGGGCTGACGCCTGCCGGCTGAAGAAAATGCCGCCAGACATCCAGTCGGCTACGCTGCACCGGATAAATCAATAGCGTCTCGCTGGCGAGATCTTCCGGCGTGATACGCGTTTTCGCCGCCAGTGGATGGTCAGGTGCTAACACCAGACGCACTTCATAATCGAACATCGGCGAATAATGCAGTCCACTGCGCGGCAGAATATCGGACGTCATCACCAGATCCAGCTCGCCCTGTTGCAACGCGGGCTGCGGGTCAAACGTCACGCCCGATTTAAAGTCCATCTCGACCTGCGGCCAGTTCTTATGAAAGTTTTCTAACGCGGGTGTCAGCCACTGAATACAGCTGTGGCACTCGATGGCGATGCGCAGGCGTGTCTGCTGCGGTTCATTGCAGGCTTGCAGCGCCTGGCTGATTTGCGGCAGTACCTGGTTTGCCAGTTGTAGCAGGATTTCCCCCTGCGGTGTAAAGCGAAGCGGCTGGCTCTTACGCACGAATAGCCGGAAGCCAAGACGTTGTTCCAGATCGCTAAACTGGTGAGACAGGGCGGATTGCGTCTGATGCAACGTCGCCGCAGCGGCTGCGAGCGAGCCGCAGTTCCGCAACGCTTGTAGCGTTTTCAGGTGTTTTACTTCGATCATGAAAGTCCTTCACTTCGGCATGAATAATTTGCGCTTGAGGAATATACAGTAACTGGCAAATATGGATGTGTAAACATCTGGACGTCTAAATACTAAAAATTCCACAAGGGGCATATAATGACAATTCTTAATCACACCCTCGGTTTTCCTCGCGTTGGCCTGCGTCGCGAGCTGAAAAAAGCGCAAGAAAGTTATTGGGCGGGGAACTCCACGCGTGAAGAACTGCTGGCAGTAGGGCGTGAATTACGTGCTCGTCACTGGGATCAACAAAAGCAAGCGGGTATCGACCTGCTGCCGGTGGGCGATTTTGCCTGGTATGATCATGTTCTGACCACCAGCCTGCTGCTGGGTAACGTTCCGGCGCGCCATCAGAATAAAGACGGTTCGGTGGATATCGACACCCTGTTCCGTATTGGTCGCGGACGTGCGCCAACAGGTGAACCTGCGGCGGCGGCAGAAATGACCAAATGGTTTAACACCAACTATCACTACATGGTGCCGGAGTTCGTTAAAGGCCAGCAGTTCAAACTGACCTGGACGCAGCTGTTGGAGGAAGTGGACGAGGCGCTGGCGCTGGGCCACAAGGTGAAACCTGTGCTTCTGGGGCCGGTTACCTATCTGTGGCTGGGTAAGGTGAAAGGTGAACAATTTGACCGCCTGAGCCTGCTGAACGACATTCTGCCGGTTTATCAGCAAGTTCTGGCAGAACTGGCAAAACGCGGCATTGAGTGGGTACAGATTGACGAACCGGCGCTGGTGCTGGAACTGCCGCAGGCGTGGCTGGACGCGTATAAACCTGCTTACGATGCACTGCAGGGGCAGGTGAAACTGCTACTGACCACCTATTTTGAAGGTGTAACGCCAAACCTCGACACGATTATTGCGCTGCCTGTTCAGGGTCTGCATGTCGACCTCGTTCATGGCAAAGATGATGTAGCAGAACTACACAAGCGCCTGCCTTCTGACTGGCTGCTGTCTGCCGGGCTGGTCAATGGTCGTAACGTCTGGCGCGCCGACCTCACCGAGAAATATGCGCAAATTAAGGACATTGTCGGCAAACGTGATTTGTGGGTGGCATCTTCTTGCTCACTGCTGCACAGCCCTATCGACCTGAGCGTGGAAACGCGTCTTGATGCAGAAGTGAAAAGCTGGTTTGCCTTCGCCCTGCAAAAATGTCATGAACTGGCGCTGCTGCGCGATGCGTTGAACAGTGGTGATACGGCGGCTCTGGCAGAGTGGAGCGCCCCAATTCAGGCGCGTCGTCACTCAACCCGTGTGCATAACCCGGCAGTAGAAAAGCGTCTGGCGGCGATCACCGCCCAGGACAGCCAGCGTGCGAATGTCTATGAAGTGCGTGCTGAAGCCCAGCGTGCGCGTTTTAAACTGCCAGCGTGGCCGACCACCACGATTGGTTCCTTCCCGCAAACCACGGAAATTCGTACCCTGCGTCTGGATTTCAAAAAGGGCAATCTTGACGCCAATAACTACCGCACGGGCATTGCGGAACATATCAAGCAGGCCATTGTTGAGCAGGAACGTTTGGGACTGGATGTGCTGGTACATGGCGAGGCCGAGCGTAACGACATGGTGGAATACTTTGGCGAACACCTCGACGGTTTTGTCTTTACGCAAAATGGTTGGGTACAGAGCTACGGTTCCCGCTGCGTGAAACCGCCGATTGTGATTGGTGACGTTAGCCGTCCGGCGCCGATCACCGTAGAGTGGGCGAAGTATGCGCAATCGCTGACCGACAAACCGGTGAAAGGGATGCTGACTGGTCCGGTGACCATTCTCTGCTGGTCGTTCCCGCGTGAAGATGTCAGCCGTGAAACCATCGCCAAACAGATTGCTCTGGCGCTGCGTGATGAAGTGGCGGATCTGGAAGCGGCTGGAATTGGCATCATCCAGATTGATGAACCGGCGCTGCGCGAAGGTTTACCGCTGCGTCGTAGTGACTGGGACGCCTATCTCCAGTGGGGCGTAGAGGCTTTCCGCATCAACGCCGCCGTGGCGAAGGATGAAACGCAGATCCACACTCACATGTGTTATTGCGAGTTCAACGACATTATGGATTCGATTGCGGCGCTGGATGCTGACGTCATCACTATCGAAACCTCGCGTTCCGACATGGAGTTGCTGGAGTCATTCGAAGAGTTTGATTATCCGAATGAAATCGGTCCAGGCGTCTATGACATTCACTCGCCAAACGTACCGAGCGTGGAATGGATTGAAGCCCTGCTGAAGAAAGCGGCAAAACGCATTCCGGCAGAGCGCCTGTGGGTCAACCCGGACTGCGGCCTGAAAACGCGCGGCTGGCCAGAAACCCGCGCGGCACTGGCGAACATGGTGCAGGCGGCGCAGAATTTGCGTCGGGGATGATGAATATTAACGAGTCACTGTAAATTACAGCACAATAATGGCTTCCAGCACTGGAAGCCATTTTGCTATGTGTGCTGGGTATTAAAGGATTCTCAGGAACAGAAAATTAATTGCGGATTTCTTAAATATTCCATGCACCACTGGCAGGCTTTGCCCATACCATCGGAACGAGCGGCAAGAAATAACTTGGTGGCGTGTTTATGTTCGCGCATTGGCTTTTTAAGCAATTTACCGCTGTTTAATAATGGCAATGCCAGATGATGTGGAATATAGCCAATACCGACGTTTTGTTCTATTAAGGCGATTGCCGTAGCGAAGTCAGGAACAAAAATGGGTTTTTGTCCTTCCAACAGCCAGGCTTGCATCGGGGGAAAGTTAACGGAGGTATCGCGGATACAAACCGCCGGATAATGACGCAATTCACTGTTTTCTAATGGATGCCGCTTCGCTGCCAGTGGGTGGAGTGGGCTGACGACAAAATCCCATTCCATTTGTCCGATCGGTTCGCTAATGATGCCTTCACTGCTTGGCACTGCATGAGGAGCACCGTAGATCAGATCGGCACGCTTACTGTACAGAGCATCCCAGCAGCCGTTGTATACCTCAAGATCAACCGTCAGCGTTGTTGATGTGAATTGCCGTTCAAAATCACGAATAAATGCCACCAGCAAATCACCAGGAATAATATTGTTCACAGCAATTGTCAGTTCACGTTCAATACCATCGTGAATCAACACTGTGTTGCGCTTTAACGCCTCCAGATCGCCCAAAATAGTTTTGCTATGTTCGATGAAATAACTCCCCGCCGGGGATAATTCAATATAGCGTCCCTTACGAATGAACAGCTCAACGCCCAGACTCTCTTCTGCTTTCTTAATGGTGTAACTGATGGCGGAAGGTACTTTATTTAACTGCTCGGCTGCGGTGGTAATGCTCTGGTGTCTGGCGACCAGATGAATAACACGAAGCGTTTCGTCAGAGATGAACATAAGGCTCCCTGGTCAGTGGTAAAACGGCTGAATCTCTCCAGATCCAGCCGTAATTATTGCTTTAGTATACCCAGGAACTAGCTGCGTTGACTTACCCGGCTGAGAATCGCATACGCGATACATGCCACCAGAATGGAGTCCACCGAAGGGATCGTCGTCAGGGTGAATAAACCTTTTACAGTCATAAAGCCAACCGCTGCGCCTATGATCCATGCCGCGAATGTCAGCACTTTAATCTGTGACTCCTGGGCTAACACTGACTCTTGATAGCCATTACGGCGATAAAGGAAAAAGTCAGCGATATAAATTCCGGCAACGGGTGGCGTGGCGATACCGAGGAACAGCAGGAACGGAATAAACCACGCCATAATATCCAGACTGCCTACGATGGCGGAAAGGATACCCAGCGCCACGGTAATCTGCCATTTGGGAAAGCGGGTAAGCAGCGTGGAAACCACCAGCGTGCCCTGGAACATATTGCCCGCGTTACCGGTGACGCAGGCGAAAATCAACAACAGTGCCGCAGGCAGAACGGCGCCGAATACCGCCATCGCGCCCAGTAAAGAGCCCTGACCGCTAATGGCGCTCGGCGTTGCACCCGCCCAGTAAAGTAGAGGGTAGGCAACCAGAAACGTCATGCCTGCGGCGATCAGCGCATGTTTGCGGTTATGCACAAAACTACCGAAATCAGGCAATGTGGCAACCAGCACAATAATCGTACCAACAACGGTGGAAACGGCGACACCCGTATTCATCTCCGCTATCGCCGCTGGTGCTGCCACTTCAGTATGGGTTGCAACGTAGAGGATATAACACAGCACCAGCGCGATAACCGGCACGGCAACCTGAGCAATTTTCCCCAGAACGGCGAAACCAAATGCTGTAGAGGCGACAAAAATGACACAGCCTGCCGCCACTAACAGTGCCAGTGGAACTTCCAGCCCATGCTGAGCCAGTAAGTCATGTATCGAATGACCAAACATATTGGCGGTAACGGCAATCCAGCCGAACAGACTTATCGCCATCAAAATGTTAATAGCGACGGCTCCTTTCTCACCAAATGAATATTTCACAATGCCATACGTTGGCAGACGGGCTTTTTCTCCAACGCTAATGGTGATGGCAGAAAGTAAGGTCAGAATGACGCCGCCTAACAATACGACGCTAATTAAACTGCTGCTGGAAAGTTGATTACCAAGGCTTGAGGATGACAACAGCACAGGTGTAACCGCAATACCTAGCAAAATCATGGCAATACGCAATCCTGATGCCGTATTCAGACTCTCTTCTTTTTTACGCATAGTATGTTCCCTTTATAAATGCGTGTTACACAGTATGAAAATGCCCGGTGTATTTGCGCCAGCTACCCAGTTCTGTAATTTCCCGTTGGCCTTCTGTGAGCCAGTTTTCAGCCAGTACACCGAGCACTTCGCTACCATCGGCAAGTTTGATTTTGCCAATTGCCAGCCCGGCAGGTTCGCTCATTAACAGCGCGGCAAAACTGGCCAGCGGTAGTTGCCAAATTTCTACGTCGACGTGTGTTCCACCTTCATTCACGCGAATCATTCCTGGATGGCGATCGTTAATACTCCACAGCCGGTAATGGGCGTCAGTTCTGTCTTCACGGACAAAAATGCCGCCCGCTTTTTGCATATTTGGGTTAAGTTCCAGGCCGCGCATCAGTGTTCCGTTAACGGCTAAAAGCGTTGTAGTCATTATGTTCTCCAGAAAATTAAAGGGTTATCCATGTACCGCTCTGATGCGCCAGGGCCGCTTTTATGGTTTGCGGTGAGGTAATCAGGCCGCTGGCCTGTTTGCCTTGTTGCTGGCTGGCATTGATGAAATCAACAATGGCTTCCACTTTTGGTTGCATACTGCCGACACCAAACTGACCTTCCCGCAACAGCGTTTGCGCTTCGACAACGCTGATAGCGTCGAGCCATTGTTGTTGTGGTGTACCAAAGTTAACCGCCACTTTTTCTACTCCGGTGGGGATCACCAGCAGATCCGCACCTAACTGACTGGCGAGCAGCGCGGAGGCCAGATCTTTATCGATCACTGCTTCCACTCCTTTCAGTTGTTGTCCGTCTCGCACCACCGGAATACCACCGCCGCCGCAGGCAATGACCAGGTATCCCTGACGCACCAGATGAGCGATGGTGTTGTGTTCAATAATTTCCAGTGGCGCAGGAGAGGGAACCGTACGCCGCCACCCGCGCCCGGCATCCTCCATCAGAGTCCAGCCGAGCTGTTGCTGGCGTTGTTGGGCCGTTGCTTCATCAAGAAACGCGCCAATCGGTTTACTGGGGCTGGCGAAAGCATCGTCATGTGGGCTAACTCGCGTTTGTGTCACTAGCGCAATTACCGGTTTGTTTATGCCACGGCGAGCGAGTTCGTTATGCAGCGCCTTCTGGAACATGTAGCCAATTGCGCCTTGTGTATCACCCACGGCGTAATCAAGCGGAACCGGAGAAACTTCGTTACAAGCAAGTTCAGAGCGACGCAGAATAAAGCCCACCTGCGGTCCATTACCGTGGGTTAACACCAGATCCCATCCGGCTTCAACCATATCAACGATATGCTGCACGCTTTCCATCACTGCAACATATTGATCGGGAATACTATTGTGTTGATCGTCTTGAATGAGCGCATTGCCGCCAACCGCGACAACAGCCAGTGGCTTAACCATGATGATTCTCCTTTGCGACGATCTCAGCCAGTGCACGTATAGCGGCGACAAAACAGGCCATCGGCGCAGTGGTGATCCCGGCACCAATTTGCCCGACTCCCGCTTGTTTGTGGGCGATACCCGTATTGATGACCGGTAAAATGCCGCGATCGGTAACTTTACGCGCATCAATCCCTGCTGCGGTGGGGGCAAAATTGAGGGCAGGAAGTGTAAATGCGGGGTTACCGCCGAGGGTGATTGCCTGCATCCGACGGCTGTTATTGGTGGCATCGGCAGGTGTGCCTCCCACAAATTTAACGATTGCCGGAGATGACGCCATCGCGAAGCCACCTACACCAGCGGTTTCGGTAATTGCGCTATCGCCCAGGTCAGCAGCGGCGTCGTCAACGCCAAATCCAGGGAAGAACAGACCTTCAACTGCATTGGCGGGAGCCTGGAACCAGCGATCGCCAGTACCGGAAAGCCGAATACCAAAATTCACCCCGTTACGCGCCATCACCGTAACCATTGAACTGAACGGTACATTGGCGGCGGCATCCATCATTGCTTTACAGGCAGCCATCGACAGATTGAGGAAGAAGTGATCGTTACCGGTGATAAATGCTACGACGCGCTGAATATGTTCCTGTGGAAGAGAGCAGGCCAGCAATGCCGGGATCAGACGCTTAATCAGCAAACCGGTAGCGGCAGCATTGCGGTTATGAACTTCATCCCCCATATGTAGCGCCTGCGCCATTAATGGCTTGAGTTCCAGCTCGCCGTGTTGTGCGATTGCTGCTTTCATTGCCGGAGCCAGTTCATCGCGCATCCAGGCCAGACGATTGAGAACTTCGTCGTTATTGGCGCCAAAACGGAGAACCTTACCCAGACCTTCATTGAAATTACTAAAAGTACGATGACCGTTGGTTTTATTTTCCACCACCCATAACGGCATTGACGGGCTGATGATGCCTGCCATTGGTCCAACCGCGTGATAATGATGACAAGGGGCAAGGTCGATTTCGCCTGCGTTTATCTGGTTTTCTGCGTCTTGCTGGCTGGTGGCCCAACCTTCGTACAGCATGGCACCAATAATCGCCCCTTTTACCGGACCACACATCTCCTCCCAGGCAATTGGCGGGCCAGAGTGCAGAATGCGTTTTTGTCCAGCCATTGCCGGGATCGCCTCTTTAGCGAACATGACATCTACCAAAACGGGTTGTGCCTCGAGATAACGTGTCATGGCGATTTGGTTGGCATTTTCTACCAGGGGATGACGTAGCAACGATGCCAGATCCAATCCAGCGTCAATATTGCCTTGTGCTGGTGGCTGCCAGTTGAGTGCAATTGCATTTCCTCCAGCATGTTGAATATTGTCAGCAAAACTGTGTAGCCCCGCGTTTACGACCTTCAAAGGCTGATTAAATAAGGTATTCATGCGTTTAGTCCCTTTTTCTGCAACTGAGTCTGCGCAACGATGCTGGCCCATAGCGCCGCTTGTGCATTGCTGTTGGCAATGATGACGCCCGCGTTTTGTAGTGCACTTATCTGTTGGCTGCGCATTTGTGGATCAGCTTCCGTTCCGCAAACGTGCGCAATCAGCAACGGTGCGTTATGCATGTCGATGTGTGAAAGTTGATCCAGTAATTCGCTGGCAGGCGTGGCGGAAGCGCCATAACCAAGTACCAGGTCGAATAACACGACGGCGGTGTGTGAGTCGTTGAGTTCGTTGAGCAGACGTTGATTGCGCAGAGTCGGGTCGATCATTGGATGCGGTTTGCCACGGGTGAAATCATCGTCGCCCATATCGATCAGCGTGTGAGCTTCGCTTTGCCAGATATTTGCCAGAGTACGATTACCCGCAACTGGCGTATTGGAGGCTGCGCTGAATCCCTTTTGTTGGCAGATAAGTTGCGCTTCGTAACAGAAGGTTCCTCCGGCGAAAACTCCGCGTATCGCCTGGCGATGGGCTGGCAGACGCTGGCTGGCGTTTTGTAACATTGTGAGATCGTCGCAGGAAATCTCTGTCTCGACAGCAGGAAGTGGCTGATCATTCAGTAACGCCACGGCGATATTTGCGGCGCTGGCAAGTGTGGTGGCAGCGGTGATATTGGGACGTGCAAGATCGTGCGGATTCGCACCGAGGAAATTCACCACCACGGGTTTTCCACAAGCCTGGGCGCGCTCCAGAATATTCCGGGCAACGATCGGTGAAGGCGGTTTTGAAATAAGCACAATCACGCGCGTTTCATCGTCTTGCGCGAGCGCATCTAAAGCAAAGAGCATCGATATTCCACCAATCTCTTCACTGAGATCATGCCCACCTGTTCCCAGCGCCTGAGAAATACCCGCTCCGAGCTGGTCGATTCGGCAAGTCACTTCCTGTAACCCGGTGCCTGACGCGCCGATAACACCAATCGCTCCGCGTTTCACCACATTGGCGAAGCCTAACGGAATACCGTTAATAATGGCGGTTCCACAGTCCGGTCCCATTACGATGCGCTGACGTTCTCGGGCAAGCGTTTTGATGGATTTTTCCTGCTTGATACTGACGTTATCGCTGAACATCATTACGTTCATTCCGAGGTTTAACGCTTTAATTGCTTCGGCGGCGGCGTAGTCTCCAGGTACAGATATGAGTGCCAGGTTGGCTTCGGGTTCGGCTTCCAGTGCCATTTCCAGGCTGACCTTTTCCGGTGTTTTAATGCCACTATCCGTTTCATCATCGGGTTTGCTGGTCAGACGTTGCTGGGCCAGTACCAGTGCTTCATTGCAAATATCTTCTTCACCCATGACTGCAATCACTAAATCATTGGGACTGGCGTTGATTTCGTTACCCAGACCCACATCGCGTAATTGTTCGAGATTATTGGGTGTTCCCATGACGACCGAAGCCTGTTGAATACCGGGCAATTTGCTGATTTGCGCGGAAATCTGCATCAGAGAAACCGAGTCCTGATAAAGATTGCTGAAAACTTTATGTTTAACTTTCATGCTGTTACGCCTGTTTCATTCCGCCCGATAGTAAAATTCGGGCAAAGCATCCCCGTGTAGCGCCATAAATGAGCTACAGGAGAAAAGGTTGAAATCAATTCATGGTGTTCAGGGTTCGAAAGCCATGCAGCATTCCTGCAAGGCAATCCACTCCTGACGTTGCGCCAAATTGCATGACCTGTTCTGCACAGGATGCGATTGTCATTGCCGATGCGCCCCCAACCAGTTGTGCGAGTAACTGGCAAATCGGTTCTGAAAAATGGCCCCGAAGCGCACGCTCCAGATAATGACGACTGATGTCAGTGGTGTTGTGCGCATGTTGATCAATTGCCTGCTGCAACCGGTATTGATGAGCGGCAAGTGGTGCAGGTAGTTGCCATAACCAGAGCGCCGCCAGATAGCCCAACAAATAGTCATCTCCATCGGGAGTTAAGCCTTTGCCAAAGCCGATCAGTTGTGGCACCTGGCGTTCCAGCGCATCTGGATGTTCCATAATCTCTAATCCCTGGTGCGTGAGACTATCCGGCAGGTGCAATGTGCTTTGAACGTTATGCTCCAGACAAAATAAAAGCCGTTGCGATGCCATCGTTGGGTAGTGCTGAAAAACCAAAGGGAACGCCTCAAGTGTCAGCCTTCCTCCCACAAATGACGGCTGCCAGAGCGTTGCGTTATCGAGAGCCACACAAAAGCGAGGTGTCTGCAGCAAGCCTGGGGTTAACTGAACGGGATCGGAATGGGCAATCTCTCTTCGCCAGTCCCAACGCTCAGGCAGCCAGACTCTGGCAGCATCAGGGAGATTCAGATACGTTTGCGCACACAACAGGGTGATGAATGTTCCCGCTTCTGAATACAGATTTACCGCATGTTTAAAAGCACTGTGCAGACGTAAATCTTGCGTTTCATTCCACGGGAAAAGATATCCCAACGACGATGCGCAAAGCGTAACCTGTACCATCGGTGTTAGCCTTCCAGGCCTGCAATAATGGCTTTGGAATCAGTAACCCAACCGAAAATGGCACCTTGTGCTTTGATCATCTCCAGGGCGTATTTCTGGAATTCCGGGAAATAGGAGCCAACGCAATCTTCCGGGATGATGCACTCATAACCACGATCATTCGCTTCGCGCACGGTGGTGGTCACACAGACTTCCGTGGTTACTCCGCAAACAATCAGCGTTTTGATGCCGTGGTTTTGCAAAATCAGATGTAAGTCGGTTTGATAAAAAGCGCCTTTGCCGGGTTTATCAATCACCGGTTCGCCTGCGACCGGGTACAGTTCAGGAATGATGTCATGACCTGCTTCACCTCTGACCAGAATGCGCCCCATCGGGCCTGCTTCACCAATAAAGGTTTTACCGCCGCGCGTCAGTTTGGCTGGTGGGCAGTCGCTTAAGTCTGCACGATGGCCTTCACGGGTATGAATAACCATAATTCCTTTTTGACGTGCGGCTGCCAGCACCTCTGTACATGGTGCGATAGCCGTGCGTACCAGTGAAACATCATTGCCCAGTGCTTCACCGAAGCCCCCTGCTTCGACAAAGTCACGCTGCATGTCGATCATGACCAGTGCAGTTGTGCGCGGATCAAAAGGTAATTCAAAGGGTTGAGCCTGAAAAATGGATTGCGTCATGGTAAATCTCCTGTCTGATGTTTAAACGATCCAGTTGTTCTGAGAACGAGTATTCAGGAGAAAAGCGGCACAAAACAGGAAAAAAGTTTGCCGCACAGCAACGAAATTTTTGCATTCAGCAGGCGGCGTGATGACGAATGTGAAGGGGGTCAAATCGTGGCATACAGCAACAAAATTTTTGATGCTGTATGGTTTTGAGTTTAAAAAAATCGTTGAAATTGTGTGAGCTTAAGCACTTGAGTTAGCTGCTATGGTGGTTATTTTTTAACACCATACTGCTTAAACCACTCCAGCATACGCTGCCAGCCATCTTTTGCAGATTCGGCATGATAGCTCGGGCGATAATCGGCGTTGAACGCATGTCCGGCATCCGGGTACACGATAATCTCTGCTTTCGCGTTCGCTGCCCGTAGCGCCTGACGCATGGTTTCGACGCTCTCCTGCGGAATGCTGTTATCCTGACCACCATATAAGCCGAGAACCGGCGCGTTGAGATCGGTCGCGATATCAACAGGTTGTTTCGGTGAATTCAGCGATTTATCGCCTGTCAGCTTGCCGTACCACGCCACCGCCGCTTTCAATTGCGGGTTATGCGCGGCATATAGCCAGGTGATACGCCCGCCCCAGCAAAATCCTGTGATCATTAAACGATGAACATCGCCGCCGTTGCGGGATGCCCAACTGGCGACATGATCGAGATCGGCCAGCACCTGTGAGTCAGGCACTTTTGCTACCAGGCCGCTTAGCAACGTGGGAATATCGGCGAAATCATTAGGATCGCCTTCGCGGAAGTAGAGTTCTGGTGCGATAGCCAGATACCCCTCCAGCGCCAGACGGCGACAAATGTCACGGATATGTTCATGCACGCCAAAAATTTCCTGCACTACAATGACCACTGGTAGTGGACCATCGCTCTGTTTTGGACGGGCATGATAAGCAGGCATGTTATCCCCTTGTGAAGGGATAGAGGTGAACCCTGCCACAATCGCATCGTCCGGAGTCTGAACGATGGTCGAGGCGAGGGGGGATGCAGCAGGTGCAAATCCAGAGTGTTGTGTTGTTGTCATGGTATTCTCCGTACCCTTATAAAAATTTTGCGCAATGTTAACTATAGTCAGCGTGCAACAATTCACATTGCCTCAAATGGCTCATCTTTTAAGCAGTCTTACTGACTTAAGAGAAAATTATGTGATTTAAGTCACTTTTGATGAGTAAATGTATGCAACACATTTGCATCATAGTGATGATTATCACGAAAAAATCTTAATCCCTTCGGTAAAGTACCTTTTTGCTTCTTCTGACTAAACCGATTCACAGAGGAGTTGTATATGTCCAAGTCTGATGTTTTTCATCTCGGCCTCACTAAAAACGATTTACAAGGGGCTACGCTTGCCATCGTCCCTGGCGACCCGGATCGTGTGGAAAAGATCGCCGCGCTGATGGATAAGCCGGTTAAGCTGGCATCTCACCGCGAATTTACCACCTGGCGTGCAGAGCTGGATGGTAAACCTGTTATTGTCTGCTCTACCGGTATCGGCGGCCCGTCGACTTCTATTGCCGTTGAAGAACTGGCACAGCTGGGCATTCGCACCTTCCTGCGTATCGGTACAACTGGCGCTATTCAGCCGCATATTAATGTTGGCGATGTACTGGTTACCACGGCGTCTGTTCGTCTGGATGGCGCGAGCCTGCACTTCGCACCGCTGGAGTTCCCGGCTGTCGCTGATTTCGAATGTACGACTGCGCTGGTTGAAGCAGCGAAGTCTATTGGCGCGACCACTCACGTTGGCGTGACTGCTTCTTCTGATACCTTCTACCCAGGTCAGGAACGTTACGATACTTACTCTGGTCGCGTAGTCCGTCACTTTAAAGGTTCTATGGAAGAGTGGCAGGCGATGGGCGTGATGAACTATGAAATGGAATCTGCAACTCTGCTGACCATGTGTGCAAGCCAGGGCCTGCGTGCGGGTATGGTGGCGGGCGTTATCGTTAACCGCACTCAGCAAGAGATCCCGAATGCCGAGACGATGAAGCAAACCGAAAGCCATGCGGTGAAAATCGTGGTGGAAGCGGCGCGTCGTCTGCTGAAATGACAACTTGTTGATAAAGTGCGATTTATTCATGCCGGATGCGGCGTAAACGCCTTATTCGGCCTACAATATCGTGTAAATTCAATAAATTGCAGCGTCCTGTAGGCCGGATAAGATGCGCCAGCATCGCATCCGGCGCTATCGCTAAATCGGGCTGCGCTGCCTTTGCCGCATGCGGCGTGAACGCCTTATCTGGCCAACAAAAGTCTGCATATCCAGTATATTGCAGAGATCAGGCAATTTAGCGTTTGTCATCAGTCTCACGCTCCCCAACTTCGGGGAGCGACATCCCCGTGGTTGGCTGCATCCTCTGTTCAGTTATTTATTATTTAAATTGTTCCATGCGTTCATAAACAGCACTGCATTTTCATAGACCTGCTCTGGCGTCATGCCGGGGCGATATAGCGCAGAACCGAGGCCAAAACCGTTTGCGCCGTGGCTCAGATAACGCGCCATTGTTTCCGGTGTGATACCGCCAACCGGTAACATTGGAACGGATTGCGGAATAACCGCACGCCAGGCTTTGGTGACTTCTGGCGTAATTTGTTCGGCCGGGAACAGCTTGATGGCATTGGCGCCATGTTCAATGGCAGCAAAGGCTTCGGTGGGCGTAGCGACGCCAGGCGCGCAATACATACCCAGCGCACGGGCGCGACGGATCACCGCAGTATCGCAATGCGGCATCACGATAATCTGGCCTCCAGCCTCTTTAACCGCGACCACCTGCTCTACTGAAAGCACAGTTCCGGCTCCGACCAGGCAGTCCTTAGGCAGGGCGTCGCGCAGTAGACTGATACTTTGCAACGGCTCCGGCGAGTTCATGGGAATCTCAATCAGGCGGAACCCGGCGGCATATAGCTTTTCACCGATGGCGACAATCTCATCCGGTTTCACGCCGCGTAAAATGGCGACTAACCCGGTTTTTTGCAAAAGAGTATTAAATGGCATGAGTACATTCCCTGGCGTTGGTGGAGAGTAACCCGGCAGCGTGGGCGATTCGCCATAGTCCCTGTTCAGTGGCATTAGGAATGGCGTGAAGCTGTCTGTCGGGAAAAACGTGGCTGAACGCCCGTGAATAGCGGCTGTTCAGGGTGGCGCTACCGATTAAGGCGATCGGCGTTGTGGCGGGTAAATCACGCAGCAAGCTGGATGCCAGACCACATAATTCATGGCCTATCAGTAATCCGGAAAGATAATCGACCTGTGAGGACGGCGTAAGATTATCAGTTAGCAAGCGCGAACGGGTCGAAAACAGCGTCGATAATAATCCGGTCTGATGATGCTCCAGTGCCGCTGTCAGTCCTTGGGCAAAGGCATCCCAGTACGGCTCGTCGCCCGGACGCATGGTGGCGCCAAGAATAGAATGGCGGGATAAAACATCAAATAACTCGCCCGTCATAAAAGTTCGGAAATCGGTAATGGTGTTGTTTTCAACCACCGCCCATTTCGCATGTGTGCCAGGTAAGCCAATCAGCACCGGCACACCCCTACGGATTGCGTCTTGCAGGGCAGGTTCCATTGCGATAGCACCGAAGATTTGTGTCTCTTCGCCACGCATCACTTCGGGCATTTCACCTTCTTTAATCACGCCAGGAATAATGTGCAGCATTGTCTGCTGTTGGTGGATAACCGGCGTCAGTTGCTTCGCCAGTCCATCGAGAGTGACCGGGCAAGGTAAATAAGCTGCTGGTTGCCACCCTTGCGCACTGCCAATCATGCCGCAAGCCAGAACCGGGCATGAGGTTTGTGCCAGCCAGTCTCCACAGACACGCAAAAATGTATCGTGGAAAGCGTCCTCACGTGTTGCTGCCTGGGAGGGTAATTTCATGATTCCCCAGGGGAATTCACGTTTTTCTTGTGGATCTGATGAGTCGCCAAAACGCCATGCCCGAAGCGATGATGTTCCCCAATCCAGGGCAATAAATGAGGTATTTCCCGACATTAGCCGTTTCCTTTAATCATGGTTTAATTATCTTTGCGGACATGCTTACCCCAGCCCAGTTCAGCGGAGATCTCTTCTGCACAGGATTTGACGTAAGGTGCCAGTTCTTCCAGGCGCACCAGCGACATATACGTGGTGGTACTGGCGACAGAAATGGCCGCCACAATTTCATTCCGGGCGTTGTAAATCGGCGCTGCAATGCAACGGATAGTGGGCTCGTTCTCTTCCAGATCAAAAGCAAAACCACTGGCGGCATAACGGCGCATGTTTTGTATAAATGCGCCCAGTTTTGTTTCATCACCACAAGTCAAAAATAGTGTGCGCCACTCTTCTTCTGTTCGGTTGAGGATCAACGCCTTACCGATTCCCGTAACCGCCAGAGGCATGCGATGCCCAGGACGTGAGCGCATCTCCAGCCCGCGCTGACCGTTGATCTTCTCCAGATACAGCACTTCGTTGCTTTCAACGATACCCAGATGCACGGTGTCCAGGGTGTAACGGGCCAGACGCTGCAAAACGGGCTGTGCAACTTCATACAATGAAGTGCTTTCCAGCGCTCTGGCACCGAGTTCGATCAGTTTGGCGCCCAGTTGGTAGCCCTGAGTTGGGACATGGCGCAGATAGCGTTGCTCCACCAAAACAGAGACTAAACGATGGGTTGTACTCCGCGTCGTGCCGGTGAACTCGCCGATACTTTTCAGGTCATGGCAACCGTTATAAACGGCATTAATAACCGCCAGTCCGCGTAATAATGTTTGTGCGCCAGCGGTGGTTGAAGAGGTTTCTGCCATAGGTGTCTCCTGATGATATTGCCGAGTGTTTCACAGAATAAAGTGGGGAAAAGGTGATTCGTCCCACAATATAAACTTAGTCTCATATTGTGGGATAAAATAAGCAAAATAAACGATTGTTTTGCGTAGCGCCTCGCAGGAAATACCTTTCAAACTGGACGTTTGTACAGCACAATTCTATTTTGTGCGGGTAAGTTGTTGCGTCAGGAGGCTTTGTGGATTTCTCAATCATTGTTTATGCCATTATTGGGCTGGTCAGTGTGGCCATCGGTTGGCTGTTTGCCAGTTATCAACATGCGCAGCAAAAAGCCGAGCAATTAGCCGAACGTGAAGAGATGGTCGCGGAGTTAAGTGCGGCAAAACAACAAATTACCCAAAGTGAGCACTGGCGTGCAGAGTGTGAATTGCTCAATAACGAAGTGCGTAGTCTGCAAAGTATTAACACCTCGCTGGAGGCAGATCTGCGTGAAGTAACCACGCGGATGGAAGCTGCACAGCAACATGCTGACGATAAAATTCGCCAGATGATTAACAGCGAGCAGCGCTTGAGCGAGCAGTTTGAAAACCTCGCCAACCGTATTTTTGAGCACAGTAATCGCCGTGTAGATGAACAAAATCGCCAGAGTCTGAACAACCTGCTATCGCCGCTGCGTGAACAACTGGATGGTTTTCGCCGACAGGTACAGGACAGCTTTGGTAAAGAAGCACAAGAACGCCATACCCTGACCCACGAAATTCGTAATCTACAGCAACTCAACGCGCAAATGGCCCAGGAAGCGATCAACCTGACGCGCGCGCTGAAAGGTGATAACAAAACCCAGGGGAACTGGGGCGAAGTGGTACTGACGCGGGTGCTGGAGGCTTCCGGACTGCGTGAAGGGTATGAATACGAAACCCAGGTAAGCATTGAAAATGACGCTCGCTCGCGGATGCAGCCGGATGTCATCGTGCGGCTACCGCAGGGGAAAGATGTGGTGATCGATGCAAAAATGACGCTGGTCGCCTATGAACGCTACTTCAACGCGGAAGACGACTACACACGTGAAAGCGCATTGCAGGAGCATATTGCTTCGGTACGTAATCACATCCGCTTGCTTGGGCGCAAAGACTATCAACAGCTGCCGGGGCTACGAACGCTGGATTACGTGCTGATGTTTATCCCCGTTGAGCCAGCGTTTTTACTGGCGCTTGATCGCCAGCCGGAGCTGATCACCGAAGCGTTAAAGAACAACATCATGCTGGTTAGCCCCACCACGCTGCTGGTGGCGTTGCGTACTATCGCCAACCTGTGGCGTTATGAGCATCAAAGCCGTAACGCCCAGCAAATCGCCGATCGTGCCAGCAAGCTGTACGACAAGATGCGTCTGTTTATTGATGATATGTCCGCGATTGGTCAAAGTCTGGACAAAGCGCAGGATAACTATCGCCAGGCGATGAAAAAACTCTCTTCAGGTCGCGGAAATGTGCTGGCGCAGGCAGAAGCGTTTCGCGGTTTAGGGGTAGAAATTAAACGCGAGATTAATCCGGACTTGGCTGAACAGGCGGTGAGCCAGGATGAAGAGTATCGACTGCGGTCGGTTCCAGGGCAGCCGAATGATGAAGCTTATCAACGCGATGATGAATATAATCAGCAGTCGCGCTAGCCCATTGGGGGTAGTTACGCCGGGTAGAAATCTAGGGCATCGACGCCCAATCTGTTACACTTCTGGAACAATTTTTTGATGAGCAGGCATTGAGATGGTGGATAAGTCACAAGAAACGACGCACTTTGGTTTTCAGACCGTCGCGAAAGAACAAAAAGCAGATATGGTCGCCCACGTTTTCCATTCCGTGGCATCGAAATATGATGTCATGAATGATTTGATGTCATTTGGTATTCATCGTTTGTGGAAGCGATTCACGATCGATTGCAGCGGCGTACGCCGTGGGCAGACCGTGCTGGATCTGGCTGGCGGCACCGGTGACCTGACGGCAAAATTCTCCCGCCTGGTCGGTGAGACTGGCAAAGTGGTCCTCGCCGATATCAATGAATCCATGCTCAAAATGGGGCGCGAGAAACTGCGTAATATCGGTGTGATTGGCAACGTTGAGTATGTTCAGGCGAACGCCGAGGCGCTGCCGTTCCCGGATAACACCTTTGACTGCATCACCATTTCGTTTGGTCTGCGCAACGTTACCGACAAAGATAAAGCACTGCGTTCGATGTATCGCGTGCTGAAACCGGGCGGCCGCCTGCTGGTGCTTGAGTTCTCGAAGCCGATTATCGAACCGTTAAGCAAAGCCTATGACGCTTACTCCTTCCATGTGCTGCCACGTATTGGTTCGCTGGTGGCGAACGATGCCGACAGCTACCGCTATCTGGCCGAATCCATCCGTATGCATCCCGATCAGGATACGCTGAAAGCCATGATGCAGGATGCCGGATTCGAAAGTGTCGATTATTACAACCTGACGGCTGGCGTTGTGGCGCTGCATCGTGGTTATAAATTCTGACAGGAGTACGACTATGCCTTTTAAACCTTTAGTGACGGCAGGAATTGAAAGTCTGCTCAACACTTTCCTGTATCGCTCACCCGCGCTGAAAACAGCCCGCTCGCGTCTGCTGGGTAAAGTATTGCGCGTGGAGGTAAAAGGCTTTTCGACGTCGCTAATTCTGGTGTTTAGTGAACGCCAGGTCGATGTGCTGGGCGAATGGTCTGGCGATGCTGATTGCACCGTTATCGCTTACGCCAGCGTGTTGCCGAAACTTCGTGACCGCCAGCAGCTTGCCGCACTAATTCGTAGCGGTGAGCTGGAAGTGCAGGGCGATATTCAGGTGGTACAGAATTTCGTTGCGCTGGCAGATCTGGCAGAGTTCGACCCTGCTGAACTGTTGGCCCCTTATACCGGTGATATCGCCGCTGAAGGTATCAGCAAAGCCCTGCGCGGCGGTGCGAAGTTCCTGCATCATGGTATTAAACGCCAGCAACGTTACGTGGCGGAAGCTATCACCGAAGAGTGGCGTATGGCGCCAGGTCCGCTTGAAGTGGCCTGGTTTGCGGAAGAGACGGCTGCCGTCGAGCGTGCTGTTGATGCCCTGACCAAACGGCTGGAAAAACTGGAGGCTAAATGACGCCAGGTGAAGTACGGCGCCTATATTTCATCATTCGCACCTTTCTAAGCTACGGACTTGATGAACTGATCCCCAACATGCGTATCACCCTGCCGCTGCGGTTATGGCGATACACGCTCTTCTGGATGCCGAACCGGCATAAAGAAAAACCGTTAGGTGAGCGACTGCGACTGGCGCTGCAAGAGCTGGGGCCGGTATGGATCAAGTTCGGGCAGATGTTGTCTACCCGTCGCGACCTTTTCCCGCCGCATATTGCCGATCAGCTGGCGTTATTGCAGGACAAAGTCGCACCGTTTGATGGCAGACTGGCGAAGCAACAGATTGAAGCTGCAATGGGCGGTCTGCCGGTGGAGGCGTGGTTTGACGATTTTGAAATCGAGCCGCTGGCGTCGGCCTCAATCGCCCAGGTTCATACCGCGCGATTGAAATCGAATGGCAAAGATGTGGTAATTAAAGTCATTCGCCCGGATATTTTGCCGGTGATTAAAGCGGACCTGAAACTTATCTACCGTCTGGCCCGTTGGGTGCCGCGTTTGCTGCCGGATGGCCGCCGTCTGCGCCCAACTGAAGTGGTGCGCGAGTACGAAAAGACCTTGATTGATGAACTGAATTTGCTGCGGGAATCTGCCAACGCCATTCAGTTACGACGCAATTTTGAAGACAGCCCGATGCTCTACATCCCGGAAGTTTACCCTGACTATTGCAGCGAAGGGATGATGGTGATGGAGCGCATTTACGGCATTCCCGTTTCTGATGTTGCGGCGCTGGAGAAAAACGGCACTAACATGAAATTGCTGGCGGAACGCGGTGTGCAGGTGTTCTTCACCCAGGTTTTCCGTGACAGCTTTTTCCATGCCGATATGCATCCAGGCAACATCTTCGTAAGCTATGAACACCCGGAAAACCCGAAATATATCGGCATTGATTGCGGGATAGTCGGCTCGCTAAACAAGGAAGATAAACGCTATCTGGCGGAAAACTTTATCGCCTTCTTTAACCGCGACTATCGCAAAGTGGCGGAGCTGCATGTCGATTCAGGCTGGGTACCGCCAGATACCAACGTTGAAGAGTTCGAATTTGCCATTCGTACTGTCTGTGAACCTATCTTTGAGAAACCGCTGGCCGAAATTTCGTTTGGACATGTGCTGTTAAATCTGTTTAATACGGCGCGTCGCTTCAATATGGAAGTGCAGCCGCAACTGGTGTTACTTCAGAAAACCTTGCTCTATATCGAAGGGGTAGGACGGCAGCTTTATCCGCAGCTCGATTTATGGAAAACTGCAAAACCTTTCCTTGAATCGTGGATTAAAGATCAGGTCGGTATTCCCGCGCTGGTGAGAGCATTTAAGGAAAAAGCGCCGTTCTGGATCGAAAAAATGCCAGAACTGCCTGAATTGGTTTATGACAGTTTGCGCCAGGGCAAGTATTTACAGCATAGTGTTGATAAGATTGCGCGCGAGTTACAGTCGAATCATGTGCGTCAGGGACAATCTCGTTACTTATTGGGGATTGGTGCGACGTTAGTATTAAGCGGCACATTCTTGTTGGTCAGCCGACCGGAATGGGGGCTGATGCCCGGCTGGTTAATGGCGGCCGGTCTGATCGCCTGGTTTGTCGGTTGGTGCAAAACACGCTGATTTTTTCATCGCTCAAGGCGGGCCGTGTAACGTATAATGCGGCCTTGTTTAATCATCATCTACCACAGAGGAACATGTATGGGTGGTATCAGTATTTGGCAGTTATTGATTATTGCCGTCATCGTTGTACTGCTTTTTGGCACCAAAAAGCTCGGCTCCATCGGTTCCGATCTTGGTGCGTCGATCAAAGGCTTTAAAAAAGCAATGAGCGATGATGAACCAAAGCAGGATAAAACCAGTCAGGATGCTGATTTTACTGCGAAAACCATCGCCGATAAGCAGACGGATGCGAATCAGGAACAGGCTAAAACAGAAGACGCAAAGCGCCACGATAAAGAGCAGGTGTAATCCGTGTTTGATATCGGTTTTAGCGAACTGCTATTGGTGTTCATCATCGGCCTCGTAGTTCTGGGGCCGCAACGACTGCCTGTGGCGGTAAAAACGGTAGCGGGCTGGATTCGTGCGTTGCGTTCACTGGCAACAACGGTGCAGAACGAACTGACCCAGGAGTTAAAACTCCAGGAGTTTCAGGACAGCCTGAAAAAGGTTGAAAAGGCGAGTCTCACCAACCTGACGCCTGAACTGAAAGCGTCAATGGATGAGCTGCGCCAGGCTGCGGAGTCGATGAAGCGTTCCTACGTTGCGAATGACCCTGAAAAGGCGAGCGATGAAGCGCACACCATTCATAACCCGGTGGTGAAAGACAATGAGGCTGCGCATGAAGGCGTCACGCCTGCCGCTGCACAAACGCAGGCCAGTTCGCCGGAACAGAAGCCAGAAACCACGCCAGAGCCGGTGGTAAAACCTGCTGCGGACGCTGAACCGAAAACCGCTGCACATTCCCCTTCGTCGAGTGATAAACCGTAAACATGTCTGTAGAAGATACTCAACCGCTTATCACGCATCTGATTGAGCTGCGTAAGCGTCTGCTGAACTGCATTATCGCGGTGATCGTGATATTTCTGTGTCTGGTCTATTTCGCCAATGACATCTATCACCTGGTATCCGCGCCATTGATCAAGCAGTTGCCGCAAGGTTCAACGATGATCGCCACCGATGTGGCCTCGCCGTTCTTTACGCCAATCAAGCTGACCTTTATGGTGTCGCTGATTCTGTCAGCGCCGGTGATTCTCTATCAGGTGTGGGCATTTATCGCTCCTGCACTCTATAAGCACGAACGTCGCCTGGTGGTGCCGCTGCTGGTTTCCAGCTCTCTGCTGTTTTATATCGGCATGGCGTTCGCTTATTTCGTGGTCTTCCCGCTGGCGTTTGGTTTCCTTGCCAATACCGCGCCTGAAGGGGTGCAGGTATCCACCGACATTGCCAGCTATTTGAGCTTCGTGATGGCGTTGTTTATGGCGTTTGGTATTTCCTTTGAAGTACCTGTGGCGATTGTGCTGCTGTGCTGGATGGGGATTACCTCGCCAGAAGACTTACGCAAAAAACGTCCGTATGTGCTGGTTGGCGCATTCGTCGTCGGGATGCTGCTGACGCCGCCGGATGTCTTCTCGCAAACGCTGTTGGCGATTCCGATGTACTGCCTGTTTGAAATCGGTGTCTTCTTCTCACGCTTTTACGTTGGTAAAGGCCGAAACCGGGAAGAAGAAAACGACGCTGAAAGCGAAAAAACTGAAGAATAAACTCAACCGCCCGTCAGGGCGGTTGTCATATGGAGTGCAGGATGTTTGATATCGGCGTTAATTTGACCAGCTCACAATTTGCGAAAGACCGTGATGATGTCGTAGCGCGCGCTTTTGCTGCGGGAGTTAATGGACTACTCATCACCGGCACTAACCTGCGCGAAAGCCAGCAGGCGCAAAAGCTGGCGCGTCAGTATTCGTCCTGTTGGTCAACGGCGGGCGTACATCCTCATGACAGTAGCCAGTGGCAAGACGCAACAGAAGAAATGATTGTGGCGCTGGCCTCGCAGCCAGAAGTGGTGGCGATTGGTGAGTGTGGCCTCGACTTTAACCGCAACTTTTCCTCGACGGAAGAGCAGGAACGCGCTTTTGTTGCCCAGCTACGTATTGCCGCAGAGTTAAACATGCCGGTATTTATGCACTGCCGTGATGCCCACGAGCGGTTTATGACGTTGCTGGAGCCGTGGCTGGATAAACTGCCTGGCGCGGTGTTGCACTGTTTTACCGGCACACGCGAAGAGATGCAGGCGTGCGTGGCGCGCGGAATTTATATCGGCATTACTGGTTGGGTTTGCGATGAACGACGCGGACTGGAGCTGCGAGAACTGTTGCCATTTATTCCGGCGGAGCAATTGCTGGTTGAGACAGACGCTCCGTATTTGCTTCCGCGCGATCTCACGCCGAAGCCATCGTCACGGCGTAATGAGCCAGCCTATCTGCCCCATATTTTGCAACGTATTGCACACTGGCGTGGGGAAGATGCCGCATGGCTGGCTGCCACCACGGATGCCAATGTCAAAAAATTATTTAGGATTGCGTTCTAGAGTTTGCGGAACTCGGTGTTCTTCACACTGTGCTTAATCTCTTTATTGATAAGATTAAGCAATAGCATAGAGCGAGCCTCGCCGTCGGGTTCGGTGAAAATAGCCTGAAAACCTTCGAAAGCGCCTTCGGTGATAATCACCTTATCACCAGGATAGGGCGTCGCCGGATCAACAATGTCTTCCGGTTTATACACCGACAGCTGATGAATAACCGCAGATGGGACTATCGCCGGCGATGCGCCAAAGCGCACAAAGTGGCTGACGCCGCGGGTCGCACTGATGGTTGTGGTATGAATCACTTCCGGGTCAAATTCCACAAACAGGTAGTTGGGGAACAATGGTTCACTGACTGCGGTACGTTTGCCTCGCACGATTTTTTCCAGGGTGATCATCGGCGCCAGGCAATTCACCGCCTGTCTTTCGAGGTGTTCCTGGGCACGTTGAAGTTGCCCGCGCTTGCAGTACAGTAAATACCAGGATTGCATAATGACTCTTATCCGTTTAATCGGGGCGCAAGGATAGCAAAAGCTTTACGCTAAGTTAATTATATTCCCCGGTTTGCGTTATGCCGTCAGAGTTCACGCTAATTTAACAAATTTACAGCATCGCGAAGATGAACGCCGTATAATGGGCGAAGATTAAGAGGCTACAATGGACGCCATGAAATATAACGATTTACGCGACTTCCTGACGCTGCTTGAACAGCAGGGTGAGCTAAAACGTATCACGCTCCCGGTGGATCCGCATCTGGAAATCACTGAAATTGCTGACCGCACTCTGCGTGCCGGTGGACCTGCGTTGTTGTTTGAAAACCCCAAAGATTATTCGATGCCGGTGCTGTGCAACCTGTTTGGTACGCCAAAGCGCGTGGCGATGGGCATGGGCCAGGAAGATGTTTCGGCGCTGCGTGAAGTCGGTAAATTATTGGCGTTTCTGAAAGAGCCTGAGCCGCCAAAAGGTTTCCGCGACCTGTTTGATAAACTGCCGCAGTTTAAGCAGGTGTTAAACATGCCGACAAAGCGATTGCGTGGTGCGCCTTGCCAACAAAAAATCGTCTCTGGTGATGACGTCGATCTTAACCGCATTCCCATTATGACCTGCTGGCCGGAAGACGCCGCTCCGCTGATTACCTGGGGGCTGACCGTAACGCGCGGCCCGCATAAAGAGCGGCAGAATCTGGGCATTTATCGCCAGCAGCTGATTGGTAAAAATAAATTGATTATGCGCTGGCTGTCGCATCGCGGCGGCGCGCTGGATTTCCAGGAGTGGTGTGCGGCGCATCCAGGGGAACGTTTCCCGGTTTCTGTGGCGTTGGGCGCTGATCCCGCTACGATTCTCGGTGCAGTGACGCCCGTTCCGGATACATTGTCGGAATACGCCTTTGCCGGATTGCTGCGCGGCACCAAGACCGAAGTGGTGAAGTGTATCTCCAATGACCTTGAAGTGCCCGCCAGTGCGGAGATTGTGCTGGAAGGGTATATCGAACAAGGCGAAACTGCGCCGGAAGGGCCGTATGGCGACCACACCGGTTACTATAACGAAGTCGATAGTTTCCCGGTATTTACCGTGACGCATATTACCCAGCGTGAAGATGCGATTTACCATTCCACCTATACCGGGCGTCCGCCAGATGAACCCGCGGTACTGGGCGTGGCGTTGAACGAAGTGTTCGTGCCGATACTGCAAAAACAGTTCCCGGAAATTGTCGATTTTTACCTGCCGCCGGAAGGCTGTTCTTATCGCCTGGCGGTAGTGACAATCAAAAAACAGTACGCCGGACATGCGAAGCGCGTCATGATGGGGGTCTGGTCATTCTTACGCCAGTTTATGTACACTAAGTTCGTGATCGTCTGCGATGATGATGTCAACGCACGCGACTGGAACGATGTGATTTGGGCAATTACCACCCGTATGGACCCTGCGCGGGATACGGTGTTGGTAGAAAATACGCCCATTGATTATCTGGATTTTGCCTCGCCCGTCTCCGGGCTGGGTTCAAAAATGGGGCTGGATGCCACGAATAAATGGCCAGGGGAAACCCAGCGTGAATGGGGGCGTCCCATCAAAAAAGATCCAGATGTTGTCGCGCATATTGACGCCATCTGGGATGAACTGGCTATTTTTAACAACGGTAAAAGCGCCTGATGCGCGTTTGTTTTGCCCTATTTATCGATCCGACAGAGAAAGCGCATGACAACCTTAAGCTGTAAAGTGACCTCGGTAGAAGCTATCACGGATACCGTATATCGTGTCCGCATCGTGCCAGACGCGGCCTTTTCTTTTCGTGCTGGTCAGTATTTGATGGTAGTGATGGATGAGCGCGACAAACGCCCGTTTTCAATGGCTTCGACGCCGAATGAACAAGGTTTCATTGAGTTGCACATTGGCGCTTCGGAAATCAATCTCTACGCCAAAGCCGTTATGGATCGCATCCTTAAAGATCATCAAATCGTGGTGGATATTCCCCACGGTGAAGCGTGGCTGCGCGATGATGAAGAACGTCCGATGATTCTGATTGCGGGCGGCACGGGGTTCTCTTATGCGCGCTCGATTTTACTGACAGCGTTGGCGCGTAATCCCAATCGCGATATCACCATTTACTGGGGCGGGCGTGAAGAGCAACATCTTTATGATCTGTCCGAGCTTGAGGCGCTTTCTCTGAAGCATCCTGGTTTGCGTGTGGTGCCGGTGGTTGAACAACCAGAAGCGGGCTGGCGTGGACGTACTGGCACCGTGTTAACAGCGGTATTGCAGGATCACGGTACGCTGGCGGAGCATGATATCTATATCGCTGGCCGCTTTGAGATGGCGAAAATCGCCCGTGACCTGTTCTGCAATGAGCGTAATGCACGGGAAGATCGCCTGTTTGGCGATGCGTTTGCGTTTATCTAAGCCATAAAAAACCCGCCCCTGACAGGCGGGAAGAACGGCAACTAAAACTTTATACAGTGGCATTTGGAGCTATGTCGCATCCGGCAAGCAATGCCCGATGCGACGCTGACGCGTCTTATCGTGCGTACAAATAGTCCTGAACCGTAGGCCGGATAAGGCGTTTACGCCGCATCCGGCAAACAATGCCCGATGCGACGCTTGCGCGTCTTATCGTGCGTACAAATAGTCCTGAACCGTAGGCCGGATAAGGCGTTTATGCCGCATCCGGCAAGTGGTTAAACCCGCTCAAACACCGTCGCAATACCCTGACCCAGACCGATACATATCGTCGCCAGACCAAACTGGACGTCTTTGTGCTCCATCAGATTCAGCAGCGTGGTGCTGATACGAGCACCGGAACAACCCAGCGGATGACCCAGCGCGATCGCACCACCGTTGAGGTTGATCTTCTCGTCAATCTGCTCCATTAGCCCCAGATCTTTAATACATGGCAGGATCTGCGCGGCAAAGGCTTCATTCATTTCAAACACGCCGATATCACTGGCAGAAAGCCCCGCTTTTTTCAGCGCCAGCTTCGAGGCCGGAACCGGGCCGTAACCCATAATAGACGGGTCACAACCGACGACCGCCATCGAACGTACGCGGGCGCGCGGCTTAAGACCTAATTCACGGGCGCGGCTTTCACTCATCACCAACATGGCAGCTGCACCATCGGAAAGCGCAGAAGATGTACCCGCCGTTACCGTACCGTTGACTGGATCAAACGCCGGGCGCAGCGTGGCGAGGGCTTCCACGGTGGTTTCCGGGCGAATCACTTCGTCATAATTAAACTGCTTCAGTACGCCGTCGGCATCGTGACCACCGGTCGGGATGATTTCATTTTTAAATGCGCCCGACTGCGTGGCGGCCCAGGCGCGAGCGTGTGATCGCGCGGCAAAGGCATCCTGCATTTCACGGCTGATACCGTGCATACGCGCCAGCATTTCTGCCGTTAAGCCCATCATGCCCGCCGCTTTGGCGACATTGCGGCTCAGGCCGGGGTGAAAATCGACGCCGTGACTCATCGGCACATGGCCCATATGCTCCACGCCGCCAACCAGACATGCCTGTGCATCGCCAGTCATGATCATTCGTGCTGCATCATGTAATGCCTGCATGGATGAACCACACAAGCGATTGACGGTAACCGCCGGGACAGAGTGTGGTACTTCAGCCAACAGCGCCGCGTTACGGGCGATATTAAAACCCTGCTCCAGCGTCTGCTGCACACAGCCCCAGTAAATATCGTCGAGGGCCGCCGCTTCCAGCGCCGGGTTACGCGCCAGCAAGCTACGCATTAAATGAGCGGAGAGATCTTCCGCACGCACGTTACGAAAAGCACCGCCCTTCGAACGGCCCATCGGGGTGCGAATTGCATCGACAATGACAACCTGTTCCATTGTGACTCCTTAAGCCGTTTTCAGGTCGCCAACCGGACGGGCTGGTTCAACCGGGGGATAGTACGGTTCGTTATGACGCGCTTTATTACGCAGACCTTCCGGCACTTCATACATCGGGCCAAGGTGCTGATATTGCTGTGCCATATCGAGGTATTTCGCGCTGCCGAGTGTGTCCAGCCAGCGGAACGCGCCGCCGTGGAACGGAGGGAAGCCCAGGCCGTAGACCAGCGCCATATCCGCTTCTGCCGGAGTCGCGATAATGCCTTCTTCCAGACAACGCACCACTTCGTTGACCATCGGGATCATCATGCGGGCGATAATCTCTTCTTCGCTGAAATCGCGCTTCGGCTGGCTCACTTCTGCCAGCAGGTCGTCAACGACGGCGTCTTCTTCTTTCTTCGGCTTACCTTTGCTGTCTTCTTTATAACGCCAGAAACCGAGGCCGTTCTTCTGACCAAAGCGGTTGGCATCAAACAGCGCGTCGATGGCATCGCGATAATCTTTCTGCATCCGTTGCGGGAAGCCTGCTGCCATCACCGCCTGGGCATGATGCGCGGTATCAATCCCGACGACGTCCAGCAGGTATGCCGGACCCATCGGCCAGCCAAACTGTTTTTCCATCACTTTGTCTATCTTGCGGAAATCCGCGCCGTCGCGCAGCAGCTGGCTGAAACCGGCGAAGTAGGGGAACAACACGCGGTTAACAAAGAAGCCGGGGCAGTCGTTAACCACAATCGGCGTTTTGCCCATCTTGCTCGCCCATGCGACGACTTTCGCGATGGTTTCGTCGGAGCTTTTCTCGCCGCGAATAATTTCTACCAACGGCATTCGGTGCACCGGGTTAAAGAAGTGCATCCCGCAGAAGTTTTCCGGGCGTTCCAGCGCGTTAGCCAGTTCGCTGATAGGAATGGTTGAAGTGTTAGACGCCAGCACGGTATCCGGGCGTACTTTCTGCTCGGTTTCTGCCAGTACGGCTTTTTTCACTTTCGGGTTTTCGACAACCGCTTCTACCACAACATCCACGCGGTCAAACCCGGCGTAGTCGAGCGTTGGGTGGATTGTGGAGATCACGCCAGCCAGTTTCAGACCATCGATCTTGCCGCGCTCAAGCTGCTTGTTCAGCAGTTTCGCGGCTTCGGTCATGCCGAGGGTTAACGACTTGTCGTTAATATCTTTCATGACAACCGGCACGCCTTTCCACGCGGACTGGTAAGCGATGCCGCCACCCATGATACCTGCGCCCAGTACAGCGGCCTGTTTCGGTGTTTCAACGTCTTTGGTGAGTTTCTTCGCTTTGCCTTTTACATATTGATCGTTAAGGAAAATGCCGACCAGTGCGCGGGCTTCGTTGGTATGCGCCAGCGGGACAAAACTTTTGTTTTCCAGATTTAATGCTTCTTCACGACCAAAACGGGCCGCAGCTTCAATGGTTTTTACTGCGGTGATGGGGGCCGGATAATGTTTCCCCGCCGTTTGCGCGACCATCCCTTTAGCGATAGTGAAGCTCATGGTGGCTTCAATCTTGCTCAGTTTTAGCGGTTCCAGCTTCGGCTGACGTTTCGCTTTCCAGTCGAGGTCGCCGTTAATGGCCTGGCGTAAAACCGCCATCGCCCCTTCAATCAGTTTTTCTGCTTTGACTACGCCATCCACCAGACCGATTTTCAGCGCCTGATCCGCGCCGACATCTTTACCGGCGGCAATGATTTCCAGCGCACTGTCAGCGCCCAGCATACGTGGCATACGTACAGAACCGCCAAAGCCCGGCATGATGCCCAGTTTGGTTTCCGGCAGACCGATACGCAGATCCGGCGTCGCCAGACGATAATCGGTCGCCAGCACGCATTCGCAGCCACCGCCCAGCGCATAGCCGTTGACGGCAGCAATGGTCGGCACCGGCAGATCTTCCAGGCGATTAAACACGCTATTGGCAAAATGCAGCCACTGGCTTAACTGTTCTTCGGGAACGAGGAACAGGGACAAAAATTCGGTGATATCAGCACCGACGATAAAGGCTGCTTTGTTCGAACGCAGCAGCAGCCCTTTTAGATCTGATTGCTGTTCCAGCACGCCGATGGCCTCGCCGAGGCTGGCGACGGTCGCAGTGTCGAGTTTATTAACTGAACCTGGGGCATCAAATACCAGTTCGGCAATGCCATCTTCCAGCCAGTCAAGGTACAGGGTGTCGCCTTTGTAAAGCATGTCAGTCTCCTGAATCCGCAAGGTGATCTGGTCGTACCAGATGCATCGAAGTGTGTATTTTGTGTTAAAAATATGCAAATAAAAGATTAAAGAAATGCCGATCTGATCACGCTCGGCAGAAATCACGCTCTGGATGAACGATGTGCTAAGATGCGGAGACTTAAGGTCAAAAAAACAGAAGGGTAAAAAATGGAATCACTGGCCTCGCTCTATAAAAATCATATAGCTACCTTACAAGAACGGACTCGCGATGCGCTGGCGCGCTTCAAGCTGGATGCATTACTTATTCACTCCGGCGAGCTGTTCAATGTTTTTCTCGACGATCATCCCTACCCGTTTAAAGTGAACCCGCAATTCAAAGCGTGGGTGCCGGTAACTCAGGTGCCAAACTGCTGGTTGCTGGTGGATGGCGTGAACAAGCCGAAACTGTGGTTCTATCTGCCAGTTGATTACTGGCACAACGTCGAACCGCTGCCGACCTCTTTCTGGACTGAAGACGTGGAAGTGATCGCGCTGCCGAAAGCCGATGGCATTGGTAGCCTGCTGCCTGCTGCGCGCGGCAATATCGGTTATATCGGTCCGGTGCCGGAACGTGCGCTGCAACTGGGTATTGAGGCCAGCAACATCAACCCGAAAGGGGTTATCGACTACCTGCATTACTACCGCTCCTTCAAAACCGAGTACGAACTGGCCTGTATGCGTGAAGCGCAGAAAATGGCGGTCAACGGTCATCGCGCGGCAGAAGAAGCGTTCCGTTCTGGCATGAGCGAGTTCGATATCAACATTGCCTATCTGACCGCGACCGGTCATCGTGATACCGACGTACCTTACAGCAACATTGTGGCGCTTAACGAACACGCTTCGGTGTTGCATTACACCAAACTAGATCATCAGGCACCGGAAGAGATGCGCAGCTTCCTTCTGGATGCCGGGGCTGAATATAACGGTTATGCGGCTGACCTGACTCGTACCTGGTCGGCAAAAAGCGACAACGACTACGCGCAGCTGGTGAAAGACGTTAATGATGAACAACTGGCGCTGATCGCTACCATGAAAGCAGGCGTCAGCTATGTGGATTACCACATCCAGTTCCATCAGCGCATCGCCAAACTGCTGCGTAAACATCAAATCATCACCGATATGAGTGAAGAAGCGATGGTCGAAAACGATCTCACCGGACCGTTTATGCCGCATGGTATCGGCCATCCGCTGGGCCTGCAGGTGCATGACGTAGCCGGTTTTATGCAGGATGATAGCGGTACGCACCTCGCGGCACCGGCAAAATATCCGTACCTGCGCTGCACCCGTATTCTCCAGCCGGGCATGGTGTTAACCATCGAACCGGGTATCTACTTCATCGAATCGCTGCTGGCACCGTGGCGTGAAGGGCAGTTCAGCAAACACTTCAACTGGCAGAAAATTGAAGCACTGAAACCGTTCGGCGGCATTCGTATCGAAGACAACGTGGTGATCCACGAAAACAACGTGGAAAACATGACCCGGGATCTGAAACTGGCGTGATGGAAAGCTGGTTAATTCCTGCGGCACCGGTCACGGTCGTTGAAGAGATCAAAAAGAGCCGCTTCATGACGATGTTGGCGCATACCGATGGCGTTGAGGCGGCGAAAGCGTTTGTTGAATCGGTGCGGGCAGAACACCCCGATGCCCGCCACCATTGCGTGGCGTGGGTGGCGGGTGCGCCGGATGATTCTCAACAGCTGGGTTTCTCTGACGACGGGGAGCCGGCGGGAACGGCAGGTAAACCGATGCTCGCCCAGCTAATGGGCAGCGGCGTCGGGGAAATTACCGCTGTGGTGGTGCGCTACTACGGCGGCATATTGCTGGGCACCGGTGGGTTAGTGAAAGCGTATGGCGGCGGCGTGAATCAGGCGCTGCGCCAGCTAACGACCCAACGCAAGACGCCATTAACCGAATATACTTTGCAATGTGAATATAGTCAGTTAACCGGCATTGAAGCGTTGCTGGGGCAGTGTGACGGCAAAATTATCAACAGTGATTATCAGGCATTCGTTCTGCTGCGGGTGGCGCTTCCGGCAGCGAAAGTGGCTGAATTTTCCGCAAAGCTGGCGGATTTTAGCCGTGGTTCATTGCAATTGTTAGCGATTGAAGAATAATCCCCACTTCGTTTTGCAGAACTAAGGAAGCGGCAGAGATGCATTTTCGCGCCATTACCCGAATCGTTGGACTACTGGTCATCTTGTTTTCAGGGACGATGATTATTCCTGGGCTGGTAGCACTCATCTACCGGGATGGAGCGGGCCGCGCTTTTACCCAGACCTTTTTTGTCGCCCTCGCCATTGGCTCTATGCTGTGGTGGCCGAACCGTAAAGAGAAGGGCGAACTGAAATCTCGTGAAGGGTTTCTGATCGTGGTGCTGTTCTGGACCGTGCTGGGTAGCGTCGGTGCGCTCCCTTTTATCTTCTCGGAAAGCCCGAACCTCACGATTACCGATGCGTTTTTTGAATCTTTCTCCGGCCTGACCACCACGGGGGCCACTACGCTGGTGGGGCTGGATTCGCTCCCTCATGCCATCCTCTTTTATCGCCAGATGCTGCAATGGTTTGGCGGGATGGGGATCATCGTGTTGGCGGTTGCGATACTGCCTATCCTCGGCGTGGGTGGGATGCAGCTCTATCGCGCGGAAATGCCCGGCCCGCTGAAAGATAACAAAATGCGCCCGCGTATTGCGGAAACGGCGAAAACCTTGTGGCTGATTTATGTCTTGTTGACCGTCGCCTGTGCGCTGGCGTTGTGGTTTGCTGGAATGGATGCCTTTGATGCCATCGGTCATAGCTTTGCGACAATCGCCATTGGCGGCTTCTCAACCCATGATGCCAGCGTTGGCTATTTCGATAGCCCGACCATTAACACTATCATTGCTATCTTCCTGCTGATCTCCGGCTGTAACTACGGTCTGCACTTCTCGCTGCTAAGTGGGCGTAGTCTGAAGGTTTACTGGCGCGATCCGGAATTTCGCATGTTTATCGGCGTACAGTTTACGCTGGTGGTTATTTGTACCCTCGTACTGTGGTTTCATAATGTCTACAGTTCGGCGCTGATGACGATTAATCAGGCATTTTTCCAGGTGGTGTCGATGGCGACGACTGCCGGATTTACGACAGACAGCATTGCCCGTTGGCCGCTCTTTTTGCCGGTACTGCTTTTATGTTCAGCTTTTATCGGCGGTTGCGCCGGGTCAACGGGCGGCGGCCTGAAAGTGATCCGCATCCTGCTGCTGTTTAAGCAGGGGAACCGTGAGCTGAAACGACTAGTGCATCCGAACGCCGTCTACAGCATTAAGCTGGGGAACCGTGCACTGCCGGAACGTATCCTCGAAGCCGTTTGGGGATTTTTCTCCGCCTATGCATTGGTGTTTATTGTCAGTATGCTGGCGATAATCGCCACGGGCGTGGATGACTTTTCTGCCTTTGCCTCGGTTGTTGCGACATTGAATAACCTGGGGCCAGGGCTTGGCGTGGTTGCTGATAACTTTACCAGCATGAACCCGGTGGCTAAATGGATCCTGATTGCCAACATGCTGTTTGGTCGTCTTGAGGTCTTTACATTGCTGGTGCTCTTTACCCCGACTTTCTGGCGTGAATGATGGAGTAATACGTGAAAACATTAATTCTTTTCTCAACAAGGGACGGACAAACGCGCGAGATTGCCTCCTACCTGGCTTCGGAACTGAAAGAACTGGGGATACAGGCGGATGTTGCTAATGTGCACCGCATTGAAGAGCCACAGTGGGAAAACTACGATCGCGTGGTCATTGGTGCTTCTATTCGCTACGGTCACTACCATTCTGCGTTCCAGGAGTTTGTCAAAAAACATGCGACGCAGCTGAACTCAATGCCGAGCGCCTTTTACTCCGTAAACCTGGTGGCGCGTAAACCGGAGAAGCGTACTGTGCAGACTAACAGCTACGCGCGGAAGTTTCTGATGAACTCACAATGGCGCCCCGATCGCTGTGCCGTTATTGCCGGGGCGCTGCGTTATCCACGCTATCGTTGGTACGACCGCTTTATGATCAAGCTGATTATGAAGATGTCAGGCGGAGAAACAGATACGCGCAAAGAGGTTGTCTATACCGATTGGGAGCAGGTCGCGAATTTTGCCCGAGAAATAGCTCAATTAACCAACAGATAGGCGTCGAAATAAGCATAAAGAATAAAAAACGCGCATTCGGAAAATTATTTTAAATTTCCTCTTGTCAGCTCAGAATAACTCCCTATAATGCGCCACCACTGACACGGAACAACGGCAAACACGCCGCCGGGTCAGCGGGATTCTCCTGAGAATCCTGACAGAGAAAAGCAAAAAAATGCTTGACTCTGTAGCGGGAAAGCGTATTATGCACACCCCGCGCCGCTGAGAAAAAGCGAAGCGGCACTGCTCTTTAACAATTTATCAGACAATCTGTGTGGGCACTCGAAGATACGGATTCTTAACGTCGCAAGACGATAAATGAATACCAAGTCTCAAGAGTGAACACGTAATTCATTACGAAGTTTAATTCTTTGAGCATCAAACTTTTAAATTGAAGAGTTTGATCATGGCTCAGATTGAACGCTGGCGGCAGGCCTAACACATGCAAGTCGAACGGTAACAGGAAACAGCTTGCTGTTTCGCTGACGAGTGGCGGACGGGTGAGTAATGTCTGGGAAACTGCCTGATGGAGGGGGATAACTACTGGAAACGGTAGCTAATACCGCATAATGTCGCAAGACCAAAGAGGGGGACCTTCGGGCCTCTTGCCATCGGATGTGCCCAGATGGGATTAGCTAGTAGGTGGGGTAACGGCTCACCTAGGCGACGATCCCTAGCTGGTCTGAGAGGATGACCAGCCACACTGGAACTGAGACACGGTCCAGACTCCTACGGGAGGCAGCAGTGGGGAATATTGCACAATGGGCGCAAGCCTGATGCAGCCATGCCGCGTGTATGAAGAAGGCCTTCGGGTTGTAAAGTACTTTCAGCGGGGAGGAAGGGAGTAAAGTTAATACCTTTGCTCATTGACGTTACCCGCAGAAGAAGCACCGGCTAACTCCGTGCCAGCAGCCGCGGTAATACGGAGGGTGCAAGCGTTAATCGGAATTACTGGGCGTAAAGCGCACGCAGGCGGTTTGTTAAGTCGGATGTGAAATCCCCGGGCTCAACCTGGGAACTGCATCTGATACTGGCAAGCTTGAGTCTCGTAGAGGGGGGTAGAATTCCAGGTGTAGCGGTGAAATGCGTAGAGATCTGGAGGAATACCGGTGGCGAAGGCGGCCCCCTGGACGAAGACTGACGCTCAGGTGCGAAAGCGTGGGGAGCAAACAGGATTAGATACCCTGGTAGTCCACGCCGTAAACGATGTCGACTTGGAGGTTGTGCCCTTGAGGCGTGGCTTCCGGAGCTAACGCGTTAAGTCGACCGCCTGGGGAGTACGGCCGCAAGGTTAAAACTCAAATGAATTGACGGGGGCCCGCACAAGCGGTGGAGCATGTGGTTTAATTCGATGCAACGCGAAGAACCTTACCTGGTCTTGACATCCACAGAACTTTCCAGAGATGGATTGGTGCCTTCGGGAACTGTGAGACAGGTGCTGCATGGCTGTCGTCAGCTCGTGTTGTGAAATGTTGGGTTAAGTCCCGCAACGAGCGCAACCCTTATCCTTTGTTGCCAGCGGTCCGGCCGGGAACTCAAAGGAGACTGCCAGTGATAAACTGGAGGAAGGTGGGGATGACGTCAAGTCATCATGGCCCTTACGACCAGGGCTACACACGTGCTACAATGGCGCATACAAAGAGAAGCGACCTCGCGAGAGCAAGCGGACCTCATAAAGTGCGTCGTAGTCCGGATTGGAGTCTGCAACTCGACTCCATGAAGTCGGAATCGCTAGTAATCGTGGATCAGAATGCCACGGTGAATACGTTCCCGGGCCTTGTACACACCGCCCGTCACACCATGGGAGTGGGTTGCAAAAGAAGTAGGTAGCTTAACCTTCGGGAGGGCGCTTACCACTTTGTGATTCATGACTGGGGTGAAGTCGTAACAAGGTAACCGTAGGGGAACCTGCGGTTGGATCACCTCCTTACCTTAAAGAACTGTTCTTTGCAGTGCTCACACAGATTGTCTGATGAAAATGAGCAGTAAAACCTCTACAGGCTTGTAGCTCAGGTGGTTAGAGCGCACCCCTGATAAGGGTGAGGTCGGTGGTTCAAGTCCACTCAGGCCTACCAAATTTGCACCGCAAATTTGAAGAGGTTTTAACTACATGTTATGGGGCTATAGCTCAGCTGGGAGAGCGCCTGCTTTGCACGCAGGAGGTCTGCGGTTCGATCCCGCATAGCTCCACCATCTCTGTAGTGATTAAATAAAAAATACTTCAGAGTGTACCTGCAAAGGTTCACTGCGAAGTTTTGCTCTTTAAAAATCTGGATCAAGCTGAAAATTGAAACACTGAACAACGCAAGTTGTTCGTGAGTCTCTCAAATTTTCGCAACACGATGGTGTTTTACGAAACATCTTCGGGTTGTGAGGTTAAGCGACTAAGCGTACACGGTGGATGCCCTGGCAGTCAGAGGCGATGAAGGACGTGCTAATCTGCGATAAGCGTCGGTAAGGTGATATGAACCGTTATAACCGGCGATTTCCGAATGGGGAAACCCAGTGTGTTTCGACACACTATCATTAACTGAATCCATAGGTTAATGAGGCGAACCGGGGGAACTGAAACATCTAAGTACCCCGAGGAAAAGAAATCAACCGAGATTCCCCCAGTAGCGGCGAGCGAACGGGGAGCAGCCCAGAGCCTGAATCAGTGTGTGTGTTAGTGGAAGCGTCTGGAAAGGCGCGCGATACAGGGTGACAGCCCCGTACACAAAAATGCACATGCTGTGAGCTCGATGAGTAGGGCGGGACACGTGGTATCCTGTCTGAATATGGGGGGACCATCCTCCAAGGCTAAATACTCCTGACTGACCGATAGTGAACCAGTACCGTGAGGGAAAGGCGAAAAGAACCCCGGCGAGGGGAGTGAAAAAGAACCTGAAACCGTGTACGTACAAGCAGTGGGAGCCTCTTTATGGGGTGACTGCGTACCTTTTGTATAATGGGTCAGCGACTTATATTCTGTAGCAAGGTTAACCGAATAGGGGAGCCGAAGGGAAACCGAGTCTTAACTGGGCGTTAAGTTGCAGGGTATAGACCCGAAACCCGGTGATCTAGCCATGGGCAGGTTGAAGGTTGGGTAACACTAACTGGAGGACCGAACCGACTAATGTTGAAAAATTAGCGGATGACTTGTGGCTGGGGGTGAAAGGCCAATCAAACCGGGAGATAGCTGGTTCTCCCCGAAAGCTATTTAGGTAGCGCCTCGTGAATTCATCTCCGGGGGTAGAGCACTGTTTCGGCAAGGGGGTCATCCCGACTTACCAACCCGATGCAAACTGCGAATACCGGAGAATGTTATCACGGGAGACACACGGCGGGTGCTAACGTCCGTCGTGAAGAGGGAAACAACCCAGACCGCCAGCTAAGGTCCCAAAGTCATGGTTAAGTGGGAAACGATGTGGGAAGGCCCAGACAGCCAGGATGTTGGCTTAGAAGCAGCCATCATTTAAAGAAAGCGTAATAGCTCACTGGTCGAGTCGGCCTGCGCGGAAGATGTAACGGGGCTAAACCATGCACCGAAGCTGCGGCAGCGACACTATGTGTTGTTGGGTAGGGGAGCGTTCTGTAAGCCTGCGAAGGTGTGCTGTGAGGCATGCTGGAGGTATCAGAAGTGCGAATGCTGACATAAGTAACGATAAAGCGGGTGAAAAGCCCGCTCGCCGGAAGACCAAGGGTTCCTGTCCAACGTTAATCGGGGCAGGGTGAGTCGACCCCTAAGGCGAGGCCGAAAGGCGTAGTCGATGGGAAACAGGTTAATATTCCTGTACTTGGTGTTACTGCGAAGGGGGGACGGAGAAGGCTATGTTGGCCGGGCGACGGTTGTCCCGGTTTAAGCGTGTAGGCTGATTTTCCAGGCAAATCCGGAAAATCAAGGCTGAGGCGTGATGACGAGGCACTACGGTGCTGAAGCAACAAATGCCCTGCTTCCAGGAAAAGCCTCTAAGCATCAGGTAACATCAAATCGTACCCCAAACCGACACAGGTGGTCAGGTAGAGAATACCAAGGCGCTTGAGAGAACTCGGGTGAAGGAACTAGGCAAAATGGTGCCGTAACTTCGGGAGAAGGCACGCTGATATGTAGGTGAAGCGACTTGCTCGTGGAGCTGAAATCAGTCGAAGATACCAGCTGGCTGCAACTGTTTATTAAAAACACAGCACTGTGCAAACACGAAAGTGGACGTATACGGTGTGACGCCTGCCCGGTGCCGGAAGGTTAATTGATGGGGTCAGCGCAAGCGAAGCTCTTGATCGAAGCCCCGGTAAACGGCGGCCGTAACTATAACGGTCCTAAGGTAGCGAAATTCCTTGTCGGGTAAGTTCCGACCTGCACGAATGGCGTAATGATGGCCAGGCTGTCTCCACCCGAGACTCAGTGAAATTGAACTCGCTGTGAAGATGCAGTGTACCCGCGGCAAGACGGAAAGACCCCGTGAACCTTTACTATAGCTTGACACTGAACATTGAGCCTTGATGTGTAGGATAGGTGGGAGGCTTTGAAGTGTGGACGCCAGTCTGCGTGGAGCCGACCTTGAAATACCACCCTTTAATGTTTGATGTTCTAACGTAGACCCGTGATCCGGGTTGCGGACAGTGTCTGGTGGGTAGTTTGACTGGGGCGGTCTCCTCCTAAAGAGTAACGGAGGAGCACGAAGGTTGGCTAATCCTGGTCGGACATCAGGAGGTTAGTGCAATGGCATAAGCCAGCTTGACTGCGAGCGTGACGGCGCGAGCAGGTGCGAAAGCAGGTCATAGTGATCCGGTGGTTCTGAATGGAAGGGCCATCGCTCAACGGATAAAAGGTACTCCGGGGATAACAGGCTGATACCGCCCAAGAGTTCATATCGACGGCGGTGTTTGGCACCTCGATGTCGGCTCATCACATCCTGGGGCTGAAGTAGGTCCCAAGGGTATGGCTGTTCGCCATTTAAAGTGGTACGCGAGCTGGGTTTAGAACGTCGTGAGACAGTTCGGTCCCTATCTGCCGTGGGCGCTGGAGAACTGAGGGGGGCTGCTCCTAGTACGAGAGGACCGGAGTGGACGCATCACTGGTGTTCGGGTTGTCATGCCAATGGCACTGCCCGGTAGCTAAATGCGGAAGAGATAAGTGCTGAAAGCATCTAAGCACGAAACTTGCCCCGAGATGAGTTCTCCCTGACTCCTTGAGAGTCCTGAAGGAACGTTGAAGACGACGACGTTGATAGGCCGGGTGTGTAAGCGCAGCGATGCGTTGAGCTAACCGGTACTAATGAACCGTGAGGCTTAACCTTACAACGCCGAAGATGTTTTGGCGGATTGAGAGAAAGATTTTCAGCCTGATACAGATTACATCGACATGTCGAAGAAAGACGTGTTGATAAAACAGAATTTGCCTGGCGGCCTTAGCGCGGTGGTCCCACCTGACCCCATGCCGAACTCAGAAGTGAAACGCCGTAGCGCCGATGGTAGTGTGGGGTCTCCCCATGCGAGAGTAGGGAACTGCCAGGCATCAAATAAAACGAAAGGCTCAGTCGGAAGACTGGGCCTTTTGTTTTATCTGTTGCTTGCCGGTGAACGCTCTCCTGAGTAGGACAAATCCGCCGGGAGCGGATTTGAACGTTGCGAAGCAACGGCCCGGAGGGTGGCGGGCAGGACGCCCGCCATAAACTGCCAGGCATCAAATAAAGCGAAAGGCCATCCGTCAGGATGGCCTTTTTGCGTTGATGCAGAAAAAATGCCGGATGCGACGCTGGCGCGTTTTATCCATCCTTGCATTATCCCTCCTACTTTTGCATCCACTCCACCACAAAATCAGCCAGCCCCTCAACATCATTAATATCCAGTAACGCGACATCAAGATTAATCGGCACATCACTGGCTACAGCAATAACATGCCTGTCTATCACTAATTCTTCCGGTCGATGTCCGGCACCATCGCGAAACAGCACAATCTTCGCGATCTCTTCATGCTTGAACCCTTCAACCAGAATCAGATCCAGCTTTGAGGTATCCATTCGGCTTGCGAGAAAATTCAGATCCAGCTCTTCTTCGTCTGGTGTTTCTGTCATCAAGGCCCATCGCTGCTGGCTGGCAACGATGGTTTGTGCCGCGCCAGCCTTGCGCAGCTCATAGCTATCTTTGCCCGGTTTATCGACATCCATATCATGATGCGTATGTTTAATCAGCCCCGGGCGGATCCCTCTGGCGCATAATACCGGGATAAGTTTTTTCAACAGCGTCGTTTTACCGGTGCCGCTCCACGCGGCAAAGGCGAGTAGCGGTATCATTGTTTTTCCTGCCATCGGGCAAGCTCCTCTGGCGTATTCATGTTCACAAATGCTTCTTTACGGTCGCTAAAATCAACCGCGTGACCGCCAGCAAGATTCATAAATGCCATTACCCGGCGTTCTCCTGCTTGCAGATATTCCTGCAACAACGGCTCAATAGCGCGATTTACCAGAGCAATAGTTGGATGATCGCGTTCACCGTCATGGACCCACACAACAGGTGCATCTTTGCGCTGATGATTAAGCCGGGAGACTAAATCCTGGGGAATATAAGGCGTATCGCACGGACAAAACAGAAACCACTCACCTGCTTCCTGCTGCATTACCGAAAGCATTCCCGCCAGCGGGCCAGGATAATCCGCCAGTGAATCCGCTATTACTTTCAGACCACTTGCCTGATAGATTTCCTGATGACGATTGGCATTAACCACGACGTAAGATAGCTGCGTCATAAGCGCGTCAGCGACATGTTGCCACAGCGGTTTGCCGTTTAATTCAAGCAATCCTTTATCTACGCCGCCCATTCGTCTGGCTTTACCGCCCGCCAGTATAACGCCTGTTATCGTCGTCATCAGATTCACCGATATCGCCTCTTTTATTGTGGGATTGACCCTGCTAACGTGTCTGTCTCAAGAGTAAGGAGCATTACTATGAAATGTAAACGTCTGAATGAAGTTATTGAACTCCTCCAGCCAGCCTGGCAAAAAGAGCCAGACCTTAACCTGCTGCAATTTTTGCAGAAACTAGCGAAAGAGTCAGGTTTTGACGGCGAACTGGCGGATTTGACGGATGACATTCTGATCTATCACCTGAAAATGCGCGATTCCGCGAAAGATGCGGTGATCCCAGGGTTGCAGAAAGACTATGAAGAAGATTTCAAAACGGCGCTATTACGCGCGCGTGGCGTAATTAAAGAGTAAAAGCTTGTAAGCGCTACCAACAAAATCGTTGTGAAATGATATCCTTCATCATTCGTAATGTTTTCCGGATGATGGGATGAACAACAGCGCTTTTACTTTCCAGACACTACACCCGGATACCATCATGGACGCTCTTTTTGAGCAAGGGATCCGGGTGGATTCCGGTCTTACCCCGCTTAACAGCTATGAAAACCGAGTCTATCAATTTCAGGACGAAGATCGTCGGCGTTTTGTCGTCAAATTTTATCGCCCTGAACGTTGGACAGCAGATCAAATCCTCGAAGAGCATCAATTTGCGCTGCAACTGGTAAACGACGAAGTTCCTGTCGCGGCCCCTTTGGCTTTTAACGGCCAGACCTTATTGATTCATCAGGGATTTTATTTTGCCGTTTTCCCAAGCGTCGGTGGTCGTCAGTTCGAAGCCGATAATATTGATCAGATGGAAGCGGTTGGGCGTTATTTAGGGCGCATGCACCAGACGGGGCGCAAACAGCTTTTTATCCATCGCCCGACCATCGGTCTGAATGAATATCTCATTGAACCACGCAAGCTGTTTGAAAATGCTACGCTGATACCTTCTGGGCTGAAAGCGGCCTTCCTTAAGGCAACGGATGAGCTTATTACCGCCGTTACAGCACACTGGCGGGAGGACTTCACCGTTCTGCGATTACATGGTGACTGCCATGCCGGAAATATTCTCTGGCGCGATGGCCCAATGTTTGTCGATCTGGATGATGCGCGTAATGGCCCTGCAATTCAGGACCTGTGGATGTTGCTGAATGGTGATAAAGCTGAGCAGCGGATGCAGTTAGAAACTATTATTGAAGCTTATGAAGAATTTAGCGAGTTCGACACCGCTGAAATCGGACTGATTGAACCTTTACGCGCCATGCGTTTGGTTTATTATCTTGCCTGGCTAATGCGGCGTTGGGCCGATCCCGCGTTCCCGAAAAATTTTCCGTGGTTAACCGGGGAAGATTACTGGCTGCGACAGACGGCGACTTTTATAGAACAGGCAAAAGTTCTACAAGAACCCCCTTTGCAATTAACACCTATGTATTAATCGGAGAGAGTAGATCATGAAAAAGATTTGGCTGGCGCTGGCTGGTTTGGTTTTAGCGTTTAGCGCATCGGCGGCGCAGTATGAAGATGGTAAACAATACACCACGCTGGAAAAGCCGGTTGCTGGCGCACCGCAAGTGCTGGAGTTTTTCTCTTTCTTCTGCCCACACTGCTATCAGTTTGAAGAAGTTCTGCATATTTCTGAGAATGTGAAGAAAAAACTGCCGGAAGGTGCGAAGATGACTAAATACCACGTCAACTTCATGGGTGGTGACCTGGGCAAAGATCTGACTCAGGCATGGGCTGTGGCGATGGCGCTGGGCGTGGAAGACAAAGTGACTGTTCCGCTGTTTGAAGGCGTACAGAAAACCCAGACCATTCGTTCAGCATCTGATATCCGCGATGTATTTATCAACGCAGGTATTAAAGGCGAAGAGTATGATGCAGCATGGAACAGCTTTGTTGTTAAATCTCTGGTCGCACAGCAAGAAAAAGCGGCTGCAGATGTACAATTGCGTGGCGTTCCAGCGATGTTTGTTAACGGTAAATATCAGCTGAATCCGCAGGGTATGGATACCAGCAATATGGATGTTTTTGTTCAGCAGTATGCTGATACAGTGAAATATCTGTCTGAGAAAAAATAATTTATTATAATTCACATAAAGCCCGTGAATATTCACGGGCTTTTTTTGTTGTTTAATCAATATAAATACTTTCTGATAATTCACCTCGTTTCTGGACATTTTAATATCAAGCGCGGATATTAAAAGTTTTGCTGTTTTATCAGGGAATATTAGAAATGATACGTAAGTCAGCCACAGGTGTTATTGTTGCATTAGCCATTATCTGGGGCGGTGGAACATGGTATGAAGGGACTCAAATCCAGTCTGGCGTCGAAAAATTTATTAAAGATTTTAACGACAGTAAAAAGAAGGGAGAGCATGCCTATGATATGACCGCCAGCTATAAAAACTTTGACAAAGGTTTTTTTAGCTCTCATTTTCAAATGCTTATTACCTTTGATAAAGGTGCGCCAGATCTCAATATCAAGCCAGGACAAGGTATTGCATTTGATGTGGATGTCGATCATGGCCCCTTGCCGCTATCAATGTTAAAAAGCGGCAATATCTTACCTGCTATGGCGGCAGCAAAAGTTAAATTAGTCAATAATGAACTGACACAGCCGCTATTTATTGCTGCAAAAGATAGAGCGCCCGTCGAAGCGACATTGCGATTCGCCTTTGGCGGTTCTTTCTCTACAACTCTGGACGTTGCCCCTGCAGAGTATGGAAAACTCTCCTTTGGTGAAGGTCAGTTTACTTTTAATGGTGATGACAGTTCATTGTCTAATCTCGATGTTGAAGGCAAAGTCGAAGATATTGTTCTGGAATTATCGCCAATGAATAAAGTCACGGCGAAAAATTTTACCATTAATTCTCTGACGCGATTAGCAGAAAAGAAATTTCCGGTTGGTGAAAGCGAGTCGAAATTTAATCAGATTAGCATTATCAATCGTGGTGGTGAAGTTGCCAAAATCGACGCTTTTGTCGCGAAAACCACACTAGATCGCGTAAAAGATAAAGATTATATCAATGCTAATCTGACCTACGAAATTGATAAGTTAACAAAAGGGAATCAACAACTCGGTAGCGGTCAGTGGTCATTGATTGCTGAATCTATTGATCCCTTAGCAGTTCGCCAGTTTATCATCCAGTACAACATTGCGATGCAGAAGCAACTCGCTGCACACCCCGAGTTAGTAAATGATGAAGATGCACTGGAAGCAATGAATACTGCATTGTTCAAAGAGTATTTACCGTTATTACAAAAAAGTGAGCCGATCATTAAACTACCTGTAAGCTGGAAGAACGCAGTCGGTGAACTAAATGCTAATCTGGATATTAGTATTGCCGATCCAGCCAAATCTTCATCACCCACAAACAAAGAAATTAAATCGATCAATCTGGATATGAATGTACCGATTAATGTCGTCACTGAAATAGCTAAACAGCTTAATTTATCTGAAGGAATGGATGCTGAAAAAGCTCAAAAGCTGGCTGATAAACAAATCGGCGGAATGGCAACATTAGGTAAGATGTTTCAGTTAATCACAATTGACAACAATATTGCCTCGCTGCAACTGCATTATTTGCCAGGTAAAGTTGTTTTTAACGGGCAGGAAATGAGCGAAGAAGAATTTATGTCTCGTGCCGGACGTTTAGTGCATTAAAATGATAACTCGCCTCTGCTAATACGGAGGCGAGTTATAACTACTTATCCTGATTCCGTGATGACATCAGTGAAGTCAGAAGTCGGTCTTTTTCCTGCCACAGTGTGTTCAGCCACTGCTGAAAATGACGTTTGAAGCTTTTGTCATTGATATAGTCGCCATGCAACTCTTCAGCAATAGGTTGTAAATCCACATGCACGACAATCCGCGTCAGTTTGCCACTTAACATATCGAAGAATGGCTGGCGGTTATTGTCCGGATAACACAGCGTAACATTGAGTAGTTTATCGAATTGTTTACCCAGTACATTCAGTGCCATCGCGATACCGGCGGCTTTGGGAGGCAGGAGGTTTTTAAATGTCGAGTGGGTTTGCTGGTGTTTCTGTTCAGTAAAACGGGAGCCTTCAACAAAATTCACAATCGTGGTGGGATGCAGGCGAAACTTTTCGCAAGATCGGCGAGTGGTTTCAACATCTTTACCGCGCCGTTCCGGATGACGTATCAAATAAGCGCGGGAATAGCGCTTCATAAATGGCATATCCAGCGCCCAGCATGCCAGGCCAAGGAAAGGCACCCAGGCCAGTTGCTGCTTGAGAAAATATTTGTTCATTGGAATATGCTTACGAAACAACACGCACAGTACAACAATATCAGCCCAACTGCGGTGGTTACAAATAAGCAGATACCAGTTCTTTTTACTTAGCTCTTCCAGTCCGCGAACTTCCCATTGCAGGTGTGGGTTAAGGTGCAGTAATAGTGCTAATCCTTCACACCAGCAATACATCATAAAATCACAAAAAAGTGATACCTTTCGCCAAATCACTGGCACAGGTAACAATAGTTTTACGATCCCGGCAATGATGATCGGGACAGAACAAAAAATGGTGACCAAAATGGTCAATACGATACTCACCAAAAGTGTTATCGCAGCGAGTATTCTCGTCATAATTAAATTATTCAAAAGGTTAGCCATAGACAGTGCGCTAAAGAAGCGCAAGGCGCAGATTTTATCAGAAAACGCCCTAAATAACGGATGATCCTGAAGTAGAAAAATAATTTATATCTATCCACATTAGAAAAAATCCTATTATCTCAATTCTTAGGGATAAATTTATTTTTAACCTCATGAAAAACAAAGATAAACATCATGCCGTAAAAAGCATGATAATAAATTTAAAGCGATGTAAATAATTTATGCACAAAGTTATCCACATGACGATTTGCGAACGATCCAGAAGATCTACAAAAGATTTTCACGAAAAGCGGTGAAAAACTCATGTTTTCATCCTGTCTGTGGCATCCTTTACGCATAATCTGATAAACAGGCACGGACATTATGGTTCAGATCCCCCAAAACCCACTAATCCTTGTAGATGGTTCATCTTATCTTTATCGCGCATATCACGCGTTTCCGCCGCTGACTAACAGCGCAGGCGAGCCAACCGGTGCGATGTACGGTGTCCTCAACATGCTGCGTAGTCTGATCATGCAATACCAACCGACGCATGCAGCGGTGGTCTTTGACGCCAAGGGAAAAACCTTTCGTGATGAACTGTTTGAACATTACAAATCACATCGCCCGCCAATGCCGGACGATTTGCGCGCGCAGATCGAACCCCTGCACACAATGGTAAAAGCGATGGGGCTGCCTCTGCTGGCCGTTTCTGGCGTAGAAGCAGACGACGTTATCGGTACTCTGGCGCGCGAAGCCGAAAAAGCCGGGCGTCCGGTATTGATCAGCACCGGTGATAAAGATATGGCGCAACTGGTGACGCCAAATATCACGCTTATCAACACCATGACAAATACTATCCTCGGCCCGGAAGAGGTGGTGAATAAGTATGGCGTACCGCCAGAACTGATCATCGACTTCCTCGCGCTGATGGGCGACTCCTCTGATAACATTCCTGGCGTACCGGGCGTCGGCGAAAAAACCGCGCAGGCACTGCTACAAGGTCTTGGCGGCCTGGATACGCTGTATGCCGAGCCGGAAAAAATTGCTGGATTGAGCTTCCGCGGCGCGAAAACAATGGCGGCGAAGCTTGAGCAAAATAAAGAGGTGGCCTATCTCTCTTACCAGCTGGCGACGATTAAAACCGACGTTGAACTGGAACTGACCTGCGAACAACTGGAAGTACAACAACCGGCGGCTGAAGAGTTGTTGGGACTGTTCAAAAAGTATGAGTTCAAGCGTTGGACTGCTGATGTCGAAGCGGGCAAATGGTTACAGGCCAAAGGGACAAAACCAGCCGCGAAGCCGCAGGAAACCATTGTTGTCGACGAAACACCCGAAGTGACTGCAACAGTGATTTCTTACGATAACTACGTCACTATTCTGGACGAAGAAACTCTAAAAGCATGGATTACGAAGCTGGAAAAAGCGCCTGTATTTGCGTTTGATACCGAAACCGACAGCCTCGATAACATCTCAGCCAACCTGGTAGGGCTTTCTTTTGCTATCGAGCCAGGCGTAGCGGCCTATATTCCGGTTGCTCATGATTATCTTGATGCGCCCGATCAGATCTCCCGCGAGCGTGCACTCGAGTTGCTAAAACCGCTGCTGGAAGATGAAAAGGCGCTGAAGGTCGGGCAAAACCTGAAATACGACCGCGGTATTCTGGCTAATTACGGAATTGAGCTGCGTGGGATTGCGTTTGATACCATGCTGGAGTCCTACATTCTCAATAGCGTTGCCGGGCGTCACGATATGGACAGCCTCGCGGAACGTTGGTTGAAGCACAAAACCATCACTTTTGAAGAGATTGCCGGTAAAGGTAAAAATCAACTGACCTTTAACCAGATTGCCCTGGAAGAGGCCGGACGCTATGCTGCCGAAGATGCGGATGTCACCTTACAATTGCATCTGAAAATGTGGCCGGATCTGCAAAAACACAAAGGGCCACTGAACGTCTTCGAAAACATCGAAATGCCGCTGGTGCCGGTGCTTTCGCGCATCGAACGCAACGGTGTGAAGATCGACCCGAAAGTGCTGCACAATCATTCTGAAGAACTCACCCTGCGTTTGGCAGAACTGGAAAAGAAAGCGCATGAAATTGCAGGTGAAGAATTTAACCTTTCTTCCACCAAGCAACTGCAAACTATTCTTTTTGAAAAACAGGGTATTAAGCCGCTGAAGAAAACGCCGGGTGGTGCGCCGTCAACGTCTGAAGAGGTACTGGAAGAGCTGGCGCTGGACTACCCGCTGCCCAAAGTGATTCTGGAGTACCGTGGCCTGGCGAAGCTGAAATCGACCTACACCGACAAGCTGCCGCTGATGATCAACCCGAAAACCGGGCGTGTACATACCTCTTATCATCAGGCAGTAACCGCGACGGGGCGTTTATCCTCAACCGATCCTAACCTGCAAAACATTCCGGTGCGTAACGAAGAAGGTCGCCGTATCCGTCAGGCGTTTATTGCGCCGCAGGATTATGTGATTGTCTCGGCGGACTACTCGCAGATTGAACTGCGCATTATGGCGCATCTTTCACGAGACAAAGGCTTGCTGACCGCATTTGCAGAAGGAAAAGATATCCACCGGGCAACGGCGGCAGAAGTGTTTGGTTTGCCACTGGAAACCGTCACCAGCGAACAACGCCGTAGTGCGAAAGCGATCAACTTTGGTCTGATTTATGGCATGAGTGCTTTCGGTCTGGCACGGCAATTGAACATTCCGCGTAAAGAGGCGCAGAAGTACATGGACCTTTACTTCGAACGCTACCCAGGCGTACTGGAGTATATGGAACGCACTCGTGCTCAGGCGAAAGAGCAGGGATACGTTGAAACCCTGGACGGACGTCGCCTTTATCTGCCGGATATCAAATCCAGCAACGGTGCACGTCGTGCTGCGGCTGAACGTGCAGCCATTAACGCACCAATGCAGGGAACCGCAGCGGATATCATCAAACGGGCTATGATTGCCGTTGATGCCTGGCTACAGGAAGAGCAACCGCGCGTGCGTATGATCATGCAGGTACACGATGAACTGGTGTTTGAAGTTCATAAAGATGATGTCGATGCGGTAGCGAAGAAGATCCATCAGTTGATGGAAAACTGTACCCGCCTGGATGTGCCGTTGCTGGTGGAGGTGGGTAGTGGCGAAAACTGGGATCAGGCGCACTAAGATTTGCCTTAACAAGCCTTTTTTTCGTAACTAAGCAACATAACCAGCCACGATTTGTGATGGGTATTAGAAATTCCTATGCAACAACTGAAAAAAAATTACAAAAAGTGCTTTCTGAACTGAACAAAAAAGAGTAAAGTTAGTCGCGTAGGGTACAGAGGTAAGATGTTCTATCTTTCAGACCTTTTACTTCACGTAATCGGATTTGGCTGAATTTTTTAGCCGCCCCAGTCAGTAATGACTGGGGCGTTTTTTATTGTGCGAAAGAAAAGATCCGTATTGCCGGATACGTTGTGCTTAACAGGCCTACGGTAGAAAATAGCTCATTGAATTTGCATGATTTTATGTGCCAGATACGCGATATCCGGCACATGCATAAGGGCTAGAAAATTATTCGCCGCCCTGCGTTTCTTCTACAGGCTGCATCTCGCTGAACCAGGTATCCAGTTTCTGGCGAAGCTTATCCACACCTTGCTTCTTCAGAGAAGAGAATGTCTCTACCTGCACATCACCGTTAAACGCCAGCACTGCTTCACGCACCATATTCAATTGCGCTTTACGTGCACCGCTCGCCAGTTTGTCCGCTTTGGTCAGCAGCACCAGTACGGCGATATTGCTGTCCACCGCCCACTCAATCATCTGCTGGTCGAGATCTTTCAGCGGATGGCGAATATCCATCAGCACGACCAGGCCTTGTAGACTCTGACGTTTTTCGAGGTACTCACCGAGCGCGCGCTGCCATTTGCGCTTCATCTCTTCAGGAACTTCCGCGTAGCCATAGCCAGGCAAGTCGACCAGACGTTTGCCATCAGCCACTTCAAACAGGTTGATAAGCTGGGTACGTCCTGGTGTTTTCGAGGTACGCGCCAGGCTTTTCTGGTTAGTCAGCGTGTTCAGCGCGCTGGATTTACCTGCGTTGGAACGGCCTGCAAAAGCCACTTCGATTCCGGTATCGGAAGGTAAGTGGCGAATATCAGGCGCACTCATCACAAAATGCGTCTGTTGATAATTCAAATTAGTCAAAGCGGTCGTCTCCGTCAGTTAAAGCTTTGCGGCGATTATACCTGAACCACAATAAAAGACGGATTTTTCGGCGTGAACGGTGTAAGTAAATACCATGTACTTTGTGAGACATTGCCGATTGTTTTTATGCGAAATCGAAGAGAAATTTCTGCGACGCATGTCAAATAGGCTAAATAAATCATGTGATTAGTTTTATACAATAATCTGAAAATGAGTAAATACTGATGATAGTTTATTGTTTGTTTAGCGCAGAAGCGTAAAGTAGCACCCATAGAGCGAGGACGCTAACAGGAAGATGACTCAGGATGAGGGTCAGGAGCGCCAGGAGGCGAAGACAGAGGATTGTCAGGAAGACAAACGTCCGGAGACGTAATTAAACGGAAATGGAATCAACACGGAATGTTCTGGCTAATGGAAAAACAGGGTGTGTTGGCGGCCTGCAAGGATTGTAAGACCCGTTAAGGGTTATGAGTCAGGAAAAAAGGCGACAGAGTAATCTGTCGCCTTTTTTCTTTGCTTGCTTTCTGTTAGATTCCGCCGCAAATCTATACTGAATAAAACGGCAAAAAGACGAACCATTATGAAACCATCATCTTCAAACTCACGCAGCAAAGGTCACGCAAAAGCGCGTCGAAAAACACGCGAGGAGCTGGATCAGGAAGCTCGTGACCGCAAGCGCCAGAAAAAACGTCGTGGTCATGCGCCGGGCAGCCGTGCAGCGGGCGGTAGCGCTACTTCGGGTAGCAAAGGCCAGAATGCACCGAAAGATCCACGTATTGGCAGTAAAACCCCTATTCCATTGGGCGTGACTGAAAAAGTCACCAAACAGCACAAACCGAAGAGTGAGAAACCTATGCTTTCACCGCAGGCGGAGTTGGAGTTACTGGAGACGGATGAGCGTCTGGATGCGCTGCTGGAACGTCTGGAAGCAGGCGAAACCCTGAGTGCCGAAGAGCAATCCTGGGTAGATGCCAAGCTGGATCGTATTGATGAGTTGATGCAGAAACTCGGCCTCTCTTATGACGACGACGAAGAAGAGGAAGAAGACGAGAAGCAAGAAGACATGATGCGTCTGCTGCGGGGCAACTAACGGATTGCCGCCGTGGGCCTTCCCGTTCTGCTGATAACCCTTCCGGTTATATGTTATCTGGTGTGGTTATTCGTTAAACTACAGCGGTTGTCGCGGCGACAAAAGTGGCTGCGCAACCGGCTGATGACCCGAAATGGGCATCCGCCGGTACGCCGTAGCCGCCAGAGACGCCATCGGAAGGAGTGAGCATGTCTGTACAGCAAATCGACTGGGACCTGGCCCTGATCCAGAAATATAACTATTCCGGGCCACGATACACCTCGTACCCGACCGCGCTGGAGTTTTCAGAAGACTTCGGTGAACAGGCGTTTTTACAAGCCGTGGCGCGCTACCCTGAGCGTCCCTTATCTCTCTACGTACATATCCCGTTCTGCCACAAACTTTGCTACTTCTGCGGTTGCAACAAGATTGTGACTCGTCAGCAGCACAAGGCCGACCAGTATCTGGACGTGCTTGAGCAAGAAATCGTTCATCGTGCACCGCTGTTTGCCGGGCGCAAGGTGAGCCAGCTGCACTGGGGCGGTGGAACGCCAACATACCTGAATAAAGCGCAAATCAGCCGCCTGATGAAGCTGTTGCGCGAAAACTTCCAGTTCAATGCCGATGCGGAAATCTCGATCGAAATCGATCCGCGCGAAATCGAACTGGATGTACTGGATCATTTACGCGCGGAAGGCTTTAACCGCCTGAGCATGGGCGTGCAGGACTTCAACAAAGAAGTGCAGCGTCTGGTTAACCGCGAGCAGGATGAAGAGTTCATCTTTGCGCTGCTCAAACATGCACGTGAGATTGGCTTTACCTCCACCAACATTGACCTGATTTACGGCCTGCCGAAACAGACGCCGGAGAGTTTCGCCTTTACCCTGAAGCGTGTGGCGGAACTGAACCCTGACCGTCTGAGCGTCTTTAACTACGCGCATCTGCCAACTATTTTTGCCGCCCAGCGCAAAATCAAAGATGCTGACTTGCCGAGTCCGCAACAAAAACTCGATATTCTGCAGGAAACCATCGCCTTCCTGACACAATCGGGCTATCAGTTTATCGGTATGGATCACTTTGCTCGCCCGGATGACGAGCTGGCGGTGGCCCAGCGTGAAGGCGTGCTGCATCGTAACTTCCAGGGCTACACCACCCAGGGCGATACCGATCTGCTTGGGATGGGCGTTTCCGCCATCAGCATGATTGGCGACTGCTACGCGCAGAACCAGAAAGAGTTGAAGCAGTACTATCAGCAGGTGGATGAACAAGGTAATGCGCTGTGGCGTGGTATTGCGCTAACGCGCGATGACTGTATTCGCCGCGATGTGATTAAGTCGCTCATCTGCAACTTCCGTCTGGATTACGCCCCCATTGAGCAACAGTGGGATTTGCACTTCGCTGATTACTTTGCGGAAGATCTCAAGCTGCTGACCCCATTAGCAAAAGATGGGCTGGTGGATGTGGATGAGAAGGGGATTCAGGTGACGGCGAAAGGTCGCTTGCTGATCCGCAACATTTGCATGTGCTTTGATACTTATCTGCGCCAGAAAGCGCGAATGCAGCAGTTCTCACGGGTGATTTAAATAGTGAATGGCGCTTCGTTTACAAAGGAGAAAACGAAAGCGCCATCAATGTGCTGAGAACAAGATTGCCTGATGCGCTACGCTTAGGCCTACAAAACCTATTTTTGTATGCCGGATAAGGCATTCACGCCGCATCCGGCATGAACAAAGAGCACTTCATCAGCAATCTGAAACTCAGCTAAACAGCCCAATCATCGCGGCACACAGCACGGCAGCAACGGCAGTTTGCGGCGTGTGGCTGTTAACTGCGCCACTTGATAGCAGATTAATTATTGATTCCAGCATAATGACTCTCCCCGTTTTCCGGGCAAGATCATACTGAACTTATCGGAACAGTAAAGCGCAAAATACCAGCAATTTGCGCTCAATAATCAATCTTTACATGGCGAGCCTGAATCACTCCATCCCCAACTCTTTTAACTTACGTGTCAGAGTGTTACGCCCCCAACCAAGCAGTCGCGCCGCTTCTTGTCTATGTCCCTGCGTATGTCGCAACGCGGTGGTCAGTAACGTCCGCTCCAGCTCTGGTTGCGCTTCAGAAAGCAAGTTTTGATGACCGGAACGCAGCGCCCGATCTGCCCACTGCGCTAACAACGTAGCCCAACTGTCCGGCTGCATTGTGGAAGGGCTTTCCGGTACGGTTGATTCAAACAGTTCGCCAGGCAAATCCTGAATCAACACTTCCTGTCCGGCGGCCATTACCGTTAGCCAGCGGCAGGTGTTTTCCAGCTGGCGCACGTTGCCTGGCCACGCCAGACGCGTCAGAGCGGCTTCAGTTTCCGGATGCAGCAACTTTGCTTCTACGCCCAGCTCGCGAGCGGCAACTTGTAAAAAATGGCGTGCCAGACGGGGAATATCTTCCCGACGCTCACGCAGCGGCGGCAGATGAACACGGATAACGTTCAGGCGGTGGAACAAATCCTCACGGAACTTGCCTTCCTGCACGCGCAGTTCCAGGTTCTGGTGAGTCGCAGCGATAATCCGCACATCCACTTTCACCGGCGCATAGCCGCCAACACGATAAAACTGACCGTCTGCCAGCACGCGCAGCAAACGCGTCTGTACATCCAGCGGCATATCGCCAATTTCATCAAGGAATAACGTGCCGCCATCGGCCTGTTCAAAACGCCCCTGACGAATGGTATTCGCGCCGGTAAACGCGCCTTTCTCGTGACCGAACAGTTCTGATTCGATCAAATCTTTTGGGATAGCCGCCATATTCAGCGCGATAAACGGCGCTTTGGCTCGCGGGCTGTGGCGATGCAGGGCATGAGCGACCAGTTCTTTACCAGTGCCGGATTCGCCGTTGATCAGCACGCTAATGGAAGAACGCGAAAGCCGACCGATAATACGGAACACGTCCTGCATGGCTGGCGCTTCGCCGATGATATCGGTCGTTGGGCCGTTAAGCTGAACATTACGCGGCTGCTGCTGTTCCTGGTAATGACTGATGGCGCGCTCAACCAGCGCCACGGCTTCGTCGATATCAAACGGTTTGGGCAGATAATCAAACGCCCCTTGTTGATAGGCGCTGACGGCAGCATCCAGATCGGAATGTGCGGTCATAATGATGACCGGAAGCATCGGATGGCGCTGTTTAATCTGCTTGAGCAGCGCCAGCCCGTCCATTCCCGGCATACGGATATCTGAAAGCAGCACATCCGGCGTTTTGCTCGCCAGCGCCTCCAGCACTTCTGCGCCGTTCTCAAACGTCGTACAGGTTAAACCTGCCCCAGCGAGCGCACGTTCAAGCACCCAACGGATGGAACTATCGTCATCGACTACCCAGACTATCCCTCGTTGCATAAACGTCACCTTTATTTCCTGATAGGCAGGTAAACCGAGAACTCGGTATGACCTGGCCAACTGGTAAATTCAATTTTGCCTGAATGCTGATCAATCAAATTACGGGCGATGGATAAGCCAAGCCCGGTGCCACCTTCGCGGCCGCTGACCATCGGGTAAAACAGCGTATCCTGCAAATGAGGCGGAATGCCCGGCCCGTTATCTTCCACATCAATCCGCGCCGCCAGCCGATAACGCTCGCCGTGTAAGGTCAGTTGAAACGCGGTGCGGGTACGCAGAATGATTTCACCGCCTTCCGGTCCCAGCGCCTGTAGCGCATTGCGCACAATATTCAGCAGCACTTGCTCAATTTGATCCGGGTCGTGCGCCAGTTCCGGCAGGCTGGGGTCGTAATCACGAATCAACCGCACGTTGTCCGGCAGTTCCATCGACACCAGCGTCACCACGCGTTCAGCCACTTTGTGAATACTTTCGGTAACGCGCGTACCGGGCAGCTGCGGCCCCAACAGACGGTCGACCAGATTTCGCAGCCGGTCCGCCTGTTCGATAATCACTTTGGTATATTCCAGCAGTGACGGGTCAGGTAATGCTTTGCTGAGCAGCTGCGCCGCGCCACGTAAACCGCCAAGCGGATTTTTAATCTCATGCGCAAGGCCACGGACTAAATCACGGGCAGCAGCCTGCTGGGCGTGCTGTAGCTGTTCCTGACTTAAGCGGCGCTGGTTATCCATCGGTGCCATCTCCAGCAGGATCATGCCGTCCGGCATACGCTGAGCCGTCACAGAAAGGATATGCGAGCGCCCGTCGATGACCAGCGTCACTTCGTTATCGGTAAAACCTTGCCCCGCCTCCAGACTTTCTTGCATCAGCTCGATATTTAATGAGAAGTAGCTCAATAGTTCCGGTAACGGTGTACCAAACAATTTGCGGGAGCTTTGGGCGAGCAGTTGTTGCGCGGCGGGGTTGGCGTAATGGATCGCCAGATTGTCATCAATTAACAAAATACTGTTAATCAGCGAGTTGAGGATCTGCCCAGCATCGGGCTGCGTGCCTGTTGCCATAAAGCAGTCTCCTGAACAGGTTGCACCATTTTAGTGCATTATAGCTTTTTACGGATAAAAAGCGCGAAGCATCACAGAAGTTACGGAGAAAAAAGCCCATGCAGAGATGGGCTGAAAGTTTCCACGGCAACTAAATCCCGGCGTTGTTGCGCCGGGTAGTACAACTTCAACTATTAGACGCTGTAGTACAGCTCAAACTCTACCGGATGCGGAGTCATGCGCACACGGTCATCTTCTTCACGACGCAGAGCGATGTACGCATCAATTGCTTCATCAGTGAACACGCCACCGGCTTTCAGGAACTCACGGTCCAGATCCAGTTCGTTCAGTGCTTCTTCCAGAGAGCCTGCAACCTGTGGGATCTCTTTCGCTTCTTCCGGCGGCAGGTCATACAGGTTTTTGTCCATCGCTTCGCCCGGATGGATCTTGTTTTTGATGCCATCAAGACCGGCCATCAGTAGGGCAGCAAAGCACAGGTACGGGTTAGCCGCTGGGTCCGGGAAACGCACTTCGATACGACGTGCTTTCGGAGAAGAAACCACCGGAATACGGATAGACGCAGAACGGTTACGCGCAGAGTAAGCCAGCATTACCGGTGCTTCGTAGCCCGGGACCAGACGCTTGTAAGAGTTGGTGGTCGGGTTTGCAAGGGCGTTAATTGCTTTAGCGTGTTTGATTACGCCGCCAATGTAGTACAGCGCCTGTTCAGACAGACCTGCGTATTTGTCGCCCGCGAACAGGTTAACGCCGTTTTTAGACAGCGACATGTGGCAGTGCATACCGGAGCCGTTATCACCGAACATCGGTTTTGGCATAAAGGTCGCGGTTTTACCGAAGCGGTGCGCCACGTTGTGCACAACATATTTGTAGATCTGAATTTCGTCGGCTTTTTTGGTCATGGTATTGAAGCGGGTAGCCACTTCGTTCTGACCTGCAGTCGCTACTTCGTGGTGATGTGCTTCAACCACCAGGCCCATCTGCTCCATCACCAGACACATTTCAGAACGGATATCCTGAGCAGAGTCTACCGGAGGCACCGGGAAGTAACCGCCTTTCACTGCCGGACGGTGACCTTTGTTACCACCTTCGTATTGGGTGGAGGAGTTCCATGCACCTTCGATATCGTCGATAGCAACGTGAGAACCGGAGATAGACGATCCGAAACGGATGTCATCGAACAGGAAGAATTCAGGTTCTGGCCCGAACAGTACGGTGTCGGCAATGCCAGTGGAACGCAGGTAATCTTCGGCGCGCTTCGCAATAGAGCGCGGGTCACGGTCATAGCCTTGCAGGGTGCCAGGTTCAAGGATGTCGCAACGGATAATCAGGGTAGAGTCGGCGAAGAACGGGTCAATCACTGCGGTGGATGCGTCTGGCATCAGCACCATGTCGGATTCGTTAATGCCTTTCCAGCCGCCAATCGAGGAGCCGTCAAACATTTTGCCTTCTTCGAAGAATTCAGCATTCACCTGATGAGCAGGGATAGTGACGTGCTGTTCTTTACCTTTGGTATCGGTGAAGCGCAAATCAACAAACTTCACTTCGTGCTCGTTCAGCATCGTCAGTACGTGTTCAGCGGACATACTTTAACTCTCCTGGATTGGTCATTGTCGTCGTGGTAACGAAATCTGCAATTATTTTGGCCGTGTCGCCGTAAAAAAGATAAAGCGAAATCTGTGCCAACTTTTAAATTGCCCCTAAAAGGCGTTATCATGCTTAACATCGTGCAAAAGGGCTGCACCATGATGTGAATGTTGCACCAATATAGTGCTTCAATGGAAACATTAAGCACCATGTTGGTGCAATGACCTTTGGATAACCCTTTTTATGCTCCGTGAAAGCGATCACAAAGGGACTCTGCAATACTTGTTTGCGGAGGATGTTTGTGATCCTGTTTTGTAGTGCGATTAATCCGTGTACAATAACGCGCTATTTCTAATGCCTGAGGCAAAGTTGTGATCGAAAAATTGCGTAATATCGCCATCATCGCGCACGTCGACCATGGTAAAACCACCCTGGTAGACAAGCTGCTCCAACAATCCGGTACGTTCGACTCTCGTGCCGAAACCCAAGAGCGCGTGATGGACTCCAACGATTTGGAGAAAGAGCGTGGGATTACCATCCTCGCGAAAAACACCGCTATCAAATGGAATGATTACCGTATCAATATCGTTGATACCCCGGGGCACGCCGACTTCGGTGGTGAAGTTGAACGTGTAATGTCCATGGTAGACTCAGTGCTGCTGGTGGTTGACGCATTTGACGGCCCGATGCCGCAAACGCGCTTCGTAACCAAAAAAGCGTTTGCTTACGGCCTGAAGCCGATTGTTGTTATCAACAAAGTTGACCGCCCTGGCGCGCGTCCTGACTGGGTTGTGGATCAGGTATTCGACCTGTTCGTAAACCTCGATGCGACCGATGAGCAGCTGGACTTCCCGATCGTTTACGCTTCTGCGCTGAACGGTATCGCGGGTCTGGACCACGAAGATATGGCGGAAGACATGACCCCGCTGTATCAGGCGATTATTGACCACGTTCCTGCGCCGGACGTTGACCTTGACGGTCCGTTCCAGATGCAGATTTCTCAGCTCGATTACAACAGCTATGTTGGTGTTATCGGCATTGGCCGCATCAAGCGCGGTAAAGTGAAGCCGAACCAGCAAGTTACTATCATCGATAGCGAAGGCAAAACCCGCAACGCGAAAGTCGGTAAAGTGCTGGGCCACCTCGGTCTGGAACGTATCGAAACCGATCTGGCGGAAGCTGGCGATATCGTGGCGATCACGGGCCTTGGCGAACTGAATATTTCTGACACCGTTTGCGACACGCAAAACGTTGAAGCGCTGCCGGCACTCTCCGTTGATGAGCCGACCATTTCTATGTTCTTCTGCGTTAACACCTCGCCGTTCTGCGGTAAAGAAGGTAAGTTCGTAACGTCTCGTCAGATCCTGGACCGTCTGAACAAAGAACTGGTACACAACGTTGCGCTGCGCGTAGAAGAAACCGAAGACGCCGATGCGTTCCGCGTTTCTGGTCGTGGCGAACTGCACCTGTCTGTTCTGATCGAAAACATGCGTCGTGAAGGTTTCGAACTGGCGGTATCCCGTCCGAAAGTTATCTTCCGTGAAATCGACGGTCGTAAACAAGAGCCGTATGAAAACGTGACTCTGGACGTTGAAGAACAGCATCAGGGTTCTGTGATGCAGGCGCTGGGCGAACGTAAAGGCGACCTGAAAAACATGAATCCAGACGGTAAAGGCCGCGTACGTCTCGACTACGTGATCCCAAGCCGTGGTCTGATCGGCTTCCGTTCTGAGTTCATGACCATGACTTCCGGTACAGGTCTGCTGTACTCCACCTTCAGCCACTACGACGACGTTCGTCCGGGTGAAGTAGGTCAGCGTCAGAACGGCGTACTGATCTCTAACGGTCAGGGTAAAGCGGTAGCGTTCGCGCTGTTTGGTCTGCAGGATCGCGGTAAGCTGTTCCTCGGTCACGGTGCAGAAGTTTACGAAGGTCAGATTATCGGTATTCACAGCCGCTCTAACGACCTGACTGTAAACTGCCTGACCGGTAAGAAACTGACCAACATGCGTGCTTCCGGTACTGACGAAGCCGTTGTTCTGGTTCCGCCTATCCGCATGACTCTGGAACAAGCTCTGGAGTTCATCGATGATGACGAACTGGTAGAAGTGACTCCGACCTCTATCCGTATTCGTAAACGTCACCTGACGGAAAACGATCGTCGTCGCGCTAACCGCGCACCGAAAGACGATTAATTTCGTTTTTTAGTCATAAAAAACCTGCCAGCGATGGCAGGTTTTTTTTTGCCTGTCGTGAGCGCTCACCAATGCGAGTATCTCCCTTATAAGTCTGTGGTTACGTCAATAGAGAGCTTTGTCACAATTATCTGCAAAGTCATACGCCGTTAATTGCTTTCTTTTTTGGCGTAAGCGTAAGATGCCTCATCTGGTTTAAACCAAAAGGATTAAACAATGACGGGAAATCAATCCACCGTAGAAAATGCAAAAGAGAAACTGGATCGGTGGTTAAAAGATGGCATCACTACGCCGGGTGGAAAACTCCCTTCAGAAAGAGAGCTGGGAGAGCTGCTGGGCATTAAACGTATGACGCTGCGCCAGGCGTTGCTGAACCTCGAGGCAGAATCCAAAATCTTCCGTAAGGATCGTAAAGGGTGGTTCGTGACTCAGCCGCGATTTAATTACAGCCCGGAGCTGTCGGCGAGCTTTCAGCGGGCCGCAATTGAGCAAGGGCGGGAACCTTCCTGGGGGTTTACCGAGAAAAGCCGCACCAGCGACATTCCCCAGACGCTTGCGCCACTGATTGCAGTGACGCCATCAACTGAACTCTATCGTATTACCGGCTGGGGGGCGCTGGAAGGACATAAAGTTTTCTATCACGAAACATATATTAATCCTGAAGTTGCCCCGGGTTTTATTGAACAACTTGAAAATCACTCATTTTCTTCAGTCTGGGAAAAGTGCTACCAAAAAGAGACGGTAGTAAAAAAATTGATTTTCAAACCCGTCAGAATGCCGGGCGATATCAGCAAGTATCTTGGCGGTTCTGCGGGTATGCCTGCGATCTTAATTGAAAAGCATCGCGCCGACCCGCAAGGAAATATTGTCCAGATAGATATTGAATATTGGCGATTTGAGGCCGTAGACCTCATCATTAATCTGTAGGTGTTTTATGGTGACAACAAATAACGCAAGAAAGATTCTACAACGTGTCGATACTCTTCCTCTTTATTTACATGCTTATGCCTTTCATTTAAATATGCGGCTGGAAAGAGTGTTGCCTGCTGATTTACTTGATATCGCGAGTGAAAATAATCTGCGGGGCGTCAAAATTCATGTTCTGGATGGCGAGCGTTTTTCTCTTGGCAATATGGACGATAAAGAACTCTCTGCCTTTGGTGATAAAGCCCGCCGTCTGAACCTTGATATTCATATTGAAACTAGCGCCTCAGATAAGGCATCTATTGATGAAGCCGTCGCCATCGCGTTGAAAACCGGGGCATCGTCCGTACGTTTTTATCCACGTTATGAAGGTAATTTGCGCGACGTATTATCGATCATCGCTAACGACATTGCCTATGTACGGGAAACGTATCAGGACAGCGGCCTGACTTTTACGATCGAGCAGCATGAAGATTTAAAAAGCCATGAACTGGTTTCGCTGGTCAAAGAAAGTGAGATGGAGTCTCTTTCCTTACTGTTTGATTTTGCGAACATGATCAATGCCAATGAGCATCCCATCGACGCTTTAAAAACGATGGCGCCGCATATTACCCAGGTGCATATCAAAGATGCATTGATTGTTAAAGAACAGGGTGGTTTGGGCCATAAAGCCTGTATTTCAGGTCAGGGAGATATGTCATTCAAAGCGTTATTAACGCACCTTATCTGCCTGGGTGATGATGAGCCGCAGGTGACGGCATATGGCCTGGAAGAAGAGGTTGATTATTATGCGCCGGCGTTCCGCTTTGAAGACGAAGATGATAATCCGTGGATCCCTTATCGCCAGATGAGTGAAACACCACTACCAGAAAATCATTTACTGGATGCTCGGTTACGTAAAGAAATAGAAGATGCGATTAATCAGATAAATCATGTGCGTAACGTACTACAACAAATCAAACAAGAGGCAAGCCATCTTCTGAACCACTAATAAGTTTTAACTCATACGCAGTTAATAAAACTATTCCATAAGAATGGTCGATATCTTATTGCCTTTAAAACAGTGATTTTAAAAATCGCTTAGGGGATGTTATGCTCACGAAAAAGAAATGGGCGTTATTTAGTCTATTAACACTGTGTGGCGGTACAATTTATAAATTACCGTCGCTGAAAGATGCGTTTTATATCCCGATGCAGGAATATTTCCATTTGACTAATGGTCAAATTGGTAATGCTATGTCGGTAAACTCATTTGTCACCACAGTGGGCTTTTTTCTGTCTATTTATTTTGCCGATAAACTACCGCGCAGATACACCATGTCACTCTCACTCATTGCGACGGGATTACTGGGTGTTTATTTGACAACAATGCCGGGATATTGGGGCATCCTCTTTGTCTGGGCGCTATTTGGCGTTACCTGCGACATGATGAACTGGCCGGTCTTGCTCAAGTCGGTAAGTCGATTGGGCAATAGCGAACAACAAGGTCGTTTGTTTGGCTTCTTCGAAACAGGGCGTGGCATTGTCGATACCGTGGTGGCATTTTCTGCGTTGGCAGTATTTACCTGGTTTGGCAGTGGCTTATTGGGCTTTAAAGCGGGCATTTGGTTCTATTCCCTTATTGTGATTGCCGTGGGCATTATCATTTTCTTTGTACTCAATGACAAAGAAGAGGCACCGTCCGTGGAGGCGAAAAAAGAAGACGAAGCATCGCAAAACACTAGTATGACCTCGGTGCTGAAAGACAAAACCATCTGGCTTATCGCTTTCAACGTCTTCTTCGTTTACGCGGTTTACTGTGGCCTGACATTCTTCATTCCATTCCTGAAAAACATCTATCTACTGCCCGTTGCGCTGGTGGGGGCTTACGGCATCATTAACCAATACTGTCTGAAAATGATCGGTGGACCGATTGGTGGCATGATTTCAGATAAGATCCTGAAATCACCGAGTAAATATCTGTGCTACACCTTTATCATCAGTACCGCTGCGCTCGTACTGTTGATTATGCTGCCGCACGAAAGTATGCCGGTATATTTAGGGATGGCATGTACGCTGGGCTTTGGCGCGATAGTCTTTACACAGCGTGCCGTATTCTTTGCGCCTATTGGCGAAGCGAAAATTGCTGAAAATAAAACAGGCGCGGCAATGGCGTTGGGTAGTTTTATTGGTTATGCCCCGGCGATGTTCTGCTTCAGTCTGTATGGCTACATTCTGGATTTAAATCCGGGGATTATTGGCTACAAAATCGTGTTTGGCATTATGGCCTGCTTCGCATTCTGCGGTGCGGTGGTTTCCGTAATGTTGGTTAAGCGAATTAGTCAGCGTAAGAAAGAGATGCTGGCGGCTGAAGCTTAATTAATGGCCGGATGTGCTTAATCCGGCCAACGAAAACCATATCAACCGTAGGCCGCATCCGGCAAAACAAAATCCGCTGAATCCCCAGCGGATTTTTCGAAGTTTCAATTTCAGGATACTTCCTGCTCGGCAACCACCAGTTCAACATTCTCTTCACTTAACAACTGGCAGAAAGAATTGGGAGGTGGGGCATCAGTAAAAAAAGCCCTGACATTCCGCGCATTGCCAATTGAAACAGCAGCAGACGCGGCAAACTTAGTATGGTCTGCCACTAGCAATGTATTCCTCGCATGTTTAATCATCGTTCTCGCGACTAACGCTTCATTGACATCAAATTCCAGCAGGGTGCCGTCATGCTCAATGGCACCAATACTGGTGATTAAATAGTCTGCGCGAAAACCTTCAATAAAATCCACGGCTCCTGGGCCGATAATCCCGCCGTTATGGGCGCGTAAAGTGCCTCCCGGCACCATCACTTCAATATCCTGATTCTTATAAAGAATCTGTGCCACACGCAGGCTGTTAGTGATAATGCGTAAATCACGACGGTTGAGTAATGCCCTGGCAACGGCTTCTACGGTTGTACCGATGGTGATAAAGACGGTACAGCGTTCGGGAAGGTAATCGGCGACCGCCTCAGCGATCGCCCGTTTCTCGGCGGTGAGCGAAAGTTCCCGTTGCTCAAAAGCGGTATTCATGACGCTGGAGACGCGCCCGGCCCCTCCATGATGACGGGTGATCAACCCCTGCTCACTGAGTTTTCGGATATCCCGGCGCACGGTTTGCGTTGAAACATCCAGCAGTTGTGCCAGTTCTTCAATATTCATATAACCGCGTTCTGCGATTAGATGAACGAGTTGGTCATGGCGTGGATTACCTGTCACTTCGATGATACTCATGAATACTCCCTTGCCCCTCCTCGGTAGATGTTTACCATTTTACGCATAAAGTGACAAAAATGATTCGGTTTGCTCACGATTAGGAATGCCAGCCCGACCGCCAGGCTGGGTACATTTCATCGCGGCAACCGCACTGGCAAAACGAATAGCCTCTTTTGTTGGCATTTTTTCTGCCAACGCTACCGCGAGTGCACCGTGAAAAACATCGCCTGCTCCAGTGGTATCAACCACATTGACAGAAAATGCCTCCTGTTGACACAAATGATCATCTTCAATCCACAACGAACCTTCAGAACCCAGCGTGACATACACTTTACCTGCTGTTTGTGTCGTTGCCTGGTACAAGCTTTCTTCAGGTGACTGAAGGCCAGTCATACGTTTCAGCCCTGGCGTAGAGAACACAGCATGATCGGCAAGCGCGACAAGTGGAGAAATATCCTGCGGTGTCATATCGGCATCTAAAAGTGTTGTCACACCCGCAAGGCGCGCTAGCGAGAATGCTTTTTCAGTACCGCTATGCCAGCGAACATCGGCCAGAATCAGATCATAACGAGAGAAATCGATCGCTTCTAACCATTCGGCATCAGTACCGAGATCGGGACTTGGATAATTAACGATAATCCGTTCGCCATGCTGATCAACGAGGATCGCTGATTGCGACGAACGGGCGTTAGGATATCGGCGGCAAAATGCGGTATTGACGCCCCAACCCTCAAGTTCTGCAAGTAAGGTATTTCCACAACTGTCATCGCCGACGCGACCGATGAAATCAACCTCCACGCCAAGCTTTGCGATTGCAACAGCGGCTGTTGCTGCCGGGCCGCCACCAATCTCAAGATAATGATTTGCCTGATATTTTCCGCCGCCCTCCGGCAGAGTGGGCAAAGAATAAATCCTGTCCTGAACTGTGATACCCACGCATGCAATTCTGGTCATATTTGTCTTGTCCTGTTTAATTTTGTCGTCTTTGGTCAATTTAAATGACACAAATGATCAAATTAGTGATGTGTGTCGTGTTTTTGAACATAAATTACAAATATGCTCAAAAACAGACGAAAACGAATTTTTAATTGTCATTATTTTGTCAATGTCAGACAGGAGAGCATTCATGGCAACCATTGCATTTCTAGGGTTGGGGCAGATGGGTAGCCCAATGGCTAACAATCTATTGCAAAAAGGGCATTCATTGCAGGTATTTGATGTCAATGCACAAGCCGTCGATGCGCTAGTTACGCAGGGGGCCACTGCGGCACAAACCCCAGCGGAAGCGGCAGCAGGCGCTGAATTTATCATCACTATGCTTCCCAATGGTGACATTGTTCGACAGGTGCTGTTGGGGGAAAAAGGCGTCTGTGAGACTGTTTCATCTGACGCGTTAGTGATTGATATGTCGACTATTCATCCCTTACAGACCGATGCATTAATACGGGAATTACAAGAAAAAGGCATCAGTATGATGGACGCCCCCGTGGGCAGAACGTCCGTGAATGCGATTGATGGCACATTGCTGATTTTAGCGGGTGGCACTGATGAGCAGATTGCGCGTGCACGCCCGATTCTCATGTGCATGGGTAATGAGCTGGTTGAGGCTGGCGGCCCAGGAATGGGGATCCGTGTGAAGCTAATTAACAACTATATGAGCATTGCGCTTAATGCGCTGTCCTCCGAAGCCGCTGTGTTATGTGAGTCACTGGGATTAAATCTTGATGTCGCAATTAAGGTGATGAGTGGTACGGCAGCAGGGAAAGGACATTTTACGACCACCTGGCCTGGCAAAGTGCTGAAAGGCGATCTTTCTCCCGCCTTCATGGTGGACCTGGCATTGAAAGATCTGCGTATTGCAGTTGACGTCGCCCGGGAAACGGGGGCGCCGCTCAATATGGGGATTGCAGCAGAAAGTTATTACGCCGCAGCAAGTCAAGACGGCAAAGGGCGGCAGGACTGGAGCGCCCTGCTAAATCAGGTTCGCCAGCAGGCTGGTCTTTAATTTTATCTATTAACAGGAGTTTCTATGTCATCCCACTTCACCCCATACACGCTGAAAGATATCTCCCGCCCAGGTGGTGGATTCGCCATGTTAGCTGTCGATCAGCGTGAAGCCATGCGCCTGATGTTTGCGGCAGCAGGGCAGCCAAAACCCATCGCCGACAGTGTACTCACCGATTTTAAAGTTGCCGCGACCCGAATCCTTTCTCCTTATGCTTCTGCCGTTCTGGCGGATAAACAATTTTGTCTTGAGCAAATAGTCGAGCAGGGCGCTGTTGCTAATTCTTGCGGCCTGATTGTCGCTGCCGATCTTTTTATCCCAGGTAATGGCATCCCGGTTGATAGCGTTGAAATAGATATGTCCGTCGACCCGCATAAAGCCCGTGAAATGGGAGCTAAGGCGATGAAATTACTTGTGCTCTGGCGTGAAGATGAACCCGCAGAGGAACGTCTGGCAATGGTTGATAAATTTGTTCGTCGCTGCCGTAGTGCCGGGCTGGTTAGCATTATTGAACCTGTGGTGCGTCCACCTCGTCGCGGTTGGGCCTTTGATCGTGAAAGCGCCATTGTTGCCGCCGCCGCAGAGCTTGGTGGAACAGAGGCTGACCTTTACAAAGCCGAGATGCCATTAGGGGGCAAAGGCGATGAAAAAATCTTACTTGCCGCCTGTCAGAAACTTAACGATCAGATGAAGATGCCGTGGGTAATTCTTTCTTCTGGCGTTGATGCCGATATTTTTGGCCGCGCGGTAAGTATTGCCATGAAAGGTGGTGCGTCGGGCTTCCTGGCTGGACGAGCGGTTTGGGCGTCGGTTGTTGGTGCACAAGATCCACAAACTATGCTGCGCGATGTCTCCGTTCCACGCTTGCAACGGCTGGCTGAAATTATCGATGAAGGTATCGCGCAACGCTAATCCCCTATGGATATCGATTCTGGAGAATAACAATGGATAAAATTACCCAGGTTTTATTTTCAGATATTGGGAAAGTCACCACTCAATATGTTGAAGTACCACACCAGCAACTTAAACCGCACGAAGTACGGATTGCGCCCGTGTTCTACGGGATATGCGGTTCGGATCTGCATGTTCTGAAAGGCGGTCATCCGTTTGCCAAACCGCCTGTCGTCCCCGGTCATGAAATTGCAGCGCGCGTTACGGAAGTTGGCAGCGACGTTAAAAATGTACAGCCGGGCGATCATGTTGTGGTCGATCCCATCATGGCTTGCATGGAATGCCGAGCCTGCAAAGCAGGACGTTTTAATCTTTGTGAACCACCGCAGGTTGCCGGTTTTCGCGCGCCGGGCTTTGCTCGCTCACAGCACATTGTTCCTGCGCGTAATTGCCATGTTGCACCAGCCTCTTTACCGCTAAAAGTGTTGGCCTTTGCCGAACCGGCGGCTTGTGCTCGCCATTGTGTTAACCGGATGCCGAAGGCTTCTCTGGAAAGCGTACTGGTTATTGGTGCCGGAACGATTGGCTTATCCATCGTGCAGGCACTGCGCATTATGAGAGCAGGAAAGATCACCGTGATTGAACCTGACGCTGCTAAACGCGAACTGGCGTTAAAACTAGGGGCTGCAGAAGTGTGGGCACCAGGGGAACTGGCCGCAGATGTGCGATTTACGGGGGCGATTGATGTTGTTGCAGCGCAGGCCACGCTTAATGATGCCTGTACCCGTGTGTATGCCGGAGGCACCGTTGTGTGCATGGGGGTGCCGAGTGGGCCGCGAGAAATACCGCTACCGATGATGCAACGTTTCGAGCGTGACTTGCTCAACTCTGGCATGTACATCCCTGAAGATTTCGATGCCGTTATCGAATGGCTGGCGGATGGGCGGTTTGATACCAGTGAACTGGTTACCGATTTATTTGCCATTGAGGATGCAGCGGCGGCATTCGAACGCGCGCAGCAAAATGACTCCATAAAGGTCATGCTGCAATTTGCGCCGGAATGATTTTCTAAATCTCTGTCTGGCGCTGCGTCACGTCAGCGCCACCCTACAACAATTAAAAAGGACACTGCGATGAGTCAAATCACCAGTCCTGCAACTTATTCAATTAGTCGTCCACAGGACGTAATTGATATTGTTAATAAGAACTCTGCAATCAACACCAGCATCGGCGTTATCTTTATCGCTTTAGGCGGCATATTGATTGATGCCTACCAGGCGGCGATGGTGGGGTTTGGTAATAAATATATTGCCGCTCAATTTGGCATTTCGCCGGGCCTTGCCGCAACCGTTAATGCGTCAGTATTAATCGCCGCGTTAATTGGCGGTTTATTAGCGAACCGAGTAATAAACCGCTTTGGGCAAAAGCGAGCATTTATTATTGGCATGGGGCTGTGCACCATCGGTGCTGCAGCGGTAGCTATTGCGCCCAGTATCTGGTGGGTGCTGGTGTGTCGCGTCATCATGGGCTTTGGTTTAGGCATCGACTTCCCTTTGGCAACCAATGCCGTGGCAGAGCTTCGTGGTTCAACGTCGAAGAAAACCGGAACGTCGGTCAACCTCTGGCAAATGGCCTGGTATGTTTCGACAACTGTTGTTTATTTGGTGCTTTTGCCACTGCTTCTGTCGGGTATCGCTGAAGAACAGTTGTGGCGTTACGGAATATTCATCGGAGCTATTTTCGCAGTCATCTTCATGGTTTTGCGTTACTTCTTTATTGGTGAATCCGCAATGTGGGCCGCACGCGTCGGGCGTTACCAGGAAGCCTGCGACATCCTGAGAAAACGTTATGGTGTTCAGGCTTGCGTTGCGGCACCGGGTAAAGCAGAAGCCAGATCCTCGGAAAAAGCAGAGAATAAATACAGTGGTGGATATGGCATCTTATTTAATGATCGTTACCGTAAACGCACCATCCTCGGCTGTGTCGTGGCAACCATGCAGGCGTGGCAATATAACGCCGTAGGTGTTTATCTTCCTCTTACGTTGGCGGGAATAATAAGTGGCGGGCTTACTGGCGCGTTGACGGGTTCTGCCGTCGTGAATGCCCTTTGTGGGGTGACTGGCGGGATGATCGGCTCGTTTATTCTCCAACGACTGGGTACTCGCCGACAGTCAATGTATGGATTTGCCGTTGTGACCTTAGCATTACTGTCGTTAGGCGCGCTGGCAACGACTAATCCCTGGCTGTCTTTAGGGTTATTGGGATCAATTATTTTCTTCCATTCAGCGGGTCCTGGTGGGCTGGGTATGACCATTGCCACACTCTCTTATCCTCCTGCTATTCGCCCTACAGGGGTCGGATTTGCCCGCGCGATTATGCGCACCGGTGCGATTGCCGGGCTTATTTTCTGGCCGATGCTGTGGGGTGCGTTGAAAACTGAAGCGTTTTACTGGTTGGCAATTGTGCCATTCCTGGGATTCCTGACCTGCGTATTGATTAATTGGGAACCTTTGGGGGCGAATGTGGATGCCGAAGACGCGGAAGTTCTGGCGGAATTGAACAAATAAACATAACGCGTATCGGCATCAGGCCGATGCGCGTATTTATCAGACTGCCCACTTTGTAGTGGGTTATTCCCCAATTTCTCGCCGACCAGGAGAGGAAAATGATGTCTGAAACGTTACCCACACCGCGAGAAGGACTTTCCGGTAAAGCCATGAGACGTGTCGTTATGGGCAGTTTCGCGGGCGCGTTGATGGAATGGTATGACTTCTTTATTTTTGGCACGGCAGCAGGGCTGGTATTTGCTCCGCTTTTTTTCCCGAACAGCGATCCTTTTATAGGTCTTATAGCCTCCTTTGCGACCTTTGGCGTTGGTTTTTTGACTCGTCCCTTAGGTGGCATCGTCTTTGGCCATTTTGGCGATAAAATTGGGCGAAAAATAACACTTATCTGGACACTGGCTATTGTCGGTTGCTCCACATTTTTGATTGGTTTTATTCCGACGTATCAGGAAATTGGGATCTGGGCACCGCTCATATTAATGGCGCTGCGTTTAATTCAGGGCTTTGGTCTTGGTGGCGAGTATGGCGGAGCGGCATTAATGACCATTGAATCTGCGCCCGAATCCCGGCGCGGTTTTTTAGGTTCGCTCCCACAAACGGCTGCATCAGTGGGGATTATGCTGGCAACCGGTGTTTTTGCGCTCTGTAACCATTTACTGACTCAGGAACAGTTTCTCTCCTGGGGATGGCGTATTCCGTTCTGGCTTTCTGCGGTGATGTTGATCGTTGGATTATTTATCCGCCTGCATACTGAGGAGACACTGGATTTTCAAAAGCAAAAAACGACGAATAATAAAGAAAAGTCTGTTCCTCCGTTGATTGAATTATTCAAAAAACATCCGCGAAATATTTTATTAGCGCTGGGCGCGAGGCTGGCGGAGAGTGTCTCTTCCAATATTATTAACGCCTTTGGTATTGTTTATATTTCCAGCCAATTAGCATTATCGCGAGATATTCCCCTGACGGGTATGTTGATTGCCTCGGCGATCGGTATTTTCAGTTGCCCATTGGTTGGATGGTTATCAGATCGTATAGGTCAAAAATGTCTGTATTTATCAGGCGCGGGATTTTGTGTCCTGTTCGCGTTTCCTTTCTTCTTATTGCTGGATAGTAAAAGTACGCTCATCATCTGGTGCAGTATGATCCTCGGCTATAACTTAGGCCCGACGATGATGTTCGCCGTGCAGCCGACACTCTTCACCCGCATGTTCGGCACCAAAGTACGATATACCGGCCTTTCTTTTGCCTATCAATTTTCCGCGATTCTTGGCGGATTAAGCCCTCTTATCGCCTCAAGTTTGCTGGCGCTAGGGGGAGGAAAGCCGTGGTATGTCGCCCTGTTTTTATTTGCTGTCTCAGTTCTTTCTTTTGTTTGCGTCTGGCTGATTGAGCCGACCGATGAACAAGAAACCGCTTCTTACCGCTACATCAGGGAACAATCTCATGAAAACTGAACGGAAAAACGAACATCACCAGGCGCTACAGCTCGCATTTGACGCGCCCTGGCCTGGTCCTGTAGGAGAGTTTGTTACGCTGGAAAAAGGCAATATTCGCCTACAGATTTATCCGCATGATGGTGCCAGGATAACCTCGTTACAGGCATTTGGTTCTGAAGTATTACGCCAATGGCAGCCGCAACGCAGAGCTTTTCAGTACGGCTGTTTTCCAATGGTGCCGTGGGCAGGGCGACTGGGGAACGCGACGCTGAATGCTGGTGGGCAATGTTATTCTTTACCCGCCAATAAACCACCACATGCATTGCATGGTATGGCTTGTTACTCAACGTGGGAAATCATCGACAAAACAACAGATTCCCTGACTTTACGTATGCCCCTGGCTTCACCGTGGCCCTGGCAAGGGGAAGTGGTTCAGACTTTTTTGCTGGAGAATGATGCGCTGGTTTTGCAACTGGAAATCCATTCACATGCCGATACATTCCCGGCCTCTGCAGGCTGGCATCCGTGGTTTGCTAAAAAGCTGACTCCGCAAAGTACAGAATCGTTGCAGGTGCTTTTTGATGCGGACTGGCAAGAAGAAGCGGGTAGTGATGAACTGCCAACAGGAAATCGCATCTCTCCTCAAGCCGGTCCCTGGGATGACTGTTTTGGTTTTTATGACAGGATGAAGGTTAAGTTACTGTGGCCAGGTAAACTCGCGATGACCATGACCTCTTCTGCAAACAGTCTGGTGGTATTTGATAAACAGCCTGATGCTACCTGTGTTAATCCGCTTACCCAGGCACCTAACGCAATAAATTTAACGCCAGAATTGGTGACGCCAGAGAAGCCGCTGGTCATCGAAACTCGTTGGCAATTTACACCTGAATCTTAACCATTCATCTATTGCGAAAAAGCCAGTGAAATTACTCTGCTTTTTCGCAATCAGCATCACAAGATTACCCTTATTGCCACATAGCCAAACCCCTCCTTTCCCGCTACAGTTAATTTCCTGTGGCGAGAAAGGAGGCAAAAATGCTCTATATCTTTGATTTAGGTAATGTGATTGTCGATATCGACTTTAACCGTGTGCTGGGAACCTGGAGCGATTTAACGCGTGTTCCGCTGGCATCTCTGAAGAAGAGTTTCCATATGGGGGAGGCGTTTCATCAGCATGAGCGCGGGGAAATTAGCGACGAAGCGTTCGCAGAGGCGATGTGCCATGAGATGGCTCTACCGCTAAGCTACGAGCAGTTCTCCCACGGCTGGCAGGCGGTGTTTGTCGCGCTGCGCCCGGAAGTGATCGCCATCATGCATAAACTGCGTGAGCAGGGGCATCGCGTGGTGGTGCTTTCCAATACCAACCGCCTGCATACTACCTTCTGGCCGGAGGAATACCCGGAAATCCGTGATGCTGCTGACTATATCTATCTTTCGCAAGATCTGGGCATGCGCAAACCTGAAGCGCGAATTTACCAGCATGTTTTGCAGGCAGAAGGTTTTTCACCCAGCGATACAGTCTTTTTCGACGATAACGCCGATAATATAGAAGGGGCTAATCAGTTAGGCATTACCAGCATTCAGGTGAAAGATAAAACCACCATCCCGGACTATTTCGCGAAGGTGTTATGCTAAAAACCATCCATGAAAAAGCCAGGCATCGTACCCGTCCGCTATGGGCCTGGCTGAAACTACTCTGGCAACGCATTAATGAGGACAACATGACAACCCTGGCAGGTAACCTTGCCTATGTGTCGTTGCTCTCATTAGTGCCGCTGGTTGCCGTTGTTTTTGCGCTTTTCGCCGCTTTTCCCATGTTTTCCGACGTCAGCATTCAGTTGCGTCACTTTATTTTCGCTAACTTTCTGCCTGCCACCGGCGATGTTATCCAGCAATATATCGAACAGTTTGTTGCCAATTCCAACAAGATGACCGCCGTCGGGGCATGTGGCCTGATCGTCACGGCGTTATTGTTGATGTATTCCATTGATAGCGCATTGAATGCCATCTGGCGAAGTAAACGGGTACGGCCAAAAATTTACTCGTTTGCTGTGTACTGGATGATCCTGACGTTAGGGCCTCTGTTGGCGGGGGCCAGTCTGGCGATCAGTTCCTATCTGCTCTCCCTGCGCTGGGCGAGCGATCTCAATACTGTCATCGACAATGTGCTGCGTATTTTTCCGCTGCTGTTGTCGTGGATCTCCTTTTGGTTGCTTTACAGCATCGTTCCCACCATCCGCGTGCCGAATCGCGATGCTATTGTCGGCGCGTTTGTCGCCGCACTCCTGTTCGAAGCCGGAAAGAAAGGTTTCGCGCTTTATATCACCATGTTCCCGTCATATCAGCTCATTTACGGCGTGCTGGCGGTGATCCCCATTCTCTTTGTCTGGGTGTACTGGACATGGTGTATCGTCTTGCTTGGCGCGGAAATTACTGTCACTCTCGGGGAATACCGCAAACTAAAACAAGCAGCTGAACAAGAAGAAGACGACGAACCATGATTGCATTAATTCAACGCGTAACCCGTGCCAGCGTCACCGTGGAGGGAGAAGTGACGGGCGAAATTGGCGCGGGACTTTTGGTGTTATTGGGTGTCGAAAAGGATGACGACGAACAGAAAGCAAACCGTCTGTGCGAGCGTGTGCTCGGCTATCGTATCTTCAGCGATGCCGAAGGCAAGATGAACCTCAACGTGCAACAGGCGGGCGGTAGTGTGCTGGTAGTTTCCCAGTTTACCCTCGCCGCAGATACCGAACGGGGGATGCGCCCAAGTTTCTCCAAAGGCGCATCACCGGATCGCGCAGAGGCGTTATATGACTATTTCGTCGAACGCTGCCGTCAGCAGGAGATGAACACGCAAACAGGACGCTTCGCTGCGGATATGCAGGTATCGCTGGTCAATGATGGTCCCGTGACATTCTGGTTGCAGGTATGAGCCAGCTTCCAGGTGTGTCACGGGAAACAAGAGAGAGTATCGCTATGTATCACCTTCGGGTTCCACAAACAGAAGAAGAATTAGAGCGCTACTATCAGTTCCGCTGGGAAATGTTGCGTAAGCCCCTGCATCAACCAAAAGGTTCGGAACGCGACGCGTGGGATGCGATGGCGCATCACCAGATGGTCGTCGACGAGCAGGGTAATCTGGTGGCAGTAGGGCGGCTGTATATTAATGCCGATAACGAAGCGTCCATTCGCTTTATGGCTGTTCATCCCGACGTGCAGGACAAAGGGCTGGGAACGCTGATGGCGATGACCCTGGAGTCGGTAGCGCGCCAGGAAGGCGTTAAGCGCGTGACCTGCAGCGCCCGTGAAGACGCGGTGGAGTTTTTTGCCAAACTGGGGTTTGTTAATCAGGGAGAGATCACCACGCCAACCACCACGCCGATTCGCCATTTTTTGATGATTAAACCTGTCGCTACTCTGGATGACATTCTGCATCGCGGCGACTGGTGCGCGCAGTTGCAACAAGCGTGGTATGAACACATCCCGCTTAGTGAAAAAATGGGCGTGCGCATTCAGCAATATACCGGGCAAAAATTTATCACCACCATGCCGGAAACCGGCAATCAGAATCCGCATCATACGCTTTTTGCCGGGAGTTTATTCTCACTGGCAACGCTCACCGGTTGGGGGCTTATCTGGCTGATGCTGCGCGAACGCCACCTCGGCGGAACGATTATTCTGGCGGATGCGCATATCCGCTACAGCAAGCCGATTAGCGGCAAACCTCATGCGGTAGCCGACCTCGGTGCCTTAAGCGGCGATCTCGACCGTCTGGCGCGCGGACGAAAAGCACGGGTGCAGATGCAGGTCGAAATCTTTGGCGACGAGACGCCGGGTGCGGTGTTTGAAGGTACGTATATCGTTCTGCCCGCGAAGCCATTTGGCCCGTATGAAGAGGGCGGGAACGAAGAAGAGTAGGGGCGTTTTAATTAAATACCGGTTGGTGGCGGCACTGACCGGTCTGCGATGGGTGATAAATTTTATCTTAAGCCTGATGCGTTAAATACGCTGAATTTTTTCGGGTACACTATCCTGATGATGTAAATGAAGACCAAATCAAAAAAACAAATATCCTTGAATATAATATATTCATAGCACCCATAGCTCATCCTTATTATTTGTTGTTGCTTTTCTGTGGATGCGATTCCGCCTAATTAAGAGTCGTAATTGAAATAACTGCAACTGTTGCATTATCTTTGGAAAACGTCTCGCAAAAACAAAACAATATGCAAAGATCAGCTTTCGTTAATTAATTTTTCGGCGTAGTTTTCGCACATACATTAATGAGTAATATATGTAAGGTGGTGGCAATGGCGATGAATACGGTTTTTCTTCATTTATCAGAAGAGGCAATTAAACGACTGAATAAGCTCAGGGGCTGGCGTAAAGTTTCGCGATCTGCAATTTTACGCGAAGCGGTAGAGCAATATCTGGAGCGGCAGCAATTTCCGGTGCGTAAGGCAAAAGGCGGCAGGCAAAGGGACGAGGCAGTTGGTGTTGAAGAACTATGTAAGCAGCATAAGGAATGACAAAAAGATTTTTTCATTCTTGAATATAAAGAACAGATGCCCTTATTCTGGTATTAATACAAGGTTGTTTTACCTGAACTTATAATAACTGCAACTGTTACATCATATCTGGAAAACGCCTCGCAAAAATAAAAAGTGATGCGTAAATGAGCTTTCTTTAAGCATTCGACAAAGGTACTTTTCTCCCCATAGATTCAAAAATGATATTGGCGAGATATTTATGAACTCTCTGGCAGGTATGGATATGGGCAGAATTTTACTCGATTTATCGAATGAGGTGATTAAGCAACTTGATGATCTTGAGGTGCAGCGTAATCTTCCTCGTGCGGAGCTATTACGGGAAGCGGTAGATCAATACCTGGTAAATCAATCGCAAACAGCAAGAACCAGTGCTTTTGGCATATGGCAAGGGCGTGAGGAAGATGGTGTCGAATACCAGTGTAAGCTGCGCGAGGAATGGTAATGGGAAAAAATGATATCAATCAGATTGCTGACAACGTGCGCGTTGTTCATGCCGGATGCGGCGTGAACGCCTTAACCTGCAAATAAAGTACTGCAAATTCAATGTATTGCGGTTTACTGGTAGGCCTGATAAGCGCAGCGCATCAGGCAATCTTGCGCTTGTCATCAGTGACATACCAATAACCTTATCGATGTGTTGGAGGGAAGAACGAGGCAAACAGACACTTGCGGCATGATCTTGAATGGGTAACGCGGAATACGAGAGATGGTGTCGTCACACCCTATGAGCTGTAATCCGGGCGACCAGCGCCACCCGGAAAACGTCAGAGATTACTCTCCTTCACCCGGGAACAGGAACGGGTTGATGGAGCTACGCGCGTAGCCTTCTTGCTCCATTCGTGCGTCCAGGACCAGAGAGGCGAGGTCATCTGCCACGGCTTCAACTTTCGGTTCTTTTTCCTGATAAAGAATCTTCAGGTAAGTGCCGCAGTCATCGCAGCTTTCGGCTTTAATCGCGGCCTGTTCGTCATCCAGCGACCAGTAGTGCAGTTTGCCACTCTGCTCGCAGTTGCTGCATTTTACGCGCACTACGTGCCATTCGGTTTCACACAGGTTGCAGTGCAGGTAACGCAGCCCCTGAGTGGTGCCAATTTGCACCATGCTGGACACAGGCATAGAACCACAAACCGGGCAATATTGACGTTGTTCGCCGTATTCAGCGCGGGCTTTGCCGGGGATCAGATTGGCCATCTGCGCCCAGTAGAGCGACAGTGCAGCCCAGATAAACGGCGCTTTATCGCTGCTGACGGACGAGAAATCAGAGGCAAACAGTGCGCTGGCCATATCTTCCAGCTCCTGAGTCGATGCCTTCTCCAGATTCTCAATCACTGCCAGCGCCGGGCCGCTCATTTCAGGTTTCAGCTCAGCAATCAGCGCCATCAGCAGCTTTTGCCAGTGCTTATCACGCGGCAGAACGTGAATATCCAGCGGGGGCTTGCCTTGTGCGCTGGCTTCTTTAATGCGCGCGGTCAGATCCATCTCCAGCGAATGGTCGTACAGCACCACTTCCTGGGCGTGGGCGATAAGCGCAGCAAAGCGCAGGTAATCACCCAGCGGATTATTTTCTGCCAGCTCGCGCAGGCGCTCGGCGCGGCGGTTGTATAAATTCTTGAGCCGAGGGAACAATAACGGCGGAATCATATCCGCCGTACGTTTCTCGCTCGAACCCAGCTCATCTTGCGGGATTATGCGAATACTCATTCAGCTTTCTTTTCCGTTGTCTTGCGGACCTCACGGTACCAGCGCGGGTGATGTTTCTTCGCCCAGGCGCTGGTAACCCATCCTTCCACCATGGCGGTAATCGTGCCTTTCACCCAAAGGGCGGCGTAGATATGCACCATGATAACCACAATTAACGCCACTGCGGCAAATGAATGCAGCATTAACGCGAATCGGATCACCGGGATTGAGAAAGCAGGCGCAAAATAAGGACGCCAGATAATCACGCCGCTCACCAGCAGCAGAACCAGGAAAATAATCGCCGCCCAGAAAACGCATTTCTGACCGAAGTTATAACGCCCGGTGTCACCTACTTCCTCGTTGACGACGATCTTACGAATATTCTTCGCCCAAAAGATATCATCCCGATTGATTAGGTTGTGATGCCAGTAACGGAAAAACATGATGATGAACGAGGCAAACATAACCACGCCGACAAACGGGTGCAGAATTCGCGCCAGCTGCGGTGTGCCCATGATTTGCATCAACCAGTTGAAGGACGGGAACAAAAAGCCCAGCCCGCTCACCGCTGCCAGGATGAAGCAGAAGGCGGTTACCCAGTGGTTGATACGTTCCGGCGCGGTGTAGCGCACGATGGTGTCACGTCGTTTCATTTGCGCTCCTCGTCTTTCTCTTCGTGCAGATTGTTCTCTTCCTCATCCGCACGGTTCGGACCGACACCCACGTAGTGGAAGATACTGGCTGCGAAGGTAGCCGCAAAGCCAACAGCTGCGAGCGGTTTCCAGATGCCTTTCCAGAATTTCACGGTTTCGCTGATTTCCGGGTTCTCCGGCAAACCATGATACAGATTTGGCTTGTCAGCATGGTGCAGCACGTACATGACGTGTGTACCACCAACGCCCGCCGGATCATACAGACCCGCATTGTCGTAACCGCGGGTTTTCAGTTCAGCCACGCGCTCGCTCGCCAGCGTTTTCATCGACTCTTTCGTACCGAAGTGAATCGCACCCGTCGGGCAGGTCTTCACACAGGCCGGTTCTTGCCCAACCACCACGCGGTCAACGCACAGCGTACATTTGTAGACGCGGTTGTCTTCCGGGTTGAGGCGCGGAATGTCGAACGGACAGCCCGCAATGCAATAACCGCAGCCAATGCACTGCTCAGACTGGAAGTCGACGATACCGTTGGCATACTGAATAATTGCCCCTTCCGCCGGGCACGCTTTCAGGCAGCCCGGATCGGAACAGTGCATACAGCCGTCTTTGCGGATCAGCCATTCCAGTTTGTCGTTCTGCTCCACTTCCGAGAAGCGCATCACCGTCCACGATTTGGCGCTTAAATCATTGGGGTTGTCGTACACCCCAATGTTATTGCCGACGGTATCGCGAATATCGTTCCACTCTGAACACGCCACCTGACAGGCTTTACAGCCGATACAGGTGGTGACGTCGATGAGTTTCGCCACTTCTTCCTGGAAATCCCGCGCCTGAGGCGCGGGGGTCAGACCGTTAGTCGCGGAACGACGAATGATATCTTGCGATTGATAAGCCATATGTCGTCTCCGTTACACCTTTTCCACATTCACAAGGAAGGATTTAAACTCCGGCGTCTGCGTGTTCGCGTCACCGACGAATGGCGTTAACGTATTGGCAATAAAGCCTTTTTTAGCTACGCCTTCATAGCCCCAGTGAATCGGAATGCCGATGGTATCGATATCTTTGCCATTTGCTTTCAGCGTGCGTATACGTTTGGTCACCACCGCTTTGGCTTTGATATAGCCACGGTTGGAGGAGACTTTCACGGTATCACCCTGGGCAATGCCAAGTTTATTCGCCAGCGACTCCCCGATTTCCACAAACTGCTCTGGTTGCAAAATCGCGTTCAACAGCGCGTGTTTGGTCCAGTAGTGGAAGTGTTCGGTCAGACGATAGGTGGTTCCGACATACGGGAACTTATCGGCTTTACCCAATGCTTCGGCGTCGTCTTTAAAGATACGTGCAGCCGGGTTCGAGATAACGTTTGGATGCAGCGGGTTAGTCCCCAGCGGCGTTTCAAACGGCTCGTAGTGTTCCGGGAACGGTCCTTCCGCCATCTTATCGAGGGCAAACAGACGCCCCATGCCTTCCTGCTGCATGATAAACGGCCCGACGCCACTGCCCGGAGGCGCTGCGCTGTAGTCCGGAATATCCCAGCCAGTCCACTTGGTGCCGTCCCATTTCAGCAACTGACGTTTCGGGTCCCATGGGTTGCCCTGCGGGTCAGCGGAGGCGCGGTTATACAGGATGCGGCGGTTAAGCGGCCATGCCCATGCCCAGCCCAGCGTGTTACCGAGGCCAGACGGATCGGCGTTATCACGGCGTGCCATCTGGTTGCCTTCCGGCGTCCAGCTACCGGCGAAAATCCAGCAGCCACAGGAAGTCGTACCGTCATCGCGCAGTTGGGCGAACGAGCTAAGTTGTTGGCCTTTCTTGACGATAACCGCACCGGTTGCCGGATCGGTAATATCGGCCAGCGCTTTACCGTTGCTCTCCATCGCCACTTCTTCTGAAGATGGCTCATGAGGAATGGCGTAGTTCCAGGTCATGTTCAGCACCTGGTCCGGGTTAGCACCACCCTGTTCGGCATACATCTTGCGCAAGCGCAGGAAGATACCGGAGAGGATCTCGCCGTCGGTCAGCGCAATCCCCGGGGCGTCCGCACCTTTCCAGTGCCACTGCAACCAGCGACCTGAGTTAACGATAGAACCGTTCTCTTCCGCGAAGCAGGTCGATGGCAGACGGAACACTTCGGTCTGGATCTTCGACGAGTCAACTTCGTTCAGCTCACCGTGGTTCTGCCAGAAGTTGGAGGTTTCAGTGTTCAGCGGGTCGATGGTGACGAGGAACTTCAGTTTCGACAGACAACCGATCACTTTGTTTTTGTTCGGGAATGAGGCAACCGGGTTAAAGCCCTGGCAGATATAGCCATTGACCTTGCCCTCTTTCATCATCTCGAAGTATTGCAGGACGTCGTAGCCTTTATCCCACTTCGGCAACCAGTCAAAGCCCCAGCTATTTTCCGCCGTTGCTTTATCGCCAAAGAAGGCCTTCATCATTGAGACGAAGAATTTCGGGTAGTTGCTCCAGTAGTTAACCTGGCCTTCCAGCAGAGGTTTCGGCGTGCTGGCGGCGAGGTAGGTTTGCAGATCGGTCTGCTTCTCGCTCGGCAGCGTCATGTAACCTGGCAGGCTCTGCGACAGCAGCCCCAGGTCCGTCAGCCCCTGAATATTGGAGTGACCGCGCAGGGCGTTAACGCCGCCGCCTGCCATGCCCATATTGCCGAGCAGCAGCTGGATCATCGCCATCGTGCGGATGTTCTGCGCGCCAACGGAGTGTTGCGTCCAGCCGAGCGCGTAAAGGAACGAGGCGGTTTTATCGTGAGCACTGGTTTCTGCGATGTATTCGCAGACTTTCAGGAACGCGTCTTTTGGCGTACCACAGATGTTTTCAACCACATCTGGCGTGTAGCGGGAAACGTGCTGTTTCAGCAAGTTCCACACGCAGCGTGGATGTTGCAGCGTGGTATCGCGTTTGGCGAAGCCGTTTTCGTCTAGTTCGTAGGTCCAGCTGGATTTATCGTACTTGCGTTTTTCCGCGTCGTAGCCGGTGAACAGGCCATCTTCAAAGCCGTAATCCTCACGCACGATCAGGCTGGCGTTGGTATAGGCTTCGGTGTATTCGCGGTTGAATTTTTCATTGTTCAGCAGGTACAGCAATACGCCTGACAGGAAAGCAATATCAGTACCGGAACGAATAGGGGCATAGTAGTCAGCCACCGCCGCCGTACGCGTAAAGCGAGGATCGATCACAATCAGCTTCGCGCCGTTGTGAATTTTGGCTTCCATCGCCCAGCGGAACCCTACCGGGTGAGCTTCAGCGGCATTACCGCCCATCACCACGACGAGGTTGGCGTTCTTGATGTCGACCCAGTGGTTGGTCATCGCACCGCGACCAAATGTTGGAGCAAGACTTGCTACCGTTGGTCCGTGTCAGACACGCGCCTGGTTGTCGACCGCGAGCATACCCAGCGCTCGGGAGAATTTTTGCGTTAAATAGCCGGTTTCGTTACTCGACGCGGAAGCACACAGCATCCCGGTGGAGAGCCAGCGGTTAACTGTCACGCCTTCGGCGTTTTGCGCAATGTAGTTAGCATCGCGGTCTTCTTTCATCAGTTTGGCGATGCGATCAAACGCCTCTTCCCAACTGATTTGCTGCCATTTATCAGAACCTGGCGCACGGTATTCCGGGAACTTCAGACGGCTTTCGGAGTGGATGAAATCCACCAGGCCAGCGCCTTTCGGACAAAGTGCACCGCGGTTGACCGGGTGATCCGGATCGCCTTCGATATGGAAGATAGATGCTTTGGCGTTTTTTGCTCCGTCACCGAGGCTGTACATCAACAGCCCACAGCCTACGGAACAATAGGTGCAGGTATTACGGGTTTCGCGGGTGCGCAGCAGTTTATACTGCCGGGTTTCCGCGAGTGCTACGCTGGGTGCAAAACCCAGTGCCGCTGCCGTGGTGCCTGCCATACCGCCAGCGCAGATCTTAAAGAACTGCCTTCTGCTGACCTGCATGGATTGCTCCTTGTTTCGACATTGTCACGTCCCATTTACATTCGCTTGCTGAGTGTGCAGGGAGTGGGAGTTATTTTTCTTTGCGGAAGGGGCCGCAAAGGTCCAGAATTGGCTCAATTTCCCTCCATCCAGGAAGGGTTTGTAACAGAATACCATAATGTTGGTGTGTGTGTTCTTATCTGGTTAATATAAAGTGAAAAAAACACGGCAAAAAGAAGTCAAAAATGTGATAAATGTCACAGGCGTTAGCCAAATTGAGTTATGGCGTCGTGACGATTTACAACACCCACGGTTAGATGAGGTGGCGGAAGAAGTTCCCGTTGCGCTGGTCTACAACGGTATTTCGCATGTAGTGATGATGGCGTCGCCCAAAGACCTTGAGTACTTTGCGCTCGGATTTTCGCTTTCCGAGGGGATTATAGAAAGCCCGCGCGATATCTTCGGCATGGATGTCGTTCCTTCCTGTAATGGTCTTGAAGTACAAATTGAGCTTTCCAGCCGCCGCTTTATGGGGTTGAAGGAGCGTCGCCGGGCGCTGGCGGGGCGCACGGGCTGTGGCGTATGCGGCGTGGAGCAACTTAATGACATCGGAAAACCGGTGCAGCCGCTGCCGTTCACCCAGACGTTTGATCTCAATAATCTTGATGACGCGTTACGCCATCTCATCGACTTCCAGCCAGTGGGGCAATTGACCGGTTGTACCCATGCCGCCGCCTGGATGCTGCCGTCTGGCGAACTGGCTGGTGGGCATGAAGACGTGGGTCGCCATGTGGCGCTGGACAAACTGTTAGGCCGCCGGTCACAAGAAGGGGAAAGCTGGCAGCAAGGTGCGGTGCTGGTTTCCAGCCGTGCCAGTTATGAAATGGTGCAAAAGTCGGCGATGTGCGGCGTAGAGATTTTGTTTGCGGTGTCTGCCGCGACCACACTTGCTGTAGAAGTGGCTGAACGCTGTAATTTGACGCTGGTGGGTTTTTGTAAGCCGGGTCGGGCAACGGTTTATACCCATCCGCAGCGTTTGATTCATAATTAAAGAAATACCGCAATTCTGATTCTGGATTGCGGTTCTATTTTTCTATTAAATAATACTCAATATATTATTCAGCATTTAAATAATAATTTCACCACAAGAAATTATCTCGTTAACTCCGGTTTATATCGATATACTCCAGTTGCATTAATCCTTTAAGGATTAATCATTATTTATATAAGACATTTTGTTTTAATCATCGCGTCAATAAATAAATGTTTCCGATGCGTGAATGAAAATAACAAACCTTGCACCGGTTGTAAAAACAGCAATGTATTTTCAATAGTGGGTGATGGATTATGAGTATTGAAAAATGAGTACATTACAGTTACCTGGCAGTTCATATTCTACAGAAGTTAATTTAAACGGCTTAATTGAGGTGCTCAGCAAGCATCTTTACTCCACTCCCGTGGTTGCCGTGCGCGAGCTGGTGCAAAACGGACACGATGCGATCGTGCGCCGCAGGATTGAGCAGCCCGATGCGCCAAAGGATAACCAAATTCGTGTGGTGGCTGACGTGGTGAAGTCCACTATCACTATTACCGATACCGGTGCGGGACTGACAGAAAGCGAAATTCACGGCTTCCTGGCTACAGTGGGCGTGGGTTATACCCGAATGTTGCGCCAGCAGGATGACAACACCGGTTTAATTGGTATGTTCGGCCTCGGTTTTTTGTCGGCCTTTGTACTGGCAAAAGAGGTCACGGTGTTGACCACATCCTGGCAAACGCCGGATCAGAGCTGGAAATACCACTCTACCGACGGGCAAAAATATACCGTTACGCCGCATCAGTCCTCGGAAACGGGAACGCAGGTGATTCTGACGCTCAAAGAAGAGTACAGCCATCTGGCGAGTAACAATTTGCTGAACCGCGTTCTTTCCCGCTACTGCATATTGCTGCACGAACCGGTCTATGTGGGGGATGCCAGCGAGCCGGTGAACAAACTCCAGCCGCCGTGGCGTGAAGAAACGCCAGATGGCGTAACCATACACCGCGCGCTGGTACAGCGTAAAAATCTCGCCTTTGCCGCACAGTTTGAATCCTCCTTCGAACCGATTTGCACCATTCCGGTGGTGCCAGCGGGAATGAGCGACGCGGTGGGGATTTTATGGATTCAGGATGGCGCGACCTACGGCACCAGCGATAACCGCAACCTGTCGTTGTTTTTGCGCGGTATGTTACTGGATGATGAAGCGCGTGAGTTGTTACCGCCCTGGGCCGGATTTATTGGCGGCGTGATTGAGTCATCGAAACTGACGCCGACGGCGAGCAGGGAAGATCTCCAGCGGGATGAAACCTGGGTTGCGGTACAAGAGGCATTAAAAGAGGCGCTGATTTCTGGCTTGTCCGATCTCGCACAAAATCAGCCAGAAATCTGGCGGCGTGTATTAATGCGCCACAACGAAGCGTTGCTGGGTGCGGCCTTGTGTGATGATCGTCTGTTTGATTTGCTCAAAGATCGCTTGCAGGTGCCAACGTCAAAAGGCGCGCTGCTGGCGAAGGATTTACGCGTTAATAACAGCATTCATATTCTGTTAAGCCGCGACGGCGGTTTTGAAGAGATGTTGTTCCATATTCTGCAACGGCCTGTAGCCCGTGGCGATCGCTATGCGGTGGTGCCATTTTTACGCCGTTGGGCGCTGTTGTATCACTGCCGGATTATCGAAGTCGGTACGCAAACGGGCAATGAGCAGTTGTTCAGCCTGGCAGAATTACCCGAAGAGCAGGTGGCTTATCTGGAAGAGCATCTTTGCGATGGCGAGCAATTAATTATCTCCCGCTTCGAACCCGCCGTTTTACCGCTCGTGGTCACGCCAGACCGCGAAGCAGAATTAAAACAAATTCTCGAACAGGATGACGCAGATAAACGCATCAGTACCGCAGCGTTAATGCTGGCGCGGCAATTTACCTCGCAAATCCAAAAAACGAAAACCTCAAGTCTGTATATCAATCTTAATAACCCCTGTGTCATGCAACTGGTGACGGCCTTACAACAGCATCAGCAGCCAACGGCAGCATTACGGTTATTAAAATCGCTGAAAGTGATTTTGTGCTCCAGCGGTAATAAAGAACAGCAGTGGGATTTACACCAGGCACTGGAAGATTTTACTCAGGTTATTCCTGTCTTAATTAATCAAGGAAAATAAAATGGATACATGGGAGTGGTACAACAAATATAGCCAGGAGTTGCGTGATGCCGGGCAGGAGTATATTCCGCAGATAATTGATGATTTTTCTGAAGGTGTTTTACATCTGCAAATGGAAAAGTGCGATTCGTTATTACCGGAAATGAAAGCACTGAATCAGGTGGCAAAAAATCCGTGGCTGGAAATATTTATCGGACACTGGGAGATGCGCCATCGTCTGACCAACTACGAAGAAGGCGAAAAAGTGCTGCCTGACGTGGTGGCGCTGTTTGAAAAAGCGCATCGGGAAGAGGCTAAAGATTGCCCGCAATCTATCTGCGTTACGCAGGATTTATCCGCCTGCTACGAGAATATAGATGCCCCAGGCTGGGCCAATGAACGCATGGCGGTATGTGAAGAAACCATCGCGCGCATTGATCCGACCTGGAGCTGCTTTATGTGTTTATCCTGCGAATATGCCAGTGCGCTGATGGATTCCAACAGAACAGAGGAGGCGTTGGTTTATATCGACAGGCAAATCGAGGCGGTGAAAGCATCGGGGAGTGAATATTTAGAAGCGCTGCTGGCAACACGCGCTGATATTTTGGTTGCCCTTCAGCGTTACGATGAAGCGCGTGAAGTGATTGATGAACTGGCAAAAGAGAATGATTATTGGGGACGCGACCGCATCAATTATCAACTCAAAAAAATGTACATCATGGCGTTATGCGGGCAGGACGAAGAAGTCTGGGAGGAATTGCCGCGTTGGTCAGATCTGACTCCCTATTCATGGGGACCATGGCTGAAGATTATTACTGAATTACTTCCTCGTAATTCACAGAGAAACCACTGGCAACTGGCGCGAATCATCCAAAAAATGCTGGAGCACCGTTCACAGGCCGGGGCGCACCGCAAAGTGGTTGATCTGGCGAAACTGCAAATCACCCTTGCACTGGAGCGTGAATCCGTCTGGGTTGCCAAAATGGCGATGAAACTGGCTCAGCAGCACATACCGAAATTACGCGCGTTACTGGGCGTTGATCGCGAGTTTCTTGAACTTAGTGAAAAAATCGCTGCTAAAGAGGCGGAACTGCTTGCTCGTCCGGTTGTTGAAGCACCTGAAGATAGTGATGAAGAAACGCAGCCAGATCCAGAAAAAGACGTAGAGATATTCCGTCGCGCTTATCTGAACACGCCAGATGATACGGAATTGTTGGGTAAACTGGTCAATGCGTTAAAGGCTTGCAATGCGCTTGATGAGTCGATCGAACTCCTGCAACGCTACGTTGAAAGCCACATCCAGGAAGATAACAATCTCTGCTTTGATCTGCTGGATCTCCTGCTACACCGTGGCGATCAGCAAGCGATCGAACAACTGGCGAAGCAGTATGAACAGGCGGGCCTGATGCATATGGCATTGTGGTTCCGTGCACGTGTGCTTAACCAGCAAGAAAATTGGGTCGAACTGGAAGCGATTGGCCAGCAATTGCTACAACATGAAAAAGGGCGTGAGTGGATCGGCGTTTATCGCATGTGCTCTTGGGCAGCACAAAAACAGGAAGCCTGGGATCGACAACTGGATTATTTACAGCAATTTCAGCAACTTTTGCTCCGTCGCGAAGAAGATATTCGTAATCTCCAGTGGGATATCATGGCGACCGCCAGCATCTTACAACAGTGGGATTTGGTGCGAACTATCGCCGCAGAACTGGAAATCGAACTCACAGAAGGCGAAGGTTTTATCGACGAAAAATGGGGACTACTGAACATCCGTTTCCGGGAAAACTTCGAATACCGCTATTACTATGCTCAGCGGATTGGGCCAGTAACAGCAAGGATTATAGAGCCGACTTACCGGACCGATTTCCCGCAACATGTTGATGAAATTGTGGTTTTCGATGCAGAAATGTTGAATACCCGACCTGAAGACGAAGAAGAGCAGAAGAATTTCACGCCACTTTATGGGTGTCTGAAAACCATTATCCCGACCGAGTACGGCGAGTCCTGGTTCTGCGAAGGTGTCATGCCTGGTGAAGAACAGTTTAATGCCTTCCGTGAGGCGCTCCGTGAACGAAACTGGTACTACTGGAGCAACAGTAATGACGACTATACGTTAACCGATAGTCATCAGGGAGAAGGCGCTGATCCGCTGCCCGCGTTCTATTTTGTTATCAGTGCGCCGCGTTCAGTTTCTAAAGGTGATATCGATAAGACCTTGCACGAATTGACCTCTGACTGGGAACATCCGTTGTGCTGGTGGCGTCTTGCCAAAGAAGCCGGAGCAAATGAAGAGAAACATGCTGCTATTTCTGAACGTTATGGGATGTAATGCAGATTTAAATAACGGGGGGCAGAAACTTCTCTCCCGCAGCGGTTAAACTGTTAATTGAATTAAGTCCTGTAATTTATATATGAAATTACAGGACTTATTCATTCAGTGAATTGTATCTATTTATTTATAAACAAAACACGTGTAGTGACGCTTTCTTTTTTCCTTTATTATATTCACTCTCTTATTTATCTATTTATAAGGCAATTAAATGAAAAGGAATTTATTATCTTCAGCTATTATTATCGGCATAATGGCCCTCGGTATCACCGGATGTGATGATAAAAAAGCCGAAACAGAAACTCCCCCGCCCGCCAATAGTCAACCTGCCGCACCAGCTCCTGAAGCCCCCGTTGCAAAAGCAGAAGCTAAGCCTGAAACGCCTGCGCAACCGGTGGTAGATGAACAAGCGGTTTTCGACGAAAAAATGGATGTCTATATTAAGTGCTACAACAAGTTACAGATCCCTGTACAGAGCAGTCTGGCGCGTTATGCCGACTGGCTGAAAGATTTTAAACAGGGGCCTACCGGTGAAGAGCGTACTGTTTATGGCATCTACAGCATTAGTGAATCCAGTCTCTCTGAGTGTGAAAAAGGCGTAAAAAGTGCTGTGGCGTTAACACCTGCGCTGCAACCTATTGATGGCGTGGCGGTGAGTTATATCGATGCTGCCGTGGCATTGGGTAATACCATTAACGAAATGGATAGATATTACACCCAGGAAAATTATAAAGACGATGCGTTTGCGAAAGGGAAAACATTGCATCAGGCATTCTTAAAAAATCTTGAAGCCTTTGAACCTGTAGCAGAATCTTATCATGCGGCTATTCAGGAGATTAATGATAAGCGTCAGCTTGTGGAACTGAAAAATATTGAAGAAAGTGAAGGGAAAACATTCCACTACTACTCTCTGGCAGTCATGATTTCAGCGAAACAAATTAATAACCTGATATCGCAAGAGAAGTTTGACGCAGAAGCGGCAATGAAGAAAACCTCTGAACTGGAAACGCTGGTGGCGCAGGCCAAAGAAGCGGATAAAGGCGGCATGAATTTCTCGTTCATTAATTCGGCAGACCAGTATCAACTTGAGGCTAAAAAATATGTTCGCCGCGTCAGAGATAAAGTTCCGTACTCTGACTGGGATAAAGAGCAACTTCAGGATGCAAATACAAGCTGGATGGTCGACGACTCATTTCCGCGAGCTTTACGCGAGTACAACGAAATGGTCGATGATTATAATCGCCTGCGTTAAACGTTTTTGATTTTGCTGATCAATGTAATGTCGGATACGGCTATGGACATCAGCCTGACCGAGCCATCGCAACAGACGAGCTGCTAACCGAAGTGGCAGTGTTGTGCGGATACGGAAGCATATCAATTCATAGTACCGGGGCGATGAAGCCCCGGCGTGAGAGATTACTGTCCGTAATAGGCATTCGCCCCGTGCTTACGCAGATAGTGCTTATCCAGCAGTTCGTTTTGCATGGCAGGAAGCTGCGGCGCGAGCTGACGCGAGAATAGCCCCATATACGCGCACTCTTCCAGCACCACGGCATTATGCACCGCATCGGCGGCGTTTTTACCCCAGGTGAACGGGCCGTGAGAATGCACCAGTACCGCCGGGATTTGTGCCGGACTCCTGCCGCGCTCTTCGAAGGTTTTAATGATCACTTCGCCAGTCTGGTATTCATACTCGCCGTTGATCTCCTCTGCGGTCATCTGGCGCGTGCAGGGGATCGCACCGTAAAAATAGTCAGCGTGAGTCGTACCCCAGGCAGGGAGATCAATCCCGGCCTGCGACCAGATAGTGGCATGGCGCGAGTGGGTATGCACAATGCCGCCAATTTCTGCATAGCGGCGATAAAGCGCCAGATGCGTTGGCGTGTCGGACGAGGGCTTTTTGCTGCCTTCCACCACCTTGCCGCTGGCTATCTCAACCACCACCATATCGTCGGCGGTCATCACTTCATACTCGACGCCGGAAGGCTTGATCACCATCCATTGCCGCGTTTCGTCTACCGCGCTGACATTGCCCCAGGTGAATGTCACCAGATGGTGAGCGGGAAGCGCCAGATTCGCCGTCAGAACCTCGGCTTTCAGTTGCTCTAACATATAAAACCGGCCTCCTGCATACGTGCTTCAATCCAGCGCCGCGCCTGAATAATTTCCAGTACCGGCTCATTGGCTTTTTCTGTCCACATCTCAATCAGAAATGATCCGCGATAATTCAGTTCATGCAGCGTTTTAAAGATGCCAACGAAATCAACGCAACCTTCGCCAAACGGTACGTCACGAAACTGGCCAGGACTCTGGTCGGTTACGGGTTGAGTGTCTTTCAGGTGAATAGCCGCAATACGGTCAATGCCCAGTTTTAGTTCAGCGGGAACATCATTGCCCCAGGCGCTGAGGTTGCCGACGTCCGGGTAGACGGTGAACCATGGCGAGGCGAGCATCTCGTCCCATTTTTTCCATTTGCTGATGGAGTTCATAAACGCGGTGTCCATAATCTCTACCGCCAGCATTACCTGCGCAGCGGCGGCCTGTTCAACCGCCCACGCCAGCCCTTCAGCAAAGCGTTGCTGCGTGCCTTCGTCATGGTCTTCGTAATAGACGTCGTAACCAGCCAGTTGAATGGTGCGAATACCGAGATCGCGCGCCAGGCGAATCGCTTTACTCATGATTTCCCGCGCCCGTTCGCGCACCGCCTCGTCCCGGCTGCCAAAGGGAAAACGACGATGGGCAGACAGGCACATTGACGGAATGGCAACGCCCGTTTCGATCATCGCGGTAACCAGCGAAGCCCTTTGTGCGGTGCTCCAGTCAAGACGTGAGAGCCGTTCGTCGGTTTCATCCACCGACATTTCGACAAAATCAAAACCGCAGCTTTTTGCCAGCACCAGCCGCTCCGGCCAGGAGAGATCTTTCGCCAGCGCCTTTTCATAAATCCCTAACGGATGATTACGCACGAGCACCTCCCCAGATTGCGTCGATTTGTGCATGGAAATCGCCAGCTACCTGCGCTGGATTTGCTGCGCCTGCCAGCGCCCGCCCGGCTATAAACGCTTTCACGCGGATATCTTTAAACAGCGGCAGGTCAGCAGGGGTAATCCCGCCGGTAATCGAAAGCTCAAGGCCGATATCGGAAAGCGCTTTCATGCGTGCCAGATCGGCCTCGCCCCACTGTTGCCCGCTGGCCTGTGCGTCGCGACCACGATGATAAATCGCCTGCCGCACGCCAATACGATGCCAGTCGCGGGCGTCGTCCAGCGTCCAGTTGCCGAACAGCTCTATCTGGATTTCACCGCCGCAGCGTTGCGCCATCGCGTGGCCTTTTTCCACCGTGGCGAGCGGCGCGGCGCAGATGATGGTCATCCAGTTAGCACCTGCGGTAAATGCTTGTTGAGCGAGTGTTTCACCAGCGTCGGCGACCTTCCAGTCAGCGACGATGATTTTGTCCGGGCACTGTTCACGCAAGGCTTTCACCGCGCCAAGCCCTTCGTTTAAACAGAGAATAGTGCCCGCTTCAACGATATCGACGCTGTCTTTTAACAGCGCAACGTCGCGCTGCGCAGCCTGCAGTGACGAATGGTCGAGGGCCAGTTGCAGAAGTGGTCTGCTCATAATGTGTGTTCCTTAATACGGGTGTGATAACCCTGAAGTGCGGCAATGAGTTGCTGATAGCGTTGATATTTTTGCTGGTAATGCTGATGAGCGGTCATATCCGGCAGCAGGGTGCGTACCGGATGTTGCAAGTTGCGCTGGGCTTCGCTGAAGTTGTGATATACGCCCGTGCCGACACGGGCAGCGAGCGCCGCGCCAAAGCATCCCGTTTCTTCCACCTGCGGCAATTCGATTCGTAAGCCGCTAACGTCCGCCAGCATTTGCATCCAGATATCGGAATGCGCCGGGCCACCAGTGACGCGCAGGGTGTGCACATCAGTAAAACGTTCGCGCATCCGGTTGAGGTGGGTCATGTGGCTGAACACCACGCCTTCATAAATGGCCTGCAACAGGTGCGCGCGGGTGTGAATGGCCTGCATCCCGTAGAAACCGCTGGTCATCTCGAGTCCGGCGTTGCTGCCGTACAGGAACGGCAGGAAAAAGAGATCGCCACTGGCTTTCGGCAAGCTGGCAACGGCCTGGTTGATCTCTGTAAACGAGATTTCTCCCCACTGCGCGGTAAACCATTCGAGATTGCCGGAAGAGGTAGGACTGGCTTCGTGAACGATAAATTGACCATCATTAACGTAACGGCCATAGACATACGGATGCGCTTCACCGTCACGTAAACCGCTGGTTATGCCGCTGGTCACTGCCCAGGTTCCCATCACCGCATTGAGGGTAGATTCGTCTTCGATCCCAGCGCAGAGTGCGGTGGAAACCACATCAAACAGGCCGCCGACAACGGGCGTACCCGCTTTCAGACCGGTTTGTGCGGCTGTCTGAGCGGTAATTTCCCCGCAGATTTTGGCAGAGCCAACCACAGGTGGCAGGGCGTGATTGATTTCACTGATCCCCAGCCAGTCGGTGAGACTCGGGTCGTATTGACCGCAGCTCATGTTGTAGAGATTAGACTCGGAAATATTGCTCTCTTCGCAGCCTTTGACGCCGGTTAAACACCAGCGCAGATAGTCGTGCGTCATCATCACGCAGCCAATTTGCGCATAGCGTTGCGGTTCGTGCACTTTCAGCCAGCGCAACAGCGACACCGGATGCCCGGTCCACAAGGTTTGTCGGGTCAGCGGGTAGAGTTTTTCCGGGATGCCATCTTCCTGCCAGCAACGAACGATTTCCATCGCCCGACGGTCGGAGGACAAAATGGCGTTACCGAGCGGTTTGTCATCTTTATCGAGTAAAAATAAGCCCTTCCCTTGTGCGGAGATGCCAATTCCGGCAATTTGCTCCCCGCTAACACCAGAATGAGTAAGCAGGGCGCGAATGACAGCCATGCAGCATTGCCACAGTTCTGCCATATCGCGCTCTGCCCAGCCTGGCTGCGGGCTTAATGCGCACAGCGGCAGGCGCTGCACGCCTGCCTCCCGGCCTTCGCGGTCGTACAGCCCGGCTTTCAGCCAGCTACCGCCACAATCTAACCCCAGCCAGTATTGCGTCATGGTTTATTGCACCTCATCCACGGCTTTCAGCAGATCGGCGCCCTGCGGAACATCTTTAACAAACATGTCGCGAACCTGATTACCCAATGCATCGCTAAAGGCTTTGCGGTCGAGATCGGTAATCACTTCCACGCCTGCTTCTTTCATACCGTCGATGATTTTTTGCTGATCTTCAGCGACCAGTTTTCGCTGATAGCTACCTGCTTCCTGCGCAGATGAGATCAGCGCCTGCTGGAACTCCGGGGTTAAGCCATCAAACTTCGCTTTGTTGATCACCACCAGAAGTGGCGAATAGGCGTGATGGGTCAGAGAAAGGTACTTCTGTACTTCATAAAATTTTGCTGACCAGACGACGTTGATCGGGTGTTCCTGAGCGTCGATAGTGCGGGTTTCCAGCCCGGTATACACTTCGGCAAACGGCATCGGGATTGGGTTAACGCCAAAGATTTTGAATGCCGCGATATTCATCGGGCTATTGTTGGTACGGATCTTCAGTCCTTGCAGGTCGGCGGGAGTTTTAACTGGTGCACGCGAGTTGGTGACATCGCGCCAGCCGTTTTCCCAGTAGGCCAGTACTTTCAGCCCTTTACCTTCAAGGGAAATTTTCAGGTCATCACCGACTTTACCGTCGAGCGTTTTATGCGCGTGAGCGGTATCGCGGAACAGGAAAGGGACATCAAGTAGGTTGATGACGGGCGAGAGTCCCGTAAAGTTATTGGAGCCAGACATCTCCATATCAATAGTGCCGCCGCGCACGCCGCTGATCATCGCCTGTGCGTTACCGAGGGTGCTGTCCGGGAACAGTTTTAATTTCAGTTCGCCTTTGGTTTTTTCCTGCAGTAATTCGTTGAATTTTTTTGCCGCAATATGTTGTGAATCGGTTTGCGAGGTTTCATAACCGAAACGTAATGATTGTGCCGCCAGAGAAGATGTACTGAACGCCGCCACTCCGGCAATTAATAATGCGTAGGTTACAGAACGTAATTTCATTATGATTTCCTTTTAACTCATCCATTTAATAGGAGCGGTAATGAGCTCCGGTATAAAAATAAATAATGCTAACAACATGAATAAAACCATGACGTAAGGCGCAACGCCTTTTACCGCATCGTCAAATTTAAGTTTCGCCACGCCGCATATCACGTTAAGAACGTTACCCACCGGAGGTGTAATCAGTGATATGGAACAGTTGATAATAAACATGATGCCGAAATAGACCGGATCTATTCCCACTTCTTTTACTAATGGCATTAATACCGGTGTAAGAATTAATACGGTAGGTGTTAAGTCCATGACCGTACTGATCACCATAATGGCGAGCATAATGACGATGAATAATAAGCGAGGTGAATCAACCAACGGTTGTAATAGCTCCGATACCATCATGGGTAATTCGGCGATAGTAATAAGCCATGCAGACACCGCAGCAGAGGCCACCAGGAACATCACCACGGAAGTGGTTTTCGCCGCGTTAACCAGTACATGGTAAAGCGTGGCGAACGACATTTCGCGATAGACAACAATGGATACAAACAGGGCGTAGAAGGCGGCAACCGCGCCAGCTTCGGTGGGGGTGAATAACCCCGAACGGAAACCGCCAATAATAATTATCGGTAAAAAGAGCGCCCAAATACCGGAAACTAAGGATTGCCAGACCTCCCGCAGTGAGGCTTTCGGCTGACAAGGCAAATTCAGTCGTTTCGCCTGCCACCACCAGGTAATCATCAGCGTGATGCCCATCATGATGCCCGGCGCGATGCCCGCCATAAACAGTTTACTGATGGAGAGTCCGCTGGAGACGCCGAAGATAATGAGTGGAATAGATGGCGGAATAATGGCCGCAATAATACCGCCAGAACCGATAAGTCCGGCAGCGCGATTTACCGGATAATTGGCCTGACGCATCATCGGCACCAGCAGCGCCGCGACGGCTGCGGTATCGGCAACCGCAGAACCGGACAGGCTTGCCATGATCATTGCCGCCAGTACACCAACGTAGCCCAGACCGCCTGGCCTGTGGCCTACCAGCTTCATTGGCAAGTCGACAATACGTTGCGATAGGCCGCCCGCGTTCATGATCTCCCCCGCCAGCACAAAGAAGGGGATGGCTAACAGGGAGAAGCTGTCAGCGCCATTTACCAGCGTTTGTGCCAGAATTTGCACATCAAAGATATCCATCCAGAACATCAATGAAATGCCGCACAGCAATAATGCCCAGGCGATCGGAACACCAATCGCGATAGCCCCCAACAAACTGACAATAAATATAAGGATTGTCATCGTCAGGCTCCTTGTTGGTTTTGGCTGGGGGTATTTGTGAACTGCCGGTATAAATGACGCAATTCCAGCAATGCGATAATCAGGCTGGTGGGGATAGCGGCGGCGTACATTAAGCCAACAGGTACGCCGAGAATGGGCGATAAGTTACTCCAGTCCTGTGACGTTTTTTCTATTGCACCCCAGGCCAGCCCCAGACACAGCAATAAAATGAGCGTATGGGTTAGCAGCGAAACACGTTGTCGATTAGCGGGAGAGAGTTTTTCGACTAAAAAAGTAACCTGCACATGGCTGTTGTCCATATAAGCAACGATAGCGCCAATAAAGGTTAACCAGACAAATAAAAGCCGGGATAATTCATCAATCGATAATATGCTTGTGTGGAATCCATATCGAAGAATTATATTAATAAAAATAATACAAGACAGTATTGCGATGATGACCGCAAGAATGCCTTCGAGTATCCGTTTCATAACGAGTCCTTCTTGTTATGTAATATGTTTTCATTAATTGATGTTGTTGGTATTCGTAATATTTATTGGAAAGCGACTAATCAGACATTCAATGTGCTATTTAAGTGAAACGGATTAACGAGATTCATTCAGAGTGTGAATGCCGTTACGTAATATTTCGATTCGATGTTGTACATCAGCCGTTGCATTTATTTCTAGCAGCTTGATGCCAGCAAAATGCAATGTTGACGGTTCTGCTGCATTAAATAACTCGCGAACATGATCTGTGGTCATCAGGCTTTCTGCACAGAATGGTGCAAACGGCGCGTGTAAATCCTGCCATTCGCCGTATGTTCCGTTTAGCGTCGTACCAGAGAACATCAACGCGCCGAGTTTTCCAGCCTGTTTCGCCATTTGGGTATGGGTCAGCGGCAACGCTGTATTGCGCCCTTCAATGGCGGAGCGTGCCCAGTTGATACAGATGCTGACGTCATAATCGGCAATGACCTGCAGAACATTTTCTAAAGGCAGAAAACCTTTACGGGGTGCAGAAGAAGTCATGGCATCGCAGTGTTCCAGCACCAGTTTGCATGGCCAGTCCCAACTGGCGATTTCTTTCAACGAGCGGGCAAAAGCGTCCGTCGCTTGCATAACATTGGGATTCGTTGCTAACGGTGCAGCCTGGATCTCCAGTGCGAGGACTTTATTGGGATTCAATGAATTGATTTTATTGAATAAGTGTCGATAGTACGCCACGCACGCCTTGCGTTGTTCTTCATCGCTGGAGGCGAGGCCAAAACCGTTGTTTTCGCTGCGGCGACGCATGGTTTCCATCACAGCGGTGACGACAAATTTCCAGCTTTCTGGCGTATGTCGGAGTAACCATTCATCGCCAAGAGGATGGAAGTTTTCCTGGCAGGGGTGTTCCAGCCCACGAATATCAGGGGTATCTGATAATTGTCGCCAGAATTCCTTCTCTTCCTCTTCACTTCTTTGGTGAAAAGAGGGTGCACAGGGATACGCACCGATAATATAACCGGCATTATTCGCTTTCATTTTGTGCTCCAGTAATAAATTTTTTATAAAGCAGAGAGGGCCACTTTAATCACGATTTTCCGGATTGCCGTTGTGGCATTTTTATTACATGCCGGTCGATGAACATCCTGCGGGAAGAAAATAGCGTAGCTGCCCGGTATCATTTCTATAAATGATTCATGTTCACTATTGTGATAAAAAATAATATCGCGCTGCTCTAATAGAGACTCGCTGATCTTGTTATTTCCCGTATCAATGGCAATGCCAATTTTCTCTTCACCCCACGCCAGAAACTGAATATCGATATACCGACGATGCACTTCCGGGCGATTTTCCTCCACTGGGCGCGTCGTTAAATCGATAATTTGTGCATAAATATTCTTGCCGTCGATTTCAACAACGCCCGGCTCCTGGGCGTTGAAATCAGTGGTGCGCAGAAAATCGAGCGCCTTTTCAATGGCGGCGGGCAAACGGCACGGGTTAGGCTGCGCGATATGTCCAAAAATCATGGCTTATCTCCTTATAACGCCTGGATTTTTTCCCACACGCTGTCATCAACGGTGATGCCGTTACGGCGGTTTTCGGTCAGCAGGGTAGTAAATTCGTGGCCGGGTAAGCGAATGGCCTGATTTTCGTCAGCACGCTCGGCACTGGTAACGTAATCCATGATGCGTTGTAGCTTGGCGTCGCGGGTGGTGCCTTCGATCAGTTTGTCTACTTCTATGGCGATAAAGATTTGCGAAATGCCGTATTCGTCGCTGTTATCCTGGGTGACTTCAGCAACCGATGCGCCATCAGAAAGGAGAGTAGCGATCATATCCAGCACAATCGACATGCCCGAACCTTTCCAGTAGCCCATCGGCAAAATGCGGCGATTTTTCTCGATAACGCCAGGTTCTTTGGTCAAATTGCCCTCATCATCAAAGCCACCATCTACCGGGAGCTGACGACCTGCCAGGCGGTTAACTTCTAACATGCCGTAGGAAAACATCGACATCGACATATCGACCATGGTGATCGGCGTGGAAGGAATGGCGACGATCAGCGGGTTGGTGCCGATGCGACACTCTTTTGCACCCCACGGCGGCATTACGGCGATGGAGTTGGTCCAACAGATGCCAATGTAGCCTCTCTCCGCCGCCTGCCAGCCATAGCTGCCACCGCGCATCCAGTGGTTGGCATTACGTAACGCCACCAGGCCAATCCCATGATTTGCCGCCAGTTCAATGGCGCGATCCATCATCTTTTTCGCTGTGAGGTTACCGATCGAACGCTGGGCGTCCCACTGCTCAATCGCACCGAGACTGGTGATACGTTTGGGTTGGGCGTCAGGAATGATATCGCCGTTTTCCAGTTGTTGAATGAAGCGTGGGAAACGGTTAACGCCATGAGAATAAACGCCGGATTCGGTGGTGCGGGCGAACATCTCTGCGCAGGCGTCAGCCGTTTCGCTGTCAACGCCGCGTGAAATTAAGACCCGATTAAAGGCTGTTTTTAATTGCTCAAATGTCACTTTCATCCCTGGCTTCCTTGTGTTTATTGATCGCTTTTTTAGCTTAAAATTCCACTATACGAAATTTGATTTCAAATATATCGATCGCTTTTTAACAAAGCAATCCGCACCATGATTTTCAAAAATCATCTAAATCAAATAGTTATAAATTATCTGTCGAGATCGTGAACTGCGACACACTTTGCGTTACCATCAGGTCGCGATAAAAAGGGGAAGAAAGCGATGGGAAAAAAAGAGCACGAGTTGGCGCAGGAAAAAGAGCGCCCAGCTGGAAGTCAGAGCCTGTTTCGCGGGTTGATGCTGATTGAGATTTTGAGCAATTATCCAAACGGTTGCCCGCTGGCGCATCTTTCGGAACTGGCTGGCTTAAATAAAAGTACGGTCCATCGTTTATTGCAGGGATTACAGTCCTGTGGCTATGTGACAACCGCGCCCGCTGCGGGGAGTTACCGCCTGACCACAAAATTTATTGCTGTCGGGCAAAAGGCGCTGTCGTCGCTGAATATCATTCATATTGCCGCGCCGCATCTTGAGACGCTGAACATCGCCACTGGTGAAACCATTAACTTTTCCAGTCGAGAAGATGATCACGCTATTTTGATTTATAAACTGGAACCTACTACCGGTATGCTACGAACCCGCGCCTATATTGGTCAGCATATGCCGCTCTACTGCTCGGCGATGGGTAAGGTTTATATGGCGTTTGGTCACCAGGACTACGTGAAATCGTATTGGGAAAGCCATCAGAATGAAATTCAGCCGCTAACCCGCAATACCATTACCGAACTGCCTGCGATGTTCGACGAACTGGCGCACATTCGTGAAAGCGGCGTGGCGATGGACAGAGAAGAAAATGAGCTCGGTGTCTCCTGTATTGCTGTTCCGGTATTTGATATTCATCGACGGGTGCCGTATGCCGTGTCGATTTCGCTTTCGACATCACGGTTGAAACAGGTAGGGGAGAAGAATCTTCTGAAACCACTGCGTGAAACCGCTCAGGCTATCTCTAATGAATTGGGATTTACTGTCAGAGACGACCAGAGTGCAATCACATAACGCTTTAGACAGGTGACAAAACTTTAACATTTCCTTCGTTGGATCAAAGCAGTAGAGGGGCGCTCTCTGGCACTCTGCTGTTTTAGTGCAAAGGAGTGATCATGAACCGGTTTATTATTGCGGATGCGACGAAATGTATCGGTTGCCGTACCTGTGAAGTGGCTTGTGCGGTGTCGCATCAGGAGAATCAGGATTGCGCTTCGTTGTTGCCTGGCGAATTTGTTTCGCGGATTCGCGTCATCAAAGACCATACCTGTACCACGGCAGTAGCCTGTCATCAGTGTGAAGATGCACCGTGCGCGAATGTTTGCCCTGTGGAGGCGATTCGCCGCGAACATGGGCATATCTTCGTTGAACAATCACGTTGTATTGGCTGTAAAAGTTGTATGCTGGCTTGTCCGTTTGGCGCAATGGAGGTCGTTTCTTCGCGCAAAAAGGCGAGGGCGATTAAGTGTGACCTGTGCTGGCATCGGGCGACGGGACCGGCCTGTGTTGAAGCCTGCCCGACAAAGGCGTTGCAGTGTATGGATGTTGAGAAAGTGCAGCGGAATCGGCTACTACAGCAGCCTGTTTGAGACATTATTCCGGCGGTTCTCAACGCCGGAATAATGCGTTTTGTTTATGCCGGATGCGGCATAAACGCCTTATCCGGCCTACAAAATCTTATAAATTCAATCTATTGCAGAAATTCTGTAGGCCTGATAAGCGCAGCGCATCAGGCAATTTTGCGTTTGCCATCAGTCTTATTAATGGCTTTCAGCCCAGGCGCGTTCAATCTCTTCCGCCAGAATCTTCACACCTGCCTCAATTTTCTCCGGCTCTGGTACGTAGTTCATGCGCATACATTGATGCGTATGCGGCCACGGTTTATCCAGCCCTGGGAAGAAGTTGTGGCCTGGCACCATCAGCACGCCGCGCGCTTTCAGGCGCTGATAGAGTTGCTCAGTGGTAATCGGCAAATCCTTAAACCATAACCAGAGGAATATTGCCCCTTCTGGTTTATGAATGAGGCAGCGATCTTCCGGTAAATAGCGGCGAATGATGGCGATAGTCTCCTGAACACGCTGGTAATAGAACGGTTTGATGACCGTTTCTGACAGGTGCAGCAGATCGTTACGCTTAATCATTTCACACATTATCGCCGGACCAATGCCGCCAGGCGCGAGACTGATAATGCCGTTCATATTAGTGATGGCGGTGATGATTTTTTCATTGGCGATGATAATGCCGCAGCGCGAACCTGGCAGACCTAGCTTGGAAAGGCTCATGCATAGCACGATATTCGGATTCCACAGCGGGCGCGCTTCGCTAAAGATGATGCCCGGGAACGGGACGCCATAGGCGTTATCAATCACCAGCGGGATCCCGTGCTGATTCGCCAGCGCATCCAGCTTCAGCAACTCTTCATCGGTTATCACATTACCTGTTGGGTTCGTCGGTCGCGAGACGCAAATCATCCCCGTCTCTTCGCCAATGCGCAGATGTTCGAAATCGACGTGATATTTAAACTGGCCCTCTGGCAGTAGTTCGATATTCGGACGCGTAGAGACAAACAGATCCTCTTCCAGCCCGGCATCCGCGTAGCCAATATATTCCGGTGCCAGCGGGAACAGTACTTTTTTGACCCGGCCATCGGCACGGCGTCCGGCAAACAGGTTAAATAAGTAGAAAAAGGCGCTCTGGCTACCGTTTGTTAGCGCAATATTCTGTGGTTCGATATCCCAACCCAGCTTCTCGCGTAACATACCGGCAAGCAGAGACAGCAGCTCCGTTTTCCCCTGTGGCCCATCGTAATTGCACAGCGCATCAGTGGCTTTGCCACTTTCCAGCATGTCGGTTAGCAGCGTCTGGAAATAGTCCTGCATTTCCGGGATCTGCGCCGGATTGCCGCCGCCAAGCATAATCGCGCCGGGGGTGCGTAAACCGTCGTTCAGATCTTCCATCAGCAGCGTAATGCCGGAGTGGCGGGTAAATTTGTCACCAAAAAGGGAGAATGTCATAGCGGGATATCTGTCGAACTCTGTAGCAAGGAAGGTAACAATAACGCTACATTTGCCAGGGTGCAAATCACGCCGTTGACGGTGGATTGACACTTTATGCTGTGGTTTTCGATTAGGCTGGTATTTTAGGCTGGGAGGCTTCCCGACGTACTGCCGCACGGGAAGCCGGGAAAGTTACTGTTGCCCCGCCCAGACGACCATTACTTTATCGTCGCCGTGTTCACGAACAAATCCGTACCCCTGTTTCAGCGAAAGCGCCGTTTGTTTGCCTGCGCCAATGGCTGGATGTCGTGCGCGGAACTGACTGATGCGCTGCCAGTGGGCGACGCTGGCGGCAGATTTACCACTGATATCCTGCCAGTTCATATCAGAACGTGTGCCTTGTAGGGGATCAGAACCGGTGGGGCCGAACGGACGTAAGGATTCATCACCATAAAAGATTTGCACTGCACCTGGCGCGAGTAACAATAACTCTGCTGCTTTGTCGCCCCCTTCGCGGAACAAGCGGGTATCATGCGAGGAGAGATAGCTCAACACATTGAAATCTTGCAATTTCTCGGCCATTTGCTGCCAGGTGGTATCCATCTGCGCCAGGCAATCGACCGCTTTCGCCGCCTGTTCCTGATAATCGAAATTGATCATCGCGTCGAATCCGTGGCGATAGTAGTCGCTTTGCATTACGCCATGACCCCAGGCCTCGCCGGTCATCCAGAAAGGTTTGTCATCTAATGCTTTCTCGGGGTTAGCTTTTTTCCATTCGCGAAGTGCGGCGCTGGCCTGAGTTTTCAGTTGCTGCCAGGCGGGCAACTCAACATGTTTGGCGGTATCGACCCGAAAACCATCAATACCGTAGTCGCGGACCCATTGGCTTAACCAGTGGGTTAAGTAATCGCGCGGCGTATAGCCGTCAATGGCTTTGGCGTGGGTATCCGGTTTGTTTTTATAGAACACCGGCAGACCAGAAGCGGTAGTTGATTCGGTTTTGATATCCGGCAAAAAGGCTAGCGACATGGTGAGATCGTCGAATCCAGGATTGTCGTAATCGCCGATATCGGTACGGATCCAGTTTTTCCCCCACCATTTATCCCAGCCTGTTTTGTCGCTGAAATTAATGTAATCGTTAAAGCTATGCCAGGTTTGCCCGGCGGTAGGTTTCCAGTCGCTCCAGCGTTCACCCAGCGTTTTTTTCACTTCGTCACCTGAAAGGTATAACGCGCCAAACTGATACTCCTGCATATCCGCCAGCGTGGCATAGCCGGTGTGGTTCATCACCACATCAAAAATAATGCGGATACCGCGCTGGTGCGCGCTATCAACCAGCGTCCGTAGATCGGCTTCGTTACCCATATTTGCATCAAGATTCGTCCAGTCCTGTGTGTAATAACCGTGGTAGGCATAATGCGGGAAATCGCCTTTCGTACCGCCGCCGACCCAGCCGTGAATTTGCTCAAATGGGGCGCTTATCCATAAAGCATTGACGCCCAGCAGCTGGAGATAATCCAGTTTGTTGGTCAGGCCGCGTAAATCACCGCCGTGGAAAGTGCCAATTTCCTCCATGCCGTCTTTATGACGTCCGTAGCTCTGATCATTGCTGGGATCGCCGTTTTCGAAACGGTCTGTTAGCACAAAGTAAACCGTGGCGTTATGCCAGTCGAAAGGGGCAGAGGTGTCTGTTTCTGCCCGTTCCAGTAGTAGTAAGCCGTTACTGGTGGCGGCAGGTTGTAATGTTATTTGACCGTTTTTCACCGTCGCGATTTGTTGGCTGTAATAATCCCGGACTACCGTACCTTCCGGGAAGGTGGCACTGACATCAAGCGTCAGTGGTTTTCCATCCCATTTGGGGCATTCACGAGCCAGGTTCGCTACCGGTTCGGCGGTGTTCTGGACCGAAATCATCAACGTTGGTGTGCCGGAGCGGGTATCTATTTGCAGCGTATATTCACCGTTCCTGAACAATCGCCACTGAGGTGGCGTGCTGTCGCAAGGTTTGAGAGAAAGCATCTGATTGAGTTTTATCGCATCCGCAGGCTGCCAGCATTGTTGGTTAAAATTTAGCGTCAGCGGTCGCGTACCTTTGGTCAGCTGGGCATGACTAACAAATGTTCCTGCACTTTGTTCAGCAAAGGTGGGAAATCCCTGAGATGTCCAGTCGGCGGCAATGGCAACACTGGGCAGGAGTATCAGAAAACAGGCGGCAAGTTTCATAACGGATGAGTCCTTGTTGCTGCGAATTTCACCAGTTTGCCAGTGATAATACTGGTAAAACTCCTCCCTGATGAGGATTGCGCCAGGATGAGACGAAAGGGGGAGTATTTCACCTGAGATTTAAGCTTATTTTTTGCGATAAACCCCACATTTTCTGCGATTTAGCGCCAATCTGAACGGTTAACACGTGACATAGTTTCAGATTTGGACTATTCCTTGGGGTGCTCTTGACAGCTATTTTTGATATGATTTGAGATTCAACTCTCAAATTTGTGAAAAATATAAGGTGTTGGAATGATTAAATCCGACCAGGAGAACTGATGATTTTGACTCCCATACGACGATATGGGGCGATGATTCTTATGTTACTCACTCTGATGTTTTCGAGTGAGGTGTTAGCGAAAACGCACACGACAACAGCGAGTCAAAAGTCCCACATAACCAAAGCTAGTAATAAACAGGTAAGCAGTAAACAAGAGTATTCTCGCAATAGTGCAAAGAGCAGTTCACTTCCTGATTTGCGAAAATACCCTTCCGGAACACCAAGGAAAAAAGCGTTTCTCCGGACCGTAATGCCTTACATTACCAGCCAAAATGCTGCCATTACGGCGGAACGTAACTGGCTGATTTCAAAACAGTACCAGGGCCAATGGTCACCTGCAGAGCGTGCGCGTCTGAAAGACATCGCCAAACGCTATAAGGTGAAGTGGTCTGGTAATACACGAAAAATCCCGTGGAATACGCTGCTTGAACGTGTAGACATTATCCCGACCAGTATGGTGGCGACGATGGCTGCGGCAGAAAGTGGTTGGGGGACGTCGAAGCTGGCGCGTAACAACAACAACCTGTTTGGCATGAAGTGCATGAAAGGGCGTTGTACCAATGCGCCGGGTAAAGTGAAGGGCTACTCACAGTTCAGTTCTGTCAAAGAATCGGTGAGCGCCTATGTCACTAACCTGAATACGCACCCGGCTTACGCTTCGTTCCGTAAATCACGTGCACAATTGCGTAAAGCTGATCAGGAAGTCACCGCCACAGCGATGATTCACAAGCTGAAAGGTTATTCAACGAAGGGACAGAGTTATAACAACTACCTGTTCGCGATGTACCAGGATAACCAGCGGTTAATCGCTGCGCATATGTAATTGCATTCCCTCGAGCCTTATCCGACTTGTTGGTCGGATAAGGCTTTTGCTCGCATCAGAGAGTTGTGCTGAGTTACCTGATGCGACGCTGGCGCGTCTTATCATGCCTGGCGGCTTTTCCCCTCCTGCTACAGCAGGACCTCGCTGTTTACATCGCGATACTCTTTCGGCGTTGTGTCATATGCTTTTTTAAATACAGAGTAGAAATATTGCAACGATGGATAACCGCACATTTGCGATATTTCGTTGATTGATAAGGTTGTTGAAATTAGCAGGCTGCGCGCTTTCTCCAGCTTCTCGGCATGAATCATTGCGTGTATGGTTTCGCCCACCTCTTCTTTAAAACGCTTCTCAAGATTGGAGCGTGATATGCCGACAGCGTCCAGCACCTGATCCACTTTAATCCCTTTACAGGCATGATTGCGGATGTAATGCATGGCCTGAATAACAGCCGGGTCGGTCAACGAACGGTAATCCGTAGAACGCCGTTCAATGACGCGTACTGGCGGGACCAAAATCCGCTGCAACGGCATCGCTTCTTTATCTAACAACCGGTGCAGAAGTTTTGCCGCCTGATAGCCCATTTGCCGTGCGCCCTGGGCAACCGAAGAAAGCGCGACGCGAGAAAGATAGCGGGTCAGCTCTTCGTTATCGATGCCAATTACGCATAATTTTTCCGGTACGGGAATATGCAGATGCTCGCAAACTTGCAGAATATGCCGCGCCCGGGCGTCAGTAACGGCAATAATCCCGGTTTGCGGTGGCAGCGTTTGCAACCAGTCGGCCAACCGGTTTTGCGCGTGCTGCCAGTTTTCTGGTGCAGTTTCCAGTCCCTGATAAACGACACCACGGTACTTTTCTTCGGCAACAAGCTGGCGAAAAGCATATTCGCGTTCGGCTGCCCATCTTTTGCCACTCGACTCCGGCAGACCATAAAAAGCAAAGCGGTTAACGCCTTTTTCTTTTAAATGCAAAAATGCGCTTTCAACCAGCGCATAGTTATCAGTGGCAATGTAATGTACGGGCGGATAGCTTTCTGCCAGGTGATACGAGCCGCCAACCCCGACAATGGGGACGTCGACATCAGCCAACGCTTGCTCGATTTGTTTATCGTCAAAGTCGGCAATAACGCCATCTCCTAACCAGTCCTTGATTTTATCAATGCGGGCGCGGAAATCTTCTTCAATGAAAATATCCCATTCCGATTGTGACGCCTGTAAATATTCCCCCACACCTTCTACAACTTGACGGTCATAGGCTTTATTAGCATTGAACAGTAATGTGATTCGGTGACGTTTAGTAAACATGGTTCTTTTCCTGCTGAATCATGCAAAAACTCAAAACCGGCAACACGTTACCGGTTTTGAGAAAATTTTTATCAAAATCAGGAACGGCGTTTGGTTGCGGAGTCCATCCACACTGCCAGCAACAGAATCGCACCTTTGACGATATACTGCCAGAAGGTCGGAACATCCATCATACTCATGCCGTTATCCAGCGAAGCCATGATGAATGCCCCCATCACAGCCCCCGCAACACTCCCTACGCCGCCAGCCAGACTGGTGCCGCCAATCACGCAGGCTGCAATGGCATCCAGTTCGGCGATATTACCGGCAGAAGGCGAGCCTGCGCCAAGCCGTGAACTGAGGATTAACCCCGCGATGGCCACCATCAAACCGTTGATAGCAAACACGACAAGTTTGGTGCGTTCTACGTTAATCCCGGAGAGTCGCGCCGCTTCCAGATTGCCGCCAATAGCGTAAATGCGCCGCCCGAAAGCTGTCCTTGTTGCCATAAACATGCCGCCGAGTAACAGCAACGTCAGCAGCAGGACAGGAGTAGGAACGCCACGGTAATCATTCAGTAGCCAGATTGCGCCTAATACGATGATGGCGGTCAAAGCCTGGCGACCGACCACCGCTGTAGATGCCGGAGACTGTAAACCCAAAGCTTGTCGGCGCATTCTTCCACGCCATTGCCAGCCGACAAAAGCCATTAAGCCAAGCGCGCCAATAATGAAACCGGTGCTGGCGGGTAGATAGCTCTGTCCAATTTGTGACATCGCGGCGCTGGTGGGTGAAACTGTCGTACCGTTGGTGATGCCAATGAGGATGCCGCGAAATGCCAACATGCCCGCCAGGGTGACAATAAATGAAGGCACTTTGCGGTACGCGACCCACCAACCATTCCATGCGCCGAGAAGCAGGCCCAGAACCAGCGTCACAATAATGGTGAGCGGCAGAGGCCAGCCTAACCAGACGTCGCAGATAGCGGCGACGCCGCCTAATAGCCCCATCATCGAGCCGACCGAGAGGTCGATTTCGGCAGAAATTATGACGAACACCATCCCTACCGCAAGGATGCCGGTAATCGCGGTCTGGCGCAGCAAGTTGGAGACGTTACGGGCGCTTAAATAGGCGCCGTCAGTAGTCCAGGTAAAGAACAGCATGATGGCGATGATTGCTGCAATCATCACGAAAACTTGTAAATTCAGTGACTTCAGCACAGAGAAGCCACCGGATGTCGGTACGGCTAATTTCACTTCAGACGGATTGCTTTTCGACATGATGTTCGCTCCTCAATGCGGCTTCCATCACCTGCTCCTGAGTCAGGTTATGATTTATCAGGTTGGCTTTTAGTTTTCCTTCATGCATCACCAGTACGCGATCGCTAAGACCAAGTACTTCAGGTAATTCAGAAGAGATGACAATAACGGCGATACCCTGCTGGACGAGTTGGTTAATTAATTTGTAGATCTCGTATTTCGCGCCAATATCGATACCCCTGGTAGGTTCATCAAGAATGAGAATGCGCGGGTTGAGTAACAGACAGCGTGCCAGGATCGCTTTTTGTTGATTGCCGCCGCTTAAACGTCCAATAGCAAGTTCCGGAGACGACGTTTTCACTTTGAGTCGCTGGATTGATTCCAGAATACATTTTTGCTCTGCGGCATCATCAAGCTGGCTAATACCCCCGGTAAATTTACTGAGTGCGGCGAGGGTAATATTTTTACCAACTGCCATTACCGGAACGATGCCATCACGCTTTCTATCTTCTGGCACCATTGCAATACCCTGGGCGATGGCGTGCTGGCAATTACGAATATCCACTTGTTTGCCATCAATATAGATTTTCCCTTCCCATTGTCCGGGCCAAACGCCAAAAAGGCATTGAATAGTTTCGGTGCGACCAGCGCCGACCAGTCCAGCAATCCCCAGTATTTCGCCACGTTTCAGTGAAAACGAGACATCGTTAACCCGTTTAATATGACGATTAACCGGATGCCATGCCGTCAGATGTTCTATGCGTAATATTTCATCGCCAGTGGTATGTGGTTCGTTTGGGTACAGTGCCGTTAATTCTCGCCCAACCATCATGGTGATAATATCGTCTTCGCTCATTCCGGCTGCATCACGCGTACCTATGTGCTGACCGTCGCGAATAACACAAATTGTGTCGGAAATCGCTTTGACTTCGTTGAGCTTGTGAGAAATATAGATACATGCGATGCCGTGTTGTTGCAGATCGCGAATAATATCCAGTAAAACTGTGGTTTCCAGCTCAGTTAATGAGGCTGTTGGTTCATCGAGAATTAATAAACGCACCTGTTTATTTAGTGCCTTGGCAATTTCAACGAGTTGTTGTTGCCCAAGACCTAAATCACCAACGCGGGTATCTGGTGAAATGGATAAGCTGACTTGCGCTAACAGTTTCTGACAGCGTAGCGTCATCAGATCATAATCCATGATCCCATTGCGGGTTATCTCATTGCCAAGAAAGATATTTTCCAGCACGGTCAACTCTTTCACCAATGCTAATTCCTGGTGAATGATGGCGATACCTTTGCGTTCGGTATCGCGGATGTGACTTGCCTGTATTACTTCACCAGCAAAAGTAATTTCGCCTTCGTAACTGCCAAAGGGATAAATTCCGCATAGCACTTTCATTAATGTTGATTTACCAGAACCGTTCTCACCGCAAAGTGAGACGATCTCACCAGCATTTAGCCGCAAACTGACGTTATCTATCGCCTTTACGCTGCCGAAAGTTTTGGTAATGCTCTTCATTTCAAGTAGATAAGACATAACGACTCCACCTAAGCCAATCAGTTCATGCGGCATGGAGAGAAATCACGTCCCCGTTGTCGACAGGGACGTAACGCTTAAAGCTCGCTCTCCTTGTGGAAACCGTCTTTAATCACCGTGTCTTTGATGTTGTTTTTATTCACATCAATAGGTGTCAGCAGGCGGGATGGCACATCTTTCAGCCCATTATTCAACGTGGTATCTGCTTTAGGTTGTTGATCGTTACCCAGTTCAACAGCAATTTCTGCGGCAGTATTTGCCAGTAGAGTAATCGGTTTATACACCGTCATGGTTTGCGTACCCGCAGCAATACGTTTAATGCCGGCGAGATCCGCATCCTGACCGGAAATGGCGACTTTCCCTGACAAACCTTGCGCGCTTAATGCCTGAATAGCCCCGCCAGCAGTAGCATCGTTAGAAGCAACAACAGCGTCAATTTTGTTATTGTTGGCGGTCAACGCGTTTTCCATAATTTTCAGCGCGTTTTCTGGTAACCAGCCATCAACCCATTGGTCGCCTACGACTTTAATTTTCCCGGAGTCGACGTAAGGTTTTAATACTTTCATTTGCCCGGCGCGGAAAAGCTTAGCGTTGTTATCCACCGGAGAGCCGCCCATCAGGAAATAATTTCCTTGCGGGACGATATCGACCAGCGCTTTTGCTTGTAGTTCGCCCACTTTTTCGTTATCGAAAGAAATATAAAAGTCGATATCAGCATCATTAATCATGCGGTCGTAAGCTAATACTTTAATGCCTTCTTGTTTTGCTTCTTTTACAACGTTACTTAATACCTGTCCGTTATACGGAATAATGACAAGAACATCGACTCCCCGGTTAATCATGTTTTCAATCTGCGACATTTGAGTTTCTTCGTTGCCATTTGCAGACTGCACAAATACTTTTGCGCCGAGAGATTCAGCTTTTTTTACGAAAATATCCCGGTCTTTCTGCCAGCGCTCAAGACGGAGATCATCAATAGCCATACCGATTTTGACTTCTTTAGCATGTGCCGCAACGTTGGTTAGCAGAAGTGAGGTGCACAGGGTGAGTAAAATGTTCTTTATTTTCATGGTTCAGAGGCCTTCTTTTGTTAGAGGGTAGCTTTAAAAAGTAACAATCACCGCGTTTAACGTGACCAATTTTTAGCAACTAAATGGGGGAAAACAATTACAGATTTTTATCTTTCGATTACGATTTTTCGTTTATTTCTTGATTTATGACCGAGATCTTATTTTTGTTGGTTAATCGAATTTGTTGCATTTTTCTCTTCGAGTAATTACCCAATTTCATCATTCCATTTTATTTTGCGAGCGAGCGCACACTTGTGAATTATCTCAATAGCAGTGTGAAATAACATAATTGAGCAACTTAAAGGGAGTGCCCAATATTACGACATCATCCATCACCCGCGGCATTACCTGATTATGGAGTTCATTATGCAAGCTTATTTTGACCAGCTCGATCGCGTTCGTTATGAAGGCCCGAAATCCTCTAACCCGTTAGCATTCCGTCACTACAACCCCGACGAATTGGTGTTGGGTAAGCGTATGGAAGACCATTTGCGTTTTGCCGCTTGCTACTGGCACACCTTCTGCTGGAACGGGGCGGATATGTTTGGCGTAGGCGCGTTTAACCGTCCTTGGCAGCAACCTGGCGAGGCGCTGGCATTGGCGAAGCGTAAAGCAGATGTCGCATTTGAGTTTTTCCACAAATTACATGTGCCTTTTTATTGCTTCCACGATGTGGACGTTTCCCCGGAAGGCGCATCGTTAAAAGAGTACATCAATAACTTTGCGCAAATGGTCGATGTGCTGGCAGGTAAACAAGAAGAGAGCGGCGTGAAACTGCTGTGGGGAACCGCTAACTGCTTTACTAACCCACGTTATGGTGCGGGCGCAGCTACGAATCCCGACCCGGAAGTTTTCAGCTGGGCAGCAACACAAGTCGTTACGGCGATGGAAGCGACGCATAAACTGGGTGGTGAAAACTATGTGTTGTGGGGCGGTCGCGAAGGTTACGAAACGCTGCTGAATACCGATTTGCGTCAGGAGCGTGAACAGATTGGCCGCTTTATGCAGATGGTGGTTGAGCATAAACATAAAATCGGTTTCCAGGGTACCTTGCTTATCGAACCGAAACCGCAAGAGCCGACCAAACATCAATATGATTACGATGCCGCGACGGTCTACGGCTTCCTGAAGCAGTTTGGCCTGGAAAAAGAGATTAAACTGAATATTGAAGCAAACCACGCAACGTTGGCGGGGCACTCTTTCCACCATGAAATTGCCACCGCCATTGCGCTTGGTCTGTTCGGTTCTGTCGATGCTAACCGTGGTGACGCGCAGTTGGGCTGGGATACCGACCAGTTCCCGAACAGCGTGGAAGAGAATGCGCTGGTGATGTATGAAATTCTCAAAGCGGGCGGTTTTACCACCGGTGGTTTGAACTTCGATGCCAAAGTACGTCGTCAGAGCACCGATAAATATGACCTGTTCTACGGTCATATTGGCGCGATGGATACGATGGCACTGGCGCTGAAAATTGCAGCACGCATGATTGAAGACGGTGAGCTGGATAAACGCGTAGCGCAACGTTATTCCGGCTGGAATAGCGAACTGGGCCAGCAAATTCTGAAAGGCCAAATGTCTCTGGCGGATTTAGCAAAATATGCCCAGGAACATAATCTTGCACCGGTGCATCAGAGTGGTCGCCAGGAGCAGTTAGAAAATCTGGTAAACCATTATCTGTTCGACAAATAACGGCTAACTGTGCAGTCCGTTGGCCCGGTTATCGGTAGCGATACCGGGCATTTTTTAAGGAACGATCGCTATGTATATCGGGATAGATCTTGGCACATCGGGCGTGAAAGTCATTCTGCTCAACGAACAGGGTGAGGTAATTGCTTCACAAACAGAAAAACTAACCGTTTCGCGCCCGCATCCCCTCTGGTCTGAACAAGACCCGGAACAGTGGTGGCAGGCAACAGATCGTGCAGTGAGAACGCTTGCGCGACAATATTCTTTGCAAGAGGTTAAGGCGTTAGGTATTGCTGGACAGATGCACGGAGCAACGTTACTTGATGTTCGGCAGCAGGTATTACGTCCAGCGATTTTGTGGAATGACGGGCGCTGTGCGCAAGAGTGCGCTTTGCTTGAAGCACGAGTCCCGGATTCGCGCGCTATAACCGGCAATCTGATGATGCCCGGATTTACCGCGCCTAAGCTGCTGTGGGTGCAACGCCATGAGCCAGATATATTCCGTCAGGTAGACAAAGTTTTATTGCCAAAAGATTATTTGCGTCTGCGTATGACCGGAGAGTTTGCCAGTGATATGTCTGATGCGGCGGGCACCATGTGGCTGGATGTCGCGAAGCGTGACTGGAGTGATGTCATGCTGCAAGCTTGCCAGCTGTCCCGTGACCAGATGCCAGCATTATACGAAGGCAGTGAAGTTACCGGAACTTTGCTACCTGAGGTGGCAAAAGCATGGGGAATGGCGGCAGTGCCCGTTGTCGCGGGCGGCGGCGATAATGCGGCTGGCGCGGTTGGTGTGGGTATGGTTGATGCCAACCAGGCAATGCTGTCGCTGGGAACTTCTGGTGTTTATTTTGCGGTGAGCGAAGGGTTCTTAAGCAAGCCGGAAAGCGCCGTACACAGCTTTTGCCATGCATTACCACAGCGTTGGCATTTAATGTCGGTGATGTTGAGTGCGGCATCGTGTCTGGATTGGGCAGCGAAATTAACCGGCCTGAGTAATGTCCAGGCCTTAATTACAGCTGCGCAACAGGCAGATGAAAGTGCCGAGCCAATCTGGTTTTTGCCTTATCTTTCCGGCGAGCGTACCCCGCACAATAATCCACAGGCGAAGGGGGTTTTCTTTGGCCTGACCCATCAACACGGCCCTAATGAACTGGCGCGAGCAGTGCTGGAAGGCGTGGGTTATGCGCTGGCCGACGGCATGGATGTAGTGCACGCCTGCGGTATTAAACCGCAAAGTATTACCCTGATTGGTGGTGGAGCGCGTAGTGAGTACTGGCGTCAGATGCTGGCGGATATCAGCGGTCAGCAGTTGGATTACCGCACGGGTGGTGATGTAGGGCCTGCACTGGGCGCAGCAAGGTTGGCGCAGATTGCGGTGAATCCAGATAAATCGCTCAGTGAATTGTTGCCGCAACTGCCGTTAGAGCAGTCGCATATGCCGAACGCGCAGCATCATGCCGCTTATCAGCCACGACGCGAAACATTCCGTCGTCTCTATCAGCAACTTCTGCCACTAATGGCGTAAACTTATCCCCCGCCTGGCCGGGCAGGGGATAATTCTTGTCTATATATACTATCAATTCATTAATATTTCATATGAATTTATTCTGAAAATCATTTGTTAATAGTGTTTTTCAGTTTTGTCTTTCGTTGGTTAATCGTAATGTATCGCTGGTAGATACGGAGATCATTATGAAAACCTCAAAGACTGTGGCAAAACTATTATTCGTTGTCGGGGCGTTAGTTTATCTGGTTGGGCTATGGATCTCATGCCCATTGTTAAGCGGCAAAGGCTATTTTCTCGGTGTGATAATGACGGGAACGTTTGGCAATTATGCTTACCTTCGTGCTGAAAAACTCGGGCAACTGGATGACATGTTTATTCGCATCTGCCAGTTAGTTGCGTTAATCACTATCGGTCTGTTGTTTATCGGTGTTTTAAATGCACCCGTTAACGCTTATGAAATGGTGATTTATCCCATTGCCTTCTTTACTTGCTTGTTTGGTCAGATGCGGTTATTGCGTTCAGCATGAGCTATGTAGCTCTTACAATGTAATATGAAAGGAACTCTGTGATGGAAAACGAAATATCAACCTATTCTCCAGCATTTAGCATTGTGTCATGGATAGCGCTTGGCGGCGGTATTGTTACCTATTTATTAGGGCTATGGAATGCGGAAATGCAGTTAAATGAAAAAGGATATTACTTTGCTGTTCTGGTGCTAGGACTATTTTCAGCCGCATCTTATCAAAAAACTGTGCGGGACAAATATGAAGGCATCCCCACTACATCCATTTATTATATGACCTGTCTGGTTGTCTTTATCATTTCTGTCGCATTACTGATAGTTGGTCTGTGGAATGCAACATTATTACTCAGCGAAAAAGGGTTTTATGGTCTGGCCTTCTTTTTAAGTTTGTTTGGTGCAGTAGCAGTACAGAAGAATATTCGTGATGCTGGAGTTAACCCATCAAAAGAAACAGTGGTTGCTCAGGAAGAATATAGCGAATAATCCTTGTAAGCCCGGCCAATGTGACCGGGCTTTTGCTCAACTTACGAATCTGTTTCGGTCAATTCGTTGCACCAGCACAGAAAGTAATAAGCTTGTGGCCAGCGTGGCACAGAAGATCCAGATAATATCCAGTATTGGCCAGTTTTTAAGCTCAATCCCCCGGGTACGCAGCGCATGGATAATCAATGCGTGGAACCCGTATATACCTAAAGAATGGCGTGATATCAGCCCAAGCCCGGGAACTGTGCGTGTATCCAGCGTATTTTTTACCAGAGTCAGTAACGCGATTGCGCAGATAAAAACCATCGGTCCGCAATAGAGATACCAGGTATCGGCAAAATTTCCGCGCCACTGTAATTCATATAATGTCCCGCGAGAGATGATAAATACCCCCGCAGCAAACAGTACGGCGCTCACCCACGACAGTGATTTATGTTGCGTATCCACCATGCCAATGGCGCGGCCCAACATGCCATACAGGATGTAGTAAAAAGTATCGCCATTGATATATAAGTTAATCGGTAGCCATTCGAAGCCGTCGATCTTCTGTGGCACTGTGTTTGGGTTAGCGATGATGCCAATCACCACCATTAGTACCAGCAACATTTTACCGCTAACGTTTTTCACCTGAACCAGCGGCGAAACCAGATAAATCACCGCAATCGCGAAGAAAAACCATAAGTGATAAAACACAGGCTTTTGTAGCAGGTTTTTCAGCGCTAACTCCACATTGATAGCGGTAAAAAGCGCAATGTAGATCAACGCGATGACACTATAAAACAGCAGACATAAGCCAATACGCAAGAAATGACGCGGTTGGGCGCTACGTTCGCCAAAAAAGAGATAGCCTGAAATCATGAAAAATAGCGGCACGCTGACACGGGAGGCAGAATTTAGAACATTCGCGATATCCCAGGTTATGGGGCTAACGCTATGGGCGTTGGTTACATACCAGGTGGTGGTATGAATCATCACCACCATTAAACAGGCTATCCCTCGCAGGTTATCAATCCAATAAATTTTGGGCTGCATCTGTGTCTCTGTAACTGGTTAAAAAAGGTCTGACCGATAAATCATTCAGCTGGTGCACTGGAATAATCCGAGTTTTATCTCTACAGCTTATAGAGGCTTGAGGAAATTAGTTAGATTCAGCCACTATACCGATATTAATAATAAGACTCACCTGCAAATAAGACGGTAATTTAATGATGATGAACTATTTCTTTCCAGCAATGGCACTTATTGTGTTAGTGGGATGCTCGACACCGCCACCCGAGCAGAAAGCACAGCGGGTAAAGGTTGAGCCGCTGCGTTCATTGAATATGGAAGCGTTGTGCAAGGATCAGGCAGCAAAACGTTATAACACCGGTGAGCAAAAAATCGACGTCACCGCATTTGAACAGTTCCAGGGGAGCTACGAAATGCGTGGTTATACCTTCCGGAAAGAGCAGTTTGTCTGTTCTTTTGACGCAGATGGCCATTTTTTGCATCTTTCCATGCGTTAAGCCCTGCTTTTTCCCGTTTCGTACTGTATATCTTCCATCCAGCGGGTATACTGATCCCTTCCTTTAAATCCACACGTATCCAGCACGAAATAATATGCAAAAGTTTGATACCAGGACCTTCCAGGGCTTGATCCTGACCTTACAGGATTACTGGGCTCGCCAGGGCTGCACCATTGTTCAACCATTGGACATGGAAGTCGGCGCGGGAACCTCTCACCCAATGACCTGTCTGCGTGCGCTGGGGCCAGAACCGATGGCGGCTGCTTATGTCCAGCCTTCTCGTCGCCCGACCGATGGTCGCTACGGCGAAAACCCCAACCGTTTACAGCACTACTATCAGTTCCAGGTGGTCATTAAGCCATCGCCGGACAATATTCAGGAGCTGTACCTCGGTTCTCTGAAAGAGCTGGGCATGGACCCGACTATCCACGATATCCGTTTCGTGGAAGATAACTGGGAAAACCCGACGCTGGGGGCCTGGGGACTGGGCTGGGAAGTGTGGCTGAACGGCATGGAAGTGACACAGTTCACTTACTTCCAGCAGGTTGGTGGTCTGGAGTGTAAACCGGTTACCGGCGAGATCACCTACGGTCTGGAACGTCTGGCAATGTACATTCAGGGCGTAGACAGCGTTTACGACCTGGTCTGGAGCGACGGCCCGCTGGGTAAAACCACCTACGGCGACGTGTTCCATCAGAACGAAGTGGAGCAGTCCACTTACAACTTCGAATACGCGGATGTGGACTTCCTGTTCACCTGCTTCGAGCAGTACGAGAAAGAAGCCCAGCAGCTGCTGGCGCTGGAAAATCCGCTGCCGCTGCCAGCCTACGAGCGTATTCTGAAAGCCGCCCACAGCTTCAACCTGCTGGATGCGCGTAAAGCCATCTCCGTCACCGAGCGTCAGCGTTACATTTTGCGCATTCGCACCCTGACAAAAGCAGTGGCAGAAGCATACTACGCTTCCCGTGAAGCCCTCGGCTTCCCGATGTGCAACAAAGATAAGTAAGAGGCGGCTATGTCTGAGAAAACTTTTCTGGTGGAAATCGGCACTGAAGAACTGCCACCAAAAGCACTGCGCAGTCTGGCTGAGTCCTTTGCTGCGAACTTTACTGCGGAGCTGGATAACGCTGGCCTCGCACATGGCACCGTTCAATGGTTTGCTGCTCCGCGTCGTCTGGCGCTGAAAGTGGCTAACCTGGCGGAAGCCCAGCCTGACCGTGAAATCGAAAAACGTGGCCCGGCAATTGCCCAGGCGTTCGATGCCGAAGGTAAACCGAGCAAAGCGGCAGAAGGTTGGGCGCGTGGTTGCGGTATTACCGTTGACCAGGCTGAGCGTCTGACTACCGATAAAGGTGAATGGCTGCTGTATCGCGCCCACGTGAAAGGCGAAAGCACCGAAGCACTGCTGCCGAATATGGTTGCGACTTCGCTGGCGAAACTGCCGATCCCGAAACTGATGCGTTGGGGCGCAAGCGACGTACACTTCGTGCGTCCGGTGCACACCGTGACCCTGCTGCTGGGCGACAAAGTCATTCCGGCAACCATTCTGGGCATTCAGTCCGATCGCGTGATTCGCGGCCACCGCTTTATGGGCGAGCCGGAATTCACTATCGACAATGCCGATCAGTATCCGGAAATTCTGCGTGAGCGCGGGAAAGTCATCGCCGATTATGAAGAACGTAAGGCGAAGATTAAAGCCGATGCCGAAGAAGCAGCGCGTAAGATTGGCGGTAACGCTGACTTAAGCGAAAGTCTGCTGGAAGAAGTGGCTTCTCTGGTTGAATGGCCGGTTGTTCTGACCGCGAAATTCGAAGAGAAATTCCTCGCTGTGCCGTCTGAAGCACTGGTTTACACCATGAAAGGTGACCAGAAGTACTTCCCGGTGTACGCGAACGACGGCAAACTGCTGCCGAACTTTATCTTCGTTGCCAACATCGAATCGAAAGATCCGCAGCAAATTATCTCCGGTAACGAGAAAGTCGTTCGTCCACGTCTGGCAGATGCCGAGTTCTTCTTCAACACCGACCGTAAAAAACGTCTGGAAGATAACCTGCCGCGCTTGCAAACCGTGCTGTTCCAGCAACAGCTGGGTACGCTGCGCGACAAAACTGACCGCATTCAGGCGCTGGCTGGCTGGATTGCTGAACAGATTGGCGCTGACGTTAACCACGCTACCCGTGCGGGCCTGCTGTCTAAGTGTGACCTGATGACCAACATGGTCTTCGAGTTCACCGACACCCAGGGCGTGATGGGGATGCACTACGCGCGTCACGATGGCGAAGCGGAAGATGTCGCGGTAGCGCTGAACGAACAGTATCAGCCGCGTTTTGCCGGTGATGACCTGCCGTCTAACCCGGTAGCCTGTGCGCTGGCGATTGCTGACAAGATGGACACCCTGGCGGGTATCTTCGGTATCGGTCAGCATCCGAAAGGCGACAAAGATCCATTTGCGCTGCGTCGTGCGGCACTTGGCGTGCTGCGTATTATCGTTGAGAAGAACCTCAACCTTGACCTGCAAACGTTGACAGAAGAAGCGGTGCGTTTGTATGGCGATAAGCTGACTAATGCCAACGTGGTTGATGATGTTATCGACTTTATGCTCGGTCGCTTCCGCGCCTGGTATCAGGACGAAGGTTACACCGTTGACACCATCCAGGCGGTACTGGCGCGTCGTCCGACCCGTCCGGCAGATTTCGATGCCCGTATGAAGGCGGTATCGCATTTCCGTACCCTGGATGCAGCTGCTGCACTGGCGGCGGCGAACAAACGTGTATCCAACATTCTGGCGAAATCTGACGAAGTGCTGAGCGACCGCGTGAATGCCTCTACCCTGAAAGAGCCGGAAGAAATTAAACTGGCGATGCAGGTGGTTGTTCTGCGAGACAAACTGGAGCCGTACTTTGCTGAAGGTCGTTACCAGGATGCGCTGGTCGAACTGGCCGAGTTGCGTGAACCTGTCGATGCTTTCTTCGATAAAGTGATGGTCATGGTTGATGATAAAGATCTGCGTATCAACCGCCTGACCATGCTGGAAAAACTGCGCGAATTGTTCCTGCGCGTTGCGGATATTTCGCTGTTGCAGTAATTGATAAGTAATCGAAAAACCGACATTCATTTTGGGTGTCGGTTTTTTTTTATCTTAAGGAATGAGATATGGCAAAGTTACGAAAGATAGTAGTGGCTGGCCGCACCTGGCTTTGGGTTTATCGTTACTACTATGCAGATGAGCGAGATTGTTATTTAAGGATAATAAGCAAAGATAAAAAAGCACAGATTTTAATCTATTTCAGAACTGCTACTTGCCATTACGGTGGTTGCCCATTTAATGATGGCCTGCCAGCTTTATACAATAATGTAAAAATCAATATTAATTTGAATCAACCTCGCTTTGTGGCTCAGTTACTTACTTATGTGTTGGAGAATATTCTTCAAGGTACACCATCAGGTGTGATCGAGTACGAGAACGGTACTGAGATATTACAGCAGATTGGGTATGAGTTTGATTATAAATAATAAAATCCACATATCCCATGATTCCTGGTTAATATGATTATCATTAATAATCACCGGTTGAATAAAATATTATTTATCTATTCAGTAAGTGAGATTTTTTTCGGAATTTATCAACAAGAGTGAAATCAGAATTTACGCTAGAATAGCTGCGGGTGCTTGAGACTGTTTGTCTCAGGTATCACCGAAAGGCAGACAGAGAAAAGCCCCACCTGACTATAAATCAAAGTGAGGCTACCCTATGCCTGAACACCATAAGGTTAGCCTCTTACTCGTTGGAAATCAACACAGGAGGCTGGGAATGCCGCAGAAATATAGATTGCTTTCTTTAATAGTGATTTGTTTCACGCTTTTATTTTTCACCTGGATGATAAGAGATTCATTGTGTGAATTGCATATTAAACAGGGGAGTTATGAGCTGGCGGCATTTTTAGCCTGCAATTTGAAAGAGTAAGAGTCTTTGGCGGGAAGTTATTCCCGCCTTTCTTACGGTGTTGGGTATTCTCAATGCACCCTAATTTATTTCCTTGATGAATATTATTTAAAAAATACGAATGGATTTGGCTATTAAATAGATTTTTAATTGAGAACAGGATTGGTTCGGAGCCTTCATGAATAAACTGCTTTTACTGTTGATAATGCTTTATCAACGACATCTTTCTCCTCGCAAAGGATATCGCTGTGCTTACAGTGTGTTGTACCAAACGCAGGGATGTTCGGGGGCAGTCAAAGAGATTATTCAACAGAAAGGTGTTATTGCAGGCTGAGGCGAGATACGTCAGCGTTTTGCAGATTGCCGACTTGCGGCACAGACAGTCAGGCAGAAGCAACAACTGAACGAGGTTATACGTAAAAAGAAGAATAATGATTGTGATTGTTCCGGATGTGATGGTGCGGTCTGTCGTGATTGCCACATCCCGGACTTTTGCCCGAACATTCCGGTGCCGGATCTGGATTGTTCCTGGGACTGTTCTTCTCTACATATAAAGCGGTTTTTCCAATAAAAAAATCCCCGCCAAATGGCAGGGATCTTAGATTCTGTGCTTTTAAGCAGAGATTACAGGCTGGTTACGTTACCAGCTGCTGGGCCTTTAGCGCCGCTTTCGATGGTGAAGGACACTTTCTGACCTTCGTCCAGAGATTTGTAACCATCGTTCTGGATAGCAGAGAAGTGTACGAACACGTCTTTAGAGCCATCGTCAGGAGTGATGAAGCCGAAGCCTTTGTCAGCGTTGAACCATTTTACGATACCAGTCATTTTACCGGACATAGTGTATTACCTTTAATAATTAAGTGTGCCTTTCGGCGATATGGCGTGCTTTACAGATTTTGAAGCGTTAAAGGAAATGTGCACTACGAGGGGTATCAACGATAACTCTTGAAGGGACTTGCCTTACTACACTGCTTTAATGGTCTGTACGTCAAACCGTTGATGTGCATTAAGCCACGCATTGAAGGTGGATGCAACAATTATTTTTCAAATTTATGATTAATCGGTCGGAAAACGGCCCTGTCATCAGGACCGTAAACATCAAAAAAGTTAATAAAACTCTATTCCATCAACTGCTTACTTAATGCCGGATTGGCCTGAATCAGACGCATTAATTTTAGTTCAGCACTGGAAGGCTTCACTCGTCTGGATTCCCATTCCTTTACCATCGCAACGGATACGCCCAAAACACGGGCGAAATCATCAATTTTTAACCCCGTTCCTTTGCGTAATTGCTCAATCTCGGTACAGGGCGTAGGTCTGTGCGTCAGGGTCATCTTCTGTGTTTCATCTTTAAAAACAATTTGTTCCAGGCTGCTCAACAGCTCAAGCATTGGATCTTTATATTCCATTGAAAACTCCTCAAATCACACTGCGGGATCGTGAATTGCATTGAAGCTCATTAAGAATAGTCGGGAAACACTGACTCAGCGGGAAGCAACCGGAGTGTGATTCGATTCAGCTTATCAATAACTGTGACTTATAGTTGCCTAACGATATGATTAATGCCGATATATTTCGCAGAATCCCGGATTGTAAAGATTCCGAAAATTTCACTTAGCGAAGAGAAGTAAAGTCCTGGCTAAAAAACGCAATAGCAATGCCTGTTTTTAACAATGAAACAACAAATTAACCTTCCTTCATTTTCTACATCATTTTCCCAGGAAGATTATGCATAAAGGGTATCTTGCAAGCTTGTCCTGGACTATCCTTGTCACGTCAGACACGCGTGTGTCGTTGTGCGCTTTTTTTGGGTGAAAGGAGTAAGAAAATGGCGACAGGAAAGTCCTGCTCTCGCTGGTTTGCGCCTCTTGCGGCGTTATTAATGGTAGTTAGCCTGAGTGGGTGTTTTGATAAAGAAGGCGATCAGCGTAAAGCGTTTATCGACTTCCTGCAGAATACAGTGATGCGTAGCGGTGAACGTCTACCAACCCTGACTGCCGATCAGAAAAAACAATTTGGTCCTTTTGTCTCTGATTACGCGATTCTGTATGGCTATTCCCAACAGGTGAATCAGGCGATGGATTCCGGTCTGCGTCCGGTTGTAGACAGCGTTAACGCAATTCGTGTACCACAGGATTATGTCACGCAAAGTGGTCCGCTGCGTGAAATGAACGGTTCGCTGGGTGTACTGGCGCAACAGCTACAAAATGCGAAGTTGCAGGCCGATGCAGCGCACTCTGCGCTGAAACAGACTGATGATCTGAAACCGGTCTTTGATCAGGCATTCACCAAAGTGGTGACGACACCGGCTGATGCGTTACAACCGTTGATTCCGGCGGCACAAACCTTTACACAACAACTGGTGATGGTTGGTGACTATATTTCCCAGCAGGGTACTCAGGTAAGCTTTGTGGCGAATGGCATTCAGTTCCCGACTTCGCAGCAGGCGAGTGAATATAACAAACTGATTGCGCCATTACCGGCACAGCATCAGGCGTTTAATCAGGCCTGGACCGCAGCAGTAACTGCAACCCAATAAAGAGTAAAAGCCCGAGAGATTTTCGGGCTTTTCTTCACGCAGTCGCGGTTATTCCGCGACTTGCGGATTCACACAGTTCTTCTCGACATTCCCTTGTAACGCATTAATCAAATTATCCACCGCACAGGCGGCCATGGCATAACGCGTCTCATGAGTAGCAGAACCAATATGTGGGACTGCGACGACATTTGCCATTGAGAGCAGCGGTGAATCTACTGACAGCGGCTCTTGTTCGAAGACATCCAGTCCGGCGGCGTGAATTTCCCCTTTCTGCAATGCCGCAATCAGTGCATTTTCGTCAACCACCGGTCCACGTCCTGCATTAATGAAGATGGCGGAGGATTTCATTTTGGCGAATTGTTCAGCGCCAAACAGGTGATGCGTTTCTTCAGTTAGCGGCAGGATCAGGCAAACGAAATCCGACTCTTGTAACAGCGTATCCAGATCGCAATAACGGGCGTTAAAGCGTTCTTCAGCTTCTTTATGGTGGCGGCGAGCGTTATAGAGGATAGGCATGTTGAAGCCAAAGTGTGCCCGTTGTGCCAGTGCCATGCCGATCCGTCCCATCCCGACAATGCCAAGTGTTTTATGATGCACGTCGCTGCCGTACCAGTCCGGGCCAATGCTCGCGGTCCATTCGCCTGCTTTTACGCGTTCTGCTACCTCGACAACCCGACGCGCGGTACACAGCACCAATGCCATCAGTGTATCGGCCACCGTTTCCGTTAATACGGTTGGCGTATGCATTAGCAGGATTTTTCGGGCGGTAAGCGCATCGACATCGAAATTGTCGTAGCCTACAGAGATAGTTGATGCGGCACGCAGTTTCGGCATTTTTTCCAGCAACACGGCATCAACATTTTCATTTGAACCTAACAAGCCCTCGGCTTCGGCAAAAATTTCCGTGTTCTGCGCGACGGTCTGTGGAGTGAGGTCTGTCACCTGGTGAACGGTGAAATGTGCTTGCAGGCGTTGCAGTAAATCATCAGGTAAGGCTTTGTAGAGGATAACGGACGGCTTCATGCTTCTCTCCATTCACTGATTAGGCGATCACCTTAGCCTGAAAAAAGAAGCAGGAAAACCTAAGAATACCAGGTGATTGAATCACCACCTGGCATGAAAGTGATTACAGCGGGCTTAAGGTAATTTCTACGCGACGGTTTTGGGCTTTGCCTTCTGCGGTGCTGTTGCTGGCGATCGGGTTAGCTGGGCCAAGACCCTGGGTACGAATACGGCTGGCGTCAACGCCCTGGGTAATCAATGCACTGGCAACGGAATCTGCACGCTGCTGCGACAGACGCATGTTCAGGTCATGACCACCAGTGCTGTCGGTGTAGCCAATCACGTTAACCGCCGTTTTCGGGTACTCTTTCAGTACCATTGCAACACCGGTCAGGGTGTTAGCACCTGCTGGTTTCAGAGTGGCGCTGCTGCTGTCGAAGGTCACATTGTTCGGCATGTTGAGGATAATGTTGTCCCCGCTGCGCGTTACGCTAACGCCAGTGCCGCGCATTTTGTCGCGCAGTTTCGCTTCCTGCACATCCATGTAATAGCCAACGCCGCCGCCCAGTGCCGCGCCTGCTGCTGCGCCAATCAGTGCGCCTTTACCACGATCTTTCTTCGAAGAAGAGAGTGCGCCAATGCCCGCGCCAACGAGAGAGCCCAGACCCGCGCCAATAGCAGATTTACCCGCTTCGCGTTCGCCGGTGTAAGGGTTAGTTGTACAGCCAGATACCGCCAGAGCGCCACTCACAACGGCGGCAATAAGATAAACACGTTTCTTCATTGTTAATCCTTAATAACCTTTTTATTCTTTGCCACGGGTTTCGTGGCGGAAGATTATGCCGTGTGAACATGAAGATTATTCCTGGGAATACTCGGAAATTTGTAAGTAATATTTAACTGCTCAATACATCTAACTTTTCAGGAGCCTTCGGTTTGGCCAACTCATCCTCACGTTTTTCTGTTCTTACTGCCGCCCACTGGGGACCAATGCTGGTTGAAACCGACGGTGAAACAGTTTTCAGCTCGCGTGGTGCGTTAACCACAGGAATGGAAAACTCCTTGCAGAGTGCGGTTCGCGACCAGGTTCATAGCAATACGCGGGTGCGATTTCCGATGGTGCGTAAAGGCTTTCTTGCGTCACCAGAAAATCCACAAGGGATTCGCGGGCAGGACGAATTTGTTCGCGTGAGTTGGGATGAGGCACTGGATCTTATTCACCAACAACACAAACGCATTCGCGGAGCTTATGGTCCGGCGTCGATTTTTGCCGGTTCCTACGGCTGGCGTTCAAATGGCGTGCTGCATAAAGCGTCAACCTTGTTACAACGCTATATGGCGCTGGCAGGCGGCTATACTGGCCATCTGGGGGATTATTCGACCGGCGCAGCACAGGCGATCATGCCGTATGTTGTGGGCGGCAGCGAAGTTTATCAGCAGCAGACCAGTTGGTCGCTGGTGCTTGAACATAGCGATGTGGTGGTGCTGTGGAGTGCTAACCCTCTAAATACACTGAAAATTGCGTGGAATGCATCCGATGAGCAGGGGCTTTCTTACTTTTCCGCACTGCGGGATAGCGGGAAAAAGCTGATCTGCATTGATCCCATGCGATCGGAAACCGTTGATTTCTTTGGCGATAAAATGGAATGGGTAGCACCGCATATGGGAACAGATGTGGCGCTGATGCTGGGGATCGCCCATACGCTGGTGGAAAACTGCTGGCACGACGAAGAGTTTCTGGCACGTTGCACTATCGGCTATGGCGTCTTCGCTTCTTATTTACAGGGCGAGAGTGATGGCATAGCGAAAACTGCCGAATGGGCGGCGGAGATTTGTGGTGTACCGGCAGATAAAATCCGCGAACTGGCGGCTATTTTCCATCAAAATACCACCATGCTGATGGCAGGATGGGGAATGCAGCGTCAGCAGTTTGGCGAGCAAAAGCACTGGATGCTCGTCACGCTGGCGGCAATGTTGGGGCAAATTGGCACACCTGGTGGCGGTTTTGGCCTCTCCTACCATTTTGCGAATGGTGGTAACCCCACGCGCCGCGCCGCAGTGCTCTCTTCCATGCAGGGCAGTTTGCCGGGTGGTACGGATGCGGTAGAAAAAATTCCTGTCGCCCGTATTGTCGAGGCTCTTGAAAATCCTGGTGGCGCATACCAACACAACGGCATGAATCGTCACTTTCCGGATATACGCTTTATCTGGTGGGCGGGCGGCGCCAATTTTACACATCATCAGGACACTAATCGTCTGATTCGTGCCTGGCAAAAACCGGAACTGGTGGTCATTTCAGAATGCTTCTGGACGGCGGCGGCGAAACATGCCGATATCGTCCTGCCTGCAACCACGTCTTTTGAGCGTAACGATCTCACCATGACCGGAGATTACAGCAATCAGCATCTTGTTCCGATGAAACAAGTCGTGCCGCCGCGTGACGAAGCGCGTAATGATTTCGACGTCTTTGCTGAATTAAGCGAACGTTGGGAGAAGGGGGGCTACGCGCGGTTTACGGAAGGGAAAACTGAGCTGCAATGGCTGGAAACTTTTTATAACGTCGCCCGACAACGAGGGGCAAGTCAGCAGGTTGAATTACCATCGTTTGACGCGTTTTGGGAAGCAAACCAATTCATTGAGATGCCGGAAAACCCAATCAGCGAACAGTTTATCCGGTTTGCTGATTTTCGCCGCGACCCACTGGCGCATCCGTTAAAAACGGCCAGTGGTAAGATTGAAATCTTCTCGCAGCGTATCGCGGATTACGGTTACCCGGATTGTCCGGGGCATCCCATGTGGCTGGAGCCGGATGAGTGGCAGGGCAATGCCGAACCGGAACAGTTGCAGGTACTTTCTGCCCACCCCGCACATCGTTTGCACAGCCAGCTAAATTACAGTTCTCTGCGTGAATTATATGCGGTGGCAAACCGTGAACCTGCCACCATTCACCCTGATGATGCACGAGCGCGAGGCATAAAAGAGGGCGACACGGTACGAGTGTGGAACTCGCGCGGGCAAATTCTTGCCGGAGCGGTCATTAGCGAAGGTATTAAACCTGGCGTGATTTGCATTCACGAAGGGGCATGGCCCGATCTGGATTTAACCGCTGGCGGCATTTGTAAAAACGGCGCGGTGAACGTGCTGACGAAAGATCTCCCCAGCTCGCGGCTGGGGAATGGATGCGCGGGTAACACGGCGTTAGCGTGGCTGGAGAAATACACTGGCCCGGAACTGCCACTTACGGCGTTTGATCCGCCTGCCAATCCATAATCCAGGTGGGAAGTTGGGTTTCTTCCTGCCAGGCGCAGTCGACAATATGGAATCCTTGCGCATGGTAGAAATTTATCGCGGGCTGGTTTTTCTGGTAAACCTCCAACAATAAATGGGGATGGCGTTGTTGCACATGTTGCATCAGCGCCTTACCAATACCGCGCCTGACGGCCTTTGGTGCGACAAACATCGCAGCTAAAAATCGTCCTTCCATCACGCTGACAAAACCGAGAAGCTTGCCATCTTCTTCCCACACCCAGTTTTGCGCGTTGGCAAGATAAGCATCACGCACCAGCGGAATGCAGTCACGCCAGTAGCTTTCTTCTATGAAAGGATGTCCCCAGGTTGTACTTTCCAGCCATAATTCAAGGATCGCAGGTAATTCCAAACGTTGCGCTTCTCGAATCATTATTTCCTCCCCGGATGGCAACAGCAGCCAACGACATGATCGTTCACCAGTCCGCATGCCTGCATAAAGGAGTAACAAATCGTCGTGCCAACAAATTTGAAGCCGCGTTTTTTCAGTGCCTTGGAAAGCGCATCAGAGGCGGGCGTTGAGGTGGGGATTTCGCTCAACGTTTTGGCTTGTGTCACCTGTGGTTGATGGTTTACGAACGACCAGACAAAGTCGGCAAACGGTTCGCCGTTCTGCTCCATTTGCAGGTATGCCCGTGCGTTACCAATTATCGCCTGAATTTTCCCACGATGGCGGATAATCCCGGCATCAAGCACCAGTCTTTCAACGTCCTCTTCCTGCATAGCCGCGACTTTTACCGGATCGAACTGATGAAAACAGGCGCGATAGTTTTCACGTTTTTTGAGAACGGTAATCCAGGATAACCCTGCCTGTTGTCCTTCAAGGCAGATCATTTCGAACAGTTTATTACTGTTGGTTTCAGGCACGCCCCACTCATTATCGTGGTAGGCAATATAAAGCGGGTCCTGACTCACCCAGCCGCAACGTTCCATACTTTCCCTCGCTATGTACCAGATCGTAAATATTTCACCCTCTTGTCTTGACGCATCGGTGAAAAAGTCAATATTTAATACAGGGCTAAGATGCCCGACATCCTACATACAATGACAATAATATTGCCGAATTCGGCTCTTCCCTGGAGTCGTGTTAATGATCATAAAAAAATGCGGTGGTCGCTGGCACTTAAGTCTGCTGGCGAGCGTGGTAATCAGTTCTTTTTTTCTCAACACAGCTTACGCCTGGCAACAAGAATATATCGTTGATACGCAACCAGGACATACCACTGAGCGTTATACCTGGGATAGCGATCACCAACCGGACTACAACGATATTTTGTCGCAACGTATTCAAAGTAGCCAAAGAGCGTTGGGACTGGAAGTTAATCTGGCGGAAGAAACCCCTGCGGATGTGACCAGCAGTATGAGTATGGGCTGGAACTTTCCTTTATATGAGCAGGTTACAACGGGTCCAGTCGCCGCATTACATTACGATGGCACAACCACCTCCATGTATAACGAGTTTGGCGACAGTACTGCAACGCTGACTGATCCGTTATGGCATGCCAGCGTCAGTACGTTAGGCTGGCGTGTCGATTCCCGACTTGGCGATTTCCGTCCCTGGGCGCAAATCAGCTACAACCAGCAATTTGGTGAAAATATCTGGAAGGCTCAATCAGGCCTAAGTCGCATGACAGCGACAAATCAGAATGGTAACTGGCTCGATGTAACCGTAGGAGCCGATATGTTGCTTAACCAGCATATTGCCGCCTATGCCGCGTTATCCCAGGCGGAGAATAGCGCCAATGATAGTGATTATTTGTATACCATGGGCGTTAGTGCCAGATTTTAACGGATTTGTTACAAACATGTGCTGCTAATAACAACCATTGCAATGATAGTGGGTGCTAACTGACCAAATAATTATTGTGGTGAATATTTGTCACGTCATTCATTCCCGAACTAAGGCATTTCATTCCGTTTTGATGGCATTTCATGCCTTTTTTCCCCCTGCATAAAATGCACTTCGTTATGTTTGTCGGCAGAGAATTTTCCTTTTTACTACCGCAGGAATACTGCCATGACACCTTCAAACTATCAGCGTACGCGCTGGCTTACCCTTATCGGTACCATTATTACCCAGTTTGCGCTGGGGTCAGTTTATACCTGGAGCCTGTTTAATGGCGCGCTCTCTGCCAAACTGGATGCGCCGGTCAGTCAGGTTGCTTTCTCCTTCGGCCTGTTGAGTCTGGGACTGGCAATTTCTTCTTCTGTTGCTGGCAAGTTACAGGAACGTTTTGGTGTCAAGCGCGTCACAATGGCTTCTGGTATTCTGCTGGGATTGGGTTTCTTCCTTACCGCGCATTCCAACAGCCTAATGATGCTCTGGTTGAGCGCTGGTGTGCTGGTCGGTCTGGCAGATGGTGCGGGTTACCTGCTGACCCTTTCTAACTGCGTGAAGTGGTTCCCGGAGCGTAAAGGTCTGATCTCCGCATTCGCCATTGGTTCTTATGGCCTGGGAAGCCTGGGGTTCAAATTTATCGACACACAACTGCTGGAAACGGTCGGTCTGGAAAAAACCTTTGTAATTTGGGGTGCGATTGCGTTGGTGATGATTGTCTTTGGCGCGACGTTAATGAAAGATGCGCCGAAACAGGAAGTGAAAACCAGTAATGGCGTAGTAGAGAAGGACTACACCCTGGCAGAGTCTATGCGTAAACCGCAATACTGGATGCTGGCGGTGATGTTCCTCACGGCCTGCATGAGCGGTCTGTATGTGATTGGTGTGGCGAAAGATATTGCTCAGAGCCTGGCGCATCTTGATGCAATTTCCGCGGCCAACGCAGTAACGGTTATTTCTATTGCTAACCTTTCTGGTCGTCTGGTGCTGGGCATTCTGTCTGACAAAATCGCCCGTATCCGCGTCATCACTATCGGACAGGTGATTTCGCTGGTGGGTATGGCAGCACTGCTATTTGCACCATTGAATGCGGTGACGTTCTTCGCGGCGATTGCCTGTGTGGCGTTTAACTTCGGTGGCACAATTACCGTCTTCCCGTCACTGGTCAGTGAGTTCTTCGGCCTCAATAACCTGGCGAAAAACTACGGCGTAATTTATCTCGGCTTCGGTATCGGTAGCATTTGTGGTTCGATTATCGCCTCGCTGTTTGGCGGCTTCTATGTGACTTTCTACGTCATTTTTGCCCTGCTGATTTTGTCTCTGGCGCTTTCAACGACCATTCGCCAGCCTGAGATCAGAGTGTTGCGCGAAGTACATGGTTAAGTTTAGCGACAGGTTTTAGAGTTGTCCTGAGATTAAAAGGGCCATAAAGCTGGCCCTTTTAAGCGTTCAATTACCGCATAAGTTTCCTTTCATACTTGTATTTTTGTAAATTTGTGCTTCAAGTACATTCTTTCCCCACACTTTTTCCCTTTGCTGTGGTCTACTTATCAGCGTGTGCAGATTTTCCTTATCTGACGACCTTCGCACTTTTCCCTTGCCTGGCTTGAAAGGCCATTATGCAGGGTGTTATCACCTGTTTTTCCAGGGTTTGTTTGCATGAGATATATCAAAACGATAACGCAGCAAAAGCTAAGCTTTTTGCTCGCTGTCTATATCGGTCTGTTTATGAATTGCGCAGTCTATTTCCGTCGGTTTGACGGTTACGCGCATAACTTCACTTTTCTTAATGGCGTCTCGGCGGTTATCGAACTGGCAGGGACGGTTCTGGCAACCTTCTTCTTTTTACGTTTAATTTCACTCTTTGGCAGAACGGCCTGGAAAGTGCTGGCTTCATTGCTGGTGCTGATTTCTGCCGGAGCCAGCTACTACATGACATTTATGAATGTCATGATTGGCTACGGGATTGTTGCTTCGGTGATGACCACCGACATTGACTTATCGAAAGAAGTGGTTGGCTGGACGCTTATCGCATGGGTTGTACTGGTGAGTATTATCCCGTTGCTATTTATCTGGATGAACCGCTCACAAGACACCTTCTGGCGTCAGCTTTGTACCCCGAAAACTCGCTGGCGTAGTGCGCTTACCGTGCTTTTGGCGGGCTTGTTGGTATGGGGTCCAATTCGTCTGATGGATGTAGTGCAAAAGCGTGCAGACCGTATGGCCGGAGTGGATATGCCGAGCTACGGTGGCGTACTGGCGAACTCTTATTTGCCTTCGAACTGGCTTTCTGCGTTGGGGCTGTATGCCTGGGCGCAAGTGGATGAATCGTCAGACAATCGGTCGCTGATGAATCCGGCAAAAAAATTCACCTATACCCCGACGCAAAATCTCGACGACACCTATGTGGTTTTCATTATTGGCGAAACTACGCGTTGGGATCATATGGGGATGCTGGGCTACGAGCGCGATACCACGCCGAAGCTGGCCAAAGAGAAAAACCTGGTGATGTACCGTGGTTATTCTTGTGATACCGCGACTAAATTATCACTACGTTGTATGTTTGTGCGTGAAGGTGGAACGGAAGATAACCCACAACGTACGCTTAAAGAGCAGAACGTATTTGCGGTTCTCAAACAGCTGGGCTTTAGCTCTGATTTGTACGCTATGCAGAGTGAGATGTGGTTCTATAGCAACACCATGGCTGACAACATTGCCTATCGCGAGCAAATTGCAGCAGAGCCGCGTAACCGTGGGAAAGCGGTGGACGATATGTTGCTGGTCAATGAAATCGAGCGCTCTCTGGAGAAAAAACCAGAAGGTAAGCATCTGATTGTGCTGCATACCAAAGGGTCACACTATAATTATACTCAACGTTATCCCCGTGAGTTTGCCCAGTGGAAGCCAGAGTGCTATGCAATTGACCGCAAATGCCCACGAGCGCCGATGATTAACTCATACGATAACTCCATCACCTATGTTGATCATTTTATCGACACAGTCATCGACAAATTCCGCGATAAGAAGGCCATTATTTTCTATGCAGCGGACCACGGTGAATCAATTAATGAGCGTGAGCACTTGCATGGCACACCACGTGAATATGCGCCACCGGAGCAGTTTCGCGTACCGATGATGGTCTGGATGTCGGATAAATATCTGGAGAATCCGGCCAACGCGCAGGCATTCGCGCAGCTGAAAAAAGAGGCGGATATCAAAGTGCCACGCCGTCATGTAGAACTGTACGACACCATTTTAGGTTGCCTTGGTTATACTTCACCGGACGGTGGTATCAACGAAAACAACAACTGGTGTCGAATCCCTCAGGCGAAGAAGGCAGAAGCTAACTAAATGCACTGCTGAGTTTCTCGCCGATCAAAAGGCATTTTGCTATTAAGGGATTGACGAGGGCGTAACTGCGCAGTAAGATGCGCCCCGCATTCGGTGATTGGCGCAGCCTGGTAGCGCACTTCGTTCGGGACGAAGGGGTCGGAGGTTCGAATCCTCTATCACCGACCAATTTAGAAAAACCAGCCTACGGGCTGGTTTTTTGCTTTCTGTAACCCGCTCGAACGTAGGCCTGATAAGACGCGGCAGCGTCGCATCAGGCAACGGCACCGCACTTATTGTCGGATGCGGCGTGAACGCCTTATCCGACCTACACACCACACATTTCCCTGCCAAATTTGCGCCCCATATCTCACTATCCATTAACGGATTTGTGACAGAATCCATTGTCTTTTTCTATATTTGCTTAAATCTTTTTTTGCGTTACTTATGGCTGGCGCTGGCATTTTCCGCTGTGCGGTTTAGCGTTCATGGTATTAATCGCTCAGATATCCACCTTTCCATCAGATTTTTTTCACTAAATGCATAAAACTTAATCACCAATTGTTGCCAAATATTAAGCTGATTGTTCTGGTTATGTTGGCGTAGCACAAATTTCTCTGCTGCAAATAGTTGTTTGAAGTTTTTTTAATCTTTGTTTGTGGATTCTCACCGTTGGTGTAAATCCCGGTGGGCTGTATTGACGTTTTCACATTCTGTTGACAGATTGTAGGTCACGAGGGGCATTTTATGGAGGATCCGCACTGTAACACTGATGTTAATTAGTACGGCATCCCCACCTCATAACGTTGACCCGACCGGGCAAAAAACAAAAAAGGTCAGGCAGCGACAACCCACTGCAAAGGGTTAAAACAACAAACATCACAATTGGAGCAGAATAATGCGTATTTCCTTGAAAAAGTCAGGGATGCTGAAGCTTGGTCTCAGCCTGGTGGCTATGACCGTCGCAGCAAGTGTTCAGGCTAAAACTCTGGTTTATTGCTCAGAAGGATCTCCAGAAGGGTTTAACCCGCAGCTGTTTACTTCCGGCACCACCTATGACGCCTCTTCCGTACCGCTTTATAACCGTCTGGTTGAATTTAAAATCGGCACCACCGAAGTGATTCCGGGCCTCGCTGAAAAGTGGGAAGTCAGCGATGACGGTAAAACCTATACCTTCCACTTGCGTAAAGGTGTGAAGTGGCACGACAACAAAGAATTCAAACCGACGCGCGAACTGAACGCCGATGACGTGGTGTTCTCGTTCGACCGTCAGAAAAACGCGCAAAACCCGTACCATAAAGTTTCTGGCGGCAGCTACGAATACTTCGAAGGCATGGGCTTGCCGGAGCTGATCAGCGAAGTGAAAAAGGTGGACGACAACACCGTTCAATTCGTGCTGACTCGCCCGGAAGCGCCGTTCCTTGCTGATCTGGCAATGGACTTCGCCTCTATTCTGTCAAAAGAATATGCAGACGCGATGATGAAAGCCGGTACGCCGGAAAAACTGGACCTCAACCCGATCGGCACCGGCCCGTTCCAGTTACAGCAGTATCAAAAAGATTCCCGTATTCGCTACAAAGCGTTTGATGGCTACTGGGGTACCAAACCGCAGATCGATACGCTGGTCTTCTCTATTACCCCTGACGCTTCAGTGCGTTACGCAAAATTGCAGAAAAATGAATGCCAGGTGATGCCGTACCCGAACCCGGCAGACATTGCCCGCATGAAGCAGGATAAATCCATCAACCTGATGGAAATGCCGGGGCTGAACGTCGGTTATCTCTCGTATAACGTGCAGAAAAAACCACTGGATGACGTGAAAGTTCGCCAGGCTCTGACCTACGCAGTGAACAAAGATGCGATCATCAAAGCGGTTTATCAGGGCGCGGGCGTGGCAGCGAAAAACCTGATCCCGCCAACCATGTGGGGCTATAACGATGACGTTCAGGACTACACCTACGATCCTGAAAAAGCGAAAGCCTTGCTGAAAGAAGCGGGTCTGGAAAAAGGTTTCTCCATCGACCTGTGGGCTATGCCAGTACAACGTCCGTATAACCCGAACGCTCGCCGCATGGCAGAGATGATTCAGGCTGACTGGGCGAAAGTAGGCGTGCAGGCCAAAATCGTCACCTACGAATGGGGTGAGTACCTCAAGCGTGCGAAAGATGGCGAGCACCAGACGGTAATGATGGGCTGGACTGGCGATAACGGGGATCCGGATAACTTCTTCGCCACCCTTTTCAGCTGCGCCGCCTCTGAACAAGGCTCCAACTACTCAAAATGGTGCTACAAACCGTTTGAAGACCTGATTCAACCGGCGCGTGCCACCGACGACCACAACAAGCGCGTTGAACTGTACAAACAAGCACAGGTGGTGATGCACGATCAGGCTCCGGCACTGATCATCGCTCACTCCACCGTGTTTGAACCGGTACGCAAAGAAGTTAAAGGCTATGTGGTTGATCCATTAGGCAAACATCACTTCGAAAACGTCTCTATCGAATAATTAAAAGCCATACAAGACTGATGGCAAAGGCAAAACTGCCTGATGCGCTCCGCTTATCAGGCCTACGAAAATTCTGCAATTTATTGAGTTTGCACGATTTTGTAGGCCGGATAATGCGTTAACGCCGCATCCGGCATAAACAAAGCGCACTTTGTCAACAATCTGCATACCCGGTGGTGCTGTGCCTCTGCGCGCAGCGCCATCCGGCAGCAATACTTCATTCTCTGTCCGGCACGGGCGGGAATTGATTTGTGAGCAATACAGACACGCAGTTCCAGGCTGCGGGTCACTACAGAGAATCCGGGTTATGTTGCAGTTTATTCTCCGACGTTTGGGACTCGTCATCCCCACGTTTATCGGTATTACCCTTCTCACATTTGCCTTTGTCCACATGATCCCGGGCGATCCGGTGATGATCATGGCGGGTGAACGTGGGATCTCCCCAGAGCGTCACGCGCAATTGCTGGCAGAACTCGGCTTGGATAAACCGATGTGGCAGCAGTATCTCCATTACATTTGGGGCGTAATGCACGGCGATTTAGGCATTTCGATGAAAAGCCGCATCCCGGTTTGGGAAGAGTTCGTGCCACGCTTCCAGGCCACGCTGGAACTTGGTGTCTGCGCGATGATTTTTGCTACGGCAGTCGGTATTCCGGTCGGTGTACTGGCAGCGGTTAAACGTGGTTCCATTTTCGATCACACTGCGGTTGGCCTGGCGCTGACCGGCTACTCAATGCCTATCTTCTGGTGGGGCATGATGCTGATCATGCTGGTTTCGGTGCACTGGAACCTGACGCCTGTCTCCGGTCGCGTGAGCGACATGGTGTTCCTTGACGACTCCAATCCGTTAACCGGTTTTATGTTGATCGACACCGCTATCTGGGGTGAAGACGGTAACTTTATCGATGCCGTCGCCCATATGATCTTACCTGCGATGGTGCTGGGCACAATTCCGCTAGCGGTTATCGTGCGTATGACGCGCTCTTCGATGCTGGAGGTGCTGGGCGAGGATTACATCCGCACCGCGCGCGCCAAAGGCCTTACTCGTATGCGGGTGATTATCGTTCATGCGCTGCGTAACGCGATGCTGCCAGTGGTGACCGTTATCGGCCTGCAGGTAGGGACGCTGTTGGCGGGGGCGATTCTGACTGAAACCATCTTCTCGTGGCCCGGTCTGGGTCGCTGGTTAATTGACGCGCTGCAACGCCGTGATTATCCGGTAGTGCAGGGCGGTGTATTGCTGGTGGCGACGATGATTATCCTCGTCAACCTGCTGGTCGATCTGCTGTACGGCGTGGTGAACCCGCGTATTCGTCATAAGAAGTAAGGGAACGTCATGTCACAGATTACTGAAAATAAAGTGATTATCGCACCGGTGCCGATGACCCCGTTACAGGAGTTCTGGCACTATTTTAAACGCAACAAAGGCGCGGTTGTCGGGCTGGTTTACGTCGTCATCGTGCTGTTTATCGCGATCTTTGCCAACTGGATTGCGCCGTATAACCCGGCAGAACAGTTCCGCGATGCGCTACTCGCCCCGCCAGCCTGGCAGGAAGGCGGCAGCATGGCGCACTTGCTCGGTACAGATGACGTCGGTCGTGACGTTATGTCGCGCCTGATGTACGGCGCGCGCTTGTCGCTGCTGGTCGGCTGTCTGGTGGTGGTGTTATCGCTGATTATGGGCGTTATTCTCGGCCTGATCGCCGGTTACTTCGGCGGCCTGGTCGATAACATCATCATGCGCGTGGTCGATATCATGCTGGCGCTGCCAAGTCTGCTGCTGGCGTTGGTGCTGGTGGCGATTTTCGGCCCGTCGATTGGTAACGCCGCGCTGGCGCTAACCTTCGTTGCCTTGCCGCACTATGTGCGCTTAACCCGCGCCGCCGTGCTGGTGGAGGTGAATCGCGATTACGTCACCGCGTCTCGCGTGGCAGGTGCCGGGGCGCTGCGCCAGATGTTTATCAATATTCTTCCCAACTGCCTTGCACCGCTGATTGTTCAGGCGTCGCTCGGCTTCTCTAACGCCATTCTCGATATGGCTGCTCTTGGTTTCCTCGGCATGGGGGCGCAGCCGCCAACACCGGAGTGGGGCACCATGCTCTCCGATGTGTTGCAGTTCGCGCAAAGCGCCTGGTGGGTCGTGACCTTCCCGGGTCTGGCGATCCTGCTGACGGTGCTGGCATTTAACCTGATGGGTGACGGTTTGCGTGATGCGCTCGATCCCAAACTGAAGCAGTAAGAGGTTCGAGATGGCGTTATTAAATATAGATAAATTATCGGTGCATTTCGGCGACGAAAGCGCACCGTTCCGCGCCGTAGACCGCATCAGCTACAGCGTAAAACAGGGAGAAGTGGTCGGGATTGTGGGTGAATCCGGTTCGGGTAAATCGGTCAGTTCACTGGCGATTATGGGGCTGATTGATTATCCGGGTCGCGTAATGGCGGAAAAGCTGGAGTTTAACGGCCAGGATTTGCAGCGTATCTCAGAAAAAGAGCGCCGCAATCTGGTGGGTGCCGAAGTGGCGATGATCTTCCAGGACCCGATGACCAGCCTTAACCCGTGCTACACCGTGGGTTTCCAGATTATGGAAGCGATTAAAGTGCATCAGGGCGGCAACAAAAGTACCCGTCGTCAGCGGGCGATTGACCTGTTGAATCTGGTTGGCATCCCCGATCCAGCATCGCGTCTGGATGTTTACCCGCATCAGCTTTCCGGCGGCATGAGCCAGCGTGTAATGATCGCGATGGCGATTGCCTGTCGACCAAAACTGCTGATTGCTGATGAACCGACCACCGCGCTGGACGTGACCATTCAGGCGCAAATCATCGAACTGCTGCTGGAATTGCAGCAGAAAGAGAACATGGCGCTGGTGTTGATTACCCATGACCTGGCGCTGGTGGCGGAAGCGGCGCATAAAATCATCGTGATGTATGCCGGTCAGGTAGTGGAAACGGGCGAAGCCCATGCCATCTTCCGTGCGCCGCGTCACCCGTATACTCAGGCATTGCTACGCGCGCTGCCGGAATTTGCTCAGGACAAAGAACGTCTGGCGTCGTTACCTGGCGTCGTTCCCGGCAAGTACGACCGCCCGAACGGCTGCCTGCTTAACCCGCGCTGCCCCTATGCCACGGACAGATGTCGCGCTGAAGAACCGGCGCTGAATATGCTCGCTGACGGGCGTCAGTCCAAATGCCACTACCCACTTGATGATGCCGGGAGGCCGACACTATGAGTACGCATGAGGCCACCTCGCAACAACCGCTGTTGCAGGCTATCGACCTGAAAAAACATTACCCGGTGAAGAAAGGCATGTTCGCGCCGGAACGTCTGGTTAAAGCGCTGGACGGCGTTTCATTTACTCTTGAACGCGGCAAAACGCTGGCGGTAGTAGGTGAATCTGGCTGCGGTAAATCGACCCTCGGTCGGTTGCTGACGATGATTGAAACGCCCACCGGCGGTGAACTGTATTACCAGGGGCAGGATCTGCTCAAGCACGATCCGCAGGCGCAGAAGCTGCGTCGGCAGAAAATCCAGATCGTCTTCCAGAATCCCTATGGTTCGCTGAATCCGCGTAAAAAAGTCGGGCAAATTCTTGAAGAGCCGCTGCTGATTAATACCAGCTTAAGCAAAGAACAGCGTCGGGAAAAAGCCTTGTCGATGATGGCAAAAGTTGGCCTGAAAACCGAGCACTACGACCGCTATCCGCATATGTTCTCCGGTGGTCAGCGTCAGCGTATCGCCATTGCCCGTGGTCTGATGCTCGACCCGGATGTGGTGATTGCCGATGAACCGGTTTCTGCGCTGGACGTCTCGGTGCGTGCGCAGGTGCTCAATCTGATGATGGATTTGCAGCAAGAGTTGGGGCTGTCTTATGTCTTCATCTCGCATGATCTGTCGGTGGTGGAGCACATTGCTGATGAAGTGATGGTGATGTACCTGGGCCGCTGCGTGGAGAAGGGAACGAAGGACCAAATCTTCAATAACCCACGTCATCCGTACACCCAGGCACTGCTCTCTGCGACGCCGCGCCTGAACCCGGACGATCGCCGCGAGCGCATCAAACTCACTGGTGAACTGCCAAGCCCGCTGAATCCACCGCCGGGCTGCGCCTTCAACGCCCGCTGTCGTCGACGCTTCGGCCCCTGCACCCAGTTGCAGCCGCAGCTAAAAGACTACGGCGGTCAACTGGTTGCCTGCTTTGCTGTTGATCAGGATGAAAATCCGCAGAAGCCAGCTGTATAACCCACCCGATGAGACCGGTTTTCATGCTGGTCTCATGTCAAATATGACCTCATTGTACTCTGACTATCACTTATAGATCTTTTTTGACCATTTTTGTTGCCAATGGATTATATATGAGCTAAATTATAATAATTAATAAACAATGGCTCATTTGTGGATTCTTAACGAACTCCTTTAACCATAAATGATCTTTTTTTGTCTTTTATCAATTGAAAGGTTCTTTAATGATCTACACGGGGTCACAGAATCTGGCTCAAGAGTTGAAAGCGATCGGCGACCAGCTCCAGGAGTTGCAGAAGAAACTTATCCAGGGGCCGAATATTAGTCAACCACGCCCCCTCCGGACCATTGAGACTCCCCGTCATTTGGGGGAAAAACTGAACGCACGGCGCAAAGAATTGGGCATTGATTTATACACCCTTGAACTACAAACGGGGATCTCAACGTCCACGTTAAAGCGACTTTTTAAGGATCCTGAACAGGTTAAATTCGGCAGTGTGTTTGCGGTGGCGAACGTTCTTGGAGTGAAACTATGCATCGACGAGTGAAAGTGTTGCTCTATGGTCAGGTAGTGGGTGAACTCTCTCAGAACGACAGTGGTTTTTTGTTCCAGTACGCCCCGGATTACCACGGACCGGCAATCTCAATCAGTCTGCCCGTCGCACAGCGTCAGTTTCCCAGTGAGACGTTGCATCCTTATTTTGCCTCACTGGCGCCAGAAGGATGGCTGCGTCAACGCTACAGCCAGATACAGCATCGTGACGAAAACGATCCGCTGGGAATGCTTATTGATAACGGCAAGAATCTGCTGGGGGCAATCCAAATTTTACCTTGGGAGGAATAATGGCGAATTGTCGCATTCTGTTAACGCCGCTGAATGAACGTGACGAACAGCGCGGATATTCGACACAGGGGTTGAAGCGCCTGAGCGGCACTACAAAATTGAATCCTCGGCTGGGGTTTACGCGAACTCAGTTTGTGCAGGAACTTCCGCGTCAACAAAAAGGGATGAGTATTTCCGGTTACCAGCCCAAGTTGCAATTAGTGCTGGATGAAGGAGAGTTCCGCGTCGTAGATCATCAGGGAAATTTTATCCTTAAGCCCTCTCCAGCCGACTTTCCCGGTTTGGCCGAAAATGAACACGCAACAATGACATTAATGTCTCGTTTGGGATTTGACGTACCTGTGCATGGCCTGCTGAGTTTTGCACCACAATCAGAGGAGGAGCTTGAATACGCGTTTGTTATCCGGCGCTATGACCGGGATGACAAGGGGCAGCCAGTGCATCAGGAGCAACTTGATGGCGCGATGCAGATTACAGATAAATATGGCAAAACGGGAAATGATAACGAGCAATACGTCAGCTATGAAACGCTGGCCCGATTTTTAATTGCCCATGTTAACGACAACATCGCATTTAAAATCGATCTCTTTCGTCGCATTGTTTACGCCTGGTTGCTGGGTAATAACGACATGCATTTACGAAACTTTGGCTTAGTGTACTCCGATGGTTTGACGCCAGCGTTAGCGCCGGTGTATGACTTTGTTTCTGTCGCTCCCTATCCGGAATATTTTCACTCAAACTATCTGGCGCTGCCGTTATTGATGCGAGAAGAAGGCGGCCGGGAACTGGCTCCTGGATTTGACAGTGGTTATGGCGAGTATATCGGGCAGGACTTTTTGCTGTTGGGTGAATCGATGGGATTAGCGCCCAGATTGCTGGAAAAAATCTTTCAGGATATACGTAAAGAAAATTCCATTGTTATGGAAACGTATGAACAGTCCTTTATGACTCAGGAGCATATCCAGGCTGTACTGAAATGCTATCGACATCGTCTGGGGCTGCTGTGAGCAGCCCCCGTTACTTTTACTCAATCAGCTTCAACAGCGGCGAAAAGCACAGCAAAATGCCATAAAACAGGATAAGCCATGTTTTTAGCCCGCGTAGTTTTTTCAGTTGTGAAACTTTAGAGATCAGGAAAAACGGAATCAGGCACGACACAATGCCATATAACGGGCTTCCTAACTGAAAGAACACCAGCACCGATACACGAAATGAAACCCAAATTGTCAGCGTAATGACGATAAAAGCGCAAATTGCCAGAGTCAGCATACGCGAGTTAATTTTCTGGGTATCAATAATTCGGCTTAACAGATTGAGAATAATGCCTTTAATGGCCTCGTGGAAACCGAGGTAAATGCCAAAGAATGCGGTCAGTACGGCAAAGATATTCAGCACCGTAGAGGTGATATGAATGATATGCCCGGGGATCACCTGCGCGGCTAGTGCCAGTGCCGAGATATTTTGTTCAAAGGCAGAAACGGCTTCTTCGTGGCTAATTGAGAAGGTAAACGAAAAGGCAAAAAACAGGATCACCGCGATGAGCGTGATATAGCTAATCCGGTGGGTACGCAGCGCGAGCCGAGTTGCCAGTACTTTATCTGTTTCCCGCTTACGATAGGCAATATTCATCGGGTTAAGCACCTGAATAAATACCGCAGAGAAGAAACAAAATGGAATGGTGAGCAGGACGTCGCGGAAAAATACGGAGGCTTGTGGGAAGGCGGTTATATTGGCGAAATTCCAGTGCGGGATCATCGCAAAACCGAACACGACAATAATGCCGACTTTGACCACCACCATTGGCCCGGAGATCTTAAATAGCAACCTTTCACCACCAGACGCAATCGCCACCAGTACGGCGAAAATAGCGACTTTATAAAGTAGAGATTGTGAAAGATCGGCATCGGTTAAACCGAAGGTTTTCAGGTATGAGGCGCTGTCGAAAACTACGGAGAGAGAGTAGATAAAAATCCCGTGAATAATCATCAAAAAGTAGATGACCCCGAGGAAAATTCCCCAGTTTTTGCCCAGGTAATGACTGATAATATCTGTATAGTCATTACAGGAATCACTTTCTGAAAGTGTCTTTAAATAAATGTCCTGCACTATCCAGGTTGCCGGATAAGCAATAATTGCAGCGGTAATAAATACCCAAATCCCCTTCAGGCCAATTTGTACCGGCATCAGCACGGTTCCGGCACCAATCGCCATTCCTATACATAATAAAACCCAGCCGAAGTCGTAGCGCGTAAACGGCAATTTGTGATCGTGTAATGGTTGTGTGTTGTGCTGCATAAAGTCCTGTCCAGAAAGAAGTCAGCCTCGTAAAAATGAATAACCCCAGCTTCTCTTGCGCAACTGGTAGAGAAGTTGAATACGCAGTGTGTAATGAATGAGACAACAGATTCACTGGGGAGATTGCGAGGAGGCGCAATTCTACAAAATTGCGCATTTCACTACCAGTCTGGAGTCAGCTCGGATATGAACTGCAACTATTGTAAACAAAGAAATTAAGCTGGAAGGCATCACGCAATGAGGAAAATTGCCAGATGCTGACGGTAAAACGCAATCGTAGAATCAGCGGCAAGCCGGAAGGATTCCGGTGAGGCGCAATGTTGCGGGAGCTTTATCCCCGGCGGCATTGGTTGCTGGAAAGAGAAAACCCCCGCACGTTGCAGGTCTGCACCTGGCAACATCACGGGGGCCATTCTTGATAATAGACAACTCAAGGATAGCCGCGAAACGTTGTCATTACAACAGAGGCGGCTATATGACGCTCGCAGAGTTGGGCATGGCCTTCTGGCACGATTTAGCGGCTCCGGTCATTGCTGGCATTCTCGCCAGCCTGATCGTGAGCTGGCTGAATAAGCGGAAGTAACGTGTCATGCGGGCGTCAGGCTGCCGTAATGGCAATTTGCGCCCGGACCAGGCCGCAGGGGTGAAACTCTGCGGCCTTTTTCGTAAGAAAAATGCAACGGTTGCAAGCGGATAATATTCTGCGGAATGCGCAGCACAGAGTGAAGAATTGACGGATTCCGGAACAGAAAAACAATCGTAGAATCAGCGGCAAGCCGGAAGGATTCCGGTGAGGCGCAATGTTGCGGGGGCTTTATCCCTGGTGGCATTGGTTGCTGGAGAGAGAAAACCCCCGCACGTTGCAGGTATACACCTGACAACATCACGGGGGCTAATCTTGAACCTGAACAACTCAAGAATAGCCGCGAAACGTTGTCATTACAACAGAGGCGGCTATATGACGCTCGCAGAGTTAAGCATGGCTTTCTGGCACGATTTAGCGGCTCCGGTCATTGCTGGCATTCTCGCCAGCCTGATCGTGAGCTGGCTGAATAAGCGGAAGTAACGTGTCATGCGGGCGTCAGGCTGCCGTAATGGCAATTTGCGCCCGGACCAGGCCGCAGGGGTGAAACTCTGCGGCCTTTTTCGTAAGAAAAATGCAATGGTTGCAAGCGGATAATATTCTGCGGAATGCGCAGCACAGAGTGAAGAATTGACGGATTCCGGAACAGAAAAACAATCGTAGAATCAGCGGCAAGCCGGAAGATTCCGGTGAGGCGCAATGTTGCGGGGGCTTTATCCCTGGTGGCATTGGTTGCTGGAGAGAGAAAACCCCCGCACGCTGCAGGTATGCACCTGACAACATCACGGGGGCCATTCTTGCATCTAGACCATTCAAGAATAGCCGCGAAACGTTGTCATTACAACAGAGGCGGCTATATGACGCTCGCAGAGTTGGGCATGGCCTTCTGGCACGATTTAGCGGCTCCGGTCATTGCTGGCATCCTCGCCAGCCTGATCGTGAGCTGGCTGAATAAGCGGAAGTAATATGTCATGCGGGTGTCAGGCTGCCGTAATGGCAATTTGCGCCCGGACCAGGCCGCAGGGGGAAACTCTGCGGCCTTTTTCGTAATTACTGCGGATAAGGCACCCAGTCTCCACCGTTCAGGCGAACATACGGTTTATTTTGATATTGAATGACCACCGCATTCGAGTTCTCGGAAACAGGCGCAGTCTGTGGTAATCCACTAGTGAGTTTTTTCCAGTCAACATTGTCTTCGGTGAAAATCTTGCCATCGAGAACGCGAACCACCAAATCAGAGATTGCCAGGAAGCTGCTTGGTTGGTCGATGACAATTGGCGCGCCCTGATGTGGTGTTTTCATGCCGAAGAATTTCACGCCAACCGGTACATCAGTGATTGCCGGACTGGGGATATCACGCAAACCAGAAACTTGCATTCTGTCACCTTTCAACGCGCCACCGTGTTCCGGTACTACGACGACCATCACTTTACGACCCGATTTCTCCAGTTCAGTAAAGAAGGCGTCCAGTTCATCAAAGAACTTCTGCGCTCGCGCTTTGTAATCCGCCGTTTTGCTGACGCCCGGATAATGGTTGCCATCATGCAGTGGAAGCGTGTTGTAGAACGTAGCGCTACGGGTGTTTTTATCTTTTTCGGTAACGTCCAGCCAGCGGTTAAGCACGGCAGTATCGTCATAAACCGGCGAACCATCAAAGCCCAGTAAAATAACCGGCAGATTTGTTTGATCCATCAATTCGGTTTGCATACCGCCGTTTTCGCGAACTTCTTTCAGGAAGCCGCCAAACTGGCCGTTATGTCCCATCATCAGATGCTGGGTAAAGCCCAGTTTTGACAAGTTATCGAACAGATAGCAGTCATTATTTGCTGGTTGATACAGATTGGTGTGCGATGGCTGACCGCAACTGGCGCGCAGCAAACGAATCGCCGCCGGACCGCTGTATGAGGTTGCAGAGTTGAAATTCTTGAACTCAATATCGAAATGCGACCACAACGGATGTGACATTAATCCGGCAGCTTCAATATCCGACCATGAAAGCGAACAGATATTAATCACAAGAAGCTCAAATGGCTGCGCATCCGCTGGCAGCGCGGATGGGAAGGTCGATTTACGTTTCGCCTCGGCGTTATAGAAATTATTCAGCCAGGCATTGAGGTTTGCGGTTGTCGGTGGCGCAGTTTGCGCTGGCATATCTCCAACTACTGGCGTGCCGCCGGTTGCCGCGACAGTAGCTGCAGCGTTACCGCCCGTCGTTGTTACCGTGGTGGTCGGTTGACCGGCTGGCCACAGGGAGAAACTTGGACCAGCCAGCGTAAGTATGTTCAGCCATACCAGAATGGCGACCACAAAAACGGTGATGCGAATCCATTGTGACAAGAATAACCAGGCCACTAACAAAACAAAGACAGCACCAATCATCTGCCAGTTAATAAAGCGCGTGACCAGATCGATTAAATAATCGGTACTAAAGCCTGCCACTTGTGACCCCTGGCTCATAATACTTTCCGGGCCAGGTAGCCAGGTATCATGCCAGAAGAGGGCAAAGCCGATCGGCAGGGCGATCCAGTGGCGCAGGCGATGCAGGCTGTAGCGCGGAATCGGCATTAGCAAGAATGCGGCAAATACCAGATTGAGTAGTGGATGGAAGTTAAGGTAGCCCGCCCACAACAGGCCGAACTTAACCAGAAAATAAAAGTTCCAGCCAGAAAGGCCGCGCCAGTATTGCCAGAGGGAAGAAGGCATAGCGGTATTTTGGGTAAATTGAGTCATTTTTTGGTAGCCCTGGCTTTTTCTGCGCGGCGTAACGTACCGGCCGGTTTTACATAACGAGGTTTCGCAAATAACAAACGCAGGGTGTCACGAATGCGCCGTAGGGAATGGCGCGCCAGATAGCCCAGCGGGAAAAAAACAAGCGCACAAACGACAATGATTTCAATGATATCGCTGATGGTCATCATGATGAATGCTCCACAGGATCACTCAACAGTCGCAGCGGTTCCGGTATTCGTCGCCAGTTACGCCCATCATGCTCGGCATTGATTACCGGCATGGAGGCCTGAGTTAAAGGCAGTGGTACCCCCCATTGTTCCGGGGCCAGCAGACGCATTTGCACCAGCTCGGCGCTGATTTGGTCATCTTCAAACCAGACCATGCGGTTAGAGAAAATATCGCCGGTAGGTAACGGGAAAATGTGATTCAACGCAGTATCCAGATCGTTGATCCTGCAGAATGAGAGGAACAGGACCAGTCGATTTCCACCAACGGTCATAATGTCGCCAGTGCGATTTGGACGGCATAGTGTCAGGGCTTGCTCAACACGAATGCCAGGAACCGGGCGCAGTGCTACCAGCACCCCTTTACCATGTGCAGGCAGCAACGTGTTGTTCATCATGTTATTTACTGCGTTACAGAACACATCCCACTTTTGAAAACCGCGTAGCTTCAGCGGTTGGGTCATTGACAGCAAGGTCGAGATATCTTCCGGAACATAGCGGCTGAACTTCTGCCCTTGCACGCTTTCAATCATCGTCAGACAGCGGGAGAGCGGGGCGTTCCAGGGAATAACCATGTTAGCGCCACAGGCCAGTAACAGGCGTTCATCCGTGGCGCGCAGACTGGCGGTATTTTCCCGCACGAGGATCTTCATCGCACTACCACGCTGGCGACGCAGGGTATGAATGCTGCGGGCCAGTGGTTCAATTTGCCCATTTTGCTGTAAAGAGAAAACGACGGTTGCAGCCTGTGCAGTCCGGGCTTCATTGAACAGAGTTTCGTTGTTGTCGAACAGTTGCCAGTGTTCTGATAACGGGGGGGCGCCTTCCAGCACAGCAATATTGCTAAGAATGCGTTTTTCATCGCTGCGTGGTTGGATCTCCGCTTCTTCACGCTGAACTAACGTCCAGATACCCTCTTGCTGCTGAACGATGAGTTGCTGACGGGCGCTAACCCCTTTTTCGTTGCACCAGAAGGCGATATCCAGCAGATGTTGATCGCCCTGAAAACGCAAACTGGCGAGGCCAAAAAGAGAACGGTACTCTTCTAGCAACAATGAAAATTGTTTATCGTTATTATTTCCTGGATTAATTACCAGCAGTGAACAATGGTATAATCTGCTCCACTTGTTCATTTTATCCAGCCATGAACGAAGCCGCTCAGTTGGAATGTTTTGCCATGCGTTATTGGCGCAAACAAGAATGAAAAGATAATTTTCGGGATCAATAGAACATTGTAAATCACGGGGCAAATAGTATAGCCCCTTTTCATGATTTAGCATTGAAAATAATTTTATTTTTTCCGGTCCGTGAGAATCATCTAATTTGAAGGTTTTTTCGGGATCGTTATCCATGCTAATGACCGCGACTTTCGCGGTTTCAGCTTGAGAAGCCATCGTTTGATTCACAAGGCTGATAGCATCTTCTTGACGATCGACGTTAAACCACCAGACGCCGCCTGCTGGCATATGCCGCAACTCATCCCACAAAGATGAGATACCGATAGAGAATACAGGGTCCACAACGTCCCTCAAGTCACCATTTTGTCTGATTATCAGTTTACTAGCGAAAGCTAAGAAATAAACCTACCATTGAAATTAAAACTTATCAGATTTAGCATGTGAATCAATTTAGCAGGCTGGAAGCCTTATGATATCAGTCTTTTCGTTTTTTACTTTCGTTAGTTGCGTACATGAAAGTTAAAAAATGAACGGATTACGTATTGCCGTCTGGCATTATACGGGCAAAATTCTGTTGATTAGAATTGACTGATGCGTGGCGGGTATATTTTATCGAGATTAAGCATAATGAATAACAACGAACAGGATACTCTGCCTGATCCCGCGATAGGCTATATCTTTCAGAATGATATTTTGGCGTTAAAGCAGGCGTTTTCACTGCCTGATATCGATTATGCCGATATTTCTCAGCGTGAGCAGTTGGCTGCAGCGTTAAAACGCTGGCCATTGTTGGCTGAGTTTGCGCAACAGAAGTAGGGGAGTAGTGAATGGCCGTACTGGGATTACAGGGGGTGCGGGGAGGTGTGGGTACAACAACCATCACCGCCGCGTTGGCCTGGTCATTGCAAATGTTGGGAGAAAATGTCCTGGTGGTTGATGCCTGCCCGGACAATTTGTTGCGCTTGTCGTTCAACGTTGATTTTACCCATCGTCAGGGCTGGGCCAGAGCCATACTGGATGGTCACGACTGGCGAGATGCCGGGATGCGCTATACCTCGCAGCTCGATCTGCTGCCTTTTGGTCAGTTAACCATTGAAGAGCAAGAGAATCCCCAGCACTGGCAAACTCAGTTGGGTGCAATTTGCGAAGGCTTGCAGCAGCTGCAGGCCAGTGGGCGTTATCAATGGATTTTGATCGACTTACCGCGCGACGCCTCGCAGATAACGCATCAAATCCTGAGCCTGTGCGATCACTCGCTGGCAATCGTTAAAGTGGATGCTAACTGCCATATTCGGCTGCATCAGCAAGCACTGCCTGCTGGCGCGCATATATTGATTAATGATTTCCGCATTGGCAGCCAGGTTCAGGAAGATATTTACCAGTTGTGGTTGCAAAGCCAGCGCCGGTTACTGCCAATGTTGATTCATCGCGATGAAGCGATGGCTGAATGCCAGGCGGCGAAACAGCCGTTAGGTGAATACCGCAGTGATGCGCTGGCGGCGGAGGAAGTTCTGACGCTGGCAAACTGGTGCCTGTTGAACTATTCCGGTCTGAAAAAGCCAGCCGGGAGCGCGTCATGAGTATCTTGACCCGGTGGTTGCTTATCCCGCCGGTCAACGCGCGTCTTATCGGGCGTTATCGGGATTATCGTCGTCACGGCGCATCGGCTTTCAGCGCGACGCTTGGCTGTTTTTGGCTGATCCTGGCCTGGGTGTTCATTCCGCTTGAACACCCGCGCTGGCAGCGTATTCGCGCAGAACATAAAAATCTTTACCCACATATCAACGCTTCGCGTCCGCGCCCGTTGGATCCGGTCCGCTATGTCATTCAGACTTGCTGGTTGTTGATCGGCGCTTCACGCAGAGAGACGCCAAAACCACGCTGGCGGGCATTTTCTGGCTTGCAGAATATCCGTGGGCGTTACCATCAATGGATGGACAAACTGCCAGAGCGTGTCAGCCAGAACACGCAACATCTTGATGAGAAAAAAGAACTGGGCCATCTGAGCGCCGGAGCACGGCGTTTTATTCTTGGCGTCATTGTGACTTTCTCGCTGATTCTGGCGCTAATTTGCGTCACTCAGCCTTTTAACCCGTTGTCGCAATTTATCTTCCTGATGTTGCTGTGGGGCGTGGCGCTAATGGTGCGGCGTCTGCCAGGGCGCTTCTCGGCGTTGATGTTGATTGTGCTGTCGCTGACTGTCTCGTGTCGCTATATCTGGTGGCGCTACACCTCCACACTGAACTGGGACGATCCGGTCAGTCTGGTATGTGGCTTAATCCTGCTATTTGCGGAAACTTATGCGTGGATTGTGCTGGTGCTCGGCTACTTCCAGGTGGTGTGGCCGCTGAATCGTCAGCCAGTACCGCTGCCGAAAGATATGTCGCAATGGCCGTCAGTGGATATTTTCGTGCCAACGTACAACGAAGATCTCAGCGTGGTGAAAAACACCATTTATGCCTCGCTGGGTATCGACTGGCCGAAAGACAAACTCAACATCTGGATCCTTGATGACGGTGGCAGGGAAGAGTTCCGCCAGTTTGCGCAAAACGTTGGGGTGAAATATATCGCCCGAACGACGCATGAACATGCGAAAGCAGGCAACATCAACAATGCACTGAAATATGCCAAAGGCGAGTTCGTGTCGATTTTCGACTGCGACCACGTTCCCACACGCTCGTTCCTGCAAATGACCATGGGCTGGTTCCTGAAAGAAAAGCAGTTGGCGATGATGCAAACGCCTCACCACTTCTTCTCGCCAGATCCGTTCGAACGCAACCTGGGGCGTTTTCGTAAAACGCCGAACGAAGGTACGCTGTTCTACGGTCTGGTGCAGGACGGTAATGACATGTGGGATGCCACTTTCTTCTGCGGTTCCTGTGCGGTGATTCGTCGTAAGCCGTTGGACGAGATTGGCGGCATCGCGGTCGAAACCGTTACTGAAGATGCGCATACTTCTCTGCGTTTACACCGTCGTGGCTACACTTCCGCTTATATGCGTATTCCCCAGGCGGCGGGGCTGGCGACTGAAAGCCTTTCGGCGCACATTGGGCAGCGTATCCGTTGGGCGCGCGGGATGGTGCAAATCTTCCGTCTTGATAACCCGCTTACGGGTAAAGGGCTGAAGTTCGCCCAGCGGCTGTGCTACGTCAACGCTATGTTCCACTTTTTGTCGGGGATTCCACGGCTGATCTTCCTGACCGCGCCGCTGGCGTTTCTGCTGCTGCACGCCTACATCATTTACGCGCCTGCGTTGATGATAGCCCTGTTTGTGCTGCCGCATATGATTCACGCCAGCCTGACCAACTCGAAGATTCAGGGTAAATATCGCCACTCCTTCTGGAGCGAAATCTACGAGACGGTGCTCGCCTGGTATATCGCCCCGCCGACGCTGGTGGCGCTGATTAACCCGCACAAAGGCAAATTTAACGTCACCGCCAAAGGTGGTCTGGTGGAGGAAGAGTACGTCGACTGGGTGATCTCGCGACCGTACATCTTCCTCGTATTACTCAACCTGGTCGGTGTTGCTGTCGGCATCTGGCGTTACTTCTATGGCCCGCCGACCGAAATGCTCACCGTGGTCGTTAGTATGGTTTGGGTGTTCTACAACCTGATTATTCTCGGTGGCGCAGTAGCGGTATCGGTAGAAAGCAAGCAGGTACGTCGTTCACACCGTGTTGAGATGACCATGCCAGCGGCGATTGCCCGGGAAGATGGGCATCTTTTCTCCTGCACCGTTCAGGACTTCTCTGACGGTGGACTGGGGATCAAGATCAACGGTCAGGCGCAGATTCTGGAAGGACAGAAAGTGAATCTGCTGCTCAAACGCGGTCAGCAAGAGTATGCCTTCCCGACTCAGGTTGCGCGCGTGATGGGTAACGAAGTGGGGCTGCAATTGATGCCGCTCACTACCCAGCAACATATCGATTTTGTGCAGTGTACGTTTGCCCGTGCGGATACATGGGCGCTCTGGCAGGACAGCTACCCGGAAGATAAGCCGCTGGAAAGTCTGCTGGATATTTTGAAGCTCGGCTTCCGTGGCTACCGCCATCTGGCGGAGTTTGCGCCTTCTTCGGTGAAGGGCATTTTCCGTGTGCTGACTTCTCTGGTTTCCTGGGTTGTTTCGTTCATTCCGCGTCGCCCGGAGCGGAGCGAAACGGTACAACCATCGGATCAGGCTTTGGCTCAACAATGATGATAACGCGATGAAAAGAAAACTATTCTGGATTTGTGCAGTGGCTATGGGGATGAGTGCGTTCCCCTCTTTCATGACGCAGGCGACACCGACGACGCAACCACTGATCAATGCTGAGCCAGCTGTACCCGCCCAGGCGGAGCAAAATCCGCGGGTCGGACAGGTGATGCCAGGCGTGCAGGGCGCGGACGCGCCCATCGTGGCGCAGAATGGCCCTTCGCGCGATGTGAAGCTGACCTTTGCGCAAATCGCGCCGCCGCCGGGCAGTATGGTACTGCGTGGTATTAACCCGAACGGCAGCATAGAGTTTGGTATGCGCAGTGATGAAGTGGTGACGAAGGCGATGCTTAACCTTGAATATACGCCGTCGCCATCACTGCTGCCGATACAGTCACAGTTGAAAGTCTATCTGAACGATGAGTTGATGGGCGTGCTGCCAGTGACCAAAGAGCAGTTGGGTAAAAAGACGTTGGCGCAAATGCCGATTAATCCGCTGTTTATCACCGACTTCAACCGCGTGCGGCTGGAGTTTGTTGGTCATTATCAGGATGTCTGTGAAAACCCGGCCAGCACAACGCTCTGGCTGGATGTCGGACGCAGTAGCGGACTGGATCTGACATATCAATCACTGAATGTGAAAAATGATCTGTCGCACTTCCCGATTCCGTTTTTCGACCCGAGGGATAACCGAGCCAATACGTTGCCGATAGTTTTTGCTGGTGCGCCGGATGTTGGTCTGCAACAGGCTTCGGCGATTGTTGCGTCGTGGTTTGGTTCCCGTTCTGGCTGGCGCGGACAGAACTTCCCGGTACTCTATAATCAGCTTCCGGACCGCAATGCGATTGTCTTTGCGACCAATGACAAGCGACCGGACTTCCTGCGCGATCATCCGGCAGTAAAAGCCCCGGTGATTGAGATGATCAACCATCCGGAGAATCCTTACGTCAAATTGCTGGTGGTCTTTGGGCGTGATGACAAAGATCTATTGCAGGCGGCGAAAGGCATTGCTCAGGGCAATATTTTGTTCCGTGGCGACAGCGTAGTGGTGAACGATGTTAAACCACTATTGCCGCGTAAACCGTACGATGCGCCAAACTGGGTGCGAACCGATCGTCCGGTCACCTTTGGTGAGCTGAAAACCTATGAAGAACAGTTACAGTCCAGCGGGCTGGAGCCGGCAGCGATTAACATCTCGCTGAACTTGCCGCCAGATCTCTACCTGATGCGCAGCACCGGTATCGATATGGATATCAACTATCGCTACACCATGCCGCCGGTGAAAGACAGCTCGCGGATGGATATCAGCCTGAACAACCAGTTCCTGCAATCTTTCAACCTGAGCAGTAAACAGGAGGCGAACCGCCTGCTGCTGCGGATCCCGGTGTTGCAAGGTTTGCTGGATGGTAAAACCGATGTCTCCATCCCGGCGCTGAAACTGGGGGCGACCAACCAGTTGCGTTTCGATTTTGAGTATATGAACCCAATGCCGGGCGGTTCGGTGGATAACTGCATTACCTTCCAGCCGGTGCAGAATCACGTCGTGATTGGCGATGACTCAACTATTGATTTCTCAAAGTATTACCACTTCATCCCGATGCCGGATCTGCGCGCGTTTGCTAATGCGGGCTTCCCGTTCAGCCGGATGGCGGATTTGTCGCAAACCATTACCGTGATGCCAAAAACACCAAACGAAGCACAGATGGAAACACTGCTTAATACCGTGGGCTTTATTGGTGCACAGACGGGCTTCCCGGCGATCAACCTGACGGTGACCGATGATGGCAGCACTATTCAGGGGAAAGACGCCGATATCATGATAATTGGCGGTATCCCGGACAAATTAAAAGATGACAAGCAGATCGATATGCTGGTGCAGGCTACCGAAAGTTGGGTGAAAACGCCGATGCGCCAGACTCCGTTCCCCGGCATTGTGCCAGACGAAAACGACCGCGCAGCAGAAACTCAGTCCACACTGACCTCTTCTGGTGCGATGGCGGCGGTGATTGGCTTCCAGTCACCGTATAACGACCAGCGCAGCGTAATTGCGTTACTGGCGGATAGTCCACGCGGTTACGAGATGCTCAACGATGCGGTGAACGACAGCGGTAAACGCGCCACTATGTTTGGTTCCGTAGCGGTGATTCGCGAGTCCGGTGTTAACAGCCTGCGCGTTGGCGACGTCTATTACGTCGGTCATCTGCCGTGGTTTGAACGTTTATGGTACGCACTGGCGAACCATCCGATTCTGCTGGCGATACTGGCGGCAATCAGCGTGGTGCTGCTGGCCTGGGTACTGTGGCGTCTGCTGCGTATCATCAGCCGTCGTCGTCTTAATCCGGATAATGAGTAATCGATGATGAAAGTTTTGCGTAGTGGGATCGTGACGATGCTGCTGTTGGCTGCTTTCAGTGTTCAGGCCGCCTGCAACTGGCCTGCCTGGGAGCAGTTCAAAAAGGATTACATCAGTCAGGAAGGGCGCGTCATTGACCCCAGTGACGCACGCAAAATTACCACCTCTGAAGGGCAAAGCTACGGCATGTTCTTTGCCCTGGCGGCTAATGATCGTGCGACATTTGACAACCTACTTGACTGGACCCAGAACAATCTTGCTCAGGGGGCCTTAAACGAACATTTGCCTGCCTGGCTGTGGGGCAAAAAAGAGAACAGTAAGTGGGAAGTGCTGGACAGCAATTCGGCCTCTGATGGTGATATCTGGATGGCCTGGTCATTGCTTGAGGCGGGCCGCTTGTGGAAAGAACAACGTTATACCGACATCGGTAGCGCATTGTTAAAACGCATTGCGCAAGAGGAAGTGGTGACTGTGCCGGGGTTGGGGTCGATGCTGTTACCAGGCAAAGTGGGCTTTGCTGAGGATAACACCTGGCGTTTTAACCCGAGTTATCTACCACCGACGCTGGCACAGTATTTCACCCGCTTTGGCGCGCCCTGGACTACGTTGCGCGAAACGAATCAACGTTTGCTGCTGGAAACTGCACCGAAAGGTTTTTCGCCTGACTGGGTGCGTTATGAAAAAGATAAAGGCTGGCAGCTGAAAGCTGAAAAAACGCTGATCAGCAGCTATGACGCCATTCGTGTTTATATGTGGGTTGGTATGATGCCCGACAGCGATCCGCAAAAAGCGCGGATGCTCAACCGTTTTAAACCGATGGCGACATTCACCGAGAAAAACGGCTATCCGCCGGAGAAAGTCGATGTCGCTACGGGTAAAGCGCAGGGTAAAGGGCTGGTAGGTTTTTCTGCGGCTATGTTGCCGTTTCTACAGGACCGTGACGCGCAGGCTGTACAGCGCCAGCGTGTGGCAGATAACTTTCCTGGCAGCGATGCCTATTACACTTATGTGCTGACCCTGTTCGGGCAAGGCTGGGATCAACACCGTTTCCGCTTCTCGACAAAAGGTGAGTTATTACCTGACTGGGGCCAGGAATGCGCAAATTCACACTAAACATCCTCACACTTTCCCTCGGTCTGGCTGTGATGCCGATGGTCGAGGCGGCGCCAACCGCCCAGCAACAGTTACTGGAGCAGGTACGAGTTGGCGAAGCGACTCACCGCGAAGACCTGGTGCAGCAGTCTCTGTATCGTCTGGAACTTATTGATCCGAATAACCCGGACGTCGTTGCTGCCCGCTTTCGCTCTCTGTTACGGCAGGGTGATGTTGATGGGGCGCAAAAACAACTCGACCGATTGTCGCAATTAGCGCCGAGTTCAAACGCTTACAAATCGTCGCGGACGACGATGTTGCTTTCCACGCCGGATGGTCGCCAGGCACTGCAACAGGCACGATTGCAGGCCACCACCGGGCATGCGGAAGAAGCCGTGGCGGGTTACAACAAACTGTTCAACGGGGCACCGCCGGAAGGTGACATTGCCGTCGAGTACTGGAGTACGGTAGCAAAAATTCCGGCTCGCCGTGGCGAAGCGATTAATCAGCTAAAACGCATCAATGCGGATACGCCGGGCAACACGGCCCTGCAAAACAATCTGGCGCTATTGCTGTTTAGTAGCGATCGCCGTGACGAAGGTTTTGCCGTACTGGAGCAGATGGCGAAATCTAACGCCGGTCGTGATGGTGCTTCTAAAATCTGGTACGGGCAGATAAAAGATATGCCCGTTAGCGACGCCAGCGTGTCGGCACTGAAAAAATATCTCTCTATTTTTAGCGATGGCGATAATGTGGCGGCTGCGCAATCGCAACTGGCAGAACAACAAAAGCAGCTGGCCGATCCTAATTTCCGCGCCCGTGCGCAAGGTTTAGCAGCGGTGGACTCAGGCATGGCAGGTAAAGCCATTCCCGAACTGCAACAGGCGGTGCGTGCTAACCCGAAAGACAGTGAAGCCCTTGGGGCGCTGGGGCAAGCGTATTCCCAGAATGGCGATCGTGCTAATGCGGTGGCGAATCTGGAAAAAGCCCTCGCGCTGGACCCGCACAGCAGCAACAACGACAAGTGGAACAGTCTGCTGAAAGTGAACCGCTACTGGCTGGCGATCCAGCAGGGCGATGCTGCGCTGAAAGCCAATAATCCTGACCGCGCAGAGCGTCTGTTCCAGCAGGCGCGCAATGTCGATAACGCCGACAGCTATGCGGTGCTGGGGCTGGGCGATGTGGCGATGGCGCGCAAAGATTACCCCGCCGCCGAACGTTATTATCAGCAGACGCTGCGGATGGACAGCGGCAACACCAACGCCGTGCGCGGTCTGGCGAATCTTTATCGCCAGCAATCGCCGGAAAAGGCTGAAGCATTTATTGCCTCGCTCTCTGCCAGCCAGCGGCGCAGCGTTGATGACATCGAACGCAGTCTGCAAAACGACCGTTTGTCACAGCAGGCCGAAGCGCTGGAAAAACAGGGCAAATGGGCGCAGGCAGCAGCACTTCAGCGCCAGCGACTGGCGCTGGACCCCGGCAGTGTGTGGATTACTTACCGGCTTTCGCAGGATCTCTGGCAGGCCGGACAACGCAGCCAGGCAGATACTCTGATGCGCAATCTGGCGCAGCAGAAGCCGAACGACCCGGAGCAGGTTTACGCCTACGGGCTGTATCTCTCCGGTCATGATCAGGACCGGGCGGCACTGGCGCATATAAACAGCCTGCCGCGCGCGCAGTGGAACAGCAATATTCATGAACTGGCAAACCGACTGCAAAGCGATCAGGTGCTGGAAACAGCCAGTCGCCTGCGTGAAAGCGGCAAAGAAGCCGAAGCGGAAGCGATGCTGCGCCAGCAGCCACCTTCCACACGCATTGATCTCACCCTGGCCGACTGGGCGCAGCAACGGCGCGATTACACCGCCGCCCGTGCGGCGTATCAGAACGTTTTGACGCGCGAGCCAACTAACGCCGACGCCATTCTTGGTCTGACGGAAGTGGATATCGCTGCTGGTGACAAAGCGGCGGCACGTAGCCAGCTGGCGAAACTGCCCGCCACCGATAACGCCTCTCTGAACACTCAGCGGCGCGTGGCGCTGGCGCAGGCGCAGCTTGGCGATATCGCAGCGGCGCAGCAGACATTTAACAAGCTGATCCCGCAGGCAAAATCTCAGCCGCCGTCGATGGAAAGCGCGATGGTACTGCGCGATGGTGCGAAGTTTGAAGCACAGGCGGGCGATCCAAAGCAGGCGCTGGAAACCTACAAAGACGCGATGGTCGCATCCGGTGTGACCACGACGCGTCCGCAGGATAACGACACTTTCACTCGTCTTACGCGTAATGATGAAAAAGATGACTGGCTGAAACGCGGCGTACGTAGCGATGCGGCGGACCTCTATCGTCAGCAGGATCTTAACGTCACCCTGGAACACGATTACTGGGGATCGAGCGGTACTGGCGGCTACTCCGACCTGAAAGCGCACACCACCATGTTGCAGGTAGATGCGCCATATGCGGATGGACGAATGTTCTTCCGCAGCGATTTCGTCAATATGAATGTCGGCAGTTTTTCCGCCGATGCTGAGGGTAAATGGGATAACAACTGGGGCACCTGTACGTTGCAGGACTGCAGCGGTAATCGCAGCCAGTCGGATTCCGGCGCCAGCGTGGCGGTCGGCTGGCGAAATGACGTCTGGAGCTGGGATATCGGCACCACGCCGATGGGCTTCAACGTCGTGGACGTGGTCGGCGGCGTCAGTTACAGCGACGATGTCGGTCCGCTTGGCTACACCGTTAACGCCCATCGCCGACCTATTTCCAGTTCATTACTTGCCTTCGGCGGACAGAAAGACTCTCCGAGCAATACCGGGAAAAAATGGGGCGGCGTACGTGCCGATGGTGTGGGGTTAAGTCTGAGCTATGATAAAGGCGAGGCAAACGGCATCTGGGCATCACTTAGCGGTGACCAGTTAACCGGCAAAAATGTCGAAGATAACTGGCGCGTGCGCTGGATGACGGGCTATTACTATAAAGTCATCAACCAGAATAATCGTCGCGTCACTATCGGCCTGAACAACATGATCTGGCATTACGACAAAGACCTGAGTGGGTACTCACTTGGGCAGGGCGGCTACTACAGCCCGCAGGAATATCTGTCGTTTGCCGTACCGGTGATGTGGCGTGAGCGCACGGAAAACTGGTCATGGGAGCTGGGCGCGTCTGGCTCATGGTCGCATTCGCGCACCAAAACCATGCCGCGTTATCCGCTGATGAACCTGATCCCGACTGACTGGAAAGATGATGCTGCCAGCCAGACCAACGACGGCGGCAGCAGTCAGGGCTTTGGCTATACGGCGCGAGCGTTACTTGAACGACGTGTCACATCCAACTGGTTTGTCGGCACGGCGATTGATATCCAACAGGCGAAAGATTATGCGCCAAGCCATTTCCTGCTCTACGTACGGTATTCTGCCGCCGGATGGCAGGGCGATATGGATTTACCGCCACAGCCGCTGATACCTTACGCCGACTGGTAAGTTTTCAGATAGCGCCTCTCTTAATGCCGCTGCGATCGGGTATACTCGGGCGGCAGTCTGGGATTTCCGGGGGAGAGATAATTTGCGCGTTAGTCGTTCGTTAACAATCAAGCAGATGGCAATGGTGGCGGCCGTTGTTCTGGTGTTTGTCTTTGTTTTTTGCACCGTTTTGCTGTTCCACCTGGTACAGCAGAATCGCTATAACACGGCTACGCAACTGGAAAGCATTGCTCGTTCTGTCCGCGAACCCTTGTCCTCAGCCATCCTCAAAGGGGATATTCCCCAGGCGGAGGCCATTCTCTCCAGCATCAAACCTGCGGGCGTGGTCAGCCGCGCAGATGTGGTGCTGCCTAACCAGTTCCAGGCGCTGCGTAAAAGTTTTATTCCTGAACGCCCGGTGCCGGTAATGGTTACCCGACTGCTCGAACTACCGGTGCAAATCTCGCTGGGCGTCTACTCGCTGGAGCGCCCGGCAAACCCACAACCGATTGCCTATCTGGTGTTACAGGCGGATTCCTTTCGCATGTATAAGTTCGTGATGAGTACGCTCTCAACGTTAGTGACCATTTACTTACTTTTGTCGCTCATCCTGACAGTGGCGATTAGCTGGTGTATTAACCGACTGATATTACATCCTTTACGCAATATTGCTCGTGAGCTGAACGCCATTCCACCGCAAGAGATCATCGGCCATCAGCTGGCGCTGCCGCGTCTGCATCAGGACGATGAAATAGGCATGCTGGTGCGCAGTTATAACCTTAACCAGCAACTGTTACAGCGCCATTATGAAGAGCAGATCGAAAACGCGATGCGCTTCCCGGTGTCGGACTTGCCAAACAAAGCCCTGCTGATGGAGATGCTGGAACAGGTGGTGACGCGTAAACAGACTACTGCGCTGATGATTATCACCTGCGAAACCCTGCGCGACACCGCCGGTGTGCTGAAAGAGGCGCAGCGGGAAATCCTGCTACTTACGCTGGTGGAAAAACTCAAGTCGGTGCTGTCACCACGCATGGTTCTCGCGCAGGTCAGTGGCTATGACTTCGCTGTTATCGCCAACGGTGTGCAGGAGCCGTGGCACGCTATTACGTTAGGTCAGCAAGTACTCACTATCATTCGCGAGCCTTTGCCGATTGAACGCATTCAACTGCGCCCACACTGTAACATCGGCGTGGCGATGTTCTATGGCGATATCACCGCCGAACAACTTTATGGTCGTGCTATTTCTGCGGCGTTTACTGCTCGTCATAAAGGGAAGAATCAGATTCAGTTCTATGATCCGCAGCAGATGGAAGCCGCTCAACAGCGGCTGACGGAAGAGAGCGATATCCTTAATGCTCTTGAAAATCATCAGTTTGCGATTTGGCTACAGCCACAAGTTGAGATGACCAGCGGCAAATTAGTCAGCGCGGAAGTGTTATTGCGTATCCAGCAACCGGATGGGAGTTGGGACCTACCGGATGGGTTAATTGATCGTATTGAGTCTTGTGGACTGATGGTTACCGTCGGTCACTGGGTGCTGGAAGAGTCATGCCGACTGCTTGCCGCCTGGCAGGAGCGCGGCATTATGCTGCCATTATCGGTGAACATCTCAGCTCTGCAACTGATGCACCCGAATATGGTGGCGGATATGCTGGAACTGCTAACGCGCTATCGTGTTCAGCCAGGAACGCTGATTCTGGAAGTGACAGAAAGCCGACGCATTGATGACCCTCACGCGGCGGTGGCAATCCTTCGTCCGCTGCGCAACGCCGGAGTACAGGTGGCGCTGGATGATTTCGGTATGGGCTATTCAGGGTTGCGTCAGTTGCAGCATATGAAATCTCTCCCGGTGGACGTTTTGAAAATCGACAAAATGTTCATTGATGGTTTGCCGGAAGATAGCAGCATGATTGCCGCGATTATCATGTTGGCGAAAAGCCTGAATCTGCAAATCATTGCTGAAGGCGTAGAGACAGAAGCGCAACGTGACTGGTTGGCAAAGGCGGGCGTTGGAATTGCCCAGGGCTTCCTTTTTGCACGTCCACTTCCCATTGAAATCTTCGAAGAAAGTTACCTGGAAGAAAAATAGCTACCCCAAACTGATTACAAAACTTTAAAAAGTGCTGGTTTGTGCGAGCCAGCTCAAACTTTTTAACCTTTTTGTTTCAATTATGATCCAGGTACATTTCTGTGATGTTGTCTGGGTGTTATTTTAAGGCCGCAGGTACCCCATAACCTTACAAGACCTGTGGTTTTACTAAAGGACACCCTATGAAAACCTCTCTGTTTAAAAGCCTTTACTTTCAGGTCCTGACAGCGATAGCCATTGGTATTCTCCTTGGCCATTTCTACCCTGAAATAGGCGAGCAAATGAAACCGCTTGGCGACGGGTTCGTTAAGCTCATTAAGATGATCATCGCTCCCGTCATCTTTTGTACCGTCGTCACTGGCATTGCGGGCATGGAAAGCATGAAGGCGGTCGGTCGTACCGGCGCAGTCGCACTGCTTTACTTTGAGATAGTCAGTACCATCGCGCTGATTATTGGTCTTATTATCGTTAACGTTGTACAGCCAGGTGCTGGAATGAACGTCGATCCGGCGAGTCTGGATGCGAAAGCGGTAGCCGTTTACGCCGCGCAGGCGAAAGACCAGGGCATTGTCGCCTTCATTATGGATGTCATCCCGGCGAGCGTCATTGGCGCGTTTGCCAGCGGTAACATCCTGCAGGTGCTGCTGTTTGCCGTACTGTTTGGTTTTGCGCTGCACCGTCTGGGCAGCAAAGGCCAGCTGATTTTTAACGTTATCGAAAGTTTCTCGCAGGTCATCTTCGGCATCATCAATATGATCATGCGCCTGGCACCGATAGGGGCGTTCGGGGCGATGGCATTTACCATCGGTAAATACGGCGTCGGAACACTGGTGCAGTTGGGGCAGCTGATTATCTGCTTCTACATCACCTGTATCCTGTTTGTGGTGCTGGTACTGGGTTCAATCGCTAAAGCGACCGGTTTCAGTATCTTCAAATTTATCCGCTACATTCGTGAAGAACTGCTGATTGTGTTGGGAACATCGTCTTCCGAATCGGCGCTGCCACGTATGCTCGACAAGATGGAAAAACTCGGCTGCCGGAAATCGGTGGTGGGGTTGGTCATCCCGACAGGCTACTCGTTTAACCTTGATGGCACATCGATATACCTGACGATGGCGGCGGTATTTATCGCCCAGGCCACTAACAGTCAGATGGATATCGTCCACCAAATCACGTTGTTAATCGTGTTGCTGCTTTCTTCTAAAGGGGCGGCAGGGGTAACGGGCAGTGGCTTTATCGTGCTGGCGGCGACGCTCTCTGCGGTGGGTCATTTACCGGTGGCGGGTCTGGCGCTGATCCTCGGTATTGACCGCTTCATGTCGGAAGCTCGTGCGCTGACTAACCTGGTCGGTAACGGTGTAGCAACCATCGTGGTCGCTAAGTGGGTTAAAGAACTGGACCACAAAAAACTGGACGATGTGCTGAATAATCGTGCGTCGGAAGGCAAAACGCACGAATTATCCTCTTAATCTCACCACTTATGCCCGCACTCCCTTCCCCGAGTGCGGGTGTTTGCGCATAATTGCCCCCTGTGCCTGAACTTACCACCTGGGTGAGTTCAGGTTTATTTCACTTCTTCCGTGACATTTTTATATTCTTGCGGTCTAACACGAAGTGTTTTCAATGTCATTTAGACTGACCGACAACGGGCAGTTTTTTATTACCAGGATAGTTGATCAGGGGTTCACATGCAGGGCACAAAAATTCGACTTTTAGCGGGCGGTTTGCTGATGATGGCCACTGCTGGCTATGTGCAGGCAGATGCGCTCCAGCCTGATCCAGCATGGCAACAGGGGACGCTCTCCAACGGTTTACAGTGGCAAGTGCTGACCACGCCCCAGCGTCCCAGCGATCGTGTTGAAATTCGCCTGCTGGTTAATACCGGTTCGCTCGCCGAAAGTACCCAACAGAGCGGTTATAGTCATGCCATTCCCCGCATTGCGCTGACACAAAGCGGTGGCCTTGACGCAGCGCAGGCGCGTTCATTGTGGCAACAGGGTATCGACCCTAAGCGTCCGATGCCGCCGGTAATCGTCTCTTACGACACCACGCTGTTTAATCTTAGTCTGCCAAATAACCGCAACGACTTGCTGAAAGAGGCGCTCTCTTATCTGGCAAATGCCAGTGGCAAACTGACTATCACGCCAGAAACCATCAACCACGCGCTGCAAAGTCAGGACATGGTGGCAACCTGGCCTGCCGACACCAAAGAAGGCTGGTGGCGCTATCGTCTGAAAGGATCAACCTTGTTAGGTCACGATCCTGCCGATCCGCTGAAACAACCCGTTGAAGCAGAAAAGATTAAAGACTTCTACCAGAAATGGTACACCCCGGATGCAATGACGCTGCTGGTGGTGGGGAACGTTGATGCGCGCTCGGTTGTAGACCAAATCAACAAAACGTTTGGCGAACTGAAAGGCAAACGTGAAACACCAGCTCCGGTGCCGACGCTTTCTCCTCTGCGTGCGGAAGCGGTGAGTATTATGACCGATGCGGTACGCCAGGACCGGTTATCCATCATGTGGGATACGCCGTGGCAGCCGATTCGTGAGTCAGCTGCACTCCTGCGCTACTGGCGTGCGGACCTGGCCCGTGAGGCGCTGTTCTGGCATGTTCAGCAAGCATTAAGCGCCAATAACAGCAAAGATATCGGTCTTGGTTTTGACTGCCGTGTGCTATATCTGCGTGCGCAGTGTGCCATCAACATCGAGTCACCAAATGACAAGCTGAACAGCAACCTTAATCTGGTGGCGCGTGAACTGGCGAAAGTTCGTGACAAAGGTCTGCCGGAAGAAGAGTTCAACGCCCTGGTCGCGCAAAAGAAACTGGAGCTGCAGAAATTGTTTGCCGCCTATGCGCGAGCTGATACCGATATTCTGATGGGCCAGCGGATGCGTTCGTTGCAAAATCAGGTTGTCGATATCGCACCGGAGCAATATCAGAAACTGCGTCAGGATTTCCTTAACAGCCTGACGGTAGAGATGTTAAATCAGGATCTGCGTCAGCAGTTGTCGAACGACATGGCGTTAATTCTGCTGCAGCCGAAAGGCGAGCCGGAATTTAACATGAAATCGTTGCAGGCGGCCTGGGATCAAATCATGGCCCCATCGACTGCGGCTGCCGCCACATCTGTTGCCACGGATGACGTCCATCCTGAAGTTTCGGATATTCCACCTGCGCAGTAATAAATAACCCGGCAGCGTTTCTTCTACGCAGCCGGGATTAACGGTAATAAATAAGTTACCGTGATATACCCGCAGATATTTTTCCAGGCACGGCGGTAGCGCGCGAATAATTATTGACTGCTGTGGTTTATGCAAAAGGAAGTAACCACACTTTGTGAACGTAACATGCTAAAGAAATATAAATGCGCTACAAAGTCACATTGTTCTTGCTGACCATGATTCTCTGCTTAACAGGACTCTATTCCTGCAACAAGAACTTCCTCTTACTCTGGGATGCGAATAATATTTATGTCAGTACAAGAAATAATATCGATAAAGACAAGGTAAAGATAGAATTCGGCATCAGCGTCAACACGATCAACCGAGAAACGGATGCCGAATTATTTGCTGACAGAGATAAGTATACTGTTCTCTTCGAGGGTAAATTAAAAAACAAGATGGTAAATGAGTACGGGGAAAATGATTTTTTGATTACCTATGACGAACGGTGTTATTTGTCATTTCGTCACTTTAAAACTAGTCGTCGACATCAACATGATTATTATTTTGACTTCTTTAGCAATAATGGAAATATCTTCGTCACGGTCGAAATTAAAGGCGAGAATCCACTTAAATTTACGCGTAGTTTGAATGATACGCGTCAGCAGTTTTCGCCAACCTATAAAGATAGCACTTCTCATCCCTGCAAGGTTATTTTTTCAGTTCCTTCCTGAATACCGGTTCTGGACAATCACGACCAAAATGCGCAGCCCAGCCAAAAGCTTTACCGTTTTTCACGTAGCGTTGATAAATTAATGCACCGGTTTCTGGATCAAGATATCTGACCCAACTTGCAGCATGGCATAACACGGCAGCCCATGCCTGGGTTTTAGGGTGAAGTAAATCGGCAGATTGTCCGGCCCATTCCGCAGCCTGCCAGCGGTAATGCAAAAAGTGATGATTTTTGTCAGGCACTGCATTAGCAAAACGACGGTTTTCTTTCTCGCTTATCCAACCGCCATCATTAGTGTAGGCATAGGGTGTTGAATATGCGCTACTGGTAATAGCATAGTCGGGATACATTTCGTAGGCGATAAGTTCGATGCCGTTAAATCGTAATAAGCTTGCAGCCTCATATTGCGCCTGCGCGCGTTCCCGATTATTGATATTCTTTTTCCGGCTTTTCTCCATTAAATCTGCCAGTTGCTGCGCCATTTTACGGTAATTTGGAATATCAAAGTAGCTGACGGCTTGTTGATACTGACCATTACGAATAAGCCTTCTGGCCAGTAATGCACGTAATTTCACGTCAGTTGGGATGAGCGTTGGGGGGACGAAGTAACCGCTATATTCGCTGTCATCATCATATTGAGATGACTGTAAATTAAAGGGTTTCAGTTGTTGGTCTGGCGGTGGCACATTTTTATCAATAAACGTTTTTAGCTCCTGTAACGTTAATACACTTTCCCCCACATCAGCTAAATCTGCCCAATAAGTATCTTTGCCTTTATAAAACAGCGTCATTGCTTGCAAGTAATCATCGCGCTTCAACGCCAGAATTGCTTGCTCGCCAGCAATACGACATGATGGCATAATGATCTCATTACCGTGGTAGTAATCACTTTCTGTCATCGGGTTGCCCCACGTTTCATTTTCCGGGAAGAATTTTGCCGCACTGGAATAATAGCGAGTCGCTAAAGGAATATTACCTTCACGCAGCGCCATTTTTGCGTTTAACCATTCGCGGAGGCCACTTTCTGGTGCATCCTCTAATAAGATTTTTGTTAACGAGTAATCACCGTTGCGATAAGCTAATGCCGCTAGTCGATCGCTATAAATAAAACCTTTTATTCGATGATTTGCCAATAAATCTATCAATTTATCACGCTGCGTTGTGCAGAAATATTCACTGTATGCGGTAATGCACCCATCCTGGTTATATTTTCTGTCGTGACGAATAAAAAGTTCTGCAATGATTAATTTCTGAACTATTTGATCATCAATAATTTTTTCCAGAAGGGCGAGATTTTTTTTATTTGTCAGATACAGTGCAATTCTGCGTAATGAGACTTTACCTACAGGGGAACCTTGTGCGGCCTGTTGCGCATAATATTTGATGGCTCCCTTCATATCCGCTTTATTCAGCCTGTAAAAACCTAACTGTCCCAAACTGGCGAGAGAGAGTTGTTCGGGGTCTGGCTCACCATTGCGAACTTCTTCTATAATTTGTTGATAAAGATTAATCCCCTTTATGGATTCCTCACTAATATACACTCCGCTATTATAAGCTAACTCGTCATTTTCACCTGAATCGAATATTTTACGGGCTTGCGTATACATTGCCTTCAGCCGCCATTCACCTTGTTCGCTTTTGGGTAAGGCTAATAATTTATCGAACCAGGGGCTGTCATAGATGAAGTTATAAAAGTCTATGGCTCCCAGATAATAGAGTCGTTCCGCTGTAGGTAGCTTTGTCTTAAGTTTCTCTGCTATCTCTTGTAGACGTTTTTCGCGAGTATAATGTTGATAATCGGTATCCTTTTGTGTTTCTCTGTACTGATAATAGTCCTCTAAATTGTTTGGTTTGATTTCTGGTTGCCATAAAGGTAAACGTGGATCACGTTCGACTAAATGGCGAGCTTCATATATGAAACTACCATTAGGCATTTCTGTTAATGTGTGTTGTCGATCGTGCAAAAGTGAGTTCGGCGCATAAGGCCCGCAAGCATAAGTGTTCTCGCAAATAAGCGTGAATAACACAACGCTGGCAATCCGTGATATCTCATGGCGTAACATTAAACTCTCCTTGTAGTCTTTTATTGCAGCGCGCCCATCCCAGCGGACTGCTTTCTCCGGCGCGCAGTTGTCTGGCGCTTCCTCTCACAAGATTCAGGCTGGATGAGCCAGGTAGCACTTGATAGTGGCTGGCTCCATCCGCGAATAGACAATCTGCATTGGGTAGAATTATTTGTTTCGGCAACGGCGCATCAATTTCGCCGCTGTTTTTAATGGCCAGATCAAAAAGTTGCTCGTCTGTATGTTGAGTAATTATTAACGACCAGCATGGCGTCAGCGGTTTATGCCTAATCACGGCTTCCAGCGTCGTCAGGGACCAGGCGCGACGATCGCCTGCTAACGGTAGTCGAAACCATACCAGGCCCTGTAATCCACGCGGTGGTTGCTGTTTTAAATATTGAATGAAATCGGCAAGCGTTTGTGGCGACACGCTTAGCTCACGCATCTCCTCAGCAACGTATAGCGGAGCTTCGCTCTCGACGCGATTATCACTGGTGAGCGCGGAACCGTAAGCGGGCAATGCGATGAAAAAAGGATGCGTAGTTTGCCTGGCATACTGCTTTACCCAACGTTGCGCCAGGCTGGCATCGAACAGACCTTTTTCGGGTGATAGCACGTTATGTACCTGCAAAACCGAAGTATCCGCAATGCGCAATAATCGGGCGAGATGTGGTGATTCAAGCCAGGTCGGCAGGGCGGTAACGCTAAGTTTTATATTTGTAGGAAGCGTCTGATGTAACGTACTAAGTAGTGTCAGATAGTCCGGCAATTTTGCTGTTGGCGCGTCATAATCAATTTCCACACCTGCCAGCGTAATACCTGCCTTTTGCCACTCACGTAGTGTCTGTTGAATATGCTGGATAATTTGCTGGTTATTAAGTCGTGTAAGCTGACCATCGAGTCTCGCAACCAGCCAGACCGGGCGACCATCTTGCTTAATAAGCGAAGTATTCACCGCAAAATGTCGGATGCCTTCCTGTGGATGAAATTGCATCTCGAGTATGCGTAGCGTAGAGAAAAGTGGGCGGCTTTGTTTTAGTGCGTCGTTATGTTCTGCCGTCCAGACGCGTTGCCAAATATAGACTTGCTGATCAAAGCGAAGCGGCTGTGCGGGGGTAAATAAAATATGCAGCCCGTAACCCAGGCAAATCAGAAGAAGTAAAGCTGCAAAAATCCTTTTGCAAAATGGCATATTGTCACGGCATAACGATTATCAACAGGGCAATAGTGTACTGCCGAAACTATTAACGGAGAACGAATATCTATCCGTTCTCCGCCAAAAACCATTACGCTGGCATCGCTTCACGCGGGATAATCGCGCCGCGATACTGAATAACGGTACTTGCGGTCAAATGCCCACGTTTCGCGGCATCTTCCGCACTGCCGCCTGTCAGACGTACCGCCAGATAACCGGCGCTGAAAGAGTCACCCGCAGCAGTGGTGTCGATCACTTTTTCTTTCGGCAATTTCACCGCCGGAACATCCACTAACCCTTCACCAGCAATGGACACCAGGCAAGAATCTGCCCCGCGTTTCACCACCACTTCTTTCACGCCTGCGTTATGGGTACGCGCAATAACGTCTTCCACCGGTTGTTGACCCCACAGCGCGTCTTCGTCGTCCAGCGTCAGGAAGGCGATATCCGTGCATTCCAGCATCTGCTGATACACCTGCTGCGTCTCTTCTTTGCTGGCCCACAGGCGCGGACGGTAGTTATTGTCGAAAATCACTTTTCCGCCATTGGCGCGGCATTTGCGCAGCAGAGCAAGCAGCTTCTCGCGGCTGGTTGGGCTTAAAATCGCCAGGCTAATCCCGCTCAGGTAGAGATAATCGAAATTCGCCAGCTCTGCGCAAATCGCCGCTGACTGCTCGCTCTCCAGCCAGAATTTTGCCGCGGCTTCGTTACGCCAGTAGTAGAACGTACGTTCGCCAGTGTCATCGGTTTCAATGTAGTAAAGGCCCGGCAGGCGGTTTTCCATCCGTTGGGTCAGGGAAGTATCAACGTTCTCGCTGTGCCAGGCGTCCAACATCTGCTGACTAAAACTGTCCGTTCCCAGCGCCGTCACGTAATGAACGGTTAATGCCGCAGGATCGACCTGACGGGCGATGTAGACGGAGGTGTTCAGGGTATCGCCGCCGAAACCGCGCTTAACGTCTGCGCCTTTCTCGGAAAGCTCAATCATGCATTCGCCAATCACGGCAATCTTTTTGGACATAGTCGTGAACCTGATCTGTAAAAAAATTAGCGTTAGTTTGCGCTGTGGTGGTTTGTTGGTCAACTATATTAAAACACTGTTCCATTATTTTTTTGAGCCAGAACGTATTCCTGGACGATTTCGCCGCAGGACGGGCAAATTTAGCCGCTTCGGGCGGTAAAGTTCTGACGTTGCGCGCCGATAACATTTGTCGAGTCCGGGCAGCATCACTTTTAAACACAGGACATCTTCGATGATAAGGCAGGTTATTCAGCGAATAAGCCATCCTGAAGCAAGTATCGAAAGCTTGCAGGAACGACGCTTTTGGTTGCAGTGTGAACGTGCTTACACCTGGCAACCGATTTACCAGACATCCGGTCGGTTGATGGCCGTAGAGCTATTAACGGTCGTTACTCATCCCGAGGATCCTTCGCAACGACTGCCGCCGGATCGTTATTTTGCTGAAATCACCATCAGACATCGTATGGATGTGGTGAAAGAACAGATTGATTTGCTGGCGCAAAAAGCCGTGTTCTTTGTTGAGCATGGCCTGCTGGCATCGGTTAATATCGATGGTCCGACACTTCTCGCCCTACGTCAGCAGCCGGAAATTTTGCGTCAGATTGACCGCCTTCCCTGGCTGCGTTTTGAACTGGTAGAACATATCCGCCTGCCAAAAGATTCAACCTTTGCCTCGATGTGCGAATTTGGTCCGCTATGGCTTGATGATTTTGGCACCGGGATGGCAAATTTCTCCGCGCTAAGTGAAGTCCGTTATGACTACATTAAAATCGCTCGCGAACTGTTTGTGATGCTGCGCCAGTCGCCGGAAGGCCGCACGCTCTTTTCGCAGCTTTTACATCTAATGAATCGCTATTGTCGCGGGGTGATTGTCGAGGGCGTGGAAACGCCGGAAGAGTGGCTCGATGTACAGAACTCGCCCGCATTCGCCGCACAGGGCTGGTTTCTTTCGCGTCCGGCACCGATAGAAACGCTGGATACGGTGGCTCTGGTGGTGTAGCCGCCTCATTTTCCGCCTGGCTGGACTATCTTTAGGACTGGCCCAGGAAGAATATGAGGAAGCGAACTATGAGCAAGGCAGGCAAAATAACCGCTTCGATTTCAGGGGCTTTCTTGTTGTTGCTCGTTGTGGCGATCATTTTGATTGCGACTTTTGACTGGAATCGACTCAAACCGACCATCAACCAGAAAGTCTCTGCGGAGCTGAATCGTCCGTTCGCTATTCGTGGCGATCTGGGCGTGGTATGGGAGCGGCAAAAACAGGAAACCGGCTGGCGCAGCTGGGTGCCGTGGCCCCATGTACACGCGGAAGACATCATTCTCGGCAACCCGCCAGACATTCCCGAAGTCACAATGGTGCATCTGCCACGGGTAGAAGCAACGCTGGCCCCTCTGGCGCTGCTGACCAAAACGGTCTGGCTACCGTGGATCAAACTGGAAAAGCCCGACGCACGCCTGATTCGCCTCTCAGAAAAGAACAACAACTGGACGTTTAATCTCGCCAGCGATGACAACAAAGACGCGAATGCAAAGCCGTCGGCGTGGTCGTTTCGGCTGGATAATATTCTGTTCGATCAAGGGCGGATCGCTATTGATGACAAAGTAAGCAAAGCGGATCTGGAAATTTTTGTCGATCCATTAGGCAAGCCGTTACCGTTCAGTGAAGTCAGCGGATCGAAAGGTAAGAACGAGAAAGAAAAGGTGGGCGATTACGTTTTTGGCCTGAAGGCGCAGGGACGTTATAACGGCGAACCGCTCACTGGCACGGGAAAAATCGGCGGCATGCTGGCGCTGCGTGGCGAAGGGACGCCGTTTCCGGTACAGGCTGATTTCCGCTCTGGTAACACCCGTGTTGCTTTTGATGGCGTAGTGAATGACCCAATGAAAATGGGCGGCGTCGATTTACGGCTTAAATTTTCCGGCGATTCGCTGGGCGATCTCTATGAACTGACGGGCGTTCTGCTGCCTGATACCCCACCGTTTGAAACCGATGGTCGGCTGGTAGCGAAAATTGACACGGAAAAATCGTCGGTCTTTGATTATCGTGGCTTTAACGGGCGTATTGGCGATAGCGATATTCACGGTTCTCTGGTCTACACCACCGGTAAGCCACGGCCAAAACTGGAAGGTGATGTCGAGTCGCGGCAATTGCGGCTGGCTGATTTAGGGCCGTTAATTGGCGTTGATTCCGGTAAAGGAGCGGAAAAGTCGAAACGGTCTGAACAGAAGAAGGGCGAAAAAAGCGTTCAGCCTGCGGGCAAAGTGCTGCCGTATGACCGCTTCGAAACCGATAAATGGGACGTCATGGATGCCGATGTTCGATTCAAAGGCCGTCGTATTGAGCATGGCAGCAGCCTGCCGATTAGCGATCTTTCTACCCATATCATCCTCAAAAACGCTGACCTACGCCTGCAACCGCTGAAATTTGGCATGGCGGGCGGCAGCATTGCGGCGAATATTCATCTGGAAGGCGATAAAAAGCCGATGCAAGGACGGGCAGATATTCAGGCTCGTCGGCTGAAACTGAAAGAACTGATGCCGGATGTGGAATTGATGCAGAAGACGCTGGGGGAAATGAACGGTGATGCGGAACTACGCGGTAGCGGTAACTCAGTGGCGGCGCTTTTGGGGAACAGTAACGGTAACCTGAAACTGTTGATGAATGACGGGCTGGTGAGCCGCAACCTGATGGAGATTGTCGGGCTGAACGTCGGTAACTACATTGTCGGTGCGATTTTCGGTGATGATGAGGTGCGGGTGAACTGCGCGGCAGCAAATCTGAATATTGCCAACGGCGTGGCGCGTCCGCAGATTTTTGCTTTTGATACTGAGAACGCGTTGATTAATGTTACCGGCACGGCAAGTTTTGCTTCGGAACAGCTGGATTTGACTATTGATCCGGAGAGTAAAGGGATTCGGATTATCACACTGCGTTCGCCGCTGTATGTGCGTGGGACGTTTAAAAATCCGCAGGCTGGGGTGAAAGCCGGGCCGTTAATTGCCCGAGGTGCTGTTGCGGCGGCACTGGCAACGCTGGTGACGCCTGCGGCGGCGTTACTGGCGCTGATTTCCCCTTCAGAAGGTGAAGCTAATCAGTGCCGGATGATTTTGTCGCAGATGAAGAAGTGATGGAAATTGCCGGATGTCTGACATCCGGCGGTTAAACAGATTACAACGACTGATGTCGCGTCTCATGCGTCAGCAGCAGGGCGATTAACGTCAAGCCAGCCATTGCCGCCAGATATAACCCCACCGCACCTAACCCGTAGTTAGTTTGCAACCAGGCCGCGATATACGGCGCAACGGAAGCCCCGAGAATCGACGATACGTTGTAAGAGAATGATGCTCCGGTGTAACGCACTTCTGTCGGGAACAGCTCTGGTAACAGCGCGCCCATCGGCCCGAAGGTCAGCCCCATCAGGCTTAACCCCAGCAGCAGGAAAGCAAAAACCAGAATCGGATTGCCAGAACCGAGCAGTGGATTAAAGGCGAACAGCGCGAACAGGATGATAAGCGTCGTGATGATCACCATGCTTTTACGCCGCCCAAAGGCATCGGCCAGCAATCCGGCTACTGGTACCATCACGCCAAAACCAATAACTGCCATCATCAGCATCCACAGCACTTCATTGCGCGGCAGGCCAAGCCCAATTGGCGCGGCGGCGGTACTGAAGGTCATAGAGTAGACGGTCATGATGTAAAACAGCGTATAGGTTGCCAGCATGATGAAGGTACCGAGCACCGTGACGCGTACGTGTTTGGTCAGCAGAGTACCCAGCGGGATCTTCACCTGCTTTTTCGCTTTAGCGACTTTCTCAAACACCGGTGACTCATGCAGCGACACGCGAACATACAGGCCGATAATGACCAGCACCGCCGAGAAGATAAACGGCACGCGCCAGCCCCAGCTCATAAACTGCTCATCAGTCAGCAGCCAGGAAAGCAGCAGAAAAGTGCCGTTAGCAAAGAAGAAGCCAATCGGTGCGCCCAGCTGTGGGAAGGATCCGTACAGCGCACGTTTACGCGGTGGTGCGTTCTCGGTTGCCAGCAGCGCTGCGCCACCCCATTCACCGCCTAATCCCAGACCTTGACCAAATCGAGCCAGTGCCAGCAGCAGCGGGGCGAAAATACCAATCGTGGCGTAGCCCGGCAGCAGACCAATCACCACTGTTGAAATCCCCATCGTTAGCAACGAGGCGACCAGCGTCGCTTTACGCCCAACGCGATCGCCGAAATGACCAAATACGGCAGAACCGATTGGGCGTGCGACGAAAGCGATGGCGAAGGTAGCGAGCGATTGTAGCGTCGCTGCCGCCGGATCACCCTGCGGGAAGAAGATATGCGGGAACACAATAACGGCCGCAGTGGCGTAAATGTAGAAGTCGAAGAACTCAATGGCCGTGCCAATGAGGGAGGCGACAAGGACTTTATTACGTGAGTTTATCGGCTTGTATTCTTGCTCGTTGTCGAGTGTTGTGGCTGTTGCTTGCATAATCTTTTCTTATTTTTTGGCGAACGAATAGCCATATTACGCACAGCAAAAGTGATATTTCAATGTGTAACAAATCGCGGAAAAGGTTAAAAATCAGGCAAAAAGCGGATAATGTTTAGACTAGTGATTTTTCTTCTATGAAATGCTTCACATAATTTCATAAATGGTGGATAAAACTGGTTTCAGGTTAAATAAAAGTTACCAACTGGATTTATATGCTGATATGGTAAGGAGTGGGGTAGTAAAATACCTGGTTGATGGTTTTGATGCCGGTGTCGGATGCGACGCTTGCGCGTCTTATCCGACCTACAGGGGCTTATCCGGCCTACGGGGAGCCAGGTCGAATAAATTCGTAGGCCGAATAAGGCGTTTACGCCGCATCCGACCTATTTTAATGCTGCGTTTTCCCCGGCATTCGCGGGTCGTCTTTGTATTCGGCGGTGGCAATCCACGCCGCGCAAAACAACGTCAGACGGGCAAAGAAGTAAAAAAACGCCATCAGCCCCAGCACGGAACCAAATGCCGCGCCAGAGGGGGATTTCATCAGCGACGGCAGGGTATACGTCATCACGATTTTTATTACTTCAAAACCAATCGCCGCAAGGAATGTCCCGCGAATCAGCGCCTTTCTACGCGGGCGGTGGCGCGGCAACCGCCAGAAGATCCAGAAGAAAAGCAGATAGTTGGCGAAGATAGAAATCGCCATGCCAATCAACCGCCACGTTGGTTTCAGCCACTCAATGCTGTTCAGGTGCAGCGCGCTGATAATCATTTGTTGCGCAGAACCTGCAACGGAAGTGATCGAGAGCGTCACAATCAGCGCAATCAACAAACCAATCAGCGAAATAAAGTCACGCAGATATTTTACCCAGAACTTCTCCTGATCTTGCGGCGAACGTTCCCAAACATCACGCGATTGAGCGCGAATTGCTTCACGCAAATTTCCCATCCAGTTAATCCCGGAATAAAGCGCCACCGCAAGGCCGACAAGCCCTACGGTCGTACGCTGCTGAACGGCGGTGTTGATGGTGTTTTTCAATGTGGCCGCCAGCGTCGGATCGCTGATGTTTTGCAGAATTTTGTCGAAGATATCCTGCAGCAGCATCGGATGGGAGGCCAGCACAAAGCCCCCTGCGGCAAACGACACCATCAAAATCGGGATCATCGATAAAAACGAGAAATAAGTGATTGCCGCGCCAAACTGGTTACCCAGCCGATCATTGAAGCGTTCTGTCGCGCGTATCAGGTGAGCGATGATTGGTTGACGTTGGACTTTCCCGGCAGTGGTGGTGACGGTTTCCAACGCCTGACTGACTTTGCTGCCTTTATCGCTATTATCCAGATGTTTAATCGGCTCGTGCTGCAGATCCTGGGTGGGACGTTTGATCTCGTTTTCCTGCGTCATCCGCTCTTTAGTCCTTCTGTCGTTGTCTGTCTTTAAAAGTATAGTCGGTCAGTCCAGGTGCTCTTTTATTACGCCAGCCAGCCACTGCATAAACAGATTTACACGGCGGGAAAGCTCCCGACGCTGGGGATAAACCAGAGAAATGGATAGCGGCTCGGCGCGGTGGTTGGGCAACACTTCAATAAGCCGCCCGGCGCGTAGGGCTTCGCGCACGGCGACGCGGGGGATTTGAATAATACCCAGACCCGCCAGGCCGGCGGCGAGATAGGTTTCGCTACTGTTTACCGTCAACATGCCGCCGGACTTAAACCACTGGACGCCATTACTGGTGGCAACCTCAAAACCTAATGGATGCGCGCCCAAATGCGGCGTGTAATGCACCACCGCGTGCGAAGTCAGATCGTCCACACTTTGTGGATAACCAAAACGCGTCAGATAGTGCGGGCTGGCACAGTTGATCATCGTCAGTTTGCCGAGGGGGCGGGTAATAATACCCTCGTCGGGCAACGATCCAGTGCGCATCACGCAATCATAGCCATCACGAAGAATATCAATCGCCCGGTCACTGCTACTTAATTCCAGTTCAATCCCTGGGTACTGATGAAGAAATTCTGGCAGGCGCGGCAGCAACAGGTTTTTCGCAATTCCGAGCGGGATATCGACGCGTAATTTGCCGCTGATGCTGGTGGTATCCTGCTGAAACAGGCCGTCCAGTTCGTTGAGATTACTCAACACATCTTTCGCTCGTTGGTAATAGGTCATGCCGTCGGGGGTAAGTTTGACCCGCCGCGTAGTGCGCTGCAGCAACTGGGTGCCAAGCTGATGTTCCAGCGCCTGTATCTGGCGTGAAACACTTCCCTTTGGCAGAGCAAAGAAATCCGCTGCGCGGGAAAAACTTTCCAGCTCTGCGACCTTAATGAACAACTGCATTGCGTGAATTTTATCCATTTCTTTGACCGATTGTTGTTCACAGCGAAACAGTAACGCGTATATCGCATTATTTATTGTTTTTTCTAGCATCTAATGCAAGGTTTCACAATGTAGTAATGATTAATACAGGTATTTTTTAGAAGGAAATGTCTGATTAGCTGCACGGAAAAGGAAAATTAACGCTTGAAAGACTGTCTTTTCAGCAAATTCCTGCAAAATAGTAAATGTAGTATTGGCTATTCGTGCGCAATTTAATCGTTTTGCGGTCAGGTATTTAGTCAGTTCTCGCGAAAATCACGGTTTATTTGAATGGCGGCCAGATGAAGATATAAGGATATCCTCAAAAATGTTTTAAATAATGCCCTCGACATGTAATTTCAGGCTGTCAGCTGTAACTATTTATATCGGTAACTATTTTCCACATTGCATATCTGTAGAATGGCTACCGCCAAATGGCGAATTCTTATTTTGCCTCTCGGGTAATACCCTTCCCCTACTTAAGAGTTTTAACGTATCCAGGTGGAGATTCAGTAATGCATATAATCATGTTTGACAGGCAGTCAATATTTATTCACGGAATGAAAATCAGCTTACAGCAGCGTATTCCAGGAGTGAGTATTCAGGGCGTCGATCAGGCAGATGCACTGTGGCAAAAACTGGAAAGCTCCCCTGAAGCCTTAGTCATGCTTGATGGCGATCAGGATGGTGAGTTTTGCTACTGGTTACTGCAAAAAACCGTAGTGCAATTTCCTGATGTTAAAGTGTTGATAACGGCGACAGATTGCAGCAAACGATGGTTACAGGAAGTTATCCATTTTAACGTGATGGCAATTGTACCGCGTGATTCAGCCGTCGAGACGTTTGCATTGGCGGTAAATAGCGCGGCGATGGGAATGATGTTTCTGCCCGGAGACTGGCGAACTACACCGGAAAAAGACACAAAAGATCTCAAATCGCTAAGCGCCCGCCAGCGGGAAATTTTAACTATGCTGGCGGCAGGTGAATCAAATAAAGAGATCGGCAGGGCGCTAAATATCAGTACCGGAACGGTTAAAGCGCATCTGGAGTCGCTTTACCGCCGCCTGGAAGTGAAAAACCGCACTCAGGCGGCGATGATGTTAAATATCGCCTCCTGAAGAGGGTAATTTTATAGCCAGCAGGTTGTTCGTGGCTGGCTGTAAAAATATTACGGTTCGCCGTACAAACCTATCAGGCGCCGTACCACACCGTTGGTCCAGCCAAATCCATCCTGCAACGGATATTCGCCCCCGCCGCCCTCACGGGGAATGCCATCGGCAATATGGTATTTCTCGATCAGTTTGTGGTGTTCCAGGTAAAACTGGTTCACTGTCTTCAGCCAGCTACGCGCGATTTCATCACCCAGATAGTCATCGGCGTACATTTTAAATCCCTGAATCGCCATCCACTGCAACGGCGCCCAGCCGTTGGGTTTATCCCATTGTTCTCCGGTTTCATACTCGCTCGCCAGAATCCCACCCGGCGTCAGTAAACGGCTACGTACGGCGTTTGCCAGGCGGTCTGCCTGTTCGTGATTCGCCATGCCCACGTATAACGGCACAATAGCGGCAGCGGAAAAGAGGGCTAACTGCTCGCGCCGCCAGTCGTAATCGCGGTAGATGCCGTTTTCATCATCCCAGAGATAACGGTTAACTGCATCGCGGCGGGCGCTGGCTTTCTGGCGGAACAGCGTTTCTGTCTCTTTCTCACCTTTCAGCGCCGAGATGTTGGCAATGGCGCTCTCCAGTTTAAACAGGAAAGCATTAAGGTCGATGGGGATGAATTGGGTAGTACGAATGCTTGCCAGACGGCCCGCGTCACGTAGCCAGCGTGATGAGTAATCCCAGCCAGAGGCGGCACCTGCGCGCAAATCGCGATACACCTCGTTAGGCGGGCGACCGGAGTGTTTCGCGGTTTCCACATCTTCCAGCCAGGATTCATCGCGCGGCGTGTCGCGGTCATCCCAATAACGGTTGAGCAGGGCGCCGTCCGGCATCCGCACCACATGGCGATAGGCCTGATTCGGAATCAGTGATTCTGCGCCGTCCATCCAGAAGGCATATTCCATTTTCAGGTGGTCGAGATAGCGGCGTGCACCGCGCACACCATCTTCTTCAAATAGCTCCACCATCAACGCAAAAACCGGTGGCTGCGAGCGGCTCAAATAATAGGTGCGGTTGCCGTTGGGGATGTGGCCATAGTTTTCTATCATCCAGGCGAAGTTGTCGGCCATGCATTTCAGTAAATCCTCACGCCCGCTCTCTGCCAGCCCCAGCATGGTGAAATAGGAATCCCAATAGTAGGTTTCGCTAAAACGGCCCCCCGGGACAATGTACGATTGCGGTAGCGCCAGCAGGGAAGACCAGGGAATATGATCCTGGGGTTCGCGGGTTAACACCGGCCATAGTTGGTCGATATGCTCTTTCAGGGAATTTTGCGGGTCCGATACATACTCGCTGGAGTAGACTTCCGGCAGCCAGAAGTGCTTTTCAACAAACTGGCGTAAGTCGAAATCGCGATGACGGCGCACTTTACGATAGCGGATTAAGATATCCAGCGGGTCCATTTTGGGGGCGCAGTCAGGGAAGGTTTTGCTGTCAGGGAAAATTTTCGCCGACTGGACATGCTCGAACAGTTCGAGATAACGATCGGCAGGGGTCAGCGCATCAGAGGCGGGTAGCCCCTCAATCATCTCGGGTTCTGGCTCTGCCTCCATCATCTCATCCAGTTTTAATTCATACGGATCCAGCTCATAGCAGAGATCGACTTCGATCATCCGTTCATCTGGATTAAGGTTTTGAATTTTCTGATTGAGCATAAGGATCCGACCTCCGAAATTCGTCTCTAATTATCGGGCTTTCCTTTAAGAGTAGTCATTCGCTACGGTCGATGGGGGATGAAGTGTGCGGAAGATCACGTTTATTAATGTGTCAAAAAATATAACCCATTAATATACAAAGAAAATGAGTGATAAACGTTTTTTTGCGAAATTTCATTTTCGGAACATTCACGCACTCTATGATAAAAGCAAGTACATCGTTGTTGTTACAAATAAGAGTGGCGGTTATCTGTGTAAGAATGCCGAAGGAAGTAAAATCTATTTGGTAATTAAAGAAATAACAGGCATTCCTCAAATATATATTTGAAATCAATTTGGTAATTTCTGGTGTAAATATTAATAGTGCTCTTTTATTATATAAATAAATCAATTTTATGCTTAGGATTTTGTTATTTAAATTATACCCGTAACCCCTTGCGCCCATTCCAGATAAATCCTACTTTTTTATTGCCTTCAAATAAATTTAAGGAGTTCGAAATGGACCAGAAGCTGTTAACGGATTTCCGCTCAGAACTACTCGACTCGCGTTTTGGCGCGAAGGCAATTTCTACTATCGCGGAATCTAAACATTTTCCGCTGCATGAAATGCGTGATGATGTCGCATTTCAAATTATCAATGATGAATTATTTCTCGACGGTAACGCTCGTCAGAATCTGGCAACTTTTTGCCAGACCTGGGACGACGAAAATGTCCATAAATTGATGGACCTGTCGATCAATAAAAACTGGATCGACAAAGAAGAATATCCGCAATCCGCAGCCATCGACCTGCGCTGTGTAAATATGGTTGCTGACCTGTGGCACGCGCCTGCACCGAAAAACGGCCAGGCCGTTGGCACCAACACCATTGGTTCTTCCGAGGCCTGTATGCTCGGTGGGATGGCGATGAAATGGCGTTGGCGCAAGCGTATGGAAGCCGCAGGTAAGCCGACCGATAAACCAAACCTGGTCTGCGGTCCGGTGCAAATCTGCTGGCATAAATTTGCCCGCTACTGGGATGTCGAGCTGCGTGAGATCCCTATGCGTCCCGGCCAGCTATTTATGGATCCGAAACGCATGATTGAGGCCTGCGACGAAAACACCATCGGCGTGGTGCCGACTTTCGGCGTGACCTATACCGGTAACTATGAATTCCCGCAACCACTGCACGATGCACTGGATAAATTCCAGGCCGACACCGGTATCTACATCGACATGCACATTGACGCCGCCAGCGGTGGATTCCTTGCGCCGTTCGTGGCACCGGATATTGTCTGGGACTTCCGCCTGCCGCGCGTGAAATCGATCAGTGCTTCAGGCCATAAATTCGGTCTGGCTCCGCTGGGCTGCGGCTGGGTTATCTGGCGTGACGAAGAAGCGCTGCCGAAAGAACTGGTATTCAACGTTGACTATCTCGGCGGTCAGATTGGTACTTTCGCCATCAACTTCTCCCGTCCGGCGGGTCAGGTGATTGCCCAGTACTATGAATTCCTGCGCCTCGGTCGTGAAGGCTATACCAAAGTACAGAACGCCTCTTACCAGGTTGCTGCTTACCTGGCGGATGAAATCGCCAAACTGGGGCCGTATGAGTTCATCTGTACGGGGCGCCCGGATGAAGGTATCCCGGCGGTGTGCTTCAAACTGAAAGACGGGGAAAATCCAGGATATACCCTGTATGACCTTTCCGAACGTCTGCGTCTGCGCGGCTGGCAGGTTCCGGCATTTACCCTCGGCGGTGAAGCCACCGACATCGTGGTAATGCGCATTATGTGCCGCCGTGGCTTCGAAATGGACTTCGCTGAACTGTTACTGGAAGACTACAAAGCCTCCCTGAAATACCTCAGCGATCACCCGAAACTGCAGGGTATTGCCCAGCAGAACAGCTTTAAACATACCTGATAACAGAATGTCACCTGCATGCCAGGAGCATGCGGGTGTAATTCATTCACGGTAAAGAAATATATCCTATAAATAAGAGCAGTGGCGTAATGATCAGGATGCTAATTCTGATCATTTTTTTGTTTTTTGGGAAATTCAGATAATTGAATAAATTGCAATGTAAATTAAATCTTGTGCAAATTACAATAGAATGCATCAGTTATTATTCATATCCGTTATTATTGCTTATTTTTTTCTCTAACAGATTGAAAAATAAGTGACCCGGAACAATGCTTCTAACCACTTAGGGTGCTACTCTTTTTTTCGTTTAAACTTTGTTTAAGTCGCGATTTGACTTAGGGTGTTGGCGTGCTACATTAAATACAACAATATGTTTCTGTTATAGTGTATTAATGATGCAATCACTACATGGAGCTTGTTTAATTGCGTACGCAAAGCATAAATATATTCTCACCATGCAGAATGGTGAATATCGCTGTTTTAACGGTGGTGATTTGGTTTTTGCGGATGCAAACCAGATTGTAGTTGATAAATGTGCAGAGAACGTAGTCTTTGTCACGAAGGAAACACTTTCATTATTTCTCCCGATGCTCAAGGAGGAGGCATTAAATCTTCATGCCTGTAAAAAAGTTCCTTCGTTAATCGTTCATCACTGTACACGAGATATCCCTGTTTTTCAGGAAGTTATACAACTTTCGCAGAGTAAAAATCTCCGCTATGGTGAGGTTTTACGTAAAAGGGCATTAATATTCGCGATATTGTCGATTTTTCTTGAAGATGAACAGTTTATAGCGCTACTCATGAATATCCTACAGCCCAATATGCGAACGCGGGTTTGTACGGTTATTAACCGTAATATCGCTCATGAATGGTCATTGGCGAAAATAGCCAGCGAGTTATTGATGAGTCCAAGTTTGTTAAAGAAAAAATTGCGTGAAGAAGAGACGTCTTATTCGCAACTGCTTACCGAATGTAGAATGCGACGTGCGTTACAACTCATTGTAATTCATGGCTTTTCTATAAAGCGAGTGGCCGTGTCGTGTGGCTATAACAGTGTGTCGTATTTTATTTATGTTTTTCGTAATTATTATGGCATGACACCGACAGAGTATCATGAACGAATAGCTGAAAGAGGGTGTGATAACCATCTGATGATGGATATTTGTGTAGCAGAAAAGTGTTGTCACCATGAAAGGATAGTAAGGTTATAATTGCTTTTTGAAGATAAAAAAAACCCGGCATAGGGGACCGGGAAGAGGATAGTCTGCCGTCTCCAGACTAATAAGCCGTTATAACACTCCATGTTGGCACGGGAAACTTTGTGCTCTCAGTGGGTTAAATATAACTTTTGCTGGAGATAAGATCAGCCAATTTTTTATAAACATAAGCTATACACAAATTTAAGATATATCACGCATGCATTTACTTTTTATGGCTTAACTGATATATGCGCTTATGTATGTGATTACTTTTTGGTCCTACCAATTTTGGCAGTTTTGGATTTTTACAGGAGTCATACATCATTTCATTTGTATACTGAAATTGTAATGGTTGTAGTAATGGAATATAAGGGCTTGTCATGACACACGTTTGCTCAGTGATCCTCACCCGCCGTTCATTTGATATTTATCATGAGCAGCAGAAACTCTATTTGCAAAAAGAGAGTATTCTTTTGATGGACAAAAATATGGTGGAGAGTTTTCCTTTTGATGAATCCTATGCCCGCAGACTAGATATCGATGAAAGGATCATTAGCTATTACTTGCACAATATCCGTCTTTCGGGGCGGTGTTTAGGGCTGCATGGTAAAAAACGGTTGCTAGTTAACCCAACACCACCAATGCCGCTGGTCACTGCGATATTTGATAGTTTTGCTCAAGAAGATATTGCGTCCAGGACATTAAGTAATATGCTTTACTTTTCCTGCCTTTCGATGTTTTCACGAAATAAAGAACTTATTCCTTTCCTTTTTAATAGCATTAGTACCGTTTCAGGTAAAGTTGAACGCATTATTGGCTGTGATATAGCCAAACGTTGGTATCTGCGTGATATCGCCGAAAAAATGTATACCAGTGAAAGCCTAATCAAGAAAAAATTGCAGGATGAAAATACCTGCTTCAGTAAAATATTGTTGGCCTCGCGAATGTCGATGGCCAGACGATTACTCGAGTTACGACAAATCCCGCTGCCGATGGTCGCAGAAAAATGTGGCTATAGCAGTACGTCGTACTTTATTAATACTTTCCGCCAGTACTATGGCGTAACACCGCACCAGTTTGCGCAACAGTCAGCTGGGACCTTTAACTGACTGGATTTCTCATTCGAAAGTCGGTCAGGATCTCCCTCACACTTCATGTGAAAATCTTTCCTCATTAACTCTGCCGGGTCACCGGCAAGTTTGCTTTCGCAGTTTGCAAAACAGTAAACGTATTTTCAGGAGGAAAAGACGCGGCATGTTCAGGATTATTAAGTTTGCAATTCATACAATTACGGGAATTCTGGTCAGTGTCGTGTTGTTTAAATTGATAACCAATGGTTGGAGCGGGTTCTACTTTCAATGCTGTTTACTGAGTCTGATGTTCCTGGCGGTAAGCTGGCTGTTGAGTGGCGAGTGGTTAGCGGGAAAGAGTAAGGCTGAACCCTCACGTTCAACCTTACTCTCGTTTACGCGTTACGCTTTTTTAAAGCGGGCAAAGAGATGTTCCACCACAACGAAAAAGACCGGAACGAAGTAAATCGCCAGCACCGTTGCTGCAAACATCCCCCCCATAACGCCTGTACCTACTGCGTTTTGCGCACCGGAGCCTGCGCCATGACTGATAACCAGCGGCAGCACGCCGAGAATAAAGGCCAGAGAGGTCATCAGGATTGGGCGTAAGCGCATCCGTGCCGCTTCGATAATCGCTTCCATCGGTGTCTTCCCTTCTTTTTGCATCATCTCAACCGCAAACTCGACAATCAGGATGGCGTTCTTGGCGGAAAGCCCAATGGTGGTTAGCAGACCAACCTGGAAGTAGACGTCATTGCTTAAGCCGCGCAGGTCTGTAGCCAGTAACGCGCCAATTACCCCAAGCGGTACGACCAGCATTACCGAGAATGGAATCGACCAGCTTTCATAAAGTGCGGCGAGGGCAAGGAACACTACGACCAGTGAAATGGCATACAGTGCGGGAGCCTGGTTGGAGGATAACGCTTCCTGATATGACAGCCCGGTCCAGGAGTAGCCGACACCCGCCGGAAGTTTAGCGACCAGATCCGCCATAAATTTCATTGCGTCACCAGTACTTTTTCCTGCCGCCGCTTCACCTAAAATCTCCATTGCTGGAATACCGTTGTAGCGTTCCAGACGTGGTGAGCCGTAGGTCCATTCTGTTGAAGAGTAGGCAGAAAGCGGCGCCATCGTGCCAGAGGCGTTGCGTACATACCATTGGTTGATGTTGTCCGGCAGCATACGGAACGGTGTTCCCGCCTGGACATACACTTTTTTCACTCGTCCCTGGTTAAGGAAGTCGTTAACGTAGCTACTGCCGAAGGCGGTAGAGAGTGTCTGGTTGATATCAGACAGTTCCACGCCCATCGCTTCGGCTTTCGCGGCGTTGACGTTCACTTTGAACATCGGCGTATCTTCCAGGCCGTTCGGGCGAACCGCTGTTACCTGATCAGGTGATTGTGCTGCCAGCGACAACAACTCGTTTCTCGCCTGGGTCAGCTTTTCATGCCCCAGGTTGCCGTTGTCCAGGAGTTCCATATCAAAACCTGATGCTGTACCCAGCTCCGCTACCGCCGGTAAGTTGAACGGGAAAATCACCGCTTTATTGATACTACTCAGAGCCACCATTGCTCGCTGAATGATTGCAGTCACCGAGTTTTCCTCGCCGACGCGTTCAGACCACGGCTTCAGGCTGATAAACGCCAGACCGTTGTTTTGCCCCTGGCCGCTGAAACCAAAGCCGCCAACGGTAAACACCGACTGAACATTATTTTTCTCTTTTGTCAGATAGTAATCGGTCACCTGCTGCAGCACTTTAGTGGTGTTAACCATCGTGGAACCTGATGGTAGCTGTGCAGTGGTCATAAATACCCCCTGATCCTCTTCCGGCAAGAAGGAGGTCGGTGTACGCAGAAACAGCACTGCCATCCCGGCACAAATCAGCAGGTAAACCACCATATAGCGACCCGTGCAGCGCAGCAGTGAGCGGGTACTGTCGGTATAGTGTTGAGTTGATTTTTCAAACAGATGGTTAAATCGCACAAATAACGCATTCTGTTTGTGACCGCCTTCTGGAACGGCTTTCAAAATGGTGGCGCAAAGGGCAGGTGTCAGACTCATCGCCACAAACACCGAAAGCAACATGGAGGAGATCAGCGTAATGGAGAACTGACGATAAATTTCCCCGGTCGCGCCGCTCATAAAGGCCATTGGCATAAACACCGCGGAAAGCACAACGGCAATCCCGACCAGCGCACGTTGGATTTGCCCCATCGATTTATGCGTCGCTTCCTTCGGCGGCAGCTTATCTTCTGCTATCACGCGCTCGACGTTTTCTACCACCACGATAGCATCATCAACCAGCAACCCTATCGCCAGCACCATCCCGAACATGGTGAGGGTGTTGATGGTAAAACCGACCGCCGACAAAATCGCAAATGTGCCGAGAATAACGACCGGAACGGCAATAGTCGGGATAATCGTAGCGCGAATGTTTTGTAAAAACAGATACATGACCAGAAAGACGAGGATGATGGCCTCAACCAGCGTTTTGAAAACTTCCTGGATTGAAATTTTAATAAATGGTGTCGTGTCGTAAGGATAAACCGTCTTCAGGCTGGCGGGGAAATACGCTGATAAGCGGTTGAGCTCTGCTTTTACCGCCCGCGAAGTATCGAGCGCGTTTGCTCCGGTAGCCAGTTTGATGGCGATACCGGCGGCAGGTTTGCCGTTATAGCGCGCCACGGTGGAGTAATCTTCCGCCCCCAGCTCGACGCGGGCAACGTCGCGCAGCAGCACTTGTGAACCATCTTGCTGAACTTTCAGCAGGATTTTGCCAAATTCTTCCGGTGTTTGCAGACGTGTCTGCACAATGATCGAGGCGTTCAGTTGTTGGTCTGCCGCCTGTGGCATTCCGCCCAGTTGACCGCCGGAAATCTGGTTGTTCTGTACCTTGATTTGGGAAATAACATCGGAAGGAACAAGGTTGTATTTATTGAGTTTTTGCGGGTCCAGCCAGATACGCATGGCGTACTCTGAACCAAAGAGCTGCACGCTACCGACACCTGCGGTACGACTTAATGGGTCTTTAATATTAGAAGCCACATAGTCAGCAATGTCGTACTGGTTGAGGCTGCCGTTTTCAGAGATAAACGCTGCCACCATCAGGATATTGCTGCTCGATTTATTGACGCTAATCCCTTGTTGCTGTACTGCTTCGGGGAGTGATGGCATAGCAAGTTGCAGTTTATTCTGCACCTGAACCTGCGCAATATCGGGCGACGTTCCTGTCTCAAAGGTCAGTGTGATGGACGCATTACCCGCCGCATCACTGGTTGATGACATATACATCAGGCCATCAAGTCCATTCATATTTTGCTCAATCACCTGAGTGACTGAATCTTCTACCGTTTGCGCATCAGCCCCCGGATAGGTGGCGCTAACGGTGATGGTCGGTGGTGCAATCTGCGGATATTGCGCCACCGGTAAGTTCATGATCGCCAGCCCGCCTGCGAGCATCAAAATAATGGCAAGTACCCAGGCAAAAACCGGGCGATCAATAAAATAGTTAGCCATGAAAGTCCCCTTAAGCCTGCAACGTTATTGTTTCGATTCGGTGCTGGCGTTTTCCTGGCTGGAGGAAATTGCGCGTGCTTTGATACCTGGGCGAATGCGTTGCAAACCGGAAACGATCACCCGATCGCCAGCTTGCAAGCCAGAGGTAACAACCCATTGGTTGCCGATGGCTTTGGTCGCGTCAATTTCGCGTAACTGCACGACATCATCTTTATCAAGAATGAGCGCCGTTGCTTTACCCTGAGCGTTATGGGTAACGCCTTCCTGCGGCACCAGTAACACATTCTGGCGACTACCTTCATCCACTAATGCTGTGACGTACATGCCTGGCAGTAAGTCACCATTTGGATTGGGGAAAATCGCGCGCAACGTGACGGAACCCGTGGTTTCATCCACCGTCGGGTCAGAGAATTTTAGCGTACCGGTCTGGCTGTAACGTTTACCATTTTCCAGATTGAGCTGTACTGGTGTACTACCCTGAACCTGTTTGATTTGCCCACTGGCGACCTCTTCTTTCATGCGCAAAAAATCCTGCACTGACTGCGTGAGATCGACATAAATCGGGTCCAGACGCTGTACGGTAACCAGCGAATCTGCCTGATTAGCAGTAACGAGTGCGCCGACGGTCACTGATGATTTCCCGCTGACGCCCGTAATGGGCGAGGTGACATTCGCGTATTGCAGATTGATGGTCGCCTGCTCAACAGCCGCTTTGGCAACGGTGACATTGGCTTCCGCCTCATTCAGCTGGGTGCGCGCGGTGTCGTAATCCTGACGGCTGACGTAGTTGGTTTTCAGCAACGATGCCTGGCGATTAAAGGTAATGCGGGCATTGCTGGCGGTAGAGAGGGCTTTCGCCAGCGAACCTTTGGCTGAGTTCAGCTCTGCCTGCAAGGGCGCAGGGTCAATCTGATACAACGAATCGCCCTGGTTAACTTTATCGCCTTCGATAAAATTGCGTTTAATGATGATGCCACCCACCTGCGGGCGAATCTCAGCAACTTCATAAGGAACAGTTCTGCCGGGCAATTCGCTCAGGACATTGATTGAGCCTGGAGAGAGCGTCACCACGCCCACTTCTGGTGGCATGGAAGCAGCATTTTGCGCTGATTTGTCGTCGCATGCGGTGAGTATTACGCCGCAGAATAACAACGGTATTAACAGTTTTCTTTTTCTGTTCATTTTATTCCCTGAAAATTCGTGAAAAATTACGGATTTTTTGAATGTGTGCGGGGAGAGGCATGAGGGATTTACAGACCTGCTGCATAGTGCAAGCCATGGGGATGTATGCCTGTGATGGCGCATGCAGGCCGAGTGACCAATGTGGCGATTTAGATGGCAAAAAAAATGTTGCCGTTCTGCTGACAGTCTCTGCCTGCGTCCGGGCAACGAATGTTTCTACTGGTGGATACATAAACCAGGGGAATAAGTTCGTTTTTGCTTCTCCTTTGGTTATCACCGGGAGTAATGGAGTCAGCATTTGCATCCCTCGTCATGCCAGCCGTCAATTTCAGGCACTTATCGCTGGGCCACATCAACTCCTTCTTAAAAATAAGAAGAGATCCCCAGAGTCACGATGTCGCTCATACGTCTAAGTTTCAGCTTGTACATAATATTGAATTTCTGGATCTTTAATGTCTGCTGCGAAATTTTCAGTGTTGACGTGATATTACTTTCATTTTTGTTCTTCAGGATTAATTGCATAATTTTGAATTGATTATGCGAGAAACATAATTGAGAATTCTTATGAGGCAAGTGTTTTCCATAAGTAATATCAATCAGATTTTTAATGCTTTCTTTACGGCTGATAAAAAAGATAGGCGACTGACTTTTAAGTTTACTAATGTGATAAGGTGCCAGAACAATGATTCTTTCAGCATCTAACTTCTCAAGAAACTTAATCGCTTCTTCATCAAGGATATGATTATGATAGGTATCAATGATCACCTTGAATGGTTTGTTACCTATGCTTTTTATCTCTGACAGGGAATTGATTTTTATCATTTCGTGATTATCTTTCAACTGCAAAAAGCCCTGTAAAAGAAAAGAATCCTTCGTCATGAGAAAAATCATAACTTGCTCCTTAGCCGTTATTGTTTCGAACATGTCATCCTTTTCATTATTTACATCCATGTCCGAATTCGTTGTTCAATATAGTAAACGCCTATAAGAACGCTGCCCTTCGTGAACTAATACGTCTATTAACACTAATCAAAACTTGAGATTTATCCATCACGCACTCCATATATTGATCCTAGGTAACATTCCTGGTTGTTATAAATTTGTTAGTACTAACAGGAAATTAACAACTCCCATATTTTTACCAAGAATAAGTTATCAATTTAAAGTTTGTGATTTCTGAATGATAAAACTAAAATAAAAAAGTAATCCGATTTAAATATCGAGTCTCCTTGTTTCTACTTAAGCTGGCAATTGGATTGCCAGCTTTCTTTTTAATTTTTCAGGAAAATTAACATCAACTGCATTAATTACCTTCTTATTGAGCCAATGCCTGCAAAATCTTGATTTCATTTTCCCACTGCACTTTTAAACATTAAACCTGACTACAGAAAATATCAGCCATGATAATGTTTGAAATGGCTAATTTGTTGTGAAATTTATAAAACCATAAAGGTTTCAGCGAGTTGTTTAATGAGTCGCACGGTAATTATTTCAACGATGGTTTATGTTTTGCCCTGGTGGCTATATGAAGTGAGAGTGTTACATGCCTCATAGTCACTATGAGTGATTATGAGGCGGTGTGGGAAATACTGTGTCGACGGTCTGATATTGATTATTTTTTAACGAATAAACTCGCGAAGCTAAACAAGCTGGCAGCGCTGAATATTAATTCTATCCCCACCAGTGTAGAAACTAGTGTTACAGAAACCATTGGCGTTGCACCCAGGAATATCCATGCGATGATGATATCCAGGATACCAATGACTAGCTGTAGCCAGCTGCCTTTCATTGAACGCTGGCGATACCAGCTCATCAAGCGAATAACCCCAGCGACACAAAACAAGCCAGCGATAAACGCCGCAATAGCAAAAATTCCCAGTTCTGGTGCGCGGATGAAGAAATAGCCGATCAACAAATAGGCGACAGCGACAAGGAAGCCGGATAATACAGGCCAGAAATTATGACTCCGGTTGCTGAATAAACCAACAATAAGCGCAATACCTGAGCAGATTAATAATGCGCCAACGACCGTGCTAAGGATATCGCCAGAGACAAACGGGAAGCTTATACACAGCAAACCGACAATAAACAGTAGCACAGCAATAAACTGGATTGCTCTTCGATGCTTCTTAAGCATATCCAGGTCAAATTTCAAAATTGTTGCCTTATCTATATATAACATAGAACCACCCTATAAATTTAAGAAGAAAAACCCCTACTATCAATCTATGCCAAAAATGCATCCAGGAATGCATGTGATTTAATAAAAATTTCCTAATTAATGTGTCTAACACCCATGTAACTTGTTGTATTTAAATAAAAATATCTGATTTTGATATTTTATCTCAACATGACATACCCAAAAAACCAGGTTATAACCTCAATGTCGAAATTGATTCGTGACGGCTCTTTCACTTTATAGTTGAGGATATTACGATGAAAAAAGTATTAGGTGTAATTCTTGGTGGCCTGCTTCTTCTGCCAGTTGTGAGCAATGCCGCGGATGCACAAAAAGCAGCTGACAATAAAAAACCTGTCAACTCCTGGACCTGTGAAGATTTCCTGGCTGTGGACGAATCCTTCCAGCCGACTGCAGTCGGTTTTGCTGAAGCACTGAATAACAAAGATAAACCAGAAGATGCGGTTATGGATGTTCAGGGCATTGCAACCGTAACCCCAGCTATCGTTCAGGCTTGTACTCAGGATAAACAAGCCAGCTTTAAAGATAAAGTTAAAGGCGAATGGGACAAGATTAAGAAAGATATGTAATTCATGGAATGCGTTGCATCGTATTTCCTTGAATATTGAACAGGCAGGAATACCTCGCGTTAAAAGCAGATAATCCTCCTGTTCATATATACTTTATTTGTTGAATGGGTTGTAAAATGAATATTTCATCTCTACGTAAGGCCATGATTTTCGTTGGCGCTGTAGCGGCACTTTCACTGGTTAATGCACAATCTGCACTGGCTGCTAATGAATCTGCTAAAGATATGACTTGTCAGGAATTTATTGACCTGAATCCAAAAGCGATGACACCGGTTGCATGGTGGATGCTGCATGAGGAAACGGTTTACAAAGGTGGTGATACTGTAACCTTAAATGAAACTGATCTGACTCAGATTCCTAAAGTGATTGAATATTGTAAGAAAAATCCGCAGAAAAATTTGTATACCTTCAAAGATAAATTGGCAAATGTCCTGCCGAATTAACAGGAATAAAGCAAAAAGGAGTAGCAAGTTGAGCCATCTTGCTGCTCCTTTTTGCATTTTTATATGACTGCAGAATTTATTATTCGTCTAATCCTGGCTGCTATTGCCTGTGGTGCTATTGGCATGGAAAGGCAAATGCGCGGCAAAGGGGCAGGGCTTCGTACACATGTCTTAATCGGTATGGGTAGCGCCCTGTTTATGATTGTGTCGAAATATGGTTTCGCTGATGTGCTGGCGCTGGATCACGTCGGGCTTGATCCCAGCCGTATTGCCGCTCAGGTTGTCACTGGCGTCGGTTTTATAGGCGCGGGTAATATCCTCGTTCGTAATCAAAATATTGTCGGCCTCACCACCGCTGCGGATATCTGGGTAACAGCAGCAATCGGTATGGTGATTGGTAGCGGCATGTATGAGCTGGGGATTTACGGTTCTGTAATGACCTTGTTGGTACTGGAAGTCTTCCATCAATTAACTTTCCGGCTGATGAACAAGAATTACCATTTACAGCTGACGTTGGTGAACGGTAATACGCTGTCGATGCTCGACTGGTTTAAACAACAAAAAATAAAAACTGATTTAGTTTCGTTGCAAGAAAATGAAGATCATGAGGTGGTTTCCATTGATATTCAGCTTCATGCCACGACGTCGATAGAAGACCTGTTGCGATTATTAAAAGGCATGGCAGGGGTGAAAGGCGTTTCAATTAGCTAATCTGTATCGCTATTTATTCGGCAGGAGTACCAGAGCGGTACTCCTGTTGGTTTAATGATCGAGGACGATCAGTGGTGAGTGGTTGGCAGGATCTTTTAGTACGGTAATATCCGCGCCATAGAGCAAAGTCAGCGCCTGCTGTGTCAATACGTCCTGCGGTTTGCCATTTGCGACAACCTTTCCTTTTTGCATCAAAACAACACGGTCAGCATAACGGGCTGCAAGATTAAGATCGTGCAATACGCAGCAGACGTTAAATTGCCGTTCGCGAACTAACTGGCGTAATAAACGAAAAAGATGTTGTTGATGGTGAATATCCAGCGCCGACGTTGGTTCATCAAGAAATAGCCATTTCGGTGAAGGGACCGGTTCCCAGAGTTGCACCAGCAGGCGCGCTAATTGCACACGCTGTTGTTCACCGCCGGATAAATGCCGATAGTCGCGGTTTGCTAACGCCTGACAGTCGCATAGCGCCATTATCTGTGCCGTTTCATCCCCCTGATTACCGCTACGATGCGGATGGCGCCCCATCTGGATCACTTCTTGTACGCTGAATGGAAACGCCATATGGCTATTCTGACGCATCACGGCCCGGTGTTTCGCCAGTTCGGTAATTGACCATTCATTTAATGGCTTATTAAATAACCGGCATTCACCGCTATCAGGTTGAAGATAGCCGGTGAGCTGGCGAAGCAACGTGGATTTTCCCGCACCATTAGGGCCGAGAATGGCAACAATTTCCCCGCCGGGAAAAGTCAGCGAGACATTGTCAGTCAGGCGTCGCCCATGAAGGCTATAAACCAGGTTCCGGGCGCTAATCATGCGATCCTCCCTTTGCGCAGAATCAACCACATGAAATACGGACCGCCAAGCAGGCTGGTTAGTAATCCTACAGGCATTTCTGCTGGCTGTACCAGTATGCGGGCAAGCGTGTCTGCCATCAGTAATAAGCAGGCTCCGGCAAGGGCAGAGCAAGGAATTAGCCAGCGATGATTTGCTCCGGTTGTCATGCGAATCAGATGGGGGATCACCAGGCCAATAAAGCCGATAATGCCGCTTACCGATACGGCAGCGCCAACGAGCAGTGAGCTAATCAACAGTAATTGTTGGCGTTTACGCTTTACGTTCACGCCGAGGTAATGGGCTTCTTCATCACCAAGTTGCAGCAAATTCAGCGTTCCGGCGAGGCACGTTGTTGCCATAATGGCGGGCAGAATGAAGGAACCGGCAACCAATAACGTTGGCCATTGCGCCTGACCGAGATTGCCCATCATCCACAACGTGAGTTGTCGTAGCTGTTGCTCATCGCCGATATAGCTCAGTATGCCGATCGCTGCGCCGCACAGGGCATTGATGGCAATACCGGCGAGTAACAATTGCATCATGCTGCCATCGCGATGGCGCTGCGTGATGAGAAAAATGATGGTGCAGACCACTAAACTTCCGGCGATGGCAAACACCATTTGTTCATAAAGCACCAGCACCACGGGGAACGAAAAGGGCAGTACAATAGCAACGCCGACCATTAATGCCGAACCGCTACTGACGCCGAGCAATCCAGGGTCAGCCATGGGGTTGCGGAAAAGCCCCTGCATAATCACCCCGGCGGTTGCCAACGCGGCGCCTACCAGCACGGCCAGTAAAACGCGTGGCAGACGAATATTGAGCCAGATATCGCGGTATTCCTCATCAAGAAGGGCGCTAAAGCTGATTTTTAACGCGCCCTGACTGGCACCGAACAGCACCAGGGCAAGCAATAATAGTGATAGCCCCATAAAGACACTGGCGGATGAAAATGAATCCTTGAGCACGCAAAACTCCGTTATGACGTTGCGGCGCGGAGAGTCTGCGCCGCATGGGATTACGCTGGTTTCAGGTCAGATTCAATCAGACTGTAGATCTGCTTGTTGAGTGCTGGCGCGTTTGCCAGTTCATGAATGTGTGCGGCGACATCGGCACGGCGGACAAAACCATGACACTCCTGATTTTGTATCCGTTGTGCTTTGCCTGTTGCTGCGCCGTCAAGCAGACCGCCAGGGCGGAGAATGGCGTAGTCTAGCTGGCTGGTTTGCAGCCAGCTTTCCGCCAGTGTCTTTTCGCGCACCGCCTGACCAAACGCGGCTTTTGCCCGATCCGATAAGAACGGCCAACTATCGCCGCATCCCAAAGAAGTCACCAGAATCATGCGACTGATGCCTGCCTTTTCGGCCTCATCAATCACCGTTCTGTGGGCCAGATAATCCTGTGCGCCGCCCATTGTTGAGATGATAAGTGCTTGCGGACCAGCCGCGCGGCAGGCGGCTGCGACTACGCTGGCGTCACAAGCGTCGCCAGTAAAAACCTGCACACCTTGTTGCACCAGTTGAGCCGCAGAGTCTGCGCGGCGAACGACAGCGACGACCGGACGTTGTTCCGCCAGCGCCAGTTCAAGCGTTCTGGCGCCCACACCTTTTCCGCCCGCGCCAAAGAGTAGCCACGGTGTCATCAGGCGTGTTCCTTTAACGATGCTGCCAGAGCATGGAAGGCGTTGACCTGTTCACTCAGGAGCTGACGATGGTCATCCCTGCCGAGGAAGATTTTCAGCATGGCGCTGCCTTCTTTGTTGAAAAAGAGAATGGATGCGGTGTCCATGCCCATAAATTTACGTTCGATTAAGGCAATATGCGTGCAGTTTTCTGCTTTGATATGCCCGGACATGCCGTGCTTTCCACGCAGATTGAAATAGCCGTGGCGGTGGAAACCCGAAGGCAGTTCGCCGCTAAATTCGAGGATCACATCGGCAGTATGCACCAGCGTGGTGACGTTGCCCCATTCGCAGACGGTATCCCAGACAGTATCGAATTTATCGCCTGACACAACTGTCGGAGAGGGCAGATTTTTCACTACCTCCAGCAGCGTGGTGTTGTATTGTTCGGCGATCGCCTCCAGCGTACCGTCTGGCTCCGTTTTCAAAAATTCCTGTAACGAGACATGGCTCATAAATCACTCCTGTTATGGTTTTTCAAGCGCAATCGCTGGCGCATTAAGTACCTGAATCAGTTCATTAAGAGACTGCAAAATGTTGCTTGCCCAGAAACGACCTTCATTGGTCAATCGCAAGCACGTTGAAGCATCGCGGCTTAAGCCTTTTTGGTGCCACTGGGCCAGTAATGGTGCGAGTTTTTCGGCATGTGGCGTAAGTTCGTCCAGCGGTACACGCGCCGTTTCAATGCCCGACTGCAAGGTATGACGCCATTGCGCGTTACGTTCGGCGTTACGCATGATCATCATCAGCGGTTTTTTGCCTGCCGCGACGGATTCATGCCAGGTCTGCAGATTGCGTTCATTCATCCAGGAGTAACCATTAATCGAACCGCCGGCGCCGGAACCAAAGGCCAGACAATCGGCACCTTGTTTTATCAGCAGGTTATAGAGATTGCGTTCGCGTGTGGTACGGCCCCAGTGGCTGTTACTGATACAGCGCCAACCGGCATCGTCCATAAAATCACACCCTTGCAGGTAAAGATCGCGACGCTCCGCCGGAGAGGGCACGGTAGTGCGCCCATTTTCCACGGCTTTGCCCAGTGGCGTGTTGGGCAGGACGTTGAGCGCATAGAGGTCGACGCCGTCAAGACCGATATCGCGGGCAATAGCCAGATCTTCTCCCCAGGTTTGCGCATCCTGGCCTGGCAGGCCAAACAGCAAATCGCACACCACCGCAGCACGGTCGCGTTTGACCAGGCTTTCCATAAACGCAATGGCGGTTGGGCCATCCGAAGTGCGAGCCATTTTCTTGCGGATTTTGCTGTTAAACGACTGAATACCAATTGAGAAGCGGTTTGCTCCCGCATCAAGGCAAGCGTCGATTCGCTCAGCGTCAAAATTCAGTACCCGGCCTTCAATGGTGATTTCACAATCGGGTGCCAGTGGTAATTTCTCTCGTAGTGTGGTGATGATTCTTGCCAAATCGCGCGCGGAGAGTGCGGAAGGCGTACCGCCACCGAAATAGACCGCATGGATGGGCGCGGACTGATGCAATACGCTGTCTGCCTCCTGTTCGATTTCTCGAATCAGGGCATCGGTATAATGAACACACGCATCTTCATTAAAACGATTCTGATAAAAACCACAAAACGTGCAGTGTGTCGCGCAAAAAGGAATATGAAGATAAACCAGTCGCTTACGAGGTGAGGTTGTTTGACTGATCATCGCTTGCCAGGTCTGTGCCAGTTGTTCTTTGGCGACCGGAATGGCCCCACGAAACGGCATCATGGCACGCCTGTCTTTAAATGGCTGGTCACCGTCTAAAGCAAAATGAGGCGTGAGATCCAGGGTGTTTTTCATGTTCATACGTCTGATTTAAATCCGTTTATTGCGGCCAAAGTTGCTGGTGTAAAGACTCAACGACATCAGCAATACGCGGGCCCATTCCCAGAATCAGGTTTTGATCAACGGTGATAATGCGCTGGTTCTTCCAGGCGGCGGTGTGGGTAATTCCGGCAATAGAACGTAGCCGATTAATATCCCCATCGACCATTTGTGAGGTTACGACAATCACTTCAGGGTTAGCCGCAATCAGCGATTCCGCGCTGTAGCTTTTGTACTGCTGGTGGGTAGCGACGTTTTCTGCTCCGGCAAGCGACAGAATGGCATCCGCGACGCTGCCTTTCCCGGCAACCTGTGGCGCGCTGCCGCCAGCAGAGAGAATAAACATCGCTTTAACCGGGGCTTTTTTGGCCGCCACGCTTTGCTGTACTTGCTCCAGGCGTTGGCTGATTTGTGTCACCAGCGCCTCGCCTTGTTCAGGAACCTGTAGCGTTTTTGCCAGTTGGCGAATGTTGGCGTACATCTGCTCAAGGGTGGCTGGTACACGCGGCAGAGTGACGACGTTGACCTTTTGCGCCCGCAGCTGGTCGAGCACAATTTGCGGTCCTGCATCCTGCCAGGTAATTACGCTATCCGGGCGAAGTGACAAAATGCCTTCGCTGCTGAGTTGTTTCCAGTAACCAATATGCGGCAGTTTGGCGGTTTCTGGTGGATAAGATGTCGTTTCATCGACACCCACCACGCGCTCGCCAGCGCCCATCGCGTAGATTAGCTCCGTCAGTGATCCTCCTGCGACCACAATGCGTTCGGCAGCCGTTGCGCTAAAAGCCCAGCTAAGAGCCAGTACTGCCGTAAACAATTTTTTTCGTTTTACCGCAGTCTTCGCGGCAGAGGCCACGGCTGAAATACATAACGTTAGTGGGGAAAAAAGATACGGCCTGTTGGTGATCCTTGGCATCATATGAGAACTCTTATCGAATTGAGAATGATCATGATTATCATTTGAGTTATATATGAAACACAACCGTCGATTCAATACGCAAGGCGTTACAAGCGTATTTATTTTTGATTTTTATCAAGATGCTTCGTCAGCTAACGTTCTTGTTACCGACAAAATTTCAGGGCGGGAAAAAGCTGAGATCTCAGAGATATCGCGGCTTGCATAGCAAAGAGAAGAGAAAATTATCGCGGTTAACGACAACGTTTCGTTATGAGATCGTGGGGGACTGCCACAAGAAAAAAATGGTTTTCTGGATACAGGATAGCTTTCATAACCCTCTGTTTATTGTGTTAATGGCGGTTAAAAAAAAGCTTGATCATAAAAAATTGATCGATAATAATTCTCATTATCACGTCTGGCTTTAACAAAATATGACTATATGGATAACAAAATCATAGCTTTTGCAAGGGATAGCGCACAGCTCTCTTCACTCCAGATGCGGCATATCGCTTTGCCTGACAAAGAGGGCGAATTGTCCGGGATACCAGGCAATTTCACCGGATATAAACGCCCGTTAACTCACCCGGCGAATATTATCGCTTTGAATTGTAAATAAATTTATTTTTCGCCAGCCATCCAGGTATTAATCCAGGTAGCCAGCATTTTTTATTTTCCTCATGGAGAATCGCTATGTCACGTCCGCAATTTACCTCGTTGCGCTTGAGTTTGTTGGCTTTGGCTGTTTCTGCCACCTTGCCAACGTTTGCTTTTGCTACTGAAACCATGACCGTTACGGCAACGGGGAATGCCCGTAGTTCCTTCGAAGCACCAATGATGGTCAGCGTCCTCGACACTTCCGCTCCTGAAAACCAAACGGCGACTTCAGCCACCGATCTGCTGCGTCATGTTCCTGGAATTACCCTTGATGGTACCGGACGAACCAACGGTCAGGATGTGAATATGCGTGGTTATGACCATCGCGGCGTGCTGGTTCTTGTCGATGGCGTTCGTCAGGGAACGGATACCGGACACCTGAATGGGACTTTCCTCGATCCGGCGCTGATCAAACGTGTCGAGATTGTCCGTGGACCTTCGGCATTACTGTATGGCAGTGGCGCGCTGGGTGGTGTTATCTCCTACGATACGGTCGATGCAAAAGATTTATTGCAGGAAGGACAAAGCAGCGGTTTTCGCGTTTTTGGCACCGGTGGCACGGGGGACCATAGCCTGGGATTAGGCGCGAGCGCGTTTGGGCGAACGGAAAATCTGGATGGTATTGTGGCCTGGTCCAGTCGCGATCGTGGTGATTTACGCCAGAGCAATGGCGAAACCGCGCCGAATGATGAGGCTATTAATAACATGCTGGCGAAAGGAACCTGGCAAATTGATTCTGCCCAGGCTCTGAGCGGATTAGTGCGTTATTACAATAACGACGCGCGTGAACCAAAAAATCCGCAGACCGTTGAAGCGTCTGACAGCAGTAATCCGATGGTTGATCGTTCAACGATTCAACGTGATGCTCAGCTTTCTTATAAACTCTCTCCAGTGGGCAACGACTGGTTAAATGCTGATGCAAAAGTTTACTGGTCGGAAGTTCGTATTAATGCGCAAAACACGGGAAGTTCCGGTGAGTACCGCGAACAGACAACAAAAGGTGCCAAACTGGAGAACCGTTCCACTCTGTTTGCCGAGAGTTTTGCCTCTCACCTGCTGACGTATGGCGGTGAGTATTATCGTCAGGAACAGCATCCGGGCGGCGCGACGACGGGCTTCCCGCAAGCAAAAATTGATTTCAGTTCCGGCTGGCTACAGGATGAGATCACCTTACGCGATCTGCCGATTACCCTGCTTGGCGGAACCCGCTATGACAGCTATCGCGGTAGCAGCGACGGCTACAAAGATGTTGAAGCCGACAAATGGTCGTCTCGTGCAGGGATGACTATCAATCCGACCAACTGGCTGATGTTATTTGGTTCATATGCCCAGGCATTCCGCGCGCCGACGATGGGCGAAATGTACAACGATTCAAAGCACTTCTCGATTGGTCGCTTCTATACCAACTATTGGGTGCCAAACCCGAATTTACGTCCGGAAACCAACGAAACTCAGGAGTACGGCTTTGGGCTGCGTTTTGATGACCTGATGTTGTCCAATGATGCCCTGGAATTTAAAGCCAGCTACTTTGATACCAAAGCGAAGGATTACATCTCCACAACCGTCGATTTCGCGGCGGCGACAACCATGTCTTATAACGTCCCGAACGCCAAAATCTGGGGCTGGGATGTGATGACGAAATATACCACTGATCTGTTTAGCCTTGATGTGGCCTATAACCGTACCCGCGGCAAAGACACCGATACCGGGGAATATATCTCCAGCATTAACCCGGATACCGTTACCAGTACCCTGAATATTCCGATCGCTCACAGTGGCTTCTCTGTTGGTTGGGTCGGTACGTTTGCCGATCGCTCAACACATATCAGCAGCAGTTACAGCAAACAACCTGGCTACGGCGTGAATGATTTCTACGTCAGTTATCAAGGGCAGCAGGCGCTCAAAGGCATGACCACGACTCTGGTATTGGGCAACGCCTTCGATAAAGAGTACTGGTCGCCGCAGGGCATCCCACAGGATGGACGTAACGGCAAAATTTTCGTGAGTTATCAATGGTAATCATCAGCCCCGATATTTCGGGGCATTTATCTGGAAGGAAGAGAGACAATGAACCACTACACACGCTGGCTTGAGTTAAAAGAACAAAATCCCGGAAAGTACGCGCGTGACATCGCAGGTTTAATGAATATCAGCGAAGCAGAACTGGCATTTGCGCGCGTCACGCACGACGCGTGGCGGATGCGCGGCGATATTCGTGAAATTCTGGCGGCGCTGGAAAGCGTTGGTGAAACCAAATGTATTTGTCGTAATGAATATGCAGTCCATGAGCAAGTTGGCTCGTTCACAAACCAGCATTTGAACGGTCATGCCGGATTAATACTCAACCCGCGCGCGCTGGATTTGCGACTGTTTCTTAATCAGTGGGCCAGTGTTTTCCATATAAAAGAAAACACGGCTCGCGGTGAACGTCAGAGTATTCAGTTCTTTGATCATCAGGGCGATGCATTACTGAAAGTTTATCCTACCGACAATACCGATATGGCGGCATGGAATGAGCTTCTGGCACGCTTTATCGTCGAGGAAAATACGCCGCTTGAGTTAACAACGATTGATGCGCCTACCGCACAAACCGATGTCGATGCCAGTGTTGTAGAACAAGAGTGGCGTGCGATGACGGATGTCCATCAGTTTTTTACGTTGCTCAAGCGCCACAACCTGACTCGTCAGCAGGCGTTCAATCTGGTGGCAGACGATTTGGCCTGCAAAGTATCTGGTAGTGCGCTGGCGCAGATTCTGGAATCTGCACAGCAGGATGGCAATGAAATCATGGTGTTTGTTGGCAACCGTGGCTGCGTACAGATTTTCACGGGTATGGTAGAAAAAGTGGTGCCAATGAAAGGTTGGCTGAATATTTTCAACCCGACGTTTACTCTTCATCTATTAGAAGAGAGCATTGCTGAAGCCTGGGTTACCCGTAAACCGACCAGCAATGGCTACGTAACCAGCCTGGAACTGTTTGCTCATGATGGTACGCAGATTGCGCAACTTTATGGTCAGCGTACTGAAGGGGAACAGGAGCAGGCGCAATGGCGTAAACAGATTGCGGCGCTGACGCAGGAAGGCGTTGCTGCATAACGAGTCATTGTCCGGAGGTCTGGCTGTCGCCGGGCCTCTTTATAAATATCAGCTGGAGATTTCAGACCAGATAATCAATATGTTGATGACGTACCAGTTCGTTGATCCGCTTAAGATTGAGGATCATCATAATATTGTGTTTATGGCAGTAGAATGTTTTCAGCGATATTTTGAGTTTCCCCAGAATATCTTCTGTCGTCATTTGATTCGCAATGCAGCTCAGAACCTGATGCTGTTTGCGCGAGAGTGACACGTCCGCTTCTGGTACAGAGCAATAACTGCCATTGAGCAGCGCGACGAAGTCAATAATCGTAATGTTTCTCTGGACAAAGGTTACCGGAACTTTCCCCAGACAGCGCTTAATATTAAACGGCGAGAAAACAATGACATGAACAGGCCGCAGGCGTTCAATTTTGTTGAGCATTGATGAGTGGAATACATTATTCATTAATGTATCAATAATCACTAAGGCATTCTGATGCAACGTTAAGTCAATCTCTTTTTCGTTCTGTATATGAACGACATTACCTTTACTTATAATATTTTTCATCGCGGTGAAAAACATGGTGTCTTTGGTAATTATAAGAAACATAACCGACTCCCGTTGCGAACATTAACTTTATAATCAGGTCGCCAAAGGTAATAAAAAGGTCAGGGCTTGTAATTATAGTTATATAGAAATGATTTTATTGAAGATGCAGATATTTGAAAAATATCTGCATCTTTAAACCAAATTATTTCACCAGTTCTGGCGTTACCTGGCTAACTGCATTGGTGTAGTACGGTGCGCCCCAGCCGGGTTCAGGCCAGAATGCGCCGTAGCCGTAATCCCACAAGTTGTAGGTGGTATTGACCACTTCTCTCAAATGCCATACCTGAATCCCCTGCACATTTACGTCAACGAAGTTATATGGGACTTTATTGATAAATCCAGGTTGTTCGCCCTGAATGGTGCCGAGAACGGTGACAAAGTGGTTACGGTAGTTCACTGGGTCAAGGAAGCCGCTTTGTCTGGCGAGCAGTCGCCCTTGATAGTTGGCCTCAATGTCAGGTTTTGCATAGCTATCCAACGGCAATACGGCGATTTCTAGCAACGTATCTGTTTTACCGTTGATAACGTTGATAACCTTCCCGCCGAAGCGTGCCTGTTGGCCAACATACAAATTCGGTTGGTTATGAACAGCAACAAAACTTTTTTGAATATCAGGTTGGTTATTGCCTTTGATATTTTGCGGAATCGAACTACATGCGGCAAGAAAAAATGAAAGGCTGAAGATGAGTGCACCTTTTGTCTTGTTCATGTTACTATCCTTATCAACAAATGTTAAAACCATAATAGATATTTCTTTATAGTTTTCATCTGATTTTCAGGTGATATGCCTGATAGTAACGTAAACCTGTCTGATATTTATATCCTTGCAGATGAGTTCCGGAAAGCATTGATGTGTGATGTTATTATGTGTCTCCTTATAATATGGGATATTATAAGGAGGATCTTATTTCTAATGGCACATGGCGTAAAAGTTGTTATTGATGTGATGATAATGGTTTATAAATGTTAGATATGCAAGCCATTCGTAATTTTAACTTTGGGGATCTTCAATTTTAAAACGCTTATTATATGACTCATTTTATCTGTTCATTAAAAAACATTGTTTATCCGTCCTGCGTGGATATCAATAATTTACTGAAATTGCACGATCGAAATTATGTATTTTTTGTCAATAATGAGAGGGCGTAGCCGCCCCCTTTGTTTATTTTAATCGCTTACCCGCCTCATCAACCACTTTCTCGCCATCTTCCTTGGTGAACGCGCCTTGTTGCGCATCTGGCAGAATTTCCAGCACGACTTCTGAAGGGCGACACAGGCGAGTTCCCAGCGGCGTCACCACAATCGGGCGGTTAATCAGGATGGGATATTGCAGCATAAAATCAATTAACCGATCGTCAGTAAATTTATCTTCTGCAAGGCCCAGTTCCTCATACGGTTCGACGTTTTTACGCAGCAGCGCGCGTACGGAAATCCCCATATCGGCAATGAGTTTGACCAGTTCATCGCGCGTCGGCGGTGTTTCCAGATAATAGATAATGGTCGGTTCTGTGCCGCTGTTGCGGATCATCTCCAGCGTATTACGCGACGTGCCGCAGGCCGGGTTGTGATAAATGGTAATGTTGCTCATATCAGTATCTCATTACGATGTGAAAGAGAGGCGTAGCGCCAGCGCGGTCAGCGTCACAAACAGCACAGGCAGGGTCATGATAATCCCTGTACGGAAGTAATATCCCCAACTGATTGTCATATTCTTCTGCGAAAGTACGTGCAGCCAGAGCAGCGTTGCCAGACTACCAATTGGGGTAATTTTCGGTCCCAAATCGCAGCCAATCACGTTGGCATAAACCATCGCTTCTTTGATAACGCCAGATGCCGTGCTGCCATCAATGGACAACGCGCCAACCAGCACCGTCGGCATATTGTTCATAATAGAAGAGAGGAAGGCGGTGAGGAATCCGGTGCCGAGCGTCGCGGCCCACAGGCCGTTATCTGCCAGCACGTTGAGTACGCCAGAAAGATATTCCGTTAGTCCTGCATTGCGCAGGCCATAAACCACCAGATACATGCCGAGCGAGAAGATGACAATCTGCCAGGGCGCACCGCGCAGCACCTTACCCGTATTAATCGCGTGACCGCGTTTAGCGACCGCAAACAAAATCAGCGCACCCACAGCTGCAATGGCACTAACCGGAATACCGAGCGGTTCCAGGACGAAAAATCCCACTAGCAGAAACAGTAAAACAACCCAGCCAGTTTTGAACGTCGCAGGATCTTTAATCGCTTCGGTGGGAGATTTCAGCAGCGCCATATCGTAGTTCTGCGGAATATCTTTGCGGAAATAGAGATGCAGCATCACCAGCGTGGCAACAATTGCGGCGATATCCACCGGCACCATCACCGATGCGTATTCGCGAAAGCCGAGGCCAAAGAAATCTGCCGAAACGATATTCACCAGGTTGGAGACAATAAGCGGCAAGCTGGCGGTATCGGCAATGAACCCGGCCGCCATAACGAACGCCAGCGTAGTGCCTTTACTGAAACCTAAAGCCAGCAGCATGGCGATGACAATCGGCGTCAAAATAAGCGCCGCGCCATCATTAGCAAACAGGGCCGCAACGGCAGCGCCGAGCAGGACAATCCAGGTAAACAGCAAGCGACCGCGTCCATTGCCCCAGCGTGAGACGTGCAGCGCCGCCCATTCAAAAAAGCCTGACTCATCCAGCAGCAGACTGATGATAATAACGGCAATAAATGCAGCCGTCGCGTTCCAGACGATATTCCACACCACCGGAATATCGCCCGGATGTACCACACCCGTTATTAACGCCAGTACCGCGCCGAGCGTTGCACTCCAGCCGATGCCTAAACCTTTCGGTTGCCAGATAACCAATACGATGGTCAGGACAAATATAGCGCCTGCCAGTAACATAATGCCTCCCGGATAAAACACATATGTAAATCCATATGTGTTTAGCTAAATTTTTTAACTGCAAATGTTCTTACTGTCTGCGGAACAATTTTGTCGAGCCAGGTTACGGATAACAGTCTGAACATTTTCCTGTTCACATCGCCAGGTCTGCTCAATAATTTTCGCAGCCCAGGAAGGAATATGCGGCGATAAACGGTAATGAACCCACTTACCTTGCTTGCGATCCAGCAATAACCCGCTTTCACGCAGCAATGCCAGGTGGCGTGAGATCTTGGGCTGTGACTGATTCAGGGCAGTACAGAGATCACACACGCATAATTCACCCATCTCACTGAGCAGTAAAACGATGCCCAGGCGGGTTTCATCGGCAAGAATTTTGAACAGTTGGATGGGTAACAGAAATGACATATTGCGCTCCTGATTGTTGCAGGTAGTGTCTCTCTTCAAAACGGATAAGTCAAAAACATATATGGTTTATCGAATATGTAAGTGCAGAGAAAGGTATGGGTATGAATTAAGAGTTGGGTATTCATTTGAAAGGAGATCTGAATCAGGACGTAAAAAAACCGACTTTGCGTCGGTTTTTTACTCTTCAGCCTGAGTTGGTGGCTCTGGCCGGAGTGAGAGAGCTCTTATCTAACAGTTTAATACTATTAGCCAGTGGCTGACATTGCAAGCGTTAGCGATTTCTTTAGCTGGCGAAGGGACAGTTTGCTATACATGGTGGTGAAAGACGATTTATATACTTTCATCGGGTCGCCGCCGTACTAAGCCTTGTCCGAATCAGGACGTAAAAAAACCGACTTGTCGTCGGTTTTTTACTTTCCAGCCCAGAGTTGGTGGCTCTGGCTGGAGCGAGATAGTCATCATCTAACGCATCAATGCTAATACCATACTGAAACTATTGCAAGGACGTGCTGGTTTTATAACCTGCATGTACTGTATGATTATCCAGTTAGCTCTGAGACATTTTCACTCTGGCAATGCGCATAAACGCTTTCAAAGTCCTGGTCAGAAGTACGGGTGGTGCCGTTAACTGATGCTCTGGCCGGAGTGAGATAGTTGTCATCTAACAATGGGACATGCACCGTGACAGGCAATGGATGAGTAAGCGGATGCATTCTCACTCCATCGCATGGAGAAAACGGGTGATTGATAAAGCAATCGTCGTTCTTGGGGCGTTAATTGCGCTGCTGGAACTGATCCGCTTTCTGCTTCAGCTTCTGAACTGATAGCGGAAACGTAGCTAAGGGCTAAGAGCACACTACTCTTAGCCCTTTAACATTTAACGCATGGTCACGAACTCTTCTGCTGCCGTTGGGTGAATGGCGACAGTGTTGTCAAAGTCTTTCTTGGTTGCGCCCATCTTCAGCGCCACCGCGAAGCCCTGCAACATTTCGTCCATGCCAAAACCAATGCCGTGAATACCGACAATCTTCTCTTCTGGCCCAACGCATACCAGCTTCATGCGGCACGGCTGGCGGTGAGTGGTGACTGCGGTATACATCGCGGTGAAAGAGGATTTATACACTTTCACCTGGTCGTCGCCGTACTGCTCGCGCGCCTGTGGTTCCGTTAAACCGACAGTACCAATCGGCGGATGGCTGAAGACCACGGTCGGAATGTTGCTGTAATCCAGATGCTCGTCCGGCTTGTTGTTAAACAGGCGTTCAGAGAGACGGCGACCTGCCGCCACCGCGACCGGTGTCAGTTCCACTGCACCCGTGTTATCGCCTACCGCGTAAATACCTTCAACGTTGGTGTTTTGATATTTGTCGACGACGATATAGCCTTTTTCGTTGGTTTTAACGCCAGCGGCTTCGAGGTTGATGTTGTCATTGGCAGGCTCGCGACCAATCGCCCAAATCAGGCAATCCACCGTTTCACTGCGACCATCTTCCAGCTCCAGCGTCAGGCTGCCGTCGGCATTTTTTACCACCGCTTTCGGGATGGCATTGGTATGCAACTGTGGGCCTTCAGCGTTCATCACTTCGACCAGCGTTTCAGTGATCATCGGGTCGAAGCTGCGCAGCGGCGCATGTTTACGCACAAACAGATGCGTTTTCGCGCCCAGGCCGTTAATCACGCCAGCCAGTTCAACGGCGATGTAACCCGCACCAACAACCGCCACGCGCTCTGGCAAAGCAGGAAGGGCAAAGAAACCATCGGAATCAATGCCGTATTCCACGCCCGGAATATCCGGGTGGCTTGGACGACCACCGGTGGCGATCAGAATATGATCGGCCGTAATGGTTTCACCGTTAACTTCCAGCGTTTTGGCATCAACGAAGCGAGCAAAGCCCTTGATTACATCGACGTTATTTTTACCGAGTACGTTTTCATAGGAAGTATGAATACGGTCGATATAGGCAGAACGGCTGGCGATCAACGTTTCCCAGTTGAATTTATTGATGGTGGTATCAAAGCCATAATCCGGGCCGTACATGTGGATCGCTTCACGAATTTGCGCCGCGTGCCACATCACTTTTTTCGGCACGCAGCCAACATTCACGCAAGTGCCGCCCAGTTCTTTGGCTTCAATCAGCGCACATTTCTGGCCGTACATAGCCGCGCGGTTGATGGAGGCGATACCGCCGCTGCCGCCGCCGATGGCGATGTAATCATAGTGTTTAGTCATGACAGAGTGTCCTTATCGTTGATTACCGCGATTGTAGCGCGAGACGTAATAGGTGCCAGCGATGGCTGCAATTACTCCGGCACGATCCAGCTTACGGTGGCGTGCCCGGTGCCAGCCGGAACCAGTTTGCTGTGCAGCCACGGCAGCACGTTATTCATCTGCTGTTCCAGCTTCCACGGTGGGTTAATCACAATCATGCCGGAAGCGGTCATGCCGCGGCGATCGCTGTCTGGCAGTACCGCCAGTTCAATTTGCAGAATTTTGCGAATGCCGGTTGCTTCCAGGTCGTGGATCATGCGCTTAATTTGCTGACGCAGCACCACTGGATACCACAATGCGTAAGTGCCAGTGGCGAAACGTTTGTAGCCTTCTGCTATCCCGCTGACCACCGCCTGATAGTCGGTTTTCATTTCATACGGCGGGTCGATAAGGATTAAACCACGGCGGGAAACCGGCGGCAGTTTTGCCTTAAGCTGCTGGAAACCGTCGGCTTTTTCCACGCGCGCACGGCTGTCTTTCTGAAATTCAGAACGCAGCAACGGGTAATCGCTCGGGTGCAGCTCGGTCAGTTGCAGGCTGTCTTGTTCGCGGAGTAGCTGGCGAGCAATCAACGGTGAACCGGGGTAGTAACGCAACTGACCGCTACGGTTGAAGTGTTTAACCACATTGATGTACGGCTCCAGCTCCGCAGGCAAATCGTCCTGCTGCCAGATACGGGCGATGCCTTCGAGATATTCGCCAGTACGCTCGGCGTGTTCGCTGCTTAACTGATAACGCCCGGCACCCGCGTGGGTATCGAGATAGAGAAACGGTTTATCCTTCTCTTTCAGCGACTCGATGATCAGGCTCTGAACGGTATGTTTAAGGACGTCGGCGTGGTTGCCAGCGTGAAAGCTGTGGCGATAACTGAGCATGGGTAAAGGTGTTCCGGTAAGTAAAAATCGGCCCGTATTCGGGGCGCACAAAAGCCTATCAGGACAGTATACCGAAAAGAGGCCGCCGCCGCGAAAGCGTAACGTTTCTCATTGAAATTCACTACACTTAACCCCATGCTACACACATTATGTAAAGCGCCTGTTGAGCGCTTCCTTAACCTCTTTAACCAGGACTGCGCTAATGACGAATCCGTTACTGACTCCCTTTGAATTGCCTCCGTTTTCTAAAATTCTTCCGGAACATGTCGTTCCAGCCGTGACGAAGGCGCTAAACGACTGCCGCGAAAATGTGGAGCGCGTAGTAGCGCAAGGGGCACCGTACACCTGGGAAAATCTCTGCCAGCCGCTGGCGGAAGTGGACGATGTGCTGGGGCGTATTTTCTCCCCGGTCAGCCACCTGAACTCGGTGAAAAATAGCCCGGAACTGCGTGAAGCGTACGAACAAACCCTGCCGCTGCTGTCGGAATACAGCACCTGGGTAGGGCAACATGAAGGGCTGTATAAAGCATACCGCGACCTGCGCGATGGTGATCATTACGCCACGCTGAACACGGCGCAGAAGAAAGCGGTTGATAACGCACTGCGCGACTTCGAACTCTCTGGCATCGGTCTGCCGAAAGAGAAACAGCAGCGTTACGGCGAAATTGCCACCCGTCTTTCTGAGCTGGGCAACCAGTACAGCAACAACGTCCTCGATGCGACGATGGGCTGGACTAAACTCGTCACCGACGAAGCGGAACTGGCGGGGATGCCAGAAAGCGCGCTGGCTGCGGCAAAAGCCCAGGCCGAAGCGAAAGAACTGGAAGGCTACCTGCTGACGCTGGATATCCCAAGCTACCTGCCGGTAATGACTTACTGCGACAATCAGTCCCTGCGTGAAGAGATGTATCGCGCTTACAGCACCCGCGCCTCCGATCAAGGCCCGAATGCCGGTAAGTGGGATAACAGCAAGGTGATGGAAGAGATCCTCGCGCTGCGTCACGAACTGGCGCAACTGCTGGGCTTTGAAAACTACGCCTTTAAATCCCTTGCCACTAAAATGGCAGAAAACCCGCAGCAGGTGCTTGATTTCTTAACCGATCTGGCAAAACGCGCGCGTCCGCAGGGCGAAAAAGAGCTGGCGCAACTGCGCGCCTTCGCCAAAGCCGAATTTGGCGTCGATGAGTTGCAACCGTGGGATATCGCATACTACAGCGAAAAACAAAAACAGCATCTTTACAGCATCAGTGACGAACAGCTGCGTCCGTACTTCCCGGAAAACAAAGCGGTTAACGGCCTGTTTGAAGTGGTGAAACGTATTTACGGCATCACCGCTAAAGAGCGTAAAGATGTTGATGTCTGGCATCCGGATGTACGTTTCTTCGAACTGTATGACGAGAACAACGAACTGCGTGGCAGCTTCTACCTCGACCTGTATGCCCGTGAAAACAAGCGCGGCGGGGCGTGGATGGATGACTGCGTAGGCCAGATGCGTAAAGCAGACGGTTCGCTGCAAAAACCGGTCGCGTATCTGACCTGTAACTTCAACCGCCCGGTAAATGGTAAACCGGCGCTGTTTACCCATGACGAAGTGATTACTCTGTTCCATGAGTTCGGTCACGGCCTGCATCATATGCTGACCCGCATCGAAACCGCTGGTGTTTCCGGGATCAGCGGGGTGCCGTGGGATGCGGTCGAACTGCCGAGCCAGTTTATGGAAAACTGGTGCTGGGAGCCGGAGGCGCTGGCGTTTATCTCCGGTCACTATGAAACTGGCGAACCGCTGCCGAAAGAGTTGCTGGATAAAATGCTGGCGGCGAAGAACTACCAGGCGGCGCTGTTTATTCTGCGTCAGCTGGAGTTCGGCCTGTTCGATTTCCGCCTCCATGCAGAGTTCCGCCCGGATCAGGGAGCGAAAATCCTCGAAACTCTGGCAGAAATCAAGAAACTGGTTGCCGTGGTACCGTCTCCGTCATGGGGCCGCTTCCCGCACGCTTTCAGCCATATTTTCGCTGGTGGTTACGCAGCAGGCTACTACAGCTACCTGTGGGCCGATGTGCTGGCGGCTGATGCCTTCTCTCGCTTTGAGGAAGAGGGGATTTTCAACCGTGATACTGGACAGTCGTTCCTCGACAACATTCTGAGCCGTGGCGGTTCAGAAGAGCCGATGGAGCTGTTCAAACGCTTCCGTGGTCGTGAACCGCAACTGGATGCGATGCTGGAGCATTACGGCATTAAGGGCTGATCATTCAGTGAAAATCTGCTTAATTGATGAAACAGGCACCGGAGACGGTGCCTTATCTGTTCTGGCGACCCGTTGGGGGCTGGAGCACGATGAAGACAACCTGATGGCGCTGGTGTTAACGCCGGAGCATCTGGAACTGCGCAAGCGCGATGAGCCGAAACTTGGCGGCATTTTCGTTGATTTTGTCGGCGGGGCAATGGCGCACCGTCGCAAATTCGGCGGTGGCCGCGGTGAGGCGGTGGCGAAAGCGGTGGGCATTAAAGGCGATTATCTGCCGGACGTGGTGGACGCCACCGCAGGACTTGGTCGCGATGCCTTTGTGCTGGCTTCGGTCGGCTGCCGCGTACGGATGCTGGAACGTAATCCAGTGGTTGCTGCATTGCTCGACGATGGCCTGGCGCGTGGTTATGCGGATGCGGAGATCGGCGGCTGGTTGCAGGAGCGTTTGCAGTTAATTCACGCCTCCAGCCTGACGGCGCTGACTGATATTACCCCGCGCCCGCAGGTGGTCTATCTCGATCCGATGTTCCCGCATAAGCAGAAAAGCGCGCTGGTGAAAAAAGAGATGCGCGTGTTTCAGTCGCTGGTGGGACCGGATCTCGACGCCGATGGGTTGCTGGAGCCTGCGCGGCTGCTGGCGACCAAACGCGTGGTGGTAAAGCGCCCGGACTACGCGCCGCCGCTGGCGAATGTTGCTACGCCAAACGCGGTTGTCACCAAAGGGCATCGTTTTGATATTTATGCAGGTACACCGGCGTAAAAGTAAAACAGGGTAGCGTTATCGCTACCCTGTTTTCTGCAAGAATAATCAATGGTTTTCCGGCGTCTCAATCATTCGTTTCAGCCACGGCACCATCAACAGCATCACTACTGCAACGGCCAGTGTAACCAGACCAATCTTACCAAACACGTTGGTATAGACAGGCAGCGTCTCAAGCGGGTCGGTAATGTTGTCTGGTACTGCGGTAAATGTTGCCACATAGCCGCCCAGCAAGAACGCGGCAGCCTGCGTAAGGAACCACATCCCGAGAATAAAGCCCATCAAATGTTGTGGCACCAGAGCGGCAATCATTGCCAGGCCCAGGGCGCTAATAAGCAGTTCACCTAAGCTCTGGAATAAGTAAACCAGCACGATAAACCATGGCGATGTCAGCCCCTGGGCATCCGCAAACCACATTCCCGCTGCGGCGGCTGTCAAAAAGCCCAGCGAGCACATAAACATACCGAGGGTAAATTTCATCGGCATGGAGAGGTCTTTGCCTTTGTTACCCAGATGCGTGTAAATGCCTGCCAGAACTGGGCTGGCGAGCACCACCCAGAACGGGTTAAGCGCCTGGAAGCTCACCGGGTTGATGGAAAAACCGAGAATTTCATGATGCACGTTGTTGATAGCAAAGAAGTTCAGCGACGTTGGCATCTGGGCGTAGAGGATGTAAAACACTACCGCTTCAAGCATCAGCACAAAGGCGACAAACATCTTATTGCGCCCGGTTTTATCCAGCTTGAATGCCTGACGGAAGAAGATAATGGTCACGACGATAGAGAGAACAATCAGTACCAGATTGGCGACTTCCACGTTGTGCATCAGCCATGCGCAAACGAAAATCATCACCACGCTGCCAAGTAGCACGTACAACAATTTGCTGAAGTTCATCGGTCGGAAATCTGGTTCAGAACCAATATCTTTCACCATTCCGCGACAGGCGATGTAAACCAGTAGCGCGACAATCAATCCTGCTCCGCATAAGTTATAGGTTACGGAATAGCCAAATCTGTCAGCGATAACCGGTGCTAGCGACAGCGCAATCAACGAGCCGATATTGATCGACATATAGAACAGGGTGAAAGCGCCATCGAGACGTGGATCTTTCGGTGGATAGCACTTCGAAAGCAGGCTTGCCGGGTTGGCTTTAAACAGGCCGTTGCCGACGGCGATTGTTCCCAGCGCGATGAATATCAGGTCTGGCTTGAGTAGCGACATCCCGGTCATGAAGTAGCCCATCGCCAGAACAATTGCCCCAAGGACAATGGTGCGTTTAGTTCCTAACAGATGGTCGCCAACATAACCGCCGATCGAGATAAGGCCATAGACCAGCGCAGCGAAGGCACCAAAGGTGACAAAAGCCTGTTCTTGCGAGAAACCGAGCTGTTTAACGAAGAAAACGGCTAGGACGCCTTGCACGCCGTAGTAACCGAATCGCTCCCATAGTTCGACAAAAAAGATCATGAAGAATGGGCGAGGTTGTTGCAGCATCCCAGTGGGTGTTGTTGTATTCATAATTTTTAGCCTTTCAATACCATCATGAAAAGTATGAACGCGTAAGTGATTGCGTGCGAAAGAGTTTACACACGTCTAAAATTCTTAATATTGATGTAATGAATGCATTAATGCACTATCACAGCAAAAAACAACCAGCTAATCATGCTGGTTGTTTGAGATATGATGGCGCTAAATGCTATTTTGTTGGGGTGTGAATTTGAATTATTCGATGCGTAGTGGAACTTTCTGACTGCGGATGAACACCGGCTTGATTGAGCGCTCCCGTGTTTGTACTCGCACGTCGCATTCGGGTACAACACAAAAAGCAGAACGCCCGCATAAGCGGGCGTTCAGGAGCAAGTAGGGGAGATATTATTCTTCTTCGTCGCGCAGCGGAACAATCAGCATATCAACGTGAACGGTGTTGATCAGCTGACGCGCGGAAGACATCAGTTTGCTCCAGAAGTCCTGGTGGTGACCACAAACAACCAGGTCCATGTCGTATTTCTTGATCGCATCAACCAGAACCTGACCCAAATCGCCGCTGCCGCTAAGGGTTTCAGTGATGGGGTATCCTGCGTTGGTGGAGAGTTCGGTCAATGCATGATGAGTCTCTTCGGAAATGCGTTTCTGCATGTCACCCAGATTTACATCAATAAGTCCGGTGTATAGGTCAGAGTAGTTTACATCTACGTGGATCAGAGAAACTTTCGCATTGTAGGGGCGAGCCATAGAGACTGCTTTCTCTACCAGAACTTTGCTTTCCGGGGAGAGATCGACCGCGATGAGAATGTGTTTATAAGCCATAGTGTTACTCCTTCCATAAAGTTGTAGATGACTGGCCAGCTTGCGTTTCTTGTGCCGTTACGTCACCCGCGTCCTGCGAACTACGTGCGCGGGGCTAACCCAGCCGTAAAGATTCAGTGAAAAGACCATCCTTACCTTATAGCGACCTGGCTGATCCGTCAATCCGCCTTGCTTACCAATCAGATAATCAAATTTTCTACATGAATGTATTGATAGTGGTTAACCTTATGGAAAAAAAACAACCTGATCTCCTACACTATCTATAGAGCCGCTCGGATGTTTGTCATCACAAAAGCGGTTTCTCCAGGACCTGGTGTTAACTGATTGGCAGCGTATCGGGAGCGGTAGCCCCGGAGGGGAACTCCGCGGGCAGGTCGCCGGGGAGGGGGTATGATAAGCACCGTCGCATTATTTTGGGCTTTATGTGTCGTTTGCATTGTTAACATGGCGCGCTATTTCTCATCACTACGCGCGTTGTTAGTGGTACTGCGTAATTGCGATCCATTGCTCTATCAATATGTTGATGGAGGGGGCTTTTTTACCTCACATGGCCAACCCAACAAACAGGTGCGTCTCGTTTGGTATATCTATGCCCAACGTTATCGCGATCATCACGATGATGAGTTTATCCGTCGCTGCGAGCGCGTGCGTCGTCAGTTTATTCTGACCAGCGCATTGTGTGGCCTGGTGGTGGTAAGCCTGATTGCGTTGATGATTTGGCATTAAGCGCCACGGTAATAACGCATAAAAAAAGCGGGCCAGTAAACTGACCCGCTCGTTTTTATGCGTGCGATTACAGGAACTGCAAGGAGATCCAGTACAGCGCACCGGAGAGCAGAACTGCAGCCGGGAGGGTAAACACCCAGGCCATCAGAATGCTGGTTACGGTTTTACGCTGTAAGCCGCCGCCGTCAACCACCATCGTCCCCGCTACGGAAGAGGAGAGTACGTGAGTGGTGGAAACCGGCATCCCGGTATAACTCGCCAGACCGATAGACACCGCTGCCGTCATCTGAGCAGACATCCCCTGAGCGTAGGTCATGCCTTTCTTACCGATTTTCTCACCGATAGTGGTCGCCACACGACGCCAGCCAATCATCGTACCGATACCTAACGCCAGCGCGACCGCCATGATGATCCACACCGGAGCATACTCGATGGTGCTCAGCATATCGGACTTCAGTTTCTTCAACAGACGCTGATCATCCGCAGTGACGCCAGGCATTTTCACCACTTTGTCGATAGTGTCAGAAACGCACAGCATAATGCGGCGCATCTGGCTACGTTGGTCAAGCGACAGCTTGTCGTAGCTTTCCACATCGGCGGTCAGCATGCCTTTCAGGCGGTTGAGCGCGTTAATGGTATTCGACGGATGGCAATGGAACTCCGCAGGTTGTGTTGCGCCTGCTTCTGGTGTCGGTACTAACTGATCGGCACCGGTCGCCTGTTTAAGCAGCGCAGGATGCTGCTCAAAGTAAGCTTCCACATTGTTGATGGCATCACGGGTACGGGTGATTTCGTAGCCAGTGGCATTCATATTCACCACGAAGCCCGCTGGTGCGACGCCAATCAGAACCAACATAACCAGACCAATGCCTTTCTGACCATCGTTCGCGCCGTGAGAGAACGCCACGCCGATAGCAGAAAGGATCAGCGCGATACGCGTCCAGAACGGCGGCTTTTTCTTGCCGTCTTTCTTTTCACGTTCCGCTGGGGTCAGGTGGATACGGGCGCGTTTCTTGGTGCCGCTCCAGTAGCGACGCAGCAAGAAAATCAGACCGCCAGCAAACACCAGGCCGACAATAGGGGAAACGATCAGAGATGCGAAAATACTTAATACTTTCGGGATATTGAGTGCATCCACCACTGACGTCCCGGTCATCAACGCATTGGTTAAACCAATACCGATGATCGCGCCAATCAGCGTATGGGAGCTGGATGCAGGTAAACCAAAGTACCAGGTACCAAGGTTCCAGATAATTGCTGCCAGCAACATAGAGAACACCATGGCAAGACCATGGGACGATCCCATATTAAGCAGCAGATCCGTCGGCAGCATATGCACAATGGCATAGGCAACACTAAGACCACCCAGCAAAACACCCAAGAAGTTGAACACTGCCGCCATAACCACAGCGAGCTGAGAACGCATCGCGCGGGTATAGATGACAGTTGCCACGGCGTTGGCTGTGTCATGGAAACCATTGATGGCTTCGTAGAACAGCACAAAAGCCAGTGCAAGCAATAATAACAGCCCGGTATGCAAATCCAGGCCAGCAAACAAATGTAGCATAGGACGTTACGCCATTTTGAGGACATGAACGCGGCGCATTATCAGTGACTTTCGCGGCGCGGGCAAAGTGAAATATAGATTTTTTTGATTTGCCTCCTGTATGAATTTCGCTCAAAAAATAATTATCTTATATAATTCAGACAAATACTTCCCCTAAGTAATATTGCTGCTGGTGCGGCCACTGAGGAATCTTTACAATTCACGCCCATTTTTTCTAAGAGGAGCGCAACGTGGAAAGGTTTGATGCCATTATTATAGGCGCTGGTGCGGCGGGTATGTTCTGTTCTGCGCTGGCAGGTCAGGCAGGGCGCAGAGTTTTGCTGATTGATAATGGTAAAAAACCCGGGCGCAAAATCCTCATGTCTGGCGGTGGACGCTGCAACTTTACCAACCTTTATGTCGAGCCAGGCGCCTATCTGAGCCAAAATCCGCATTTTTGTAAGTCTGCACTCGCGCGTTTTACCCAGTGGGATTTCATTGATCTGGTCAATAAACACGGCATCGCCTGGCACGAGAAAACGTTAGGGCAACTCTTCTGTGATGACTCCGCTCAGCAGATTGTCGACATGCTGGTGGATGAGTGTGAAAAGGGTAATGTGACCTTCCGATTGCGCAGCGAAGTGCTGAGTGTGGCAAAGGATGAAACGGGGTTTACGCTTGAACTGAACGGTATGACCGTCGGCTGCGATAAACTGATCATTGCCACCGGAGGTCTCTCGATGCCTGGTCTGGGCGCATCGCCGTTCGGTTATAAGATTGCCGAACAATTTGGCCTCAACGTGTTGCCAACCCGCGCAGGCCTGGTGCCATTCACCCTGCATAAACCGTTGCTGGAAGAGTTACAGGTGCTGGCGGGCGTGGCGGTGCCTTCGGTGATCACCGCTGAAAACGGCACCGTATTCCGCGAGAACTTACTCTTCACCCACCGCGGCTTGTCTGGCCCTGCGGTATTGCAGATATCCAGCTACTGGCAACCGGGTGAATTTGTCAGCATCAATCTGCTACCGGATGTCGATCTGGAAGCCTTTCTTAATGAACAGCGTAACGCGCATCCGAATCAGAGCCTGAAAAACACGCTGGCGGTTCATCTGCCGAAACGGTTGGTTGAACGGTTACAACAACTTGGGCAAATCCCGGACGTCCCGCTAAAACAGCTCAACGTGCGTGATCAACAGGTGTTGATTACCACATTGACCGACTGGCGCGTACAACCCAACGGCACCGAAGGCTATCGCACCGCCGAAGTGACGCTCGGCGGCGTGGACACCAACGAACTCTCATCACGGACAATGGAAGCGCGCAAAGTGCCGGGGCTGTACTTCATCGGTGAAGTGATGGACGTCACCGGCTGGCTGGGGGGCTATAACTTCCAGTGGGCGTGGTCGAGCGCATGGGCTTGTGCGCAGGATTTGGCCTCAAAATAACGCTTGCGTTACATATCCCATAACCACGGCCATTCCTAAAATTACCATCAGAAAGGCAATAATCATCGGCGTGCGAAACATCGATTTCAGCAAAATAACTTCTGTTAAGCTGGCACCCGCGCTGCCGATGATGAGTGCCATTACGGCTCCCATCCCCATGCCTTTGGTCATTAATACCGACGCGAGGGGAATGACGGCCTCTGCACGTATATAGAGCGGGATACCTATAACCGCGCTCAAGGGGATAGCCAGTGGATTATCCGTTCCGGCATGTGCTGCAATCCATTGTGCTGGAATAAAGCCGTAAATAAATGAGCCAATTAGCACCCCAATTAACAGGTAGGGAAGCACTTCTTTAAATTGCAGCCATGCATCCTTTATTGCCTGAGTCAGCAGGCTGGGGGGCGTCGTTTTGGCTGCACTACAGCAATTAACAGCAGGTTCTGCGGTACAGCAAGATGTGGTTTGTGGTGTAAACGTCGCGGAGCGCAAGTTAATAACGGGTTTATCGGACACTGGTTTGCAGCAGCTCGCGTTGCTCCCCTTCGCCGGTATGACGTATCGTTCGAAGCCAACAAAATCCAGTAACAAACTGGCGGCCAGCGAAACGCCGCACGCAATAACGGCGTACAGCAACGTTACCTTCCAGCCAAATGTTGCCCACATTAGCCCGACGATAATCGGGTTGAGTAATGGTGAAACAAATAAAAAGGTGAGCGTTGGGCCAAATCCCGCTTTTGCAGAAAGAAGACCGCGAAGCATGGGAATGGTTGAGCAACTGCAAAACGGAGTCACTGCACCTAACATTGCTGCCAGCAAATAACCACGCCCTTTACGCGCACCCATCATTTTCTGGATCTTATGATCCGGGATTTTCTGACGGATTACGCTAACACCAGCACTGATAAGAAGAAAAAGTAACGATAGCTCTACGGCTAAGAACAGGAACATCCCGGCGGCGTCGCGCAGCCCTGGTAACCATTCAAACATTTTATACCCTCGCTAAAACTATATTTCTAAAATTATCGAAATAACGAGCGGTGAGCAAGATATTTCTGGTATTATCGAAATATCAATTAGCCGGAGAAACTACTTATGGAACTGGAAGATGTCGCTAAGGCACTGAAAGAATTAGGTCATCCGACCCGTTTGTTTATTTTTCGTCATCTGGTCAAAGCGGGAGAACGCGGGATGCCGGTAGGCGAGTTACAGAAGGAACTTGCGATCCCCGCATCGACCTTGAGCCACCATATCTCGGCGCTGGTCTCCGTTGGTCTGGTTAAGCAAAACCGCGAAAGTCGCACGTTGATGTGTGTCTCGCAATATGATGTTCTGGAAGGGATTATTAGCTTTCTGCGTGAAGAGTGCTGCGTGAATAACGGGAAGTATTAATATTCGCCGGGCTGTAGCATAACCACAATCCGGCGAGAGTGATTATTTTTTCGCAGAACCCGCTTCTAATATAGAAACGATGGAAAACAGTGTAAAACACACTGCACCTAAGCCAACCAAAACTCGCGAAGGAATAAAATAAGCCATATCGGTTTGCGCAATTTCAGCAAGGAACGCTGCGAGGAACAGGCAAAACAGACAGGTAAATACCGGAATCATGGGTATTCTGTTGGCTAACGAACAGGTGCGTCGCCATACCAACGCCAACAGCCACACTTTGGAGAAAATACTGTAGCAGATCATCCCCAGACAGATGAGAATAATGCCGGGTGCCAGTCTGGCACTTTCATCAGAACTGACTAAAACGTAGATCCCCTGAATAACGGTAAGTGAGCCGAGCAAAATAACCCAATAACACCACAGCCAATGTTCTTTCGCTGAGAATGTGTTCCGCGTTTGATGAACAATGGTGGCGACCAGGCCAATAAGACAAGCGCAAATTGCGGTTAGCCCCAGTAGTACATGGCCTGCAACATAATGCGCTGTAATATTTGCACTACGTAACAGCGCAACTGACCAAATGAAACCAAAGAGAGTAAGCAGAACGGGAATGGCAATTAAGCAGTTACCGATTGTTGAAGAATAAGCCTGCAACGGCGTACCATCACTCTTACTGCCCGAGGCGTTTTTGGGGATCAGCAGAAAATGCCCAGAAGACGCCGCCACGGTTGATACGCAGGCAGCAATCATCCCAACACCGAAAATAACATGCCCGGCAACAAATTCATCGGCCATGACATTATCACTTGCCAGCAGTAACCATCCCCAAATCATAGTTGCGACAGACCCAGCGTAACCAATAACAGGAAAAAGTGTGTTGTAGAGCTTATTCACACCATGCGTTAACTGCGAAATAATAATAAATGCCGTAGTGAACAACGCCAGGCATATTGCAGAAAGCGAAATAAGCACATGCCCCGCCACAAAATACTCACTTTGCCCGGAACCTGCTAATACAAAATCACCCAATGCAATACATATTATCCCCATAATTAAAGGAATTAATTTAAATAGCCATCCGATATATATATTCATTTTAAACTCCATGTGTACTTTCTGCTAATATAAGAAAGCGTATCAGTAGTATTTTTAGTCAGTTAAATATAACAATGAGATACCACCAAATGTAACAAGTAACTTTACTATAGCCGGATTTATTGCCCTGAGTGTTAAGTTTTAGATGTGAGTTAATGCTGACAAATAAATATTTATCCTAAGGTAAATTCCGAGTTAATATCTTTATCCTATTTTTATTTTGTTGCTTTAAACGACCTTGTTCGAGATTGCTTTATTTAATACACAAGCATTTATCATCTATCATCTTTTCAAAAAATATTTCACTTTCGGTAGATATTTGCACCTCGGCGATAATAACGCTATGTGATAGTCATCGGGTTTTCTGTTACGGAAACCTGCGCAGTAGTACCTGAGAACCTGTGCAGAAGATTTTTGGTTAAAAACGCTATCGAACAGAAGAACATCGCGATGTATCACAAGCTGATGGTAATCAAATAGACAACATGAATATAACTGTTAGTATTTAATTGATTTCACTTATGAGTATGCGTGTTTCATTTACGGCCAGGAATGCTGATGATGACAACATTACTACCCGTTTTCACTAAGCCTTCCCCGTTGGCGCTCAGTTTTCTGCGCCCTGGCCGCCTTTGCCGTTTCCTTCTTATCCCGGATGGAATAATTCACTGAACGTCGTTCGGTGGCAGTTGTAACACGCGTCGATTGCTTACAGGGATTATGGCGGGTCGATTATGGATAATATTAAGCGCCATCTGGCATGGTGGGTTGTAGGGTTACTGGCGGTTGCAGTCGCCGTGGCGTGGTGGTTATTGCGTCCGGCAGGTGTGCCGGAAGGCTTTGCCGTCAGTAATGGTCGTATTGAAGCGACGGAAGTGGATATCGCCAGTAAAATTGCCGGGCGTATTGACACCATTCTGGTGAAAGAGGGGCAGTTTGTCCGTGAAGGTGAAGTGCTGGCGAAGATGGATACTCGCGTGTTGCAGGAGCAGCGACTGGAAGCCATCGCGCAAATCAAAGAGGCGCAAAGTGCCGTTGCTGCCGCGCAGGCTTTGCTGGAGCAGCGGCAAAGTGAAACTCGTGCCGCACAGTCGCTGGTTAATCAACGCCAGGCTGAACTGGACTCCGTAGCCAAACGTCATACGCGTTCCCGCTCGCTCGCCCATAGTGGAGCTATTTCTGCGCAACAACTGGATGATGACCGCGCCGCCGCCGAAAGCGCCCGTGCTGCGCTGGAATCGGCAAAAGCCCAGGTTTCGGCTTCTAAAGCCGCTATAGAGGCGGCACGCACCAATATCATTCAGGCGCAAACACGCGTCGAAGCGGCACAAGCCACTGAGCGGCGCATTGCCGCAGATATCGATGACAGTGAACTGAAAGCCCCGCGTGACGGACGCGTGCAGTATCGGGTTGCCGAGCCAGGCGAAGTGCTGGCGGCAGGCGGTCGGGTGCTGAATATGGTCGATCTCAGCGACGTCTATATGACCTTCTTCCTGCCAACCGAACAGGCGGGCACGCTGAAACTGGGTGGTGAAGCCCGGTTGATCCTCGATGCCGCGCCAGATTTGCGTATTCCTGCGACCATCAGTTTTGTCGCCAGCGTCGCCCAGTTCACGCCAAAAACCGTCGAAACCAGCGATGAGCGGCTGAAACTGATGTTCCGTGTCAAAGCGCGTATCCCACCGGAATTACTCCAGCAACATCTGGAATATGTCAAAACGGGTTTGCCGGGCGTGGCGTGGGTGCGGGTGAACGAAGAACGTCCGTGGCCTGAAGACCTGGTGGTGAGGTTGCCGCAATGACGCATCTGGAACTGGTTCCCGTCCCGCCTGTCGCGCAACTGGCGGACGTGAGCCAGCATTATGGAAAAACCGTTGCGCTGAACAATATCACTCTCGATATTCCGGCACGCTGCATGGTCGGGCTGATTGGCCCGGACGGCGTCGGGAAGTCGAGTTTGTTATCGCTGATTTCCGGTGCCCGCGTCATTGAGCAGGGCAACGTGATGGTACTGGGCGGCGATATGCGCGACCCGAAGCATCGCCGCGACGTCTGCCCGCGCATCGCCTGGATGCCGCAAGGGCTGGGCAAAAACCTCTACCACACTTTGTCGGTGTATGAAAACGTCGATTTTTTCGCCCGCCTGTTCGGTCACGACAAAGCGGAGCGGGAAGTCCGAATCAATGAGCTGCTGACCAGCACCGGGTTAGCACCGTTTCGCGATCGTCCTGCGGGGAAGCTCTCCGGCGGGATGAAGCAAAAACTTGGGTTATGCTGCGCGTTAATCCACGACCCGGAACTGTTGATTCTTGATGAGCCAACAACGGGGGTTGACCCGCTCTCCCGCGCCCAGTTCTGGGATCTGATCGATAGCATTCGCCAGCGACAAAGCAACATGAGCGTGTTGGTCGCCACCGCCTACATGGAAGAGGCCGAACGCTTCGACTGGCTGGTAGCGATGAATGCCGGAGAAGTGCTGGCAACTGGCAGCGCCGAAGAGCTGCGGCAGCAAACGCAAAGCGCCACGCTGGAAGAAGCATTTATTAATCTGTTACCGCAAGCGCAACGCCAGGCGCATCAGGCGGTAGTGATCCCACCATATCAACCTGAAAACGCAGAGATTGCCATCGAAGCGCGCGATCTGACCATGCGTTTTGGTTCCTTCGTTGCCGTTGATCACGTCAATTTCCGCATTCCACGCGGGGAGATTTTTGGCTTCCTCGGTTCGAACGGCTGCGGTAAATCCACCACCATGAAAATGCTTACCGGACTGCTGCCCGCCAGCGAAGGTGAGGCGTGGCTGTTCGGACAACCGGTTGATCCAAAAGATATCGATACTCGCCGTCGGGTGGGCTATATGTCGCAGGCGTTTTCGCTCTATAACGAACTCACCGTGCGGCAAAACCTGGAGTTACATGCTCGTCTGTTTCACATCCCGGAAGCGGAAATTCCCGCGCGAGTGGCTGAAATGAGCGAGCGTTTTAAGCTCAACGACGTTGAAGATGTGCTGCCTGAGTCATTGCCGCTCGGCATTCGTCAGCGCCTTTCGCTGGCGGTGGCGGTGATTCATCGCCCGGAGATGTTAATCCTCGATGAGCCTACTTCTGGTGTCGATCCGGTGGCGAGGGATATGTTCTGGCAGTTGATGGTCGATCTCTCGCGCCAGGACAAAGTAACCATTTTTATCTCCACCCACTTTATGAACGAAGCGGAACGCTGCGACCGTATCTCACTGATGCACGCCGGAAAAGTGCTCGCCAGCGGTACACCGCAAGAGCTGGTTGAGAAACGCGGAGCCGCCAGTCTGGAAGAGGCATTTATCGCCTGTTTGCAGGAAGCGGCAGGGCAGAGCAACGAAACCGAAGCGCCGCCCGTGGTACATGACACCACCCACGCGCCGCGTCAGGGATTTAGCCTGCGCCGTCTGTTTAGCTACAGCCGCCGCGAAGCACTGGAACTGCGTCGCGATCCGGTGCGTTCGACGCTGGCGCTGATGGGAACGGTGATCCTGATGCTGATAATGGGTTACGGCATCAGTATGGATGTGGAAAACCTGCGCTTTGCGGTGCTCGACCGCGACCAGACCGTCAGTAGCCAGGCGTGGACGCTCAATCTCTCCGGTTCCCGTTACTTTATCGAACAGCCGCCGCTCACCAGTTATGACGAGCTTGATCGCCGGATGCGTGCGGGCGATATCACGGTGGCGATTGAGATCCCACCCAATTTCGGGCGCGATATCGCGCGCGGTACGCTTGTGGAACTCGGTGTCTGGATCGACGGTGCGATGCCCAGCCGTGCCGAAACGGTAAAAGGTTACGTGCAGGCGATGCACCAGAGCTGGCTACAGGATGTGGCGAGTCGGCAATCGACGCCCGCCAGCCAAAGCGGGCTGATGAATATTGAGACGCGCTACCGCTATAACCCGGATGTAAAAAGCCTGCCAGCGATTGTTCCGGCAGTGATCCCGCTGTTGCTGATGATGATCCCGTCAATGCTAAGCGCCCTTAGCGTGGTGCGGGAAAAAGAGTTGGGGTCGATTATCAACCTTTACGTGACCCCCACCACCCGTAGCGAATTTTTGCTTGGCAAACAACTGCCGTACATCGCGCTGGGGATGCTGAACTTTTTCCTGCTCTGCGCCCTGTCAGTGTTTGTGTTTGGCGTACCGCATAAAGGCAGTTTTCTGACGCTCACCCTGGCGGCGCTGCTGTATATCATCATTGCCACCGGAATGGGGCTGCTGATCTCTACCTTTATGAAAAGCCAGATTGCCGCCATTTTCGGTACGGCGATTATCACGTTGATTCCGGCGACGCAGTTTTCCGGGATGATCGATCCGGTAGCTTCGCTGGAAGGGCCGGGGCGTTGGATCGGCGAGGTTTACCCTACCAGTCATTTTCTGACTATCGCCCGCGGGACGTTCTCGAAGGCGCTTGATCTGACTGATTTGTGGCAACTTTTTATCCCGTTGCTGATAGCCATACCGCTGGTGATGGGCTTAAGCATCCTGCTGCTGAAAAAACAGGAGGGATGATGCGCCATTTACGCAATATTTTTAATCTGGGTATCAAAGAGTTGCGCAGTCTGCTCGGTGATAAAGCGATGCTGACGCTGATTGTCTTCTCGTTTACGGTGTCGGTGTATTCGTCAGCGACCGTCACGCCAGGATCGTTGAACCTCGCGCCGATCGCCATTGCCGATATGGATCAATCGCAGTTGTCGAACCGGATCGTTAACAGCTTCTACCGCCCGTGGTTTTTGCCGCCGGAGATGATCACCGCCGATGAGATGGATGCCGGACTGGACGCCGGACGCTATACCTTCGCGATAAATATTCCGCCTAATTTTCAGCGTGATGTCCTCGCCGGACGCCAGCCGGATATTCAGGTGAACGTCGATGCCACGCGCATGAGCCAGGCATTCACTGGCAACGGGTATATCCAGAATATTATCAACGGTGAAGTGAACAGCTTTGTCGCGCGCTACCGTGATAACAGCGAACCGTTGGTATCGCTGGAAACCCGGATGCGCTTTAACCCGAACCTCGATCCCGCGTGGTTTGGCGGGGTGATGGCGATCATCAACAACATTACCATGTTGGCGATTGTGCTGACCGGATCGGCGCTGATCCGCGAGCGTGAACACGGCACGGTGGAACATTTACTGGTTATGCCGATAACGCCGTTTGAGATCATGATGGCGAAGGTCTGGTCGATGGGGCTGGTGGTGCTGGTGGTATCGGGATTATCGCTGGTGCTGATGGTGAAAGGCGTGCTGGGCGTACCGATTGAAGGTTCGATCCCGCTGTTTATGCTGGGCGTGGCGCTCAGTCTGTTTGCCACCACGTCAATCGGCATTTTTATGGGGACGATCGCGCGTTCAATGCCGCAACTGGGGCTGCTGGTGATTCTGGTATTGCTACCGTTACAAATGCTTTCCGGTGGATCCACGCCGCGTGAAAGTATGCCGCAGATGGTGCAGGACATTATGCTGACCATGCCGACGACACACTTTGTCAGCCTCGCGCAGGCCATACTCTACCGTGGCGCCGGATTCGAAATCGTCTGGCCGCAGTTCCTGACACTGATGGCAATTGGCGGCGCGTTTTTCACCATCGCGCTGCTGCGATTCAGGAAGACGATTGGGACAATGGCGTGATTACAGTTGCCCGATGCGTAAGCTTATAGGGTCTACGCATCGGTGCAATTTATTGAATTTTAGTTGTTTTTAGGCCGGATAAGGCGTTTATGAACTGACCACCAAAACCTGGACAGTTTCAGTTAACCGGCTTTTTGATACTCAGTCCGGTATTCAGGGCAAGATTACGAAAGCCCGCTCCCCGCAAGGACTGACGCGAGATAGTTTCTGTCCATGGCTGCTTTTCGCATCTTACGTCTTAACCCTGCCTTGAATACCTTATCATTCGTCAAAATATTAATAGCGATGTGCCGTATCCCTGAAAATAATTCTGCTGCGTTTCCTCTTCTTATTTTGCAGTCGTCATCATTTGAGGAATGGCAGTCACGCATCCAGTTAATAAAGCACTCATGAAATTTTGCAGGACTGATACAGGATACAACTCTGGCAATAGTATCGTGAACAGGAATACCATTTTCAAAATCACCATATTGCTTCAAAAAATCGAGATGTGTTTCCCCGAAATCCTCTTTATCTTCCAAATCGTCTGCACCAGAAATAACGGCACAAATAGTCAACAGTAGAATATCTGACAATTTATGCTCCACTTTCCAGGCTTGTCTGTAATCGGGGATAAGAGAAATATGTTCCATCAATTTTTTAAGTTCCATTTTGTTCTCATTAATTATGTAAGGAGTATTTGATCATGTATAAGCAATGGAAAACGGCTTTAGATAATAAGGAATGTCTCAATTATTGAACATTTAGTGCAAAAAAGCAGCGTTACGTGATCTTTCCATGATTAATATATAGTTAAATACAATCAACTTATTATTCATCGATGCATTTTATAGAATCATCAATGGCCATAATAGTACTATTAACTCTCCACTTTATATTTTTATCATCACTACAAATATTAACTGAATTTATATCAATGATTTTTTTATTCTTATCTTTTATTTTATTTACAGTTTCAATGCAATCAGCGGCAAGTTGGTGTGGATTTAGGTTTTTCAGATATGGTCTTATGATCTTTCCCTTACTTAATAAATAGCATGTATAGGATTCGGAAAGTCCAGCATCTATTTTGTACCTCATTATATTAGATAAGGATGTGAGAAATTCCTTGTTATCATTCGCAGCCATATATGCCAGTCCGAGTTCAGCCTCTGCGGCCTTACAGGCAAAATAGCTAAGTGAACACGCTTTTCGTCCCTCTTTAGTACTGGCTGATATTAGTGCCCATAATATTGATTTGTCTGCCAAATCTAACTCTCTCTGAAATTGTCTTGCAGTAACTGCACTCGCAGAAATAGAGAAAAAAAATACAATTGTTAATAACCTTGCCATATTTTTTAGTCCGTAACTGTTAATGTGCTATCTGGTTCTGAAAATATTAACTCATTTAATTTTTGCATGTCATTAGATGAACCAGTTATACAACCCTCGGAACAGAATCGAGGTCCTAAAGACGGACCGAAAGCGTTTAAACAACTATGTGTTAAAAATCCATCACGACAGGGCAAGATTACGAAAGCCCGCACCCCGCAAGGACTGACGCGAGGTAGTCTCTGTCCATAGCGGCTTTTCTCATCTTACGTCTTAACCCGGCCTTGAATATTTTATCCTTCGTCAAAATATTAATAGCGATGTGCCGTATCCCTGAAAATAATTCTGCTGCGTTTCCTCTTCTTATTTTGCAGTCGTCTTCATTCATTACCACGTCCAGACGCCAGTGCAGCTTATTCTCCACGTGCCAGTGGTTTCGGATTGCTGTGGCGAACTTCTCTGCGGTTAAATCAGCAGAACTGATATAATATCTGACCGTCATTTCTGGCTCTTTCTTTTGTTCTGCTATTATTGACCGAAAGGAGACTGCCACGCATAATTTTTTCAGTCCTTTCCATTCAAACGTGAAATCAATAAGTTCATCAGGGACATCGCAAACAATATGAAGACGGATTTCTTCTCTGCCGTGACTCTTTTCACTAATTGCGTAACTGTCATGCTCTGGATTATTTAATTCTTTCAGTGGGAATTTTTCCTCGAAGGCTTTATTTAGCCGTCCCTGGTTTCCTTTTACAGTGAATAAATAATCACCTCCCTGTTTTTGTATCTTCTCTGCAATATCTTTCTGGCAACCCATCGCATCAGTTGTGATGATTTTTCCTTTAATATCCAACATGTTAAGAAGTTCAGGGATAGCTGTAATCTCATTAGATTTCTCATCCGTCTTGATCTGTCCGATGACCAGACTGTGCATTGTTGAGAACGCACTAATGACATGAATCGCTCCCCTGCGGCGACTCTTGTCATAAGAGTGCCGGAGCGTTTTTCCATCAATTGCAATGACGTCTTTATCATCTGAAGAATGACAATCACGCATCCAGTTAATAAAGCACTCATGAAACTTTGCAGGGCTGATACAGGATACAACTCTGGCAATGGTATCGTGAACAGGAATACCATTTTCAAAATCACCATATTGTTTTAAAAAATCGAGATGAGTTTCCCCAAAATCCTCTATATCTTCCCAACCTTCTGCACCAGAAATAACGGAACAAATAGTCAACAGTAGAATATCCGACAATTTATGTTCCACTTTCCAGGCTTGTCTGTAATCGGGGATAACAGAAATATGTTCCATCAATTTTTTAAGTTCCATTTTGTTCTCCTTAATTATGTAAGGAGTATTTGATCATGTATAAGCAATAAAAAACAGCTTTAGGTAATGAGGAATGTCTCAATTTTTAAACATAAAATGCGAATTATTTAGTACAGAAAGTGTACTTCTGATGATCTTTCCCTGGTTAATGTTACCGATAATAGTTATAGTACAGCCCTGATTCATCATCATACTACTGCTGCAGCAGTCTGATGAATTATTGCTTTTACGGATTCTCCTTATTCTTCCTTCTATCCATTCGCTTTAGCTTTTTGAGCTCTTGAAGTTTGCTCTTTGCATCAATATTACCGTTATTTACAGCGAATTCCATCCAATAAGTAGCTCTATTCAAATCATAATATTCTGATAATGTTGGATTTGTATCTGATAAAAAAACACCATAATTAAACTGCGCTGTAACATTCCCCTGAGATGCTGATCTTTCTAAGTATCGCAATTGTTTATCAATATTATTTTTAGTAAAGCAGTAATATTGATATAGTCGAAATGATGCCTCTGAATCACCATGTTGTGATTTATACTTCAGTTTCATCAACTTTTCTTCACTTAAATCATAGGTCATTGCTGTAGATCCCATCATACTTTCGTTTTCTTTTATTTTCACATCAGCACCATGCAATTGATAAATAAGAGAAAAATAAAAAAATAGTAACAAGTATGCTTTCATACATCTACAACCTATCTTATATCACTGGGTTTTTCTGGCGTACCTTGCATATTAGAAATGGGGTGCCCAGATGGCCCATATGTTATCCAATTACCAAGGTCTTTTGTTGTTATAGCCATTAGATCCTTATTTGAATTAAGATTCGTTGGTGCTGTTAGCACTGTATCCATTTTTAACTTACCATTAGTTCCTCGCCCCCACCACGTCCATAGCGTGTCAGGTCCAATTACATTTGTATGTAACTCTTTAGCTAATTGGCTAGCAAATGAATTTTGTCCTTTACCTGTATTACAAGAAAATAACCAAACTGTCATCCCATCTTTATAATTCTCATCAAATTTAATTAGATATGCCAGATCTTTAGCTGTCATGATACTGCGCGTTGCGGATTCAATAGATGTGGGGGTACCATGCCCCCCGATTGTGAAAATGCCTGGGATATTAATCTCATCAGCTACAGAATGGATAAGATCACTTTCGGGGTATAAATTTATATCAACCAAACCTTGCGGATCTACATTTATGATAGGATTCAACGGATACTGATAAAAATTCCATCCCCCCTTCAGCCCAATCGGGTCCTGAGTGATATACCGCCCCTGCAGCGGGTCATAATAGCGGTGGCGGTTATAATACAGGCCGGACTCCTCGTCATACTGCTGACCCGGCAGACGGATAAACTGCTGCAGCTGATGCGGGTTATCCTCACTCAGCAGGTTGCCCCATTCATCGTATTCTGCGTACCACGCTGTTGCCCCGTCAGGGCTGATAAGCGCCAGCGGCAGACCGCGATGGTCGCAGTCGTACAGGTGGATTTTTCGCGCCGGCGTGTACACCGGGTCCATCTGGTTTTGCATCTGCTCCACCGTCAGGCCGCACTGTGCCAGCCAGCGGCGGCTTTCCTCACTCACCCGGTCAGCAAGGATTTCACTTTCCAGCCGGTCGAGCATCTGCACCAGCACCGGCGGGAACACCACATCACCACCGTCTTCACCGCCGGACTGCTGAAGGGCATCCGCCAGGCTGCGGCGCTGCGTTTTCACCAGTTCACCGGTGGCGGTTTCAACCCTGATGAGTGGCGTGAAACTTCCCGGCAGGTATACCGTCTGGATGCGGGTTCTGTCGTTCTGTATCGTGGTCAGCCGGTCGCCGTCCCAGCCGTACCAGGTCACTTCCGGTTTCCGTGACAGCGACATCCAGCCCGTCAGGTCCCGTTCACGCCGCCACACCCGTTTTGCCACCCTGCGGCCCGGCGGGTCGTAAAGATAGCGACTTTCGACCAGCGGCTCTGCATATTGTGTCCGTGTGTAGTGCACCAGCCGGTGCCGGCTGTCGTAATGGTACCGGTGGGTCCGCTCATCATCCGTGCGGATAACCCCTTCCGGGATGAGGTCGGTTTTCTCCGTCAGCCTGCCGTGACGGTCATACCGGTAAAGGTAGTGAGCGTCACGGGCGATACGATTATCCGGCCACATGCTGAGGGTGCTGTCCGGGTGCAGCTCCGGGTCGGGCAGGCGGTTACCTGCCGGGTCCGTGGCGTAAGGGATGCGGATATCCAGATTCGCTGCGGTGGTGTGGACGCCGGTCAGCCTGCCGGTGTCGCTGTAGCTGTAACTCCGGGTCTGGCGCGGGCTGCTGATGCGGATGAGTTCGCCGTTGTCGTTCCAGGTGTAATCGCGGTCAGACAGCAGACTGTTCAGGTGCTGACTCTGTAACTGCCCGGCAGGGGTGTAAGCGGTGGTGAGTTCATAACGGCCGAAGCTGCGCAGCGTTTCCCGGTGCAGGCGGTCGCGGGTGAAGTCCACCAGCGGTGTGTCGCCGAGTTTCATGCCGGACAGCCAGCCGCTGCCGTAGGTCAGCCACTCCACGGCGGGCAGGCTGTCCGGTATACAGCGGTTCGCCAGTCCCTGCGCGTTGTACGCATGTCTGGTCTCATGCTGCCAGAGCAGTGCTTCCGTCTGCGGGTGATGCACCGTCTGACGCTCACCGGTCAGGCGGCCTTTCTCATCATATCCGTAATGCACCGCCACCCGGTGCCCTTCGCTGATATGGCTGATGTCTGTCAGCCAGCCGCGTTCGTCATACTGCCACTGCTCTGCGGTTTCGCCATTCACGGTGCGGTGCGTGAGGCGGTCAGCGTCATCGTAATGCCAGAGGATTATAAGCTCCTCATCCTCGCTGCGGATAAGTTTGCCGGTCAGGTCGTGGTGATAACGCTGTGTGCGACCGTCAAAGCCGGTTTCCTGTATCAGGCGGTCGCGGACATCATAAGTGAAGGTGGTGTGGCTGCCGTTTTCACTGGTCAGGCGGATGACCCGTCCGGCAGCATCGTACGCCATACTGCGCGTCAGCCCGCCCTGCGTGGTGCGGATGGCCTTTCCCCACGCATCGTACTGTGCCCCGTTTCTGCTGCCGTCCGGCGCGATGATGGCGGTCAGGTCACCGGCTGTGTTGTATTCATACCGCGTTTCATGGCCCTGCGTGTCTTTCACCGCAATTAACTGTCCACGGCCGTCGTATGCGCGGTACTGACTCAGGCCTTCCTCGCGGTGCACCGCCGTCACCTGCCCGAAGCGGTCATGGTCATAACGGGTTACATAACCGGAACAGTCGGTGAAGGTCAGCAACTGACCGTAACGGCTCCACGTCATGGTTTTCCGGCTGCCGGTGGCATCTTCCGTTGCGCAGGGTAAGTCACTGTGTGGATTATCATAACGGTAGCGGGTGATATCGCCGTCAGGGGCAGTTTCCTGAATCAGACGGCCGAATTCATCATATTCCCGGCGTATTTCCAGCCCGTCAGGCCCGGTGGCTGACGTTAACTGGTTGTGGTGGTTATAGTAAAACACCCATTCCCTGCCATCCGGCGTGGTGATGTGTGTGACAAGCCCCGTCACCACATCCGGGCTGTATTCTGTTACCCGGCCTGCGGCATCTGTCTGTGCCTTAAGTCTGCCCACGGCGTCAAACTGACTCTGCGTGACGCTGCCGTCCGCGTGTTCCTTTTTCACCACCCGCTTCAGCCCGCCTTCGCCTGCGGTATGCAGGACTTCACGGCGGTCCAGGCTGTCGGTGATGGTGATGTGGTCTTTCTCATACTGATACGTGTAGCTTAAGCCTGCCGGGTTTAGCTGTTCTGTCACCCGCCCGTCGCTGTCGTAACGGTAACGGATTTCCGGTCGGCCTGCGTGACGGTGCGCCACCATCCGGCCCCGGTATTTATCATCGTAAGTAAAGCTGCGCACCTGTGTGCCGCTGCGGTCATACACCGCCGCCAGTTCGCCGCGCGGCGTCCAGCCATAGCGCACCAGCGGTGCGGCAGGTAAATTCTCCGGGTATTCCGGGTCGTGCATCAGCCACACGACAGACAGACGGATACCGTTATCCCGGCCATATTCCGTGTAGCCCGGCAGGGTATCAGGAAAAACGGACGGTTCCGCCCCGCCGGAAGTGGCCTGCTGCCGGGCCTCTTCTGCCCGCTGTGCCTGGCTGGTCAGTACCAGCCGGAAGTGACGCCCGGCCCCATCCGTCACGCCGGTGATTTCGCCGCTGAATTCGCCGGCGGCTTCGCGGTGGAACGTCTGTGTGCGCCCGAAGCGGTCCACCAGCCCGGTCAGTACCCGGTACGGCGGCAGCGGCGCGGGCAGCACCTCATCCGCCTCCGGCACCCGCTCACACCAGCCGAGCAGCCACCACGGTCCCTGCGGACTGTTCGTTGCCAGATAACGATGCGGACTTAAGCGGAGTTCTTCCGGCAGCGCCTGCCAGAGTGCGGCCAGCCGGTGGCCTTCCTCCAGTATCGCCACGCCGCCGCGCACCAGCCACAGTGATTCGCTGCGGCTGTAACCGTCCTCACCGGGAAACAGGTGCTCAAAATACAGGCTTCTGCCGCCGTTATCATTGAGTATCAGTGTGTTATCGCGCAGCTGTAAGCGGATATCCGCAGACATTTTCCAGCCGGGGCCGGGGAGTCCCACCGGCGCGGGGGTTTTAGTCCGGTAACTGCTGTAGGTGCGGGAGAGGATGAACGGCAGCGGGCCGGGCAGGGCAAGGTCCGTCTCGCCGGGAAGGACTTTTGCACCGAGCAGCGGATTGACCGGATGACCGGATGTCACCCCACCGGGGCACACCGAACAGGCCACGCCGGTGGGGGCGCCAATGCGCACCCCGGCTGAACCCTGGACAATGCTACCGCCATACTGCGTCATGTCGCCCTGACGCGCCGCCGGTTTTCCGCTCATCGTAAAATCCTTTTCTACTATTTTGATGGCCGTATCTTCATACGAAAAAGCGAAGAAAAACTTGTGGTCCCAATGAATTGAAGATTTTTAGGAATATATTTAGAACGTTACAAAAGAGAAGGTTCAGATAGGGTATTTAGAGAGGAATCAGGTGTGCTGGTGATCCTTTGTTGATCGTTCAACAAAGGACCCAATAATAGACTCAATCTTCCTTCGGCAAGCACTGCAAATGCCCGTGCCGTACGCCGCGCTGGGAAATAACGTCATCGGCAAAATGCTGCACATCGCCCATGTCACCTTTCAGCACGGCGATTTCCAGACAGTCGTCGTGGTTGATGTGCACATGCAGCGTGGCGACCGAGAGGTCGTGGTGGTGATGCTGCGTAGAAACAATACGGCTGGCTAAGTCGCGTTTTTCGTGTTCATACACATACGACAGCACTGCGAAACCTTGCGTGCCGTGCTGCTGAGTAGCTTCCTGCGCCAGGGCGCTGCGCAGAATATCGCGGATAGCTTCGGAACGGTTGTTATAGCCACGACGCTGGCTCAGGCTGTCCAGCGTCTCCAGTAAATCGTCATCAAGCGTGATGGTGACTCGTTGCATTTGCGTTAAACCTTTTCAGTGGCGCGACGGCGCACGGGGAATGCGGGTAATACCGCGTTTTGTAGCACACGTCCGGCGTCAGAGGAAAAAGTTAATTTCTCTCCCACCGCCTGGGTTTCGACGATTTGTCCGTTGTCCATCACCATCACTCGCTGACAAAAGCGTTCCACCAGGCGTAAGTCGTGGGTGATGAACAGGCAGGCGGTGCCAAATTGTTGTTGCAGCTTTTTCAGTAGACGAATGACGCCCGCCTGTAACACGAGATCAAGGTTAGAAACGGCTTCATCCAGAATCAGCAGTTTCGGTTCGACCGCCAGCGCGCGCGCCAGGCAGACGCGCTGGAGCTGGCCGCCGCTTAACTGCGGTGGGCGTTTGTCGAGCACGCTGTCGTCGAGATCGACCGCCTTCAGCATTTCACTGGCGCGCGCCAGTTGTTCGGATTTTTTCAGCGATAGCAGATGGCGCATCGGTTCACGCAGGATCTCGCGCACGGTTTTGCGCGGGTTAACGGCGCTGATGGAGTCCTGAAACACCATCTGAATATCGCGACGGAAGGCTTTACGCTGGGCGCGATTAAGTTTCGCCAGCGGTTCGCCACGCCAGCTAATATTCCCTTGTGAGGGCGATTCTAAGCCTACCAATAGCCGCGCGAGGGTGCTTTTGCCGCAGCCGCTGCGCCCCAGCAGAGCGACGGTTTCACCGCTTTTCAGGGTCAGAGAAACGTCATTCAGCACCGCCTGGTGTTGATGTTTGCCGCTAAATCCACCGTGCGCATAGTGATGGGAAAGGCCGGAGACGTTAAGTAAAGTCATGATGCCAGCTCCATACCGTAGAGGGCGAGATGAGCGGAAACCAGGCTGCGCGTCATCGCATGTTTGGGGGCGTTAAACAGCGTTTCTACATCGCCCTGTTCGACAATCTTACCGTGAGACATCACCGCCACGTCATCCGCCAGACGCGCCACCACGCCCATATCATGGGTGACCAGCAACATCCCCGGCGCTTGTTTTTGCATAATGCTTTCCAGCAGATCGAGGATGCGCGCCTGCGCTACTACATCAAGGTCGGTGGTCGGTTCATCGGCGATGATAAACGGTGATTCACACAGCACCGCCATCGCAATCATCATGCGCTGCAACATACCGCCGCTCATTTCGAACGGGTACAGCTTAAGCACGCGCGCGGCGTTTTCCAGCCCTACCGCTTCTATGGCAGCAATAAGCGTGGCGTCATCGGCGGGTTTCCCTAACGCCAGGCAGGTTTCCCGCGCGTGGGTGTGCATGGTGTGCAGCGGATTAAAGGCGCTGCGCGGGTTCTGCATGATGGTGGCAATTTTGATACCGCGTAGCGCGCTGGGGGAAACCGGTTTGCCATCGGCTAAAATTTCCCCCGCCGTCTGGCGAACGCCTGCGGGCAGAATGCCCAGCGCCGCGGCGCAGGTTAATGATTTCCCGCTGCCGCTACCGCCGACTAACGCCAGCACACGCCCGCGTTGTAGGGTTAACGATACGCCGTGCACCAGCGGCTGCGCGGCCTGTAGCGCGATATTACGTAGTTCAATCTGTTGCGGCATTAGTGTGCGTGCTCCGTCACCAGATGAGGGTCCAGATGATCGCGCAGTGCGTCACCCACCAGGTTAAAGGCCATCACGCTGATAAACAGCGCCAGCCCCGGCCAGAACATTTGCAGCGGCTGGGTCCAGATATACTGACGCGCGTCGTTAATCATCACGCCCCATTCGGCGGTCGGCGCGGTCACGCCGAGGCCGAGGAAGGACATCCCCGCGACGTGCAGCATCATATGGCCGATATCCAGCGTCGCCAGCACCAGCAGCGAGGGGATCACCGCGCCTGCCAGATGATCAACAAACACCCGCACATGGCCCGCGCCAGAAAGCCGTGACGCCAGCACAAACTCGCGCTGGCGCAGTGAAATCACCAGGCTGCGCACCATGCGCGCATACCAAGCCCAGTGCGACAGGGCGATGGCGATAATTACGTTGGTCAGCCCGGTGCCGAGCACGCCAACCATAAAGAACGACAGAATCGAGGTCGGGAAGGTCATAAACATATCGGCGACGCGCATGGTGGCCTGATCAACGCGTCCGCCAATCAGTCCGGCGCTGCCGCCAATAACCAGCCCTAATGTCAGCACCAGCAGCAGGCAGGCCATTACCGAACCGAGCGACACGCGGGTCGCTGCCATCAGCCGCGAGAAAATATCACGCCCTAAGTGATCGGTGCCCAGCCAGTGCTGCGCATCCGGCGAGAGCAGGCGCGACGGCAAATCAATTGCCTGTGGATCGTACGGCAGCCACCACTGGCTGGTGAGCGCAATCAGCGCCAGCAGGGCGATAATGATCAGCGCCAGGCGTACCGACCAGCGGGAAGAGAGGAAAAAGTTCACGCGTGCGCTCCTTCATGACGACGAATGCGCGGGTCCAGCGCGGCGTTGAGCAAATCGACAATCAAATTACAGACCACAAAAACCACCACCATCATCAGCGTAAAGCATTGAATCACCGGATAGTCACGGTTGAAAATCGCCGACACCGCATAGCGCCCGACGCCCGGCCAGGCAAAGATGTTTTCGATAATCATCGTCCCGCCAATCAGTTCGCCAATGTGCATCCCCACGGCAGTAATCATCGGCAGCGACGCATTACGCAGGATATGGCGGCGTTCGGTCTGTTTGTCGTTCAGGCCGCGCAGCCGCGCCCATGTGACGTGACGCTGACCGGCGACGTCCAGCATACTGGCGCGCAGCAGACGCGCGTTAATCGCCAGCGACATAAAGGCAATAGAAACCGCAGGCAAAATGATGTGCTGCCAGCCGCCGTAGCCCATCGCGGGTAGCCATTGCAGATACACCGAAAACGCCATCACCAGTAAAAACGCCAGCCAGAAGTTAGGCATCGACACACCAAGAAACGCGATAAAACGCACGGCGAAATCGGGTAGACGATCGCGGTGGCGCGCCGCCCAGATGCCGAGCGGCACGGAAGTGAGCAAAATTAATACCAGCGCCGCGCCCGCCAGTTCCAGCGTGGCGGGCAGGAAGTTCAGCATATCGTCCAGCACCGGGCGTTGGCTGGCGAATGAGATACCAAAGTCAAGATGCAGCGCCTTCCACAACCAGGTGCCGTACTGGACGTACAGCGGCTGATCCAGTCCCAGCATGGTGCGGGTAGAGGCCAGCATCTCCGGCGTCGGCGGCAGGTTAGACAGACGCAGATAATCGAGCGCCGGGTCGCCGGTGCCGAGGCGCAGCATCAGAAAAATGATCACCGAGGCGGCGAGCACCATCGGGATCAGCAGCAGAAAGCGGCGTAATACGTAACGCAACATTAAGGTTTCACCGGTTTAATCTGTTCGAACGGAATTTCGGTGGCGATCGGCGCGTAGGGGATGTTGCCCAGCTCCGGTTTTGATACCACCATCATTGAGATGTAACTGATAGGCAGATAAACCGCCTCGTCATGCAGACGGGTCAGAATGTCGCGATACAGCGCCTGACGTTGTGTTTCGTCATGGGTCGCCAGCACTTCGCCGATCTCTTTATCAATCAGCGGCTTGTCAGCTAATCCTTGCTGAGCCTGGAAGTCAGCGTGCGACGGTACGCGCATCGAACTCAGAAAGGCGTGTGGATCGTAAGGCGCTCCCCAGGTACGGTGGAAAATCATGCCAAAACGACCGTCGCGTTGACGTGCGTAGATGCTGCTCTCTTCTTCGCCGATCAGCGAGACATCTGCACCAATCTGGCGCATATCGGCCTGAATGATTTCCGCCATTGATTTGCTTAGCGCATCGGTGCCGATGAACGACAGTTCAATGCGCAGCGGCTGACCGTTTTTCTCGCGGATATCTTTTCCCGCAGGCAACGTCCAGCCTGCTTTTTCCAGCAACTCTTTCGCTTTCTGCGGATCGTACTGGCGCGGTTTCAGGCCGAGGTTGGCGTAGGGCACAGAAGGGGCAAACAGGGTGTCGGCGACCTGCTGGGTGCCATACAACGCGTTATCGATCAGCGATTTTTTGTTTACCGCGTAATTGAGAGCTTCACGTACTGCCAGCTCGTTGGTGGGGGCTTTGGCGGTGTTGAGCGCCAGCATCACGGTTTCGATCGGCTGTGACAGTTGGGTGTGGTAAGCCGGATTCTGGCTAAAGCGGGCGAAGGTATCGAGCGGTAATAACCCTTCGTTTCCGTACAGCAGGTCGATATCGCCAGTTTCAAACGCTACCGCGCGGGTAGTCGGGTCCGGGATCACGTTAAAAGTGATCTTTTTAATCGCCGGCTTTTCGCCCCAGTAGTTTTCGTTACGGACGAAGACATCGTACTGATTCAGTTTCGATTCCTGCAAAACCCACGGCCCGGTGCCAATCGGCGCTTTAATCCCGTTCATGGTTTCATGGTTTTTAAACTGCGAGGGGGCGATAAAGCGGAAAGGGCGTGGCAGGGCCAGTTCTTGCAGGAAAGGATAGTAGGCGCTTTTCAGGGTGATTTGCAGCTCGTTTTTACTGAGTGCTTTGACATCAACAATCTGGTTTGCCAGCTCCAGCCAGGCGTGACGTTGACGGTTATCGAGCACTGCGCGGAAGTTTTCTGCCGCCGCCTCTGCATCAAACGGTTCGCCGTTAGAGAATTTCACACCATCACGCAGGGTGAAGGTCCAGGTTTTGCCATCTTCTGAATGAGTCCAGCTTTTTGCCAGCCACGGGATCACCGAACCGTCTGCCTGATATTTCACCAGCGGTTCATAAACCATGCTCTGGGCGAACATCTGGTTAGGCGTGTAAAGGTGCGGGTTTAGTGGCCCGACGTTCACCGGCCAGGCGGTGGTGATTTCATCTGGCGCGGCGGCATGGACGATAAAAGACGCACAAGCCAGCAGCGCAAATAGAGTGCGGCGGAGTGTGGAGAGCATGGTAACCCCAATGGATTAAAATATACTCGTCATACTTCAAGTTGCATGTGCTGCGACCACGTTCGTTCACCTCAGTCACTTACTTTAGTAAGCTCCTGGGGATTCACTCGCTTGTCGCCTGCAACTCGAATTATTTAGAGTATAAATGGCGGAAATAAGTATGACGATTTTAAGTATTCGTCATACTGATTACCTGTTCTGGATCAATAGATGGACAGTCGGACGGGCGGATCAGTTAACTGAATCGATCCATTGCACACTGTCGGCGGTGAGCGTAAAGGGGGTAGGGGTGCAGATTGCCAGACTTAAATTGTCGAGCTGGCAATGGCTGACTGACAGCGAGGACTGATAGGTGCTGTCTACGCTGACGATCTGCCAGGCGCTGCCGCCACGTTGTTTAACGATGGCTTCTTTGCGCGTCCAGATGCGCCAGAACATTTCCAGTTGCTGATCAGGATGCACGGCGTCCATCTCAGCGTGTTCCCCGAGGCTGAACACGGCGTTCGCCAGCCAGCGCCAGTTGGCGCGCGGGCGAATCACTTCGATATCGCAGCCGACTTCGCCTTCATCGCTCAACAGCAGGGCGATATCGTCACCGCTATGGCTTAAGTTGAACCATAGCGGCGTTTCCGGCGCGAATGCAGGTTTGCCTTGTTCGCCATAGATGATCTCCGGTAGCGGGGAAAGCATGTGCGAAAGCAATGCACGCCCCGCCAGCCAGCGTTCGCGTCGTGGACCTTGCGGTGCTTGATCGCGTAAATCCGGTGGCAGTGGAGCTGCGCTTAAGGTCGAAACTTTCCCCAGAACTATCCGATACATATCAGGGCCAACGTTTAATGATGATGGATGTATTAATGCCGCCAAAGGCAAAGTTGTTACTCTGCAAAAACTCACAATCAACCTTGCGGGCTTCATGCATGATGTAATCCAGCGCGCCACAATTCGGGTCTGGTTTATTCAGGTTTAGCGTAGGCGCAAACCAACCTTCGCGCATCATTTGCAGACTCATCCAGGCTTCGAGCGCGCCACAGGCACCAAGCGTATGACCAAAATAACTTTTCAGCGAGGAGAGCGGCACATTATCACCGTAAATGGTTGCTGTCGCCAGACTTTCTGCCACATCGCCGCGATCAGTCGCCGTGCCATGCGCCGAAATATAGCCGATATCTTGTGCGCTCAACCCGGCGATTTTCAGCGATTGCTCCATACAATACTGCATGGTTTCGCGCTGCGGCTGGGTGATATGTGCCGCGTCGCAGTTAGTCGCAAAGCCGACGATTTCACCGTAAATGGTCGCGCCGCGCGCTTTGGCGTGCTCCAGTTCTTCGAGAATGAGCGTACCTGCGCCTTCACCAATCACCAGTCCGTCGCGGTTTTCATCGAACGGTGAAGGTGTGGTTTTCGGCGCATCATTGTGCTGGCTGGTGGCAAAAAGGGTATCAAATACCGCAGCTTCTGAAGGACATAACTCTTCGGCACCACCGGCAACCATCACCGTTTGATAACCGTGGCGAATGGCTTCCCACGCATAACCGATCGCCTGGCTGCCGGAGGTACAGGCGCTGGAGGTTGGGATCACCCGCCCGCGCAGGCCGAAAAAGAGGCCAGTATTAACGGCGGTGGTGTGCGGCATCATCTGCACATAGGTGGTGCCAGTGATGTTATTGGTGTGCTTTTCAGTCAGCATGGTGGCGAATTCGCTTACCGGGCCGGTACTGCCGGTCGATGAACCGTACGCAATGCCCGTTTCGCCGCTGGTTAATATCGGATCGCCAATCAACCCTGCCTGCTCTAACGCCAGCTCGCTGGCGCGGGTCGACATTTGCGACACGCGGCCCATCGCACGGATACGCTTGCGGGTGTAGTGCTCCGGTAGCGTGAAATCATCAACAGGCGCGCCAAGCAGGGTGTGCAGACCATCGTAGACCTGCCACTCCGGCATTTTGCGCACCGCATTTTCATACGCCAGCAGACGCGCGGAAACGTCCTGCCAGTTTTCACCAAAGGCAGTCACGCCGCCCATTCCTGTAATCACTACGCGACGTGTCATAACATCCCTCCGTTGATGGAAATAACCTGGCGGGTGACGTAACCCGCAATATCAGACATTAAATAACTGGCAAGCCCGGCAACTTCTTCCGCCTGGCCCATGCGTTTCATGGGGATCATCGACATTGCCTCTTTCAGGGCGCTCTCTTCCATTTCGATCATCCCGGTATCAATAAGCCCCGGCGCGATGCAATTGACGGTGATTTTGCGCTTCGCGAGTTCGATAGCCAGTGCTTTCGTTGCGCCGATAATTCCGGCTTTGGCAGCGCTGTAATTCACCTGGCCGCGATTGCCCATTACGCCGGAAACCGAGGACAGCGTGATGATGCGCCCCCCCTGGCGTGCGCCGATCATCGGCATAATGCACGGCTGAATGACGTTGTAGAAACTGTCGAGATTGGTGTGGATCACCGCATCCCAGTCGTCATCGCTTAAAGCCGGAAAAGCGGCGTCGCGGGCGATCCCTGCGTTACTAACCACGCCGTACCAGGCACCGTGTTGCGCGATCTCGTGCTCCAGCACTTCCCGACACTGTTCGCGGTTTGCGACGTCGAAACTGAGCAAACGCCCGTTACCACCGTTGGCGATAATGGCATTCAGCGTTTCCTGAGCGCCTGGGGCGTCACGGTGAAAGTGAACGCCAATGTTAAAGCCGTCTGCCGCCAGTTGGCAGGCGATGGCGCGACCAATGCCTTTGCTGGCACCGGTTACCAGAACTGAACGACTCATCAGGACGCTCCTTGTTGAAATAGTGAGGAAAGTTCTTCTGCCGTAGGCTGGAAGGTATTAATACGGCCCGTCGCCGTACCGTTGTTGATACTGCACTCAAAACTGCCGAAGCGATCGTCCTGCATCAGCAGTTTGACGGTAATGGTCAGCGTCTGGCCTACGGGCAGAATGCCAGCGGCGCAAAGCAATTCACGCGCGCCCAGTACCATCCCTAATGCAATACTGTTTTTGCCCTGCTGGTGGCGATGCCAGCCAGACCAGACGCCGACGGTCTGCGCCATCAGTTCAAGGGCAAACCAGCCAGGGAGATTGCCGTCCGGGTCGAGAAACGGTGCCAGTACGCCACTGGGCGAGACCGTTACGCGGCAGACCGCGCTGTCATCGCTGACGCTCACCACTTCTTCCAGCAGTAACATGGGCGCGTCGTGGGGCAGATAAGCGCCGGGTGATAAATAGTGGCTCACGAAACTCTCCCGAGCAGAATGCTGGCGTTATTGCCGCCAAAGGCGAAGGAATTGGACAGGATCACCGGACGTGCCAGCGGCTGCGGTTTTTCGATAATGCCGCACGGTGGCAGCGTGGGATCGCGCGGCGACAGGCTGAAATCCTGGGCGGGCAGCGGTAAATCACGCTGTAAAATCAACATGCTGATTGCCGCCTCGGTAATGCCCGCCGCGCCCAGCGTGTGTCCGGTCAAATGTTTGGTGGAGCTGCACGGTACACGTTCGCCAAACAGGGCGTTAACCACCATTGATTCAATCTGGTCGTTGAGTTGTGTGGCGGTGCCGTGCAGGTTGATATAGCCGACGTCATCTGGCGTAAGCTGCGCATCGGTCAGCGCCTGATTAATAGCGAGGATCGCCCCTTCCCCCTGCGGATGCGGGGCCGAAATATGGTAAGCGTCGCTTGATTCACCAACGCCCAGCAACGCGATGGGCTGCGGTTCGCGGGTCAGCAGCATTAGCCCCGCTCCTTCACCAATGGTGATACCTGCGCGGTCACGACCAAACGGCTGACATAAGGTTGGCGACAGTGATTCGAGGCTGTGAAAACCGTTAATCGGCATTCGGCTCAGGGTATCTGCGCCACCCACAATGGCTGCATCGACCAGCCCCGCTTCGATAAGCCTGCGCCCGCTGATCATCGCTCTGGCGCTGGAAGAGCAAGCGGTTGAAAGGGTATAGGCCGGGCCGTCGAGCGCCAGCCAGTGGCTGAGAAAACGCGACGGATCGCCGAGTTCCTGCTGCGCGTAGTGCCATGTGGTGCTCGGCTGTCCGTTGGTGCGCAGGTTAACGTGCGTGTCGCCCTCATGCAGGCCGGAGGTGCTGGTGCCAAGTACAATCGCGATGCGCTCGCGACCATATTTCGCTATAGCGTCATCAACCTGCGGCTGGATCTGCGCCAGCGCCGCCAGCAGGATCTGATTGTTGCGCGAGCGGTGCGCAGCGAATTTTTCCTGGATAAGCGGAAGCTCGCCATCCACGCCAGCCAGGACCGCCTGCGGATGCCCCTGCAACCAGCCTGCGCGTGGGCGCATTCCGGGAGCGACACCGCGAGTCAGGTTGGCTGCGATTTCGTCAAGGTTATTTCCCAGGGCGTTGATCATGCCGACGGCGGAAATATAAATCATATCAGTCACCTAAGTATTGAATGGTGATGTGGTATTTAAAGACATGCTGTTCAATGCTGATTGGCACGCGTTTGCCTTTGCGATTCAGATAGGTGATTTCCGTGACCAGTTTGCCGCTGGCGTTATGCAGTTCGCGTTTGTCACCGTTGTCGCGAAGTGTCCATCCTGCGGGAAGTTGCGGTTGCCAGGCGCTAATCGGCCAGTGGCTGAGCATCACGTCAGCCAGCACCTGACTTGCGGGCGGTAACTGTGGGACGACGATGGATTGCTCGGCACGTAGCCCTTTTGCATCGTAGGTCACCAGAAACAGACGAATACCGACAGACGATAGCCCGGCAAGGGTGATTTTCTGGTCGTCGGCATTAAGCATCACCAACAGCGACTGGGTTTTGCCGTTGAAGCTGCCGGTCAATAGTTGCTGGGAATTGACGGCGGGTGAAATCCCCGGCGCAGGCAGCGTGATGCGCGTGCCAGGTTGCAGCCACGCCTGCGGACGGCCTTCCTGTTCTGGTTGCGAGTGGCTACAGCCGGTGAGGATAAGCGTAGCGGTCAGGGCGAGCGCCCGCCAGAATGTGTGTTTGATCATTTTTTTGTTCTCTTTTTATCGGGCATAGCCAGCGGCGAAAGCAGGAAGGCGGTGAAAATACCGCTCACCAGCACAATGCCAAAACTGCTGATGGCCTGGGTGGCGCTGAATACCAGCATTCCCAGCGTCAGCAAGGTGGTGAGCATTGCCAGCGTGATCGCCAGTAGTGAAGTTAACGGTGTACCGCGCGGATTACTGAAAAACAGCGTGTAGTTGATGCCGATGCCAAGCACCAGCACCAGCGCCAGCAGCGAAAAGAGATTCACCGCCTGCCCGCTAATCGCCAGCACCGCCAGACCGCAGCCCAGCGAAAGCACCGAAGGTACAAGGCTGATAAGCCCTTTTCGCCAGCCGAGGCGGGCCACTGCGCCGCAGGCAATCACTGCCAGCGCCACCAGCAACAAGCCGGTTAAGACGTAGCGGTAAAGTGCGAACAATTCATCAAAGGTACTTTTGCGATCAACCCAGGCAATGCCGCCAGGGTAATAGCTGGCGATTTCCTGCAACAACTCGCTACTTTTAACCCCTTCAACCGGCACCAGTACGCCGCTTGCGCCGTTTTCCAACGTCAGCCACAGCAGACGCCAGCCTTCACTGGCGGGGCTTGCCAGCCATTCATCGACCTTCACTGGCATGGCATTGAGATCCGGGTTCACCGCCGTCAGCCCGGCGTTTTGCAGCGCTTTCGTTACCGTCGGGGCAGCCGTTTTCAGCAGGTCTAAATCTTCCTCCTGCCGCGGCAGGGAGTTCAGCGGAATAGTGCGGTAGTTGCTGATAAGCCCGTCTTTTTTCGCATTCTCCAGTGAGGTGGTAAATTTCTCCAGCCGCCTCAATGTTTGCTGTGGGGAGTCGCCGTAAACCACAAACCATTTTTGATCGACGCTTTGTCCGGTCAGGGCGGTAATGGCTTTTTCCTGCGCCAGAATATGCTGCGGCAGCGCCTGTAACTGCGAGATATCGTCATCGACGCGTAGCATTGACATCCCCGCCAGCGAAAACAGCGCCAACGCGACGGGCAGACCCAGCGACAGTTTTTTATTACGCCGCCACGCTGCCAGCCAGCGCAGCATCATCGCCATCGCCGGAACCGGACGTACCGGCAGGCCACGGCACAGCCACGGATGCCAGAACAGGACGGTCAGACAGGAGGCGCTCAACCCGACGGCGGCAAAAATCGCCATCTGGCGAATACCGGGGAAAGGGGCGAGCATCATAATCAGATATGCCGCCACGGTGGTGAGCAGCGCCAGTAGTAAGGCATTACGCACTTTCGCCAGGCTTTGCCACGGCGAAACGTCGTTGCCGTGCACCATCCGCTCGGTGAGGTAATAGAGCGTGTAGTCAGCGGAAATGCCGATAACGCTCATACTCATCACCAGCGTCATCAGGTGTAATTCGCCGAAAATCAACAAGGTGGCGACCGTTCCCGCCAGCGCGCCGATGCCGATGGAAATTACGCAAAGCAGCAACGGGCGTAAAGAGCGAAACACCGCCACAATCAGCAATATCACTCCCAGCAGCGTTGCCACGCCCAGGGTGGAGATATCCTGCTTCGCCTGTTGGCTGGCGTAATCGCTGTAAAACACCGTGCCGCGTGAGAGCAACTGAGCCTGCGGGTAACGCGTTTTCAGATCCTTTTCCAGCGTATTCAGGGTCGTGATGAGCTGGTGGGTTTGCTGCATATCAAACGACGATCCCGCCAGTTCGCCGTGCAGCAAATACCAGTAGTTGCCCTGTGGATCCTGAGTCACCAGCCAGCCATCCATCAGCCGCAAACGCTGGCCGTTTTTCGCCATCGCCAGCTGCGAGCCGCGCATTAACATCAGCGGATCGTTTTGTAACTCTTTGCCGCTTACCCCGGAGAACGCGGAATAAAGCTGGGAGAGGATCCACTGCGCCTGCGCTTCGCCGCCGTTTTGCAGGCGGGCGCGGGTGTCGGGGTCAATCAGGCCGTTGCGGTGCTGCCAGAAAAACGCTCCCCACGCTTGCTGGCTGGCGACATCCATTGGCCCTTTAACGTCGCCGAGCGCTGCGGATTTTTGCAGTAGCGTCAGCCACTCCAGAGCCACCCTGGGATTAGCCTCTTTACCGGGGCTGACTAACCACACCAGTTGACGGTCCAGACGCTGCATAAAGCCGTCATTCAGCGCTGGGGGAATATCGCCCATCGCCTGTTTGGGTAACATAGCCAGCACGCTACTGTTCAGCCGTGATTGCGGCAGCAGGTTCAGCAACGCCGCCGCCATGACCAGGCAGACGATCCCCCATAACAGCGCGGGGCGTTTACTGGGCGGCAAAACGTTGGCGTTCGTCATCGGTCAGTTGCGCTGGCGTCAGTTGATGTTGGGTAAGAGCGATATCGGTGCGATCGCCCTGTTTATCATTAAGCTGAATGCTCTCCAGATAGGTTTGCCCGGCGAGATCGATGGTGTTGAAAATTTTATCCAGCGGCGTGGTGGTCGGCGTCAGGCGCAGTGTCCAGCGGCCTTCGCCTTTGTCGGCAAATTCGACGCGGAAGTTTTGTTCCAGCACTTTGCGATCGGCCCGGAACAGCGCGCGCAGCAGGTGGTTAAACTGGAACATCTGCGGGTTATTTTCTGCCGTGATGATTTGCGGCGGCTGACCGTTGATCACCTGCACCATGCGTTTATCGTCGAGCAATAGCTGCATGGGGAACGGTGAGGTTTGATCCCACAACAGCCCCTGGTCGCGGGCGATCAACATCTGGCCCTGAGATCGTAGCGGCTGCGGCAGATCTTTAATCGTCCGGGTTTGATCGAAATGGGCGCGGATCACCGGCTGTTCGGTAAAGCGTTGCTGAAGATCGTCCAGGGTCAGGGCGCTTACAAACGGGCTAATCAGCAGCGCCAGCAGCGGCAAAAATTTCATGGTTTGACTCCCATGCGTTCAAACAGAATATCGGGGCTGACAAAGCACAGTTCGCGGTTTTGCTCGTCTACCGCGACCTGGATGGTGTATCCGGTGGTGGCGCGTTTTCCCGTTTCGGCATCGAAAATCTGATAGCCAATCCGCAGACGGTTTTCGAACTCTTCGATATGCGCACGCACGCGGATGCGTTGCTCAAAGGTGAGGGCGTGGCGATATTTCACCCGCGCATCGACCACTGGCCACAAATAACCGGACTCTTTCATCTGCCGATAGCCGTAATTGAACTGGTTGAGCAGCGCCTCGCGGGCCACTTCAAAGTAGCGAAAATAGTTACCGTGCCAGGCCACGCCCATCATATCGACGTCGTGAAATGGAATGGTCAGCTCGACTTCAGCGGTAAATCGGGGATCGTTAAGCACCCTTTACTCCTTGTCCTGGACTTCCGGCAGTTGCCAGAAATCGAAAAAATTAAACCAGTCGAGGGGCGACTGGAGCGCGTAATGTTCCAGACGCGCGGCGTAGTGGCCGATAGCGTTTTGCAGCGCCTGCTGGCGTTCGCCACGCGGCAACAGCAGCGGGTCGGCAAAGGTTTCGCAGTGAATATGCAGCTTGCCGTGCTGGCGTAGGGCGAAAATCAGATTCACCGGGCAGCGCAAAATGGACGCGAGAATAAACGGCCCCTGTGGGAAGGGCGCAGGCTGGCCCATAAATGGACTCCAGCAGACGCGCCAGTCGCCGCCGCGTTGCGGGTTGATGGCGATGCGGTCACCGACAATCGCCACCCATTCGCCATTATCCAGCTTCTCTTTCAGCAGGATGGCGGTTTCCGGGCCGATATCTGTTACCGGGAGCAGGTTGATGCCTGCCTGCGGGGCCATCTCTTGCATTATCTGTTTAAAGCGTTGGGCGTTTTCGCTAAACACCAGCGCGTTAATGGTTTTGTAGCCCTGAATTTTTGCCAGCGCCCGGCACACTTCCACATCGCCAAGATGCGAGGCCAGCAGCAATTTGCCGCGCGGATCGCGGACGTCAAGCGCCGCTTCTGCGCCTGGCGCAAACAGCACATCGCGCCCCAGTTGCAGCTCGCCGCGCCAGCTGGCGATTTTGTCGAGCATGGCGTTGCCGAAACGTAGAAAGTGCTGATAGCTGTTGAGTTTTGCTGCCTGTGGTTGCTGTTGGCGCACACGGGCGAGCCAGTCTTGCGACGCTTTACGCGCCCGGCTGGCGGTGAGCCAGTAGACGCCCACCACCGGGTAAAGCAGCGCGCCAAACGCCGTTCTTCCCAGCAGACGCCAGACCAGCAGCATCAGGCGCATTCCCCATAACCCTTTCACCTCACTCTGCCGCGCCCAGTGGCTGGAAGAGCGGCGCATTAACAGCGAAGGAATACGCGGCAACATGCCGAAAAACAGACGCGTGTGCATTAGCGAGATGCGGACGTTATCTTTCAGGGCATCAAAATGCGAAAGCCCGTCCAGCGGATAGGTGACGCGGGTCGGCACGAAATAACTGGTATTTCCCTGCCAGTAGAGGCGCACCATCACTTCGGTGTCGAAATCCATCCGCTTGCCGATGGTGGCGTGTTTTGCCAGTTGCAGCGTTGGCGCAACCGGATAAACGCGAAAGCCGCACATGCTGTCTTTCAGTTGCAGGGAGAGCGTTTCGATCCATACCCATACGTGGGTGACCCAGCGCCCGTACAGCCGTGAGCGGGGGATTGAGTCATCGTAAATTGGCTGGCCGGAGATCAGCGCCGCAGGGTGCTGTTCGGCAAGTGTTAGCAGTTTGGGGATATCTTCAATCGCGTGCTGACCGTCAGCATCCACCTGTACCGCATGGCTGAACCCTGCGTCTGCCGCCGCCTGTAAGCCACGCATCACCGCCGCGCCTTTACCTGCGTTTTCTGCTAAGCGAATTAAGGTCACGCCAGGCTGTTCGTTAACCAGCTTATCCAGTTGCTGTTGCGTGGCGGCATCGCTGCCGTCATCCACCACAATACAGGGCAGATTAAATGGCTTAAGACGCGCCAGCACGCCTGGCATCATCGCGCCGTGGTTGTAGCAGGGGATCAACACGCAGGGAGAAAAGTTTACCGACATAGACGGATCTTCCCGCTACTGGCGGTGTGGCGGGCGTCACCGTCGTGACGTTGATAGCTAAAGCTCAGAATCTGACGATCTTCCTGCCAGTTAAGCGTGAGCGTGACGCGGTTATCTGGCAGCAACGGAGACTGGAATTTTATGTTCTGAATGGAGTGAAAACGCCAGCCGGGCGCGAGCAGAGTGAGCGCGTAGCTCATCGCCCAGTCGATTTGCGCCACGCCGGGGAGTAATGGTTGCACGGCAAAATGACCGCGAAACCAGAACAGATCTGCCCTGAGATGCAAAACAATCTCAAGGTGATTCGCTTGTGCCTGATGGCGCTCGATTTCATGGGGCTTCATGAAATAACTCCTGTAATTGCGCATAGACACGCTTGTTCATACTGTTTACTGGCATTTCATCAATAACGCGCCAGTAACGCGGAATGGCAACTGGCTCCAGCGTCGGGCGCAGTAATCGCCGCCAGGTCATTTCCTGGCGATGCCCGCCGCCGTTCTGCCATTGCAGATGAGCTTCGTCATCCAGCACCAGCAAAACGGCAATGCGCTGACGCCCGCCGCGCATAACGGGAACTGCCGCCACCTCGCGAATACCGTCCAGCGCCAGCAGACGTTGTTCCACTTCCTGCAGAGAAATACGTTTTTCTTCAATCTTAACGATGCGTCCGCGACGTCCCATCAGATGGAACTGACCGTCTTCGGTAAACTGCAAGATATCGTCGAGTAACAGGCCGTTATCATCCGCCATCAGCGGTGAAAAGAGGCGAAAAACATCACCTTCTGCCTGGAACTGCATACCTGGGAAGGGTAGCCAGCGGCGTTGCTCTTGTTCGCGGTAACGCCAGGCGATAACGCCGGTTTCCGTGCTGCCGTAGATTTCATCAGGCCAGACGCGCAGCCAGCTCGCAGTGTGTTGTACGTCCTGCCACGGTAGCTCACCGCCAGCAGACAGAAGCACCTGAACAGGCGGCGGGGATAGCTGAGCATCCAGACGCTTCAAAAATGCCGGGCTGCTGATGAAGATATAGCGATGCTGGTGACTCAACGCGGCAAACTGTTCGACATACCAGAGCATGGCGGCGTGCAGCGGTAATCCCAGCGCCATTGGCAGGAAAACGCGAAAAGTCAGGCCGTACAAATGCTGTGGCAATACGGAACCGACCACCCGACAACCCGCCAGACGTGCGCCTAATCGTTCAGCCAGCAGTTGTGCTTCACGGTCCAGCAAATAAACAGGTTTAATCACCCGCTTCGGCTGCCCTGTAGAACCGGAGGTAAACAACTCGATATAAGCATCTGGTGCTATGGCGGCAAAGGTGAATGATTGTGTCGCGACTTGTGGGGAACTTGCTACCAACAGTAATGAACCTTGCCAGTTAAGTTCGCTGTCGCTAAGTACACCATCGAACAGTTCACGTTGCTCATTAAGCTGGTTAACACGGTTATGCCCCGGAAGCACCGGCGTTTTTCCAGCGTGTAGCGTCGCCAGCAGGGCAACGATAAACAGATAGCTGTTCTCAAAGCATAGCGCCCAGCGTTTCCCGGGCCGTTGCTGCAAACGGCAGATAAGTTGCGCGACATCGTGACGCAAATCGCCCAGCGTCCAGGAGCTTTCGTCCAGCCACGCAATGGGCGTGTCATCAGGGCGTGGCGCAGTCAGCCAGCGTGCAAGCGGTAAGGTCTGCTTCATGAGCGATCTCTTTTCATCACCTGACGGCGCACCAGCCATTCACCAGCCATTAACGTCCCCATCAACAAATAAGCAATCATGCCGTTCCATGCAGTCCATAACGACATATCGCCATGCAGCGCGGTAAAGAGGGCAATTCCGCCGTTGATGATGAAAAAGCCGCACCAGACTTGCGTAACGTGGCGGGTATAGCGCACGCCCTTTTCCGGAAGGTCTGGCTCCTGCAAACGCGCCAACCGCTCAATTATCGGCATTGCCGACCACAGCGAACCGCCAAAAACCGCCAGCATTACCGTATTAACCACTACCGGGTAAAACAGCAGTAGCTGGTGCGTTTTCAACAGAAAGCTGGCGACACACAAGGCGATGCCTACGACAGCGACGATTTGTGTGACGGCTTGTAGTGGCCCCGCCTGGCGACGGGGCTGGCGCAGGCGCAACAAAAGCAGCAGCGCCATCAGCGGCAACAGCCAATGCAGGCCGTTATGTGCCAAACCAAGCCAAATCACAAACGGCCAGGCGAGCAGCAATAATCCGGTCAGCAGCTTAATAATCGGTAGCGAGCGAATGCCCGACATCAGATCAGGCTTCTTGTAGCAGGCGTACTACGGCCTCTACGACATCCTGGACTGTACGCACTGCTTTAAACTCTTCCGGCTTGATTTTCTTACCGGTTTTCTTTTGCAGGTGCACAATCATGTCAACGGCGTCGATGCTGTCCAGTTCCAGATCTTCGTACAGGCGCGCTTCAGGTTTGATGTCCTGCGGATCGATTTCAAACAGCTTGACCAGCAGGGCTGAGACTTCCTGATAGACGGTTTGTTGTTGTGTCATGATGGCTTTCCTCAGGCGCGTTGCGCAGCAATGAAAGAGGCCAGAGTGGCGACGGAGAAAAAGTGCTGACGCATCTCTTCACTTTCCGCGGAGAGCACGATGCCGTACTCATTTTTCACTGCCAGCCCCAGTTCCAGGGCATCGATGGAATCCAGCCCTAAACCGTCGCCGAACAGCGGCGCATCGGTATCGATATCATCAGGAGTCAACTCGTCCAGATTGAGGGTGCTGATGATGAGATTTTTAATTTCCAGATAAAGCGCTTGCATTATTTATTCCTGAGAGAGGTAAACAACCTTGTTGTAATTGAAGCAAAAGATGCCGGTTTAGCTGCCTTGCTGCCAGCGCCGGTTCTTGTGAAGTTGCATCGTAAAATTTATTGATTTCTACCCGCCCACGGACTTCAACCGTAAAAAACGGCCTGGCAGGCGGAACGTCATACCATTTACTTTGTTTATCCAGCAGATGCTCGCTACAGCCGATCGTCACGATGCGTAAATCGCTGGCGCAGCGCACGGCAATATTCGCTGCCCCGCGCTGCAACGTCATTTTTTCACCGGGCTTCGTTCGCGTGCCTTCGGGGAAAATCAGGATAGTGTCGCCCTGTGCCAGTCGCTGTTGGCAACGGGGTAAGAGGGTTTCAGCTTCGCTGTTGATTAAATAATCTGCCGCCCGCACGACGCCGCCAAGAAAAGGATTTTTCAACAGCGCGCTTTTTACCAGGCAGTCAGTTTCTGGCATGACAGATGCCAGTAGTACGTAATCGATCAGCGTGGGATGATTGGCTATGACGAGGCAACCGCGTTCCTGACGTAAGATTTCAGCCCCATTAATCCGATAATCCAGCACGCCAAGCCCTTTTGCGACTGTTAAAAACAGGCGAAAACTGGCGGCAATGCTGCGACGCGCCAAACGACGGCGGCGGGAAGTATCCCACACCAAAACCAACAATACGTTAAACCACACTACAGAGAGCAGTAGTCCGCCGAGGCCAAACAGGGCAAAACACAACCCGGTCATAACCAGTCGCCATGTCCACTCCAGGCGCGACATCAGCTTACTCATCTGCGGTTCCAGCGCCATTGCACGCGCTCGCCAGGCAGTGAAAACTTATCAACATTTTGTAAAAAGTGCTGTAAAAACAACATGCTTTGCGGCAGTGATGTTTCATTGCCCGCAATGACTGGCTGTGTTTCACATTGCCAGTCATCGCCAGCTTCAATCACCAGCGCGACGGCGTACGGCCAGGTCGGCATTTCTGCTGGCAGTTGTGGGTGATAGAACTCAGGCAGAAAGCCATCAAAATCGACCATCAACACGCGCTGGTATCCCGCTTGTAACAGGCTAAGCACTTCACACAAACCTTGCTGGAAACTGTCGCGACCAGCCGAAAGCGATGACGAAACGATCGGTTGTTTGGCCGCAATGGTCAGGTTACCCACGGAAGAGTTGTGTACGGAGAGCGCGAAGTCGGTCGGAGAGAGTGCCTGTTCGGTTGCCAGTGCATGAACAATGCGGTAATTGCGTTCCAGTTCGCCATGACGACTGGTATACAAAACGGCGTCTATTTGATGGCGGCGTAGCATTGCCAGACCGCACTCCACGGCCAGTTTGCTGCCAGAACTGAGACGGCGGGCGGTCATCATTGGCAATTCGCATAATTTTGCAAACGGTGCAGCAGGGTCAATCGCCCACGGCTGGCGCGACCATGCTTGCCATTGCTGGGCTTCGCTAAGTCCAGGCGCCAGTGCCTTCCAGTCGGTAATATTTAATGTAAATTTCATCAACGCGCGCCCGCGGTAAACCAAAATTATTAAGTGACGATTATTTCTTTTGGCATATCAATAATGTATGCCCAACGCCTAAATTATCGTGGCGCTCTGCTACCTGAAATCCTGCATTATTCAGATAGTCGTAAAATTTCTCTGCGCTATAGAAACGGCTGTTACCGTTTGCCATGCAGGTGAAATAAAGTGAGGAGGCATTCAGGCTAAACGATGCCGCTTCAAACCGCTGTGCATCCCAGAACAACTCCATAATGCAAAGTTTTGCGCCGGGCTTCATTACGCTGGCAACTTTGCTGAGTATGCTAATTATTTGTTCGGGTGAAAAACAGTCTAAAAATTGACTCATCCACCAGATATCAGCCTCGCCCGGTAACGGCGCATCGCTTAGCATATCCACAGCATGGAAATCTATACGATCAGAAAAGCCTGCATTCGCGATATTTTCTTTGGCGAGCACGATTTGTTGTGGCAGATCTAATAACGTAACGGTGATGTTTTCGTTGTATTTACAGCAGCGCAAAGCCCACTTACCGGTATTGCCGCCTACATCGTACAAGGTTGTGGGGTTGTTGGCGAATACATAAGGCAGTGCGGCGTTAAATGCGCCATCTGAATAGTAATGATCAAACGCGAACCAGCTTTCACGGGCGGCGTCAGGTAATTGTGAAAGTGCCGGATATATCGTCGGCCAGTCGCCAAATACTTTTAACCCGGAAGGTTTGCCTTCATTGAGTGAATCGGCGAGGAAGAATAGCCCCTGATAACAGACATCCTGGGTGAAATCCATATTCACGCGCGTCATGGTGTCATGCAGGAGGTAATGACCGATTTTCGCCAGGTAATAAATTCCCTCTTTGCAGGTAATAATTCGCCCGCTTAAGCCCATATCTAACAGAACGCTGGCAGCATATTCGTTGATATGACTATTTTCGGTGATATCAGCCAGCGTTGCGCCATGTTTGCCTTGTCGATCCAGATAAGAAAGCACACCCGCATTACGCAGGCAGAGAGCTGTTTGAAAAAGCATGGGGGCAAAGGCAATGCGTTGAGCTTCGGTAATCGCATCCAGTGCGCTAAGAGAATCCTGTTCGTACATGTTGGGCACAACCTGTTAAGAGGGAATTAAATTATTATCGGACCGAAGCGGCCCGACTTTAGGGGAAATTACAAATCTGCGCCAGCCGACAAATTCAGTTGAATATCTTTGTCGAGATTACGGACCCAGCGATTATAGTTTTTATGAATTTGTCCGCCTGATGCTTGCAGGTTCTGACTATTTTCATAATTGATATCGTAGCTGGATGCTGTGTAGTTAATGCGAATTTCTGCTGAATGATCGCGTGATTGTTGACGTGCTTTAATTACGCCTTGTCCGGCTTCGGACATAATCCATTTGCGTTCAACGCCAGCTTTCAGAATCGCTTTTTTTACTTGATCCTGGGTATGACCAGCGCTGACGGTTGAGTGAACTTGATCAATTGGTGCAGTACGCGCACAACCCGCTAAAGCGCCCACAACAGCAATAGCAGCAAACCATTTCATGTAGTGTTTCATTAGAACCCCATTAAAGTATTGTTTTTACGAGTAAAGCAGGATTTAACTATAATTGCTGGTATCACTATTCTTTATTTAGAGAAAAATTTACTTATGAGATAAGTCAGTAAGTGCACATCAGAACAAATCATTTTGAGATGACTAAATTACTGCCAGCGGGGACCAACTATAAGTGAGTGAGAAAAATGAGGCAATAAAAATAACACAATATAATCAGTGCGTTCTCTGGGATGGGAATTTAATAATTATTCGGTGTTTATATATATTTGGCTTAAGGAGTGGTTTTTATAAATTAATTTTCTGAATAATATTTCATCATTTCCTCAAATCAAATGGCCACCGTTAGATAAACAGCAGCCATTGCCTGATCAGGATGCGCTATTAACCTGGTAACCGACTTTTCGGCCTTCCCGGTCCCAGTAAAATCGCCAGTTTGCTACCACCTTTGGTGGTTTCCATCCAGATTTTACAGACGCTGGTTAATGGTACCGAGAGTAGCATTCCTACCGGACCGAGCAGCCATCCCCAAACCAACAACGAAAGAAACACCACCAGCGTGGACATCCCCAGGCGATGGCCCATCATCCGTGGTTCTAAAATATTGCCGATGACCATATGGACAACTAAAAACAATGTGCCGACCAGAATACATTCGTAAACACCATTAAACAGCAGCACCTGAATCATTGGCGGTACGGCGGAAATTACCGCGCCGATATTGGGGACGTAGTTGAGTAAAAACGCCAGTACTGCCCACATCAGCGCAAACTGCACGCCCATCAGCGCCAGCCCCAGCCAGACGATAACGCCCGTCCATAAACTTAGCAGTGTTTTTAATGCCAGATAATGCGAAACGCCTTTTAATGCGCGGTGTAATCCGGCGATGTGAATCTGTGGGTTATTCAACGCAAAGCGCATTTTGTAAGGGACGTGGCGTACTTCAAACAGCATAAAAACAACGGTCATAACCAGCAGAAGTACGCTCGCCATTGCCCCGGAAAGCCCGGTCATCAGCGCAGTGGTGAAGGCGACAACTTTTTCTGAATCCATCCGCTGCAACATTCGTTCCGGCGACATATGCAAATTAAGAAAAGGCAGCATCTCCTGCAATTTAAAAAGCTTGCGCGTCAGCTCCTTATTAAACTTCGGCAGCATAGAGATAAATTCGTTAAACGATGCCGCCAGTACGCCGACCAGCGCAGTAAGCGCAATCAACATCACTACGACTACAATCGTAATGGCAACGGGACGCTGAACTCCGCGACGAATAAACCAGGTCACCAGTGGATTGAGGACGATGGCGAAAAACAGCGCCAGTAACAATTGCACAATGATATCTGCCGCTGCGTGAATACCCGCGAGGATTACTACCAGTGAAGCCAGCTTGAGTAGAATGTGCATGCCCGTTTTATCGGGTTGAGATGTTTCCATTGGGGCTTCCTTATGACTTTTTGTATTAAGTGTAGCGGGAGTCACGCCAGCAATATTCTGATTCTTCTTGCTGATTTACACGCCACCACGTGGTAAAAATGAAACACTGTTGTAAAAATGTGGTGCTCCTCATGCCCGTACCTGTTGCCGAACCGGCGCTTAACGGAATGCGCCTGAATTTGCGCATTGTCTCCATTGTGATGTTTAACTTCGCCAGCTATCTGACCATCGGATTACCGCTCGCCGTGCTACCGGGCTATGTCCATGATGTGATGGGCTTTAGCGCCTTCTGGGCGGGGTTGGTTATCAGTCTGCAATATTTCGCCACGTTGCTGAGTCGTCCTCATGCCGGGCGTTATGCTGATTTGCTGGGGCCAAAAAAGATTGTCGTCTTCGGTTTGTGCGGCTGCTTTTTGAGCGGGCTGGGTTATCTGGTGGCTGGGTTAACCGCCAGTCTGCCAATTATCAGTCTGTTATTACTTTGCCTGGGGCGCGTGATTCTTGGGATTGGGCAAAGTTTTGCCGGAACGGGGTCGACACTGTGGGGCGTTGGCGTGGTCGGTTCGCTGCATATCGGACGAGTGATTTCGTGGAATGGCATTGTCACTTACGGGGCGATGGCGATGGGCGCGCCGTTAGGTGTGGTGTTTTATCACTGGGGCGGTTTGCAGGCGTTAGCATTAATCATTATGGGCGTGGCGCTGGTGGCTATTTTGTTGGCAATACCGCGTCCGACGGTGAAAGCCAGTAAAGGCAAACCTCTGCCGTTTCGCGCGGTACTTGGGCGCGTCTGGCTGTACGGTATGGCGCTGGCGTTGGCTTCCGCCGGGTTTGGCGTTATCGCCACCTTTATCACGCTGTTTTATGACGCTAAAGGCTGGGACGGTGCGGCCTTCGCGCTGACGTTGTTTAGCTGTGCGTTTGTTGGAACGCGATTGTTATTCCCTAACGGCATAAACCGCATTGGTGGCTTAAACGTGGCGATGCTCTGCTTTAGCGTTGAGATAATCGGCCTGCTGCTGGTTGGCGTGGCGACTATGCCGTGGATGGCGAAAATCGGCGTCTTACTGGCGGGGGCGGGCTTTTCGCTGGTGTTCCCGGCATTGGGCGTAGTGGCGGTCAAAGCGGTGCCGCAGCAGAATCAGGGGGCGGCGCTGGCAACCTACACCGTATTTATGGATTTATCGCTTGGCGTGACCGGACCACTGGCAGGGCTGGTGATGAGTTGGGCGGGCGTACCGGTGATTTATCTGGCGGCGGCGGGGCTGGTCGCAATCGCGTTATTGCTGACGTGGCGATTAAAAAAACGGCCTCCGGTGGAAGCACCTGAGGCCGTTTCGTCATCTTAAAACTTACTGAATAACCAGCGTGTTAATGATGTTTTCTGCGGTGGTCTGCGCTTTTTGCTGATCGTCAGCAGGCAGTGTGATTTGCATTGTCAGCAGTTGGTTGCCCACGTTACCCAGAATGACGGAAGAGTATGCCGTCTGGCCTTTAGCAGAGATAACGCTGTCTAACTGCTGCATTTTGTGACCTTTCAGCTCAATGGCTTTGTTGGTCACCACTTGCAGCTGTGGATCGCGGCTACGTTGCTGATCTTCCAGACGCTTCGCCAGCACAGCCAGGTCTTCTTTCGGATCATCGCCCATAATAACAATCACCGCTTTCTGCCCGGTGGCGTCGGACCAGACGTGCATGTTATTGGCCTGTGTTCCCAGCTTACCGCTCTGGTCGGTCATATCCGCTGGCAGCGAGAAGCTTAACTTGCCATCAAGCAGGTTGACGGGATTCGCGGTAGCGTTACTTTCCGCGACTGTACCTTCCGCTGTAGTGTTAGTGTCTTTATCATCACAGGCCGCAAGCCCCATAACCAGCAGGCCAATTCCGACATATTTAACCAGATTGCGCATTGACATCTTCCTTTCGATAAACGGCCATAACGGCTCATTCATCCATCTTATCACAAGTCTGATAACGAACCTTTAACTGGCCTGCAAAGCGTTGATTTCGGATTTATCTGCCAGTCTTTTCAATAGCATATTGAGTAATACGCCATACATTGGCAGGAAAAAAACGATGCTGATTAACACTTTGAAACAGTAATCAACCAGCGCGATTTCCATCCAGTGTTCGGCCATAAAGGCATCCGGACTACGCCAGAAAGCAATGAAGAAGAAGGCCAGCGTGTCACTAACGTTACCGAACAGTGTGGACGCCGTCGGTGCCAGCCACCAGCGGCGATTCTGGCGCAGGCGGTTAAAGACATGCACGTCGAGGATCTGCCCTAGCGCGTAGGCCATAAAGCTGGCAGTAGCGATACGAGCGACAAACAGGTTGAAGTGGGCGAGAGCGCCGAATCCCTGCCATGAACCCATATAGAACAGCGACGAGATGACGTAGGAGATCAGCAACGCAGGGATCATCACCGCAAAGATGATGCGACGAGCCAGCGGTGCGCCAAAAATACGCACGGTCAGGTCGGTAGCAAGAAAAATAAACGGAAAGCTAAACGCGCCCCAGGTGGTATGAAAACCGAAAATAGAGACCGGAAGCTGAACCAGATAGTTGCTGGAGGTGATCACCAGAAGATGAAATAACGATAACCAGAACAACGCCTTGTAGCGTTGAGTTTGTGAGAAAGCGTTCATATTGTACCTTTTTGATTAGCCATTGGGGTGAGGGAACCCAATACGTACGACACGTCTGTTACCTTAACATAATAACGTGCTTACCCTTTTTTCGAGCCGCCGCATGATACTGCTTTATGTTGACAATGCAATGGTTAATTTTCACGCAATCGTTAACCTTGTTTGCTAACGGACTCACAGGGCGTAAACTAGCGCCGTTTTTTTATATGGTGAGAAGAAAATGACCGATCTCTTTTCCAGCCCTGACCACACACTCGACGCGCTTGGCCTGCGCTGCCCGGAACCGGTGATGATGGTGCGCAAAACCGTGCGCAATATGCAGCCTGGCGAAACATTGCTGATTATTGCCGATGATCCAGCCACGACCCGCGATATTCCTGGGTTTTGTACTTTTATGGAACATGAACTGGTTGCTAAAGAGACGGATGGACTGCCTTATCGTTATTTGATTCGCAAAGGTGGTTGATGGGGCAGCCTGATGCGACGCTGGCGCGTCTTATCAGGCCTACGTTGATACGGTCTGTAACCTTCGTTGCATCGAACACGCTCAATGTTGTGATCGGCTTGTAGACCGGATAAGGCGTTCACGCCGCATCCGGCATGTGGGCACGTAAGGGCAATGATTGCCAGCGTTATGGAATGCAAAGGAATGCACAAATGGATTATTTAATTCCAGTTTGTCTGGCATTACTGGGATTACTCGCGATATTCACCCCCAATTGGCTGCTCCCTGTTTTTATCGTTGCGGTGGGATGGCTGGGGTTATTTGGCTGGGGGTGGCTCTGGCTAATGATTTTTTTACCTTTACTTAACGGTGTCGGGCTTGCTTATGCCCTGTGGTTGATGTTCAAAAGGCCATCATTAACATCCCGCCTGGTTGCTGCATTTAGTGTTATCTCCGTCATTCTGATGTTAGCGCTTTATTATGCTTTCCTGACCATGCCGCCGTTCCCGGCCCAGCGCTAAGCCTGATAGCCAGAGGCTATCAGGCAACACCTTTACTTCCTGCGCAACAACCTTAACGCATTCGCCGTTACCAGCACCGTCGCACCTGTATCTGCCAGCACTGCCAGCCACAGACCGGTCATCCCTAAAAGCGTAGTGACGAGGAAGATCCCTTTCAGCCCCAGCGCAATGGTGATGTTCTGGCGGATATTGGCATGAGTGGCGCGTGCCAGTTCAATCATTTGCACCAGGCCGCGCAGGTGGTTATGCGTTAATGCTGCGTCGGCGGTTTCCAGCGCCACGTCTGTGCCGCTGCCCATAGCAATCCCGATGGCGGCAGCTTTCATCGCTGGCGCGTCGTTAATACCATCACCGACCATTGCCAGTGGCGCATGCTGATTCAACTCCGTCACGGCTTTGACTTTATCTTCCGGCAATAGGCCCGCTTTAAATTGCAGCCCCAGTTCCCCGGCGATTGCCGCCGCTGCGCGTGGATTATCGCCGGTGAGGATCACTCCTTTGACGCCCAGCGCGTTCAGTTCATTGATAGCAGTTGCGGCATCGGCGCGCAGGGTATCCTGCAATGCAATGACACCCAGCACATCATCGTTACGCACTACCAGCACTACCGTTTGCCCGGCGCTTTCCAGTTCATTAATCAAACCAGCAAATGCATCAGCGGGATGTTTCCCAGCAGCGCAAATCAATACGCGCTCACCGTTAACCTGCGCTTCAATGCCAGACCCGACCAGCGCCCGCTGTGATTCGGCGGCGGGAATGGCGAGTGCAGCAACCTGCGCTTCACGAACTATGGCTTGTGCCAGCGGATGCGTCGCGCCTTGCTCGACCGCCGCTGCCAGTGTCAGCAGTTCAGATTCGCTAATACCCGTTGCCGGATGGATGGCGGTAACGCGTGGTTTCCCGACGGTCAGCGTTCCGGTTTTATCAAACGCCACCTGGGTAACGCGACCTAGCTGTTCCAGTGCCGCGCCACCTTTAATCAATGCCCCACGACGTGCCGCCGCCGCCAGCCCGGAGGTAATCGCCGCGGGCGTGGAGATAACTAACGCACACGGGCAACCAATCAGCAGCAGCGTCAGCCCTTTATAAATCCACTCCTGCCAGCTGGCGGCAAACAGCAGCGGCGGCACCAGCGTTACCAGCAGGGCGACGGCCATAATCGCTGGCGTGTAAATACGGCTGAAACGGTCGATAAACCGCTCAATGGGTGCGCGGCGCTCTTCGGCTTCTTCGATCAGTTTCAGAATGCGGTCAATGGCGCTGGCACCCGGTTCTGACAGCACTTCCAGCGTTACCAGACGGTCTACGCTGGTGGCGCCTGCAGGAACTTTATCGCCCGTCGCGCGCTCCACAGGAATGGATTCTCCGGTCAGGGCGCTTTCATCAAAACTGGCAAACGGTGAGAGCAGTTTACCGTCGGCAGGCAAACGCCCACCTGCCGCAACTTCAATCACATCACCAGGGCGCAGGCTATTGATCGCCACCTCTTCCCGCTCACCGTTACGCAGGCGCGTGGCGGTTTCTGGTTTCAGCGCCATTAACGCGCTGACCCCTTGACGTGCGCGGCTGGCGGCCCAGCCTTCCAGTCGTTCGCCAATCAAAAACAGCAGCAACACCATCGCAGCTTCAGCCGTTGCGCCAATAAACAGCGCACCAATGGCGGCTACGCTCATTAACGTTTCAATGGCAAAGTAACTGCCGGATTTGATCAGCCGTAATGCCTGACGAGCAATTGGGTACAGCCCAACCAGCGTGGTGGCGATAAAGGCCAGTTGACCGAACGGATGATTAAATTGCTCCAGTCCCCAGCTGATTGCCATCATCACGATAAGCGTAATCAGCGGCAGGTTTTCTTTCAGGCGTGATTCTTGCGGTTCGTCGGTGGCCTGTTCATCGCGCAGGGAATAGCCTGCTTTTTGCACCGCAGATTCAACTTGTGCACGGATGTCATTGTCGGCATCCACCACCAGTTTTTCGGTAGCGAACAACACCTGTACCTGATTCACGCCTGCAAGCTGGCGCACGGCATTTTCTACCTTGCGCGCACAGGCGGCACAGTCCATGCCGCTGACTTTCCAGCTATAGCGGGTGCCGGAGACTTTTTCAGAGAGTGTAGGCTTGCTGGAACATGCGCCGTCGCAGCAACAGTCGTTGGCGTTCTGTGCCGTGGTTAGCGGTTTGAACGCGGCAAATTGAGGGGCTTTTTTGCCGTGATTGTCGGGAGTCGACATGGCATCCTCCGGTTAAGTTTTTTCTCATTAACCGAAGGATACACTCTGGAGTCGACTCCAGAGTCAAGTTTTATCAGAGATACAGCGAGCGGACGATGAGGAAGTGACCGGCAAAATAACAAGCTGCGGCAATGGCGTTATCGGCCCGGAAGCGGCGGCGATAGTGACTACCCAGCCAGACAAAGTTACTGATAAACAGCAACGACGCGCCGACAAACGCAGAGAGCGCCGGAGCGGTCGGACGGAAGAACCACAGTTCACCTGCCAGCCACACCATCACCAGCGTCATACCGACAAAAGTACAGACAGGCCAACGGAACTCTTCCAGACGCGTCCAGATAATGGCCAGCAATAGCGCGCCAAGAACCAGCAGTACCAGCGGCAACGGCCAGAAAAAGGAGAGCGTCATCTGACTGGCAAAATAGATGGTGTACAGCAAGTGTGAGAGGAAAAACGCACCGATGGCGTACATCAGACGCTGGCGTGGTAACAGGGTTAACGCATCGCCCAGCAGCGACGCACATAGCCCCGCCAGCACCAGATAGCTAATGGCGTCGAACATCGGCGCTTGCCAGGCCAGCAACAGCAGTAGCAGAAGAGTTAACGGTTTAAACACCCAGCGTTGCCAGGTTGAACCACGATAGGAGGCATCCACAGATAGCCATGCGGAAAGACAGACAGCGATAAACGACCAAAGCATCTTAGTTCCTTGAATTCGTTATTATTTAGTAAGCGGAATGCCTACAGTCTTGCTATTCAGTTTAGTGGCGAGGGCGGACAGATGACAACACCATAACGGGCAGGGTATGCTTATTTCCGCATTTTCCGATAAGGTACAAAGATGAGTAAACCACCTCTTTTCTTTATTGTTATCATTGGCTTAATTGTTGTCGCTGCATCGTTTCGCTTTATGCAGCAGCGGCGGGAAAAAGCTGATAATGATATGGCACCGCTCCAGCAAAAGCTGGTGGTGGTGAGTAACAAGCGGGAAAACCAATTAACGATCGCCGTTCGCGCCAGCAGGAAGTGACTCCGGCTGGCACCAGTATGCGCTATGAGGCAAGCTTCAAACCGCAAAGCGGTGGACTGGAGCAGACGTTCCGTCTAGATGCCCAGCAGTACCACGCCCTGACAGTGGGCGATAAAGGTACGCTGAGCTATAAAGGCACGCGTTTTGTCAGCTTTGTTGGCGAACAATAAGGTTATTTTTTAACTTTAAATTTCTTCTGCCAGGCCAGCAGTTCAAACACGCCGAAAAGGAAAATACGCACCTTTTCGGCGGTGGTAAGCTGCGGACCATCCTTCGGCAAAGTGGATTTCAATAGCGCCAGCTGCATACCATGCATCAGCACGGTAAAAATCAGCGCCACGTTAACGAAAATATTCAGCGGTCGCGGAAATGGCTGAACAAGATTGAGGATTAAAAATCCCCATACGCAAAGCATTAACAAACGTCCAATATTAATCAGCATCACTTTCTCCTTGTGTTTCACGCTGATACAACCGATAAGCAACTTGCCCCGCCACTTTTTCCCGATATAACGACCAGTTTGCCGGAACAGTAGGCAGACCGTTTTCGACTTCACTCTCGACATATATCCAGGCTTCGTCAGCCAGCCAGCCGTTGTCTTCCAGTAAATTAATGGTTTCTTCCAACAAGCCTCGGCGGAATGGCGGATCGACAAACACGATATTATGCGGTGTGCCTTTTTGCGCCAGGAATGACATTGCATTGCTGTTAACCACCCGCGCATTATCTGCTTTCAGGGTTGCCAGATTCTTGATTAATTGCTGATGCACCGCACGATCCATCTCAATCAGCGTGGCGCCCGCAGCGTAGCGAGACAAGGCTTCCAGCCCCAGCGCGCCGCTACCGGCGAAGCAATCCAGACATTGCGCATCGACGATAACCGGAGCCAGCCAGTTAAATAACGTTTCGCGCACGCGATCGGTGGTGGGGCGCAGGCCTGGGCTGTCCGGAACCGGGAGTTTACGGCCTCGCCACTGCCCGCCAATAATGCGGATTTGGCCGCTACCGGAATGATTCGGTTTTTTCATGATAAATTGCTCAATCCGCCAGATAACACATAATTGCAGGCGGTGATGTGTATTCAGTTAAGTGATAGACTATTTCATCATTTTTTTAGCTGCTATGTACATAGCGTTAACGCTGTGCCATGAAGCAACAGCGAGGAGTGTAGTCGCAGATGGCGAAAGAAAAAAAACGTGGCTTTTTTTCCTGGCTGGGCTTTGGTCAAAAAGAGCAGACCCCGGAAAAAGAGACAGAAGTCCAAAATGATCAATCGGTTGTAGAAGAAACAGTCCAGGCAGAAGAGCCTGCGAAGGTTGCTGAACAACCTGTTGAGGAGTTGCCGCAGGCCCATACTGAAGCCGAGGCGGAAACTTTTGCTGCCGAAGTGGTGGAAGTGACTGAACAGGTTGCCGAAAGCGAGAAAGTGCAGCCTGAAGCTGTTATCGAAGCGGAAGTCAGTGCGCAGCCAGAACCCGTAGTGGAAGAATCGCCAGCACCGGTAGTTGAACCTGAAGTTACGCCGGAGCCAGTGGCTATTGAACGTGAAGAGCTGCCGTTGCCGGAAGACGTCAACGCCGAAGAGGTTTCGCCAGAAGAATGGCAGGCAGAAGCGGAAATCGTAGAGATTGTCGAAGCGGCGCAAGAAGAAGCGGCTAAAGAAGAAATCACCGACGAAGAACTGGAAGCACAGGCGCTGGCTGCCGAAGCGGCAGAAGAGGCGGTGATGGTGGTTCCTCCGGCAGAAGAAGAGCAGCCGGTTGAAGAAATTGCCCAGGAGCAAGAAAAACCGACCAAAGAAGGTTTCTTCGCGCGCCTGAAACGCAGCCTGTTAAAAACCAAAGAAAATCTCGGTTCCGGATTTATCAGCCTGTTCCGCGGTAAAAAAATCGACGATGATCTGTTTGAGGAGCTGGAAGAGCAGCTTTTGATCGCCGATGTGGGTGTGGAAACCACGCGTAAAATCATCACCAATCTGACAGAAGGCGCATCCCGCAAGCAGCTTCGTGACGCCGAGGCGCTCTATGGCCTGCTGAAAGAAGAGATGGGCGAGATTCTGGCGAAAGTCGATGAACCACTGAACGTCGAAGGCAAAGCTCCGTTTGTGATACTGATGGTGGGTGTCAACGGTGTGGGTAAAACCACGACGATTGGTAAGCTGGCACGTCAATTTGAGCAGCAGGGTAAATCGGTGATGCTGGCGGCGGGCGATACTTTCCGTGCGGCAGCGGTTGAGCAGCTTCAGGTCTGGGGTCAGCGCAACAATATCCCGGTGATTGCCCAGCATACAGGTGCAGATTCCGCCTCTGTTATCTTCGACGCCATTCAGGCAGCGAAGGCGCGTAATGTTGACGTTCTGATTGCCGATACCGCCGGACGCCTGCAGAACAAATCGCACCTGATGGAAGAGCTGAAGAAAATCGTCCGCGTGATGAAGAAACTCGACGTTGAAGCTCCACATGAAGTTATGCTGACTATCGACGCCAGCACCGGGCAGAACGCGGTAAGCCAGGCCAAACTGTTCCACGAAGCGGTTGGCTTAACCGGCATCACGTTAACGAAACTGGACGGCACGGCGAAAGGCGGGGTAATTTTCTCGGTGGCTGACCAGTTTGGTATTCCTATCCGCTATATTGGTGTCGGCGAACGTATTGAGGATTTGCGTCCGTTTAAAGCGGACGACTTTATAGAGGCACTTTTTGCCCGAGAGGATTAACAATGATTCGCTTTGAACATGTCAGCAAGGCTTATCTCGGTGGGAGACAGGCGCTGCAGGGCGTTACGTTTCATATGCAGCCGGGTGAGATGGCGTTTCTGACCGGTCATTCCGGTGCAGGGAAAAGTACCCTCCTGAAGCTGATCTGTGGGATTGAGCGGCCAAGCGCCGGGAAAATCTGGTTTAGCGGCCATGACATCACGCGTCTGAAAAACCGTGAAGTTCCGTTTCTGCGCCGCCAGATCGGCATGATTTTCCAGGATCACCATCTACTGATGGACCGTACTGTCTATGATAACGTGGCGATCCCGTTGATTATCGCCGGTGCCAGCGGTGACGATATTCGTCGTCGTGTATCGGCGGCGCTGGACAAAGTCGGGCTACTGGACAAAGCGAAAAACTTTCCAATACAGCTTTCTGGCGGTGAACAGCAGCGCGTTGGCATTGCCCGCGCGGTGGTGAACAAACCTGCGGTACTGCTGGCGGACGAACCGACCGGTAACCTGGATGATGCGTTGTCAGAAGGGATTTTACGTCTGTTTGAAGAGTTTAATCGCGTTGGGGTAACAGTATTGATGGCAACACACGACATCAACCTGATTTCACGACGTTCCTATCGCATGCTCACCCTGAGCGATGGTCACTTGCATGGAGGCGTGGGCCATGAATAAGCGCGATGCAATCAATCATATCCGGCAGTTTGGCGGGCGTCTTGATCGCTTCCGTAAATCGGCTGGCGGCTCTGGCGACGGTGGGCGTAACGCGCCGAAACGCGCGAAGTCCTCGCCAAAACCGGCAAATCGCAAAACCAACGTTTTCAACGAACAGGTGCGCTATGCGTTCCACGGCGCTTTGCAGGATCTGAAAAGCAAACCGTTCGCCACGTTTCTAACCGTGATGGTCATCGCCATCTCCCTGACGCTGCCAAGCGTCTGCTATATGGTGTACAAAAACGTTAACCAGGCGGCGACGCAGTATTATCCGTCACCGCAAATTACCGTTTACTTGCAAAAAACGCTGGATGATGACGCCGCTGCGGGCGTGGTGGCGCAGCTACAGGCCGAGCAGGGCGTGGAGAAAGTGAACTATCTTTCTCGTGAAGACGCACTGGGCGAGTTCCGTAACTGGTCTGGTTTTGGTGGTGCGCTGGATATGCTGGAAGAAAACCCGCTTCCGGCAGTGGCAGTGGTGATCCCGAAACTCGATTTTCAGGGGACGGAGTCACTGAATACGCTGCGCGATCGTATCACTCAGATTAACGGCATTGACGAAGTGCGGATGGATGACAGCTGGTTTGCCCGTCTGGCGGCGTTGACCGGGCTGGTCGGGCGCGTTTCGGCGATGATCGGCGTATTGATGGTGGCGGCTGTGTTCCTCGTCATCGGCAACAGCGTGCGTCTGAGCATATTTGCTCGCCGTGACTCCATCAACGTGCAGAAACTGATTGGTGCGACGGATGGTTTCATCCTTCGCCCGTTCCTGTACGGTGGCGCGCTGCTGGGATTTTCTGGCGCATTGTTGTCATTAATTTTGTCAGAAATTCTGGTACTGCGTTTGTCGTCAGCGGTGGCGGAAGTGGCGCAGGTTTTCGGAACTAAGTTTGATATCAATGGCTTATCTTTCGATGAATGTCTGCTTTTGCTGCTGGTGTGTTCGATGATTGGCTGGGTGGCAGCCTGGCTTGCCACGGTACAACATTTACGGCACTTTACGCCTGAATAATAAAAGCGTGTTATACTCTTTCCCTGCAATGGGTTCCGTAGCAGGGAAAGAGACCCCGTTGTCTCTTCCCGGTATTTCATCTCTATGTCACATTTTGTGCGTAATTTATTCACAGCGTTGCATTGAACTTGTGGATAAAATCACGGTCTGATAAAACAGTGAATGATAACCTCATTGCTCTTAAGCTCTGGCACAGTTGTTGCTACCACTGAGGCGCCAGAAGATATCGATTGAGAGGATTTGAATGACTGACAAAATGCAAAGTTTAGCTTTAGCCCCTGTTGGCAACCTGGATTCCTACATCCGGGCAGCTAACGCGTGGCCGATGTTGTCGGCTGACGAGGAGCGGGCGCTGGCTGAAAAGCTGCATTACCATGGCGATCTGGAAGCAGCTAAAACGCTGATCCTGTCTCACCTGCGGTTTGTTGTTCATATTGCTCGTAATTATGCGGGCTATGGCCTGCCACAGGCGGATTTGATTCAGGAAGGTAACATCGGCCTGATGAAAGCAGTGCGCCGTTTCAACCCGGAAGTGGGTGTGCGCCTGGTCTCCTTCGCCGTCCACTGGATCAAAGCAGAGATCCACGAATACGTTTTGCGTAACTGGCGTATCGTCAAAGTTGCGACCACCAAAGCGCAGCGCAAGCTGTTCTTTAACCTGCGTAAAACCAAGCAGCGTCTGGGCTGGTTTAACCAGGATGAAGTCGAAATGGTGGCTCGCGAACTGGGCGTAACCAGCAAAGACGTGCGTGAAATGGAATCGCGTATGGCGGCACAGGACATGACTTTTGACATGTCTTCCGACGACGATTCTGACAGCCAGCCGATGGCTCCGGTGCTCTATCTGCAGGATAAATCATCCAACTTTGCCGACGGCATTGAAGATGATAACTGGGAAGAGCAGGCGGCAAACCGCCTGACCGACGCAATGCAGGGTCTGGACGAACGTAGCCAGGACATCATCCGCGCTCGCTGGCTGGACGAAGACAACAAGTCCACGTTGCAGGAACTGGCTGACCGCTACGGTGTTTCCGCTGAGCGTGTGCGTCAGCTTGAAAAGAATGCGATGAAAAAACTTCGCGCTGCTATTGAAGCGTAATTTCCGCTATTAAGCAGAGAACCCTGGATGAGAATCCGGGGTTTTTGTTTTTTGGGTCTCTGCAATAATCAATTTTCTCTTCTGGCAAAAGCCAACCCCCGTGCAGTTTGTTAATAAATTGTCAAAATAGCTATTCCAATATCATAAAAATGGGGTATGTTTTAGCAGAGTATGCTGCTAAAGCACGGGTAGTCATGCATAAAACGAAATAAAGTGCTGAATCACAACACCACAACACACGTAATAACCAGAAGAATGGGGATTCTCAGGATGAATATAAAGGGTAAAGCGTTACTGGCAGGATGTATCGCGCTGGCATTCAGCAATATGGCTCTGGCGGAAGATATTAAAGTTGCGGTCGTGGGCGCGATGTCTGGTCCGGTGGCCCAGTACGGTGACCAGGAGTTTACTGGCGCAGAGCAGGCGGTAGCGGATATCAACGCCAAAGGCGGCGTTAAAGGTAACAAACTGCAAATCGTAAAATACGACGATGCTTGTGACCCGAAACAGGCGGTCGCGGTGGCGAACAAAGTCGTTAACGACGGCATTAAATACGTTATTGGTCACCTCTGTTCTTCATCAACGCAGCCAGCGTCTGACATCTACGAAGACGAAGGCATTTTAATGATCACCCCAGCGGCAACCGCACCAGAGCTGACCGCGCGTGGCTATCAGTTGATCATGCGCACCACCGGCCTGGACTCCGACCAGGGGCCGACGGCGGCAAAATATATTCTTGAGAAAGTGAAACCGCAGCGTATTGCTATCGTCCACGACAAACAACAGTACGGCGAAGGTCTGGCGCGTGCGGTGCAGGACGGCCTGAAAAAAGGTAATGCTAACGTGGTGTTCTTTGATGGCATCACCGCCGGGGAAAAAGATTTCTCAACGCTGGTGGCGCGTCTGAAGAAAGAGAATATCGACTTCGTTTACTATGGCGGTTACCACCCGGAAATGGGGCAAATCCTGCGTCAGGCACGCGCGGCAGGGTTGAAAACTCAGTTTATGGGGCCGGAAGGTGTGGCTAACGTCTCGCTGTCTAATATCGCGGGCGAGTCAGCGGAAGGACTGCTGGTGACCAAGCCGAAGAACTACGATCAGGTTCCGGCGAACAAACCGATTGTTGATGCCATCAAAGCGAAAAAACAGGACCCAAGCGGCGCGTTCGTCTGGACCACCTACGCCGCGCTGCAATCTTTGCAGGCGGGGCTGAATCAGTCTGACGATCCGGCGGAGATCGCGAAATACCTGAAAGCGAACTCGGTGGATACCGTGATGGGGCCGCTGACGTGGGATGAGAAAGGTGATCTGAAAGGTTTTGAGTTCGGCGTATTTGACTGGCACGCCAACGGCACGGCGACCGATGCGAAGTAATCATTAATCGGCAACTTTGGGTTGCCGCCAAATTGCTAATATCGAGTACGTTGCTTCATGCCGGATGCGGCGTAAACGCCTTATCCGGCCTACAAGATCCAAAGAAATCAGTAAATTGCAACACACATTGTAGGCTTGATAAGCGTAGCGCATCAGGCAATTTCTCGTTGGTCATCACTTTTGAAATCAAACTTGACGATTAACGCTTTTCCCAGCCGCCCTGCGGTGCCGTAAACCCCAGTGCCTGCATAAATGCCGTCATCACGCCGCGATCCTCCACGCCTGCATCCGCCATCCACCAGCATGAAACGCCGGGATTATCACGTAACACTTCTTCCAGCAGATATTGCCCCACACCACGACGGCGGGTGACTTCCCGCACGCGTAAGGAATCCAGTGTTCCCTGAGTTCCGCTTAAGGTTACTCGCACGGCAGCGAGCAGGCGCTCGTTAAAACGCGCGGCGTAAATACGGTGGGAATCGTCAACCTGTAAAGAGGAAGGGGAATACTCCGGCCAGATCTTTTGCAGGTCAATCCGGTCCTGGTCGCTAAAGTTTTCTAATCGAATGATGGTCAGCTTCATGGGGAACCCGTACAAATCACAAAAGTGGAACCAGTGTAGCGAAATAATTTAATCGGAGGCTTTCTCTTTTTTATTTCTTTTGGCAGGTGATTAATTTTTTTTCAGCAATAATTACAAATTAAAAACATTATAGAATGAAAATTGTCCAGCATAATCCCCTGAATGGTAGTGAATTATTCCGCCCTTTGTACCGTTATTTTATGCTGACAACGACGCTTTTTTCTGTTTATCTATCAATTAATTCAGAATATTATCTGTTCTTAATCGACTGAAAAATAGGGGTTTTAATCACTATCATCATAAAATACTGCGCTAAACCCTTAATCGGACAGGCAAAAACAGCGCAGTATAAAAAAGAACAGTCTGATTTGTTAACACATAAAAACAAAGCAACACAACATTACGAGTGGGGATTTTTGACTATGAAACGGAATGCGAAAACTATCATCGCAGGGATGATTGCACTGGCAATTTCACACACCGCTTTAGCCGACGATATTAAAGTTGCCGTTGTCGGCGCGATGTCCGGCCCGATTGCCCAGTGGGGCGATATGGAATTTAACGGCGCGCGTCAGGCGATTAAAGACATTAATGCCAAAGGGGGAATTAAGGGCAATAAACTGGTTGGCGTGGAATATGACGACGCCTGCGACCCAAAACAAGCCGTTGCGGTCGCCAACAAAATCGTTAACGACGGCATTAAATACGTTATTGGTCATCTGTGTTCCTCTTCTACCCAACCTGCGTCAGATATCTATGAAGACGAAGGTATCCTGATGATCTCGCCGGGAGCGACCAACCCGGAGCTGACCCAACGCGGTTATCAACACATCATGCGTACTGCCGGGCTGGACTCTTCCCAAGGGCCAACGGCGGCAAAATACATTCTTGAGACGGTGAAGCCCCAGCGCATCGCCATCATTCACGACAAACAACAGTATGGCGAAGGGCTGGCGCGTTCGGTGCAGGACGGGCTGAAAGCGGCTAACGCTAACGTCGTCTTCTTCGACGGCATTACCGCCGGGGAAAAAGATTTCTCCGCGCTGATCGCCCGCCTGAAAAAAGAAAACATCGACTTCGTTTACTACGGCGGTTACTACCCGGAAATGGGGCAGATGCTGCGCCAGGCGCGTTCCGTTGGCCTGAAAACTCAGTTTATGGGGCCGGAAGGTGTAGGTAATGCGTCGCTGTCGAACATTGCCGGCGATGCCGCCGAAGGCATGTTGGTCACCATGCCAAAACGCTATGACCAGGATTCGGCAAACCAGGGCATCGTCGATGCACTGAAAGCGGATAAGAAAGATCCGTCCGGGCCTTATGTCTGGATCACCTACGCGGCGGTGCAATCTCTGGCAACTGCCCTTGAGCGTACCGGCAGTGATGAGCCGCTGACATTGGTGAAAGATTTAAAAGCTAACGGTGCAAACACCGTGATTGGGCCGCTGAACTGGGATGAAAAAGGCGATCTGAAGGGATTTGATTTTGGTGTCTTCCAGTGGCACGCCGACGGTTCATCCACGGCAGCCAAGTGAAAATCCCTCTGCCCGTGAAAAGCGGGCAGATTTAGAAAGGTTACCTTATGTCTGAGCAGTTTTTGTATTTCTTGCAGCAGATGTTTAACGGCGTCACGCTGGGCAGTACCTACGCGCTGATAGCCATCGGCTACACCATGGTTTACGGCATTATCGGCATGATCAACTTCGCCCACGGCGAGGTTTACATGATTGGCAGCTATGTCTCCTTTATGATCATCGCTGCGCTGATGATGATGGGCATTGATACCGGCTGGCTGCTGGTGGCGGCGGGATTCGTCGGCGCAATCGTCATTGCCAGCGCCTACGGCTGGAGTATCGAACGGGTGGCTTATCGCCCGGTGCGCAACTCAAAACGCCTGATTGCGCTTATTTCCGCAATCGGTATGTCCATCTTCCTGCAAAACTACGTCAGCCTGACCGAAGGTTCGCGCGACGTGGCGCTGCCCAGCCTGTTTAACGGTCAGTGGGTGGTGGGCCATAGTGAAAACTTCTCTGCCTCCATTACTACCATGCAGGCGGTGATCTGGATTGTTACCTTCCTCGCCATGCTGGCGCTGACGATTTTCATTCGCTATTCCCGCATGGGGCGCGCCTGTCGTGCCTGCGCGGAAGATCTGAAAATGGCAAGCCTGCTTGGCATCAACACTGACCGGGTGATTGCGCTGACCTTTGTGATTGGCGCGGCGATGGCGGCGGTGGCAGGTGTGCTGCTCGGTCAGTTCTACGGCGTTATTAACCCCTACATCGGCTTTATGGCTGGGATGAAAGCCTTTACCGCAGCGGTACTCGGCGGGATTGGCAGCATTCCAGGGGCGATGATTGGTGGGCTGATTCTGGGGATTGCGGAGGCGCTCTCTTCGGCTTATTTGAGTACGGAATATAAAGATGTGGTCTCATTTGCCCTGCTGATCCTGGTACTGCTGGTGATGCCGACTGGTATTCTGGGTCGCCCGGAGGTAGAGAAAGTATGAAACCGATGCATATTGCAATGGCGCTGCTTTCTGCCGCTATGTTCTTTGTTCTGGCGGGCATCTTTATGGGCGTGCAACTGGAACTGGATGGCACCAAACTGGTGGTCGACAGTGCTTCAGGCATCCGTTGGCAGTGGGTATTTATCGGTACGGCGGTGGTCTTTTTCTTCCAGCTGGTGCGACCTGCTTTCCAGAAGGGGTTGAAAAGCGTTTCCGGGCCGAAGTTTATTCTGCCAGCGATTGATGGCTCCACGGTGAAGCAAAAGCTGTTCCTCGTGGCGCTGCTGGTGCTTGCGGTGGCGTGGCCGTTTATGGTGTCGCGCGGGACGGTGGATATCGCCACTCTGACCATGATCTACATTATCCTCGGCCTCGGGTTGAACGTGGTGGTGGGGCTTTCTGGCCTGCTGGTGCTGGGTTACGGCGGCTTTTACGCCATCGGCGCTTACACCTTTGCGCTGCTCAATCACTATTACGGCCTGGGCTTCTGGACCTGTCTGCCGATTGCTGGGTTAATGGCAGCGGCGGCGGGTTTCCTGCTCGGCTTCCCGGTGCTGCGTCTGCGCGGTGATTATCTGGCGATCGTTACCCTCGGTTTCGGCGAAATTGTGCGCATATTGTTGCTCAATAACACCGAAATTACCGGTGGTCCGAACGGTATCAGTCAGATCCCGAAACCGACCTTCTTCGGCCTTGAGTTTAGCCGTACCGCCCGTGAAGGTGGCTGGGACACCTTCAGTAATTTCTTTGGCCTGAAATACGATCCCTCCGATCGCGTCATTTTCCTCTACCTGGTGGCGTTGCTTTTGGTGGTGTTTTCTTTGTTCGTCATTAACCGCCTGCTACGGATGCCGCTGGGTCGCGCGTGGGAAGCGTTGCGTGAAGACGAGATCGCCTGCCGTTCGCTGGGCTTAAGCCCGCGTCGTATCAAGCTGACCGCTTTTACCATCAGTGCCGCGTTTGCCGGTTTTGCCGGAACGCTGTTCGCGGCGCGTCAGGGCTTTGTCAGCCCGGAATCCTTCACCTTTGCCGAATCAGCTTTTGTACTGGCGATAGTGGTGCTCGGCGGTATGGGCTCGCAATTCGCAGTGATTCTGGCGGCTGTTCTGCTGGTGGTGTCGCGCGAGTTGATGCGTGATTTCAATGAATACAGCATGTTAATGCTCGGTGGTTTGATGGTGCTGATGATGATCTGGCGTCCGCAGGGCTTGCTGCCCATGACGCGCCCGCAACTCAAGCTGAAAAACGGCGAAACGAAAGGAGAGCAGGCATGAATCAGCCATTATTATCTGTTAACGGCCTGATGATGCGCTTCGGCGGCCTGCTGGCGGTGAACAACGTCAATCTCGAGCTGTACCCGCAGGAGATCGTCTCGTTAATCGGCCCTAACGGTGCCGGAAAAACCACGGTCTTCAATTGCCTGACCGGATTCTACAAACCCACTGGCGGCACCATTTTACTGCGCGATCAGCACCTGGAAGGTTTGCCCGGTCAGCAAATTGCCCGCATGGGCGTGGTGCGCACCTTCCAGCATGTGCGTCTGTTCCGTGAAATGACGGTGATTGAAAACCTGCTGGTGGCGCAGCATCAGCAACTGAAAACCGGGCTGTTCTCCGGCCTGTTGAAAACGCCCTCTTTCCGTCGCGCCCAGAGTGAGGCGCTCGACCGCGCTGCAACCTGGCTTGAGCGCATTGGTTTGCTGGAACACGCTAACCGTCAGGCGAGTAACCTGGCCTACGGTGACCAGCGCCGTCTGGAGATCGCCCGCTGCATGGTGACGCAGCCGGAGATTTTAATGCTCGACGAACCGGCAGCAGGTCTTAACCCGAAAGAGACGAAAGAGCTGGATGAGCTGATTGCCGAACTGCGTAACCATCACAACACCACTATCTTGTTGATTGAACACGATATGAAGCTGGTGATGGGGATTTCAGACAGAATTTACGTGGTCAATCAGGGTACGCCACTAGCAAACGGCACGCCGGAGCAAATCCGTAATAACCCGGACGTGATCCGTGCCTATTTAGGTGAGGCATAAGATGGAAAAAGTCATGTTGTCTTTTGACAAAGTCAGCGCCCACTACGGCAAAATCCAGGCGCTGCATGAGGTGAGCCTGCATATCAATCAGGGCGAAATTGTTACGCTGATTGGCGCGAACGGCGCAGGGAAAACCACCTTGCTCGGCACGTTATGCGGCGACCCGCGCGCCACCAGCGGGCGAATTGTGTTTGATGATAAAGACATTACCGACTGGCAGACGGCGAAAATCATGCGCGAAGCAGTGGCGATTGTCCCGGAAGGACGTCGCGTCTTCTCGCGAATGACGGTGGAAGAGAACCTGGCAATGGGCGGCTTCTTTGCCGAACGTGACCAGTTTCAGGAGCGCATAAAGTGGGTGTATGAGCTGTTCCCGCGTCTGCATGAGCGCCGTATTCAGCGGGCAGGTACTATGTCCGGTGGTGAACAGCAGATGCTGGCGATTGGTCGTGCGCTGATGAGCAATCCGCGTTTGCTACTGCTTGATGAGCCATCGCTCGGACTGGCACCAATAATCATCCAGCAAATTTTCGACACCATCGAGCAACTGCGCGAGCAGGGGATGACCATCTTCCTCGTCGAGCAGAACGCCAACCAGGCGCTAAAGCTCGCTGATCGCGGCTACGTGCTGGAAAACGGTCATGTGGTGCTCTCCGATACCGGCGACGCACTACTGGCGAATGAAGCAGTGAGGAGTGCGTATTTAGGCGGGTAATAACACGTTGATTGATAAGGAGTCAAAAGACCCCTTCGAGACAGGTGTAAATGTAAAAATGCCTGATGCGCTGCGCTTATCAGGCCTACTGGGTGAGTTGCAATATATTAAATTTGCACGATCTTGTAGGCCAGATAAGGCGTTTACGCCGCATCCAGCATGAAACGATGAGCACATTATCTACAATCTGTAGATTTTGGCACAGACCTTCTATTTTTCCCGCTTATCCGTGTCCCATCTCCCATTTTCCCTCACCCACGCCGTCACTGCCTTGTCATCTTTCTGACACCTTACTATCTTACAAATGTAACAAAAAAGTTATTTTTCTGTAATTCGAGCATGTCATGTTACCCCGCGAGCATAAAACGCGTGAATTCGCGCATTCGGTACAACAAGAGAGATAAACGATGAAACCGTTACATTATACAGCTTCAGCACTGGCGCTCGGACTGGCGTTAATGGGCAATGCGCAGGCAGTGACAACTATTCCCTTCTGGCATTCTATGGAAGGGGAACTGGGTAAAGAGGTTGATTCTCTGGCTCAACGTTTTAACGCCGAAAACCCGGATTACAAAATTGTACCGACCTATAAAGGCAACTACGAACAGAATTTAAGTGCGGGGATTGCCGCATTTCGTACCGGCAACGCTCCGGCTATTTTGCAGGTTTATGAAGTTGGCACCGCCACCATGATGGCGTCGAAAGCCATTAAACCGGTGTATGACGTGTTTAAAGAGGCGGGGATTCAATTCGATGAGTCTCAGTTTGTGCCGACGGTTTCAGGTTACTACTCCGATAGCAAAACGGGCCACTTACTCTCCCAGCCGTTCAACAGCTCGACTCCCATTCTCTATTACAACAAAGACGCCTTCAAGAAAGCTGGGTTAGACCCGGAACAGCCGCCGAAAACCTGGCAGGATCTGGCTGACTATGCCGCGAAACTGAAAGCCTCCGGCATGAAGTGTGGCTACGCCAGCGGCTGGCAGGGCTGGATCCAACTGGAAAACTTTAGCGCCTGGAACGGTCTGCCGTTTGCCAGCAAAAACAACGGCTTTGACGGCACAGACGCGGTGCTTGAGTTCAACAAGCCGGAGCAGGTGAAACACATCGCCATGCTCGAAGAGATGAACAAGAAGGGCGATTTCAGCTACGTCGGGCGTAAGGATGAATCCACCGAGAAGTTCTATAACGGTGATTGCGCAATGACGACTGCCTCTTCTGGTTCTCTTGCCAACATTCGCGAGTACGCCAAATTCAACTACGGCGTAGGGATGATGCCTTACGACGCCGATGCGAAAGATGCGCCACAAAACGCCATTATCGGCGGAGCCAGCCTGTGGGTAATGCAGGGCAAAGATAAAGAAACGTATACCGGTGTGGCGAAGTTCCTCGACTTCCTCGCCAGGCCAGAAAACGCTGCTGAGTGGCATCAGAAAACCGGTTATCTGCCAATCACCAAAGCGGCGTATGACCTGACGCGTGAGCAGGGCTTTTACGAGAAAAACCCAGGGGCGGATACCGCGACGCGTCAGATGCTGAACAAGCCGCCGTTGCCGTTCACCAAAGGGCTGCGTCTGGGCAACATGCCGCAGATCCGCGTGATTGTGGATGAAGAGCTGGAGAGCGTGTGGACCGGTAAGAAGACGCCACAGCAGGCGCTGGATACCGCCGTTGAGCGTGGGAATCAGTTGCTGCGCCGCTTTGAGAAATCGACGAAGTCTTAACCAGTGAAATGTCGGGTGCGCTTCGCTTATCCGACCTGCCATCGTGTGTAGGCAGAATAAGCGAAGCGTATCCGGCACAGTTCAGGAATTAACCGTAATGTCATCATCCCGTCCGGTGTTTCGCTCGCGCTGGCTGCCTTATTTGCTGGTCGCGCCGCAGCTCATCATCACCGTTATCTTTTTTATCTGGCCTGCGGGCGAGGCGTTGTGGTACTCGCTACAAAGCGTCGATCCGTTTGGTTTTTCCAGCCAGTTTGTCGGCCTGGATAACTTCGTCACGCTGTTCCATGACAGCTATTATCTCGACTCCTTCTGGACGACGATAAAATTCAGCACCTTTGTCACCGTCAGCGGTTTGCTGGTGTCGCTGTTCTTTGCGGCGCTGGTGGAGTACATCGTGCGCGGCAGCCGTTTCTATCAAACCTTAATGCTGCTGCCTTACGCCGTGGCTCCCGCCGTTGCCGCCGTATTGTGGATATTTTTGTTTAACCCTGGTCGCGGGCTGATCACCCATTTTCTCGCCGAGTTCGGCTACGACTGGAACCACGCGCAAAACAGCGGTCAGGCGATGTTCCTGGTGGTGTTTGCCTCGGTGTGGAAGCAAATCAGCTACAACTTCCTGTTCTTCTATGCCGCGCTGCAATCCATTCCCCGTTCGTTGATCGAAGCTGCAGCCATCGACGGCGCAGGGCCGATTCGCCGCTTCTTTAAGATTGCGCTGCCGCTTATCGCCCCAGTGAGTTTTTTCCTGCTGGTGGTGAACCTGGTGTACGCCTTCTTCGATACCTTCCCGGTGATCGACGCCGCCACGTCCGGTGGACCCGTTCAGGCTACCACGACGCTGATTTATAAGATCTACCGCGAAGGCTTTACCGGACTGGATCTGGCTTCGTCTGCCGCGCAGTCGGTAGTGTTGATGTTCCTCGTCATCGTGCTGACGGTGGTGCAGTTCCGCTATGTTGAAAGCAAGGTGCGTTACCAATGATTGAGAACCGTCCGTGGCTGACAATATTCAGCCATACCATGCTGATCCTCGGGATCGCGGTGATCCTCTTCCCACTGTACGTGGCGTTTGTCGCGGCGACGCTGGATAAACAAGCCGTCTACGCCGCGCCGATGACGCTTATTCCCGGCACGCATCTGCTGGAAAACATCCACAACATCTGGGTGAACGGGGTAGGCACGAATAGCGCGCCGTTCTGGCGGATGTTGCTTAACAGCTTCGTGATGGCGTTCAGCATTACGCTCGGCAAAATTACCGTCTCGATGCTTTCGGCATTTGCCATTGTCTGGTTTCGTTTTCCGCTACGTAACCTCTTCTTCTGGATGATTTTTATCACCCTGATGTTGCCGGTTGAAGTGCGTATCTTCCCGACGGTGGAAGTCATCGCCAACCTGAAGATGCTCGACAGCTACGCCGGTTTAACGCTGCCGCTGATGGCCTCGGCGACCGCCACGTTTCTTTTCCGCCAGTTCTTTATGACGCTGCCGGATGAGCTGGTGGAAGCGGCGCGGATCGATGGCGCATCGCCAATGCGCTTCTTTTGCGACATTGTCTTTCCGTTGTCCAAAACCAATCTGGCGGCGCTGTTTGTGATCACCTTTATTTACGGCTGGAACCAGTATTTGTGGCCGTTGTTGATTATTACCGACGTTGATCTCGGCACCACCGTTGCAGGGATCAAAGGGATGATCGCCACTGGCGAAGGCACCACGGAATGGAACTCGGTGATGGCTGCGATGTTGTTAACCCTGATCCCACCAGTAGTGATTGTTTTAGTGATGCAGCGTGCCTTTGTGCGCGGCCTGGTCGATAGTGAGAAATAAGATGGCAGGACTGAAATTACAGGCAGTAACCAAAAGCTGGGATGGCAAAACCCAGGTCATTAAACCGCTGACCCTTGATGTGGCGGATGGCGAATTTATCGTGATGGTCGGGCCGTCTGGCTGCGGGAAATCGACGTTATTGCGCATGGTTGCCGGGCTGGAGCGGGTGACGGAAGGCGATATCTGGATCAACGACCAGCGCGTGACCGAAATGGAGCCAAAAGATCGCGGGATTGCGATGGTGTTCCAGAACTACGCGCTTTATCCGCATATGAGTGTTGAAGAAAACATGGCGTGGGGGCTGAAAATTCGTGGCATGGGCAAGCAGCAAATAGCCGAGCGCGTCAAAGAGGCGGCACGTATTCTTGAACTGGACGGGCTACTTAAACGCCGACCGCGCGAGCTTTCCGGCGGTCAGCGGCAGCGCGTGGCGATGGGCCGCGCGATTGTGCGCGATCCGGCGGTGTTCTTGTTTGATGAGCCGCTCTCTAACCTCGATGCCAAGCTGCGCGTGCAGATGCGGCTTGAACTACAACAACTGCACCGTCGCCTGAAAACGACCTCTTTATATGTCACTCACGATCAGGTTGAGGCGATGACGCTTGCCCAGCGAGTAATGGTGATGAACGGCGGCGTTGCCGAACAGATTGGCACACCGGTTGAAGTGTACGAAAAGCCCGCCAGCCTGTTTGTGGCGAGTTTTATTGGCAGTCCGGCGATGAACCTGCTGACAGGCCGCGTGAATAACGAAGGCACGTACTTCGAACTGGACGGCGGTATTGTGCTGCCGCTAAACGGTGGCTACCGTCAGTATGCCGGGCGTAAAATGACTCTCGGCATTCGCCCGGAACATATAGCGCTAAGCTCGCAGGCAGAAGGTGGCGTTCCGCTGGTGATGGACACGCTGGAGATCCTCGGCGCTGATAATCTGGCACACGGGCGCTGGGGCGAGCAGAAGCTGGTGGTGCGACTGGCGCATCAGGAGCGCCCGACGGCAGGCAGCACGCTGTGGCTGCATCTGCCGGAAAACCAGCTACATCTTTTTGATGGTGAAACAGGACAACGAGTATGAGTAACTGGCCTTATCCCCGCATCGTCGCCCACCGTGGCGGCGGTAAACTGGCGCCGGAAAACACCCTGGCAGCAATCGATGTGGGGGCAAAATACGGTCATAAGATGATCGAATTTGACGCGAAATTATCGAAAGATGGCGAGATCTTCCTGCTCCATGACGATAATCTCGAGCGTACCAGCAACGGTTGGGGCGTTGCGGGCGAACTAAACTGGCAGGATTTACTGCGCGTGGATGCAGGCAGTTGGTACAGCAAAGCGTTTAAAGGTGAGCCGCTGCCGTTGCTTTCGCAGGTGGCGGAACGCTGTCGCGAACATGGGATGATGGCGAATATCGAAATCAAGCCCACCACTGGCACCGGGCCATTAACGGGAAAAATGGTGGCGCTGGCGGCACGCGAACTGTGGGCCGGTATGACGCCGCCGCTGCTGTCATCGTTTGAGATTGATGCTTTAGAAGCTGCGCAACTGGCGGCACCGGAACTGCCGCGTGGTTTATTGCTTGATGAGTGGCGCGACGACTGGCGCGAACTGATCACGCGGCTGGGCTGCGTCTCTATTCATCTCAATCATAAGTTGCTCGATAAAGCGCGAGTGATGCAGTTGAAAGACGCCGGATTACGGATTCTGGTGTATACCGTCAACAAACCCCAGCGCGCGGCAGAGTTGCTGCGCTGGGGCGTGGATTGCATCTGTACCGATGCGATTGATGTGATTGGTCCGAACTTTACGGCCCAATAGTTTTCAACGGAATGTCAGGCTGCGACGTGCTGGGCGGATTCAGCATGTCGCCGTTTCTCCTCTCTTGCAGCATATGCTGCTGATTCAACGAACTATCCGGATTACGGCTGCCGTTTAACATCCCGCCGTTGGTGTTGGGCAGCATTTGCTGCCGGGCGGGATTTAGCTCCCCCGGCTGCGACTGCAATACCCGCTGCGAGTTGCTGTTAATCTGATTCTCTAGATGCTGCTGCTGCAATTGCGTCTGTGTTTTCAGTTGCTGATTCAGCATCCCTTTTTGCTGGATTTGCTGAGTCTGCATCTGGGTTTGCATCCGCTGCTGACTGGGGATCTGATACCCAGGCTGGTTAGGGTTGTTCAGAGTATTAATGGGCTGTGCAAAGCCGACAAACGGCAGGAGTGCCGTCAAAAGCAGAAGTCGTTTCATCGCGTATCCTCCTCTGAAGATATCCTTTAAGTTTACTCGCTTCCCAGCAAAACGATGATTAATTCAGAGTTATATACCAGGCTTAGCTGGGGTTGCCCCACACATAACTGGAGAATAACGATGATAAAACCGACGTTTTTACGCCGGGCGGCGATTACAGCTTTGCTTTCAGGATGTTGTTTTAGTGCGGCAGCCGCGCCACCTGTTTCTTATGGTGTGGAGGAAGATGTCTTCCATCCGGTACGCGCAAAGCAGGGGATGGTGGCTTCTGTGGATGCTACTGCCACTCAGGTGGGAGTGGATATCCTTAAAGAAGGTGGTAATGCCGTTGATGCTGCTGTGGCGGTGGGCTACGCGCTGGCGGTAACGCATCCGCAGGCGGGGAATCTGGGCGGCGGTGGTTTTATGTTAATCCGCTCGAAAAATGGCAATACCACGGCTATCGATTTCCGCGAAATGGCGCCCGCCAAAGCGACCCGCGATATGTTCCTTGATGATCAGGGCAACCCGGACAGCAAAAAATCACTCACTTCGCATCTGGCTTCCGGCACGCCCGGTACGGTAGCAGGTTTCTCGCTGGCGTTGGATAAATACGGCACCATGCCGCTGAACAAAGTGGTGCAACCGGCGTTTAAACTGGCACGCGATGGTTTTATCGTTAACGACGCTTTGGCAGACGATCTCAAAACCTACGGTAGCGAAGTGTTGCCGAATCACGAAAACAGCAAAGCTATCTTCTGGAAAGAGGGCGAGCCGCTGAAAAAGGGCGACAAACTGGTGCAGGCGAACCTGGCAAAGAGCCTGGAGATGATTGCTGAAAACGGCCCGGATGAATTCTATAAAGGCACGATAGCGGAGCAGATTGCCCAGGAGATGCAGAAAAACGGCGGCTTGATCACGAAAGAAGATTTAGCAGCGTATAAAGCGGTCGAACGCACGCCGATAAGCGGCGATTATCGCGGGTATCAGGTTTACTCCATGCCACCGCCATCTTCCGGCGGGATCCATATCGTACAGATCCTCAATATTCTGGAAAACTTCGATATGCAGAAATACGGCTTTGGTAGTGCTGATGCGATGCAAATCATGGCAGAAGCTGAGAAATACGCCTACGCCGACCGCTCGGAATATCTTGGTGACCCGGATTTTGTCAAAGTCCCGTGGCAGGCGCTGACCAATAAAGCCTATGCCAAATCCATTGCTGACCAAATTGATATCAACAAAGCGAAGCCGTCCAGCGAAATCCGCCCAGGCAAACTTGCGCCTTATGAGAGTAATCAAACTACCCATTACTCAGTGGTGGATAAAGACGGTAACGCGGTAGCGGTGACCTATACGTTGAACACCACCTTCGGTACGGGTATTGTCGCGGGCGAGAGCGGTATTCTGCTTAATAACCAGATGGATGATTTTTCCGCCAAACCGGGCGTGCCGAACGTTTACGGGCTGGTGGGCGGTGATGCTAACGCCGTCGGGCCGAACAAACGTCCGCTGTCGTCGATGTCACCAACTATTGTGGTGAAAGACGGTAAAACCTGGTTGGTCACCGGAAGCCCTGGCGGGAGCCGGATTATCACCACCGTGCTGCAAATGGTGGTGAATAGCATCGATTATGGAATGAACGTTGCCGAAGCGACCAATGCGCCGCGTTTCCACCATCAGTGGTTGCCGGACGAGCTGCGAGTCGAGAAGGGGTTTAGCCCGGATACGCTCAAGCTGCTGGAAGCAAAAGGTCAGAAAGTGGCGCTGAAAGAGGCGATGGGCAGTACACAAAGCATTATGGTTGCGCCGGACGGCGAGTTGTACGGCGCATCCGACCCGCGCTCGGTGGATGATTTAACTGCGGGGTATTAAGGTTAGCGGCCCTCTTCGTGGGAAGAGGGCCGTATTGTCAAGGCAAGCCGAAGGTAGCCTTTTTTATTTCATAATCCTGTAGATATTCTTCCAGCGGCTTTGCCGTTCCCAGAGAATGAATTTCACCACTGTCTTTATCAATAATAAAAGGCGCGTTACCAGCTAAACGCGCGGCCTCATCACCAGATTCAAGAAATTCTTGTGCTTCGAAACAGAAATACCAGCCCTGGCTAAAGCGTCCATGTAGAGTAATGACGACCGGGAGATTTGCATCATCAAGGTAATTGTTCGCTTTCGCGAATGCGTCGTGATAAGTAATCATAATTATAATAAATATTATTGTTGAGCGTTATATTATTATTCCTGCGTTATACATTGAGCAAAGACGCGTTCATCTTCGTCAAAGATATTATTAAATGCTGGTTTTGAAAAGAGTTCATCGGATAAGGTATAGTCACAAAATAAGTATCTGCTAATATTTTGTGATTTATTTTCCAGAACGTCGAACCGGATTTGCTCATTTAAGATATCAGAATCTTATGATTCTGGTAAAATTCTAACCAAATCAACATGTCACTAAGATCATCATCGCCATTAGCTATTTCAGTTTAAATAGCGACTACATGTCTTCGGTCCATCTCACTTAAGGAGTGTAGTTCCGTTGTAAGTTTTTCCATAGCTTGTATTGATAAATTTCGATCAAGAAATTTACTGCTGGTAAACTCTAAAAAGATGGCATGGTTTACAATGATTTTGGTTACCTTTTTATTATTATGAACAACTGTCCATGATTTCGTTTAAGAATGAAGAGAAATCACTAAACGAACTGAATATATTTTCTGTGCCAATATTATCTCTAATTTCAAAAAAGTTACTTTTAATGTCATAAGTAAATATTGAAATGCTATCATCCCCGATCACTAACCGTTCTTGTAAGTCAGGATTTATGAAATCATCATTATCTCTATAAAATTCATTTACGGCAAAAAGGTTTTTAACTGAAGGTTCTGGAATCGAAAGGCTAAATAATCGTAATCCATTAACTTCGAATCCATCCATTGCTCTTAAAAAAGTAAGATAATCAGGTTGATTATTAAAGAGAATACTAACTTCATTACATAACTTCTCCAGGCAATTAGTTGAATTAGAATTAAATTCTATTTGGATTATACTTTCAATAAATGATTCCTTGAGCGGTGCTTCAAATGGATAGTCTAAATCATTCATCATTTTTTTTAATTTATTTATTTGGGTTTTAGTCATCATTTTGTGGGTTCCATAATATTTTTCATGGGAGGATAAATTGAGCCAGATGGAATGGCCCAAGGAGTGATTTTGCTTTCACCTACTAATATTCCCTTAGCTATTCGTGATTGCATGTTAGTAAAAACTTTATGATATGGTTCGTTTTCGATTAATACTAAATTTTCGAAATCATTAGTACCACCATCATCTAGAGATAGTTTATGGTGAACATTATAATTTAGAGGAACATTGCCCTTTCTCATTCTTAAAAGGTCTTCGGCGTTGAATCTTCCAGATGCTTCGGAGGTTTTTGCAAGTTTGATAAGAAAATTTTTTCTTACAGTTTTATTAAACTCCTTTCGTAAGTTAGCTAAGTCTTTTGAAGGTCTCTTAATGTATATTATTTCTATTATGTCTATACCATCAAGAAGTTTTTGTTGACCTCTAAGTTTGCCTAAGTAACTATTTATTTCTGTATATGTATCAACATTAGAACGCTTTGTTAAAAGAATAGATGCTGTTGCTATCGCTATGCCCGCTGTTTTTTCATTTAGTATTTGATCATAGCCTTTGATTGCATCTCCACCCAGTTTTTCCGCAGTATCTCTGAATCCTTCAATGTTCCCATTGTATACGCCACCAGCAGCAAGTAGCCTGCCAACAGCTTCGCTGTTTAACGTTTTTAAACCATTATTTGTTTTGTTTTTTGAATTTGGTAAAAACAAGCGGTTATAATTTTCAGGGAGTGCCAAATAGCTGAACTCGGTGTTAGTGATAAGATGTTGGCAGAGGATAAATTCATAACTAACAGTTATTGTTTCTGTATCCAGTTGGTTTTCAAAGATCTGGTGATGAATAGCCGATAAAAAAGCGCCTCTTAGTTGTATATAATAATACTTTTCCCATCTACCAAATCTATTTATTCGATAGAAGTCAAATTCCATAAATAATTGTTCATTATTGTTAATGGAATTAATAAATAATGGAGTGCTTTTATCAATTAATTTACAAAATGTTATACCATGGAACTGTGAACCAAGCCCCGTATTAGTAATACTATTTAAGAGTGAGAATGTAAATATTTCATCCTCATGCCCGCTCTGCCAGCGATTACCTATAGATTCAGTAGTCCCACAACCTGCGGAGATGCTTCCTTGTTGTTCTCCCGTTACTGTCAGATAAACAATATTACTCATCCCTGAAAAGTCCTTTTATGGCATGCTATTTTATCAATGGCACTATTATGCTTGTTAATTGTTATTTATTTACTCCAGGAAATTGTAGGCGTATATATTAAAAAATAAAATATTACACTTTAGGAAGTAATTATGAGGTAAATCTCATATATTTATTGGGAAAATAAATACATTAAAGGAAGGTATGCCGATTTTGAATGACACCCTTTTTCCATCTCAGAAAAAGGGCACTATCTTACTTCACCCGCGCCATATAATACGCATCGACATATTCACCATTACGCAGCGCGTACTTCTTGCCAGTCCCTTCAATCTCAAAGCCAAATTTTTTATAGACCTTAATTGCTGGCGCGTTATCGACGAACACCGTTAGCTCAATACGATCTACCCGCAGCCAGTTGTCGCACATTTCAATCATCTCTCGCATCAGGGCGCTGGCGACACCGCGATTCTTCCAGCGGGCGTCGACACAGATACCAAAATCGGCAACATGACTGCGGCGTGGGCGTTGCTGTACATCAATGGTGAGATGGCCTACTACAGTTCCATCAATACAGGCGACGAGTTGCTTGATGCCGGGACGATCGGCGAGTCGCTCCTGCCACATTGGCTCTGACGGATGAGGCACCTGTAGCGTGTTGTAATACACCTCCGGCTGGGCGTGGATATGCCGAATGGCCTCGTAATCGCGCGTTTCAGCGTGGCGTATCACTATCTCACTCATTCCTCTGTCCTCTTTAGGGTAAATGTCCCTTTCAACATCATTGACTTTCAAATACGAGTCAAATGCATTTTTTTGCAAAAAGTGTTGGACAAGTGCGAATGAGAATGATTATTATTGTCTCGCGATCAGGAAGACCCTCGCGGAGAACCTGAAAGCACGACATTGCTCACATTGCTTCCAGTATTACTTAGCCAGCCGGGTGCTGGCTTTTTTTTGCTTGTCATTTTGTCCACGGGAAGTGTTCCTCGTGTTGAGACAAATGCAAAATCGCCTGATGCGCTACGCTTATCAGGCCTACAAATAGTCCTGAACCGTAGGTCAGATAAGGCGTTCACGCCGCATCCGGCATGATCAAAGTGCACTTTGCCAACAATCTGACGTACTGAAGCCCAGGCATAGGAACCGCGTCCGCTTTGCGCTAAGGTGTAAATAACCACCTTAAAAAGGATGAAATCATGGTCATCAACTGCGCCTTTATTGGCTTCGGCAAAAGCACCACCCGTTACCATCTGCCGTATGTACTTAACCGCAAGGATAGCTGGCATGTCGCGCATATTTTTCGCCGCCATGCGAAGCCGGAAGAACAGGCCCCCATTTACTCTCATATCCATTTCACCAGCGATCTCGACGAAGTGTTAAACGATCCCGATGTTAAGCTGGTTGTTGTCTGCACCCATGCGGACAGCCACTTCGAGTACGCGAAGCGCGCGCTGGAAGCCGGGAAAAATGTACTGGTCGAAAAACCGTTCACCCCGACGCTTGCGCAGGCGAAAGAGCTGTTTGCGCTGGCGAAAAGTAAAGGGCTGACCGTCACGCCGTATCAGAATCGTCGCTTTGACTCCTGCTTCCTGACAGCGAAAAAAGCGATTGAAAGCGGCAAGCTAGGAGAGATTGTCGAAGTGGAGAGCCATTTTGACTACTACCGCCCGGTGGCAGAAACTAAACCGGGGCTGCCGCAAGATGGTGCATTTTATGGCCTTGGCGTGCATACCCTCGACCAGATTATCTCGCTGTTCGGTCGCCCGGATCATGTGGCTTACGACATTCGCAGCCTGCGTAATAAAGCCAATCCGGACGACACCTTTGAAGCGCAGCTGTTTTATGGCGATTTGAAAGCCATCGTTAAAACCAGTCATCTGGTGAAAATCGATTATCCGAAATTTATCGTTCACGGTAAGAAAGGTACATTTATTAAATACGGCATCGACCAGCAGGAAACCAGCCTGAAGGCTAATATTATGCCGGGCGAACCGGGATTCGCAGCGGATGATTCGGTCGGTGTGCTGGAGTATGTCAATGACGAGGGCGTTACGGTCAGAGAAGAGATGAAGCCGGAGATGGGCGACTATGGACATGTGTATGATGCGTTGTACAAAACCATCACCAGCGGGGTGCCAAATTACGTCAAGGAATCTGAAGTTCTTACTAATCTGGAAATCCTTGAGCGCGGTTTTGAACAAGCTTCTCCCTCCACAGTGACTCTCGCGAAGTAAGTTTGATGGCCCCTCGAATAGTTCAATTTTTTTGAACAGAGGGGTCAATTTTCACCCTCTATCATCCCAGGCAGATCGGGTCCACACTAAGCCCATCGAAATCATTCAGGGGGCGAATACAAATGATCTACTTACGCAAAGCAAATGAACGCGGTCATGCTAATCATGGCTGGCTGGACTCCTGGCATACTTTCTCTTTTGCCAATTATTACGATCCGAACTTTATGGGCTTCTCCGCGCTGCGCGTGATTAACGACGACGTGATTGAAGCAGGGCAGGGCTTCGGCACTCACCCGCATAAAGATATGGAAATTTTGACCTACGTGCTGGAAGGTACTGTTGAGCACCAGGACAGCATGGGCAATAAAGAGCAGGTTCCGGCGGGCGAGTTTCAGATTATGAGTGCGGGTACGGGGATTCGCCACTCAGAGTACAACCCAAGCAGCACCGAGCGTCTGCATCTGTATCAGATCTGGATCATGCCAGAAGAAAACGGTATTACGCCGCGTTATGAACAGCGTCGCTTCGATGCCGTGCAGGGCAAACAACTGGTGCTCTCGCCGGATGCGCGTGACGGTTCGCTGAAAGTGTATCAGGATATGGAACTGTACCGCTGGGCGCTGGTAAAAGATGAGCAGTCGATACATCAGATTGCCGCTGAACGCCGCATCTGGATCCAGGTGGTGAAAGGTAATGTCACTATTAACGGCGTAAAAGCCTCGACCAGCGATGGTCTGGCGATTTGGGATGAGCAGGCGATTTCCGTCCACGCTGATAGCGACAGTGAAATCCTGCTGTTCGATTTACCGCCAGTCTAAATTTATCTCACAAACCTTCCTGAGGAATCAGGAAGGTTGTGATGCGTCCGTGGTAAACTAAAGGAATCTATCCCTTTTGTACCTTTCAGGACGATGAAAAAGAAAAGACCCGTACTTCAGGATGTGGCTGACCGTGTAGGCGTGACCAAGATGACGGTCAGCCGTTTTTTGCGTAACCCGGAGCAGGTTTCCGTCGCTCTACGTGGCAAGATTGCCGCCGCTCTTGATGAACTGGGTTATATTCCCAATCGTGCGCCCGATATCCTCTCTAACGCCACCAGCCGGGCGATTGGCGTCCTGTTACCTTCTCTCACCAACCAGGTTTTCGCTGAGGTTTTACGCGGTATCGAAAGCGTCACCGACGCGCACGGTTATCAGACGATGCTGGCGCACTACGGTTATAAGCCGGAAATGGAGCAAGAACGCCTTGAATCGATGCTCTCATGGAATATCGATGGCCTGATCCTTACCGAACGCACCCACACGCCACGCACCTTAAAGATGATTGAAGTGGCGGGTATTCCGGTGGTGGAGCTGATGGACAGCCAGTCGCCGTGCCTCGATATCGCTGTCGGTTTTAATAACTTTGAAGCGGCACGCCAGATGACTGCTGCCATTATTGCTCGCGGGCATCGACACATTGCTTATCTCGGCGCACGTCTCGACGAACGTACTATCATCAAACAGAAGGGATATGAGCAGGCGATGCTGGATGCAGGCCTGGTGCCATATAGCGTGATGGTTGAACAATCTTCTTCTTACTCTTCCGGTATTGAACTGATTCGTCAGGCGCGGCGGGAATATCCGCAACTGGATGGCGTGTTCTGTACCAACGATGACCTGGCGGTCGGCGCGGCGTTTGAATGTCAGCGTCTGGGGTTGAAAGTTCCTGACGATATGGCGATTGCCGGTTTCCACGGTCATGACATTGGTCAGGTGATGGAGCCACGGCTGGCAAGTGTGCTGACGCCGCGTGAGCGGATGGGCAGCATTGGCGCTGAACGCCTGCTGGCGCGTATTCGTGGCGAAGCGGTGACGCCGAAAATGTTAGATTTAGGTTTCACCTTGTCACCAGGTGGATCTATTTAAGCCTACAAATTTGAAGTAGCTCACACTTATACACTTAAGGCACGGATGGATATTGCTTCTGTTTTTGTCCGGCTGGAGAATGTTACCGATAACAGTTACCCGTAACATTCTTAATTCTTGTACTGTGGGGGCACCACTTTGAGCACGACTAATCATGATCACCACATTTACGTCTTAATGGGCGTATCGGGCAGCGGCAAATCTGCGGTCGCCAGTGAAGTGGCGCATCAACTTCATGCCGCGTTTCTTGATGGCGATTTCCTCCATCCGCGCCGCAATATCGAAAAAATGGCGTCTGGCGAACCGTTGAATGATGACGATCGCAAACCGTGGTTGCAGGCGCTGAACGACGCCGCGTTTGCTATGCAGCGTACCAATAAAGTGTCGCTGATCGTCTGCTCTGCACTGAAAAAACACTATCGCGACCTGCTGCGTGAAGGTAATCCGAATCTCTCTTTCATCTACCTGAAAGGCGATTTTGATGTGATTGAAAGCCGCCTGAAAGCGCGCAAAGGCCATTTCTTTAAGACCCAAATGTTGGTGACGCAGTTTGAAACGCTGCAGGAGCCGGGTGCGGACGAAACCGATGTACTGGTGGTGGATATCGATCAACCGCTGGAAGGTGTTGTGGCAAGCACCATTGAGGTTATAAAAAAAGGCAAATAAGTAGTGACTACATTAACGCTTGTTTTAACAGCAGTAGGGTCTGTTTTACTGCTGCTGTTTTTAGTCATGAAGGCGCGTATGCACGCTTTCCTGGCTTTGATGGTGGTGTCTATGGGGGCTGGCCTTTTTTCCGGTATGCCGCTCGATAAAATCGCAGCGACGATGGAAAAAGGGATGGGAGGCACCCTCGGCTTCCTGGCGGTGGTTGTCGCCCTGGGAGCCATGTTTGGCAAGATCTTACATGAAACCGGCGCAGTCGATCAGATTGCCGTCAAAATGCTCAAATCCTTCGGTCACAGCCGCGCGCATTATGCCATTGGCCTTGCGGGTCTGGTTTGTGCGCTGCCGCTGTTCTTTGAAGTGGCGATTGTTCTGCTGATTAGCGTTGCCTTCTCGATGGCGCGCCATACCGGCACGAATCTGGTGAAACTGGTGATCCCGTTGTTCGCAGGCGTGGCGGCAGCGGCGGCATTTCTGGTGCCTGGACCAGCGCCGATGCTGCTGGCATCGCAGATGAATGCCGACTTTGGCTGGATGATCCTGATTGGCCTGTGTGCGGCAATTCCGGGGATGATTATTGCCGGGCCGCTGTGGGGTAACTTCATCAGTCGTTACGTTGAGCTGCACATTCCTGACGACATCAGCGAACCGCATCTCGGTGAAGGCAAAATGCCATCCTTCGGATTCAGCCTGTCGCTGATCCTGCTGCCGCTGGTGCTGGTAGGTCTTAAAACCATTGCTGCGCGTTTTGTACCAGAAGGATCAACTGCTTACGAATGGTTTGAGTTCATCGGTCATCCGTTTACTGCGATTCTGGTTGCTTGCCTGGTGGCAATTTACGGCCTGGCAATGCGTCAGGGCATGCCAAAAGACAAAGTGATGGAGATTTGCGGTCACGCGCTGCAACCGGCGGGGATCATTCTGCTGGTGATTGGTGCAGGCGGCGTGTTCAAACAGGTGCTGGTTGACTCTGGCGTAGGTCCGGCATTGGGCGAAGCGTTAACCGGGATGGGGCTGCCGATTGCCATCACCTGCTTCGTGCTGGCAGCTGCAGTGCGCATCATTCAGGGGTCTGCCACCGTTGCTTGTTTAACGGCGGTAGGACTGGTGATGCCGGTTATTGAACAGCTGAATTATTCCGGTGCGCAAATGGCGGCGCTGTCGATTTGTATCGCCGGTGGTTCGATTGTCGTCAGCCACGTTAACGACGCTGGCTTCTGGTTGTTCGGTAAATTTACCGGCGCGACCGAAGCCGAAACGCTGAAAACCTGGACCATGATGGAAACCATCCTCGGCACTGTCGGTGCCATCGTTGGGATGATTGCGTTCCAGCTGTTGAGTTAAGTTTGTTCGCCCGGTAGTTCTGACGCTACCGGGCTCTTTTCGAAAAACTCTCCTCGTTACCCCTTCATCCACATTCGAATGCCGTCGAGGAACATCTGGGTTGCCATCATCACCAGAATCAATCCCATCAGGCGTTCCAGCGCATTCACTCCTTTCTCGCCCAGCAGACGTAAAAATAGCGATGACTGTAGCAGGATGACAAAGGTGCCGCCCCAGGCCAGCAGCAGCGCAATCACCAGATGCCCCATCTGATTCGGGTACTGGTGAGACAGCAACATTAATGTGGCGAGAATAGTCGGCCCTGCAACTAATGGGATTGCCAGCGGCACAATAAACGGCTCTTCACCTGCCGGAAGCCCACTGCTATTGCCTGAAGCACTGGGGAAAATCATCTTAATGGCGATCAGAAATAGAATGATGCCGCCAGAAATGGAGACGGTTTCCGCCCGCAGGCTAAGAAATGCCAGAATTTTCTCACCCGCAAACAGGAACACCAGCATCACCATGAGAGCAATAAGCAACTCTCGCACCATGATTGCCCGACGTCTTTTCGGTTCTGTATGTTTCAGTACGGACATAAAAATAGGTAGGTTTCCGAGCGGATCCATAATCAAGATCAATAAAACTGCTGCAGAAATGATTTCATTCATAACTCAAGTTCCCTGATAATTGCCGTGGACTTTCTGCGTGCTACGAAAGCAGGATAAGTCGCATTACTGATGGCTTCGCTATCATTGATTAATTTCACTTGCGACTTTGGCTGCTTTTTGTATGGTGAAAGATGTGCCATGAGGACACCGGCACATATATACAGCACACATCTTTGCAGGAAAAAAACGCTTATGAAAAATGTTGGTTTTATCGGCTGGCGCGGTATGGTCGGCTCCGTTCTCATGCAACGCATGGTTGAAGAGCGCGACTTCGACGCCATTCGCCCTGTCTTCTTTTCGACTTCACAGTCTGGTCAGGCTGCGCCTTCCTTCGGCGGTGCTTCTGGCACACTTCAGGATGCCTTTGATCTGGAGGCGCTGAAGGCTCTCGATATCATCGTAACCTGTCAGGGCGGCGATTATACCAACGAAATCTATCCAAAGCTCCGTGAGAGCGGATGGCAAGGTTACTGGATTGACGCAGCATCGTCTCTGCGCATGAAAGATGACGCCATCATCATTCTTGACCCAGTCAATCAGGACGTCATTACTGATGGATTAAATAAAGGCATCAGGACTTTTGTTGGCGGTAACTGTACCGTAAGCCTGATGTTGATGTCGTTGGGCGGTTTATTCGCCAATGATCTTGTTGATTGGGTTTCCGTTGCAACCTACCAGGCGGCTTCCGGCGGTGGTGCGCGACATATGCGTGAGTTGTTAACCCAGATGGGCCAACTGTATGGCCATGTGGCGGATGAACTCGCGACACCGTCCTCTGCTATTCTCGATATTGAACGCAAAGTCACGACCTTAACCCGCAGCGGCGAGTTGTCAGTGGATAACTTTGGCGTGCCGCTGGCGGGCAGCCTGATTCCGTGGATCGACAAACAGCTTGATAACGGTCAGAGCCGCGAAGAATGGAAAGGGCAGGCGGAAACCAACAAGATTCTCAACACATCTTCCGTTATTCCGGTAGATGGTTTGTGTGTGCGTGTCGGGGCGTTGCGCTGCCACAGCCAGGCATTCACCATCAAACTGAAAAAAGATGTGTCTATTCCGACCGTGGAAGAACTGTTGGCGGCCCATAACCCGTGGGCAAAAGTGGTTCCAAACGATCGCGAAATCACTATGCGTGAGCTAACCCCAGCTGCCGTCACCGGTACGCTGACCACGCCGGTAGGCCGTCTGCGTAAGCTGAATATGGGACCTGAGTTCCTGTCAGCCTTTACCGTGGGCGACCAGCTGCTGTGGGGGGCCGCGGAGCCGCTACGCCGGATGCTTCGTCAACTGGCGTAATGTTTATTCATTAAATTTGGGGCGTAATGCTGCCCCTTTTAGTGCGTAGTACAGGAGTAAGCGCAGATGTTTCATGATTTACCGGGAGTTAAATAGAGCATTGGCTATTCTTTAAGGGTGGCGGGATACATACGTATTCAATGCCTTACCTGAAGTGAGGACGGCGTAGAGAGGATGCACAGAGTGCTGCGCCGTTCAGGTCAAAAAAATGTCACAACCAGATGTCAAAAATTAGTTGGATGGGGTGACACAATAAAACAGGAAGACAAGCATGTCCGATCGTATCGATAGAGACGTGATTAACGCGCTAATTGCAGGTCATTTTGCGGATCCTTTTTCCGTACTTGGAATGCATAAAACCACAGCGGGACTGGAAGTCCGTGCCCTTTTACCTGACGCCACAGATGTGTGGGTAATTGAACCAAAAACTGGACGCAAAGTCGCTAAACTGGAGTGTCTCGACTCTCGTGGATTCTTCAGCGGCGTCGTTCCTCGGCGTAAAAATTTTTTCCGCTATCAGTTGGCGGTTGTCTGGCATGGCCAGCAGAATCTGATTGATGATCCTTACCGTTTTGGCCCTTTAATCCAGGAAATGGACGCCTGGCTGTTATCTGAAGGTACCCACCTGCGCCCATATGAAACCTTAGGTGCGCACGCAGATACTATGGATGGCGTTACCGGCACGCGTTTTTCTGTCTGGGCGCCAAATGCCCGCCGTGTCTCGGTTGTTGGGCAATTCAACTACTGGGATGGTCGTCGTCACCCGATGCGCCTGCGTAAAGAGAGCGGCATCTGGGAACTGTTTATCCCTGGCGCGCATAACGGTCAGCTCTATAAATACGAAATGATTGATGCCAATGGCAATCTGCGTTTGAAGTCTGATCCTTATGCCTTCGAAGCGCAGATGCGCCCGGAAACCGCTTCTCTTATTTGCGGACTGCCTGAAAAGGTCGTGCAGACCGAAGAGCGCAAAAAAGCGAATCAGTTTGATGCGCCAATTTCTATCTATGAAGTTCACCTGGGGTCATGGCGTCGTCACGCCGACAACAACTTCTGGTTAAGCTACCGCGAACTTGCCGATCAGTTGGTGCCTTACGCTAAATGGATGGGCTTTACCCACCTCGAACTGCTGCCAATTAACGAACATCCATTCGATGGCAGTTGGGGCTATCAGCCGACAGGTTTGTATGCGCCAACTCGCCGTTTTGGCACTCGCGATGATTTCCGCTATTTCATTGATGCCGCCCACGCAGCAGGTTTGAACGTGATTCTCGACTGGGTGCCGGGCCACTTCCCGACAGATGACTTTGCACTTGCCGAATTTGACGGCACAAATCTGTATGAACACAGCGATCCGCGTGAAGGCTACCATCAGGACTGGAACACCCTGATTTACAACTATGGCCGCCGTGAAGTCAGTAACTTCCTCGTTGGTAACGCGCTGTACTGGATCGAGCGTTTTGGTATCGATGCGCTGCGCGTCGATGCGGTTGCTTCGATGATTTATCGTGATTACAGCCGTAAAGAGGGCGAGTGGATCCCGAACGAGTTTGGTGGGCGCGAGAATCTGGAAGCGATTGAATTTTTACGCAATACCAACCGTATTATCGGTGAGCAAGTACCGGGCGCGGTGACGATGGCGGAAGAGTCTACCGACTTCCCGAACGTTTCCCGCCCGCAGGATATTGGTGGTCTGGGCTTCTGGTACAAGTGGAACCTCGGCTGGATGCACGACACTCTGGATTACATGAAGCTCGACCCGGTTTATCGTCAATACCACCACAATAAACTCACCTTCGGGATGCTCTACAACTACACTGAAAACTTCGTCCTGCCGCTGTCTCATGACGAAGTGGTGCACGGCAAAAAATCGATTCTCGACAGGATGCCAGGCGATGCATGGCAGAAGTTTGCCAATCTGCGAGCCTACTATGCCTGGATGTGGGCGTTCCCGGGCAAGAAACTGTTGTTCATGGGTAACGAATTTGCCCAAGGGCGTGAGTGGAACCACGATGCCAGCCTCGACTGGCATCTGCTGGAAGGTGGCGACAACTGGCATCACGGTGTCCAGCGACTGGTACGCGATCTGAACCATACTTATCGTCACCACAAAGCTCTGCATGAGCTGGATTTCGACGGCTACGGCTTTGAATGGCTGGTGGTGGATGATCATGAGCGTTCGGTGCTGATTTTTGTTCGCCGTGATAAAGAGGGTAATGAAATTATCGTTGCCAGTAACTTTACGCCGGTGCCGCGTCATGATTATCGCTTTGGCATTAATCAGCCGGGTAAATGGCGAGAAATCCTCAACACTGATTCCATGCACTATCACGGTAGCAATACCGGTAATGGCGGCGCGGTACACAGTGATGAGATCGCCAGCCACGGTCGCCAGCATTCATTAAGCCTTACGCTACCGCCGCTGGCCACTATCTGGCTGGTCCGGGAGGGATAATGACACAACTTGCCATTGGCAATCCCGCTCCTCTTGGCGCGCATTACGACGGCCAGGGCGTTAACTTCACGCTCTTCTCCGCTCATGCCGAACGGGTAGAGCTGTGTGTGTTTGACGCCCAGGGCATCGAACATCGGTATGATTTGCCAGGACGAAGCGGTGACATCTGGCACGGTTATCTACCGGATGCGCGCCCGGGGTTGCATTATGGTTATCGCGTTCATGGCCCATGGCAACCCGCCATGGGACATCGCTTTAATCCGGCGAAGTTGTTGATTGATCCTTGCGCGCGGCAAATTGTCGGGGAATTTAAAGATAACCCGCTGCTGCACGCCGGGCATAGTGAACCTGACTATCGCGACAACGCTGCTATTGCGCCGAAATGCGTAGTGGTCGTGGATCACTATGACTGGGAAGATGATGCCCCGCCGCGCACGTCGTGGGGCAGTACCATCATTTATGAAGCCCATGTCAAAGGCTTAACCTACTTGCACCCGGAGATCCCGGTCGAGATCCGTGGGACCTATAAAGCGCTCGGTCATCCGGTGATGATCAACTATTTAAAACAGTTGGGCATTACCGCACTGGAACTGTTGCCAGTGGCGCAGTTTGCCAGTGAACCGCGCCTGCAACGCATGGGGTTGAGCAACTACTGGGGTTACAACCCGGTGGCGCTGTTTGCGCTGCACCCAGCGTATGCATGCTCACCCGAAACGGCGTTGGATGAGTTCCGCGATGTAATCAAAGCCCTGCACAAAGCGGGCATTGAAGTCATTCTTGACATCGTGCTCAACCACAGTGCGGAACTGGATCTCGACGGCCCGCTATTCTCACTGCGCGGGATCGACAACCGTAGCTATTATTGGATAAGAGAAGACGGCGATTATCACAACTGGACCGGTTGCGGCAATACGCTCAATTTGAGTCATCCAGCTGTGGTGGAGTACGCCAGCGCCTGTCTACGCTACTGGGTAGAAACCTGCCACGTTGATGGCTTCCGCTTCGATCTCGCAGCAGTCATGGGACGAACACCGGAGTTTCGTCAGGATGCGCCGCTGTTTACGGCTATCCAGAATTGCCCGGTGCTTTCGCAGGTGAAGCTGATTGCTGAACCGTGGGATATCGCGCCCGGTGGCTATCAGGTGGGGAATTTCCCGCCGCTGTTTGCCGAGTGGAATGATCATTTCCGCGACGCCGCCCGCCGTTTCTGGCTGCATTATGATTTGCCTCTGGGAGAGTTTGCCGGACGCTTTGCCGCCTCCAGCGATGTTTTTAAACGTAATGGCCGTCAGCCGAGTGCCGCGATTAATCTGGTCACAGCGCATGACGGTTTTACGCTTCGCGACTGCGTTTGTTTTAACCATAAACACAATGAAGCAAACGGAGAAGAAAATCGCGACGGGACCAACAACAATTACAGTAACAATCATGGTAAAGAAGGGTTAGGCGGAACTCTTGATCTGGTTGAACGGCGGCGCGACAGCATTCACGCCCTGTTAACAACGTTGTTGCTCTCCCAGGGTACGCCGATGTTACTGGCCGGTGACGAACACGGTCACAGCCAGCATGGCAATAACAATGCTTACTGTCAGGATAACCAACTAACGTGGTTAGACTGGTCGCAAGCAAGTAGTGGTTTAACCGCGTTTACCGCCGCGTTAATCCATCTGCGCAAGCGCATTCCTGCTTTGGTAGAGGATCGCTGGTGGGAAGAAGGCGATGGCAACGTCCGTTGGCTGAATCGATATGCTCAACCTTTAAGCTCGGATGAGTGGCAAAACGGGCCAAAGCAGCTGCAAATTTTGCTTTCGGATCGTTTTTTGATCGCAATAAACGCCACGCTTGAGGTAACAGAGATTGTTTTACCTGCTGGGGAGTGGCGTGCCATTCCCCCATTCGCTGGAGAGGATAACCCAGTGATTACGGCTGTCTGGCCGGGACCTGCACACGGACTGTGTGTGTTCCAGAGATGATAAAAAAGGAGTTAGTCATGATTAGTTTAGAGAAGAACGATCACTTAATGTTGGCGCGCCAGCTGCCATTGAAATCTGTTGCCCTGATACTGGCGGGAGGACGTGGTACCCGCCTGAAGGATTTAACCAATAAGAGAGCAAAGCCTGCCGTACACTTCGGCGGTAAGTTCCGCATTATCGACTTTGCGCTGTCCAACTGCATCAACTCTGGGATCCGTCGTATGGGCGTGATCACCCAGTACCAGTCTCACACTCTGGTGCAGCATATTCAGCGCGGCTGGTCGTTCTTCAATGAAGAAATGAACGAGTTTGTCGATCTGCTGCCTGCGCAGCAGAGAATGAAAGGGGAGAACTGGTATCGTGGTACCGCAGATGCGGTCACTCAAAACCTCGATATCATCCGCCGCTATAAAGCGGAGTATGTGGTGATCCTGGCCGGTGACCATATCTACAAGCAAGACTATTCGCGAATGCTTATCGACCACGTCGAAAAAGGTGCGCGCTGTACCGTTGCTTGTATGCCTGTACCGATTGAAGAAGCCTCTGCATTTGGCGTTATGGCGGTTGATGAGAACGATAAAATTATCGAATTTGTTGAAAAACCAGCTAACCCGCCGTCAATGCCAAACGATCCGAGCAAATCTTTAGCGAGTATGGGGATCTACGTCTTTGACGCAGAGTACCTGTATGAACTGCTGGAAGAAGACGATCGTGATGAAAACTCCAGCCACGACTTTGGTAAGGATTTGATTCCAAAAATTACCGAAGCAGGCCTCGCCTACGCGCATCCATTCCCGCTCTCTTGTGTACAGTCCGACCCGGACGCCGAGCCGTACTGGCGTGATGTCGGGACACTGGAGGCTTACTGGAAAGCGAACCTGGATCTGGCTTCTGTCGTGCCGGAACTGGATATGTACGATCGCAACTGGCCGATTCGCACCTACAATGAATCATTGCCGCCAGCGAAATTCGTTCAGGATCGCTCCGGTAGCCACGGGATGACCCTTAACTCACTGGTTTCCGGCGGTTGTGTGATCTCTGGTTCGGTGGTGGTGCAGTCCGTTCTGTTCTCACGCGTTCGCGTGAATTCATTCTGCAACATTGATTCCGCCGTATTGCTACCGGAAGTGTGGGTAGGTCGCTCGTGCCGTCTGCGTCGCTGCGTCATTGACCGCGCTTGTGTCATTCCGGAAGGAATGGTGATTGGTGAGGATGCAGAAGAGGATGCACGTCGTTTCTATCGTTCAGAAGAAGGCATTGTGCTGGTTACGCGCGAAATGCTACGGAAGTTAGGGTATAAACAGGAGCGATAATGCAGGTTTTACATGTATGTTCAGAGATGTTCCCGCTGCTTAAAACCGGCGGTCTGGCTGATGTTATTGGGGCATTACCCGCAGCACAAATCGCAGACGGCGTTGACGCTCGCGTACTGTTGCCTGCATTTCCCGATATTCGCCGTGGCGTGACCGATGCGAAGGTGGTATCTCGCCGTGATACCTTTGCCGGACATTTCACGCTGCTGTTTGGGCATTACAACGGGGTTGGCATTTACCTGATTGATGCACCGCATCTCTACGATCGTCCCGGAAGCCCGTATCACGATACCAACTTATTTGCTTACACCGACAACGTATTGCGTTTTGCACTGCTCGGGTGGGTTGGAGCGGAGATGGCAAGCGGGCTTGACCCATTCTGGCGCCCTGATGTTGTGCACGCGCACGACTGGCATGCAGGTCTTGCGCCTGCGTATCTGGCGGCAAATGGGCGTCCGGCGAAGTCGGTGTTTACTGTGCACAACCTGGCCTATCAAGGCATGTTTTATGCACATCACATGAATGACATCCAATTGCCATGGTCATTCTTTAATGTTCACGGGCTGGAGTTCAACGGGCAGATCTCTTTCCTGAAGGCCGGATTGTATTACGCCGACCACATTACAGCGGTTAGTCCGACCTACGCTCGTGAGATTACTGAACCACAGTTTGCCTACGGTATGGAAGGTTTACTCCAGCAGCGTCATCGTGAAGGACGACTTTCCGGCGTACTGAACGGCGTGGACGAGAAAATATGGAGTCCCGAGACGGACTTACTTTTAGCCTCGCGTTACACCCGCGATTCATTGGAGGATAAAGCGGAGAATAAGCGCCAGTTGCAAATCGCAATGGGGCTTAAGGTTGACGATAAAGTGCCGCTTTTTGCAGTGGTGAGCCGTCTGACCAGCCAGAAAGGTCTGGATCTGGTGCTGGAAGCCTTACCGGGTCTTCTGGAACAGGGCGGACAACTGGCGCTGCTCGGCGCGGGCGATCCGGTATTGCAGGAAGGTTTTCTTGCTGCAGCGGCGGAACATCCCGGCAAGGTTGGTGTGCAGATTGGTTATCACGAAGCATTTTCGCATCGCATTATGGGCGGCGCGGACGTCATTCTGGTTCCCAGCCGTTTTGAACCGTGCGGCTTAACGCAACTTTATGGATTGAAGTACGGTACGCTGCCGCTGGTGCGGCGTACCGGTGGGCTTGCTGATACGGTTTCTGACTGTTCTCTTGAGAACCTTGCAGATGGCGTCGCCAGTGGGTTTGTCTTTGAAGATAGTAATGCCTGGTCGCTGTTACGGGCTATTCGACGCGCTTTTGTTCTGTGGTCTCGCCCTTCACTGTGGCGGTTTGTGCAACGTCAGGCTATGGCAATGGATTTTAGCTGGCAGGTCGCGGCGAAGTCGTACCGTGAGCTTTACTATCGCTTGAAATAGTTTTCAGGAAACGCCTATATGAATGCTCCGTTTACATATTCATCGCCCACGCTTAGCGTAGAAGCTCTTAAGCATTCTATCGCTTATAAGCTGATGTTTACGATTGGAAAGGACCCGGTCGTCGCCAATAAACATGAATGGCTGAACGCAACGTTATTTGCTGTGCGCGATCGTCTCGTGGAGCGCTGGTTACGCTCGAATCGCGCCCAGCTGTCGCAAGAAACTCGCCAGGTTTACTACCTGTCGATGGAATTTTTGATTGGTCGTACTCTCTCCAACGCCATGCTGTCGTTAGGTATTTATGACGATGTCCAGGGGGCGCTGGAGTCGATGGGATTGAATCTCGAAGAGTTGATTGATGAAGAAAATGACCCAGGTCTCGGTAACGGTGGCCTGGGACGTCTGGCGGCCTGCTTCCTGGATTCGCTGGCGACTTTAGGGTTGCCGGGGCGCGGTTACGGCATCCGTTATGACTACGGTATGTTCAAACAGAACATCGTTAACGGCAGTCAGAAAGAGTCTCCGGACTACTGGCTGGAGTACGGCAATCCGTGGGAATTTAAACGCCACAATACGCGCTACAAAGTGCGTTTTGGCGGACGTATTCAGCAAGAAGGTAAGAAAACGCGCTGGATTGAAACCGAAGAAATTCTGGCCGTAGCTTACGACCAAATCATCCCCGGTTATGATACTGACGCGACCAACACTTTGCGTCTGTGGAGCGCACAAGCCAGTAGCGAAATTAATCTTGGTAAATTTAACCAGGGTGACTACTTCGCGGCAGTGGAAGATAAAAACCACTCCGAGAACGTATCCCGCGTACTGTACCCGGATGACTCCACTTATTCCGGACGTGAACTGCGTTTGCGCCAGGAATATTTCCTGGTATCTTCGACTATTCAGGACATTTTAAGTCGCCATTATCAGTTGCATAAAACCTACGATAATCTGGCGGATAAAATCGCGATTCACCTCAACGACACCCATCCGGTACTGTCGATTCCTGAGCTGATGCGTCTGCTGATTGACGAGCACAAATTTAGCTGGGATGACGCTTTTGAAGTGTGCTGCGAGGTCTTCTCATACACCAACCACACGCTGATGAGCGAGGCGCTGGAAACCTGGCCGGTCGATATGCTGGGTAAAATTCTGCCGCGCCATTTGCAGATTATCTTTGAAATCAACGACTACTTCCTGAAAACCTTGCAGGAGCAGTATCCGAACGATACCGACCTGCTGGGACGGGCGTCGATCATTGATGAATCGAATGGGCGTCGTGTGCGGATGGCCTGGCTGGCTGTTGTGGTCAGTCACAAAGTTAACGGCGTATCGGAGCTGCACTCTAATCTGATGGTGCAATCGCTGTTTGCTGACTTTGCAAAGATCTTCCCTGGACGTTTCACCAACGTTACCAACGGTGTGACTCCGCGTCGCTGGCTGGCGGTGGCGAATCCGTCGCTTTCAGGCGTGCTGGATCAACACCTCGGTCGTAACTGGCGTACCGATCTGAGTCAATTAAACGAGTTGCAACAGCATTGTGATTTTCCGATGGTCAATCATGCTGTTCATCAGGCGAAGCTGGATAACAAAAAGCGTCTGGCGGAGTACATCGCCCAACAATTGAATGTGGTGGTGAATCCGAAGGCGCTGTTTGATGTGCAAATCAAACGTATTCACGAATACAAACGTCAATTGATGAATGTGTTGCACGTGATCACCCGCTATAACCGTATCAAGGCCGATCCAGATGCGAAGTGGGTTCCACGTGTGAATATTTTTGGCGGCAAGGCGGCTTCGGCTTATTACATGGCGAAGCACATTATCCATTTGATCAATGACGTAGCGAAAGTGATCAACAACGATCCACAGATTGGCGATAAGCTGAAAGTGGTGTTTATCCCGAACTACAGCGTCAGCCTGGCGCAGCTGATCATTCCGGCAGCCGATCTTTCCGAACAAATTTCGCTGGCTGGGACGGAAGCCTCCGGCACCAGTAACATGAAATTTGCGCTTAACGGTGCGTTGACTATCGGTACGCTGGACGGTGCGAATGTCGAGATGCTGGATCATGTCGGTGCGGACAATATCTTTATTTTTGGTAACACTGCGGAAGAAGTGGAAGAACTGCGTCGTCAGGGCTACAAACCGCGTGAATACTACGAGAAAGATGAAGAGTTGCATCAGGTGCTGACGCAAATTGGCAGCGGCGTGTTCAGTCCGGAAGATCCGGGTCGCTACCGCGATCTGGTTGATTCGCTGATCAACTTTGGCGATCACTACCAGGTGCTGGCGGATTATCGCAGCTATGTCGATTGTCAGGATAAAGTTGACGAACTGTACGAGCGTCCGGAAGAGTGGACAGCCAAAGCGATGCTGAACATCGCCAATATGGGCTATTTCTCTTCTGACCGGACTATCAAAGAGTACGCCGATCTTATCTGGCATATTGATCCGGTGAGATTGTAATTTCGCTAAAAATAGAACGGGGCCAAAAGGTCCCGTTTTTTTCGCCTTTATTTCGGAAAAGTGTCCAGCGGGGGCGAGGATACTGGAGGAGTATAATTTCGCCATTCAGAAAGAATGGACAGAATGATGCAAAACAGAAAATGGATTTTGACCTCGTTGGTAATGACTTTTTTTGGTATTCCCATACTGACGCAATTTTTGGCAGCGGTTATTGCCATGCTGGGCGCCGGGGTTGCCACTATTCTTGAGTTTTGTAATCTACTCCTCACACCAACAATTTACCTTCTGCTCAACGTTTTTATGCTGGCGCTGGGCGCGATAGTGATATTTTTCTCGGGTCGAGTGTGGGCGGGCGATAGCGCACCAGAAAACAGAGAAATAGCCGTCTGGCGACAATGCTTTTTTCTCTTACCCGCACTATTAACCCTGGTTGGCTGGATAATCATGCTACATCTGGCAGATTATCAATTTCGCCAGATGGGTTCAGGCTGGTTGGCAGATCTTATGCTTCCCTGGCTGGGCGTTTTGTTAGTCTCATTAGTCGGTGGTGAGTACTGGTGGATGGTCATTATTCCCGTTGGGGCGCATATCAGTTTTGTGCTGGGATACGCCTGGCCGACAAGACATCCTTTAACCGGCACATTCGGGCTACGTTGCCGTAATTCACTCCTGTTTATTCTTCTCCTGCTGGGGTTTGTCGCTGGTTATCAGGCTCATTTATACAAACAGCTTAATCCTGGCGTCGGTGTTCGCGAAGATATTGATATCTGGGCCTGGCGACCCGATAAACTCAATAATCAACTGACGCCACTGCGTGGTAAACCACAAATTCAGTTTACACAAAACTGGCCGCGACTCGATGGTGCCACAGCAGCGTACCCAATTTATGCTTCTGCCTTTTATGCGTTAAGCGTTATACCGGAAGATTTCCACACCAGGGAATATCTGGAGAACTCTCGTACCCCCGATGCATATAACAGGATTGTTAAAGGTGATGCTGATATTATTTTCGTGGCGCAACCTTCCGGTGGGCAGAAAAAACGTGCAGAGGAATCGGGCATCACTTTGATATACACCCCCTTTGCCCGCGAAGCGTTCGTTTTTATCGTCAATGCAGATAATCCAGTTAATTCCCTGACAGAACAACAAGTGCGAGACATCTTCAGTGGCGCAATTACTAACTGGCGTATTGTTGGGGGAGATGATCAAGAGATCCAGACCTGGCAACGCCCGGAAGACTCAGGCAGTCAGACGGTGATGCAATCACTGGTGATGAAAAATGTACGCATGATCTCGCCGCAGGAAACAGAAGTGGCAAGCGTGATGGAAGGCATGATTAAAGTCGTTGCCGAATACCGTAATACAAACAACGCAATAGGCTACACCTTCCGCTATTACGCCACGCAAATGAACACTGATAAAAATATAAAATTGCTAGCGATTAATGGTATTGCACCCACGGTGGAAAACATTCGCAACAGAAAATATCCATATATCGTCGATGCATTAATGGTGACGAGAGAAAATACAACGTCAGAAACACAAAAACTGGTCGAATGGTTTTTAACGCCACAGGGGCAGAGCCTGGTGGAAGACGTGGGATATGTGCCGATGTATAAAACGTTGCATTAAGGCGGGTAATAAAAATGAAGTTAGTTGATACATTATTTGCAAGCCTCGCCGGTACTGATCCTTTCACAGGCGTGGATATTACGATTGCCAACTGCAAATCGGCATACTGGGATGAAGGCATTGTTCAGCAACTCATAAACCAGGTCCTGGACGAAGGGGAAAAGTTCGCCGGTGCTGCCGGTCTTGGGGGATTGCTTCGATATAATGTCACATTAAATATTGGCTTAACGTCCAGAAATGTATGGCCGGGATTTTACCTCGATACCGCTACGATCAGTCGTCTTAGTGCCTGTGGTGCTGACTTTGGATTTGACCCCTATATCAGTGATGTACCCGATGTTCAATGTGACCTGAACACAACAAATGACTTCACCGTTCATTTTACGGCGATGCTAAACCCGGATGAGCGGATGATCATAGCAAAGCGCCCGCTTAAACAATGTGATTCCTGGATTGAGGATGTCTATATCTTTCAGGTCTTTAAAGAAGCCTGGAAATTTCATAACGATAACAGCTTACGCGGTTTCCGCGATAAGCAGGCCGAACTGAAACTCTACGCTCGTCATTACACAGTGGAAAATTGCACAGAAGAAAGCTGTCGGGACTGTAATTATTGCATTCGCCCCAGCTTTTCCCTCTCTCGTAGCGCCATTATTCGTCTGAACGCGGCGAATGCTCGTTTTGTTTATCAACCGTTTACATGCGACCAGCGGGCGAGGGGGTAATTATGCAACCCAGCCCCGCCATGCAGAATATTATTGCCCATGCCTGGGAGATATTTCATTTTTATCCTGCACCGCAGCAGTTCAATATTTGCGTTCCTTGCTGTGTCAGCGAAGAGATGGCGCAGGCGTTACGGCAAACACCATTACGTCAATTAACCGTTGAAATGATATATGAATGGAACAGTAGCGCGAGGCCCTTTGAACAACAGAATGATGAAATCCGCTACCTACTTCCGAGACTGCTGGAATTACTGGCTCACGGTCATAGTCCTGCCATAAATGAAGAGTTATGCCTGAAACGTATTGGCGCAATTTCCCTGGACACCTGGCAGTCGGAGGAGCGTGATGTACTCACCGATTTTTCCCGCCAGTATATTCACGATCTATTACTTACCCCAACATTGACCGATCTTGAATCTGCCCTCGTAATGTTTCATTTTGCTGGACTACCTATAACGGCCTTATTAGATGAGGCGCTGAACACGCCTGGCTATTGGGCTATCGTTTCGCTGGCCTATTTTTTGTATATCAAGCGCCCAAACGGTGAATTACGTAACGCTTTTATCTCGCGTAAGCCGGATGGCGAAGTGATAACGCAGCAAATTAACGCCTGGATTGCACAAACATGTCACGCGCTGGCAGAACGTGCAGCGGCGGTGATTGAATGCTCCCCATCGCTTACCAGCGGTGGACACACGGAGTTGGGCTATCTGATTGACGAAAGTCTTTGTGCGCTTGTTGATTATCAATTGCTGTGGACGATGGACCGTAATGAATAAGGAGATTCACAATGCAACCCAGTCCCGCCATGCAGGCATTAATTGAGCAGATTTATCACACCTTTCGCCGTTATCCGGTGCCGAAGCAATTTGTGGTTTGTTGTGAATATTGCCTGAGTAAGCAGGAACAAAAGGCATTAAGGAATACATCGTTACGAGCGATCCCGTATTCCTTAATCAATGCCTGGAATAGTAGTCCTGGACCTGATCCGCAAAACAGCGATGAAGTCCGTTATTTTCTGCCGCGTTTACTGGAATTTGTTGCGCAGGGGTATTTTGACAATATTCACGAAGTATTTACTCTACGCCGTATAAATCTTGCTAATAAAGCAAACTGGCGTGCAGATGAACTGGCGATATTCCAGCGATTTGCCTGCCAGTATATGGCTGATTGGGTATCTGGCGATGAAGCAGTCGAATTACAGTTCATACTGGAGATGTTTTTCCGTGCCGATATCGCCCTTGCGCCATTGCTTGATGCCGTTATCACTGTACCCGGTTACCAGCCCACAGTGTCAGTGGCATGTTTACTGTGGCATAACAGGGAAGAGAATATCCAGAATAGTAGCTTTGAGCAGGATGATGACGATAAAGCTATTACCGCCCAAATCAATACCTGGGCCGTCAACAATCAATCCATCCTGAAAGAACGCGCGCGGCAAGCGATTGAGAACCCGCTTAAGCAGCCCGAACAGGGTACGCGATATCAGGTCTGGGAAGACGACTGGATGATTGATGAGTGTTTATGCGCGATGTATGACGCATCACCCGAATCATCAGGCCAATAAAGATGAATAAAATCAGACTTCATATTTCTCCGCTATTTCTCGGCTTTATTATTGTACCGTTATTGATATGGCCGACGGTGGTTGCGCTGGCTGCTTGTGTTATCACATTGAGTTTTCTGGGGGAGATACTGTTCTCTATCCCGCTCATGATCAGGCGTATTTCACTTCTGGAATTACAACTTTGGTTATTGGCTGAATATACGCTTGCTTTCTGTGCAATGTGTTACGTCGGTTGGCAATTTGCCCGCAGAACACCATCGGAACTAAAAAACAGACCTCACTGCTGGCTGGTATTCACACCGGTCTATTTCTGGTTAATTCTCTGGAATATTATTTTTTATATTGCGCCAGAGAAATCAGCTTTGCTGGAAAATATCCGCAAGTTCTTTCTGAGTGTTGTCTGGCTACCCCTGAATTTTTCGCCATTTTGGTCCCAGCCCTGGACCGGCTTTGTCGGTCCAATAAGCGCGCAGCTTGGTTTTGCGTTGGGATATTACTGCCAGTGGCGCAGCAAAAATAGAAGCCAGATACGGAAGTGGAGTGAGTGGGGAACGTGTCTTAGTTTTGTTACGTTGGGTATGATGGCGTGGGCTTTGCGGTAATTCCCTGAATCCAAAAGTAGGTCAGATTGTTGACAAAGTGCGCTTGGTTCATGCCGGATGCGGCGTGAACGCATTATCCGGCCTACAAAACCATGCAAATTCAATACATTGCATAAACCACGTAGGCCTGATAAGCGTAGCGCATCAGGCAGTTTTTGTGTTTGTCATCAGTCTAGCCCGCTTACGTTAAATCACGACGCCAGCGACAATTTCTGCTGCGTATACTCCACCAACCACTGACTCACACGAGACTGTTGTTCCGCATTCAGCCACATACCTTGTTTCGTGCGACGCCACAGGGCATCGTCGGCGCGGCGGACCCATTCGTGATCGACCAGGTATTTTAGCTCCGCCTCGTAGAACTCATGACCGAAATCTTCCCCGAGGTCGCTTATAGCCCCCGCGTTGCCGAGCAGCAGCTCGCTGTTACTGCCGTAAGTGCGCGCGTAATGACGTGCCAGAGATTCGGTCAGGAACGGATAACGGCGGCGCAGGCGGGCGGCATAATCGTCGCGGTCGCCTTCGATGGCGCCACCCGGTAACACGCTCTCTTTCGTCCACGCCGGGCCAATACCCTGATAATACGGCGTCAGTTTTTCCAGCGCGTGTTCCGCCAGTTTGCGGTAGGTCGTCAGCTTGCCGCCAAATACTGACAACAGCGGCGCTTTGCCGTTTTCATCATGAATATCAAGTGTGTAATCACGGGTAATGGCCTGCGGCGAATCGGATTCATCATCACACAGCGGGCGCACGCCGGAGTAGGTCCAGACAATATCGTCACGGCTTAACTGCTTTTTAAAGTGCGCGTTATACACATTCAGCAGGTAATTGATTTCACTCTCTTCAATCTTCACTGCTTTTGGATCGCCTTTGTATTCCACATCGGTGGTGCCGATGATGGAAAACTCGTCCATCCACGGGATCACGAACACAATACGTTTATCTTCGTTTTGCAGAATGTAGGCTTGTTTCTGGGTATGCACACGCGGCACCACAATATGGCTGCCTTTGATCAGGCGAATGCCATAAGGTGAAGGCAGATGCATCCCGTCGTCGAAGAACTGTTTCACCCACGGGCCGGTGGCGTTCACCAGACCGCGCGCCTGCCAGGTATATTTTTTGCCGGTATCGATGTCTTCCGCTTCCACAATCCACAGGCCGTTTTCGCGGCGAGCAGAGGTGGCGCGAGTACGGGTAAGCACTTCGCCGCCTTTACGTACCACCATCTGGGCGTTGGCGAGTACCAGACGGGCGTCGTCTACCCAACAGTCGGAATATTCGAATCCGCGCTTAATTTCCGGTTTTAACACTGAATTTGCGCCAAAACGCAAACCGGTTGATCCCGGCAGGCTGGTGCGTTTTCCCAGATGATCGTACATAAACAGACCAATCCGAATCATCCACGCGGGGCGCAGATGCGGACGATGCGGCAAGCGAAAACGCATCGGGAAGGCGATATGCGGCGCCATTTTCAGTAGCACTTCACGTTCGGCCAGCGCCTCGCTGACCAGACGGAATTCATAGTGTTCAAGGTAGCGCAGGCCACCGTGAATGAGTTTTGAACTGGCGGAGGAGGTCGCGCAAGCGAGATCCTGCGCCTCCAGCATCAGCACGGATAAACCGCGTCCAGCGGCGTCTGCCGCGATACCAGCACCATTGATGCCGCCACCTATCACAATCAGATCTTTGGTTTCCATGCTGCCCTCATTCACTTTCGTTAAAGCTCATAAATGTTCGTTATCGAACATATTAGCAAAGAATCGCGCTTTAGGTAACATTGAAAAAACATTTTAGAGTGATATGTATAACATTATGGCGTTTATCTGCCGCTTCGACGTAAACTGGGCGGTAAATTTGCCCACTTGTTTGTAAAGAAAGAGAGACGCATGGATCAGTTCGAATGTATTAACGTTGCCGACGCGTACCAGAAGTTGCAGGAAAAAGAGGCGGTGCTGGTCGATATTCGCGATCCACAGAGTTTCGCAATGGGGCATGCGGCGCAGGCTTTTCATCTGACCAACGATACGCTGGGCGCGTTTATGCGTGATAACGACTTTGACACTCCGGTAATGGTGATGTGTTACCACGGTAATAGCAGCAAAGGCGCGGCGCAGTATCTGTTGCAACAGGGCTACGATATGGTCTACAGCATTGATGGCGGTTTTGAAGCCTGGCAGCGTCAGTTTCCCACAGAGGTGGCGTACGGCGCGTAAGGCTTTATACTGTCCCCTTTTGTGTGGAATAAGCGACAGCAACAATGTTGATGATTACCTCTTTTGCTAACCCCCGCGTGGCGCAGGCGTTTGTCGATTACATGGCGACGCAGGGTGTTATCCTCACGATTCAGCAACATAACCAAAGCGATGTCTGGCTGGCGGATGAATCCCAGGCCGAACGTGTGCGGGCGGAGCTGGCGCGTTTTCTCGAAAACCCGGCAGATCCGCGTTATCTCGCCGCCAGCTGGCAGTCAGGCCATACTGGTAGTGGTCTGCACTATCGTCGCTTTCCTTTCTTTGCCACCTTGCGTGAACGTGCTGGCCCGGTAACCTGGGTGATGATGATCGCCTGCGTGGTGGTGTTTATCGCCATGCAAATTCTCGGCGATCAGGAAGTGATGTTATGGCTGGCCTGGCCATTTGATCCGACACTGAAATTTGAGTTCTGGCGCTACTTCACCCATGCGTTAATGCACTTCTCACTAATGCATATCCTCTTTAACCTGCTCTGGTGGTGGTATCTTGGCGGCGCGGTGGAAAAACGTCTCGGTAGCGGTAAGTTAATTGTCATTACGCTAATTAGCGCCCTGTTAAGCGGCTATGTGCAGCAAAAATTCAGCGGGCCGTGGTTTGGCGGGCTTTCTGGCGTGGTGTATGCGCTGATGGGCTACGTCTGGCTACGTGGCGAACGCGATCCGCAAAGTGGCATTTACCTGCAACGTGGGTTAATTATCTTTGCGCTGATCTGGATTGTCGCCGGATGGTTTGATTTGTTTGGGATGTCGATGGCGAACGGAGCACACATCGCCGGGTTAGCCGTGGGTTTAGCGATGGCTTTTGTTGATTCGCTCAATGCGCGAAAACGAAAATAATTCCAGGGATTTATAAATGAAACAAACACAACGTCACAACGGTATTATCGAACTGGTTAAACAGCAGGGTTATGTCAGCACCGAGGAACTGGTGGAGCACTTCTCCGTCAGCCCGCAGACTATTCGTCGCGACCTCAACGAACTGGCAGAGCAAAACCTGATCCTGCGCCATCATGGCGGTGCGGCGCTGCCTTCCAGTTCGGTTAACACGCCGTGGCACGATCGTAAAGCCACCCAGACCGAAGAAAAAGAGCGCATCGCCCGTAAAGTGGCGGAGCAAATCCCCAACGGCTCGACGCTGTTTATCGATATTGGCACCACGCCGGAAGCGGTGGCGCACGCGCTGCTTAATCACAGCAATTTGCGCATTGTCACCAACAATCTCAATGTCGCTAACACGCTGATGGTGAAAGACGATTTTCGCATCATTCTCGCCGGTGGCGAATTACGCAGCCGCGATGGCGGGATAATCGGTGAAGCAACGCTCGATTTTATCTCCCAGTTCCGTCTGGACTTTGGCATTCTCGGGATCAGCGGTATTGACAGCGACGGCTCGCTGCTGGAGTTCGATTACCACGAAGTTCGCACCAAACGCGCCATTATTGAGAACTCGCGCCACGTCATGCTGGTTGTCGACCACTCGAAATTTGGCCGTAACGCAATGGTCAATATGGGCAGCATCAGCATGGTCGATGCCGTCTACACCGACACCATGCCTCCTGCGGGCGTGATGCAGGTGCTGACGGACCACCATATTCAACTGGAGCTGTGCTGATCCTGCAAAGATTCCCAGGTCAGACCAAAACGCGCCAGGTATTTGCGTAGCCGATCCGCGTCGTTGACGCTGGCTTTGCCCTGGCGCGAAATGTCAAAAAGCTGACGACCAGCGGTGGAAAGTGATTTCGCCTGGCGACAAACGGCAATGACGTTTTCCAGTTGCATCCGGTCGAAGAGATCAATGTTTTCCGCCTCTGCGCCCAACAGGTGCGTAAGTGCCGAAGGATGACTTTCCTGCCAGTTATAGCGCAGACGGTTAATCTCATCTTCTACGGCTTTAAGAGTGATACGTCCGCTATCGGCAAATGTCGCCATGCGCGTAACGCTGGCAGAAAGTTCGCGAAAATTACCGCGCCATGTCGCCTGAGGCGATGTCGCAAAAGCCAGCCAGGCGCGCCGCGCTTCGGTGTTAAAGCGCACGCTGTCGCCGGTGAGTGAGGCGTGGCGCTCCACTTCATAATCCAGGTTAGGTTCAATATCTTCCTTACGCTGGCGCAGCCCCGGCAGGGTGAAGGTCCAGAGATTGATCCGCGCGTACAGGTCTTCGCGAAATTTGCCTTCGGCAACCAACTGGCGCAAATCGCGCACCGTTCCGGCGATAAGCTGAAAATCGCTACTCACCTGGCGATCGCTGCCAAACGGGTAAAAGGTTTTCTCTTCAATGGCTTTCAGCAGCATTGCCTGTTCGTCTGCGCCCAGTTCGCCGATCTCATCGAGAAACAACATACCGCCGTTGGCGCTGCGTAATAAACCTTCCCGCGATTCCCGCGCCCCGGTAAACGCGCCTTTCACATGACCAAACAGCGCAGACATTGCGGTATCGCCGCGCAGGGTGGCGCAGTTCACTTCTACAAACGCGCCGCTAAACTGATGCCGTGCCTGTTTTAACTCGAAGATGCGTCGCGCCAGAAACGACTTACCTGCGCCGGTCGGGCCGTTAAGCAGGATCGGTGCGCGGGATTTGATCGCCACTTTTTCGATCTGCTCAATCATGCTGTTGAAGTGGGGGTTACGCGTGGCAATGCCGGACTTAAGAAAATCAAGCGTTTGCTGGCGTTCCTCGGCAAAGCGGCTGGCGATGGCGTTATAACGGCTTAAATCGAGATCGATAATCGTCACCGCGCCTGGACTATCGGGCTGCTCTTTTTTGCGCGGAGGCGAGGTCTGCGCCAGCCGGGCGGGTAGATAACGCGCTTCTGCCAACAGAAACCAGCAAATCTGTGCCACGTGCGTGCCGGTGGTGATGTGAATTAAATAGTCTTCTTTATCAGGTTGAAAAGCGTAATGCCGGGCGAAATCATGCAGGCAGGCGTAAACCTCTTCGAAATCCCACGGGTTATGCAGTTCAATCTCAACGCCCACTACTTCTGTTTCTGGCGAAACGCTGGTGATATCGCGCTTAAGCGTTTCAAATAGCGAGCGCGAGCGGGCGTCGTGTAACAATTCCAGCCGATCGATGACCAACGATTCTTGCTGGCATAAACAGAGCGTCGGGCGCCATTTTGACCAGCGTTGGCTACCGCGCCCGGCATAATCCAGTACGGTTCCGACAAAGCCAAAAGCCACTGTTTTACGCATCTTAGATATCCTTATAAAAGACGATATTTCATTATCGGTTAAGTGACTTTATAGAAAATCTCCGTTTACGGACTTTGTACTTTTAATTAAATAAAAACAATCAATTATAAATTTAATCCGCTGATTTAATTTTCTGGCACGACGGTTGCAATTATCAGGACAGCAAACAACGAAAAGAGAAAAACATAATGAATTACGAATTACTGACCACTGAAAATGCCCCGGTAAAAATGTGGACCAAAGGCGTACCGGTAGAAGTCGATGCGCGTCAGCAACTTATTAATACGGCGAAGATGCCGTTTATTTTCAAACATATTGCGGTAATGCCTGATGTACACCTGGGTAAAGGTTCCACCATTGGTAGCGTGATCCCGACCAAAGGGGCGATTATTCCGGCGGCGGTGGGTGTGGATATCGGCTGCGGAATGAACGCGCTACGTACCGCGTTAACGGCAGCGGACCTGCCTGAAAACCTGGCGGAGCTGCGTCAGGCGATTGAAACTGCCGTGCCGCACGGGCGTTCCAATAATCGTAGCCGTCGTGATAAAGGCGCATGGGAAAATCCTCCTGTTAACGTCGACGCTAAATGGGCCGAGCTGGAAGCCGGTTATCAGTGGTTAACGCAAAAATATCCGCGTTTCCTGAACACCAATAATTACAAACACCTGGGAACGCTGGGAACGGGTAACCACTTTATTGAAATCTGCCTTGATGAGTCGGATCAGGTGTGGATTATGCTGCACTCCGGTTCACGCGGAATTGGTAATGCCATCGGGACTTACTTTATCGATCTGGCGCAAAAAGAGATGCAGGACCAGCTTGAAACGTTGCCGTCGCGTGATCTGGCGTACTTTATGGAAGGTACGGAATACTTTGATGATTACCTGAAAGCCGTGGCCTGGGCGCAGCTTTTTGCCAGCCTCAACCGCGATGCGATGATGGAAAACGTGGTAACGGCGTTGCAGAGCATTACGCAGAAAACGGTAAGACTGCCGCAAACTCAGGCGAAGGAAGAGATCAACTGTCACCACAACTATGTGCAAAAAGAACAACACTTTGGCGAAGAGATCTATGTGACGCGTAAAGGCGCGGTGTCTGCACGTGCCGGGCAGTATGGAATTATTCCCGGTTCGATGGGGGCGAAAAGCTTTATCGTCCGAGGACTGGGAAATGAAGAGTCATTTTGCTCATGCAGCCACGGTGCCGGACGCGTGATGAGCCGTACCAAAGCGAAAAAACTGTTTAGCGTGGAAGATCAGATTCGTGCCACCGCTCATGTGGAATGCCGTAAAGATGCCGAAGTAATCGACGAAATTCCGATGGCGTATAAAGATATTGATGCGGTGATGGCGGCACAAAGCGATTTGGTGGAAGTGGTTTACACCCTGCGTCAGGTAGTGTGCGTAAAAGGATAAGTGATGAAAAGGATGATTGCGCTGGATGGTGCACAGGGAGAAGGGGGCGGGCAGATCCTGCGCTCGGCGCTGAGTCTGTCGATGATAACCGGCAAGCCATTTACCATCACCGGCATTCGTGCCGGGCGGGCGAAACCGGGGCTGTTGCGCCAGCATCTGACCGCGGTAAAGGCGGCGATGGAAATTTGCGGGGCAACGGTAGAAGGCGCGGAACTGGGGTCGCAGCGTCTGGTCTTCCGGCCCGGCACCGTGCGCGGTGGCGATTACCGCTTTGCTATCGGTAGCGCCGGAAGTTGTACGCTGGTGCTGCAAACGGTGCTGCCCGCGCTGTGGTTTGCCGATGGGCCATCGCGTGTTGAAGTGAGCGGAGGCACCGATAACCCGTCGGCGCCGCCTGCGGATTTTATCCGCCGGGTGCTGGAGCCGCTGCTGGCGAAAATAGGAGTTCATCAGCAAACCACACTATTACGCCACGGTTTTTACCCCGCCGGAGGCGGTGTAGTGGCAACGGAAGTCTTGCCCGTGGCATCGTTTAACACTTTGCAACTTGGCGAGCGCGGGAACATTATGCGACTGCGTGGTGAGGTGTTATTAGCTGGCGTGCCGCGCCATGTTGGTGAGCGTGAAATCGCTACGCTGGCAGCAAGTTTTTCTCTGCATGAGCAGTCTATTCAGTCATTGCCGCGCGAGCAGGGGCCGGGTAATACCGTCTCGCTTGAGGTCGTTAGTGAACACATTACCGAGCGCTTTTTTGCCGTTGGTGAAAAACGTGTCAGTGCCGAAGTGGTAGCCGCGCAGTTGGTGAAAGAGGTGAAACGTTACCTGGCAAGCCCGGCGGCGGTGGGGGAATATCTCGCTGACCAGCTAGTGTTGCCGATGGCGCTGGCGGGCGCGGGAGAGTTTACGGTCGCCCATCCCTCATGCCATCTGCTGACCAATATCACCGTGGTGGAGCGTTTCTTGCCGGTGCAGTTTAGTCTGATAAAAACAGATGGCGTAACGCGGGTTAGCGTTGAATGATGTAAAGATGTAAGCCGGATCCGACGCGTTATCCGGCTAAACTCACACTCCATACCCCATCATCTTCAACAGTTTCTGTGCATGCTGTACGGCAGCCTGACGGTGGGCGACACCGAGTTTTTGGTACAGATTACGGATATGCGTCTTGATGGTGGTCGCCGCCACTTCCAGTTCACCCGCAATTTGTTCGTTGCTGTAACCGGAGTAAATCAGCCCCAGTACCTGCCATTCGCGTTGGGTCAGCGGACTGGTACGGATCAGTTCTGGTACTTCCGGATGATTTAGCAGACGTTCAACGAAACTCTCATCGAAATGGGCGAATTTATGTCGATGATGTTGATTGATTTCCCGCAGAATACGCTGCGCGCGGTGCTGTTCCAGTTCCGGCAGCGTATTGAGCTGAATCAGCTGACGTAACTGCTGCGCCATCGCTTCGCCTTCAATAACAAAATGGCTGATAAATCCGGTGCGATTCGCCAGTTTTAATGCATCCAGCAACACACGCTGGGCGTCGCTTTTACGCCCGGCTTGCCAGTACAACTGATTGAGTAAAAGCAGGTTACGGTTGAGGTCGCTCATTAACCGCAGACTGCGGGCGTTTTCGTTCAGTTCTTCGAGGACTATTTCCGCAGGTTCAAACTCGCCCAACAAGATTTGCGCACGGGCGATGTTACGCCATTGACCTTGCAGGAAGTGGTTATTGGCAAATTCCGGCTTCGCAGTATGGCGCAGCCAGTTGGCGGCAGCCGCTTTATCGCCGGTCATCTGCCAGTAAATTACGCGAACTTTGTTGGCGTTAGAGATCCAGTCGCTGTGATATTTGCCATTCCCCAGCAGGTTTTCCAGACGGTTTAGCTGGCTACGGGCATTATCTAAATCGCCACGGGCCAACGAGCATTGAATCAACATTGCCAGGCACTGAAGCTGTTGCTGCGGCTGATAAGACGACAAGACTTCAATCCCGCTACGCGCCGACGCTTCGGCTTCATCCAGTCGCGCCCAGGCCCATAGCAGCTGTGCACGGATGCGCACCAGAAACTCATGCATCGGCAACTGTTCCAGATGCTGCTCGTTTATCAACTGGAACGCTTTTTCCTGTGTTTCCCATGCAGTTTGCAGGAACCCTTGGGCAAACAGAATTTCACTTTGCTGAATCAGACTCCACAAAGCGTAGTGCCAGACATCGTGCTGACGCGCCATTTGTTCGGTTTGCTGCATTAACGCCAGTGAACGGGTCAATTCGCCTTTGCAGTGCAACACTTCGCCGAGTACGGAGGTTGCGACAATGCGACTGTAGAACCAGCCCGGAGGCAGTTCTTCCAGCGCCAGTTTTGCCAGCCGCTCGGCTTCATCCGGATTGCCGTCGTTAATAGCCACCTGAGCGCGCAGAGCGTTAAATTCTGCGTGCATGGTACCTTCCCTGATATCCTTGATCTCATGCTCGGCACGCGCCAGCAGGGTGTTCACTTCGCCATAGCGATGTTGGCTTTGCATCAACCAGGCTTGCAATAACACCAGTTGTGGATTTTCCAGCAGGCTGTCCCACGGCAGGGCTTTAAGCGACTCTTCCAGCAGCGACAGTTCGCTGTGGTTGAACAAACTCCAGGCGTGATTCAGCAGAATATCACGCAACATCAAAGCGTCGCCTGCCGCCAGCGCATGATGAATAGCTTCGCTGGGAAAACCTTGCGCCATCCAGCTTTCTGCGGCAGCACGGTGAATTTCCGGCAGTTCCGCCGCCAGTTCCCACTGGCAGCGCTGGCGCAGGAAGTTGCCAAACAACGGGTGATAGCAGAACCACTCGCCGGTATCATCCATCCGTTGCAAAAACAGTCCCTGACGCTCAATTTCTTCGAGGCGCATTTGCCCGTTGTCTTCACCGGTCACGCGGGTGATTAGCGCATCGTTCATCGAGCGTAAAATGGCACTTTTCAGTAGAAAATGGCGCGTCGCCAGATCAACGTTATCCAACACTTCATCGACCAGATAATCAGTAAGATGGCTGGCATTAATGCCCGCCAGGCGACGTGCGGATTTGTGCGCAGAGTGGGTATTCTGTCGGACGGAGAGGGCGATTAATTGTAAAGCCGTTGCCCAACCAGATACGTCATCGCAAATCCGGCTACTTTCAGCGGCTTCAATGGGCGAAGACAGACGGCAATCAAAAAACTGCTTGGCTTCCTGGTGGGTAAACGCCAGTTGCTGGCTGCCAATTTCCAGCAGTTGGTCACGTACACGCAAATTGGCAATACCCAGTTGCGGAAGATTGCGCGACAAAACCACCAGGGTTAGATTTTCCGGTTGATGACGAATAAAGAAGCGCATTGACTCGTGAATCACTGGGTTAGTGATCAGATGATAATCGTCAATAACCAGGTAGAGCGGCTGGTGCCACTCTGCCAGTTCGATAAACAGTTGGGCAAAAAGTGAGGATAGACTGGCATATTGCCGCTTTTGCGCCATCACTTCACTGGCGGGGCAATGCCCGTTGGTGGCCTGTTGAATTGCGGCAATCAGGTAGCTGGCGAAACGTTCTTGCTGGTTATCGCCGTCATCCAGCGAGTACCAGCCCAAATCGTTTTTGCCTGCCGCCCATTGGGATATGAGCGTTGTCTTTCCGTAGCCCGCAGGACTTGTGATCAGCACCAGCCTGAAGTTGTTCGCGCCGGAAAGTTTAGCCAGCAGGCGCTCACGAACCACGGTATGGTCGAGTCGAACCGGACGACTTAATTTTGACGGAATCAGCATAGTTAATCACTTCACTGTGGAAATTGAGGAAATATTATTTTTTTTGCGCTTCGTAATTAATGGTTATAAGGTCGGCCAGAAATCTGTGCAATGCAAGCGATGACGGTTTTTTATGTGTCTGAATTTGCACTCTGTCACAATTCAAAACCTTTATTAATGGTTCACCTAAAAACTACGCTGATTCAGCGTAGATACTGGATCTTATGGTGTTTTCTCGTGGTTCAAAAGCGTTATTAAAGCAATGATGCTTCCTTAATTCATGATGAAAGGTCTATCTAAAAAGATGATCTTAATAAATCTATTAAGAATGAGATGAATCACGATTAGTATTTCATTGCTGAAACTATTTCGCTGCTTTACTTAATTTATAGAGTGACTTTCCGCTTTTTGATAATACGCAACGGCCCTTTCTTACTGTTAATAGTCGGTTTTTTGCGCCCTTTGGCACTGGGCCAGTGCTTTTGCAGTTGATTGCACTACCTTTAAGTGTTCGCGATCACATTTTCTTGCTCATCCCCGTCACTCCTCCCCGCCTAATCCCCAGTAGGATGAGGAAGGTCAACATGGAGCCTGGCAAACTAACGATAACGTTGTGTTTAATGTCTAAGAAAACTGGAACTCCTATGTCACAACCCATTTTTAATGAAAAGCAATTTCAGGAAGCCCTGTCACGTCAATGGCAGCGTTATGGTTTAACTTCGGCAGCTGAGATGACCCCTCGCCAGTGGTGGCAGGCAGTGAGTGAAGCGCTGGCGGAAATGCTGCGCGCCCAGCCTTTTGCCAAATCGACGACGAATCAGCGCCATGTCAACTACATCTCAATGGAGTTTTTGATTGGTCGTCTGACGGGGAACAACCTGTTAAATCTCGGTTGGTATCAGGCTGTTCAGGATTCGCTGAAGTCTTATGACATCAATCTGACAGATTTGCTGGAAGAAGAGACTGACCCGGCGCTGGGCAACGGCGGTCTGGGCCGTCTGGCGGCATGTTTCCTCGACTCAATGGCGACCGTCGGACAGTCTGCAACAGGCTATGGTCTGAACTATCAATATGGTCTGTTCCGTCAGTCATTTGTTGACGGTCAACAAATGGAAGCGCCAGATGACTGGCATCGCGGTAACTATCCGTGGTTCAGCCATAATGAAGCGCTTGACGTGCAGGTTGGGATTGGTGGCAAGGTCACGAAAGACGGACGTTGGGAGCCCGCATTTACCATTACCGGCCAGGCGTGGGATTTACCTGTGTTGGGCTACCGAAATGGTGTGGCGCAGCCGCTGCGTTTATGGCAAGCGACACATGCGCATCCGTTTAACCTCACCAAATTCAACGACGGCGATTTCCTGCGTGCTGAACAACAGGGCATTGACGCTGAAAAACTGACTAAAGTTCTCTATCCAAACGACAACCATACTGCCGGTAAAAAACTGCGTCTGATGCAGCAATATTTCCAGTGTGCCTGTTCGGTTGCCGACATTCTGCGTCGTCACCATCTGGCGGGGCGTAAACTGCACGAACTGGCGGATTACGAAGTTATTCAGCTGAACGATACCCACCCGACTATCGCTATTCCGGAGCTGCTTCGTGTGCTAATCGATGAGCACCAGATGAGCTGGGATGACGCATGGGCAATCACCAGCAATACCTTTGCGTATACCAACCATACCCTAATGCCAGAAGCTCTGGAGTGCTGGGATGAGAAACTGGTAAAAGCCCTGCTGCCGCGCCATATGCAGATAATCAATGAAATCAACAATCGCTTTAAGAAACTGGTGGAAAAAACCTGGCCGGGCGATAAAGCGGTGTGGGCAAAGCTGGCGGTGGTGCATGACAAACAAGTTCGCATGGCCAATATTTGTGTGGTAAGCGGCTTTGCGGTGAACGGTGTGGCGGCGCTGCACTCGGATCTGGTGGTGAAAGACTTGTTCCCGGAATATCACCAGCTATGGCCGAAAAAATTCCATAACGTCACCAACGGTATTACGCCACGTCGCTGGATCAAACAGTGCAACCCGGCACTGGCAGCATTGTTGGATAAATCACTGAAAAAAGAGTGGGCTAACGATCTTGATCAACTGATTAATCTGGAAAAATTCGCTGATGACGCGAAATTCCGTCAGCAATATCGCGAGATCAAACAGGCGAATAAAGTCCGTCTGGCGGAGTTTGTGAAAGTTCGTACCGGTATTGAAATCAATCCTCAGGCGATTTTCGATATTCAGATCAAACGCCTGCACGAGTACAAACGCCAGCACCTGAATCTGCTGCATATTCTGGCGTTGTACAAAGAAATTCGTGAAAACCCGCAGGCTGACCGCGTACCGCGCGTCTTCCTCTTCGGCGCGAAAGCGGCACCGGGCTACTACCTGGCGAAGAATATTATCTTTGCGATCAACAAAGTGGCTGACGTGATCAACAACGATCCGCAGGTGGGCGACAAGCTGAAGGTTGTATTCCTGCCAGATTATTGTGTATCTGCTGCGGAAATGCTGATCCCGGCGGCGGATATCTCCGAACAGATCTCCACCGCAGGTAAAGAAGCTTCTGGTACTGGCAATATGAAACTGGCGCTTAACGGTGCGCTCACTGTAGGCACACTGGATGGCGCAAACGTGGAGATCGCCGAGAAAGTCGGTGAAGAGAATATCTTTATCTTTGGTCATACCGTGGAGCAGGTTAAGGCGCTGAAAGCGAAGGGCTATGACCCGGTGAAATGGCGGAAGAAAGATAAGGTCCTTGATGCGGTATTGAAGGAGCTGGAAAGCGGCAAATATAGCGATGGCGATAAACACGCGTTTGACCAGATGCTGCATAGCCTCGGTAAGCAGGGCGGCGATCCGTATCTGGTAATGGCGGACTTTGCGGCTTATGTTGAAGCGCAAAAACGCGTGGATGTGCTGTACCGCGACCAGGAAGCCTGGACTCGCGCGGCGATCCTCAATACCGCTCGCTGCGGTATGTTCAGCTCGGATCGCTCAATCCGTGATTATCAGGCTCGTATCTGGCAGGCAAAACGCTAAGGAAGCGCGATGGAAAGCAAACGTCTGGATAAAGCCGCGTTGGCGGCGGGGATCAGCCCCAATTACATCAATGCCCACGGAAAACCGCAGTCGATTAGCGCCGAAACCAAACGGCGTTTGCTTGATGCGATGCATCAAAGTGCCGCCACGAAAGTGGCGGTAACACCAGTGCCAAATGTCATGGTGTATACCGCCGGGAAAAAAATGCCAATGGCGGTAGAGGGCAGCGGCGAATTTAGCTGGTTGCTGACCACCGAAGAAGGTACGCAGTACAAAGGCCACGTGAGCGGTGGTAACGCGTTCAATCTACCGACGAAGCTGCCGGAAGGTTATCACACGCTGACACTCACCCAGGATGAACAGCGTGCTCATTGTCGGGTGATTGTCGCCCCGAAACGCTGCTACGAACCGCAGGCATTGCTCAACAAGCAAAAGCTGTGGGGGGCCTGCGTTCAGCTTTATACGCTGCGATCGGAAAAAAACTGGGGTATTGGGGATTTTGGCGATCTCAAAGCGATGCTGGTGGATGTAGCAAAACGTGGCGGGTCGTTCATCGGTCTGAACCCGATTCATGCGCTCTATCCGGCAAACCCGGAAAGCGCCAGCCCATATAGCCCGTCTTCTCGCCGCTGGCTGAACGTGATTTATATCGACGTCAACGCCGTTGAAGATTTTCAGCTTAGCGAAGAGGCGCAAACCTGGTGGCACATGCCGACGACGCAGCAGACGCTGCAACAGGCGCGGGATGCCGACTGGGTAGATTACTCCACGGTTACCGCCCTAAAAATGACAGCATTGCGCATGGCGTGGAAAGGTTTCGCGCAACGTGATGATGAGCAGATGACCGCGTTTCGCCAGTTTGTTTCAGAGCAAGGCGACAGCCTGTTTTGGCAGGCAGCCTTTGATGCGCTACATGCCCAGCAAGTGAAAGAAGACGAAATGCGCTGGGGCTGGCCAGCATGGCCTGAGATGTATCAGAACGTGGATTCGCCAGAAGTGCGTCAGTTCTGCGAAGAACATCGCGATGACGTCGATTTTTATCTCTGGTTGCAGTGGCTGGCTTACAGCCAGTTTGCCGCCTGCTGGGAGATAAGCCAGGGCTATGAAATGCCGATTGGCTTGTATCGTGACCTGGCAGTTGGCGTAGCGGAAGGCGGAGCTGAAACCTGGTGCGACCGTGAACTGTATTGCCTGAAAGCGTCGGTTGGCGCGCCGCCGGATATCCTCGGCCCGCTGGGGCAGAACTGGGGCTTGCCGCCGATGGACCCGCATATCATCACCGCGCGCGCCTATGAACCGTTTATCGAGCTGCTGCGCGCGAACATGCAAAACTGCGGCGCGCTACGTATCGACCATGTAATGTCGATGCTGCGTTTGTGGTGGATACCGTATGGCGAGACGGCGGATCAGGGGGCATATGTTCATTATCCGGTGGATGATCTGCTCGCTATTCTGGCGCTGGAAAGTAAACGCCATCGCTGCATGGTGATTGGCGAAGATCTTGGCACGGTGCCGGTAGAGATTGTCGGTAAGCTGCACAGTAGCGGTGTTTACTCCTATAAAGTGCTCTATTTCGAAAGCGACCACGAGAAGACATTCCGCGCGCCGAAAGCGTACCCGGAGCAGTCGATGGCAGTTGCGGCGACACACGACCTGCCAACGCTTCGCGGTTACTGGGAGAGCGGTGATTTAACGCTGGGCAAAACGCTGGGCCTGTATCCGGATGAAGAGGTGCTACGCGGTTTGTATCAGGATCGCGAACTGGCGAAGCAGGGGCTGCTGGATGCACTGCATAAATACGGTTGTCTGCCTAAACGTGCCGGGCATAAGGCATCGCTGATGGCGATGACGCCGACGCTTAATCGTGGTTTGCAGCGCTATATTGCCGACAGCAACAGCGCCCTGTTAGGGCTACAGCCGGAAGACTGGCTGGATATGGCCGAACCGGTAAATATTCCTGGAACCAGCTACCAGTACAAAAACTGGCGACGCAAGCTTTCCGCAACGCTTGAGACGATGTTTGCCGATGATGGGGTGAACAAGTTGCTGAAGGATCTGGACAAGCGGCGCAGGGCGGCAGCGAAGAAGAAGTAGAGTGCGGTTGATGCCGGATGCGACGCTTGACGCGTCTTATCCGGCCTACTAATTAGAGCAGCCGGATAAGGCATTCACGCCGCATCCGGCCATCAGTATTATCAAATCACCATATTCAGCAGCAGGCAGCCTACCAGACCACACACTGAGATAATGGTTTCCAACATCGACCAGGATTTGATGGTCTCGCCGATAGTCAGGTTAAAGTACTCTTTGAACAGCCAGAAGCCCGGATCGTTCACGTGAGAGAAAATCACACTACCGGAACCAACCGCAATAACCATCAGCTCCGGGCTAACGCCTGTCGTTGCAATCAGCGGCGCAGCGATACCACCCGCAGTGATTGCCGCAACGGTTGCGGAACCCAGCGCGATACGCAGTACGGCAGCAATCGACCAGGCCATCAGCAGCGGAGAAATGTTGGTTTCGTGCATCATGGAAGCAATGTATTTGTCCACGCCGCTGTCTACCAGCACCTGCTTGAACGCACCGCCACCGCCGATGATCAACAGCATCATCGCAATGATTTTGATGGAAGAAACCAGCGTGTCGTTAATCTGATCCATTGAACGGCCACGGTTCAGACCAAAAGTGAACATCGCAATCAGCACAGCTATCAGCGTTGCCATTACCGGGTCACCGAGGAACTCCGCCACCGGCAGGAAAGCGTGACCTTTCGGCAGGATCATTTCGGCAATCGCACGCATCGCCATCAGCACAACTGGCACCAGAGAAGTCCAGACGCTGACGCCAAAGCTCGGCATCTCTTCTTCGCTGAAGGTTTTCGCGCTGTACAGACCTTCCGGAATTGGCTTATCGATACCTTTCAGCACGCGAGCGTAAACCGGACCAGCAAGAATCACGGTCGGGATTGCCAGAATGGTGCCGTACAGCAGGGTTTTACCCATATCGGCCTGGAAGATGGTGGCAATCGCGGTCGGACCCGGATGCGGCGGCAGGAAACCGTGAGTAACAGACAGCGCAGCAGCCATCGGTACACCAACGTACAACAGTGGAATATTCGCCGCTGCAGCGATAGTGAACACCAGAGGCAGCATCAGTACGAAACCCACTTCATAGAACAGGGCAAAACCAACGGTGAAACCGGTCAGTACCACTGCCCACTGGATGTGCTTTTTACCAAATTTGGCAATCAGCGTGGTGGCGATACGTTGTGCACCACCGCAGTCTGCCAGCATTTTGCCCAGCATCGCGCCAAAACCCATGATCAGGGCAAGGCTGCCGAGCGTACCGCCGACACCGGCTTTGATAGAGCCAATAACTTTATCCAGTGGCATACCTTGCATTAATCCAACAGCAAGCGCCACCAGGACGAGAGCAATGAAACCGTTCATTTTGAAGCGGATCATCAGGAGTAATAACAAGATTACACCGATAGCAACAATGACTAATGGCATGATTTACCTGGCCTTTCATTTGTTATGGGTAACGTCAGGCTTCTGACGATAAATTCTGATCGTCCCAACTGGGAACAGAGATATAACAGCACCATGGCTGACGACTTCTAAAACTAATTAGTGTAGTCAGATGTTATGAGTGTGTTTGGTGCCCATGTAAATGATACGGGTAACATTGTGTGCTTGAGAATCACCAGAGCGGGGTAAATTTAAATTATGAGAGGTTGGTCATATTATCGCGGGGAAACGAAGGGATGGATTTGCCGAGTCAATGTAGATCCAATGCCTGGCAGACGGCCCGATAAGACGCTTTAGCGTCGCATCGGGCAATCTACAAAAGAGAGGGTAACTTAGTAGTAAGAGTGCTCGCCGCGCTGGTGTTCGGTGAGATCGCGTACACCTTTCAGCTCCGGGAATTCGTTCAGCAGCTGCTTCTCGATCCCTTCTTTCAGCGTCACATCGACCATAGAACAACCGTTACAGCCGCCGCCGAATTGCAGAATGGCGTAACCGTCTTCGGTGATTTCCATCAGCGAAACGCGACCACCGTGACCGGCAAGTTGCGGGTTGATCTGCGATTGCAGCATATACTCCACACGCTCCATCAGCGGCGCATCGTCAGCCACTTTACGCATTTTGGCGTTCGGGGCTTTCAGCGTTAACTGGGAACCCAACTGGTCGGTAACAAAGTCGATCTCAGCATCTTCCAGGTATGGCGCGCTCAACTCATCAACATACGCAGTCAGCAGGTCAAATTTCAGGGCGGTGTCGGTGGCTTCCACAGCGTCCGGCGGACAATAAGAAACGCCACATTCAGCGTTAGGCGTGCCAGGGTTAATCACAAATACGCGGATTTGTGTCCCTTCTTCCTGGTTTGCCAGCAGTTTGGCAAAGTGCGCTTGTGCAGCATCGGAAATACGGATCATAGTAATGGCCTAATAGTTGACTATTTTAGTTGGTTATAATACGCCCATCATCGAGGCTCTACAAGGTTCGACAAAGGCACCAGACCTGGACTGTCGCCGCACCATTGCGTAAAAGCAGCTGCGCAATCTCTGCGACGGTACTTCCGGTGGTAACGACATCATCCACAATCACCATATGGCGACCTTGCACAGGCAATTCAAGGCGAAAAGCATTTTTCAGGTTGCGCTTGCGCAGCCGGGCACTGAGAAAATGCTGGATAGCGGTGGCCCGTGTTCGTGCGACGGCTTCGCTATCCCACTGGCAGTGCAACCAGCGTGATAACGGCTGACACAGCAAATCGCTCTGATTAAATCCCCGACGCCAGTGACGCCGCTGCCATAACGGAACGCTGATGATGCGATCCGGCAGTTGTAATCCGGTAGTCCGACGGGCGTGTAAGATTTCCAATAGTAACAGACGTGCCAGGGCGCTGGCGATTTCGCTGCGCCGGGAAAACTTAAGCTGGTGGATAAGCGGACTTAATGGCGGCGCATAGTTGGCGACCGTGACTAGTCTTTGCCAGGGCGGCGGTTTTTGCAGGCAGCGGCCGCAGGGAAGATGGGAGTGTGTGGCGGGTAATCCACATTGTGGGCATAACGTTTTATCTGTACGGGCGGCGCGTGAACAGACCGAACAAATCCCCCAATGACCTAGCGCCAGCGGCATTCGGCATAGCCAGCATAATCCCGGTACTGTTAGCATATGTTCATCCTTGTAAGTAAAAAGAGAACAATAGCGGATGAATAACATCTGGTGGCAGACCAAAGGTCAGGGGAATGTTCATCTTGTGCTACTGCACGGGTGGGGACTGAATGCCGAAGTGTGGCGTTGCATTGACGAGGAACTTAGCTCGCATTTTACGCTGCACCTTGTTGACCTGCCCGGCTTCGGGCGCAGCCAGGGATTTGGTGCGATGTCGCTTGCTGAGATGACCGAAGTCGTGCTGCGACAGGCACCGGATAAGGCCATCTGGCTGGGCTGGAGTCTGGGTGGACTGGTGGCAAGCCAGATTGCGTTAACCCATCCCGAGCGTGTTCAGGCGTTGGTTACCGTGGCATCGTCACCGTGTTTCAGCGCTCGTGACGGCTGGCCGGGGATAAAACCGGACGTGCTGGCAGGTTTCCAGCAGCAACTGAGTGAAGATTTTCAGCGCACAGTAGAACGGTTCCTTGCGTTACAAACCATGGGTACAGAAACGGCACGCCAGGATGCGCGAGCGCTGAAGAAAACCATTCTGGCGTTACCGATGCCGGAGGTTGACGTGCTTAATGGTGGGCTGGAAATTCTGAAAACGGTCGATCTCCGTCAGCCGCTGCAAAACGTACCCATGCCGTTTTTGCGATTGTATGGCTATCTCGACGGTCTGGTGCCGCGCAAAGTGGTGCCGATGCTGGATAAACTCTGGCCGCACAGCGAGTCATACATCTTCGCCAAAGCGGCGCATGCGCCGTTTATTTCACATCCGGACGAGTTTTGTCACCTGCTGGTGGCGTTGAAGCAGAGGGTGTAGGTGGCTTTTGAAATGGCGAGACAGAACTTTACTGACTCGCCGCCGCCAACTCTTCTTCTGACAGCCCGGTAAAGCGCATGATGTCTGCAAGCGGGACTCCGGATTCAAGCATTATTTTGGCTATATGCAGGGCTTTGGATTGTTCCCCTTCCTGCCGCAATCGTTCCGCAATAGTCATTAAACTCTCCTTGTGTTTCGGTGAACGTTCGGCCACACCGTCGATAAAATCGTTAAAACGTACCGCATCGCCGGTTTGTAGTATGTAATTAAACAGCCCTTTGATTTGTCTGTCATTAGCGTATCCACTACTTAATAAGCAGGCCATTTGCTCTACCAGCCCCATCAGGTCGCGTTGACGAATATGTTTTTGAATTAACTCCAGCAGCGCCATGCGTCGGTGCTGCATGATTTCATCATCAGGCATGACGGTGACATCAATCAGCGGAAATGCAGAGGCGTAAAGCTGCCTGGCCAGGTTGGGATCGGCGAAACAATCCAGCCAACAAAGCGAATAGGGATAGGGGCTTTCAATACCATGGTAAAACAACAACGGCACCACCATCGGCAACGTTTTGTATCCGGCATCAAGGTGGTTTTGCATTGCGGCAATGGCGTAGCGCATCATACGAAATGCGATCAGTTTGTTTGAGGTACTTTGATGTTCAATCAGGCAATAGATGTATCCTGGTCCTTGCTCGGTTTTCACCGACCACAGCACGTCGGAGTAGCTTTCACGCAGATCGTCATCAATAAAACTGCTCGACTCCAGCTTGAGGGTTTTCATATCACAGAGCACGTGAATGGGGGCCGGTAAATGGAACGCAAGAAAATCGCGTGCCGTGTCCGGTTGGCGTAAAAAGAGTTTGAACAGTGCATCGTGTGGGGTGGAACTCTGCTTTTTGCTCATGGCGTTCCTTCACCTGTTGTTTGAATGCCGCGACTCTACGCGCCACTCCACACCTGTGCATTAGCCAGTTTTCATCCCTGCGAGACACTTTCAGAGGAACTTACGCCGTGCTGCAAGAGTTGCATGTTTATGGAAAGCCGCACGCAAAAAAAGCCCGGTAGCAAACGCATACCGGGCTTTTCAAAACAGGCGATGGAACAAGGTTAACGCAGCGCCCACCACTCGCGCAGACAGGTTTTTCCTTCCGGGCAGCTTTTACAACTGCCGGAGAGGCAGCCGTCGGGTTCTTCCTGAATCCGAACTGCTTTGCCCATACTTTCCAGTTGTTGCAGCATGGCGTTAATCATTGGCTGTGGAGTGTTCAATGTCTGGCTTATCTGGGCCGCTTCCATACGGCCCCGTAACGCCAGCAAATCACGCACCTGAATGAGCGAAGCCATTGCTGTATCCTTAGTGGCAATCGCCAGTGGTGCTGGCTGCACAGCAACTGCTTACCGATTTGCGCGTTGCCAGCAGTTCGATATCCACCCGGCTACGCGCGCGGCGCAGCAAACCGATAACCACGATGTTAAACAGGATAACCGCCAGAATGCACACCAGGCTGTAAGTTGGGTGCTGGCTGTAGCTGGCAACCTGATAGAACAATGTTGCCAGCGAGTAAGCGATATTCAGCCCCCACAGGATGGAGAAGCCCATCCAGCCACGGCTTGATTCACGGGCGATGGCTCCCATCACCGAGATACATGGTACATACAGCAGGACGAAAATCAGGTAGCTGTAGGCGGCAGCTGCACTACCAAATTTTTGATCCATCACGCCCATCGCCCCGGTACCCATTTCGCCGTCGCCTTTGCTTGCTTCAATGGGGTTCATCAGTACGCTAAGGCTGAAGGTGTCTTTCAGGCTCTGCCAGGTTTCATCTACCGCGCTGAACAGCTCTTCACCGAGGTTAAATTCTGCCGGATTGAACTCTTCATCCTGAATATTTTCTGCGGTGTAGAGGGTGTTGAGCGTACCGACCACCACTTCTTTCGCCATTGCGCCAGTAAACAGGCCAACCGTTGCCTGCCAGTTATCTTCATGTACGCCAATCGGCTTGAAGACTGGAGTGATCACCCGGCTGACAGAGGCCAGCGCCGAGTCGTTGATGTTATCGACGATTTTCCCACTCAGCGAGAAGCTGTTGAAGGCGCTCAGGAAAATGCTGACGATGATAATCACTTTACCGGCGCGCAGGACAAAGCCTTTCAAACGCTGCCAGGTCTGGATAATCAGACTCTTAACGTGTGGTACGTGGTAGACCGGCAGCTCCATGACAAACGGCGTCGCTTCACCGCGCATGATGGTGTACTTGAGCATCAGGCCAGTCAGCACCGCCATCACGATACCCAGCATATACAGCGAGAAGACCGCCAGCGCGCCGTTCTGCCCGAAGAAGGCTGCCGCAAATACTGCGAAGATAGCCAGACGCGCGCCGCAGGACATAAACGGTGCCATCATAATGGTCATCAGGCGTTCACGCGGCGCATCAAGAGTTCGCGCGCCCATTACCGACGGTACGTTACAACCGAAACCAACGATCAGCGGCACAAAGGATTTCCCCGGCAAGCCCAGCGCCTGCATCAGACGGTCCATCACAAACGCCGCACGCGCCATATAGCCGGAATCCTCGAGGAAGGAGAGGAACAGGTACATCATGCCGATCTGCGGCACCAGTGGCAGCACGGTGTTAATACCGCCGCCCAGGCCCTGGGCGAGGAAGATAGTCAGCCAGTCCGGGAAGTGGAGCGTGTAGCCAATCCACTGAATACCATGCACAAAGAGTGCTACGGAACCGACGTCAAACAGCGGCTGTAACGCCCCGCCGATGTTGATAGCCAGCAGGAACATCAGGTACATCACAAAGAGGAAAATCGGCAGACCGAGGAAACGGTTGAGCACGATTTTATCTACCGCAGTGGTGAAACGGCTGGGTTCTGCCGTCAGGGTGTTGCTTACCACATCGCAGATAGCAGCAATACACTGGTAACGCGCATCTGCAATATGCAGTGCCGGATCGTCCATCTCATTACGCAGACGGGCAAGGGCTGCATCCAGATGCTGCGACGCTTCACCGGCGTAGGCGCGGCTGTAAATATCGCCTTCCAGCATTTGCAGGCCCAGCCAGCGACGTTGTTTCAGCGGGATGTCGGAAGGCATCACTTTCGCCAGCGAGTCGGCTTCATTGATTAGCGGCTGGGCGTAATGCACCAGTTCTACATTGTCGTTGGCTTTGTAGCGGTCAATTGCCAGTTTCAGAGCTTCGATACCGCGACCACGCGTGGAAACCAGTGGAACTACCGGGCAGCCAAGACGCGCCGACAGCGCATCAATTTCAATGCGAATATTTTGTTTCTCGGCAATGTCGAGCATGTTCAGCGCCACGATGCAGGGAATGCCGAGTTCCAGCAGCTGTAGCGTCAGGTACAGGTTACGCTCAAGGTTAGACGCATCCACCACGTTAATCAGCAGATCGGCGTCGCCACTCAAAATGTAGTGGCAGGCGATTTGCTCGTCCAACGACGTCTGCGATGAAATAGTAGTCAGAGAATAAGTACCGGGCAGATCCACCAGCGTGACCTGATGATCGGTGGTGGAGAACTGACCCTCTTTACGTTCGACGGTAACGCCAGCCCAGTTTCCTACACGCTGACGTGCTCCGGTGAGCTGGTTAAATAAGGTTGTCTTGCCAGAATTTGGATTACCAATTAAGCCAATGGTTAATTTTTTCATTGTTATTCTCACCGTATTAACAGGAAACCGCTTCCACTTCTAATAAGGCCAGATCTTTTTTCCGTAATACCAGGCTCACACGACGGGTTTCGATATGAATGGGATCGCCGAGTGGAGCGACGCGCACCACATTAAAAGAGGAGCCAGGTAACATGCCAAGAGAAAGCAGTTTTTGGCGATATGCCGGGCTGATTTCACGGGAAAAGCCAGTGATTTTCCACGCAGTATCTGGAGTGTATTGCATAGGTGCCTACTTGTTTCTCATTAACTGGATAACTACCTCATGGGGCGTTTGACAGCGACATGAGACCAGATGATTTGCCAACGAAGGAGAGATTAAATAATCAACAGTACAATGATAATGAGAATGGTTTCTATCAGCAATACTTAAAATGTGTGCGAATGTTGGTTTAGATAATAATCTGACTCAATGTTGATGTGGCTCAAGGTTATATCGCAGCCAAAATATAATTCGAATGACGAATTATTAGGGCGGGTTAATGTTTGATTAAGGTTTCAGTTGTTAATGAGGTGATAAATATTAACGGAATATATTGTGAGTTTGGCTGTGGAATAAATATGCCGGAGAATATCTCCGGCACTTTTATGTCAGGCAAGGCGTTCGTTGCCAGATGCGGCGTGAACGCCTTATCTGGCCTACGATTTCGTGAAAATTTGAACAGTAGGCCAATCAGGGTGTTTAACGCTTTTTACCCATTGCTGCCGCCAGCGCATCCATCATCGCGCTGTTACCGGCAGGCTGCGCTTCACGCCCACGCGGTTTGGCTGCCGGGCGGTTGTTTTGCGGGCGATCGTTACCGCCGCCGCGACGAGCGTTGGTTTCGCCAGGCTGCTCGTCCAGACGCATAGTCAGGGCGATACGTTTACGCTGAAGATCCACTTCCAGCACTTTCACCTTCACAATGTCGCCCGCTTTCACCACGGTATGCGGATCCTCCACAAACTTGTTCGACAAAGAAGAGATGTGAACCAGTCCGTCCTGATGTACGCCGATATCAACAAAAGCACCAAAGTTGGTGACGTTGGTCACCGCGCCTTCGAGGATCATACCCGGTTGCAGGTCGTTCATTGTCTCGACGCCATCAGCAAACTGAGCGGTTTTAAATTCCGGACGCGGATCGCGACCCGGTTTTTCCAGCTCTTTGATGATGTCAGTTACTGTCGGCACACCGAATTTCTCATCAGTAAAGTCAGACGCTTTCAGGTTACGCAGTTCGCTGCTGTTACCCATCAGATCTTTCAGCGCCTGCTGCGTTGCTGCCAGAATGCGTTCCACCACCGGATAGGCTTCCGGGTGAACGGTAGACGCGTCCAGCGGGTTATCACCGTGGTTAATGCGCAAGAAGCCCGCACACTGCTCGAAGGCTTTCGGCCCCAGACGGCTGACTTTCAGCAGTTGCTGTCGGTTCTGGAACTGGCCGTTCTCATCGCGCCAGGCCACGATGTTTTGCGCCATCATGCGCGTCAGGCCCGCTACGCGAGTTAACAGCGGAACAGAAGCGGTATTCAGATCAACGCCAACGGCGTTTACGCAGTCTTCTACTACTGCATCCAGCTTGCGGGCCAGTTGCGTCTGGCTGACGTCATGCTGATACTGACCCACGCCGATAGATTTCGGATCGATTTTCACCAGCTCCGCCAGCGGATCCTGCAAACGGCGGGCGATAGATACTGCGCCACGCAGAGAAACGTCGAGATCCGGGAACTCCTGCGCTGCCAGTTCGGAAGCTGAGTAAACCGATGCGCCTGCTTCGCTGACGATCACTTTCTGCGCGGTAACTTTCGGGAACTGCTTCTGGACATCAAGATAGAAACGTTCGGTTTCGCGGGAAGCCGTACCGTTACCGATCGCTACCAGTTCAACATTATGTTTTTCACACAGGGCGGCAACGGTCATCGCCGCCTTTGCGGCCTGTCCGGTGTGCGGATAAATGGTATCGGTTGCTACCAGTTTGCCTGTTGCGTCGACCACCGCGACTTTTACCCCGGTGCGCAGACCCGGATCGAGGCCCATCGTCGCACGCAGTCCGGCAGGGGCCGCCATCAGCAGATCGTGCAGGTTACGGGCAAAGACATTAATCGCTTCATCTTCCGCACGTTCGCGCACGGTCCCCATCAGTTCTGTTTCCAGATGCATCAGCACCTTGATGCGCCAGGTCCAGCTCACCACGCCTTTGCGCCAGCTATCCGCCGGGGCATTGTTCAGGCGCAGGCCGAGATGATCCATGATGATTTGCTCGCAATAGCTCTCTTTTGGCGGCTCATCGAACTGCGGATCGGCATTCAGCGAAAGCTGGAGTATGCCTTCGTTACGACCACGGAACATCGCCAGCGCGCGGTGAGAAGGCACCGTTGACAGCGGTTCGTGATGATCGAAATAGTCGCGGAATTTTGCCCCTTCCTCTTCTTTACCGCTCACTACGGTCGACACCAGATGCGCGTTCTTCCACAGATAATCACGCACTTTCGCCAGCAGCGCGGCATCTTCGGCAAAGCGTTCCATCAGGATATAACGCGCGCCGTCCAGCGCGGCTTTGGTATCTGCCACGCCTTTATCGGCATCAACATATTGTGCAGCGGCGACTTCTGGCGTGTGTGATGGATCGCTCCACAGCAGGTCAGCCAACGGCTCAAGCCCTGCTTCAATGGCGATTTGCCCGCGGGTACGACGTTTCGGTTTGTAAGGCAGGTAGAGGTCTTCGAGTTCGGTTTTGCTCAAGGTAGCGTTGATGGCATTCGCCAGCTCGTCGGTGAGTTTACCTTGCTCAGAAATGGACTTGAGAATAGCCTGACGTCTCTCTTCCAGCTCGCGCAGATATCCCAGACGCGTTTCCAGATTACGCAGCTGCGTGTCATCCAGACCGCCGGTGATTTCCTTACGATAACGTGCGATAAACGGCACGGTATTCCCTTCGTCAAGCAGGCGAACGGCGGCTTCAACCTGTTCCGGGCGCGCCTGAATTTCACCCGCAATAATGCGGCAGAACGAATCATTCATCATGGTTTGAGTTCATCTTTTCGGATCAAAAATCAGGGGATAGTTATACGGACTGGCTGGCAAAAATGCCAGCCATCGGCAGGAGGTTAAGACTCTTCCTTACGGTTTCACGTACTCGATAGCATTAACATACCAGCTCGCTTCCCCGGCAGGGGTATTCACCACCGCCAGATCGCCCACCTCTTTTTTCAGCAATGCGCGGGCCATCGGGGAATCGATAGAGATGTAATCTTTACGACCAAAAATTTCATCGTAGCCGACAATTCGAAAACGGTGAGTCACGCCATCGTCGTTTTCAATCTCTACCCATGCGCCAAAGAAGACTTTGCCTTCCTGCTGTGGGGAATAATCGACGATTTTGAGATTTTCCATGCATTTAGTGAGATAGCGCACGCGACGGTCGATTTCACGCAGGCGCTTTTTATTATACTGATAGTCAGCATTTTCGCTGCGGTCGCCCAGACTTGCAGCCCAGGTCACCTTTTTTGTGACCTCCGGGCGTTCTTCACGCCAGAGATAATTTAGCTCTTGTTTGAGTTTTTCATACCCTTCCCGGGTAACCAGGGGCGTTTTCATCTCGTTGATTCCCTTTGTCTGTTTGATAATGCGCACATTGGGTATAACGTGATCATATCAACAGAATCAATAATGTTTCGCCGAATAAATTGTATACTTAAGCTGCTGTTTAATATGCTTTGTAACAATTTAGGCTGAAATTCATACCAGATTTAGCTGGTGACAGACGTAAGCTTTTTTAAGAATACACGCTTACAAATTGTTGCGAACCTTTGGGAGTACAAAGAATGCAAGAGAACTACAAGATTCTGGTGGTCGATGACGACATGCGCCTGCGCGCGCTGCTGGAGCGTTATCTCACCGAACAAGGCTTCCAGGTTCGAAGCGTCGCTAATGCAGAACAGATGGATCGCCTGCTGACTCGTGAATCTTTCCATCTTATGGTACTGGATTTGATGTTACCTGGTGAAGATGGCTTGTCGATTTGCCGACGTCTTCGTAGCCAGAGTAACCCAATGCCGATCATTATGGTGACGGCGAAAGGGGAAGAAGTGGACCGTATCGTTGGCCTGGAGATTGGCGCTGACGACTATATTCCAAAACCGTTTAACCCGCGTGAACTGCTGGCTCGTATTCGTGCAGTGCTGCGCCGTCAGGCGAACGAACTGCCGGGCGCGCCGTCACAGGAAGAAGCCGTAATTGCTTTCGGTAAGTTCAAACTAAACCTCGGTACGCGCGAAATGTTCCGTGAAGATGAGCCGATGCCGCTCACCAGCGGTGAATTTGCGGTACTGAAGGCGCTAGTCAGCCATCCGCGTGAGCCGCTCTCCCGCGATAAGCTGATGAACCTTGCCCGTGGCCGTGAATATTCTGCAATGGAACGTTCCATCGACGTGCAGATCTCTCGTCTGCGCCGTATGGTGGAAGAAGATCCGGCGCATCCGCGTTACATTCAGACCGTTTGGGGTCTGGGCTACGTTTTCGTGCCGGACGGTTCTAAAGCATGAGGCGATTGCGCTTCTCGCCACGAAGTTCATTTGCCCGCACGTTATTGCTCATCGTCACCTTGCTGTTCGTCAGCCTGGTGACGACTTATCTGGTGGTGCTGAACTTCGCGATTTTGCCGAGCCTCCAGCAGTTTAATAAAGTCCTCGCGTACGAAGTGCGTATGTTGATGACCGACAAACTGCAACTGGAGGACGGCACGCAGTTGGTTGTGCCTCCCGCTTTTCGTCGGGAGATCTACCGTGAGCTGGGGATCTCTCTCTACTCCAACGAAGCTGCAGAAGAAGCCGGGCTGCGTTGGGCTCAACACTACGAATTCTTAAGCCATCAGATGGCGCAGCAGCTCGGTGGTCCGACGGAAGTTCGCGTCGAGGTCAACAAAAGCTCGCCTGTCGTCTGGCTGAAAACCTGGCTGTCGCCCAATATTTGGGTGCGTGTGCCGCTAACTGAAATTCATCAAGGTGATTTCTCCCCATTATTCCGCTATACGCTAGCGATAATGCTGTTAGCGATAGGCGGCGCGTGGCTGTTTATTCGTATTCAGAACCGACCGTTGGTCGATCTCGAACATGCTGCTTTGCAGGTCGGTAAAGGGATTATTCCGCCGCCGCTGCGTGAATATGGCGCTTCGGAGGTGCGTTCGGTTACCCGCGCCTTTAACCACATGGCGGCAGGCGTTAAGCAACTGGCGGATGACCGCACGCTGCTGATGGCGGGGGTAAGTCATGACCTGCGCACGCCGCTGACGCGTATTCGTCTGGCGACGGAGATGATGAGCGAGCAGGATGGCTACCTGGCAGAATCAATCAATAAAGATATCGAAGAGTGCAACGCCATCATTGAGCAATTTATCGACTATCTGCGCACCGGGCAGGAAATGCCGATGGAGTTAGCGGATCTTAATGCGGTGCTTGGTGAAGTGATTGCTGCCGAAAGTGGCTATGAGCGGGAAATAGATACCGCGCTTTATCCTGGCTGCATAGAAGTGAAAATGCATCCGCTGTCAATCAAACGTGCGGTGGCGAATATGGTGGTGAACGCTGCCCGCTATGGCAATGGCTGGATCAAAGTCAGCAGCGGAACGGAGCCGAATCGCGCCTGGTTCCAGGTGGAAGACGACGGTCCGGGTATCGAGCCTGAACAGCGTAAGCATCTGTTCCAGCCTTTTGTCCGTGGTGACAGCGCGCGCACCATTAGCGGCACGGGGTTAGGGCTGGCGATTGTGCAGCGGATTATCGATAACCATAACGGGATGCTGGAACTTGGCACCAGCGAGCGGGGCGGGCTTTCCATTCGCGCCTGGCTGCCATTGCCGGTAACGCGGGCGCAGGGTGCGACAAAAGAAGGGTAAATAAACGGGAGGCGAAGGTGCCTCCCGTTTTTTTAAATAATTAATAAGAATGGAATCATTATGCTTAATTCGCAATCTGTCAGGGATGTAGTGCAGGAAGCCATTGCTGGTCAGGACTATGAAAGAATTAATACTGTTACTGAACAACTTCTGTCAGCGAATAATCCACGCTTTCATCTTGATGCCCTTAATTTGCTATTAGTTACATCTGGTCATTACCATCATCAGGAAGTGGCGATGAAACTTCAGCAAATTGGAGATCCGTCCACGATTCCTTATGTCAGGCAGGTATTTGCCCACGGGTTTGATTACCTCGATTATACATGGTCGGATTCTGGCGCAATTGCGAAATGGTTCAGCCATCTATTATGGAAAATTGGCACGCCAGAGGCGCTGGCATTGATTCAGGAATACACGTCTCATTCAGATGAAGGTATCCGCAAAGAGATGCTTTATCGACTTAAGCGTATTGCGTATGTGATGAGCATCAGCAAGTTTGATCAACAAACCGCGCATTACCTCGGCACAGTGCAAATCCACTACACCCCAACCACCTTCAACGCTGCCGTTAAGCATTATACCTGTTACATTAAAAAGCGTTTTAAATGGTTTAAATGGGGAATTGGGGCCGCGGGCTTGCTGGCAATCCTGCCCATGATCCCGCAATGGTTGAATCCTTCTCATGACTTTAAAATCAACGGGATCAGTGCGTTAATTCTCGTGTTCACGTTGGCCTTCCTCTGGTCAATGTTCCTGTTAATCAGCCGAAGAATTAACGATTTTAAATCAAAAACAAAGCAAGTTACTTTTACGAACCCCGTACGTTATGAGCTTTATAGCGAGGGGATTGTTTTTTATGAATCACATCAGCAGGGCATACTTCGCTGGGGAGATTTTTATGGTATTCACTACGAAGAAGATTACTTGTGGCTTTTTCTACATTTACCAAAGAGTTTTTCCAGAGAAGCGACGAAAGAGTTTAGTGATATTTTTATTCCCGCCAACGCGATAAAAGCGCAGCCTGAACTGGATACGTTTTTTCGTGAAACGCGTCAATCGCTGGATTATATGTTTGGCCCATTTAATTCAGACAGACAATAAAAAATCCCCCGTATCTCGCGAAACGGGGGATTTCGTCACTTAACTTAACCGATTACAGCTTCGGACCAGCAGCTACCAGCGCGGCACCCGCAGGGGTGTCGGTGTATTTATCGAAGTTGTCGATAAACAGTTTCGCCAGCGTTTCGGCTTTTTCCTGCCACTGTTCCGGAGAGGCGTAGGTGTTACGCGGATCGAGGATCTTCGTATCAACGCCCGGCAGTTCGGTCGGGATCGCCAGGTTAAACATCGGCAGAGTGAAGGTTTCTGCGTTATCCAGCGAACCGTTCAGGATGGCGTCGATAATGGCGCGGGTATCTTTAATGGAGATACGTTTGCCAGTGCCGTTCCAGCCGGTGTTAACCAGATATGCCTGCGCGCCTGCCGCCTGCATGCGTTTCACCAGCACTTCTGCGTACTGAGTCGGGTGCAGCGACAGGAACGCCGCGCCGAAGCAGGCAGAGAAGGTTGGCGTCGGTTCGGTGATGCCACGCTCTGTACCAGCCAGTTTGGCGGTGAAGCCTGAGAGGAAGTGGTACTGAGTTTGATCGGCAGTCAGGCGAGAAACCGGCGGCAGTACGCCAAAAGCATCTGCGGTCAGGAAGATAACTTTAGTCGCGTGGCCCGCTTTGGAAACTGGCTTAACGATATTTTCGATGTGGTAGATCGGATAAGAAACGCGGGTATTCTCGGTTTTTGAACCATCATCAAAGTCGATGGTGCCATCTTCACGCACGGTGACGTTTTCCAGCAGCGCATCGCGACGGATGGCGTTGTAAATTTCAGGTTCCGCTTCTTTCGACAGTTTGATGGTTTTCGCGTAGCAGCCGCCTTCGAAGTTAAACACACCGTCATCGTCCCAACCGTGCTCGTCATCGCCAATCAGACGACGTTTCGGGTCGGTGGAAAGGGTGGTTTTACCGGTGCCAGAAAGGCCGAAGAACACCGCAACATCGCCTTTCTCGCCAACGTTGGCGGAGCAGTGCATGGAGGCAATGCCTTTCAGTGGCAACAGGTAGTTCATCATCGAGAACATCCCTTTCTTCATTTCTCCGCCGTACCAGGTGCCGCCAATCAGCTGCATGCGCTCGGTCAGGTTAAACGCCACGAAGTTTTCAGAGTTCAGACCCTGTTCTTTCCACTGCGGGTTGGTGCATTTCGCGCCGTTCATGACGATAAAGTCAGGTTTAAAACCAGCCAGCTCTTCATCGCTCGGACGAATAAACATGTTCTTGACGAAATGCGCCTGCCAGGCCACTTCGGTGATGAAACGTACGGAAAGGCGAGTATCCGGATTAGCGCCACAGAACGCGTCTACAACGAACAGACGTTTGCCGGAAAGCTGTTTGGTTACCAGGCCTTTCAGATGTTGCCAGGTTTCAGGGGAGAGCGGTTTGTTGTCGTTCTTACCTTTGCCTTTGTCTGCCCACCAGAAAGTATCGCGAGTGGTATCGTCACGCACGATATACTTATCTTTTGGTGAACGCCCGGTGAAGATCCCGGTATCCACGGCAACGGCACCCAGATTAGTTAACACCCCGCGCTCATAACCTGTCAGGCTCGGATCGAGCTCTTCCTGATACAGCAGGTCGTAGCTTGGGTTGTAAACGATATCATGTACGTCACTGATACCATAAGCCTCGAGTTCTTGCGGGGTCAAACCATTGTTAACGCGCATTTCACTGCTCCTTAGCCAATATGTATTGCCTGAATAGTAAAGTCTTTTTGGGGGTGTTAACCGCGACAAGGCTCATAGATTTACGCATCTGGAGAAATTCATATTTGACAAAACTCCGTGATTCCTGTCACGAAACGGTTGCTATTATCGCAGAAATAGCATTTTAGGTGTGGAAAATGTTCTTAAAAGGTTAAAACTTAGTTTATATGGCGAAAATGTTGCGAGTGATATCACATTCTTGAGTGAAATTAATGCAAATTCAATGAGTAAAGTATCGATTCACCACACTAACTTTTTTTGATTATTTTCTGAAAAAAACAAATTAGTCCTGCCTGAATGCGATAATTACCTCTCCTTTTGATTCTGGATAACCAACATGGAAAACGTTGAGCTTTCACCCGCAACACGCAGAGGAATGGTTGCTACCGGATTACTCCAGGGCTTAGTTTGCTACCTGCTGATCTCCTGGCTCGCCGGTAAAAATAACAGTTGGATAGTTTATGGCGTGCCTGCAACCGTGGCGCTTTCATCCGTTTTGTTATTTTCTGTAGTGTCCTTCAAACAAAAGCGACTTTGGGGATGGCTGGCGATAGTGTTGATTGCCACTCTCGGGATGAGCGGCTGGCTGAAGTGGCAAATTGATGGCATGAGTCCCTGGAGAGCGGAAAAGGCGCTTTGGGATTTTGGGTGTTATCTGCTGCTGATGGGAATGATGTTGCTGCCGTGGATACAACAGAGTCTGCGTGAGCGTAATGACAGTACCCGCTATAGCTATTTTTACCAGTCGGTATGGCATAATGTACTTATATTATTGGTTATTTTTATCGCCAATGCCCTGACGTGGCTGGTGCTTTTACTGTGGAGTGAGTTATTTAAACTCGTTGGCATCACGTTTTTCAAAACGCTCTTTTTTGCAACAGACTGGTTTATTTATCTTACGTCAGGTCTGGTTACCGCGCTGGCGGTGATCCTCGCGCGGACACAGTCACGTTTAATCGATTCTATTCAAAAGCTGTTCACGTTAATTGCCACGGGTTTGCTGCCGTTGGTGTCATTGTTGACATTGCTGTTTATTATCACCCTACCGTTCGCGGGCCTGAACGCGATTTCTCGCCACATCTCTGCTGCCGGGTTGCTTTTGACGCTGGCCTTTTTGCAATTGCTCTTAATGACCATTGTCCGCGATCCGCAAAAAGCGTCACTTCCCTGGACTGGTCCGTTGCGTTGCCTGATTAAAACCGCTCTGCTGGTCGCCCCATTGTATGTGTTAGTCGCCGCCTGGGCGTTATGGCTGCGGGTCGCTCAGTACGGCTGGACTACGGAACGCTTGCATGGCGTGTTGGTTGTGGTGGTGTTACTGGTTTGGTCGCTGGGGTATTTCGTCAGTATTGTCTGGCGTAAAGGGCAAAATCCCCTTGTTCTTCAGGGCAAGGTGAACCTTGTGGTTTCGTTATTGGTGCTGGTGATACTGGTGCTTCTTAATTCGCCGGTGCTGGACAGTATGCGCATTAGCGTGAACAGCCATATGGCGCGTTATCAGAGTGGCAAGAACACGCCAGACCAGGTAAGTATCTACATGCTCGAACATAGCGGTCGCTATGGACGTGCAGCGTTTGAGTCGCTGAAAAGCGATGCCGAGTATATGAAAGACCCGAAACGCGCATGGAATCTGCTAATGGCGTTTGATGGGGAGCAACATCTTCAGCAGCAGGTATCGGAAAAAGCATTAGCCGATAATGTGTTAATTGCCCCAGGTTCAGGTAAACCGGATGCGACATTCTGGTCGGCCTTAATCAAAGAACGCTATAACGTGATGACCTGTATTGAAAAAGATGCCTGCGTACTGGTCGAGCAAGATCTGAATAGTGATGGCAGGGCAGAGGGGATTCTTTTCGCTTTTAATGACGAAAGATATATTGTTTATGGCTTTGATTCTGAAAAGAAAGAATGGCAAGAGCTTGCGATGAGTTTACTTCCGCGTGAAATAACGAAAGAGAAATTACTCACTGCCGCGAAGGAAGGAAAACTGGGGACGAAGCCTAAAACGTGGCGCAATCTTACGGTGGATGGTGAAACGCTGGATTTGAATCTGAATGAGTGACAACGCGCATCTGATTTTTGTCAGATGCGGCGCCTTAGCCGACCTACAATAACTTGCGATTTATACCGTAGGCCAGATAAGCGCAGCGCATCAGGCAATTGCGTCATGAAATCCGGCAGAGTCATCTCTGCCGGACATGGCGATTAATGAACCTGCGGATCTGCCGGAGACGCATTGTTGCGGATCTCGGCAATATCCATTGCATTGAACAGATAGTGGTTACCACAGTAATCACAATGCATGTCAATTTTGCCATCTTCCGCGAGGATACTATCAACTTCTTCATCCGGCAGCGTTTTCAGCGCGCCTGCGCAACGTTCACGCGAGCAGGTGCATTTGAATTCAACATCCTGCGGATCGTAAACCGTCACCTCTTCTTCGTGGTACAAACGCCACAACACTTCGTTTGCCGGTAAGGTCAGTAGCTCTTCGGTTTTGATGGTTTCGGTCAGCGTCGCCAGGTGGTCGAAGTCGTCTTGCTGGGCATTTTGCGCAGGCATTACCTGCAACAACATACCGCCCGCAGCCGGTTTGCCATCTACGTCGCCGGTGCGAATAAACAGACGCGTTGGCAGCTGTTCAGAACGCATAAAGTAATCTTCCAGGCAGGCCGCCAGGTTATCACCTTCCAGACCAACCACGCCTTGATAGCGTTCACCTTCGCTCGGGGTAATCGTGATCACCACGTAACCATTGCCGACCAGCGTTTTCAGGTCGGCATTTTCTGGAATTTCGCCCTGCACGCGCGCCACACCGCGCATCTGCTGTTTGTTGTTACCGTTAATAACCGCCAGATTCATCGGACCGTCGCCTTGCAGCTGTACGGTGATATCACCATCAAACTTCAGCGTAGCGGTCAACAGGCTGGTTGCAACCAGCAGTTCTGCCAGCACGTTTTTAACGGGCTGCGGATAATCGTGATTCTCAAGGATCTGTTGCAGGGTTTCCGAAACGGTTACCAGTTCGCCGCGAACGGCAAAGTTTTCAAACAGATAGCGATGTAATTGGTCATGTTGCGGCATAATCATCTCTCTTGCAGGTGACAGTTATTCACTGTCGCCGTGTTTAAATCGTAACAGGTCACGGCGCTCTTTTTTGTCCGGGCGCCGGTCCGGGTGCGGCATGGTTAAGGCATTAAGTTTACGTGCCAGCGCCATTTTTTCGCGTTTCTCTACACTTTCTGCAGTTTCTTCATACAGCAAGACAGCCTCGCTGGCGGGGCGACGCTGTTCAGTAATCGCCTTCACGATTACCGTTCGTTCGTCATTTCCCTGGCGCAGAGTGAGCGTGGCATTCAGTTCGACGACTTTACTCGGCTTGCTGCGTTGCCCGTTGTAATGCACCTTACCGCCTTCAATCATTTCGCGGGCCAGCGCGCGGGTTTTATAAAAACGGGCGGCCCATAGCCATTTATCCAGTCGAACCTCAACAGCCGGTTTTTCTTTCATGGCGTCTCCTTCACATTAGCGAGGGGATCAGGCGGCGGTAGTCATTCAGTGACGGATGGCGCTCATACTGTTTTTCGGCTATTCCAGAGTCAGGGTTGGTGACGCCGAGACAGTAACGAATACCAAATTGCGCGGCAGCATCGAGAATGGCTTCGCTGTCATCAATAAACAGCGTTCTTTCAGCTTTCAGACCCGTAGCTTCGGCCACCGCATGCCATAACCGCTGATCCTCTTTCGGATAACCAAATGTGTGGGTGGAAAGTAATAAATCAAGGTGTGCGTCCAGACCCGTATGCTCAAGTTTAACGGCCAGGTTATGTGGATGGGCGTTAGTGAGCAAAATTCGCTGCTTGCCGCTGGCTTTCAGCGCTTCGAGAAACGGAATAGTATCTTCACGCAACACAGCACGTGGCCCCATCTCGGTGGTCATCGCACAGATATCCAGACCCAGTTGCTCGCTCCAGTAATCAAGACAGTACCAGTTTAGCGTATGCTGCACGTCGTGATATTGCTGGCGCATATATTCCATTGCTTCCTGTGGCGTAACACCGTTTTGCGCGCCCCATGTTTCAGGCACCAGCTTTTGCCAAAAATAGTTATCGAAGGCGAGGTCGAGCAACGTGCCGTCCATATCCAGCAGAACGGTGTCTACGTCCTGCCAGGCAATGTTGATATGCATGGGGGAAATCTCCAGAGTGAAGCAATTTGCGCGACAGGGTAGCATAACCTGCCGCGCAAACGTGTTATTCGATGAGGCTTTCTGAAGACGTGAGCAGCGTCGGATTCAGGCAGCTTTCGTAATATTCCTTAATCTCCATCATGCGGGTGCGATGACGCTGGTAACGACGCCAGGCCTGCACGCCATTATAGATGGCACAGCCGAACATCGTCAGTAGCAGTAATGTGGTGCCGAGATAGCGCCACAGGCCAGAACGGTCCGGAATAGGGTGCAAGCTGATATGCTGCGTGCCGTTGGCATCGGTGAAAATATTGGTGACGATCCCCTCGGCGTTAAACGGTGTATGCATCAACATTTGCGCCAGCTTCTGGAAAGCGTTCCATTGTTCTTGCGCCGGGTAGTCATAAAGCGAGGCTGCTGGCCACGGTTGATCGACAAAATCGCTGCCTTCGTCGCTGACAATCAGGAAGCCGCCAGGCGCTGGGCTATTCAGTGATTGTGCCGCTCGCGCCGTTTCATGAGTGATAAACGGTGCGGTGGAAGTCGCCACCAGATTATCCAGCGATTCTGCGCTCACCGGGCGGAGTAATACATTCACACCATCAAGTTTTCCTGCGTTGGCGCGTTTCACCAGTGCGTCCCAGTCCTTACTGTTGCCGAGATTCACCAGAGCATTTTTCAACCGAACACAATCATCTTTGGCGGCACAGAGATCTGCGGTCTTCAGTACGATGTCGCCAAAGTCATCAAGCAAAACCATGCCGGATTTCTGAATTGCTGAACGCAATGTGGCGCTGACGCGAGATTCATCATCCGGTTTCGGGTGCAACTGGCGGTTTACTGCTTCGGTCAACGCCGTAGCTTTGTTAACCAGTTCCGATTCCGGTAATGGCAATGAACGGGCGTCATTCCAGATGATTTGCGAGCAGTCAAACGGCAAAAACGGTGAATTGGTTTTCGCGCTCCAGGTGCCGGAAGTGCGGATATTACACATGCCTGTACCACTTAGACGTAAGGTATCGCCTACGCGTACGCCAGCGTCCGCAAGTTGTTTAACACTGGTGGCCTCAATAGTCTGCGCGCCTTTCATCCACGAGAGAGTGAATTTCAGCGGCATATCCAGTGGGATCCAGAACAGCAGCATAAACAAGACTATCAGCGAACCGGCTGCGATAAGCGTGCTGCGTAGCCAGTGCTGCAACGGGAAGTTTTTTACTTCGTCATGCAGCGAAAGATAGCGCCCCTGGCGCACGACGTGACGGTCGAGGTAGATATCGATATCGGTTTGTTGTCCGAGATCCTGGGCAATGTAAGGTTGCCAGTGCGCGGGGTAGACCAGATCGATAATACCAAGCGAAATATTGTTAATCTGTTCCTGAGAGTTTTCACCAAACAGCCCCCAGCGACGCGGTGTCCCGCGCAGGCAGTGAATCTCCCTTAGGGAAGATTTGGCAGGTGGCGCATATAATCCCCACAGGCCCGCGCCCAGCAGCAGTAGCGCGCCGCCAACCAACCACGGGACAAATACATCTGGGGTCACCAGGCAGAAATAGAACATCAGGAATGAGGCGACAATCAGCAGCGCTTCCCGCAATCCTCGTGGGCGGCTAAGTGCATACTCTTCGTGCGTTTCCTGGCGAATGTTGAGCAACTCAATTTGTTCGCTCTCTTCACCGCGAATCGATGCCTGCGTTGATGGTATAGGTTGTAACGTGTAACCGCGAGTCTCCTGCATATACTCTTGCAGCGTATGGCCGTTGAGTGAAATGACTAATGGGAGTGAGTCGGTATAAATCAGTTCAACGGTGTTTTCGTCGTTGATGTACTGCTCCCAGAAAGGCGGCAGGTGGACTTCTACCGAGTCAAGGTAGTAGCGCCATTTATTGGGATCGTCGGTAGAGATGCCATAACGTGTGATAGCGTGCGTCAGCATCATCACATTATTGCTTTCGGCGTTCAGCGTCAGAGAGACAGGCGCCGTGCTGGCACCCGTCGGGCCGGGAACCTGCAAAATCTGTGTCAGGCTCTCGAGATAATTTTCAACAGCGCTACGTTCTTCCGGAGTAAGTTTGCGCGTTTGCGCATCAGCGAAGGCGTTAGCCCAGGGCAATTGTCGCCGCCTGGTGCGGGTTTTTATCAGCCATCCCGCAAGTAGTGAGCAGGCCAGCAAAGCAGCTAAAAAAATCACAATGGTGCTCATGCTTTCCCCATCTTACTTAATTTGTCAGGCGTGATTATTCGCACCCTGGACACAATATAGGATTCTGCGGTTGGCTATCGGCAAGCGTGGAGTTGAACTTGAGCATCATTAAGCGCATCCCAGTAACCGCTGATCATAGCAAACCCTCTGAGGGCGGAATATCAGCAAATTCCTGGAGTTATTTCAACCTATTGACTTTTAATTTGATTTGAGAACGATTATTTATCAGGTTGCATAAATGTAAATAACATGCAATTCACATTGCCGAAACGGTGTCCGATATCGCACAATAAATACTGATTTCACTGCAAAGATTCCACAATGAGAAAATCATTACAAAAACCCACCATTCTGAATGTTGAAACTGTAGCCCGTTCCCGACTGTTTACCGTCGAAAGCGTGGATCTGGAGTTCAGCAATGGCGTGCGGCGTGTTTATGAACGAATGCGTCCAACCAACAGGGAAGCGGTGATGATTGTGCCTATTGTGGACGACCATCTGATCCTGATTCGTGAGTACGCGGTGGGAACTGAATCCTACGAGTTAGGGTTTTCGAAAGGGCTGATTGATCCCGGTGAAAGCGTCTACGAAGCAGCTAACCGCGAGCTAAAAGAAGAAGTGGGATTTGGTGCGAACGATCTGACTTTTTTGAAGAAACTCAGCATGGCGCCGTCTTACTTTTCCAGCAAAATGAATATTGTGGTGGCGCAAGATCTCTACCCGGAATCGCTGGAAGGCGATGAGCCAGAGCCGCTACCGCAGGTTCGCTGGCCGCTGGCGCATATGATGGATTTGCTCGAAGATCCTGACTTCAATGAAGCGCGCAATGTCAGCGCGTTGTTCCTGGTGCGCGAGTGGTTAAAGGGGCAGGGACGGTTGTAAATACGTAGAGCTTGCCTGATGCGCCATGCTTATCAGGCCTACGGGATTCCTGCAATATATTGAGTTTTCAAGATGTTGCATGCCACATCCGGCATGAACAACGCGCACTTTGCCAGCAAACTAAAAAGGCGCCGAAGCGCCTTTTTAATCAGAACAATTCCTGTGCCTCACCATTATCGATAATGGTCGTTCCCACCTCGCGCACCGCCTGCTGTGTAGGCTGTGTACCTTCAATGAAGTACTCTGCGCGGCTGTTGCCGCCGCTGGCCAGTTGCCCAGTGCTGCGATCGATATTCACCGTCACAATACCCGGCGGCGGCGTCAGCGGTTGTTCCGGTACGCCTTCCAGAACGGCTTTCATATAAGCGTCCCATGCAGGCTGCGCGCTTTTAGCACCACCTTCATAACCAGAGATCTGATCTTTAATTGCCCCGGAAGCCGTGGTATGACCGAGATTACGACGGTGATCGTCAAAGCCAATCCATACTGAGGTTACTACGCCTGGTCCGTAACCCGAGAACCATGCATCCTTCGAGCTGTTGGTGGTCCCAGTTTTCCCGCCGATATCATGACGTTGCAAATCACGACCTGCGCGCCAGCCAGTACCTTGCCAGCCTGGTTCACCAAAGATATTGGTGTTCAGTGCGCTCTTAATCAGGAATGCCAGCGGAGTGCTGATAACGTGCGGTGCATACTCCTGCGCGCCGGTCTTCGCGACTAATGTCTGATTAGCTTGCTCTAGTTGCGGCATCGGCACCGAAACATTTTGCTGCTCGCGGGAGATAGCCACGTCTTCAACGTCGCTGTTTTCCAGCACGTTCGATTTTTGCGTATCGCCGTAAATCACCGGGATATCGCATTCCGGGCAAGCTACTTTCGGTTTCGCTTCGAAAATCACGCCGCCCTGGTCGTTTTCAATTTTGCTGATAAACCACGGATCCACCAGGAAGCCACCGTTCGCCATTACTGCGTAGCCGCGCGCCACCTGCAGCGGCGTGAAGGACGCGGAACCCAGCGCCAGCGATTCGGTATGAACAATGTTTTGCGCCGGGAATCCGAATCGTTGCAGATACTCTGCAGCGTAGTCGACGCCCATAGCCCGCATTGCACGCACCATCACTACGTTCTTCGACTGACCCAGTCCCTGACGTAAACGGATTGGACCGGCATATTGCGGCGGTGAGTTTTTCGGCTCCCAGTCAGAACCAGCACCGGCGTCCCAGCGGGAAATCGGCACATCGTTCAGCATACTTGCCAGCGTCAGACCTTTATCCATTGCGGCGGTATAGAGGAACGGTTTGATATTCGAACCCACCTGACGCAGCGCCTGAGTTGCGCGGTTAAACTTGCTCTGGTTGAAGTCAAAGCCACCAACCAGCGCCATGACGGCACCGTTTTGCGGATTGATCGACACAAGCGCCGAGTTCACCTCTGGCACCTGCGCCAGCCACCAGGCATCGCCAACCTGGCGAACCCAGATTTGCTGACCCGTTTGCACCACATCAGTCACTTTACGCGGCGTCGGTCCCTGTTGAGTGTCTGAACGGTAAGGACGCGCCCAGCGAACGCCTTCCATACGCAACGTTACGGACGTTCCGTCAGCCAGCATCGCTGTCGCTTCCTGCGGATTGGTGCTGGTAACTGCGGCAGGCAGCAGCGGACCGTAAGTCGGCAACGCTTTCAGAGTATTGGTTATCTTTTTGGTGTCCCACGCCGTCTCACCCACTTTCCACAGCACATTAGCCGGGCCGCGATAACCGTGACGCATGTCGTAGTTCAGCACGTTGTTACGCACCGCTTGCTGCGCGGCCTGTTGAACTTTGCGGGTAATGGTGGTGTAAATGCGATAACCGTCTTCATAGGCACTTTCGCCATAACGGCTATACATCTCCTGACGCACCATTTCGGTGAGATACGGCGCCGAGAACGCAATTTCCGGCGCGTGATAATTGGCGTTAATCGGCTCACTACGCGTCTGATCGTATTGCTGCTGGGTGATATACCCTTCGCTCAACATACGCGACAGCACAACGTTACGCCGCGCGACGGCGCGATCCATTGAGTAGAGCGGGTTGAAAGTGGATGGAGCTTTTGGCAGCCCGGCAATCACCGCCATTTCGTTCAGCGTCAGTTGGTCGACCGTTTTACCGAAATAAACTTGTGCCGCAGCACCGACACCATAGGCACGGTAACCGAGGTAAATCTTGTTCAGATAAAGCTCGAGGATCTCGTCTTTAGTCAGCAACTGTTCAATACGAATCGCGAGGAAGACTTCCTTAATCTTACGCATCATCGTGCGTTCCGGACTGAGGAAGAAGTTTCTCGCCAGTTGCTGGGTAATGGTACTCGCCCCTTGTGATGCGTGACCAGAGAACAACGCCACACTTGCCGCACGGAAGATCCCCACCGGGTCAACGCCGTGATGCTCATAAAAGCGGCTGTCCTCCGTCGCGATAAAGGCTTTCACCATTTCCGGCGGAATTTGATCCAACGTAACCGGAATACGACGCTTTTCACCATATTGCGCAATTAGCTCGCCATCGGCGCTGTAAATCTGCATCGGAATTTGCAGGCGAACATCTTTTAATGTCGCCACATCCGGCAGTTGTGGCTCGATGTAGCGGTAGAGGCCATAAATCGAGCCTGCTCCCAGCAGAATGCAACAGACTGCAAGGATCAATAAATACTTTACGAACTTCACTGGAAATTTCCCATTTAGTTTCACTTGGGCAGTTTATAAACAAACGCGCGGTAGTATAAAGGCAAGCCAGACGCATTGATATACCCGCCAGAGTGGCGGGTGATAAGGAGATCATCACAATGGCATTTAAGATCTGGCAAATTGGTTTGCATTTACAACAGCAAGAAGCGGTGGCGGTTGCTATCGTGCGTGGCGCTAAAGAATGCTTTTTGCAACGTTGGTGGCGTTTGCCGCTGGCGACAGACATTATCAAAGATGGACGCATTCTCGATACAGAGCGGCTGGCAAAAACGTTGTTACCGTGGAGTCGTGAACTGCCGCATCGACATCACATTATGCTGGCATTTCCTGCTGGTCGAACGTTACAGAGGGCATTTCCACGCCCGGCTATGTCTCTCGGTGAGCGAGAGCAAACGGCATGGCTGGCAGGCACAATGGCACGCGAGCTGGATATGGAACCGGACTCTCTGCGCTTCGATTATAGCGAAGATTCACTAAGCCCGGCCTATAACGTGACCGCCGCGCAAAGCAAAGAGTTGGCAACGTTACTTACCCTGGCAGAAAGATTGCGTGTTCACGTTAGCGCGATTACCCCGGATGCCTGCGCTTTACAACGATTTCTGCCTTTTTTACCCCCTCACAAGCAATGTCTGGCCTGGTGTGACCACGAACAGTGGTTGTGGGCGACGCGTTATAGCTGGGGGCGCAAGCTGGTGGTGGGGATGACAAGCGCGAATGACCTTGCAGCGATGTTATCTGTGGACCCCGACAGTATCGCAATATGCGGAGAAGGCGGATTTGACCCCTGGGAGGCGGTTTCTGTTCGTCAGCCGCCGCTGCCGCCACCAGGTGGAGACTTCGCCATTGCGCTGGGGCTGGCGCTTGGGGAGAGTCGCTAATGAACCCACCAATCAATTTTTTGCCCTGGCGACAGCAACGCCGTGCGGCCTTTTTTCGCTTCTGGTTGCAGATGTTTGTTGCCCCTCTGCTGCTGACCGTAGGGATAACCCTAATGCAGCGTCTGGCATATAACGCCGAAGCACGCGTAGACGCCGTTTTGCTCGAGGGAGAACAACAACTCGCCCGTAGCTTACAGGTCACTAAGCCACGTTTGTTGGAACGCCAACAGTTACGCGAACAGCATTTGCGACGTCAGCGTCAGCGACAATTTACCCGCGACTGGCAACCAGCGCTGGAAGCGCTGGCGACGCTTTTACCAGAAAAAGCCTGGCTGACCACGCTGAGCTGGCAGCAGGGAACGCTGGAAGTCAAAGGACTTACGTCGAACATCACCGCACTAAATGTGTTGGAGAAGTCACTACGTCAGGATGCTTCTTTTCAGCTCAACCAGCGAGGGGCCACGCAGCAGGATGCACAAGGGCGCTGGCAATTTGAGTATCAGTTAACAAGGAAGGTTAGCGATGAACTCGCTCTTTGACTGGTGGTTTGCCACATCGCCTCGTACCCGTCAGTTTGGCTGGGCAGTCTGGTTGCTGGTGTTATTCACAATCATCGTTCTTTCATTGGCCCATCAGGAAGAGAGCGACGCATTAATTCGATTGCGGGCAAGTAATCACCAGCAGTGGGCTGCACTGCATCGCCTGGTAGACACCACGCCCATCCGCGAAGAAAAGACGTTGCCCTTTTCGCCGCTGGATTTTCAGTTGCCTGGCGCGCAACTGGTTTACTGGCATCCGTCAGCCCTGGGAGGCGAGTTGGCGTTGAAAACGCTCTGGGAAGCGGTGCCGTCGGCATTTACACGACTGGCAGAGCGCAATGTCAGCGTAAGCCGTTTTTCGTTAAGCGTGGAAGGTAATGAACTCTTGTTCACGCTCCAACTGGAGGGGGCGAATGATGGCTAAACGTTGGCTGCTGGCTGGTGTTGCATTATGGCTATTAACCGGCATGCGCGACCCGTTTAAACCACCGGAAGATTTATGCCGGATTAGCGAACTTACCCAGTGGCGCTATCAGGGAATGGTAGGAAGAGGCGAGCGCGTTATCGGCGTAATAAAAGATGGGCAAAAGAAATGGCGACGGGTGCAGCAAAACGATGTGCTGGAAAACGGCTGGACAATTTTACAGCTGACGCCAGACACACTAACGCTGGGAACCGGGACAAATTGCGAACCGCCACAGTGGTTGTGGCAACGGCAAGGAGATACAAATGAAGCAATGGATAGCCGCACTACTGTTGATGATGATGCCCATCGTGCAGGCGGCAAAGCCGCAAAAAGTCACGCTGATGGTGGATGACGTTCCGGTGGCTCAGGTTTTGCAGGCGCTGGCCGAACAGGAGAAGCTAAACCTGGTGGTGTCGCCAGACGTCAGCGGTACGGTATCGCTACATTTAACGGATGTTCCCTGGAAGCAGGCGCTACAAACCGTAGTGAAAAGCGCCGGGCTGATAACGCGTCAGGAAGGCAATATTCTTTCAGTGCATTCCGTTGCCTGGCAAAATGAAAATATCGCCCGCCAGGAGGCAGAGAAGGCTCGGGCGCAGGCAAACCTGCCGCTGGAAAATCGCAGCATTACCCTGCAATACGCCGATGCCGGAGAGTTGGCGAAAGTGGGGGAGAAGCTACTTAGCGCCAAAGGCAGCATGACCGTTGATAAACGCACCAATCGCCTTTTGCTGCGCGATAACCAGGCGGCGTTAACTGCACTGGAACAGTGGGTCATGCAAATGGATTTGCCGGTTGGCCAGGTTGAACTGTCGGCACACATTGTCACCATTAATGAAAAAAGTCTGCGCGAGTTAGGCGTGAAATGGACGCTGGCCGATGCGCAACAAGCTGGCGGCGTTGGGCAAGTGACTACGCTCGGTAGCGATCTCGCGGTGGCGACGGCGACGACGCATATCGGTTTTAACATTGGGCGGATCAACGGACGTTTGCTGGATCTGGAGCTTTCCGCACTAGAACAGAAACAGCAACTGGATATCATCGCTAGTCCACGTTTACTGGCTTCGCATCTCCAGCCTGCCAGCATTAAACAGGGAAGCGAAATTCCGTATCAGGTTTCCAGTGGTGAAAGTGGTGCAACATCGGTGGAGTTTAAAGAGGCGGTACTGGGAATGGAGGTCACGCCCACGGTGTTACAAAAAGGTCGCATCCGGCTGAAGTTACACATCAGCCAGAACGTTCCGGGGCAGGTCCTTCAACAAGCCGATGGCGAAGTGTTGGCAATTGATAAGCAGGAGATCGAAACGCAAGTCGAGGTCAAAAGCGGAGAAACGTTGGCGCTAGGCGGCATTTTTACCCGTAAAAATAAATCGGGTCAGGATAGCGTACCGCTGTTGGGTGACATTCCCTGGTTCGGGCAATTATTTCGTCATGACGGAAAAGAAGATGAACGACGTGAGTTAGTGGTGTTTATCACGCCACGACTGGTTTCCAGTGAGTAAACCGCCGCAAAAGCGGTGATGTTTTTACGTTGAACGTGTTTCATCTATTTGACGCGCGCAGGTATTTAGCATACAAGGAGTACCGATTTGAGAGTTGGTGCTCTTAGCTGCCTGCGTTTTATGATGATGATTTATCATTCAGGCGGCATTTTGCTGTCTTTTTTACGCTAATCTTACCCGGTGATTTATCGCCAAAGCGGTGATAGCAAGGCAGTATGCCTGCAGCGACCAGATATGCAGAGGGATGGGCGATTTATTCAGTTGCCAAACCTGCTGGAGTATTGAGATAATTTTCAGTCTGACTCTCGCAATATCTTATGAGGTTTCAGTTCATGTCCTGCTGCGCTCTCTGAGCGAAGCGGGTTTATCATTAACGAATAGTCTTAGTAGTACCGAAAAAATGGCAGAGAAACGCAATATCTTTCTGGTTGGGCCTATGGGTGCCGGAAAAAGCACTATTGGGCGCCAGTTAGCTCAACAACTCAATATGGAATTTTACGATTCCGATCAAGAGATTGAGAAACGAACCGGAGCTGATGTGGGCTGGGTTTTCGATTTAGAAGGCGAAGAAGGCTTCCGCGATCGCGAAGAAAAGGTCATCAATGAATTGACCGAGAAGCAGGGTATTGTGCTGGCTACTGGCGGCGGCTCTGTGAAATCCCGCGAAACGCGTAACCGTCTTTCCGCTCGTGGCGTTGTCGTTTATCTTGAAACGACCATCGAAAAGCAACTTGCACGCACGCAGCGTGATAAAAAACGCCCGTTGCTGCACGTTGAAACACCGCCACGTGAAGTTCTGGAAGCGTTGGCCAATGAACGCAATCCGCTGTATGAAGAGATTGCCGACGTGACCATTCGTACTGATGACCAAAGCGCTAAAGTGGTCGCAAACCAGATTATTAACATGCTGGAAAGCAACTAATTCTGGCTTTAAATACACTCGTCTGCGGGTACAGTAATTAAGGTGGATGTCGCGTTATGGAGAGGATAGTCGTCACTCTCGGGGAACGTAGTTACCCAATTACCATCGCATCTGGTTTGTTTAACGAACCAGCTTCATTCTTACCGCTGAAATCGGGCGAGCAGGTGATGTTGGTCACCAACGAAACCCTGGCTCCTCTGTATCTCGATAAGGTCCGCGGCGTACTTGAACAGGCGGGTGTTAACGTCGATAGCGTTATCCTCCCTGACGGCGAGCAGTATAAAAGCCTGGCAGTACTCGACACCGTCTTTACAGCGTTGTTGCAAAAGCCGCATGGACGCGATACTACACTGGTTGCACTTGGCGGCGGCGTGGTGGGCGATCTTACCGGTTTCGCGGCGGCGAGCTATCAGCGCGGCGTTCGCTTCATTCAAGTCCCAACGACGTTATTGTCGCAGGTTGACTCCTCCGTTGGCGGCAAAACCGCGGTAAACCATCCCCTCGGTAAAAACATGATTGGCGCGTTTTACCAACCTGCATCGGTGGTGGTAGATCTCGATTGTCTGAAAACGCTTCCTCAGCGTGAGTTGGCTTCAGGGCTAGCGGAAGTCATCAAATACGGCATTATTCTTGACGGCGAGTTTTTCCACTGGCTGGAAGAGAATCTCGACGCGCTGCTTCGTCTGGATGGCCCTGCAATGGCGTACTGTATTCGCCGCTGCTGTGAGCTGAAAGCAGAAGTTGTCGCCGCTGACGAGCGTGAAGCTGGCTTACGTGCTTTACTCAATCTTGGACATACCTTTGGTCATGCCATTGAAGCTGAAATGGGCTATGGTAATTGGCTACACGGTGAAGCGGTTGCTGCGGGTATGGTAATGGCGGCGCGCACATCGGAACGTCTCGGGCAGTTCAGTTCTGCCGAAACGCAGCGTATTATTACCCTGCTCACGCGGGCTGGGTTACCGGTCAATGGGCCGCGCGAAATGTCCGCGCAGGCATATTTACCGCATATGCTGCGTGACAAGAAAGTTCTTGCGGGAGAAATGCGCTTAATTCTTCCGCTGGCAATTGGTAAGAGCGAAGTTCGCGGCGGTGTTTCGCACGATATCGTTCTTAACGCCATTGCTGATTGTCAGTTAGCGTAACAACAAGAAAGGTCAGGCCGCTTATCCGGCGGTTTATTAGCTTCAGGTTAATTGCAACGTGGTAAGCATTAACCTTTTAGTGGGGTGTTAAATGGATGAATTCAAACCAGAAGACGAGCTGAAACCCGATCCCAGCGATCGTCGTACTGGTCGTTCTCGTCAATCTTCTGAGCGTTCTGAACGTACTGAACGTGGCGAACCGCAGATCAATTTTGATGATATTGAACTTGATGAAACTGACGATCGCCGTCCGACTCGTGCTCAAAAAGAGCGCAATGAGGAACCGGAAATCGAAGAAGAAATTGATGATTCCGAAGATGAAGCTGTGGATGAAGAGCGCGTAGAGCGTCGTCCGCGTAAGCGCAAAAAAGCAGCCAGCAAACCTGCTTCTCGTCAGTATATGATGATGGGCGTCGGTATTCTGGTTCTGTTGCTGTTGATCATCGGTATCGGTTCTGCGTTAAAAGCCCCCTCGACCTCTTCCAGCGATCAAACAGCGTCTGGCGAGAAGAGTATTGATCTTGCTGGCAATGCGACCGATCAGGCGAATGGCGTGCAGCCAGCACCGGGAACCACGTCTGCGGAAAATACTCAGCAGGATGTTTCTCTGCCGCCGATTTCTTCTACGCCGACTCAGGGGCAAACCCCGGCGGCAACGGATGGTCAACAGCGTGTTGAAGTACAGGGTGATCTGAACAATGCCCTGACCCAGCCGCAAAATCAGCAACAGCTGAACAATGTGGCGGTAAATTCGACATTGCCGACCGAACCCGCAACGGTTGCGCCAGTACGCAATGGCAATGCATCGCGCGACACGGCAAAAACGCAAACCGCTGAACGTCCGACCACCACGCGTCCGCCGCGTCAGCAGGCAGTGATTGAACCGAAAAAACCGCAAGCAACTGTGAAAACCGAACCGAAGCCGGTAGCACAGCAACCGAAGCGTACCGAACCAGCAGCGCCAGTGGCGAGCTCGAAGGCACCGGCTGCGACTTCTACGCCAGCGGCAACGCCAGCGCCGAATGCGACTGCCAGCACGGAGCCGGCACAAACGGCATCTCCGGCGCAAACCACGACAACACCAGCTGCTGGGGCGAAGAGCGCGGGTAATGTTGGTTCGTTGAAATCGGCACCGTCAAGCCATTACACTCTGCAGTTGAGCAGTTCCTCTAACTACGACAACCTGAACGGTTGGGCGAAGAAAGAGAACCTGAAAAACTACGTTGTCTATGAAACGACGCGTAATGGTCAGCCGTGGTATGTCCTGGTTTCTGGCGTGTACGCTTCGAAAGAAGAAGCGAAAAAAGCGGTATCTACATTGCCAGCCGATGTCCAGGCCAAAAATCCTTGGGCGAAACCGCTGCGTCAGGTACAGGCCGATCTGAAGTAATCAAGGCTATTTCCCGCAATGGATAACCGTTGCGGGAACTGCCTGAAGCGCTGGATGCTGTCGGAGCTTTCTCCACAGCCGGAGAAGGTGTAATTAGTTAGTCAGCATGAAGAAAAATCGCGCTTTTTTGAAGTGGGCAGGGGGCAAATATCCCTTGCTTGATGATATTAAACGGCATTTGCCTAAGGGCGAATGTCTGGTTGAACCTTTTGTGGGTGCCGGGTCGGTGTTTCTTAACACCGACTTTTCTCGTTATATCCTTGCTGATATCAACAGCGATCTGATTAGTCTCTACAACATTGTAAAGACGCGTACCGAAGAGTATGTGCAGGCTGCCCGCGAGCTGTTTGTTCCCGAAACAAATTGCGCCGAGGTCTACTATCAGTTCCGCGAAGAGTTCAACAAAAGCCAGGATCCCTTGCGTCGGGCAGTACTGTTTTTATATTTGAACCGCTACGGTTACAACGGTTTGTGCCGTTACAATCTGCGTGGTGAATTTAATGTGCCGTTTGGCCGTTATAAAAAGCCCTATTTCCCGGAAGCTGAGTTGTATCATTTTGCCGAAAAAGCGCAGAATGCCTTTTTCTATTGTGAGTCTTACGCCGATAGCATGGCGCGCGCAGATGATGCATCCGTCGTCTATTGCGATCCGCCTTATGCGCCGCTTTCTGCGACCGCTAACTTCACGGCGTATCACACAAACAGTTTTACGCTTGAACAACAAGCCCATCTGGCGGAGATCGCAGAAGGTCTGGTTGATCGCCATATTCCTGTGCTGATCTCCAATCACGATACGATGTTAACGCGTGAGTGGTATCAGCGCGCAAAATTGCATGTCGTCAAAGTTCGACGCAGTATAAGCAGCAACGGCGGCACACGTAAAAAGGTGGACGAACTGCTGGCTTTGTACAAACCAGGAGTCGTTTCACCCGCGAAAAAATAATTCTCAAGGAGAAGCGGATGAAACAGTATTTGATTGCCCCCTCAATTCTGTCGGCTGATTTTGCCCGCCTGGGTGAAGATACCGCAAAGGCCCTGGCAGCTGGCGCTGATGTCGTGCATTTTGACGTCATGGATAACCACTATGTTCCCAACCTGACAATTGGGCCAATGGTGCTGAAATCCTTGCGTAACTACGGCATTACCGCCCCTATCGATGTGCATCTGATGGTGAAACCCGTCGATCGCATTGTGCCGGATTTCGCTGCTGCTGGCGCCAGCATCATTACCTTTCATCCAGAAGCCTCCGAGCATGTTGACCGCACGCTGCAACTGATTAAAGAAAATGGCTGTAAAGCGGGTCTGGTATTTAACCCGGCGACACCTCTGAGCTATCTGGATTACGTGATGGATAAGCTGGATGTGATCCTGCTGATGTCCGTCAACCCTGGTTTCGGCGGTCAGTCTTTCATTCCGCAAACATTAGATAAACTGCGCGAAGTGCGCCGCCGCATCGATGAGTCGGGCTTTGATATCCGTCTGGAAGTGGACGGTGGCGTGAAGGTGAACAACATTGGCGAAATCGCTGCGGCGGGAGCGGATATGTTCGTCGCCGGTTCGGCAATCTTCGACCAGCCAGACTACAAAAAAGTCATTGATGAAATGCGCAGTGAACTGGCAAAGGTAAGTCATGAATAAGTTTGAAGATATTCGCGGCGTCGCTTTTGATCTCGACGGTACGCTGGTGGACAGTGCTCCTGGTCTTGCTGCTGCGGTAGATATGGCGCTGTATGCGCTGGAGTTGCCTGTTGCAGGTGAAGAACGCGTTATTACCTGGATTGGTAACGGCGCAGATGTTCTGATGGAGCGCGCATTGACCTGGGCGCGTCAGGAACGTGCGACTCTGCGTAAAACAATGGGTAAACCGCCCGTTGATGACGACATTCCGGCAGAAGAACAGGTACGTATTCTGCGTAAACTGTTCGATCGCTACTATGGCGAAGTTGCCGAAGAGGGGACGTTTTTGTTCCCGCACGTTGCTGATACTCTGGGCGCGTTGCAGGCTAAAGGTCTGCCGTTAGGCCTGGTCACCAACAAACCGACGCCGTTCGTCGCGCCGCTGCTCGAAGCCTTAGACATCGCCAAATACTTCAGCGTGGTTATCGGCGGCGATGATGTGCAAAACAAAAAACCGCATCCGGACCCGCTGTTACTGGTGGCTGAGCGGATGGGAATTGCCCCACAACAGATGCTGTTTGTTGGCGACTCACGCAATGATATTCAGGCGGCAAAAGCGGCAGGTTGCCCATCAGTTGGCTTAACCTACGGATATAACTACGGCGAGGCTATCGATCTCAGCCAGCCTGATGTAATTTATCACTCTATAAATGACCTTCTGCCCGCATTAGGGCTTCCGCAAAGCGAAAATCAGGAATCGAAAAATGACTAAGCCCATCGTTTTTAGTGGCGCACAGCCCTCAGGTGAATTGACCATTGGTAACTACATGGGTGCGCTGCGTCAGTGGGTAAACATGCAGGATGATTACCATTGCATTTACTGTATCGTTGACCAACACGCCATCACCGTGCGCCAGGATGCGCAGAAGCTGCGTAAAGCGACGCTGGATACGCTGGCGTTGTACCTGGCTTGCGGTATCGATCCTGAGAAAAGCACTATTTTTGTTCAGTCCCACGTGCCGGAACATGCGCAGTTAGGCTGGGCACTGAACTGCTATACCTACTTCGGCGAACTGAGCCGCATGACGCAGTTTAAAGATAAATCTGCGCGTTATGCCGAGAACATCAACGCTGGTCTGTTTGATTATCCGGTGCTGATGGCAGCGGACATCCTGCTGTATCAAACCAATCTGGTGCCGGTGGGTGAAGACCAGAAACAGCATCTGGAACTGAGCCGCGATATCGCCCAGCGTTTCAACGCGCTGTATGGCGATATTTTTAAAGTACCGGAGCCGTTTATTCCGAAATCTGGCGCGCGCGTAATGTCGCTGCTGGAGCCGACCAAGAAGATGTCCAAGTCTGACGATAACCGCAATAACGTTATCGGTCTGCTGGAAGATCCGAAATCGGTAGTGAAGAAAATCAAACGCGCGGTCACTGACTCCGACGAACCGCCGGTAGTTCGCTACGATGTGCAGAACAAAGCGGGCGTTTCCAACCTGCTGGATATCCTTTCTGCGGTAACGGGTCAAAGCATCCCGGAACTGGAAAAACAGTTCGAAGGCAAGATGTATGGTCATCTGAAAGGCGAAGTGGCTGATGCCGTTTCCGGTATGCTGACTGAATTGCAGGAACGCTATCACCGTTTCCGTAATGACGAAGCCTTCCTGCAACAGGTGATGAAAGACGGCGCAGAAAAAGCCAGCGCGCACGCTTCCCGTACGCTGAAAGCGGTGTATGAAGCGATTGGTTTTGTGGCGAAGCCGTAATTCACTATTGCTGGCAAATTGCGCTTTGTTCATGCCGGATGCGGCGTGAACGCCTTATCCGGCCTACAAAGTAATGCACATATTGCAAGGAAATGTAGGCCTGATAAGCGTAGCACATCAGGCAATTTTGCTTTTATCATCACTCTGAAACCGGGGAAACCCGGTTTTTTTATCCTCTTTTCGCAACAACCCGAAAAAATGTGAAGTGCCTCGCCGTTTCCACATTTCTTAGTTGCCACTTATCTTCATTTTAATGAAGATATAAATATTCACTTTATTGAAAATATACTATGCGTCGAACGTTTATCAAAAAAGAAGGCGTCGTCATCACGACTCTGGCTCGTTATCTGTTAGGTGAAAAGTGCGGTAATCGATTGAAAACAATAGATGAACTGGCAACTGAGTGCCATTCATCGGTTGGTCTGACACAGGCCGCGCTGAAAACGCTGGAATCAAGCGGCGCGATACGAATTGAACGCCGTGGGCGCAATGGCAGTTATCTGGTTGAGATGGATAATAAAGCCCTGCTGACTCATGTGGATATCAACAACGTGGTATGTGCGATGCCCTTGCCCTATACCCGTTTGTACGAAGGACTGGCGAGCGGATTGAAAGCCCAGTTTGATGGCATTCCTTTTTACTATGCGCACATGCGTGGCGCGGATATTCGCGTGGAGTGTTTGCTTAACGGCGTGTATGACATGGCGGTAGTGTCCCGCCTGGCGGCAGAAAGTTATCTCACGCAAAAAGGGTTATGCCTCGCGCTGGAGTTGGGGCCGCATACCTACGTTGGCGAGCACCAGCTGATTTGCCGTAAAGGGGCGTCCGGCAACGTGAAACGCGTGGGGCTGGATAACCGCTCGGCGGATCAGAAAATCATGACCGATGTCTTTTTTGGCAATAGCGATGTGGAGCGCATCGACCTCTCATATCACGAGAGTTTACAACGCATTGTAAAAGGCGATGTCGATGCGGTTATCTGGAACGCGGTGGCGGAAAGCGAACTGGCCATGCTGGGATTAGAAGCGACGCCGCTGACGAACGATCCGCGATTTTTACAGGCCACTGAAGCCGTGGTGCTAACGCGAGCCGATGATTACCCGATGCAACAATTGCTACGTGCGGTTGTTGATAAACATGCCCTGCTTGCTCATCAACAGCGAGTCGTCAGTGGGGAACTTGAACCCAGTTATTAAGCGAAAGGCGTCTTAAATGGAAAACAGACTCAACCTGCTTTGCGAGGCAGGAGTCATTGATAAGGACATCTGCAAAGGCATGATGCAGGTCGTCAAAGTACTGGAAACAGAATGCCATCTTCCCATACGCAGCGAGCAGGGAACGATGGCGATGACGCATATGGCGAGTGCGCTGATGCGCAGTCGTCGGGGCGAACACATACTGCCGCTGGATGACGAATTACTGGCGGAACTGGCGCAATCCACATACTGGCCAGCGATTGTGCAATTGCATCAGGTGCTATTGAAGGAATTCGCGCTGGAAATTAACCCGTGTGAAGAAGGGTATTTGCTGGCCAATCTCTATGGATTATGGATGGCCGCCAACGAAGGTGTCTGAGTTATACGGCAAATCCGCGTCACATAACTTAAATATTCAAAAAAATGAATGTTTAATTCAAGGAATAGAAACGAGGCAACAAGATGTTTGTAGAAGCATTGAAACGCCAGAACCCAGCGCTGATTTCCGCCGCACTAAGTTTGTGGCAACAGGGCAAGATCGCCCCGGACAGTTGGGTGATCGACGTGGATCAGATACTGGAAAACGGTAAGAGGCTGATTGAGACGGCGCGGCTTTACGGCATTGAGCTGTATCTGATGACCAAGCAGTTTGGCCGTAATCCGTGGCTGGCGGAAAAACTTCTGGCACTGGGCTACAGCGGCATTGTGGCGGTGGATTACAAAGAGGCGCGGGTCATGCGCCGCGCCGGTCTGCCGGTGGCGCATCAGGGACATCTGGTGCAAATCCCTTGTCACCAGGTTTCTGACGCCGTTGCACAGGGAACTGACGTCATCACCGTGTTTACTCTCGATAAAGCGCGGGAAGTCTCTGCAGCAGCGCTGAAGGCCGGACGTGTGCAGTCTGTGCTGCTCAAAGTTTATAGCGATGATGATTTTCTTTATCCGGGTCAGGAGAGCGGTTTTCCCCAAAACACGCTGCATGACATTGTCGCTGAAATCCAGAAACTACCAGGACTACATTTAGCGGGACTTACCCATTTCCCTTGCTTGCTTTGGGATGAGGCTGCCGGGAAAGTTTTGCCGACACCGAATCTTCACACGCTGGTACAAGCACGGGATCAACTGGCGAAATCTGGTATTGCGATTGAGCAACTGAACGCGCCTTCAGCGACCAGCTGCGCTTCGCTGCCATTGCTGGCGGAATACGGTGTGACTCATGCCGAACCCGGCCATGCACTGACGGGGACGATTCCGGCAAACCAGCAGGGCGATCAGCCTGAACGTATCGCCATGCTCTGGTTAAGTGAAATCTCCCATCATTTCCGTGGCGACAGCTACTGCTACGGCGGCGGTTACTACCGTCGTGGTCATGCTCACCACGCTCTGGTTTTTACTAAAGAAAATCAAAAGATTACTGAAACCAATCTCAAAACTGTAGATGACAGCAGTATCGACTATTACCTTCCGTTAGCAGGCGAGTTTCCGGTGAGTAGTGCCGTAGTGTTCTGTTTTCGTACACAAATTTTTGTTACCCGCAGTGATGTGGTGCTGGTATCGGGTATTCAGCGTGGCGAACCGGAAATCGTCGGTCGTTATGACAGTCTTGGAAACTCTCTGGGGGCGTAATGGCGCGATTCGTGGTGTTAGTGATTGATAGCTTTGGCGTAGGCGCAATGAAAGATGTCACGCTGGTGCGCCCGCAAGATGCGGGAGCGAATACCTGTGGTCACATTTTGAGCCAGCTGCCGCATTTGCAGCTGCAAACGCTGGAGAAAATGGGGCTAATCAACGCATTAGGTTATTCGCCTGGAGATATGCAGCCGTCAGATTCTGCAACCTGGGGCGTGGCAGAGCTGCAACATGAAGGGGGCGATACCTTTATGGGGCATCAGGAAATTTTAGGCACGCGCCCGTTACCGCCGCTACGGATGCCCTTTCGCGATGTGATTGACCGTGTTGAGCAAGCATTACTTAACGCTGGCTGGCAGGTGGAGCGCCGCGGCGATGATCTGCAATTTCTGTGGGTCAATCAGGCGGTTGCGGTTGGTGATAATCTCGAGGCGGATTTAGGCCAGGTCTATAACATTACCGCCAATCTCTCTGTGATCTCTTTTGACGACGCAATCAAAATTGGTCGTATCGTGCGTGACCAGGTACAGGTCGGTCGGGTCATTACATTTGGCGGCCTGTTAACCAACAGTCAGCGTATTCTCGATGCCGCAGAAAGCAAAGAAGGGCACTTTATTGGTATTAATGCACCGCGTTCTGGCGCTTATGACAACGGCTTCCAGGTCGTGCATATGGGCTATGGCGTCGATGAGAAAGTACAAGTGCCGCAAAAACTGTATGAAGCTGGCGTGCCAACTGTGCTAGTGGGGAAAGTGGCGGATATTGTCAGCAATCCTTATGGCGTGAGCTGGCAAAACCTGGTGGATAGTCAGCGGATTATGGATATCACCCTCGACGAATTTATCACCCATCAGACAGCGTTTATTTGCACCAACATTCAGGAAACCGACCTCGCTGGTCACGCAGAAGACGTCGCACGTTATGCCGAACGTTTGCAGGTCGTTGACCGTAATCTTGCCCGGCTTGTTGAGGCGATGCAGCCAGATGATTGCCTGATTATCATGGCGGATCACGGCAACGACCCGACAATCGGTCACAGCCACCATACCCGCGAAGTCGTGCCGGTGCTGGTTTATCAGCAAGGCCTGGCTGCTACTCAGCTTGGTGTTCGCACCACGCTTTCTGATGTGGGGGCTACCGTGTGTGAATTTTTCCGTGCGCCACCGCCACAAAATGGTCGCTCTTTTCTTTCCTCCCTCCGGTTTGCAGGAGACACCCTATGAGTTTTGATCCGACGGGTTACACCCTCGCCCATGAGCATCTGCATATTGATCTCTCCGGCTTTAAAAACAACGTGGACTGCCGCCTTGATCAGTATGCGTTCATTTGCCAGGAGATGAACGACCTGATGGCCCAGGGCGTTCGTAATGTGATTGAGATGACCAACCGTTACATGGGGCGCAATGCGCAATTTATGCTTGATGTAATGCGCGAAACCGGCATCAACGTGGTGGCCTGTACCGGTTATTACCAGGACGCGTTTTTCCCGGAACATGTGGCGACCCGCAGCGTGCAGGAACTGGCGCAAGAGATGGTCGATGAAATTGAACTGGGTATCGATGGCACGGAACTGAAAGCTGGGATCATCGCGGAGATTGGTTCCAGTGAAGGAAAGATTACGCCGCTGGAAGAGAAAGTGTTTATTGCCGCCGCGCTGGCACATAACCAGACCGGACGCCCGCTCTCCACGCATACGTCGTTCAGCACGATGGGGCTGGAGCAACTGGCTCTGTTGCAAGCCTACGGAGTTGATCTTTCGCGCGTCACCGTTGGTCACTGCGATCTGAAAGACAACCTCGACAACATTTTGAAGATGATCGATCTCGGCGCGTACGTGCAGTTCGACACCATTGGTAAGAACAGTTACTACCCGGACGAAAAGCGTATTGCGATGCTTGATGCGCTACGCGACCGTGGGTTGCTGAACCGCGTCATGCTGTCGATGGATATTACGCGCCGCTCTCATTTAAAAGCCAACGGTGGTTATGGCTATGACTATTTATTGACCACCTTTATTCCGCAATTGCGCCAGTCAGGATTCAGTCAGGCCGATGTGGATGTGATGTTACGTGAAAATCCCTCTCAATTTTTCCAATAAGGACAGACTAATGAAAAAGGTTGGCGTTGCAGGCTTACAGCGTGAGCAGATTAAAAAAACCATTGAAGCGACGGCTCCAGGCTGTTTTGAAGTTTTCATTCATAACGACATGGAAGCAGCGATGAAGGTGAAATCCGGGCAACTGGATTACTACATCGGCGCGTGTAATACCGGTGCGGGCGCGGCATTGTCGATTGCCATCGCGGTGATTGGCTATAACAAAAGTTGCACCATTGCCAAGCCTGGCATTAAAGCGAAAGACGAACATATCGCCAAAATGATCGCCGAAGGGAAAGTGGCGTTTGGGCTTTCCGTTGAGCACGTCGAACACGCGATTCCGATGTTGATTAACCATCTGAAATAAAAGGCACGACTATGGATCTGTATATTCAGATTATCGTGGTGGCGTGCCTGACGGGTATGACATCGCTTCTGGCGCATCGCTCGGCGGCTGTTTTTCATGACGGCATCCGCCCAATCCTGCCGCAACTGATTGAAGGCTATATGAACCGTCGCGAGGCGGGGAGTATCGCTTTTGGTCTGAGCATTGGTTTTGTGGCCTCGGTGGGGATCTCTTTTACCCTGAAAACCGGGCTACTCAACGCATGGTTACTCTTTCTTCCTACTGATATCCTCGGCGTACTGGCGATAAACAGCCTGATGGCGTTTGGCCTTGGCGCTATCTGGGGGATATTGATCCTCACATGCCTGTTGCCGGTAAACCAGCTGCTGACCGCGCTACCGGTGGATGTATTAGGTAGTCTGGGGGAATTAAGCTCGCCGGTGGTTTCAGCTTTTGCACTGTTCCCACTGGTGGCGATTTTTTACCAGTTTGGCTGGAAGCAAAGTCTGATCGCTGCCGTGGTTGTGCTGATGACCCGTGTAGTAGTAGTGCGCTATTTCCCGCATCTCAATCCGGAATCCATCGAAATCTTTATTGGCATGGTGATGCTGCTGGGGATCGCGATAACTCATGACCTGCGTCATCGTGATGAAAATGACATCGATGCCAGCGGACTTTCGGTGTTTGAAGAACGTACGTCGCGGATTATCAAAAACTTACCCTATATCGCTATTGTGGGGGCATTGATTGCTGCCGTTGCCAGCATGAAGATTTTTGCTGGTAGCGAAGTTTCGATCTTCACACTGGAGAAAGCGTACTCCGCAGGCGTAACGCCGGAACAATCGCAAACGCTGATTAATCAGGCGGCTCTGGCAGAATTCATGCGCGGACTGGGATTTGTGCCGTTGATTGCCACCACCGCGTTAGCCACCGGCGTATATGCAGTTGCGGGCTTTACCTTTGTTTATGCGGTGGGCTATCTCTCGCCGAATCCGATGGTTGCAGCGGTATTAGGTGCAGTGGTTATTTCGGCAGAAGTCTTGCTGCTTCGTTCGATCGGCAAATGGCTGGGGCGCTACCCGTCGGTGCGTAATGCGTCGGATAACATCCGTAACGCCATGAATATGCTGATGGAAGTGGCGCTGCTGGTCGGTTCGATTTTCGCAGCAATTAAGATGGCAGGTTATACCGGATTCTCTATCGCGGTTGCCATTTACTTCCTCAACGAATCTCTGGGCCGTCCGGTACAGAAAATGGCGGCACCGGTCGTGGCAGTAATGATCACCGGCATCCTGCTGAATGTTCTTTACTGGCTTGGCCTGTTCGTTCCGGCTTAAGGAAGGCACCTATGAAGACGTTTCCTCTGCAAAGCCTGACGATTATTGAGGCGCAGCAAAAGCAGTTTGCGCTGGTGGATAGCATTTGTCGCCATTTCCCCGGCAGCGAGTTTCTTACTGGTGGTGATTTAGGGTTAACTCCAGGTTTGAATCAACCGCGTATTACCCAACGGGTGGAGCAGGTGCTGGCTGATGCGTTTCACGCACAGGCCGCGGCGCTGGTGCAGGGCGCGGGGACTGGAGCGATTCGCGCCGGGCTGGCGGCTTTGCTCAAACCGGGGCAGCGTCTTCTGGTGCATGACGCGCCTGTTTATCCGACGACTCAGGTCATTGTTGAGCAGATGGGGCTGACGCTTATCACTGCTGATTTCAATGACCTGGCGGTACTTAAGCAGGTCGTCGAAGAGCAACAACCGGATGCGGCGCTGGTACAGCATACGCGCCAGCAGCCACAGGACAGCTACGTGCTGGCAGATGTGCTGGCAACGTTGTGCTCGTCTGGCGTTCCAGCGTTAACCGATGACAACTATGCGGTGATGAAGGTAGCGCGAATCGGCTGCGAATGCGGGGCGAATGTTTCGACATTCTCCTGCTTCAAGCTGTTTGGGCCAGAGGGTGTTGGCGCGGTGGTAGGCGATGCCGATGTTATTAGTCGGATTCGCGTCACGCTTTACTCCGGCGGCAGCCAGATTCAGGGCGCTCAGGCGCTGGAGGTGTTGCGTGGGCTGGTGTTCGCGCCAGTGATGCACGCGGTGCAGGCGGGGGTATCTGAACGGTTGCTGGCTTTACTTAACGGTGGCGCGGTGGCGGAAGTGAAAAGCGCCGTCATTGCCAATGCGCAGTCGAAGGTGTTGATTGTGGAGTTTCATCAGCCGATTGCCGCCAGGGTGCTGGAAGAGGCGCAAAAGCGCGGCGCGTTGCCTTACCCGGTGGGTGCGGAGTCGAAATATGAGATTCCACCGCTCTTTTACCGTCTTTCCGGAACGTTTCGCCAGGCGAATCCACAACTCGAACATTGCGCGATTCGCATTAATCCAAATCGTAGCGGTGAGGAGACGGTACTGCGGATTTTGCGTGAGAGTATTGGCAGTATTTAATCGTTGTGAATGACGTTTACGGAGTTAATACAAAAACAAATACGCCCTCAGGTAATCCCGAGGGCGTCAGGTAATTAAATCAGCGTTAGCTAATTTCAGTCAGAGACTTACTGTGCAGTAGGACCGCAGCCGCCAATGATTTTAGAAATAGAAATTGCCGGGTGCAGCAGGTAGTCGTAAGAGCAGTTCTTTTCACGGTTTTCAATATGACCAGTACATGCAGTTAATGTTGCCAGGACTGCACCAACCAGTGCCACTTTAATAAACTTGTTCATTTTCATTCCCTATGTAAAATATATCGAGTAATATTCATTGATTATGTGAATATAAGCAAACAGCTCGCTAAAGACGATACAGGAATATCTATTATGCGTCAGTGAACGGACTATGAATATTATGCTTATATTTGTAAGCCGCTGTAACTGCAGGGCGTCATTAAAATAAATTAGTTAAAAGTTTGTTTTATGTATGCTGAAAATAAACATTAATATAAGTATGTTTGTAAATAAAAAAAGGCCAGAAATATCCGGCCTTAGTTAATTTTTTTTAAATTAATGGTTAGAGAACCAATTTAATTTATTGCGCAGGCCAACGACCCGACCAATAATAATTAATGATGGGCTGTTCATTTGTTGAGCCAGTTCACCTAGCTGCGCGAGCGTACCGTCAATCACGCGTTGCGTGACCGCCGTGCCGTTTTCAACAATCGCCACTGGCATTTCACCAGGCATTCCGTGTTCAATCAGTTTTTGCTGAATGGTCGCGGCCTGATTCAGCCCCATATAGAACACCAGCGTCTGTTTTTCTGCCGCCAGATTTTCCCAGTCCAGCTCGCCACCGGTTTTTAAGTGTCCGGTAATTAAGCGTACGCTTTGAGCATAATCGCGATGCGTGAGGGGAATACCCGAATAGGCAGAGCAACCAGAAGCTGCGGTAATACCCGGAACCACCGAGAACGGAATGCCTGCATTGCACAGTGTTTCCAGCTCTTCGCCACCACGACCGAAAATAAACGGATCACCGCCTTTCAGACGCACCACGCGTTTGCCTTTTTGCGCTTCCCGCAGCAGGATCTGGTTAATCTCTTCCTGCGGTACGCAGTGATATCCCGCGCGTTTACCGACGAAGACACGATCCGCATCACGGCGTACCAGATTCATAATATCGTCAGAAACCAGACGGTCGTAGACCACCACATCTGCCTGCTGAATTTGTTGCAGACCTTTCAGCGTCAGCAGCCCGGCATCGCCCGGACCTGCACCAACCAGCACCACTTCACCACGATGATCGAGCGGTTCGTTGATTAACTGTTCGGTGGTTTCAGTAATGGCTTTCTGATCGTTGTTCGCCAGCGACTGCGCCAGGCGGTCGTTAACGAACAATTTTTCCCAGAAACGGCGACGTTCACCCATCGTGGCGAACTGTTGTTTTACCCGACCACGTAATTGCCCGGCGTATTTCGCTACCTGGCCCAGATGTAACGGCAGCAGTGATTCGAGTTTTTCGCGCAACAGTCGCGCCAGAACCGGAGAAGTACCGCCAGAGGAGACCGCCACCATCAGCGGTGAGCGGTCAATAATCGACGGCATAATAAAGCTGGCGGCTTTCGGCGCATCGACCACGTTACAGAAGATACGACGAGCTTCAGCGGCTTCGCTGACACGCTGGTTAAGCGCGTCATCATCCGTTGCTGCAATCGCCAGCCAGCAGGTGTCGAGAAGGCTTTCATCAAATGGCCCTTCGACGAGGGTTAACATGCCTGCATCTGCCCATGCGGTGAACTGTGGAATAAACGCTAATGCATTCACCGTTAAGCGAGCACCTGCGTCTAACAGCAACCTTGCTTTGCGTTCCGCGACATCACCACCGCCGACAATCAGACAGTCGCGATCGCGTAATTGGCAAAATATAGGCAAATGATCCACGTAAAAACCCCTTAGTAATTAACCGGCAGCCGTTTCAGTTTGATTAAATTTGTCCGCAATCGGACGATTCGCTTTCGGCGTAGCATACCAATAACCCAATCCCATGAATACGGCGCCCGATAAAGTATTACCCAGCGTCACCCACAGCAGGTTATGACCAATGCCTGCCAGCGTGTAGGCTTCGCTGTGGTTGCCGAACCAGGAGAGCGCGAACAGCGTCATGTTGGCAACAGAGTGCTCATAGCCGGACGCGATAAACGCCAGCAGACACCACCAGATAGCGATAAATTTCGCCGCACCTTCGGTGCGCAGTGCCATCCAGATTGCCAGACAAACCAGCCAGTTACACAATGCGCCTTTGAAGAACAACACCATTGCTGGTGCGGTGGTTTTGGCCAGTGCGACGGAGTGAACGATGCTGGTATCTACCGGCAGCAGGCTACCGCCGCCCCAGTTATAAAGCATGGCAACAAAGACGGAACCGACCAGGTTACCCAGCCAGGTCTGTGGCAGGATTGCCCACATTTGCCCGTGGCTGATGGTGCCCGCCTTCACTCCAAAGGTGAGGAACATGGTGTGTCCGGTGAACAGTTCAGAACCTGCGATAATCACCAGCGTTAAGGCGATACCAAAAGTTGCGCCCATCACCAGTGGACGAACGGACGGATCGAGCAAATTGCCGAGCGTGAAAATCAGAATGATCCCAAGACCCACATACGCTCCCGCCATTGCGGAGCTGACCCAAAAGCCGAGCGGGTTATTTGCCGATAGGCGTGCGATGCGCGCAGCGTTAGCCGCACACTTATTAATAGTGTCTGTAAACATTTGATTATCCTTTAAAAATAAAAACAAAAAATAAAGCAAAAAGTTTAAAAAATGTCCTGCAATATATCGAAGGTCATTACAGGACAATGCAAAAAGGGGAGGCATTGCGCCTCCCGTTAAAACAATTAACCGCGTAACTGCACCACGCCGTCTTTCACACGTGCTTCGTAATGCTTGACGGAAAACTGTTCGTCTTCCATGCACAAGCCGTCGCTTAAGCGAAAACGCTGTTTTTTCAGCGGGCTGGCAACCCACAGCTCACCCTGATGCTCCGCAATCAGCCCGCGTGACAGCACGCTGGATTCGAAGAACGGATCGATGTTGCTGATCGCAAACACCTGGTCGCTGTGATACGGGCGGAAAATTGCAACCTGCTCGTCACCTAACAGCGCGCAGACGCCGGTTTCAGGCAGGATGTCATCGATTTTGCAGATGTCTTTCCACTGGCTCATGCGTTGTCCTCCACCAGAGTTACCGGGATTCGTTCATACGGCGTTGCCGGACGGTGCTGTTCGCGCTCTGGCACCATCTGCACGTTCGGGTCACGCTTGTCACTGTTGATGAAGTGTTTGAAGCGAGTCTGCGCAGACGGCGTATTGACCGTTTCAGTCCACTCACACACTACCGCTTCACGCAGGCGCGCCATCTCTTCTTCCAGATGTGCGTTCAGCCCCAGTTTGTCGTCAATGATCACCGCTTTCAGGTAGTCGATGCCACCTTCGAGGTTTTCTAACCACGGTGCGGTACGGGTCAGTTTGTCAGCGGTACGGATGTAGAACATCATGAAGCGGTCGAGATATTTGAGCAGCGTTTCGCGATCGATATCCGCCGCCAGCAGATCCGCATGACGCGGTTTCATGCCGCCGTTACCACAAACGTACAGGTTCCAGCCTTTTTCGGTGGCGATGATGCCCACGTCTTTACCCTGCGCTTCTGAACATTCGCGGGTACAGCCAGAGACACCGAACTTGATTTTGTGCGGTGCGCGGATGCCTTTGTAGCGGTTTTCCAGTTCCACGCCGAGGCCGACGCTATCGCCAACGCCGTAGCGGCACCAGGTGCTACCCACACAGGTTTTCGCCATACGCAGTGCTTTCGCATAGGCATGACCGGTTTCGAAGCCTGCTTCAATCAGCTGACGCCAGATCTCCGGCAGATCGTCTTTCTGTGCGCCAAACATCGCAATACGTTGGGAGCCGGTGATTTTGGTGTAGAGATTAAATTCACGCGCGATACGACCTACTGCCATCAGCCCTTCCGGGGTGATTTCACCGCCCGGAGAACGCGGGATCACCGAGTAGGTGCCGTCTTTCTGGATGTTAGCGAGGAAGTTGTCGTTAGAATCCTGCAGTGGAGTATGTTCCGGCTTCAGAATGTATTCGTTCCAGCAGGAGGCCAGCAGCGAACCAACGGTTGGTTTACAAACTTCACAACCGTAGCCTTTGCCGTGTTTCGCCAGCAGTTCTTCGAAGGTTTTAATGCCTTCAACGCGGATCAAATGGAACAGTTCCTGACGCGAATAAGCAAAGTGTTCGCACAGGTTGTTGTTAACTTCGATACCCTGTTTCGCCAGTTCCGCATTCAGCACCTGAGTGACCAGTGGGATACAGCCGCCGCAGCCAGTACCGGCTTTGGTTTCGGCTTTCAGCGCCGCAACGGTGTGGCAGCCTTTGTTGATGGCCGCAATCAGGTCGCCTTTGGTGACGTCGAAGCAGGAGCAGATTTGCGCGCTGTCCGGCAGTTTATCAACACCGATAGACGGCTTACCGCTACCAGAGTGCGCTGGCAGGATCAGGGAATCCGGGTTTTCTGGCAGTTCGATAGCGTTCAGCACCAGTTGCAGCAGGTTACCGTAGTCGCTGGTATCGCCCACCAGTACCGCACCGAGCAGGGTTTTGTTGTCTTCGCTGACAATCAGGCGTTTGTAGATCTCTTTGCTTTCGTCGAGGTAAACGTAGCTACGTGCGCCAGGCGTACGACCGTGCGCATCACCAATACCGCCTACGTCTACGCCCAGCAGTTTCAGCTTGGCGCTAAGGTCAGCACCTTCAAAGGCGTTTTCGCTACCGAGAATGTGGTCAACGGCGACCTGCGCCATTTTGTAGCCCGGTGCGACCAGACCAAATACACGGTTGTTCCAGCTTGCGCATTCACCGATGGCGTAGATATCCGGATCGGAAGTCTGGCAGGAATCATTAATGACGATACCCCCACGCGGAGCTACGTCCAGACCACACTGGGTTGCCAGCTTATCGCGCGGACGGATACCGGTAGAGAAGACGATAAAGTCAACTTCCAGCTCGCTGCCGTCGGCAAAACGCATGGTTTTACGCGCTTCAACACCTTCCTGCACAATCTCAAGGGTGTTTTTGCTGGTGTGAACGCGTACACCCATACTTTCGATTTTGCGACGCAGCTGCTCGCCACCCATCTGATCAAGCTGTTCCGCCATCAGCATAGGGGCAAATTCGATAACGTGGGTTTCAATACCTAAGTTTTTCAGCGCGCCAGCGGCTTCCAGACCTAACAGGCCGCCACCAACAACGGCACCGCGCTTGCTGCGACGGGCGCAGGATTCAATAGCGTTGAGGTCTTCAATGGTGCGATAGACAAAGCAGTCCTGGGTATCAGAACCTTTGATTGGCGGTATCCACGGATAGGAACCGGTCGCCATGATCAGCTTGTCATAAAAAACGGTACGCCCGGCGCTGGAGTGGATCACCTTCTCCTGACGGTTAATGGTGATAGCGCGTTCGCCGACCAGAACTTTGATGCCGTGTTTCTCGTAAAAGCCTTCGCGCACCAGCGACAGCTCTTCGGCGGTGTGGTGAGAGAAGTAAGACGAGAGGTGTACGCGGTCATAAGCGATGCGCGGTTCTTCACAGAAAACGGTAATATCAAAGTTGGCCGCATCAGATTTATCAAGAAGATCTTCGATAAAGCGATGGCCGACCATACCGTTACCGATAATTGCGAGTCTGACTTTGCTCATTTTTGCCTCGATTTCTTTTCTATTACCGCCTACCTTAACGATTCAGCAACCCCACTTATTGATGCAAATCAAATTCACCTTTATATACTCCTTAAGGAGTATATTGCTGATTTGTATAAATATTCTTAAGTCACGGAATTGTCTGACATTTCATGTTTGTTCAAAAAATAGACAAAATAAAAGCATTTATAGAGATGAAGGCACGTTGCGGGAGATGAGAGGAAAAAGCCGGACGACGAAAGTGCCGCCCGGCATTGGCAATTAATGAGAGGTCAGGGTGTTGTGCTGACGGTGACGACTGACAAAACCTAACAGGAAGCACATCACGAATACGACAGCATACAGACCGTTTGCAGTGAGCAGTGCCGCCTGGGGACCGCTATGCTCCACGATCGGACCGGTAACCACAAAGGTCAGCATGGTGCCGATAGTTCCGCAGGTGAGGACGAAGTTAACCAGTTTTGGCGACGGAACTTTTGTCTGCTGGGAACCCAGGGTGATGATGGTGGTATAGATTGCGCTGGAGAAGAAGCCCAGAGCAAGAATAGACCACGCCATATGCGCTGGTGTTCCGGTGTTAAAGACATACATCAGAATCGCAGCCAGTCCTGCCAGCACGGTCAGAATACGTTGCAGGTCAAAGAAACGCAGAATAAAGCTGAACGCCCACATTCCTACCATGTACGACATCCAGAAGTTGCTTACCAGCGTACCCGCGTCGTTCAGGCTCATGCCCAGACCTTTGGCGTACTCTGGCACCCAGGAGATAAAACCTAATTGACCGAGGATGTAGCATAGCGCAGCAACAGAGAGAAACAGCACGCCGATCCCCCATTTTTCTTTCGCTACCGGAGCGTCAGTTTTTGGCGCATGTTTACCCAGTGCCGGGAACTCACAGCCGAAGGTCAGAATAAAGATAGCGACGTACACCAGCCCGATGCAGGCATAAACCCAGTACCACTCAATGCTGCGTGCCAGCAGATACGCGGCAATCATCGGGAAAATCATCCCGGCCATACTGAAGAAGGAGTCGGTAAACAGCAGACGGGAACCGCGCTGGCGCCCTTCATACATTTGCGTTACCAGGAATGTACCAATCGACATGGTGATGCCGCTGACCACCCCGAGGATGAACATCGCCGCCGAGAACAGCGCTAGGCTGTGGCTGAACATCAAACCGGCAACCGCCAGCACCATCAGGAGAAAGCCAAAACGTAGCTGCGTTTTCAGCGGGACGATTTCCATCAGCCAGGCGTTGAGGAAGATAGAGATTAAAATGCCGGCATTGAGGAAGGTGAAGGTATTACTCATACTGGAAACAGGCAGATTGAAATAATCGGCGATGTTTCCCATCACCATCCCGGTGACAATAACCAACGCACCGGTCAGTGCGTAGGAGAGAAAGCTAATCCATGTGAGCTTGATGCGATTGCTGTTAGTCATGATTGGCCTGCGTTAAAAGATAAAATGGCATAGTGGATATGCTGCGAGCGGGCGATTTTAGGTGATTTTGTGATCTGATTAAACGTCTAATTGCAAACGGTTGCTAATTTGCAATATTTAAAGTGATTCTGATCACAAAATATACGTGATCATCAGGTTACATATATTTCAAGTACGTAAAATTAGGTAAAGGAATGGCCTTGTCATTGAAGGCTATTTAGAATCTCTCCACTTGCTTTTTTTCTGCACTGTTAAGGAAATCTCATGTTCAAATCGACCCTGGCAGCTTTCGTAGCTGTTTTCGCTCTTTCTGCTCTCTCACCTGTAGCAATGGCAGCGAAAGGGGACCCGCACGTATTGTTAACAACCTCTGCTGGTAATATCGAACTGGAGCTGGATAGCCAGAAAGCGCCGGTATCAGTGCAAAATTTCGTCGATTATGTGAACAGCGGCTTTTATAACAACACCACTTTTCACCGCGTCATCCCGGGCTTTATGATTCAGGGCGGTGGATTTACCGAGCAAATGCAGCAGAAAAAACCCAATCCGCCAATCAAAAATGAAGCTGATAACGGTCTGCGCAATACGCGCGGCACTATTGCTATGGCGCGTACCGCCGACAAAGACAGCGCAACCAGTCAGTTCTTTATCAACGTTGCCGACAATGCCTTCCTCGACCACGGTCAGCGTGATTTCGGCTACGCCGTCTTTGGTAAAGTCGTGAAAGGCATGGACGTTGCCGATAAGATTTCTCAGGTCCCAACCCATGATGTTGGCCCGTACCAGAATGTGCCGTCAAAACCGGTAGTTATCCTTTCCGCTAAAGTCCTGCCGTAAGGATTTCTCGCGCGGGCAATCTTGCCCGCGCTTCTGCTCTTCCGGCGTAACCCGGATTTGCCGCTTATACTTGTGGCAAACGGACACGTTCAGGGAGGCATCAAGTGAAGAAACTCACCGATAAGCAAAAGTCCCGCCTCTGGGAGCTTCAGCGTAATCGTAATTTCCAGGCCAGCCGCCGCCTTGAAGGCGTCGAGATGCCATTAGTCACTCTTACTGCCGCAGAGGCTTTAGCACGCATTGAAGAGCTGAGGAGGCATTATGAGCGATAAATTTGGCGAAGGGCGCGACCCGTATCTTTATCCTGGCCTTGATATCATGCGTAATCGACTGAACATTCACCAGCAGCAGCGGCTGGAACAGGCCGCTTACGAAATGACGGCACTGCGTGCCGCGACCATTGAGCTTGGTCCACTGGTGCGTGGTTTACCGCATTTGCGTGCTATTCATCGCCAGCTGTATCAGGATATTTTCGACTGGGCGGGGCAACTGCGTGAAGTCGATATTTATCAGGGCGATACGCCGTTCTGCCATTTTGCCTATATTGAAAAAGAGGGCAATGCCCTGATGCAGGATCTGGAGGAAGAAGGTTATCTGGTTGGTCTTGAGAAAGCGAAGTTCGTCGAGCGGCTGGCGCACTACTATTGTGAAATCAACGTCCTGCATCCATTCCGTGCGGGAAGTGGCCTGGCACAGCGGATCTTCTTCGAGCAACTGGCGATTCATGCCGGCTATCAACTGAACTGGCAAGGTATTGGTGAAGAGGCCTGGAATCAGGCGAATCAGAATGGGGCAATGGGTGACCTTACGGCTCTGCAGACGATATTTAGCAAAGTGGTAAGCGAAGCCGGGGAATCTGAGTAAAATAGCGCGGTTCTTTCGTACCGGAGCCGCCATGATCCTGCTTATTGATAACTACGATTCTTTCACCTGGAACCTCTACCAGTACTTTTGTGAACTGGGGGCCGATGTGCTGGTTAAGCGCAACGATGCGTTGACACTGGTGGATATCGACGCCCTTAAACCACAAAAAATTGTCATCTCGCCTGGACCCTGTACGCCAGATGAAGCCGGGATCTCCCTTGAAGTTATTCGCCACTATGCCGGGCGCTTGCCGATTCTTGGCGTCTGCCTCGGTCATCAGGCGATGGCGCAGGCTTTTGGTGGCAAAGTTGTGCGCGCCGCAAAGGTCATGCACGGTAAAACCTCACCGATTACGCATAACGGTCAGGGCGTATTCCAGGGGCTGGCGAATCCACTCACCGTGACGCGTTACCATTCGCTGGTGGTGGAACCTGACTCATTGCCAGCGTGCTTTGACGTGACGGCATGGAGCGAAACCGGAGAGATTATGGGGATTCGTCATCGCCAGTGGGATCTTGAAGGTGTGCAGTTCCATCCGGAAAGCATTCTCAGCGAGCAGGGGCATCAACTGCTGGCGAATTTCCTGCATCGCTGATTTCTGGTTGCTATCTAGTGATTTTTTATGCATATTTTGTGATTATAATTTCACATTGGTTTATGCGTAACAGGGTGATCATGAGATGGCAACTGAACAAGCAGCAATTACACGCGCGACTTTCGATGAAGTGATCCTGCCGATTTATGCACCGGCAGAGTTTATTCCGGTAAAAGGTCAGGGCAGCCGAGTCTGGGATCAGCAAGGCAAAGAGTATGTCGATTTCGCGGGTGGGATTGCGGTAACGGCGTTAGGCCATTGCCATCCGGCGCAGGTGGAAGCGTTAAAAACCCAGGGGGAAACCCTGTGGCATATCAGCAACGTTTTCACCAATGAACCGGCGCTGCGTCTTGGGCGTAAACTGATTGAGGCGACGTTTGCCGAACGCGTGGTGTTTATGAACTCCGGTACGGAAGCCAACGAAACCGCCTTTAAACTGGCGCGTCACTACGCATGCGTACGTCATAGCCCGTTCAAAACCAAAATTATTGCCTTCCATAACGCCTTTCATGGTCGCTCGTTGTTTACCGTTTCTGTGGGCGGGCAGCCGAAATATTCCGACGGCTTTGGGCCAAAACCGGCAGATATTATCCACGTGCCTTTTAATGATCTTCACGCGGTGAAAGCGGTGATGGATGATCACACCTGCGCGGTAGTTGTTGAGCCGATTCAGGGCGAGGGCGGCGTGACGGCAGCGACGCCAGAGTTTTTGCAGGGGCTGCGTGAGCTGTGCGATCAGCATCAGGCATTATTGGTGTTTGATGAAGTGCAGTGTGGGATGGGGCGTACCGGCGATCTGTTTGCTTATATGCACTATGGCGTGACACCGGATATTCTGACCTCAGCGAAAGCGTTAGGCGGCGGCTTCCCGATTAGCGCCGTGCTGACCACGGCGGAGATTGCTTCAGCGTTTCATCCTGGTTCTCACGGTTCCACCTACGGCGGTAATCCGCTGGCCTGTGCGGTGGCGGGCGCGGCCTTTGATATCATCAATACCCCTGAAGTGCTGGAAGGCATTCACGCGAAACGTCAGCGTTTTGTTGATCATTTGCAGAAGATAGATCAGCAGTTTGATGTGTTTAGCGATATTCGCGGTATGGGGTTGTTGATTGGTGCCGAGCTTAAGCCACAGTACAAAGGTCGGGCGCGTGATTTCCTTTATGCGGGCGCCGAGGCTGGCGTAATGGTGCTGAACGCCGGGGCAGATGTGATGCGTTTTGCACCATCGCTGGTGGTGGAAGATGCGGATATCGATGAAGGGATGCAGCGTTTTGCCCGCGCGGTGGCGAAGGTGGTTGGGGCGTAATAAGACGTGTCATCGTCGCATCAGGCAAAGCATGTCGGATGCGGCATAAACGCCTTATCCGACCTGCGGTTTGTTTCTGGCAATGATGATATTACGCCTTCGAATCCCGTAACTTCCGGCTCAACCAAATCCCGTGATGTGGTCGCTGCCGCCAGGCCATCGCTGAAATGGTGTGCATTGTATTCAGATGGCCAATAACGCGTTGTAAATGCTGCTCCAGCGTGCCAGACGCGCCTTCGTGTGGCAGCATCTCTGGCGAGTCTATGATATTGGCGTCACCAGAACTACCCGGTTCATCATATTCCAGGCGCTGCTGACAGCGTTGAATAGCGATTTCACAAGACTGCAAATATTCCTGCGCCAGCTCCGGTGGTAATGTCCGGTGTTCTCGCGCCAGCGTGGTCATGGCATTAATATGTTCAACAATAAACTGACTATGTGTTACCCACAGTTTCATGTCAGCCAGATAATGGCTGTTAAATGCCGGTTCCTGCATCGCCTGATTTAATGAGTTATACAGAGTGTTATGTGCCTGATTAACCCGCATTCGCTGCCAGGCCAGTGGTGTTGGTTGCGGATCTTTACTCAGGATCAGACGAATCGCTTCCTGGTAGGTTTCTAAAGCATCATGGGCGTTCTTACGCAATAACCCGCTCTGCCACTGCGGCCATAGCCAAACTGTGCCGCCGAAGGCAATCAGACAGCCGATGATAGTATCGATAAGACGCGGAATGATGTATTGCTCGCCATTCAGCCATAACAGTTGCAGGGTATATACAGCGGTAATGGTAAAACCGACCGTCGCCCAGCCGTAGTTTTTGCGCAATATCAGGTAACTGGCGAGCGTGGTGAAAAGCATCAGCGTCAGGGTGTAACCTTCAGGGATTTTAAAGTGCAGCGCAACGCCTGCAATAATTAATCCAACCACGGTTCCCACAGAACGATTCACAATCCGCAGGCGAGTAGCGCCATAACCATTTTGCGTCACCAGCAATACCGTCATTAGTATCCAATAGGATTTCGGCAGATGCAGCGCGGTGCCCATCAGACTGGCAATGCTTAACATCACACTCAGTCGTCCGGCATTACGCAGTGCTGGCGATTTCAGGGAAAGATAGCTTTTCAGCGCCGGAAGTAATGGCATCCGCCGCTGTTTATCCGCCAGCAGATCGCGGGCATAGAGCGGTTTCTGGGTACGCAGCACACGAGCGATGCGGCTGAAGTGCCAGTAGCAGAATTGCCCTACAGGGTTATCTGGATGCTGGCGGGCGATTTTCTCCAGTGCGCCAATTTGCTTTTCCATCGTAAAACGCGTCGGCAGGCGATGGTAAAGAATATCATCAGCCAGCACGCGCAGGCGAGCGGCGACGGTTTGCGCATTCCAGCGGATAACTTCTTCCGCATGGCTACGCTCAACCAGCTTTTGCACCTCTTCCGGCTGATGCAAACTGACCGAGATGTGTTCCTGTAAATCCAGTGCCTCCTGGAAAATGCGCAACATCCGCTTGTAGTCAGTATTATTTTGCGCGGAAAGCATGTGCATTTGCTGATAGCACTGGGTAATTAAATCGACCGCTTTTTGCTGGCGTTCCAGCAGCGGTGGCAACGCTTTCTCAGGATCGGTGTGCTGGGTAAGCAGGCTGTATTTGGCTTCGCAATAATCTGCCAGTTCACGGTACAGCAGGCTAAGTGACTCGCGTAGCGGTTGTTCGCGCCAGAGCCAGAACCAAAACCAGTTAAACAGCCCATACCAGAGTGTGCCTAACGCATAAATGAGCAATGGCTCCCATACCGGCATATATCCCGCCAGACTGAGGGTAAAAATGGCAGCCAGCAGCGATGCAGGAAGCAATTTTGCGTGTAATGGGCCTAACTCGGCAGTAACGCCAAGTATCAACGTTAACCCCGTCAGCAGAAATGGCAGGGGGATATCTTTTTCCAGCAGCAGTTGTGTTAGCAAGCTGCAGGTGGCAAACAGCGACGCACCAATAATTAAACGTTTGAAAAAACGTTTATGGGGGGTATCAAGCCCTGCAATATTGCAACAGGCGGGGACGAGGGAAAAGAGCAGCCCGAGTCTTAATTCGCCAAGCAACAGACCAACGGCCACGGGCAAACATAGCACCAGCGTTTGTCGTAGTGCGTAGTTAATATCGGGATGATAAATCAGTCTGCGCCACATCGGTTTAAACAAAATGGCGCGCTACCAGGTAACGCGCCACTCCGATGGGATCAACGGGTGCCGTAAACGACGATGGTTTTTCCGTGTGCGGAGATCAGGTTCTGATCTTCCAGCATCTTCAGAATGCGTCCCACGGTTTCACGAGAACAGCCGACAATTTGACCAATTTCCTGACGGGTAATTTTAATTTGCATACCGTCCGGGTGAGTCATAGCATCCGGTTGTTTCGCCAGATTCAGCAGAGTCTGTGCAATGCGACCCGTTACATCGAGGAAAGCGAGGTTGCCCACTTTCTCTGAAGTGACTTGCAGACGACGTGCCATCTGTGCGGAGAGACGCATCAGAATATCCGGGTTTACCTGAATTAATTGGCGGAATTTTTTGTAGGAAATTTCAGCCACTTCACAGGCAGTTTTCGCACGTACCCATGCGCTACGTTCCTGGCCTTCTTCAAACAGGCCCAATTCGCCAATAAAATCACCCTGATTCAGATAAGAGAGGATCATTTCTTTACCCTCCTCGTCTTTGATCAGCACTGCCACAGAGCCTTTAACGATGTAGTACAGCGTTTCCGCTTTTTCACCCTGGTGAATAAGCGTGCTCTTGGATGGGTACTTATGAATGTGGCAATGAGACAAGAACCATTCGAGAGTCGGGTCTGTTTGCGGTTTGCCAAGCACCATGCGCGGTTATCCTCTGTTATAAGCTTTCTCCAGAGCCAGAAAACGCCGCTGTCTCTGGATTGCCGAAATGTGCTTCCCGCTACCTGGGAAGGGGCTATCAACTGAACTGCACGGTAATGTGGCGTCCTTTACATACATGCAGTACATCAATGTATTACTGTAGCATCCTGACTGTTTTAGCATAGCTTTCGCGTTGTGTCTCCTGGTGTCTCGCTTCAGCATGACCCAGGTCGCCTTCCGTTGCGCGATTTGGTCAGTACGCGTACTCTGTCAGGAAAATTGACGCAATGGAGTTCCGATTATGCAAGCGCGTGTGAAGTGGGTTGAAGGGTTAACTTTTTTGGGCGAATCTGCCTCTGGTCACCAGATTTTAATGGATGGCAACTCTGGCGATAAAGCGCCCAGCCCGATGGAAATGGTGCTGATGGCGGCGGGTGGCTGTAGCGCCATTGATGTGGTTTCTATCCTGCAAAAAGGGCGTCAGGATGTGGTCGATTGTGAAGTAAAATTAACCTCTGAACGCCGCGAAGAGGCTCCCCGCCTGTTTACCCATATCAATTTGCATTTTATCGTCACCGGTCGCGACCTGAAGGACGCAGCGGTTGCGCGTGCGGTCGATCTATCAGCCGAGAAGTATTGCTCAGTCGCGTTGATGCTGGAAAAAGCGGTGAATATTACCCACTCGTATGAAGTGGTTGCTGCGTGATTTAACTATCCCGTTGTGAAGCCGGATAGTATTTTATCCGGCGTAATAGCAGAGTTACTCGATTTTCTTTCCTTCCATCAATCGCTGCACCAGCGGCAGCATAATTAACTCCATTGCCAGACCCATTTTGCCGCCCGGCACCACTAATGTATTGATGTGGGAAATGAATGAGCCCTGCAACATCGCCAGTAGCCAGGGGAAATCGATCTCTTCCAGATTACGAAAATGGATCACCACAAAGCTTTCATCTAGCGATGGAATGCCTTTTGCCGCGAACGGGTTTGAAGTGTCGACGGTGGGAACGCGCTGGAAGTTAAGATGGGTGCGGGAAAATTGCGGTGTGATGTAGTTGATATAATCTTCCATTGAGCGAACTACCGAGTCCATCACCGCTTCTCGCGAGTGCCCGCGCTCGCCGGTATCGCGAATGAGTTTTTGAATCCACTCAAGGTTAACGATAGGCACTACGCCAACCAGTAAGTCTACATGCTGCGCAACGTTATGTTGCGGGGTGACTACGCCGCCGTGTAAACCTTCATAAAACAGTACATCGGTCGGTTCCGGTAAAGGTTGCCATGGGGTGAATGTCCCCGGTACCTGATTCCACGGTACGGCTTCGTCGTAGGTATGTAGATATTTGCGAGATTTCCCTTTGCCGCTCTGGCCATATTCAATAAAGGTCTGTTCCAGCAGGCCGAAGTCGTTAGCTTCGGGACCGAAGTAGCTGATATGCCGCCCGGCGTCGCGCGCTTTGCGGATCGCCATGTCCATTTCCGGGCGGGTGTAGCGGTGAAAACTGTCGCCTTCCACCTCGGCGGCTTGCAGATTTAACTGGGCGAATATTTTACGAAACGCGAGGCTGGTGGTGGTAGTCCCCGCGCCGCTGGATCCTGTTACCGCAATGACCGGATGTTTGGCAGACATAGTAACTCCATGACTTGGCAATCATTATTATTTCGTCCGCCGACGGTTGCAGGTTATTCGCGAAACTGACTGCGCGGCATGATATTGACCGTCTCGTGCAGTTCCGACCAGACCAGTACCGCTTCTCCGCACTGTAGCTGGCGTTTGACGTCGGCGACTTTCTGTTCAAGCGTACGCTCTTGTTCACCATAATCGGTGCCTTCACGTAACACAAAGCTTTCAATTAAATTTTCCAGCGTTTCAGGGGAGATGTCTTGCCAGGGAATCAACATGATTTCGCCTCCAGATACGTTGTTAACCAGTCAGGAATGCGTGACTCCAGCCACATTTGCGGGTGAAGTAATGTACCGCCAATAAAACCAACATGACCCCCATGTTCGGTCAGTTGATACTCTACTTGCGGAGGAAGATTTTCCGGTTTCGGGATCACCTGATGATCCATAAACGGATCGTCTTTGGCGTGAATAATCAGCGTCGGTTTAGCGATCCGGTTCAGCATAGGCATGGCGCTACACTGACGATAATAGTCGATAGCGTCGGCGTAGCCGTGAATTCTGGCGGTGATCAGATCGTCAAATTCACGGATGCGACGTACCGATTTTAACTGCGCGAGATTAATCGGTAGCGTACCGGGGTAGGCCGCCAGCTTGCGTGCAGCATTGGCTTTTAGCAGGTTCAGCAAATAACGCTGATAAACGCGGGAAAAGCCCTTTTCCATATGGTAACTACAGGCTTCCAGCACAAACGGCGCGGAGACAACCACCGCCGCATCAATCGGGAGATTATTACCTTCTTTTGCCAGCAAACAGGCCAGCATATTACCGCCGAGCGAATAGCCGACGGCAGCCGTTGACGCATGACCAAACTCGCGTTGCAGCCAGCGTAAAAACCAACTGGCGTCTTCGGTTTCGCCCGAATGGTAAATGCGGTGCATGCGGTTAGGTTCACCGCTGCATCCGCGAAAATGCATCACCACACCCAGCCAGCCGCGCTTTTTCGCCGCATCAACCAGTCCATGGGCGTAAGGGCTATTGAGGCTGCCTTCGAGCCCGTGAAACACCACTAAACGCGGTTTATGTTTCGCCTGTGCAGGATCTTCACTCCACGCGAGATCGACAAAATCGCCGTCGGGCAACTCCAGCCGCTGCCAGTGCGGAGTGAATTTCACCTGACGACGAAACAGACGCGGCAGCATGGTTTGTAGATGGCAATTGCTGAAACCGCGCATAGGGATGAATTCAGCACTGCTGCTGAATTCATTGGCATCGGTCGTCGTTATCTGCGCCATCAGTTGCTTTGGCCTTCCAGCAGCATCTGCTCAAGCTGCTCCTGGGCTTCCAGCCATGCCATTTCGCACTCTTCCAGCCCGGATTTAGCGCTCGCTTGTTGTTGCAGGCAGGCGGTCAGTTCCGCTTTACGGCTCTGATCGTACAGTTCGCTGTCGCCGAGTTTCTCTTCCGCCTGCGCCAGTTGCGCATTCAGCTTCTCCATCTCTTTTTCCAGACGGGCGATCTCTTTACGTAGCGGCTGGGTTTGCGCACGCAGCTCCGCTTCCCGACGCTTCTGATCTTTACGTGCCTGGGCGCTGTTCGCGTTCTCTTTTGGCGCTTCGTCGGCCTGGTTTTCCTGCTTTTGTACGTCGCTCAACCACTGTTGATAATCTTCCAGATCGCCGTCGAACGGTTCGACTTTACGATCGTGAACCAGATAGAGATCGTCAGTGGTGGAACGCAGCAAATGACGGTCGTGCGAAACGACAACCAGCGCGCCTTCAAACTCGATCAACGCTTCAGTCAGTGCCTGACGCATGTCGAGATCAAGGTGGTTAGTCGGTTCGTCGAGCAGCAGCAGATTCGGACGCTGCCAGACAATTAATGCCAGCACCAGGCGGGCTTTTTCTCCACCGGAGAAGCGGCGCGTTTCTTCCGTCACTTTATCGCCCTGGAAACCAAAGCCGCCGAGATAGTCACGCAGTTTTTGCTCCAGTTCCTGCGGCGCTAAACGTGCCAGATGTTGAATAGGCGATTCGTCGGCGCGCAGGTATTCCAGTTGATGCTGGGCGAAGTAGCCGAGCTTGATCCCTTTCGCCAGACCAATTTCACCGCTGACTGGCGCAAGTTCACCGGCCAACAGTTTGATTAATGTCGATTTACCCGCGCCGTTGCGGCCTAGCAGACCAATGCGCGAGCCGGGGACCAGATTCAGTTTAATCGAGTCGAGAATAATGCGATCGCCATAGCCCGCACTGACTTTTTCCATCTTCAGTAACGGATTTGGCAGGCTTTCCGGCGCGCGGAAACTAAAGCGGAACGGGTTGTCGACGTGCGCGGGGGCAATCAGCTCCATACGCTCGAGCATCTTAATGCGGCTCTGGGCCTGCTTCGCTTTGGTGGCTTTGGCACGGAAACGGTCGATATAACTTTGCAGATGCGCTACGCGTTCCTGCTGGCTTTCATACATCGCTTGTTGCTGCGCCAGACGGGTGGCGCGCTGTACTTCAAACGAACTGTAGTTGCCGGTGTACTCGAACATGCTTTGTTGTTCGATATGAATAATTTTATCCACTATCGGATCGAGGAAGTCGCGGTCATGAGAGATCAGGATCAGCGTGCCCTGATAGCTCTTCAGCCATTTTTCCAGCCAGATAACGGCATCGAGATCGAGGTGGTTAGTCGGTTCGTCGAGCAGCAGCAAGTCTGAACGGCAAATCAGCGCCTGGGCGAGGTTAAGACGCATACGCCAGCCACCGGAGAAATCACTCACCGGGCGCTCCAGTTGTTCATTGCTGAAACCGAGGCCGTGCAGCAGGCTGGCGGCGCGGGAGCGAATACTCCATGCGTCGATAGCATCCAGCTTGCCATGAATGGTCGCAATGGCGTGCCCATCGTTACGTTCGTTGGCGTCGTGGAGTTGCGCTTCCAGTTGGCGATATTCACGGTCGCCGTCAATGACGTATTCCAGCGCCGCTTGCGGTAGCGCCGGCGTTTCCTGATTCACCCACGCCAATTGCCAGCTTCCCGGAAAGGTGTAGCTGCCGCCGTCGGCGCTGATTTCATTTTTCAGCAATGCCAGCAGGGTAGATTTACCACAGCCGTTTTTACCCACCAGGCCGACTTTCTGCCCGGGGTTGATGGTGGCGGTGGCATTATCCAGCAGGACGCGCACGCCGCGACGAATTTGTAACGAGGAGAAAACAATCATAAGGCGCCGTATGTTCAGACTATGTTAACTTATCATTATGATAATGTAATGTATGGGCGAGCTGCCGCTCCGGGCGCAATGGTAGCCCAAAACAGCGACTATACACAAAAACCATACCGGGAGGGGGATGATGTCTCAGCCAGCGAAAGTTTTGCTGCTGTATGCCCATCCGGAATCTCAGGACTCGGTGGCAAACCGGGTCCTGCTTAAACCGGCCACGCAGCTCAGCAATGTTACCGTGCACGACCTTTACGCGCACTATCCCGATTTTTTTATTGATATCCCCCGTGAGCAGGCATTACTGCGCGAGCACGAGGTGATTGTCTTTCAGCATCCTCTTTATACCTATAGCTGCCCGGCGTTACTGAAAGAGTGGCTGGACCGGGTATTAAGTCGTGGTTTTGCCAGCGGGCCGGGGGGAAACCAACTGGCGGGAAAGTACTGGCGTAGCGTGATTACCACCGGCGAGCCGGAAAGTGCTTACCGTTATGACGCGTTGAATCGCTACCCGATGAGCGATGTTCTGCGCCCCTTTGAACTGGCGGCGGGCATGTGCCGGATGCATTGGTTAAGTCCCATCATTATTTACTGGGCGAGACGGCAAAGCGCACAGGAGCTGGCGAGCCACGCCAGAGCCTACGGTGACTGGCTGGCAAATCCGCTGTCTCCAGGAGGCCGCTGATGGAAGGTTCCGATTTTTTACTCGCAGGAGTGCTGTTTCTCTTCGCGGCGGTGGCTGCGGTGCCGTTGGCATCGCGGCTGGGTATTGGTGCTGTGCTGGGATATTTGCTGGCAGGAATAGCGATTGGTCCGTGGGGGCTGGGGTTTATTAGCGACGTCGATGAGATCCTCCACTTTTCGGAACTCGGCGTGGTGTTCCTGATGTTTATCATCGGCCTGGAGTTGAATCCTTCCAAACTTTGGCAATTGCGACGCTCGATTTTTGGCGTAGGCGCGGCACAGGTGCTGTTAAGCGCGGCGTTGCTGGCGGGATTATTGATGCTGGCGGATTTCGCCTGGCAGGCGGCGGTGGTCGGTGGCATTGGCCTTGCGATGTCTTCGACCGCAATGGCGTTGCAACTGATGCGTGAGAAAGGGATGAATCGCAGCGAATCCGGCCAGTTAGGTTTCTCGGTACTGCTGTTTCAGGATCTGGCGGTGATCCCGGCACTGGCGTTAGTGCCGTTGTTGGCGGGGTCGGCAGACGAACATTTCGACTGGATGAAGATCGGCATGAAGGTGCTGGCGTTTGTCGGCATGCTGATTGGCGGGCGCTATTTACTGCGTCCGGTATTCCGTTTTATTGCAGCTTCTGGCGTGCGGGAAGTGTTCACCGCCGCGACGCTGCTGCTGGTGTTGGGTTCCGCATTGTTTATGGATGCGCTGGGGCTGTCGATGGCGCTCGGTACGTTTATTGCGGGCGTGCTGCTGGCGGAAAGTGAATATCGCCATGAACTGGAAACGGCTATCGATCCCTTCAAAGGCTTGCTGCTCGGTTTGTTCTTTATCTCTGTCGGCATGTCGCTCAACCTAGGGGTGCTTTATACCCATCTGTTGTGGGTAGTAATAAGCGTGGTTGTGCTGGTGGCGGTGAAAATTCTCGTGCTGTATCTGCTGGCGCGATTGTATGGCGTGCGTAGCTCAGAGCGGATGCAGTTTGCTGGCGTGTTGAGTCAGGGCGGTGAGTTTGCCTTTGTCCTCTTTTCTACCGCTTCTTCACAACGCTTATTCCAGGGCGACCAGATGGCGCTGTTGCTGGTGACGGTGACGCTTTCCATGATGACCACGCCGTTGCTGATGAAGCTGGTGGATAAATGGCTATCCCGCCAGTTTAACGGACCGGAAGAAGAGGATGAAAAACCGTGGGTCAACGATGATAAACCGCAGGTTATAGTCGTGGGCTTCGGGCGCTTTGGTCAGGTGATTGGTCGTTTGCTGATGGCAAATAAAATGCGCATTACCGTGCTGGAGCGGGATATCAGCGCCGTTAACCTGATGCGCAAATATGGCTACAAAGTTTATTACGGCGACGCCACGCAGGTAGATCTTTTACGTTCTGCGGGTGCAGAGGCCGCAGAGTCTATCGTCATCACCTGTAACGAGCCGGAAGACACCATGAAGCTGGTGGAAATATGCCAGCAGCACTTCCCGCATTTGCATATTCTTGCGCGAGCGCGCGGACGTGTCGAAGCACATGAGTTATTACAGGCAGGGGTGACGCAGTTTTCTCGTGAGACATTCTCCAGTGCGTTAGAGTTGGGGCGCAAGACGCTGGTCACGCTTGGCATGCATCCGCATCAGGCGCAGCGGGCGCAGCTGCATTTTCGTCGCCTGGATATGCGAATGCTGCGGGAGTTAATCCCGATGCATGCTGATACCGTACAAATTTCTCGCGCCAGGGAAGCCCGACGCGAACTGGAAGAGATTTTCCAGCGTGAGATGCAACAAGAACGACGCCAGCTGGACGGCTGGGATGAATTTGAGTAGAGGGTAAAGATGGCAATCCGAAAACGTTTTATCGCGGGCGCAAAATGCCCGGCCTGTCAGGCGCAAGATTCCATGGCGATGTGGCGCGAAAATAATATTGATATTGTTGAATGTGTTAAGTGCGGACACCAAATGCGTGAAGTCGATAAAGAAGCCCGCGATCACGTTCGCAAAGATGAGCAAGTGATCGGGATTTTTCATCCGGACTAGCGATATGCGCCGAGTTTTTTTAAGCTAGTGAGTACACGGCTGCAGAATTCCGCTACAATCTGCGCCACTATTCTTCCCATGCTCAGGAGATATCATGAAAGTAGCAAAAGACCTGGTGGTCAGCCTGGCCTATCAGGTACGTACAGAAGACGGTGTGTTGGTTGATGAGTCTCCGGTGAGTGCGCCGCTGGACTATCTGCATGGTCACGGTTCCCTGATCTCTGGCCTGGAAACAGCGCTGGAAGGTCATGAAGTTGGCGACAAATTTGATGTCGCTGTTGGCGCGAACGACGCTTACGGTCAGTACGACGAAAACCTGGTGCAGCGCGTTCCTAAAGACGTATTTATGGGCGTTGATGAACTGCAGGTAGGTATGCGTTTCCTGGCTGAAACCGACCAGGGTCCAGTACCGGTTGAAATCACTGCGGTTGAAGACGATCACGTTGTGGTTGACGGTAACCACATGCTGGCTGGTCAGAATCTGAAATTCAACGTTGAAGTTGTGGCGATTCGCGAAGCGACTGAAGAAGAACTGGCTCATGGTCACGTTCACGGTGCGCACGATCATCACCACGATCACGACCACGACGGTTGCTGCGGCGGTCATGGCCACGATCACGGTCATGAACACGGTGGCGAAGGCTGCTGTGGCGGTAAAGGTAACGGCGGTTGCGGTTGCCACTAATACCGAAAAAGTGACAAAAAAGCGGGGAATCCCCGCTTTTTTTACGCCTCAATAATGTGGCGGTGGCGTTTCCTCAGCCTGCGACGCGATGTTCGACGGCTGGCTGGCTTTTAACTTCTCGGTCAGCAGACGCAGATGATCGCGCAGTTTCGCCATCTCCATTTCATGAGCGGTCACCGTGACGTTCAGTTCTTCAATGGTGATTTCCTGAAAAGCCAGCCGGCTCTCCAGTTCTGCCAGGCGTGCTTCCAATGTTAAATCCTGCATGATTCACCTCTTTTGTCGAATGGTCGCCGCGGATTCTACTTAACTTTGCTGCCCGAGACAGCACTCATTTCGCAGTCATCGAAACTAATTTAAACAAAAAGAGTCTGAAAATAGATGATAATAGGGCGTATCTGTATGTAGATTTGTTCGACAACGTTTTATAGTACCTCTCTGATAATAGTTAACCCAGGGGTGAGATGCCCCGATCCTGGAGATATGGATGAAATCACTGTTTAAAGTAACGCTGCTGGCGACCACAATGGCCGTTGCCCTGCATGCACCAATCACTTTTGCTGCCGAAGCAGCGAAACCAACTGCAACTGCTGACAGCAAAGCAGCGTTCAAAAATGACGATCAGAAATCAGCTTACGCGCTGGGTGCTTCGCTCGGTCGTTACATGGACAATTCTCTGAAAGAACAAGAAAAGCTGGGCATCAAACTGGATAAAGATCAGCTAATCGCGGGTGTTCAGGATGCATTTGCTGATAAAAGCAAACTCTCCGATCAAGAGATCGAACAGACTCTGCAAGCGTTTGAAGCACGCGTGAAGTCCTCCGCTCAGGCGAAGATGGAAAAAGATGCTGCTGATAACGAAGCGAAAGGTAAAGAGTACCGCGAGAAATTTGCCAAAGAGAAAGGTGTAAAAACCTCTTCAACTGGCTTGGTTTATCAGGTAGTGGAGGCCGGTAAAGGCGAAGCACCGAAAGACAGCGATACTGTAGTAGTGAACTACAAAGGTACGCTGATCGACGGTAAAGAGTTCGATAACTCATACACCCGTGGTGAACCGCTTTCGTTCCGTCTGGACGGCGTGATCCCTGGCTGGACTGAAGGTCTGAAGAACATCAAGAAAGGCGGTAAGATCAAACTGGTTATTCCACCAGAGCTGGCTTACGGCAAAGCGGGCGTTCCGGGGATCCCACCGAACTCTACTCTGGTATTTGACGTAGAACTGCTGGATGTGAAACCAGCACCGAAGGCTGATACGAAGCCAGAAGCAGATGCTAAAGCAGCAGATTCTGCTAAAAAATAAGCATTAAAAACCGCCGCCTGACCAGGCGGCGGTTTTTTTATTGCAGGCCGGATATAATTAGTGCTGGAAAGCGGAACCTCCGCTGTATTAATTTAATTACCCGCATCATTAATGAGCCTGCCCTGAAAAGTTAACGACAGGCTCCTGAAAAGGAGTGTTTTTTTTCATGTCCAGGTCGCTTTTAACCAACGAAACCAGTGAGTTGGATTTACTGGATCAACGTCCTTTCGACCAGACCGATTTTGATATTCTGAAATCCTACGAAGCGGTGGTGGACGGGTTAGCGATGCTCATTGGTTCCCACTGTGAAATCGTTTTGCACTCTTTGCAGGATTTAAAATGTTCAGCCATTCGTATTGCCAACGGCGAACATACAGGCCGGAAGATTGGCTCGCCAATTACCGATCTGGCACTGCGTATGCTGCACGACATGACGGGAGCGGATAGCAGCGTTTCTAAATGCTACTTTACTCGCGCCAAAAGCGGCGTATTAATGAAGTCCCTGACCATCGCGATTCGTAACCGCGAACAGCGTGTAATTGGTCTACTGTGCATCAATATGAATCTTGATGTTCCCTTCTCGCAGATTATGAGCACCTTTGTGCCGCCAGAAACCCCGGACGTCGGTTCAAGTGTCAACTTTGCGTCTTCGGTTGAAGATCTGGTTACCCAAACACTGGAGTTCACCATTGAAGAAGTGAACGCCGATCGTAATGTTTCTAATAACGCCAAAAATCGTCAAATCGTGTTGAATCTTTACGAGAAAGGCATTTTCGATATCAAAGATGCGATTAACCAGGTTGCCGATCGTCTCAACATCTCCAAACATACTGTTTATCTCTATATCCGTCAGTTCAAGAGCGGTGATTTCCAGGGGCAAGATAAGTAATGCGTTTTGCCATCGTGGTGACCGGGCCAGCATACGGAACGCAACAGGCGAGTAGTGCTTTTCAGTTTGCACAGGCGCTGATAGCAGAAGGCCATGAGTTGAGTAGCGTCTTTTTCTACCGGGAAGGGGTCTATAACGCTAACCAGTTAACTTCTCCGGCGAGTGACGAATTTGACCTTGTGCGCGGCTGGCAACAGTTGAACGCTCAACATGGTGTGGCGCTGAATATCTGCGTAGCGGCAGCGTTACGCCGCGGTATCGTCGATGAAACTGAAGCTGGAAGACTGGGGCTGGCCTCGTCAAACCTTCAGCCGGGATTTACCTTAAGCGGACTTGGCGCTCTGGCAGAAGCCTCACTAACCTGTGACAGGGTGGTACAGTTCTGATGAAACGAATAGCGTTTGTCTTTTCTACTGCGCCTCATGGCACCGCGGCTGGTCGCGAGGGATTAGATGCTTTACTGGCAACTTCCGCTTTAACTGACGATCTCGCCGTCTTCTTTATCGCCGATGGCGTTTTTCAGCTTCTGCCAGGACAAAAGCCCGATGCGGTGCTGGCGCGTGATTACATTGCCACTTTTAAATTGCTGGATCTGTATGACATTGAACAGTGCTGGGTTTGTGCGGCTTCTCTGCGCGAACGAGGGTTAGATCCGCAGACACCCTTTGTTGTCGAAGCCACGCCGCTCGAAGCAGATGCCTTACGCCGCGAACTCGCCAACTACGATGTTATTTTGAAATTTTGAGGCGTACATGTTGCACACATTACATCGCTCTCCCTGGCTGACAGATTTTCCTGCGCTGCTGCGTCTGCTCAGTGAGGGCGACGAACTGCTGTTATTACAGGATGGCGTAACTGCCGCAGTTGACGGCAACCGCTACCTTGAAAGTCTGCGTAATGCCCCCATTAAGGTTTATGCCCTGAACGAAGACCTCATTGCCCGCGGTTTGACTGCTCAAATTTCGAACGATGTCATCCCGATTGACTATACTGATTTCGTCAGACTTACGGTTAAGCACACCAGCCAGATGGCCTGGTGACGGCGGGATCGTTGTATATTTCTTGACACCTTTTCGACACCGCCCTAAAATTCGGCGTCCTCATATTGTGTGAGGACGTTTTATTACGTGTTTACGAAGCAAAAGCTAAAACCAGGAGCTATTTAATGGCAACAGTTAACCAGCTGGTACGCAAACCACGTGCTCGCAAAGTTGCGAAAAGCAACGTGCCTGCGCTGGAAGCATGCCCGCAAAAACGTGGCGTATGTACCCGTGTATATACTACCACCCCTAAAAAACCGAACTCCGCGCTGCGTAAAGTATGCCGTGTTCGTCTGACTAACGGTTTCGAAGTGACTTCCTACATCGGTGGTGAAGGTCACAACCTGCAGGAGCACTCCGTGATCCTGATCCGTGGCGGTCGTGTTAAAGACCTCCCGGGTGTTCGTTACCACACCGTACGTGGTGCGCTTGACTGCTCCGGCGTTAAAGACCGTAAGCAGGCTCGTTCCAAGTATGGCGTGAAGCGTCCTAAGGCTTAATGGTTCTCCGTTAAGTAAGGCCAAACGTTTTATATTAATGTCAAACTAAACTCGTAGAGTTTTGGACAATCCTGAATTAACAACGGAGTATTTCCATGCCACGTCGTCGCGTCATTGGTCAGCGTAAAATTCTGCCAGATCCGAAGTTCGGATCAGAACTGCTGGCTAAATTTGTAAATATCCTGATGGTAGATGGTAAAAAATCTACTGCCGAATCTATCGTATACAGCGCGCTGGAGACCCTGGCTCAGCGCTCTGGTAAATCTGAACTGGAAGCATTCGAAGTAGCTCTCGAAAACGTGCGCCCGACTGTAGAAGTTAAGTCTCGCCGCGTTGGTGGTTCTACTTATCAGGTACCAGTTGAAGTCCGTCCGGTTCGTCGTAATGCTCTGGCAATGCGTTGGATCGTTGAAGCTGCTCGTAAACGCGGTGATAAATCCATGGCTCTGCGCCTGGCGAACGAACTTTCCGATGCTGCAGAAAACAAAGGTACTGCAGTTAAGAAACGTGAAGACGTTCACCGTATGGCCGAAGCCAACAAGGCGTTCGCACACTACCGTTGGTAATCCCTTCGGAGTTTTAGTCACCAGGCGGGCGCTTCCAGTAAGCAGCCCGCTTTGGGCTACTTAAATTGAACGCCTAAAAGATAAACGAGGAAACAAATGGCTCGTACAACACCCATCGCACGCTACCGTAACATCGGTATCAGTGCGCACATCGACGCCGGTAAAACCACTACTACCGAACGTATTCTGTTCTACACCGGTGTAAACCATAAAATCGGTGAAGTTCATGACGGCGCTGCAACCATGGACTGGATGGAGCAGGAGCAGGAACGTGGTATTACCATCACTTCCGCTGCAACTACTGCATTCTGGTCTGGTATGGCTAAGCAGTATGAGCCGCATCGCATCAACATCATCGACACCCCGGGGCACGTTGACTTCACAATCGAAGTAGAACGTTCCATGCGTGTTCTCGATGGTGCGGTAATGGTTTACTGCGCAGTTGGTGGTGTTCAGCCGCAGTCTGAAACCGTATGGCGTCAGGCAAACAAATATAAAGTTCCGCGCATTGCGTTCGTTAACAAAATGGACCGCATGGGTGCGAACTTCCTGAAAGTTGTTAACCAGATCAAAACCCGTCTGGGCGCGAACCCGGTTCCGCTGCAGCTGGCGATTGGTGCTGAAGAACATTTCACCGGTGTTGTTGACCTGGTGAAAATGAAAGCTATCAACTGGAACGACGCTGACCAGGGCGTGACCTTCGAATACGAAGATATCCCGGCAGACATGGTTGAGCTGGCTAACGAATGGCACCAGTACCTGATTGAATCCGCAGCTGAAGCTTCTGAAGAGCTGATGGAAAAATACCTGGGTGGTGAAGAACTGACTGAAGCAGAAATCAAAGGTGCTCTGCGTCAGCGCGTTCTGAACAACGAAATCATCCTGGTAACCTGTGGTTCTGCGTTCAAGAACAAAGGTGTTCAGGCGATGCTGGATGCGGTAATTGATTACCTGCCATCCCCGGTTGATGTACCTGCGATCAACGGTATCCTGGACGACGGTAAAGACACTCCGGCTGAACGTCACGCAAGTGATGACGAGCCGTTCTCTGCACTGGCGTTCAAAATCGCTACCGACCCGTTTGTTGGTAACCTGACCTTCTTCCGTGTTTACTCCGGTGTGGTTAACTCTGGTGATACCGTACTGAACTCCGTGAAAGCTGCACGTGAGCGTTTCGGTCGTATCGTTCAGATGCACGCTAACAAACGTGAAGAGATCAAAGAAGTTCGCGCGGGCGACATCGCTGCTGCAATCGGTCTGAAAGACGTAACCACTGGTGACACCCTGTGTGACCCGGATGCGCCGATCATTCTGGAACGTATGGAATTCCCTGAGCCGGTAATCTCCATCGCAGTTGAACCGAAAACCAAAGCTGACCAGGAAAAAATGGGTCTGGCTCTGGGCCGTCTGGCTAAAGAAGACCCGTCTTTCCGTGTATGGACTGACGAAGAATCTAACCAGACCATCATCGCGGGTATGGGCGAACTGCACCTCGACATCATCGTTGACCGTATGAAGCGTGAATTCAACGTTGAAGCGAACGTAGGTAAACCGCAGGTTGCTTACCGTGAAACTATCCGCCAGAAAGTTACCGATGTTGAAGGTAAACACGCGAAACAGTCTGGTGGTCGTGGTCAGTATGGTCATGTTGTTATCGACATGTACCCGCTGGAGCCGGGTTCAAACCCGAAAGGCTACGAGTTCATCAACGACATTAAAGGTGGTGTAATCCCTGGCGAATACATCCCGGCCGTTGATAAAGGTATCCAGGAACAGCTGAAAGCAGGTCCGCTGGCAGGCTACCCGGTAGTAGACATGGGTGTTCGTCTGCACTTCGGTTCTTACCATGACGTTGACTCCTCTGAACTGGCGTTTAAACTGGCTGCTTCTATCGCCTTTAAAGAAGGCTTTAAGAAAGCGAAACCAGTTCTGCTTGAGCCGATCATGAAGGTTGAAGTAGAAACTCCAGAAGAGAACACCGGTGACGTTATCGGTGACTTGAGCCGTCGTCGTGGTATGCTCAAAGGTCAGGAATCTGAAGTTACTGGCGTTAAGATCCACGCTGAAGTACCGCTGTCTGAAATGTTCGGATACGCAACTCAGCTGCGTTCTCTGACCAAAGGTCGTGCATCATACACCATGGAATTCCTGAAGTATGATGAAGCGCCGAGTAACGTTGCTCAGGCCGTAATTGAAGCCCGTGGTAAATAAGCCTAAGGGTTAATACCAAAGTCCCGTGCTCTCTCCTGAAGGGGAGAGCACTATAGTAAGGAATATAGCCGTGTCTAAAGAAAAATTTGAACGTACAAAACCGCACGTTAACGTTGGTACTATCGGCCACGTTGACCACGGTAAAACTACTCTGACCGCAGCAATCACCACCGTACTGGCTAAAACCTACGGCGGTGCTGCTCGTGCATTCGACCAGATCGATAACGCGCCGGAAGAAAAAGCTCGTGGTATCACCATCAACACTTCTCACGTTGAATATGACACCCCGACCCGTCACTACGCACACGTAGACTGCCCGGGGCACGCCGACTATGTTAAAAACATGATCACTGGTGCTGCTCAGATGGACGGCGCGATCCTGGTAGTTGCTGCGACTGACGGCCCGATGCCGCAGACTCGTGAGCACATCCTGCTGGGTCGTCAGGTAGGCGTTCCGTACATCATCGTGTTCCTGAACAAATGCGACATGGTTGATGACGAAGAGCTGCTGGAACTGGTTGAAATGGAAGTTCGTGAACTTCTGTCTCAGTACGACTTCCCGGGCGACGACACTCCGATCGTTCGTGGTTCTGCTCTGAAAGCGCTGGAAGGCGACGCAGAGTGGGAAGCGAAAATCCTGGAACTGGCTGGCTTCCTGGATTCTTACATTCCGGAACCAGAGCGTGCGATTGACAAGCCGTTCCTGCTGCCGATCGAAGACGTATTCTCCATCTCCGGTCGTGGTACCGTTGTTACCGGTCGTGTAGAACGCGGTATCATCAAAGTTGGTGAAGAAGTTGAAATCGTTGGTATCAAAGAGACTCAGAAGTCTACCTGTACTGGCGTTGAAATGTTCCGCAAACTGCTGGACGAAGGCCGTGCTGGTGAGAACGTAGGTGTTCTGCTGCGTGGTATCAAACGTGAAGAAATCGAACGTGGTCAGGTACTGGCTAAGCCGGGCACCATCAAGCCGCACACCAAGTTCGAATCTGAAGTGTACATTCTGTCCAAAGATGAAGGCGGCCGTCATACTCCGTTCTTCAAAGGCTACCGTCCGCAGTTCTACTTCCGTACTACTGACGTGACTGGTACCATCGAACTGCCGGAAGGCGTAGAGATGGTAATGCCGGGCGACAACATCAAAATGGTTGTTACCCTGATCCACCCGATCGCGATGGACGACGGTCTGCGTTTCGCAATCCGTGAAGGCGGCCGTACCGTTGGTGCGGGCGTTGTTGCTAAAGTTCTGAGCTAATTACGCGTTAATTAGTTTTGAATTAAAAAGGGCGCTTAGGCGCCCTTTTTGCTGCCCGTAATTTGAGCTCGAAATATTTCGTCGTAATTTCGCTGGCTGAACTGTGGCGCAAATAAAACTGTGCTATTGTAATCATAACTATTCTCATTTACACTTTGCGCGGAATTTGAACGGGAGTAATCATGTACGTTTGTTTGTGTAATGGTGTAAGTGACAAAAAAATTCGCCAGGCAGTCCGTCAGTTTCATCCTCAGTCTTTCCAACAATTACGCAAGTTTATTCCTGTGGGAAATCAATGTGGTAAGTGTATTCGCGCCGCACGCGAAGTGATGCAGGACGAGTTGATGCAGATGCCCGAATTTAAAGAGATTGCCTGAAGCTCACGCTTATTTTTTGACATCCCGCTAGCCCCATCTACGCTCTAATAGTGGAAGCGGAGGGACTATAAAATGAAAGGTGATGTTAAAATCATAAATTATCTCAATAAACTATTGGGAAATGAGCTTGTCGCGATCAATCAGTATTTTCTTCATGCCCGTATGTTTAAAAACTGGGGCCTGATGCGCCTTAATGATGTCGAATACCATGAATCTATCGATGAGATGAAGCACGCCGATAAATATATCGAGCGTATTTTGTTCTTAGAAGGGATCCCTAACTTACAGGATTTAGGCAAGCTAGGGATCGGTGAAGATGTCGAAGAGATGCTGCAATCCGACCTGCGATTAGAGCTGGAAGGTGCGAAGGATCTTCGTGAGGCTATCGCTTATGCCGACAGCGTTCATGACTATGTTAGCCGCGATATGATGATCGAAATCCTTGCTGATGAAGAAGGTCATATCGACTGGCTCGAAACTGAACTGGATCTCATCGGTAAAATCGGCCTGCAAAATTATCTGCAATCACAAATTAAAGTTAAAGATTAATAGCCTGACAGCAGACTATCCCAGCCTACAATGAAACCCGCAGCTGCCAGAAATGGCCCAAAAGGCAGCGGGTTTTTTAATGATTCTTTTCCTCTCATGAGCAGACCAATAACTACGGCTCCGCAAGCGAATGAGGCGGCAAGGAAAACCAGCCGTGGCAAGAAGGCCCATGTATGCCAGGCGCCAAGTGCGGCGAGAAACTTCACATCACCATAGCCTAATCCTTCTTTATGACGCAGTATGCGATATCCCCAGTAAATGACAGCGAATGTGCCGTAACCAATAATTGCCCCCCATAACGCATCGGCTAAACCGTCAGGATGACAAACCTGATAGAACAAAAGACCTGACCAGAGTAACGGGCAGGTAAACCTGTCAGGTAACAAACCATGCTTTGCATCCCAGAAAAAAAGTAGGACTGATAAGCAAACGTACAAAATCAGAAAGGGAAGGGTAGCGACCATAAAACATCCTCTGTAATTGGAGTATTACCATCGAATAACTCCGGATACTCAGCAACAGAGAAATCGCTGATTTGTTAACCAGGTTCCGGTGAAAAACGCTATCTTCACGACCTTACAAATTTCGTGGAATGCAGCTCGCAATCTGTGCGTTGCGATTAATTTCTACCCGATGCTTGCGTCAATCTCAGATTTGCGTATAATGCGCGGGCTTGTCGTAGTTGACAGCAGGTTCAATCTGAACCTCAGTTAGCCGAATTTGGCTACCTAACAATGCTCCCAATCGGGGAGCTACGTAAGAACGGTTACACTCTCCCATCAATCGTAATGGGTCTGAGGAGTAATCATTTTCGTTTATAAAATAATTGGAGCTCTGGTCTCATGCAGAACCAAAGAATCCGTATCCGCCTGAAAGCGTTTGATCATCGTCTGATCGATCAAGCAACCGCGGAAATCGTCGAGACTGCCAAGCGCACTGGTGCGCAGGTCCGTGGTCCGATCCCGCTGCCGACACGCAAAGAGCGCTTCACTGTTCTGATCTCTCCGCACGTCAACAAAGACGCGCGCGATCAGTACGAAATCCGTACTCACTTGCGTCTGGTTGACATCGTTGAGCCAACCGAGAAAACCGTTGATGCTCTGATGCGTCTGGATCTGGCTGCCGGTGTAGACGTGCAGATCAGCCTGGGTTAATCAGGTCATTGAGCGATTGAGAGGTTGAAACAATGATTGGTTTAGTCGGTAAAAAAGTGGGTATGACCCGTATCTTCACAGAAGACGGCGTTTCTATCCCAGTAACCGTAATCGAAGTTGAAGCAAACCGCGTTACTCAGGTTAAAGACCTGGCTAACGATGGCTACCGTGCTATTCAGGTAACCACCGGTGCTAAAAAAGCTAACCGTGTGACCAAGCCTGAAGCTGGCCACTTCGCTAAAGCTGGCGTAGAAGCTGGCCGTGGTCTGTGGGAATTCCGCCTGGCTGAAGGCGAAGAGTTCACTGTAGGTCAGAGCATTAGCGTTGAACTGTTTGCTGACGTTAAAAAAGTTGACGTAACTGGCACCTCTAAAGGTAAAGGTTTCGCAGGTACCGTTAAGCGCTGGAACTTCCGTACCCAGGACGCAACCCACGGTAACTCCTTGTCTCACCGCGTTCCGGGTTCTATCGGTCAGAACCAGACTCCGGGCAAAGTGTTCAAAGGCAAGAAAATGGCAGGTCAGATGGGTAACGAACGTGTAACCGTTCAGAGCCTTGACGTAGTACGCGTTGACGCTGAGCGCAACCTGCTGCTGGTTAAAGGTGCTGTCCCGGGTGCAACCGGTAGCGACCTGATCGTTAAACCAGCTGTGAAGGCGTAAGGAGATAGCAATGGAATTAGTATTGAAAGACGCGCAGAGCGCGCTGACTGTTTCCGAAACTACCTTCGGTCGTGATTTCAACGAAGCGCTGGTTCACCAGGTTGTTGTTGCTTATGCAGCCGGTGCTCGTCAGGGTACTCGTGCTCAGAAGACTCGTGCTGAAGTAACTGGTTCCGGTAAAAAACCGTGGCGCCAGAAAGGCACCGGCCGTGCGCGTTCTGGTTCTATCAAGAGCCCGATTTGGCGTTCTGGTGGCGTGACCTTCGCTGCTCGTCCGCAGGACCACAGTCAAAAAGTTAACAAGAAGATGTACCGCGGCGCGCTGAAAAGCATCCTGTCCGAACTGGTACGTCAGGATCGTCTGATCGTTGTCGAGAAGTTCTCTGTAGAAGCACCGAAAACCAAGCTGCTGGCACAGAAACTGAAAGACATGGCTCTGGAAGATGTGCTGATCATCACCGGTGAGCTGGACGAGAACCTGTTCCTGGCTGCGCGCAACCTGCACAAGGTTGACGTACGCGATGCAACTGGTATCGACCCGGTTAGCCTGATCGCCTTCGACAAAGTCGTAATGACTGCTGATGCTGTTAAGCAAGTTGAGGAGATGCTGGCATGATTCGTGAAGAACGTCTGCTGAAGGTGCTGCGTGCACCGCACGTTTCTGAAAAAGCGTCTACTGCGATGGAAAAATCCAACACCATCGTACTCAAAGTTGCTAAAGACGCGACCAAAGCAGAAATCAAAGCTGCTGTGCAGAAACTGTTTGAAGTCGAAGTCGAAGTCGTTAACACCCTGGTAGTTAAAGGGAAAGTTAAACGTCACGGACAGCGTATCGGTCGTCGTAGCGACTGGAAAAAAGCTTACGTCACCCTGAAAGAAGGCCAGAATCTGGACTTCGTTGGCGGCGCTGAGTAAGTCGGAGGAGTAATACAATGGCAGTTGTTAAATGTAAACCGACATCTCCGGGTCGTCGCCACGTTGTTAAAGTGGTTAACCCTGAGCTGCACAAGGGCAAACCTTTTGCTCCGTTGCTGGAAAAAAACAGCAAATCCGGTGGTCGTAACAACAATGGCCGTATCACCACTCGTCATATCGGTGGTGGCCACAAGCAGGCTTACCGTATTGTTGACTTCAAACGCAACAAAGACGGTATCCCGGCAGTTGTTGAACGTCTTGAGTACGATCCGAACCGTTCCGCGAACATCGCGCTGGTTCTGTACAAAGACGGTGAACGCCGTTACATCCTGGCCCCTAAAGGCCTGAAAGCTGGCGACCAGATTCAGTCTGGCGTTGATGCTGCAATCAAACCAGGTAACACCCTGCCGATGCGCAACATCCCGGTTGGTTCTACTGTTCACAACGTAGAAATGAAACCAGGTAAAGGCGGTCAGCTGGCACGTTCCGCTGGTACTTACGTTCAGATCGTTGCTCGTGATGGTGCTTATGTCACCCTGCGTCTGCGTTCTGGTGAAATGCGTAAAGTAGAAGCAGACTGCCGTGCAACTCTGGGCGAAGTTGGCAATGCTGAGCATATGCTGCGCGTTCTGGGTAAAGCAGGTGCTGCACGCTGGCGTGGTGTTCGTCCGACCGTTCGCGGTACCGCGATGAACCCGGTAGACCACCCACATGGTGGTGGTGAAGGTCGTAACTTTGGTAAGCACCCGGTAACTCCGTGGGGCGTTCAGACCAAAGGTAAGAAGACCCGCAGCAACAAGCGTACTGATAAATTCATCGTACGTCGCCGTAGCAAATAATTTTAGAGGATAAGCCATGCCACGTTCTCTCAAGAAAGGTCCTTTTATTGACCTGCACTTGCTGAAGAAGGTAGAGAAAGCGGTGGAAAGCGGAGACAAGAAGCCCCTGCGCACTTGGTCCCGTCGTTCAACGATCTTTCCTAACATGATCGGTTTGACCATCGCTGTCCATAATGGTCGTCAGCACGTTCCGGTATTTGTAACCGACGAAATGGTCGGCCACAAACTGGGTGAATTCGCACCGACTCGTACTTATCGCGGCCACGCTGCTGATAAAAAAGCGAAAAAGAAATAAGGTAGGAGGAAGAGATGGAAACTATCGCTAAACATCGCCATGCTCGTTCTTCTGCTCAGAAGGTTCGCCTTGTTGCTGACCTGATTCGCGGTAAGAAAGTGTCGCAGGCTCTGGATATTTTGACCTACACCAACAAGAAAGCGGCTGTACTGGTCAAGAAAGTTCTGGAATCTGCCATTGCTAACGCTGAACACAACGATGGCGCTGACATTGACGATCTGAAAGTTACGAAAATTTTCGTAGACGAAGGCCCGAGCATGAAGCGCATTATGCCGCGTGCAAAAGGTCGTGCAGATCGCATCCTGAAGCGCACCAGCCACATCACTGTGGTTGTGTCCGATCGCTGAGACTCTGGAGACTAGCAATGGGTCAGAAAGTACATCCTAATGGTATTCGCCTGGGTATTGTAAAACCATGGAACTCTACCTGGTTTGCGAACACCAAAGAATTCGCTGACAACCTGGACAGCGATTTTAAAGTACGTCAGTACCTGACAAAGGAACTGGCTAAAGCGTCCGTATCTCGTATCGTTATCGAGCGTCCGGCTAAGAGCATTCGTGTAACCATTCACACTGCTCGCCCGGGTATCGTTATCGGTAAAAAAGGTGAAGACGTAGAAAAACTGCGTAAGGTCGTAGCGGACATCGCTGGCGTTCCTGCACAGATCAACATCGCCGAAGTTCGTAAGCCTGAACTGGACGCAAAACTGGTTGCTGACAGCATCACTTCTCAGCTGGAACGTCGTGTTATGTTCCGTCGTGCTATGAAGCGTGCTGTACAGAACGCAATGCGTCTGGGCGCTAAAGGTATTAAAGTTGAAGTTAGCGGCCGTCTGGGCGGCGCGGAAATCGCACGTACCGAATGGTACCGCGAAGGTCGCGTACCGCTGCACACTCTGCGTGCTGACATCGACTACAACACCTCTGAAGCGCACACCACTTACGGTGTAATCGGCGTTAAAGTGTGGATCTTCAAAGGCGAGATCCTGGGTGGTATGGCTGCTGTTGAACAACCGGAAAAACCGGCTGCTCAGCCTAAAAAGCAGCAGCGTAAAGGCCGTAAATAAGGAGCGTCGCTGATGTTACAACCAAAGCGTACAAAATTCCGTAAAATGCACAAAGGCCGTAACCGCGGTCTGGCGCAGGGTACGGATGTTAGCTTCGGCAGCTTCGGTCTGAAAGCTGTTGGCCGTGGTCGTCTGACTGCACGTCAGATCGAAGCAGCACGTCGTGCTATGACCCGTGCAGTTAAGCGTCAAGGTAAGATCTGGATCCGTGTGTTCCCGGACAAACCGATCACTGAAAAGCCGCTGGCAGTGCGTATGGGTAAAGGTAAAGGTAACGTGGAGTATTGGGTTGCCTTGATTCAGCCGGGTAAAGTCCTGTATGAAATGGACGGTGTTCCGGAAGAGCTGGCCCGTGAAGCATTCAAGCTGGCAGCAGCGAAACTGCCGATTAAAACCACCTTTGTAACTAAGACGGTGATGTAATGAAAGCAAAAGAGCTGCGTGAGAAGAGCGTTGAAGAGCTGAACACCGAGCTGCTGAACCTGCTGCGTGAGCAGTTCAACCTGCGTATGCAGGCTGCAAGTGGCCAGCTGCAACAGTCTCACCTGTTGAAGCAAGTGCGTCGCGATGTCGCACGCGTTAAGACTTTACTGAACGAGAAGGCGGGTGCGTAATGACCGATAAAATCCGTACTCTGCAAGGTCGCGTTGTTAGCGACAAAATGGAGAAATCCATTGTTGTTGCTATCGAACGTTTTGTGAAACACCCGATCTACGGTAAATTCATCAAGCGTACGACCAAACTGCACGTACATGACGAGAACAACGAATGCGGTATCGGTGACGTGGTTGAAATCCGCGAATGCCGTCCGCTGTCCAAGACTAAATCCTGGACGCTGGTTCGCGTTGTAGAGAAAGCGGTTCTGTAATACAGTACACTCTCTCGATACGAATAAACGGCTCAGAAATGAGCCGTTTATTTTTTCTACCCATATCCTTGAAGCGGTGTTATAATGCCGCGCCCTCGATATGGGGATTTTTAACGACCTGATTTTCGGGTCTCAGTAGTAGTTGACATTAGCGGAGCACTAAAATGATCCAAGAACAGACTATGCTGAACGTCGCCGACAACTCCGGTGCACGTCGCGTAATGTGTATCAAGGTTCTGGGTGGCTCGCACCGTCGCTACGCAGGCGTAGGCGACATCATCAAGATCACCATCAAAGAAGCAATTCCGCGTGGTAAGGTCAAAAAAGGTGATGTGCTGAAGGCGGTAGTGGTGCGCACCAAGAAGGGTGTTCGTCGCCCGGACGGTTCTGTCATTCGCTTCGATGGTAATGCTTGTGTTCTTCTGAACAACAACAGCGAGCAGCCTATCGGTACGCGTATTTTTGGGCCGGTAACTCGTGAGCTTCGTAGTGAGAAGTTCATGAAAATTATCTCTCTGGCACCAGAAGTACTCTAAGGAGCGAATCATGGCAGCGAAAATCCGTCGTGATGACGAAGTTATCGTGTTAACCGGTAAAGATAAAGGTAAACGCGGTAAAGTTAAGAATGTCCTGTCTTCCGGCAAGGTCATTGTTGAAGGTATCAACCTGGTTAAGAAACATCAGAAGCCGGTTCCGGCCCTGAACCAACCGGGTGGCATCGTTGAAAAAGAAGCCGCTATTCAGGTTTCCAACGTAGCAATCTTCAATGCGGCAACCGGCAAGGCTGACCGTGTAGGCTTTAGATTCGAAGACGGCAAAAAAGTCCGTTTCTTCAAGTCTAACAGCGAAACTATCAAGTAATTTGGAGTAGTACGATGGCGAAACTGCATGATTACTACAAAGACGAAGTAGTTAAAAAACTCATGACTGAGTTTAACTACAATTCTGTCATGCAAGTCCCTCGGGTCGAGAAGATCACCCTGAACATGGGTGTTGGTGAAGCGATCGCTGACAAAAAACTGCTGGATAACGCAGCAGCAGACCTGGCAGCAATCTCCGGTCAAAAACCGCTGATCACCAAAGCACGCAAATCTGTTGCAGGCTTCAAAATCCGTCAGGGCTATCCGATCGGCTGTAAAGTAACTCTGCGTGGCGAACGCATGTGGGAGTTCTTTGAGCGCCTGATCACTATTGCTGTACCGCGTATCCGTGACTTCCGTGGCTTGTCCGCTAAGTCTTTCGACGGTCGTGGTAACTACAGCATGGGTGTCCGTGAGCAGATCATCTTCCCAGAAATCGACTACGATAAAGTCGACCGCGTTCGTGGTTTGGATATTACCATTACCACTACTGCGAAATCTGACGAAGAAGGCCGTGCTCTGCTGGCTGCCTTTGACTTCCCGTTCCGCAAGTAAGGTAGGGTTACTAAATGGCTAAGCAATCAATGAAAGCACGCGAAGTAAAACGCGTAGCTTTAGCTGATAAATACTTCGCGAAACGCGCTGAACTGAAAGCGATCATCTCTGATGTGAACGCTTCCGACGAAGATCGTTGGAACGCTGTTCTCAAGCTGCAGACTCTGCCGCGTGATTCCAGCCCGTCTCGTCAGCGTAACCGCTGCCGTCAAACAGGTCGTCCGCATGGTTTCCTGCGGAAGTTCGGGTTGAGCCGTATTAAGGTCCGTGAAGCCGCTATGCGCGGTGAAATCCCGGGTCTGAAAAAGGCTAGCTGGTAATTGTCACCAATTGAATCACGGGAGTAAAGACAGATGAGCATGCAAGATCCGATCGCGGATATGCTGACCCGTATCCGTAACGGTCAGGCCGCGAACAAAGCTGCGGTCACCATGCCTTCCTCCAAGCTGAAAGTGGCAATCGCCAACGTGCTGAAGGAAGAAGGTTTTATTGAAGATTTTAAAGTTGAAGGCGACACCAAGCCTGAACTGGAACTGACTCTTAAGTATTTCCAGGGCAAAGCTGTTGTAGAAAGCATTCAGCGTGTCAGCCGCCCAGGTCTGCGCATCTATAAACGTAAAGATGAGCTGCCGAAAGTTATGGCGGGTCTGGGTATCGCAGTTGTTTCTACCTCTAAAGGTGTTATGACTGATCGTGCAGCGCGCCAGGCTGGTCTTGGTGGCGAAATTATCTGCTACGTAGCCTAATCGGAGGAAAAAATGTCTCGTGTTGCTAAAGCACCGGTCGTTGTTCCTGCCGGCGTTGATGTAAAAATCAACGGTCAGGTTATTACGATCAAAGGTAAAAACGGCGAGCTGACTCGTACTCTCAACGATGCTGTTGAAGTTAAACATGCAGATAATACCCTGACCTTCGGTCCGCGTGATGGTTACGCAGACGGTTGGGCTCAGGCTGGTACCGCGCGTGCCCTGCTGAACTCAATGGTTATCGGTGTTACCGAAGGCTTCACTAAGAAGCTGCAGCTGGTTGGTGTAGGTTACCGTGCAGCGGTTAAAGGCAATGTGATTAACCTGTCTCTGGGTTTCTCTCATCCTGTTGACCATCAGCTGCCTGCGGGTATCACTGCTGAATGTCCGACTCAGACTGAAATCGTGCTGAAAGGCGCTGATAAGCAGATGATCGGCCAGGTTGCAGCGGATCTGCGCGCCTACCGTCGTCCTGAGCCTTACAAAGGCAAGGGTGTTCGTTACGCCGACGAAGTCGTGCGTACCAAAGAGGCTAAGAAGAAGTAAGGTAACACTATGGATAAGAAATCTGCTCGTATCCGTCGTGCGACCCGCGCACGCCGCAAGCTCCAGGAGCTGGGCGCAACTCGCCTGGTGGTACATCGTACCCCGCGTCACATTTACGCACAGGTAATTGCACCGAACGGTTCTGAAGTTCTGGTAGCTGCTTCTACTGTAGAAAAAGCTATCGCTGAACAACTGAAGTACACCGGTAACAAAGACGCGGCTGCAGCTGTGGGTAAAGCTGTCGCTGAACGCGCTCTGGAAAAAGGCATCAAAGATGTATCCTTTGACCGTTCCGGGTTCCAATATCATGGTCGTGTCCAGGCACTGGCAGATGCTGCCCGTGAAGCTGGCCTTCAGTTCTAAGGTAGAGGTGTAAGATGGCTCACATCGAAAAACAAGCTGGCGAACTGCAGGAAAAGCTGATCGCGGTAAACCGCGTATCTAAAACCGTTAAAGGTGGTCGTATTTTCTCCTTCACAGCTCTGACTGTAGTTGGCGATGGTAACGGTCGCGTTGGTTTTGGTTACGGTAAAGCGCGTGAAGTTCCAGCAGCGATCCAGAAAGCGATGGAAAAAGCCCGTCGCAATATGATTAACGTCGCGCTGAATAACGGCACTCTGCAACACCCTGTTAAAGGTGTTCATACGGGTTCTCGCGTATTCATGCAGCCGGCTTCCGAAGGTACCGGTATCATCGCCGGTGGTGCAATGCGCGCCGTTCTGGAAGTCGCTGGGGTTCATAACGTTCTGGCTAAAGCGTATGGTTCCACCAACCCGATTAACGTGGTTCGTGCAACTATCGATGGCCTGGAAAATATGAATTCTCCAGAAATGGTCGCTGCCAAGCGTGGTAAATCCGTTGAAGAAATTCTGGGGAAATAAACCATGGCAAAGACTATTAAAATTACTCAAACCCGCAGTGCAATCGGTCGTCTGCCGAAACACAAGGCAACGCTGCTTGGCCTGGGTCTGCGTCGTATTGGTCACACCGTAGAGCGCGAGGATACTCCTGCTATTCGCGGTATGATCAACGCGGTTTCCTTCATGGTTAAAGTTGAGGAGTAAGAGATGCGTTTAAATACTCTGTCTCCGGCCGAAGGCTCCAAAAAGGCGGGTAAACGCCTGGGTCGTGGTATCGGTTCTGGCCTCGGTAAAACCGGTGGTCGTGGTCACAAAGGTCAGAAATCTCGTTCTGGCGGTGGCGTACGTCGCGGTTTCGAGGGTGGTCAGATGCCTCTGTACCGTCGTCTGCCGAAATTCGGCTTCACTTCTCGTAAAGCAGCGATTACAGCCGAAGTTCGTCTGTCTGACCTGGCTAAAGTAGAAGGCGGTGTTGTAGACCTGAACACGCTGAAAGCGGCTAACATTATCGGTATCCAGATCGAGTTCGCGAAAGTGATCCTGGCTGGCGAAGTAACTACTCCGGTAACTGTTCGTGGCCTGCGTGTTACTAAAGGCGCTCGTGCTGCTATCGAAGCTGCTGGCGGTAAAATCGAGGAATAAGTAGCAGATGGCTAAACAACCGGGATTAGATTTTCAAAGTGCCAAAGGTGGCTTAGGCGAGCTGAAACGCAGACTGCTGTTTGTTATCGGTGCGCTGATTGTGTTCCGTATTGGCTCTTTTATTCCGATCCCTGGTATTGATGCCGCTGTACTTGCCAAACTGCTTGAGCAACAGCGAGGCACCATCATTGAGATGTTTAACATGTTCTCTGGTGGTGCTCTCAGCCGTGCTTCTATCTTTGCTCTGGGGATCATGCCGTATATTTCGGCGTCGATCATTATCCAGCTGCTGACGGTGGTTCACCCAACGTTGGCAGAAATTAAGAAAGAAGGGGAGTCTGGTCGTCGTAAGATCAGCCAGTACACCCGTTACGGTACTCTGGTGCTGGCAATATTCCAGTCGATCGGTATTGCTACCGGTCTGCCGAATATGCCTGGTATGCAAGGCCTGGTTATTAACCCGGGCTTTGCATTCTACTTCACCGCTGTTGTAAGTCTGGTCACAGGAACGATGTTCCTGATGTGGTTGGGCGAACAGATCACTGAACGAGGTATCGGTAACGGTATTTCAATCATTATCTTCGCCGGTATTGTCGCGGGACTCCCGCCAGCCATTGCCCATACTATCGAGCAAGCGCGTCAAGGCGACCTGCACTTCCTCGTGTTGCTGTTGGTTGCAGTATTAGTATTTGCAGTGACGTTCTTTGTTGTATTTGTTGAGCGTGGTCAACGCCGCATTGTGGTAAACTACGCAAAACGTCAGCAAGGTCGTCGTGTCTATGCTGCACAGAGCACACATTTACCGCTGAAAGTGAATATGGCGGGGGTAATCCCGGCAATCTTCGCTTCCAGTATTATTCTGTTCCCGGCTACCATCGCGTCATGGTTCGGGGGCGGTACTGGTTGGAACTGGCTGACAACAATTTCGCTGTATTTGCAGCCTGGGCAACCGCTTTATGTGTTACTCTATGCGTCTGCAATCATCTTCTTCTGTTTCTTCTACACGGCGTTGGTTTTCAACCCGCGTGAAACAGCAGATAACCTGAAGAAGTCCGGTGCATTTGTACCAGGAATTCGTCCGGGAGAGCAAACGGCGAAGTATATTGATAAAGTAATGACCCGCCTGACCTTGGTTGGTGCGCTGTACATTACCTTTATCTGCCTGATCCCGGAGTTCATGCGTGATGCAATGAAAGTACCGTTCTACTTCGGTGGGACCTCACTGCTTATCGTTGTTGTCGTGATTATGGACTTTATGGCTCAAGTGCAAACTCTGATGATGTCCAGTCAGTATGAGTCTGCATTGAAGAAGGCGAACCTGAAAGGCTACGGCCGATAATTGGTCGCCCGAGAAGTTACGGAGAGTAAAAATGAAAGTTCGTGCTTCCGTCAAGAAATTATGCCGTAACTGCAAAATCGTTAAGCGTGATGGTGTCATCCGTGTGATTTGCAGTGCCGAGCCGAAGCATAAACAGCGCCAAGGCTGATTTATTCGCATATTTTTCTTGCAAAGTTGGGTTGAGCTGGCTAGATTAGCCAGCCAATCTTTTGTATGTCTGTGCGTTTCCATTTGAGTATCCTGAAAACGGGCTTTTCAGCATGGAACGTACATATTAAATAGTAGGAGTGCATAGTGGCCCGTATAGCAGGCATTAACATTCCTGATCATAAGCATGCCGTAATCGCATTAACTTCGATTTATGGCGTCGGCAAGACCCGTTCTAAAGCCATCCTGGCTGCAGCGGGTATCGCTGAAGATGTTAAGATCAGTGAGCTGTCTGAAGGACAAATCGACACGCTGCGTGACGAAGTTGCCAAATTTGTCGTTGAAGGTGATCTGCGCCGTGAAATCAGCATGAGCATCAAGCGCCTGATGGATCTTGGTTGCTATCGCGGTTTGCGTCATCGTCGTGGTCTACCGGTTCGCGGTCAGCGTACCAAGACCAACGCACGTACCCGTAAGGGTCCGCGCAAACCGATCAAGAAATAATCGGGGTGATTGAATAATGGCAAAGGCACCAATTCGTGCACGTAAACGTGTAAGAAAACAAGTCTCTGACGGCGTGGCTCATATCCATGCTTCTTTCAACAACACCATCGTGACTATCACTGATCGTCAGGGTAACGCGTTGGGTTGGGCAACAGCCGGTGGTTCCGGTTTCCGTGGTTCTCGCAAATCCACTCCGTTTGCAGCTCAGGTTGCAGCAGAGCGTTGCGCTGACGCCGTGAAAGAATACGGCATCAAGAATCTGGAAGTTATGGTTAAAGGTCCGGGTCCAGGCCGCGAATCTACTATTCGTGCTCTGAACGCCGCAGGTTTCCGCATCACTAACATTACTGATGTGACTCCGATCCCTCATAACGGTTGTCGTCCGCCGAAAAAACGTCGCGTATAACGCTTCGTTTTCCAGGTTTGTTGGAGAAAGAAAATGGCAAGATATTTGGGTCCTAAGCTCAAGCTGAGCCGTCGTGAGGGCACCGACTTATTCCTTAAGTCTGGCGTTCGCGCGATCGATACCAAGTGTAAAATTGAACAAGCTCCTGGCCAGCACGGTGCGCGTAAACCGCGTCTGTCTGACTATGGTGTGCAGTTGCGTGAAAAGCAAAAAGTTCGCCGTATCTATGGTGTGCTGGAGCGTCAGTTCCGTAACTACTACAAAGAAGCAGCACGTCTGAAAGGCAACACCGGTGAAAACCTGTTGGCTCTGCTGGAAGGTCGTCTGGACAACGTTGTATACCGTATGGGCTTCGGTGCCACTCGTGCAGAAGCACGTCAGCTGGTTAGCCATAAAGCAATTATGGTAAACGGTCGTGTTGTTAACATCGCTTCTTATCAGGTTAGTCCGAATGACGTTGTAAGCATTCGTGAGAAAGCGAAGAAGCAGTCTCGCGTGAAAGCCGCTCTGGAGCTGGCTGAGCAGCGTGAAAAGCCAACCTGGCTGGAAGTTGATGCTGGCAAGATGGAAGGTACGTTTAAGCGTAAGCCGGAGCGTTCTGATCTGTCTGCGGACATTAACGAACACCTGATCGTCGAGCTTTACTCCAAGTAAAGCTTAGTACCAAAGAGAGGACACAATGCAGGGTTCTGTGACAGAGTTTCTAAAACCGCGCCTGGTTGATATCGAGCAAGTGAGTTCGACGCACGCCAAGGTGACCCTTGAGCCTTTAGAGCGTGGCTTTGGCCATACTCTGGGTAACGCACTGCGCCGTATTCTGCTCTCATCGATGCCGGGTTGCGCGGTGACCGAGGTTGAGATTGATGGTGTACTACATGAGTACAGCACCAAAGAAGGCGTTCAGGAAGATATCCTGGAAATCCTGCTCAACCTGAAAGGGCTGGCGGTGAGAGTTCAGGGCAAAGATGAAGTTATTCTTACCTTGAATAAATCTGGCATTGGCCCTGTGACTGCAGCCGATATCACCCACGACGGTGATGTCGAAATCGTCAAGCCGCAGCACGTGATCTGCCACCTGACCGATGAGAACGCGTCTATTAGCATGCGTATCAAAGTTCAGCGCGGTCGTGGTTATGTGCCGGCTTCTACCCGAATTCATTCGGAAGAAGATGAGCGCCCAATCGGCCGTCTGCTGGTCGACGCATGCTACAGCCCTGTAGAGCGTATTGCCTACAATGTTGAAGCAGCGCGTGTAGAACAGCGTACCGACCTGGACAAGCTGGTCATCGAAATGGAAACCAACGGCACAATCGATCCTGAAGAGGCGATTCGTCGTGCGGCAACCATTCTGGCTGAACAACTGGAAGCTTTCGTTGACTTACGTGATGTACGTCAGCCGGAAGTGAAAGAAGAGAAACCAGAGTTCGATCCGATCCTGCTGCGCCCTGTTGACGATCTGGAATTGACTGTCCGCTCTGCTAACTGCCTTAAAGCAGAAGCTATCCACTATATCGGTGATCTGGTACAACGTACCGAGGTTGAGCTCCTTAAAACGCCTAACCTTGGTAAAAAATCTCTTACTGAGATTAAAGACGTGCTGGCTTCCCGTGGACTGTCTCTGGGTATGCGCCTGGAAAACTGGCCACCGGCAAGCATCGCTGACGAGTAACCGGATCACAGGTTAAGGTTTTACTGAGAAGGATAAGGTCATGCGCCATCGTAAGAGTGGTCGTCAACTGAACCGCAACAGCAGCCATCGCCAGGCTATGTTCCGCAATATGGCAGGTTCACTGGTTCGTCATGAAATCATCAAGACGACTCTGCCTAAAGCGAAAGAGCTGCGCCGCGTAGTTGAGCCGCTGATTACTCTTGCCAAGACTGATAGCGTTGCTAATCGTCGTCTGGCATTCGCCCGTACTCGTGATAACGAGATCGTGGCAAAACTGTTTAACGAACTGGGCCCGCGTTTCGCGAGCCGTGCCGGTGGTTACACTCGTATTCTGAAGTGTGGCTTCCGTGCAGGCGACAACGCGCCGATGGCTTACATCGAGCTGGTTGATCGTTCAGAGAAAGCAGAAGCTGCTGCAGAGTAATCTGAAGCAACGTAAAAAAACCCGCCTCGGCGGGTTTTTTTATATCTGTAGTATCCCCACTTATCTAAAATAGCTGTACTCTTTTTGTTCATCCCCTGGAGTATTTATGTGGTTACTTGACCAGTGGGCAGAGCGCCATATTACTGAAGCACAGGCTAAAGGTGAGTTTGAAAATCTCCCAGGCAGTGGTGAACCATTAATCCTGGAAGATGACACACACGTGCCGCCGGAACTGCGTGCGGGCTATCGCTTGTTAAAAAATGCCGGCTGTTTACCGCCAGAACTTGAGCAGCGGAAGGAAGCAATTCAGCTTCTGGATATTCTCAAAGGCATCCGTCAGGATGATCCGAAATATCAAGAGGTTAGCCGCCAGTTATCTTTACTGGAGTTAAAACTGCGGCAAGCAGGTTTGAGCACTGAATTTTTACGTGGCGAATATGCAGATAAGCTTCTGAATAAAATTAATGACAACTGAGAGAGAATTTATGTATCGCATTGGTGAGTTGGCAAAACTGGCAGAAGTTACGCCCGACACAATACGTTATTACGAAAAACAGCAGATGATGGATCATGAAGTTCGTACGGTAGGAGGCTTTCGTCTGTATACCGAAAGCGATCTCCAACGGTTGAAATTTATTCGGCATGCTAGACAACTTGGTTTCAGTCTGGAGTCGATCCGTGAGTTACTTTCGATCCGTATCGATCCTGAACATCATACTTGTCAGGAATCAAAAGGTATTGTGCAGGAAAGATTACAGGAAGTGGAAGCGCGGATAGCCGAGTTGCAGAGCATGCAGCGTTCCTTGCAACTTATTAACGATGCCTGTTGTGGTAGCGCCCATAGCAGCGTTTATTGCTCTATCCTTGAAGCTCTTGAACAAGGAGCCAGCGGTGTTAAAGCAGATTGTTGATTTTTTGCACTGACGAGATTACACTCGCGCCGTTAAATAACCAACTGGAGTTTTTATGAGCCGATATCAGCATACGAAAGGGCAGATAAAGGATAATGCGATTGAAGCATTACTACATGACCCTTTGTTCAGACAGCGTGTAGAAAAAAATAAAAAAGGGAAAGGCAGTTATATGCGAAAAGGAAAACATGGCAATCGGGGTAACTGGGAGGCCAGTGGCAAGAAAGTAAATCACTTTTTTACCACTGGCCTTCTGCTTTCAGGCGCTTGTTAAGAACGATTATTTTGCTCTTTCAGCAAATCACGAATCTCTGTCAGTAATACTTCTTCTTTAGTTGGTGCAGGTGCTGCTGCAGGTTCTTCTTTCTTACGATTCAGTTTGTTGATTAGTTTAATCGCCATAAAGATGGCAAAGGCCACAATCAGAAAATCAAAGACGTTTTGAATGAAGACACCGTAATGCATCACAACAGCAGGGATATCCCCCTGCGCATCGCGTAGCGTGACAGCAAACTGTTTAAAATCGATCCCGCCAATTAATAAGCCCAAAGGTGGCATGATGATATCGGCAACCAGCGAAGAGACGATCTTCCCGAATGCCGCACCGATAATGACACCCACCGCCAAATCCACCACGTTCCCGCGCATCGCAAATTCGCGAAATTCTTTAATAATGCTCATGTTATTCTCCCTATGAAGCCGACAACCATAAGTCTAACAAATGTTAAGCTATTTTCCTGCCAGGAATGAATTTAATTAATCCTTGATATTCAAAGGGAAATAATAAGGCGTCATTAGACGCCTTATTAATTACAAAAAGAAAGGACTTGGCTGGAACAGTCTTTCGACGTCGGTAATAAACTTTTTATCTGTGAGGAACATAATTACGTGATCGCCTTGCTCAATGCGCAGATTGTCATTGGCAATCATCACGTCGTTTCCACGTACCACCGCTCCAATAATAGTTCCTGGCGGTAGCTTGATTTCATCAATGACTCTGCCGACAACGCGCGAGGTGCTTTCATCACCGTGAGCAACGGCTTCAATAGCTTCTGCTACGCCGCGGCGCAATGAGGAAACACCAACAATATCTGCTTTTCGCACATGACTAAGCAACGCAGAAATAGTTGCTTGTTGTGGTGAAATCGCAATATCGATCACGCTCCCCTGAACTAGATCCACATAAGCGCGACGCTGGATCAATACCATCACCTTTTTCGCACCCATACGTTTGGCGAGCATGGCTGACATGATATTGGCCTCGTCATCGTTGGTGACGGCAATAAACAGATCAACTTGATCGATATGTTCTTCGGCCAGCAGTTCTTGATCCGACGCATCACCAAAAAAGACGATCGTATTCTGCAACTTTTCCGCCAGTTCGGCAGCGCGCTGCTGATTACGTTCGATGAGTTTGACGCTGTAATCTTTTTCCAGACGACGCGCCAGCCCTGCACCGATATTACCGCCACCAACTAGCATGATCCGCTTATACGGTTTTTCCAGTCGCTGTAATTCACTCATCACCGCGCGTATATGCTGCGAGGCGGCAATAAAGAACACTTCATCACCGGCTTCAACAATGGTCGAACCTTGCGGGCGGATAGGACGGTCGTGGCGGAAAATTGCCGCCACGCGGGTATCGATATGTGGCATATGCTCGCGCATGGTCGAAAGCGCATTACCAATAAGCGGGCCACCATAATAGGCTTTTACCACTGCAAGGCTAACTTTGCCCTCAGCGAAGTTCACCACCTGCAATGCGCCGGGATACTCAATCAGTCGGTAAATATTATCGATAACCAACTGCTCTGGTGCGATCAGATGATCAATTGGTACAGCATCTGAATGAAATAGCTTATCGGCATCGCGCACGTAGTCTGGTGAGCGGATACGAGCGATGCGATTAGGTGTGTTGAAAAGTGAGTAGGCTACCTGGCAGGCAACCATATTGGTTTCATCTGAACTGGTTACAGCAACCAGCATATCGGCGTCGTCGGCGCCTGCCTCCCGCAATACGCGTGGATGAGAGCCATGCCCCTGCACGACTCGCAGGTCAAATTTATCCTGCAAGGTCCGCAGACGCTCACCATTGGTATCGACAACGGTAATATCGTTGTTCTCGCCAACCAGGTTTTCCGCCAGTGTGCCGCCAACCTGACCGGCACCCAGAATGATAATTTTCATCAGTCGCGACCCGTTATCTCATCACTTTTTGATTAGCTTAGCGTAAAAGAAGCCGTCGCCCTCTTCGGCACCAGGCAGATTCTGCTTACCCGGTTGTTCTGGTGTTCCGGTGTCGCAAAGTTCGGCATCAGCGGTACGTTGCAAAAAGGCTTTAACCTGCAGGCTATTCTCTTCCGGTAACACCGAACAGGTGGCATAGACCAGGGTTCCACCGGATTTTAAATGCGGCCAAATGGCGTCGAGAATTTCAGACTGCAGTTGCGCGAGTTCCGGGATATCGCGATCACGACGTAACCACTTGATATCCGGATGGCGACGAATCACACCCGTTGCTGAACAAGGCGCATCTAATAAAATGCGATCAAACTGTTGCTCGCCACACCATTGGGAAGGGTAGCGGCCATCACCTTGTTTCACGGTCGCCTTCATACCAAGGCGTTTTAAATTGTCGTAAACGCGAGAGAGGCGCTGTTCGTCAATATCAACCGCAAGAACCTGCGCTTCTGGTGCCACCTCAAGGATATGCGTTGTTTTACCGCCGGGGGCGGCACAAAGATCCAGAATGTGTTCACCGTTTTGTGGCGCAAGCCAGGTCATGCAACCTTGTGCTGATGCATCCTGAACGGTAACCCATCCGTCTTCAAAACCGGGTAGCGCATGAACAGGTGCAGGTGTTTCCAGCCGTACAGCATCAGGATAATCCGAATGCGGGAAACCTTTCATTCCTGCTTCATCCAGCAATGCAAGCCAACTGGCGCGGGAATGATGCGTACGATTAACGCGCAGCCACATTGGCGGACGCTGGTTATTGGCGTCAACGATGGACTGCCACTGCTCTGGATACGCTTTTTGCAGACGCTTCAGCAACCAGGAAGGATGCAGATAGCGTGCATCACTGGCATTAAACTCGGCTAATAACTCTTCTTGCTGACGCTGGAACTGACGTAATACACCGTTAATCAACCCTTTAAGTTGCGGGCGCTTAATTGCGACAGCGCCTTCAACCGTTTCAGCCAGCGCAGCATGCGGTGGAATGCGGGTATAAAGCAGTTGATACAAACCAACCATAATCAGGTAATGCACGGTCCGCTGTTTGCCAGTCATCGGACGGGCCATTAACTTATTAATTAGCCAGTCTAACTGTGAGAGCGTGCGCAGTACGCCAAAGCACAACTCTTGAAGAAGTGCTTTGTCTTTATCGGAAACTTTTTGCTGGAGCGGTGGCAAAATGTTGCTTAATGATTGCCCTTGCTCGACGACTTGTTCAACGGCCTGGGCCGCCATGCTACGTAAATTACGTTGTTTTTTCATAAGTATAAAAATGCCCGGCAAGACCGGGCTTAGAAGAGTGGACTATCAGGCCAGACGGTTGCCCGGAACAAACCATTCCCGACGAGAATTCAGGAGGTCTTGTGCGCTCATCGCTTTCTTACCCGCAGGTTGCAACGAGAGCAGATTCAGGATGCCATTACCAGTCGCGACCTGAATGCCTTGTTTGTTGGCTTCAAGGATCGTTCCTGGGGCAGCGTTGGTTACCGTATCAATGACCGACGCTTTCCAGACTTTAACCGGCTGTCCTTCAATTTCCAGCCAGCTCATTGGCCATGGATTGAAAGCGCGAATGCAGCGTTCAAGCTGCGCTGCCGAAAGTGACCAGTCAATACGCGCTTCTTCTTTACTCAACTTTTCGGCGTAAGTAACAAGAGTTTCATCCTGAATTTCTGGTTTCGCCGTGCCGTCTGCCAGTTGTTTCAATGTGGCGATAAGCCCTTGTGGGCCAAGCTCTGCCAGTTTGTCATATAACGTGCCGCTGGTATCTTCTGCGGTAATCGGGCAGGAGAGTTTATAGAGCATGTCGCCCGTGTCTAAACCGACATCCATTTGCATAATAGTCACGCCGGTTTCTGCATCGCCCGCCCACAGCGAACGTTGGATTGGCGCCGCGCCGCGCCAGCGCGGCAGCAGTGAACCATGAACATTGATGCATCCAAGACGCGGCATTTCCAGCACAGCTTTAGGCAGAATCAGCCCATAGGCGACGACAACCATAACATCAGCTTGTAGATCGGCGACCAGTTGCTGGTTTTCTTGTGGACGCAAGGAAACAGGCTGAAAAACGGGTAAGCCTTTTTCTTCAGCCAGCACTTTGACCGGGCTGGGCATTAGCTTTTTACCTCGTCCTGCCGGTCGGTCTGGCTGGGTGAACACGCCAACGATGTTATGACCAGAAGACAACAGCGCGTCAAGATGACGCGCTGCAAAGTCAGGTGTTCCCGCAAAAATAATACGTAGTGATTCTGACACGTTAGTTCTTATCCTTAAGCCCGGGCTTTCAGACGATCCAGTTTTTCAACTTTCTGACGAATACGTTGTTGTTTCAGCGGTGACAGGTAATCCATGAACAATTTACCGACCAGGTGATCCATCTCATGCTGAATGCATATGGCTAACAGACCATCTGCTTCCAGTTCAAATGGTTTACCATCGCGGTCCAGGGCGCGAATTTTCACTTTCTCTGCGCGCGGCACTAAAGCACGCTGTTCAGGGATCGACAGGCAACCTTCTTCAATGCCTGTTTCGCCGCTTTTTTCTAAAAGCTCCGGATTGATTAACACCAGCCGTTCGTCGCGGTTTTCCGAAACATCGATAACAATGATACGTTGATGGATATCAACCTGGGTTGCCGCCAGGCCAATACCTTCTTCCGCGTACATCGTCTCGAACATATCATCGACGATACGCTGAATTTCTGCATTCACTTCTTCTACCGGTTTAGCAACTTTGCGAAGCCGCTCGTCCGGAATATGTAACACTTGCAAAACTGACATAAATCTCCAGAGATGTGTTCAGGAGTTAGAAAGATTATTTCTTCTATTCTAGACAAATCCCCCTCTGATTGACAGCATCACTGACCAATCGCAAAGATTGCTAAGGCTGCTTATGGCAGGGAGATAAGGATGGTCGATACCGAAATTTGGCTGCGTTTAATGAGCATCAGCAGCTTGTACGGCGATGATATGGTCCGTATTGCTCGCTGGCTGGCAAAACAGTCGCATATTGATGCGGTTGTATTGCAGCAAACAGGGCTTACATTGCGGCAGGCACAGCGCTTTCTTACATTTTCACAGCAGAGTATTGAAAGCTCACTTTGTTGGCTGGAGCAACCTAACCATCATTTAATCCCTGCGGACAGTGAATTTTATCCTCCTCAACTTATTGCAACGGCTGATTATCCAGGTGCACTGTTTGTTGCTGGTGATCTACAAGCGCTGCAATCATTTCAGTTGGCCGTAGTGGGAAGCCGGGCGCATTCATGGTATGGCGAACGGTGGGGGCGGCTGTTATGTGAGTCGCTGGCGGCGCGAGGCGTGACAATTACCAGTGGGCTGGCGCGTGGAATCGACGGTGTGGCACATAAAGCGGCGGTACAGGTAAATGGCGTTAGTATTGCGGTCTTGGGAAATGGACTCAATACCATCCATCCGCGTCGCCATGCCCGACTGGCTACCAGTCTGCTTGAACATGGTGGGGCTCTTGTCTCGGAATTTCCCCTTGATACCCCTCCTCTTGCTTACAATTTCCCGCGAAGAAATCGCATTATCAGTGGTCTAAGTAAAGGTGTACTGGTGGTGGAAGCGGCTTTGCGCAGTGGTTCACTGGTGACAGCGCGTTGTGCGCTTGAGCAGGGACGTGAAGTCTTTGCTTTGCCCGGTCCATTAGGGAGTCCCGGAAGTGAAGGCCCCCACTGGCTTATAAAACAAGGTGCGATTCTTGTGACGGAACCGGAAGAAATTCTGGAAAATTTGCAATATGGATTGCACTGGTTGCCAGATGCCCATGAAAAATCATTTTATTCACCAGATCAGGAAGACGTGGCATTGCCATTTCCTGAGCTCCTGGCTAACGTAGGAGATGAGGTAACACCTGTTGACGTCGTCGCTGAACGTGCCGGCCAACCTGTGCCAGAGGTAGTTACTCAACTACTTGAACTGGAGTTAGCAGGATGGATCGCAGCTGTACCCGGCGGCTATGTCCGATTGAGGAGGGCATGCCATGTTCGACGTACTAATGTATTTGTTTGAAACCTATATTCACACTGAAGCTGAGTTGCGTGTGGATCAAGACAAACTTGAACAGGATCTTACCGACGCAGGTTTTGAGCGAGAAGATATCTACAATGCCCTGCTATGGCTGGAAAAACTTGCTGATTATCAGGAAGGGTTGGCAGAACCGATGCAACTGGCCTCGGATCCTCTCTCCATGCGTATTTATACACCGGAAGAGTGTGAACGACTGGATGCCAGCTGCCGTGGGTTTCTGCTTTTCCTTGAGCAGATTCAGGTGCTCAACCTTGAAACTCGTGAAATGGTGATAGAGCGAGTGCTCGCGCTGGATAACGCAGAGTTCGAACTGGATGATCTGAAATGGGTGATCCTGATGGTGTTGTTCAACATCCCGGGCTGCGAAAATGCGTACCAGCAAATGGAAGAATTACTCTTTGAAGTGAATGAAGGTATGCTGCATTAATCATTTCTTTAATTCAGCATAAGTTGTTATGGCGAAATCAGCACTGTTCACGGTGCGTAATAATGAGTCCTGCCCAAAGTGCGGGGCTGAACTGGTTATTCGATCCGGGAAACACGGTCCGTTTCTTGGGTGCTCACAGTATCCGGCGTGTGACTACGTCCGTCCTCTGAAATCTTCAGCGGATGGGCATATCGTCAAAGTTCTGGAGGGGCAGGTTTGCCCTGCATGCGGAGCAAATCTGGTATTACGCCAGGGACGCTTTGGTATGTTTATTGGTTGCAGTAACTACCCTGAATGCGAACATACCGAACTTATCGATAAACCGGACGAAACAGCAATTACCTGTCCTCAATGTCGGACGGGCCATCTGGTCCAGCGCCGCTCCCGTTATGGCAAAACATTTCACTCCTGTGATCGCTACCCTGAGTGTCAATTTGCTATTAACTTCAAACCAATAGCCGGAGAGTGCCCTGAGTGTCATTATCCGCTACTCATCGAAAAGAAAACCGCGCAGGGTGTAAAACACTTTTGTGCCAGTAAACAATGTGGAAAGCCGGTTTCGGCGGAATAATAACGTGAATAATAACCTGCAAGGAGACGCTATCGCAGCTGCGATAGATGTCCTCAATGAAGAACGTGTCATCGCCTATCCAACGGAAGCTGTTTTTGGTGTCGGGTGCGATCCTGATAGCGAAACAGCAGTGATGCGGCTGTTGGAATTAAAACAGCGTCCGGTTGATAAGGGGCTGATTTTAATCGCGGCAAATTACGAGCAGCTTAAACCCTATATTGATGACAGCATGCTGACTGGCGCGCAGCGTGAAACCATTTTTTCTCGCTGGCCTGGTCCTGTCACCTTTGTCTTTCCCGCGCCTGCGACAACACCACGATGGTTGACGGGCCGCTTTGATTCGCTTGCTGTACGAGTCACCGACCATCCATTGGTGGTTGCTTTGTGCCAGGCTTATGGTAAACCGCTGGTTTCTACCAGTGCCAACTTGAGTGGATTGCCACCTTGTCGAACAATAGAGGAAGTTCACGCACAGTTTGGTGCTGATTTCCCGGTTGTGCGAGGTGAAACGGGCGGTCGTTTAAATCCTTCAGAAATTCGTGATGCCCTGACGGGTGAACTGTTTCGACAGGGGTAACATAATGGAAACCTATGCTGTTTTTGGTAATCCGATAGCCCACAGCAAATCGCCATTCATTCATCAGCAATTTGCACAGCAACTGAATATTGAACATCCCTATGGCCGCGTGCTGGCACCCATCAATGATTTCATCAACACGCTAAACGCTTTCTTTAGTGCTGGTGGTAAAGGTGCGAATGTGACAGTGCCTTTTAAAGAAGAGGCTTTTGCCAGAGCGGATGAACTTACTGAACGGGCAGCGTTGGCTGGTGCTGTTAATACCCTCAAGCGGTTAGAAGATGGACGTCTACTGGGTGACAATACCGATGGTGTAGGCTTGTTAAGCGATCTGGAACGTCTGTCTTTTATTCGCTCCGGTTTACGTATTCTGCTTATCGGCGCTGGTGGGGCATCTCGTGGGGTATTACTGCCGCTTCTCTCTCTGGACTGTGCGGTGACAATCACTAACCGAACGGTTTCTCGCGCGGAAGAGTTGGCTAAATTGTTTGCGCACACTGGTAGTGTTCAGGCGTTGGGTATGGACGAACTGGACGGTCACGAGTTCGATCTTATTATTAACGCGACATCCAGTGGCATTAGTGGAGATGTTCCGGCGATCCCGGCATCGCTCGTCCATTCAGGTATTTGTTGTTATGACATGTTCTACCAGAAGGGAAAAACGCCCTTTCTGGCATGGTGTGAACAGCAAGGCTCAAAACGTAATGCGGATGGATTGGGGATGTTAGTGGCGCAGGCGGCTCATGCCTTCCTTCTCTGGCACGGTGTTCTGCCTGATGTAGAACCAGTTATAAAGCAATTGCAGGAGGAGTTGTCCGCGTGAATCAGGCCATCCAGTTTCCAGACAGGGAACAGTGGAACGAGAGTAAAAAATGCGTTTGTTTTCCAGCTCTTGTAAATGGTATGCAGCTCACTTGCGCTATTACTGGAGAGAGTCTGGCGAACCGCTTTGCAGGAGATACGCCAGAACAGTGGTTAGCGAATTTTCGTCAGCATCGCTGGGACCTGGAAGAAGAAGCGGAAAACTTAATTCAGGAACAAAGTGAAGATGATCAAGGTTGGGTCTGGTTACCCTGATCCAGATATTCGTCCTTCCATTTCACGTAATTATTTGCGGAATAGCGTAACCCAGCCTTCTCTTCATCACTTAACGGGCGGATCTGTTTGACGGGGCTACCGAGATACAGATATCCGCTCACCAGTCGTTTATTTTGTGGGACCAGGCTACCCGCACCAATCATCACATCATCTTCTACTATTGCGCCATCAAGTAAAATTGAGCCCATCCCAACCAAAACTCGATTGCCAATGGTGCAGCCGTGGAGCATCACTTTATGTCCAACCGTAACGTCTTCACCGACGATCAACGGATTGCCTTGTGGATTAGCCGTTGATTTATGGGTCACGTGTAAGACGCTACCATCCTGAATATTAGTGCGGGCACCGATTTGTACATAATTCACATCGCCACGAATCACAACGAGCGGCCAGATCCCCACATCATCAGCCAGGCGGGCGTCACCAATAACCACACTACTACTGTCGATCATTACGCGCTGACCGATTTGTGGAAAAAGATCGCGGTATGGGCGTAAAACATCAGGCATACTTACCTCAACAATAAATGATTTACTAATGACTTTGGGTGCATTATTGGCCTTGTGCAAGTCTTTTAGTATGCAAAAAAGCACCGTTTTGTGTGTGAATGCAGCAAAAAGGCTGAAAAAACAACAAACAGAAAAAAAGATCAAAAAAGTACTTGTGCAAAAAATTGGGATCCCTATAATGCGCCTCCGTTGAGACGACAACGTGAAACACTTCACAAGATGGTCGTAACAACAAAGAGAAAAATCCTGAAATTCAGGGTTGACTCTGAAAGAGGAAAGCGTAATATACGCCACCTCGCGACAGTGAGCTGAAAGCCGCGTCGCAACTGCTCTTTAACAATTTATCAGACAATCTGTGTGGGCACTCGAAGATACGGATTCTTAACGTCGCAAGACGATAAATGAATACCAAGTCTCAAGAGTGAACACGTAATTTATTACGAAGTTTAATTCTTTGAGCATCAAACTTTTAAATTGAAGAGTTTGATCATGGCTCAGATTGAACGCTGGCGGCAGGCCTAACACATGCAAGTCGAACGGTAACAGGAATCAGCTTGCTGATTCGCTGACGAGTGGCGGACGGGTGAGTAATGTCTGGGAAACTGCCTGATGGAGGGGGATAACTACTGGAAACGGTAGCTAATACCGCATAACGTCGCAAGACCAAAGAGGGGGACCTTCGGGCCTCTTGCCATCGGATGTGCCCAGATGGGATTAGCTAGTAGGTGGGGTAACGGCTCACCTAGGCGACGATCCCTAGCTGGTCTGAGAGGATGACCAGCCACACTGGAACTGAGACACGGTCCAGACTCCTACGGGAGGCAGCAGTGGGGAATATTGCACAATGGGCGCAAGCCTGATGCAGCCATGCCGCGTGTATGAAGAAGGCCTTCGGGTTGTAAAGTACTTTCAGCGGGGAGGAAGGGAGTGAAGTTAATACCTTTGCTCATTGACGTTACCCGCAGAAGAAGCACCGGCTAACTCCGTGCCAGCAGCCGCGGTAATACGGAGGGTGCAAGCGTTAATCGGAATTACTGGGCGTAAAGCGCACGCAGGCGGTTTGTTAAGTCAGATGTGAAATCCCCGGGCTCAACCTGGGAACTGCATCTGATACTGGCAAGCTTGAGTCTCGTAGAGGGGGGTAGAATTCCAGGTGTAGCGGTGAAATGCGTAGAGATCTGGAGGAATACCGGTGGCGAAGGCGGCCCCCTGGACGAAGACTGACGCTCAGGTGCGAAAGCGTGGGGAGCAAACAGGATTAGATACCCTGGTAGTCCACGCCGTAAACGATGTCGACTTGGAGGTTGTGCCCTTGAGGCGTGGCTTCCGGAGCTAACGCGTTAAGTCGACCGCCTGGGGAGTACGGCCGCAAGGTTAAAACTCAAATGAATTGACGGGGGCCCGCACAAGCGGTGGAGCATGTGGTTTAATTCGATGCAACGCGAAGAACCTTACCTGGTCTTGACATCCACAGAACTTTCCAGAGATGGATTGGTGCCTTCGGGAACTGTGAGACAGGTGCTGCATGGCTGTCGTCAGCTCGTGTTGTGAAATGTTGGGTTAAGTCCCGCAACGAGCGCAACCCTTATCCTTTGTTGCCAGCGGTCCGGCCGGGAACTCAAAGGAGACTGCCAGTGATAAACTGGAGGAAGGTGGGGATGACGTCAAGTCATCATGGCCCTTACGACCAGGGCTACACACGTGCTACAATGGCGCATACAAAGAGAAGCGACCTCGCGAGAGCAAGCGGACCTCATAAAGTGCGTCGTAGTCCGGATTGGAGTCTGCAACTCGACTCCATGAAGTCGGAATCGCTAGTAATCGTGGATCAGAATGCCACGGTGAATACGTTCCCGGGCCTTGTACACACCGCCCGTCACACCATGGGAGTGGGTTGCAAAAGAAGTAGGTAGCTTAACCTTCGGGAGGGCGCTTACCACTTTGTGATTCATGACTGGGGTGAAGTCGTAACAAGGTAACCGTAGGGGAACCTGCGGTTGGATCACCTCCTTACCTTAAAGAACTGTTCTTTGCAGTGCTCACACAGATTGTCTGATGAAAATGAGCAGTAAAACCTCTACAGGCTTGTAGCTCAGGTGGTTAGAGCGCACCCCTGATAAGGGTGAGGTCGGTGGTTCAAGTCCACTCAGGCCTACCAAATTTGCACCGCAAATTTGAAGAGGTTTTAACTACATGTTATGGGGCTATAGCTCAGCTGGGAGAGCGCCTGCTTTGCACGCAGGAGGTCTGCGGTTCGATCCCGCATAGCTCCACCATCTCTGTAGTGATTAAATAAAAAATACTTCAGAGTGTACCTGCAAAGGTTCACTGCGAAGTTTTGCTCTTTAAAAATCTGGATCAAGCTGAAAATTGAAACACTGAACAACGAAAGTTGTTCGTGAGTCTCTCAAATTTTCGCAACACGATGGTGAATCGCAAGAAACATCTTCGGGTTGTGAGGTTAAGCGACTAAGCGTACACGGTGGATGCCCTGGCAGTCAGAGGCGATGAAGGACGTGCTAATCTGCGATAAGCGTCGGTAAGGTGATATGAACCGTTATAACCGGCGATTTCCGAATGGGGAAACCCAGTGTGACTCGTCACACTATCATTAACTGAATCCATAGGTTAATGAGGCGAACCGGGGGAACTGAAACATCTAAGTACCCCGAGGAAAAGAAATCAACCGAGATTCCCCCAGTAGCGGCGAGCGAACGGGGAGCAGCCCAGAGCCTGAATCAGTGTGTGTGTTAGTGGAAGCGTCTGGAAAGGCGTGCGATACAGGGTGACAGCCCCGTACACAAAAATGCACATGCTGTGAGCTCGATGAGTAGGGCGGGACACGTGGTATCCTGTCTGAATATGGGGGGACCATCCTCCAAGGCTAAATACTCCTGACTGACCGATAGTGAACCAGTACCGTGAGGGAAAGGCGAAAAGAACCCCGGCGAGGGGAGTGAAAAAGAACCTGAAACCGTGTACGTACAAGCAGTGGGAGCCTCTTTATGGGGTGACTGCGTACCTTTTGTATAATGGGTCAGCGACTTATATTCTGTAGCAAGGTTAACCGAATAGGGGAGCCGAAGGGAAACCGAGTCTTAACTGGGCGTTAAGTTGCAGGGTATAGACCCGAAACCCGGTGATCTAGCCATGGGCAGGTTGAAGGTTGGGTAACACTAACTGGAGGACCGAACCGACTAATGTTGAAAAATTAGCGGATGACTTGTGGCTGGGGGTGAAAGGCCAATCAAACCGGGAGATAGCTGGTTCTCCCCGAAAGCTATTTAGGTAGCGCCTCGTGAATTCATCTCCGGGGGTAGAGCACTGTTTCGGCAAGGGGGTCATCCCGACTTACCAACCCGATGCAAACTGCGAATACCGGAGAATGTTATCACGGGAGACACACGGCGGGTGCTAACGTCCGTCGTGAAGAGGGAAACAACCCAGACCGCCAGCTAAGGTCCCAAAGTCATGGTTAAGTGGGAAACGATGTGGGAAGGCCCAGACAGCCAGGATGTTGGCTTAGAAGCAGCCATCATTTAAAGAAAGCGTAATAGCTCACTGGTCGAGTCGGCCTGCGCGGAAGATGTAACGGGGCTAAACCATGCACCGAAGCTGCGGCAGCAACACTATGTGTTGTTGGGTAGGGGAGCGTTCTGTAAGCCTGTGAAGGTGTACTGTGAGGTACGCTGGAGGTATCAGAAGTGCGAATGCTGACATAAGTAACGATAAAGCGGGTGAAAAGCCCGCTCGCCGGAAGACCAAGGGTTCCTGTCCAACGTTAATCGGGGCAGGGTGAGTCGACCCCTAAGGCGAGGCCGAAAGGCGTAGTCGATGGGAAACAGGTTAATATTCCTGTACTTGGTGTTACTGCGAAGGGGGGACGGAGAAGGCTATGTTGGCCGGGCGACGGTTGTCCCGGTTTAAGCGTGTAGGCTGGTTTTCCAGGCAAATCCGGAAAATCAAGGCTGAGGCGTGATGACGAGGCACTACGGTGCTGAAGCAACAAATGCCCTGCTTCCAGGAAAAGCCTCTAAGCATCAGGTAACATCAAATCGTACCCCAAACCGACACAGGTGGTCAGGTAGAGAATACCAAGGCGCTTGAGAGAACTCGGGTGAAGGAACTAGGCAAAATGGTGCCGTAACTTCGGGAGAAGGCACGCTGATATGTAGGTGAAGCGACTTGCTCGTGGAGCTGAAATCAGTCGAAGATACCAGCTGGCTGCAACTGTTTATTAAAAACACAGCACTGTGCAAACACGAAAGTGGACGTATACGGTGTGACGCCTGCCCGGTGCCGGAAGGTTAATTGATGGGGTCAGCGCAAGCGAAGCTCTTGATCGAAGCCCCGGTAAACGGCGGCCGTAACTATAACGGTCCTAAGGTAGCGAAATTCCTTGTCGGGTAAGTTCCGACCTGCACGAATGGCGTAATGATGGCCAGGCTGTCTCCACCCGAGACTCAGTGAAATTGAACTCGCTGTGAAGATGCAGTGTACCCGCGGCAAGACGGAAAGACCCCGTGAACCTTTACTATAGCTTGACACTGAACATTGAGCCTTGATGTGTAGGATAGGTGGGAGGCTTTGAAGCGTGGACGCCAGTCTGCGTGGAGCCGACCTTGAAATACCACCCTTTAATGTTTGATGTTCTAACGTAGACCCGTGATCCGGGTTGCGGACAGTGTCTGGTGGGTAGTTTGACTGGGGCGGTCTCCTCCTAAAGAGTAACGGAGGAGCACGAAGGTTGGCTAATCCTGGTCGGACATCAGGAGGTTAGTGCAATGGCATAAGCCAGCTTGACTGCGAGCGTGACGGCGCGAGCAGGTGCGAAAGCAGGTCATAGTGATCCGGTGGTTCTGAATGGAAGGGCCATCGCTCAACGGATAAAAGGTACTCCGGGGATAACAGGCTGATACCGCCCAAGAGTTCATATCGACGGCGGTGTTTGGCACCTCGATGTCGGCTCATCACATCCTGGGGCTGAAGTAGGTCCCAAGGGTATGGCTGTTCGCCATTTAAAGTGGTACGCGAGCTGGGTTTAGAACGTCGTGAGACAGTTCGGTCCCTATCTGCCGTGGGCGCTGGAGAACTGAGGGGGGCTGCTCCTAGTACGAGAGGACCGGAGTGGACGCATCACTGGTGTTCGGGTTGTCATGCCAATGGCACTGCCCGGTAGCTAAATGCGGAAGAGATAAGTGCTGAAAGCATCTAAGCACGAAACTTGCCCCGAGATGAGTTCTCCCTGACTCCTTGAGAGTCCTGAAGGAACGTTGAAGACGACGACGTTGATAGGCCGGGTGTGTAAGCGCAGCGATGCGTTGAGCTAACCGGTACTAATGAACCGTGAGGCTTAACCTTACAACGCCGAAGATGTTTTGGCGGATTGAGAGAAAGATTTTCAGCCTGATACAGATTACATCGACATGTCGAAGAAAGACGTGTTGATAAAACAGAATTTGCCTGGCGGCCTTAGCGCGGTGGTCCCACCTGACCCCATGCCGAACTCAGAAGTGAAACGCCGTAGCGCCGATGGTAGTGTGGGGTCTCCCCATGCGAGAGTAGGGAACTGCCAGGCATCAAATTTAGCGTGCTGATATGGCTCAGTTGGTAGAGCGCACCCTTGGTAAGGGTGAGGTCCCCAGTTCGACTCTGGGTATCAGCACCACTTTTTAGGTTAAAGTTCGGCAGATTAGAAAAGAATTTGTCTGGCGGCAGTAGCGCGGTGGTCCCACCTGACCCCATGCCGAACTCAGAAGTGAAACGCCGTAGCGCCGATGGTAGTGTGGGGTCTCCCCATGCGAGAGTAGGGAACTGCCAGACATCAAATCAAGCGAAAGGCCATCCGAAAGGATGGCCTTTTTGCGTTTCGAATCCATGTACAACTTTAATGGATAACCTGCGATAAAAATGCCCTCGTACGCTCCGATTTAGGATGCGCAAAAAACTCATCCGGCGCAGCTTGCTCCACGATTTCTCCGCGATCCATAAAAATCACTCGATCAGCGACAGTTCGCGCAAATCCCATTTCATGTGTTACGCACAGCATTGTCATGCCTGACTGTGCTAGCCCAATCATCGTATCCAGGACTTCTTTTACCATTTCCGGATCGAGCGCCGACGTAGGTTCGTCAAACAGCATGATCTTTGGTTTCATACAGAGTGACCGTGCAATAGCAACGCGTTGCTGCTGGCCACCGGAGATCTGTCCGGGAAACTTTTGTGCATGTTCGGCAATTCGTACTCGCTCAAGGTAATGCATCGCCAGAGCTTCAGCCTCTTTCTTCGGCATCTTACGCACCCAAATCGGCGCCAGGGTACAGTTCTGTAAAACGGTCAAATGTGGGAAGAGATTGAAATGCTGAAAGACCATTCCCACTTCCTGCCTGACGCGCTCAATATTGCGAATATCTTCGTTAAGCTCGATGCCATCCACCACGATCCGTCCCTGTTGGTGTTCTTCCAGATGATTAATACAGCGAATGGTTGTCGATTTCCCGGAACCGGAAGGACCACACAAAACAATGCGTTCACCGGTTTGCACAGTCAGATTTATATCTTTTAAGACATGGAATTGCCCATACCATTTATTGACATTTTCCAGCGTAATCATCGCGTTAGCAGGTTGCAGTAAAATTTGGCTCATAGTGTCCTCAATGCTGTGTACGCCCGGTGTTAAAACGTTTTTCCAGATGCTGGCTATAGCGCGACATGCTGAAACAGAAGATCCAGTAGATCAGTGCGGCGAAAACATACCCTTCTGTGGACATACCCAGCCAGGCGGGGTCAACGGTTGCCTGCTGAAAGCTACTGAAAAGATCGAACAATCCGATGATGATCACCAGACTTGTGTCTTTGAATAGCGCGATGATGGTATTTACCAGCCCTGGAATCACCAGCTTCAGTGCCTGGGGCAGAATAACCAGCCCTTGAGTTTTCCAGTAACCCAACGCCAGCGACTCTGCCGCTTCGTATTGCCCTTTGGGCAGCGCCTGTAATCCGCCTCGCACGACTTCCGCAACGTATGCTGACTGAAACAGGATCACGCCGACCAACGCACGAATCAGTTTGTCGATGCTGGTGCCTTCCGCCATAAAGAGCGGCAGCATGACCGAAGACATAAACAGTACGGTAATCAGCGGTACGCCGCGCCAGAACTCGATAAAAATGACCGATAAGATACGCACAATCGGCATATGGGAGCGGCGACCTAATGCCAGTAAGATCCCCCACGGCAGCGCCCCAGCAATCCCAACAGATGCGATAATCAACGTCAGTGTCAGCCCGCCCCATTGCCGGGTTTCAACCCGCTCCAGACCAAGAAAACCGCCATACATCAGCCACCAGACAATCAGTGGATAGATAACCGCCCAGACCGCAATATAGCGACCGCGATGCGGGAGTATTTTCCAGAACATTGGTGCGATAGAAACAAGGCCAATCAGTAATGCCAGGTTAATTCGCCAGCGTTGGTCGTGTGGGTAAAGCCCATACATAAACTGACCAAATCGTTCGTGGATGAAGACCCAACAGGCACCGGCTTTTGTGCAGTCGGTACGCGTTGAACCAACCCAGTTTGCCTGTAAAAAAGCCCAGTTCAGCAGCGGTGGAATCAGTTCCCACATCAACCATAAGCAGCCAATAGTCAGCAGGCTATTGCCCCAGCTGGAGAACAGGTTTTTGCGCACCCACACCATAGCGCGGCTTGAGTTATGGCTCGCCGGGCGCGGGGGATGAGACAGCAATACTTTTGTCATCATGACTCCTTAGCGTTCAACGATTGCGATACGGCGGTTATAGATATTCATCAGCAGCGAGATAGTCAGGCTGATAATCAGATAGACCGACATCGTCATGGCAATCGTCTCGATGGCTTGCCCCGTCTGGTTCAGCACTGTGCCAGCAAACAGCGAAACCATATCGGGATAGCCGATAGCGGCGGCAAGAGAGGAGTTTTTGACGATGTTGAGATACTGGCTGGTTAACGGCGGGATAATCACTCGTAGTGCCTGGGGAATAATGACCTGGTGTAGCGTAACTGGGTTGGGCAATCCCAGCGAGCGGGCAGCTTCATGTTGACCATAAGGCACTGCCTGGATCCCGGAGCGAATAATCTCGGCGATAAATGCAGAGGTATAAACTGAAAGCGCCAACGTTAAGGCTGCCAGCTCAGGGATAAGCACCATCCCGCCGCGGAAGTTAAACCCTTGTAGCGCCGGAACATCCCAGTGCAGTGCCGCACCAAAAAGCCATTGCGCCAGTAAAGGTAAACCAGTGAGCAACACAACGGCGCAAGGCCAGGTACGGCGCAGTTGTCCGGTCTTTATCTGGTGCGTTTTATTAAAACGGAATAGTCCAACAGAAATGGCTATAGCAATAACAACAGTCAGAATAAACGCAATAAATCCATCTCCCAGCTGCGGTGACGGAATATAGAGCCCACGATTGCTCAAAAAGGCGAGATCAAACGCACTCACTGCCTGTCGCGGTCCGGGCAAATTGCGCAACACGGCAAAGTACCAAAAGAAGATTTGCAGTAGCGGGGGAATATTACGGAAGATCTCAATATAAATTGTGGAAAGCTTTCGTAGTAGCCAGTTATCCGAAAGTCGCGCCAGACCGATAAAGAAGCCCAGGACAGATGCGAATACGATACACAATGCTGAAACCAGTAGCGTATTGAGTAAGCCGACAATAAAAACGCGTCCGTAGGTATCGCCCTGCTGGTAATCGATCAAATGCTGGACGATCCCGAAGCCTGCGCCGCGATCCAGAAAGGCAAATCCTGATGTAATGCCGCGATTGTTTAGATTCGTCACGGTGTTGTGAAATAACCAACCAACAATGCCGACGACGGCAACAACGGCGAGGATCTGGAATAACCAGGCGCGAACCGTAGGGTTGCTAAAGGAGAGTGAGCCTTTAACGGTTGAGCGGCGATGGGGCATATAAACCTCGGAAACCATAACGCTGAAGAGAGCGTCGCCGTAGCGACGCCCGTTACCTCACACCGACTTAACGCACGGGCGGCGCGTACTGAATACCGCCGTTATTCCAGAGATTATTTTGCCCACGTTTAATTTTCAGCGGGCTTTCTGAACCTACATTACGCTCAAAAATTTCCGAGTAGTTACCCACCTGTTTGATGATGTTGTAAGCCCATTTATTATCCAGCTTCAGATCCTTGCCGTAATCGCCCTCTTTACCCAGCAGATGCGCCATATCAGGCGTAGCTGGATTAGCCGCTTTTTCATCAACGTTTTGCGAGTTAACGCCCATCTCTTCAGCATTCAGCATGGCGAAAAGCGTCCAGCGCACAATAGAGAACCATTCATCATCGCCACGACGGACGACCGGACCAAGCGGTTCTTTAGAGATAACTTCTGGCAGGACAATCCATTCGGCAGGATTACTTAATTTGATCCGCAGGGCATACAGTTGCGACTGATCCGAGGCCAGCGTATCGCAGCGGCCAGATTCCAGAGCCTTCGCTGATTCGTCTGAGCGATCGAAGGTTACTGGCGTGTACTTCATATTGTTTGCCTTGAAGTAATCGGCGACGTTGAGTTCGGTATCAGTCCCCGCCTGAATACAGACTGTTGCGCCATCCAGCTCTTTCGCACTTTTTAATCCCGCTTTATCGTGCGTCAGGAAGCCAATGCCGTCGTAATAAGTGACGCCAGTAAATGCCATTCCCATGCCAGCGTCACGAGATGAAGTCCAGGTCGTATTACGGGAGAGCAAATCCACTTCCCCTGACTGTAAAGCGGTGAAACGTTCTTTTGCTGTGAGCGGGGTATATTTCACTTTCGTGTCGTCACCAAATACAGCAGCGGCAACACCACGACAAACATCTACATCAATACCTGAAAACTTACCGTCTGCATCGGCATAAGAGAACCCAGGCAATCCGTCACTGATCCCGCATTGCACAAACCCTTTATTTTTTACGGCATCAAGTGTCGCGCCAGCATGCGCCTGATTTGCAACGGCAAGCAGCACGCTGGCGGCAGCCAGTGTGGCTATCATCATCTTTTTCATAATGCTTCCTGTGAGGCGAAAATTATCGTTATAGGACGTTTGGGAAACGTCTTTTACCTGTCTGTGGCCATCCTTTTATAAGCAAAAGTAGTGCCAGCTTTTGCGCACGATTCCGCGTCGCAATAAGCTGAGTGTAGACAGGAAATAATAAAAACATCGCCCCGCAATGGTGCGAAAATGAAACATACGCCACATTTTAGCGCAAAATATTTATTCACATTTTACTAAGCAGGATAATGATTGTTAGCGTGAGCATGTGTTTTAAATGAGGGTAAAAACTAATGGATGTGTTATTTCGATGGTTCGAAATAAAATGCTAAATTAAAAGGGAATAAGCTAGCAGAATATAGTTGTATTTTATCTTACTGTGAGATTCTGTACCGTTAAACAGAGCGCGGAACTCCGCGCCCTGTTCAGTTATTTCGACAGAGCGATGATCCCCATCGTCAGGCCAGCAACAGCCGCTGCCCCGCCAGCAATAGCCCCGGCAGTTTCCCAATTATCCTGAGTCGTACCTTTCATACAGGTATTGGTGTGAACCAGACGGCCCTGATCGTCATAAACTGGAACGCAGGGTGAATCGTGAGCGCAGCCCGCCAGCAATGCGGTGAGCAATGCGACAGGAATTAATCTTTTCATGGTGTTACCTCAGTAATAACGCTACCGCTTAATAAGCTAACTTTCTTATTAACGTGCTGAATTCCATTTTATCACCGGGAGTTATAATTCTTGCGAGATGAATAATGACAAATTATGTTAATTGTAAAAATAATGAAGGGAGAAAGAATGAATGCACTCAATTCAAAAGTTAGTGAATCATTAACTCATTAATTTTTATAGTTTTAACTGCAAATTAAAAAGGCGTCCGAAGACGCCTTTTTGTCTTAAATTTACCCTTTAAAGCAACGGCGGATCACCACAAAGAACACAGGGACAAAGAAGATTGCCAGCAATGTTGCGGAAATCATGCCACCCATGACTCCAATCCCTACCGCGTTCTGCGCGCCGCTTCCCGCACCATTACTGATAGCCAGCGGCAATACGCCGAGAATAAAGGCGAGTGATGTCATCAGAATAGGACGAAGACGCATACGTACGGCCATCAGTGTCGCTTCAATGACACCTTTCCCCTCTTTCTCCATCAGGTCTTTGGCGAACTCAACAATCAAAATAGCGTTTTTAGCCGATAAGCCAATTGTCGTTAACAAGCCCACCATAAAATAAACGTCATTTTTCTGATTAAAGAGTGTCGCCGCCAGAAGCACGCCGACAATCCCTAACGGCACGACCAACATAACCGAGACAGGAATTGACCAGCTTTCATAGAGCGCCGCAAGGCACAGGAAAACGACCACGAATGAAATGGCTACCAGAGCAGGGGCCTGGTTGCCTGACAAGCGTTCCTGATACGACATCCCCGTCCAGTCATAACCGATTCCGTTAGGTAGTTGTGAGGCGAGGCTTTCCATTAGCGACATCGCATCGCCGGAACTGGTGCCTGGTGCGGCCTCCCCCTGAATCTCCATAGAAGGTAGACCGTTGTAGCGTTCCAGACGCGGAGAACCATATACCCAATGTGAAGTGGTAAAGGTGGAGAATGGCACCATTTCGCCGTTGGCACTGCGGACATAAAGTTTATCGACATCTTCTGGCAGCATACGGAATTTGGCATCCGCCTGAACATATACTTTTTTCACGCGGCCACGGTCGATGAAGTCGTTGACATACGTCCCGCCTAACGCCGTAGAAATGGTCTGATTAATGTCAGAAAGCGAAACGCCTAATGCCTGTGCTTTTTCCTGGTCAACTTCAAGTTTGAACTGCGCAGTATCTTCCAGTCCATTGGGGCGCACACTGACTAAGCTTTCAGGATGTTGCGCCGCCATGCCAAGCAACTGGTTGCGGGCATGGGTTAAGGCATCGTGACCAAGACCCGCCTGATCGATTAACTCAAAGTCGAAACCTGTTGCCGTACCCAGTTCAACAATGGCTGGCATATTGAATGGAATGACAAAACCGTCGCGGATTTTACTCAGTTCCATTTTGGCACGTTGAATTACCGCTTCCGCGCTATTTTCTTCGCCACTGCGCTCTTCCCACGGTTTAAGGCTGACAAAGGCCATCCCGGCGTTTTGCGCCTGACCGCTGAAGCTAAATCCATTGACTGTAAAGACACTTTCAACGTTCGCCTTCTCGTTCTTCAGATAGTAATCCGTCACTTCATCCAGTACTTTTTGTGTCCGCTCTTGCGTCGCGCCAGCGGGCAGTTGGATCATGGTCAGGAAGACACCCTGATCTTCTTCCGGCAAGAAAGAAGAAGGGAGGCGTAAAAACAGCACTACCATTCCGGCGACAATCAGCGCATAGATCAGTAAATATCGCCCTGTGGAACCGAGGATTTTGCCAACGCTATTGGTGTAGTGATTAACGCTATGATCGAAAGTGGTATTAAACCAGCCGAAGAAACCACCCTTATTTTCGTGATGCTCGGCAGAGACTGGTTTCAGCAATGTTGCACATAACGCGGGGGTGAGAATCAGCGCAACCAGTACTGAAAGCGCCATTGCTGAAACAATAGTGATAGAGAACTGTCGATAAATTGCCCCTGTTGAGCCACCGAAGAATGCCATCGGAATAAATACCGCCGACAGTACCATCGCGATACCTACCAGCGCGCCCTGGATTTGCGACATCGATTTTTCCGTCGCTTCTCTGGGGGGGAGTTTATCCTCCATCATTACGCGCTCGACGTTCTCCACAACGACTATCGCATCATCAACAAGAAGCCCGATGGCAAGTACCATCCCGAACATCGTTAGTGTGTTGATGGAGTAACCAAAAGCGGCGAGTATGGCAAATGTCCCTAACAACACGACAGGTACAGCAATGGTGGGTATCAATGTTGCCCGCATGTTCTGCAAGAACAGATACATCACCAGGAATACCAGGATAATGGCTTCGAACAGCGTTTTCACCACTTCCTGGATAGAAAGCTGGACGAATGGCGTGGTGTCATAAGGGTAAAGAACCTTCATTCCCTGTGGGAAGAACGGCTGCAATTCTGCCAGTTTGGCCTTGATGGCTTTTGCGGTATCAAGTGCGTTAGCTCCCGTTGCCAGTTTAATGCCAAGGCCAGCTGCGGGTTTGCCGTTGATACGGGCGATAACGTTATAGTTTTCACCACCGAGTTCAATCCGTGCGACATCTTTCAGCCGCACTACCGAACCGTCGCTGTTCACGCGCAGGGTGACTTTGCCGAACTCTTTCGGATCTTTTAACCGTGTCTGGGCAATAATCGACGCGTTTAACTGCTGTCCTGGTAATGCCGGCGTGCCGCCTAACTGACCGGCCGCAATCTGGTCGTTCTGTACTTTCAACTGGTTAATGACATCAACCGATGTGAGTTTATATTTGTTCAGCAGATCGGCATCGAGCCAGATACGCATAGCGTACTGAGCACCGAACAGTTGCACGTCGCCAACGCCGTTCAGACGGCTAATGGTATCTTTGACGTTAGAGGCGATGTAGTCGGAAATATCGTCTTGCGTGGTACTTGGGTTATCAGAAACAAAACCAGCCACCATCAAAAAGCTGCTACTTGATTTCTCGACACTTATCCCCTGTTGCTGGACTTCCTGCGGCAGCAACGGTGTGGCAAGTTGAAGTTTGTTTTGTACCTGCACTTGCGCGATGTCTGGATCGGTCCCGGACTGGAAGGTGAGAGTAATTGTCACGCTACCGGCTGAATCGCTGGTGGAGGACATATACATCAGATTATCGATGCCGTTCATATTCTGTTCGATAACCTGTGTCACCGTATCCTGCACGGTTTGCGCATCAGCGCCCGGATAGTTTGCCGACACAGAAACAGCAGGCGGGGCAATGGTTGGATACTGGGCGACGGGCAATTGTAGGATCGCCAGTACGCCCGCCATCATCAGAATAATGGCCAGCACCCATGCAAATATTGGTCGTCGAATAAAAAAGTTTGCCATATCAGATTGCCTTACTTCGACGCAGTATCTGCGGGGGTATCGGTAGTAGCTTTAACCTGCTCTCCCGGGCGTGCTTTTTGCAGGCCGCTGACAATGACCTGATCACCCGCTTTTAGTCCTTCGCTAATCAGCCATTTATCGCCAATGGCCTGGCTGGCGACAACAGGACGCGCCTCAACCTGGCTTTTATCATTAACAATCAGCACGGTAGCGTCACCACGCGGCGTGCGGCTAACTCCCTGTTGCGGGATAAGAATGGCGTCAGGTTGTACACCTTCATCAATCCGTGCGCGCACAAACATACCTGGCAGAAGCGTGTGTTGCGGGTTAGGGAAAACCGCGCGCAGGGTAATGGAGCCGGTGCTTTCATCAACGGTTACATCAGAGAATTGCAGCGTGCCTTTCAGGGGATAGGTTTGACCGTTTTCCATGACCAGCTCTACGTTGCTGGCGGCGTTTTCCTTATGCAAACTACCTTGCTCTACGGACTGCTTCAGTCTCATGAAGTCGTTGCTGGATTGGGTCACATCGACATAGATAGGATCGAGTTGCTGGACAGTCGCCAGTTCGGTCGTTTGCCCGTTAGTGACGAGAGCACCTTCGGTCACCGAAGATTTGCCGATACGCCCGCTAATTGGCGCAGTCACTTTGGTATAAGCGAGATTGATGCGGGCGCTTTCGACCGTGGCTTTTGCGGCTATAACGGTAGCATCGGCCTGACGAGCATCGGCAATCGTCTGATCGTACTCCTGCTGGCTGATGTATTTCGTACCCACAAGCGGAACATAACGTTTTACCGTTAAATGCGCGATGGACGCGGCAGCTTCGCTTTTCGCCAGTTCGCCTTTCGCGCTGTCATAACTTGCCTGATAAGTGGCCGGATCGATCTGGTACAGGGACTGGCCAGCTTGCACATCGCTGCCTTCAGTGAAATTACGATTCAGCACTATCCCGCTAACCTGTGGGCGAACCTCGGCAATACGGAAAGCATTAGTACGGCCTGGTAATTCAGTTTTAACTTCTAACGGGGCCATATTTACAACATGAACGGTAACCTGCGGTTCACCGACGTGAGCTTTCTCTTCTCCCTTATCGTTACAACCCGCAATTAACGCTGCGGAGATCATGATAAAGGAGGGCAGGAGGAAAAACCTGGCATGTTTCGTCATTACTATTCCTCAAAAAACCAAAAGCGCGTTATTAGCCAGAAAAAGGCAACGCGTTAACTCGCAGAAATAAAAATACAGTTCGCTATCCTACAAATTATCGTCCGGCGATGTAAGGAATAGTTATGAATAGTCGCTATTCAAGGCACGCAAACACAAAAATAGATTAATATTCTAATGTTCTCATTTGATGTGAGTTGAAAAGAATGGAAGCATTTTAACGCAAAGTGAAATATACATTTATTAAATAAATATATTATCGACAAACAATAGATTTGACTTATTTGACGATTGATAGCAGATGGGATTTAGCTTCTCGTATAAATAAACATTAGGTGATACATTACTTCTCGTTGTTTCCCTTATGTTGAATATATTTATTCCTTGAATGATTAATCATGGCAAAAAGAACCAAAGCCGAAGCCCTGAAGACCAGGCAAGAACTGATTGAAACCGCCATCGCCCAGTTTGCGCAGTATGGCGTAAGCAAGACGACGCTCAATGACATCGCCGACGCCGCCAACGTCACGCGTGGCGCAATCTACTGGCACTTCGAAAACAAGGCTCAACTGTTTAATGAGATGTGGCTGCAACAGCCTTCATTGCGTGAGTTAATCCAGGAACGTTTAACGGAAGGGTTAGAACATGATCCTTTCCAGCAATTGCGTGAAAAACTGATTGTTGGCTTGCAATATATTGCCGAAATTCCCCGCCAGCAGGCGTTACTGCAAATCTTATATCACAAGTGTGAATTTAGTGATGAAATGCTGGCCGAGGCAGTAATACGTGAAAAGATGGGCTTTAATCCACAGATTCTGCGTGAAGTATTACAAGCATGTCAGCAACAGGGGGATATAGCTAAAAGCCTCGACTTAGACGTCGTAATGATTGTTATTGATGGCGCCTTCAGCGGTATTGTTCAAAACTGGTTAATGAATATAGCGGGTTACGACCTTTATAAACAAGCACCCGCATTAGTCGATAATGTATTAAGAATGTTCATGCCAGATGAAAACATAACGAAATTAATTCATCAAACAAATGAATTAAGTGTCATATAAATTTACATTCTGTCCTGAAAATTCAGTTCGTCACAGTTAACCAGTTTAAGTGGATTAACCGAGTTCATATTGCGGCATTTGTCTGTTTCTGTTGCCAGTAGTTCGATCCACTGCATCAGTAAGGTATCAAACAGAAAAACGGAGACAGCGAAAACGACGAGCCACCAATACTTGCGAATCATTACCTGAGCCTGTGCATGTTTAACCAAGTTTGGCAGGAAATATACACGAAATGAATAATCTGAATACCAGGCTTACACTTCCTTTACTTTGCAATGGGATCGGGGTCAACTTCGCTTAACCGGCTTCGTTTTGACAGGTTGCAGGTCTTTCTTTTTTTCACTTTCGCCAGCTCTTCCATGGAGTAATGTGACGCGACATCCAGTCGGCGTAGCCCCATCTTGATGTACTCGCTGTTAATCTCAATACCAATGAATTTTCGCCCGGTCGAGATGGCGACGGCACCGGTGGTGAAGCTACCAGCAAACGGATCGAGAACGACATCGCCAGGGTTAGAAGAGGCGAGAATAATGCGCTTCAGTAAAGCTTCAGGCTTTTGCGTCGGATGGTTTTCATATTCATCCATCAAATAACGCACGCGCGGAAAATCCCAGACATTACCCGGTACTTTTTGATGATTGTAAGGCTGTGGAGGATTTTTGCGATAATCGATCAACGCGCGCTGCGATCCGGTTTTAGCTTCAACCAGAATAGCATCACCGTTAAACGTGTAGTTCTTTGCATCTTTCACCATCATCAGGATGGGTTCGTACATGGAGCCGTAGTGTTTCTTCGCCTGCACCCCAGAACTGTCATATGACCAGACGATGCGACTTTTGATAGTAAAAAGCTGGCGGCACTGGAGGTCAATAAAAGGCATGTTTTCCGTGCTGTTCATGATGTACATGCTGCCCTGTTTTTTCAGAACGCGGTGGCACTCTGTAATCACTTCAAATAGCCAGTTAATAAACAGATCTTCTTTCCACGCTTCGATCAGGCCATCGAAATTTTTACCGATGTTATAAGGCGGGTCAGCAAAGATTAGATCGACACTTTCTGCGGGTATCTTTTTAAGTTCAGCTAATGCATCACCGTGGATAATGGTCTTTGCATTGTCGCCAAACCTGGTGGGCTCACATCCTGTTCTCATGGTCACTCCCTTTGCGACACCTATAAAAAAGGCGCTTCCCCATGCCGAGTAGCGCCTTTTAATCAAGCAATTAGCTAACCTGAATTAGTTCATGCCGTACTTTTTCAATTTTTTACGCAGCGTACCACGGTTGATGCCCATCATCAGCGCAGCACGGGTCTGGTTACCACGGGTGTATTGCATCACCATGTCCAACAGGGGCTGTTCTACTTCAGCCAGTACCAGCTCATAGAGGTCATTAACATCCTGACCGTTCAGTTGAGCAAAATAGTTCTTCAGTGCCTGTTTAACCGAGTCACGCAGGGGTTTTTGGGTTACCTGATCCTGAGAGTTAACGGTAGAAACGGTCAGTACGTCAGAATTTACGCGTTGTTCGAACATAGTTCTGTCAGCTCTTTATTTCTGTTTACGCAAAATTTTCGAAGTATGCCTCCAACGCCTCCAGCTGTTCGCTGGCATCCTCAATGGCGTTGAATGTGCGCCGAAACTGGTCATTTGGAGCGTGTTCCTGGAGATACCAGGAAACGTGTTTACGTGCAATTCGGTACCCTTTTGCCGGACCATAAAAGTCATGCAGTTCCCGAACGTGCGCGCAAAGCAAGCGCTTAACCTCTGCCAAAGGCAGCGGGGGCAGCAACTCCCCAGTGTCCAGATAATGCTGGATTTCCCGAAAGATCCAGGGTCTTCCCTGAGCTGCGCGGCCTATCATCAGAGCATCCGCCCCTGTATAGTCGAGCACAGCTCTGGCTTTAAGCGGGTCAGTAATGTCGCCATTCGCGATAACCGGAATGGAAACTTTCTGCTTAACTGCCCGAATACTGTCGTATTCAGCTTCTCCATTGAACAAACAGGCGCGTGTACGGCCATGAATGGTCAGAGCCTGAATGCCACAGTCTTCAGCCAGTTGGGCAATCTCTTCGCAGTTACGGTGTTCCGGCGCCCAGCCGGTGCGAATCTTCAGGGTAACAGGAACGTCCACTGCATTGACGACCTCGGTAAGGATCGATTTAACGACATCCGGGTACTGCAAGAGGGCTGAACCTGCAAGCTTGCGATTCACTTTTTTAGCCGGGCAACCCATATTGATATCAATAATCTGGGCACCGCTTTCCACGTTAATACGTGCTGCATCTGCCATTTCTTTCGGATCGCTACCGGCAATTTGCACGGTGCGAATACCGGGTTCATCAATGTGCACCATCCGTAAACGAGATTTGTCGCTTTCCCAAACCTGAGGGTTAGAAGACATCATCTCGGATACTGTCAATCCGGCTCCCATCTCGTAGCACAACGTCCGAAAAGGTCTGTCTGTAATGCCAGCCATGGGCGCTGCGATCAGGCGATTTCTGAGCTGATATTGTCCGATGCGCATGAGTTAAGAAATGACCATACTGTGACTGCAAGGCGGCGTATATTACGCATTTTTTGCACGAGATGAAAGGCCAAACTTTGACCAATCCTCTGAGATGGATCAAAGAATTGCATTTAAAATGAACTCGGCGGAATAATTAATCATAAAAATCATCACATTAGAAATAAGTGATTAAAATTCGCACTCAAAGAAATTTGAGTAAGTTCTCAATTTTTCTTTATGAATGAAAATTTTGGCACGCAAATTTGCCTAAATAATCAGCAAAATTACGTGCCTTTTGTGACGTTGCTCGCACTTCTCTCTACATCACTATGCCGCATTCTGGCGGTTAATTCTTACGACCAGTAATGCGACACCACTCTTCTTTTTCCACGACCGGGTCCAGAACGAAGCTGTCGGCATAGGCTTCACAAACGCTCTCCGCCTGGCTTGCCAGAATCCCGGAAAGGCCCAGCAAACCGCCTGAAACCGGCAGGACGCTGATTAACGGTGCCAGTTCGCGTAACGGGCCTGCGAGGATGTTAGCGACCACCACGTCGGCTTTCATCGCTTCAGGCTGATCTTTGGGTAAGTAGAGTTCCAGACGCTCAGAAACGCCATTACGTTCGGCGTTGTCGCGGCTGGCCTGAATGGCCTGCGGATCGATATCAATACCAATGGCTTTTGCTGCGCCCAGTTTCAGCGCCGCGATTGCCAGAATGCCGGAGCCACAGCCAAAATCGATTACCGTTTTACCGGTTAAATCGAGGCTGTCGAGCCATTGCAGGCACAGAGAGGTAGTTGGATGAGTCCCCGTACCAAACGCCAGGCCCGGGTCTAACATCACGTTGACGGCGTTTTCGTCTGGCACATCACGCCAGCTTGGGCAGATCCACAGACGTTCGCCAAAGCGCATTGGGTGGAAATTGTCCATCCATTCGCGCTCCCAGTCTTTATCTTCCAGTTGTTCGATTTTGTGCGCGAAGCCTGCGCCGAGCAGCGGATGATTCTCCAGAATCGCCACGACTTCATTCATGTCGGTTTCAGCATCGAACAGACCAATCACATCGGTATCGCCCCACAGGCGCGTTTCGCCCGGCAGCGGCTCAAATACTGGCGTATCGTGGGTATCCTGAAAAGTAATAGATACGGCACCTGCTTCCATCAGCGCATCGCTAAGATCTTCAGCGTTCGCGCCGGTGGTGTTCAGTTTCAGTTGGATCCAAGGCATGGCAAAACTCTTTATTTATCAGTAGTCAAAACGGTAGCTTGCGGGACGGCTGTACCGAAACGGTTTCCGACCAGGAAAGCCAGCAAACTTAGTAGTAACGAGGGCACGATAGGGTGGAAGCCCAGGTACTGAATATTCAGCGTCGCGAGTACGGCGTACAGCACGCCGCCAACGATCATCGCACTTAGCGCGCCTTTGGCGTTAGCGCGTTCCCAGTAAAGGCCCAGCACCAGCGGCCACAGGAAAACGGCTTCCAGCCCACCGAAGGCCAGCAAATTCAGCCAGATGATCATTTCTGGCGGCTTCCAGGCGGCAAGTAGCAGCAACGCGCCGAGAATCAACGTAATCACCGCCGACATCCGCTTCAGACGCGTCTCGTTTTGCATTTGATCCGGACGGATATTCAGATAGAGATCTTTAATGATCGTAGCGGAACTTTGCAGTAACTGGGCGTTGATCGTCGACATGATCGCAGCCATCGGTGCTGCAAGGAAGATCCCGGCAGCAAACGGTGGCAGCACTTTTACCATCAACGTCGGGATCACCAGATCCGGTACGGTGAGATCGGGGATCACTGCACGACCTAACGCTCCGGCCAGGTGCATACCGAACATCAGGATTGCGACTACAATCGTCCCGATGATGATCCCCCGATGCACTGCTTTGCTGTCTTTATAAGAGATACAGCGCACCGCAGTATGCGGCAGGCCAATAACGCCAAAGCACACCAGTACCCAGAACGATGTCATAAAGGCAGGTGACAGAATATCGTCAGCGCCTTGTGGCGTAACCAGCTGTGGATCGATGGTTTGCAGCGTCTCTACCGCGTTGCTTAAGCCGCCAGCGGCATGTACCACGCCGACCAGCAGCACAATGGTGCCAACCAGCATCACCAGACCTTGCATGGTGTCGTTCAGCACACTGGCGCGAAAGCCGCCAAAGGCGGTATATAACGCAATACTGATACCGAAAATCAGCAGCCCGGTTTCATAAGGAATACCCGCCGCGGTTTCCAGCAGACGCGCACCGCCGATAAATTGCACGGTCATCGCACCAACGAACGCAACCAGCAAACTCAAACTCGCCAGCCACACCAGAAGACGACTCTGGTAGCGGGCAAACAGCATATCGTTCAGCGTCACCGCATTGTAGCGGCGCGCAAGAATCGCGAACTTCTTGCCGAGTATACCAAGCGAAAGCCAGACTGCAGGAAGCTGAATCATCGCCAGCAATACCCAACCCAGGCCGTATTTATAAGCAGCGCCTGGCCCGCCGATAAACGAACTGGCACTGATATAGGTCGCGGTGAGCGTCATCGCCAGCACAATACCGCCCATGGAACGGCTGCCGAGGAAATACTCATTGAGGAAGGTGCCGGTGCTCCGTTTACGCATCGCATAAACAGAGATACCGAACACCACCACCAGATAGGCGACCAGCGGTAGAATCACTTCAAGCTGCATCGTCATCCTCCAGCGGGATATCGCGATAGATAAATTTCACCATCGCCCAGCACAGTCCAATAAACAGCAGCGGCGTCAGGATGCAGGCCATCTCAAACCAGCGCGGAAAGCCGGTAAAACCGGGGGCAACGCCAGGTAAGTAAGCGGCTACTAACCATACCGCCAGATACAAAAGGGTCAGCCCCAGCGCCCAGCGCGCCTCTTTATGGGCCTGAACAAAACGAGTGTCCACGGAAGGGGTCCTCCTCATGGGGGGATACGAGAAACGGGCAATTCTACGGCAAGTCTTCAGGCAGGGAAAATAATCTGACAGAAAATTGCCGTTCAGTGCTGCTGCAAAAAGTCTTCAATGTCCGCCAGAGAGGATATCCCTTCCATCGGACCTTGCTGCATTACGGCGAGTGCGCCGCTGGCATTTGCATATTGCAGCGCCTTGTGTGCCGGGAAACCGGATAAGAAAAGAGTGATAAAAGTTGCGCCAAAGCAGTCGCCAGCGCCGGTTGGATCGATGATTTCGATATCATGACCTGCAACATGTTGGGCGTGTAATGTCCCGTTTTTTAGCTGGTAATAGCTGGCTCCACGCTGGGCGCGTTTTATTGCCACATGTTTCACGTCGCCGTGGAGAAGATCGCTAACAATCTGTTCTTCTGAAAGATTTTTGTGACGCGCGAAGAAAGGGAGTTCGCTTTCGCTTGGGATAAAAATATCCGTATATTCAATCAAATAATCGAGAGCCTGTGACATTTCAGGAATACTCAGCATCTCTTTACGAATATTAGGATCGAAAGAGACGGTGCCGCCAGCCGATTTGATCGTCGTTATCGCTTTACGCATGACATCGATCATGCGAAATGAGAACAACGATGAGCCCACAATGTGCAGATGGTTACACTGTCTTAGCAGATCATTATCAATGTGCTCGGCAGTAAACAAACCGCAGGCACTATTAGGAATATTAAAGACGAAATCCCGCTGCTGCGGATTTTGATAACTGACAAATGCCGTACCTGTTACGGCATTGTTCATCACGTGGATCCCATCGGTAATGACGCCTTCATGACGCAGGCGTTCAATAATGAGTCGGCCAAAATCATCATTACCAATACATCCAAAGAAGATGGCCCTGCCGGACAGTTTTGCCACCTGAGCAGCAAAAATTGCTGGCGCGCCGCTGGGAAATGGCCCGATAAACTCCCCAGGCTGAGTGAATTTTTGGTGTGGGGTGCGGGACAAAAACTCGGCCAGCAATTCGCCCATAGCGCAGATAGTTATTGTCACAAAACCCCTCTTATGCCTGAAGCCTTTCGCGATTGGACCAGGTAAAGCACTCATTACTGGTATAAAGAATAACGAAATCAGCCGACTGCAATTGTTGCTGATATTGTTCGTTCATGCTGCGGCTGACGATCACATTTTCTGCCTGATGCAAATGTCCGATAGCAGCCGTTGATGGCGCAGGATCGGCGACAACGATAACCGTCTTATTCTGGGCATTATCGAAACAGAGCTGCCAGGCAGCGGCAAGTCTGGGAGCGTTGATATTTAAAGTACCATCAGTATCCAGATGGCTGATTTCCAGAATGCTATGTGTAATGGTGAAATGCTGAAGTGCCTGTTCGAGCGGTTTTCCGGCCAGTGCGGTGTCAGGGCGCAGCATTTCACTGCCAGCCAGAATTATTTCGCCATCAATAAACTGATTTGCCAGCAGCGCATGTTCGGGATCGTTGGTGATCAGACGCAGTTTTTTCACTTCGCTGAGCAAGGGAATGATCTTACGGCAGATTGTTCCATGTCCGAGAAATAGCGTGTCACGATCGCGAATTAGCCGCGCGCAATGTCGTGCTATTTCCATTTGTTGTGCCAGAGACAGCGGCGCGATCGGTTGTATCGCTTCTGGTTCAGAGGAGAGTGGTGTTGCAATAGCACCGCCAAATGATCGCTTTAAATATCCCTGTTGCTCCAGATAACTAAGATCGCCGCGGATCGTCACGCCAGAAACACCAAGTTGAGCAGATAAGTCATCAACTTTGATTTCACCCTGGGCGGCAACAATTTCTGCAATTTTTAATCTGCGTTTCAGTAGGTTAGACGATTTTCTCGGCACGTTAACACTCTTCATTGGCCTTTAATGCGTAACACTATAGCCCCTTGTATTTTTCTTTGAAAGTTACCCATCAATAATATCGACATTTTGAAAATAAGAATGTGGTTCCAAAATCACACCATCAATCATTTAATTCATTGAAAATAATGGAAAAAACTTCATATGAACAACGTTATCATAGTTTTCATTTACAAAGTAAAAAACAAATATGGTTATATTTTGTAAGTTATTTTAGCGATTTTCGACATGCATCACGCTTTTCGCTGCTTTTGCTGTGCTAGTTTGCTTTCAAAATGAAAGTAAAGATTCCCTTTCTTCGTTTTGTAAGAAGAACGCCGAAAAACAGGAGCCGCGATGTACATTATTTCAAGCAAAAGCATGCTGAAAAAAGCCCAGTCAGAAGGATACGCTGTCCCCGCTTTCAATATTCATAACCTTGAAACACTACAGGTTGTTATTGAGAGTGCCGCACAACTTCGCTCTCCCGTTATGCTGGCGGGAACTCCCGGTACTTATCGTTATGGCGGCGTGGGAAGTTTAATTTCGTTAGTACAATCGCTGGCTCGCGAGTACAGCCTGCCGTTAGTCCTGCATCTCGACCACCATGAAGAAAGTGAAGATATTTTTAACAAAGTACGTGCCGGGATACGCTCTGTCATGATTGATGGTTCCCATCTACCGTTTGAAGACAACATCGCGCGAGTGCAAGAAGTTACCGCCTTTTGTCATCGCTTTGATGTTAGCGTCGAGGCCGAGCTGGGGCGCCTTGGCGGCCAGGAGGACGATCTGCTGGTGGATGAAAAAGATTCAGCGTATACCTCACCAACCGCAGCGGCAGAGTTTGTCCAACGCACACAAATTGACTCCCTTGCGGTAGCAATAGGAACAGCACACGGTTTATATGCGCACGAACCACGCCTGGATTTTGCGCGGCTGGAACAGATTCGTCAGTTAGTGGATGTTCCGCTGGTGTTGCATGGTGCTTCGGGCTTATCGGAACAGGACGTTCAGCACTGTATTCGCCGCGGTATTTGTAAAGTGAATGTCGCGACGGAACTGAAAATTGCTTTTGCCGATGCGTTAAAAGGATATTTCTACAATAATCCTGCGGCAAATGACCCTCGCCATTATATGCAACCCGCAAAAGCCGCCATGAAGGAAGTGGTAACTCGTATTATCGGTGTCTGTGGCAGTGAAGGAAAAATTTAATACGTTGTACCCTACAAAAATAATGAGGACTATTTATGAAAAATATTAAATTACTTGGTTCGGCTATGTTGGTGAGTCTGGCGTTGTTCTCGCAAAGTTCATTGGCAAAAGAGTATAAAATTGGTGCGTCATTATTAACACAGCAACATCCTTTTTATATTGATCTGGCAAATGCAATGAAAGACGAGGCGAAGAAAGACAATGTCATTTTAAGTGTCTCTATTGCCAATCAGGATTTAAATAAACAACTTTCAGATGTTGAAGATTTTATTACTAAAAAAGTAGATGCCATTATTATCTCTCCGGTCGATTCGAAAGGTGTCCAGGCAGCGATAATTAAAGCCGACAAAGCCGGTATTCCTGTTATCACTGTTGATGTTGCTGCGGAAGGTGTTCCGGTGGTATCGCATGTTGCGACCGATAACTACGCGGGAGGTGTTGAAGCGGGCAAGTTAATGGGCAAACTTTTGCATGGTAAAGGCACGGTAGCCATTATTTCTTATCCGGCACTGCAATCGGTGGTTGCGCGCGTCGATGGCTTTAAAAAAGGATTAAGCGATACTCCGGATATTAAAATTGTTGCTGAACAACCGGGGATTACGCGTGCTGAAGCGTTAACGACGGCACAAAATATTATGCAGGCAAACGCCAATCTGAATGGTTTGTTTGGCTTTGGTGATGATGCCGCACTGGCGGCGGTTATCGCAGCGAAATCTGCGCATAACGACAACATCAAAATCATTGGTTTTGACGGCATGAAAGAAGCGCGAGATGCCGTAGACAGTGAAAAAACCTTTGCCGCAGTGATTCGGCAATATCCCGATCAAATGGGAGCGAAAGCTATTGATGCCGCCGTTGATCATCTCAATGGCAAACCGGTAGAAAAAATGATCCCGGTACAACCCGGCGTCTATACGGGTAAATAATAAATATCTTCATCTCACAACAAAACGTCAGCAACGTTTTGTTGTGACACCGAGGTCATTATGACGGATGTTATTCTTGATGTTTCGCATATTGCGAAGACATTTGGTCATGTTCAGGCATTAAAAGATATTACACTCTCTTTACGTAAAGGGCGGGTGCATACTTTATTAGGCGAGAATGGCGCGGGTAAGTCGACATTAATGAAAATACTCGCTGGAGTTTATCCGCCAACTCAGGGAACGATAAAACTACGTGGTGAAACCATCACCATTAATAATCCACAACATTCACGCCAGTTAGGGATTGCTATTATTTTTCAGGAATTAAGCCTGAGCAACAATATGACAGTGGCGGAAAACATTTATGCCAATAATGAACCGCGCCGTTTTGGCATAATTAACGATAAAAAAATGCTCGCAGATTGCCAGAGTCTGCTCGCAGAGCTGGGCATCCCACTGGACCCGCTGGAAATGGTCGGCAATATGTCGATGGCGCATCGTCAACTGGTAGAAATCGCTAAAGCCTTAAGCTACGCAGCGGATGTAGTAATTATGGATGAGCCGACATCATCGCTCAGTGATAATGAAGCGGAGATTTTGTTTAATATTATTGAAAAGTTAAAACAGCGAGGATGTGCGGTTATTTATATCTCTCACCGCATGGATGAAATTATGCGGATTTCGGATGATATTTCGGTGATCCGCGACGGTGAGTATATCGCTACGCATGAAAAGATACACAGTGATATCCAGCATCTGATTGCCCAGATGGTTGGTCGGGAAATGAAAAATATTTGGCCAGCACGTCTTGGGGAAAAGCCGGATGAAAATGTTCCTGCAAAACTGGAAGTCAAAAATCTTTCCCATCCTTCGCTCTTTGAGGCGATAAATTTTGCCGTGCGTCCGGGAGAAGTCCTGGGATTTTTTGGCCTGGTGGGGGCCGGGCGTTCCGATGTGATGAAGGCGCTATTTGGCCTCGTTTCGTATCACGGAACTGTGTTGATTGATGGTAAGGAAGTCAGGGTCGCTAATCCCAAACAGGCCATTGATCATGGCATTGCTTTTGTGACCGAAAACCGCAAGGAAGAAGGGCTGGTACTGATGCACGACGTCAATATGAACACGCACCATGTAGCGTTTCAATATAACGCTTCGCGGATGGGACTCATTAATCACCGGCAAGAAGAGGCGAAGACGCTGCAATCCATTGCCAGAATGAACACTAAAGTGAGTTCTGTACATCAGGCCGTGGGAGCGCTGAGCGGCGGTAATCAACAGAAAATCGTGTTATCGAAGTGGCTGGAGAAAACTCCGCGAATTTTATTGCTCGATGAGCCAACGCGCGGAGTGGATGTCGGCGCAAAATTTGAAATCTATAACGTGATACGTCAACTGGCTGCGGCAGGGACAGCAATTATTCTGGTGTCCTCTGAACTGCCAGAGGTCATGGCCCTTAGCGATCGTCTGGTTGTAATGCGTAATAAAACGATTGCCGATATTTATTCATGTGAAAATTTAACGCAGACACAGGTAATGACCGCTGCAACAGGAGTACGTTAAATGACAGAGAAAACTCTCGCCAGTCCGAAACGTTCGGAAATTCCCGTCGCAAATAATTTTAAAAAAGTCTTCAGGCAATATGGCGGTATCCTCAGTGGAATGGTGGTGTTAATCATTCTATTCAGTTTTATTAATGACAGTTTTTTTACCGCTAATAACATTACCAATATTATTCTTCAGGTTTCGATAATCGCCATTACCGCCTATGGCATGACGTATGTCCTTTTGCTTGGCGATATCGATTTATCGGTCGGTTCAACCATTGCATTAATTGGTACATTTGCCGCACTTGGTGCTTCATGGGGCATCCCATTTATTTTATTAGTTCCATTATCTATTATTGCGGCGCTGGTCCTCGGAATGATTAACGGCGGGCTGACGGCTATAGCGGGAATTCCGTCGTTTATTGTCACCGTTGCCACAATGGGGATATTCCGCGGCATCGCTTATATAGTGACTGACGGTATGCCTATCATGATTAAAGATGATGCCTTTCTGGCGCTGGGGAACGGAGAATTTCTCTATATACCTATACCCATCTGGATATTAATAATCTTATTGCTGATTAACCACTTTATTCTTACTAAAACAACCTTTGGACGAAAAATTTATATCACGGGTGGTAATAAAGAAGCGGCAATTTATTCAGGTATTAATGTTACCCGGTTGAAAATTAAAGTATTTATGATTACTGCTATGCTGGCAGGTATCAGCGGGATGATCCTCGCCTCACGCCTCTATTCCGGGCAACCGAATGCCGCGTTGAGCTACGAACTGGATGCTATTGCAGCAGCTGTACTGGGAGGTACCAGCCTGAACGGCGGCTATGGAACGGTGGTGGGGACGGTGATCGGCGCATTAACCATCGGCGTTATTAATAATGGCATGAACTTAATGAACGTTCCCTATTTCTATCAGATGGTGGTTAAAGGATTAGTCATTCTTGTAGCCGTTTATTTTGACGTAAGAAATAAAAGAAAACGCAGCTAATCATTTCAAGGAATTAATCATATGAGTAAGGTCTTCACAATTGGAGAAATTCTGGTTGAAATTATGGCGAGTAAAATTGGCCAGCCATTTGATCAGCCAGGCATCTGGAACGGCCCTTATCCCAGTGGTGCGCCCGCTATTTTTATCGACCAGGTGACACGTCTTGGCGTTCCGTGTGGAATTATTAGTTGCGTGGGGAATGATGGCTTTGGTGATATTAATATACATCGTCTGGCTGCTGACGGTGTGGATATCAGGGGAATATCAGTCTTACCCCTGGAAGCTACTGGTAGTGCTTTTGTAACTTATCATAACTCTGGCGATCGCGATTTCATTTTTAATATTAAGAATGCCGCTTGCGGTAAGTTATCGGCGCAGCATGTTGATGAAAATATTCTGAAGGATTGTACCCATTTTCATATTATGGGTTCATCTCTATTTTCATTCCATATGGTAGACGCAGTAAAGAAAGCGGTAACCATCGTAAAGGAGAATGGCGGCGTTATTTCTTTTGACCCTAATATTCGTAAAGAGATGCTCGATATTCCAGAAATGCGCGACGCATTACACTTTGTTCTTGAACTAACGGATATCTATATGCCCAGCGAGGGCGAAGTGTTGCTCCTGTCGCCGCATTCGACACCGGATCGTGCAATTGCTGGCTTCCTCGAAGATGGTGTTAAAGAGGTGATAGTGAAACGCGGCAATCAAGGCGCCAGTTACTACTCCGCGAATGAGCAGTTCCATATTGAGAGCTACCCGGTGGAAGAAGTTGACCCGACTGGTGCGGGAGATTGCTTTGGTGGCGCGTGGATTGCCTGCCGCCAGCTAGGGTTTGACGCCCATCGAGCGCTGCAATATGCCAATGCCTGCGGTGCGCTGGCGGTAACCAGACGTGGCCCAATGGAGGGAACGTCTCGCCTTGCGGAAATCGAAACGTTCATCCAGCGCCATGACATGTCCATTCGGGAAGCAGCACAATGAAAAACGAAATTTGGCCGTGGATTGGCGATCTCTCGCAGGTTGCCGGAATTAAACACTATGAGTTACGTAGTGGCAGAGCAAAGGGTACAGAAGCGTTTGATGTCCGTACTGGTGCGGGACTGGCATTTACGGTGGTAAAAGATCGCGCGCTGGATATTGCATGGGCCAGCTACAAGGACACTGCGCTCTCTTTTATCACCTCCAACGGCGTTGTCGCCCCCGCTTTTTTTGAGTCTCAGGGCAACGGTTTTTTACGTAGCTTTTACGCGGGGTTACTGACTACCTGCGGACTTAGCTACATTGGCACGCCCTGTGAGGATGAAGGAGAAACGCTGGGGTTACACGGGCGTTTGGCTGCGACTCCAGCAGAAGAGGTGGGCTATCGCACAGAACGAACCGACAACGGCATTGAATTTGTCATCAATGGCAAAGTACGGGAAACACGGCTGTTCGGTGAAAATCTGACACTGGAAAGGACCATTCGCTGCCGCTATGGCGAAAATGTGCTGTGCATTGAAGACAAGGTGACTAATCATGGTTTCACCCGCCAGCCGCTGCAAATTCTTTATCACTTTAATTACGGTTGGCCTTTATTATCGCCACAGGCAGAAATCTTGCTGTCGGCTAAAAGCGTAACGCCACGAACTCCGCGTGCGGCGGAAGGATTAGCCAAACATCTGGAGATTTGTACCCCACAGACCGGTTTTGACGAGCAGGTTTATTATCTCACGTTGAATAGCGATGGTGACGGAATGAGTAAGGTGGCGCTGGTGAACGCCGAACTGGGATGGGGAATTTACGAGAAATTTGATACCCGCCAGCTACCGAACTTTATTCAGTGGAAAAATTTAGGCGCGGGTGAATACGTTATGGGACTTGAGATCAGTAATAGTTTTCCTGACGGGCGTGATGAAGAACGAGCGCAGGGACGTCTGCCATTTATACAGCCTGGTGAAACGAAGACATACTGTTTTGAGCTGGGAATTGTTGAAGGCGATACGGCAATTAGTGCGTTGAAAGCGGAAATTGCAGGCTACCGTTAGGGTAATAAAAACGCCGGGCTGTGTTAACAGGCCCGGCGTTAAGGCATCATTGCTATGCGCGGTGAAAACACCGCGCGTCACAATTATTTTTCCTGAAGACCGAGTTTTTTCTCCAGATAGTGGATGTTAGTACCACCATGCTGGAAGTTTTCGTCGTTCATGATGCGGATCTGCAGATCAACGTTGGTTTTGATACCGTCGATGATCAGCTCCTGCAGCGCATTCTTCATGCGAGCAATCGCCACGTCACGGTTTTCACCGTAGCAAATCAGCTTACCGATCATTGAGTCATAGTACGGCGGCACGGTGTAGCCCGCGTAGATATGAGACTCCCAACGTACGCCAAAACCGCCTGGCGCGTGGAAACGGGTGATTTTGCCCGGGCTTGGCAAGAAGGTATTCGGATCTTCGGCGTTGATACGGCACTCTACCGCATGACCGCGAACGTGAACTTCTTCTTGCTTGATCGACAGCGGCTGACCGGCAGCGATACGCAGCTGTTCTTTGATCAGGTCAACGCCAGTGATCATTTCGGTAACCGGGTGTTCTACCTGAATACGGGTGTTCATTTCGATGAAATAGAACTCGCCGTTTTCGAACAGGAACTCGAATGTACCTGCACCGCGATAGCCGATATCAACACACGCTTTAGCGCAACGTTCGCCGATGTAGCGACGCAGTTCCGGGGTGATGCCCGGTGCTGGCGCTTCTTCGACCACTTTCTGATGGCGGCGCTGCATGGAGCAGTCACGTTCCGCCAGATAGATAGCGTTGCCCTGACCGTCAGCCAGCACCTGAATCTCGACGTGGCGAGGATTTTCCAGGTATTTCTCCATGTAAACCATATCGTTGCTGAAAGCTGCTTTCGCTTCCGCACGGGTCATGGAGATAGATTGTGCCAGTTCAGCATCGCCGCGTACTACGCGCATACCGCGACCGCCGCCGCCGCCGGAGGCTTTGATAATTACCGGATAACCAATGCGTTTAGCAATGGCGCGGTTTTTATCCATATCATCGCCCAGCGGGCCGTCAGAACCTGGTACGCAAGGAACGCCAGCTTTTTTCATCGCGGCGATTGCGGATACTTTGTCGCCCATCAGGCGAATGGTTTCTGCTTTCGGGCCGATGAAGATAAAGCCGGAGCGTTCAACCTGCTCGGCAAAATTGGCGTTCTCGGAGAGGAAGCCGTAACCCGGATGGATTGCTACTGCGCCGGTGATTTCAGCGGCGCTGATGATTGCCGGGATGTTCAGATAACTTTTTACTGACGGAGCAGGGCCGATACAGACCGTTTCATCTGCCAGTAATACGTGTTTTAGATCGCGATCCGCGCTGGAGTGCACAGCGACAGTCTTGATGCCCAGTTCTTTACAGGCACGAAGAATACGCAATGCAATCTCGCCGCGGTTGGCAATAACAATTTTATCCAGCATGTTCGCCTCGTTACTCGATGACGACCAGCGGCTCGTCAAATTCTACCGGTTGTCCACTTTCGACCAGAATTGCTTTCACAGTACCGGATTTGTCTGCTTCGATCTGGTTCATCATTTTCATGGCTTCAACGATGCACAGGGTATCGCCCACGTTCACTTTCTGACCCACTTCGATGAACGCTTTCGCGTCCGGGCTTGGGGTGCGATAGAAAGTACCAACCATTGGGGAACGTACGATGTGACCACTGATTTCCGCTGCTGCTGGCGCTTCCATGGAAGGAACGGTCGCCGGAGCGGCTGCGTTAGATTGAGCTGGCTGCTGCATCATTGGTGCAGCGTAAGCTTGTTGCATCATCGGGAAACTTGCGGCAGGTGCTGCACGGCTGATGCGTACTGACTCTTCGCCTTCAGAAATTTCCAGTTCAGAGATGCCTGATTCTTCAACCAGCTCGATCAGTTTTTTAATCTTACGAATATCCATGAGTGGGTTCCGTACTCTTTGTTTAGTGTGATTGTGACAGGCGTTTCACCGCCGTCTGTAAAGCGTATGCCCCGACAGCTGTATGCATAGCGGTAAATTCCAGCGGGCCGGGACGCCGGTCTATTTTGCCCCAGAGTGTCAATGTGAGACTTGACGGACATTGTGCAGCGATCTGCTGCTATCCTCCGGCAAAAAACAAAATATACCTTCGTTGCGCCATTGTCACCTTTTCAGCAGCTTAAAAGCTGCCTCAGGGAGAACGAGGTCGCACATTATAACGATTTCGTAGCAAATGGCAGCTAAATACTGGTCTTATCAGGGAAGATAATCAACCGCTAACATGTAAATAACTTTCAACGTCGCGTAATTTGCAATAAGCCGCACAGTTCACGAAATTAGCGCCACCATTGACGGAACTTCTTATAACGTAAGGCTAAAAGCAGTAATGCCAGCCCGGCGTAGATGATCGGCGGCGGTGAGATAACCTTCACTGACCACAGATAATGTATGGGGGCCAGGATCGCGACAAGATAGACGAAGTTATGCAACTGTTGCCAGTGTTTGCCTAGTTTTCGCTGCATCGCTTGTGTAGACGTGAATGCTAAAGCAAGCAAAATCAACCAACTGATAATACCCAGGGTTAAATAAGGTCGGGTGATTAATTCCTGACCGAATAACGCCAGGTTGTTCACGCCAAGTTCCAGCAATGCATAACTGGTTAAGTGCAGCGTCGCCCAGGCGAAACACCATAAACCTAACAGGCGGCGGGTGCGTATCAATAATGGCTGCTTAGCGTAGCGCGCCAGCGGGGTAATTAACAACGTCGCCAATAAAAATTTCAACGCAGTCCGACCGGTAAAATGCTGAATATCTTTCACCGGGTCGGCACTTAGCCCGCCATGATTGATTGCCCAAACCAGCCAGACAAACGGCAAAAATCCGGCAAGATGCAGGCAAAATTTCAGCCAGGTAACCTGTTTTGCAGTCAAACGCACTTAGAAGTTCTCCCGTAGATCCAGCCCGCGATAAAGTGACGCGACTTCATCGGCGTAGCCGTTAAATAGTAGTGTCGGTTGGCGTTGCACATCCAGGATGCCACCTGAACCGATAAATCGCTCAGTGGCCTGCGACCAGCGAGGGTGATCAACATGCGGATTAACGTTGGCGTAAAAGCCGTATTCGTTGGGGGCCGAAAGATTCCAGGTGGTTGGTGGGCGTTCTCGGGTCAGCTTAATGCTCACTATCGACTTGATGCCTTTAAAGCCATATTTCCATGGCACAATCAGGCGTATCGGCGCGCCATTTTGCGGCGGTAGCGCCTTGCCGTAGACGCCGACGGTCATCAGCGTGAGCGGATGCATTGCTTCGTCGAGACGTAATCCTTCTACATAGGGATATTTCAGACCGCCGCCGATAAACCTGTCCTGCTGGCCGGGCATTTGTTCCGGTGCATAAATTGTTTCGAAAGCGACGTACTTCGCGTTGCTGGTCGGCTCTGCCAGCGCCAGCAGTTTATGTAGCGGAAAACCAATCCACGGCACCACCATCGACCACGCTTCCACGCAGCGCATCCGGTAAATCCGCTCTTCTAACGGGAATCGACGGGTTAGCGCATCGTGGTCGAGGGTTAACGGTTTACTGACTTCACCACTGATTTTCAACGTCCACGGATCGGTTTTCAGGCTGCCAGCATTCGCTGCGGGATCGGCTTTATCCAGCCCAAATTCATAGAAATTGTTGTAGCCGGAAACTTTATCTTCCGGTGTCAGTGGCAGGTTATTTTGCCTGGCAGCAGGCTTGCTGAACTCCAGGGGTTTTCCGGCAGGCGCGGGCGGGCGATCGTTCCCTTTGAACCAGCCAAGCAAATCCGCGTGGACGGCATTTGGTAAAGAGAGGGCGGCGGCGCTGATGCCTAATGCTTTCAAAACTTGCCGACGTTGCATAAAAAAAGCCGATTCGGCAGTGACATCGGCTTCTGTAAGTTGACGAATTTTTTTCATAACAGACTCCCGGTATGCTCATGATTACTATGGCAGGGAGAATGTCAAAGTGCTGCTAAAATTCGTTAACGATATGTAAATTATTTTATACTAACGCTTAGTTAATTTTTACCAGCGTACGACCCTGGATCTGATTGTTAATAATGGCCTCGGCAAATTTAGGTGCATCAGCCAGTGAAATCTCTTTTGCCGCCTGGGAATAGAATGATTCCGGTAAATCGGCAACCAGACGCTGCCAGGCCTGCGCACGGCGTGCTGGTGGCGTCATCACAGAATCCACCCCTTGCAAACGGACATTACGCAGAATAAATGGCATGACCGTGGTTGGCAGAGTAAAACCACCCGCCAGACCACAGGCCGCCACGCATCCGCCGTAATTCATTTGCGCCAGCACTTTCGCCAGCACTTTGTCGCCGACGGTGTCAATCGCCCCAGCCCAGACTTGTTTTTCCAGTGGACGGGATTCAGCAAATTCATCACGCGGCAGAATTCGGCTGGCACCTAAACTTTTCAGATATTCATGGGTACTTTCGCGACCGGAAACAGCAACCACCTGATAACCTAACTTATGCAACAGCGCCACGGCAGTGCTACCAACGCCGCCGCTGGCGCCCGTTACCACAATCTCGCCATCTTGTGGACGAATACCGGCATCTTCCAGGGCCAGCACGCACAGCATGGCAGTAAACCCAGCAGTACCAATAATCATCGCTTTACGCGCGTCCAGACCTTGCGGCATGGCAACCAACCAGTCACCTTTCACACGCGCTTGTTCTGCCAGTCCGCCCCAATGATTTTCACCAACTCCCCAGCCCGTGAGTAACACTTCTTGACCAGTATGAAAACGAGGATCTTCACTGGCGCGTACGGTTCCGGCGAAGTCGATACCAGGAATCATCGGAAAATTGCGGATTATTTTTCCTTTACCGGTTATTGCCAGCGCATCTTTATAATTCAGGCTCGACCAGTGGACATCGACCGTCACATCGCCTTCCGGCAGGCGACTTGCGTCCAGAGTCTGTACAGATGCGAGGGTTTTGCCGTCCTGCTGTTCTAAAAGTAACGCCTGCATAAGAAGTCCTCATGTGCATGATGGATTGGAAAATAATTTCTGAAGACTATACTCGCTAATTGAAAAGCAAAGTCGATGAAGCGCAATAAATTGCGAGATAAATCTGATTTGCTAGTATGCCCGCTTCCTCACTATCGGAGTTAACACAAGGATGAGATTAACGACGAAATTTTCGGCCTTTGTCACGCTGCTCACCGGGTTAACGATCTTTGTGACTCTGATGGGCTGCTCGTTAAGTTTCTATAACGCGATTCAGTATAAGTTTAGCCATCGCGTTCAGGCGGTGGCGACGGCGATCGATACGCATCTGGTGTCGTCTGATTTCAGCTCGCTGAGGCCACAAATCAGTGAACTGATGATGTCAGCAGATATCGTTCGCGTGGACCTGTTACACAATAACAAACAGGTTTATACCCTTTCCCGCCAGGGGAGTTACCGCCCTGTTGGCACCAGCGATCTGTTTCGCGAACTGACCGTTCCGTTAGTTAAACATCCGGGAATGTCGCTACATCTGGTTTATCAGGACCCGATGGGAAACTATTTTCACTCGCTGATGACCACCGCGCCGCTCACTGGGGCAATTGGTTTTATCATTATTATGCTCTTCCTTGCAGTACGCTGGTTGCAGCGGCAACTTGCCGGGCAAGAACTACTGGAAACTCGCTCGGCGCGTATCTTAAACGGGGAGCGTGGGCCGAATGTGCTTGGCTCCATCTATGAATGGCCACCAGGGACCAGCAGTGCGCTGGATATGCTGCTTTCAGAAATTCAGAATGCGCGTGAACAGCACAGCCGTCTTGATACGCTGATTCGCTCTTACGCCGCACAAGACATTAAAACCGGCCTCAATAACCGTCTCTTTTTCGACAACCAGTTGGCTACATTACTGGAAGATCAAGAGAAGGTAGGGACTCACGGGATCGTGATGATGATCCGTCTACCTGATTTCAATATGTTGAGCGACACGTGGGGACACAGCCAGGCCGAAGAACAGCTCTTCACTCTGACGAATCTGCTGTCGACATTTATGATGCGCTATCCAGGCGCACTGCTGGCGCGCTATCACCGTAGCGATTTTGCCGCGCTGTTGCCGCATCGGACTTTAAAAGAGGCGGAGAGCATTGCCGGGCAGTTGATCAAAGCGGTTGATACCTTACCGAGTAATAAAATGCTCGATCGTGAAGATATGATTCATATCGGCATCTGTGCCTGGCGTAGCGGCCAGGAAACAGAACAAGTGATGGACCATGCCGAATCCGCCACGCGTAATGCGGGATTACAGGGTGGTAATAGCTGGGCGATTTACGATGACTCATTACCAGAAAAAGGGCGCGGCAACGTTCGCTGGCGTACGCTAATCGAACAAATGTTGAGTCGTGGCGGGCCCAGGCTTTATCAAAAACCTGCGGTCACCCGGGAGGGGCAGGTTCATCATCGCGAAATTATGTGTCGCATCTTTGATGGTAATGAAGAGGTAAGCTCGGCGGAATATATGCCGATGGTGTTGCAGTTTGGTTTATCGGAAGAGTATGACCGCCTGCAAATCAGTCGTCTCATCCCGCTGTTACGCTATTGGCCGCAAGAAAATCTGGCGATTCAGGTTACCGTTGAGTCGTTGATCCGCCCGCGTTTCCAGCGTTGGCTGCGCGATACGTTGATGCAGTGTGAAAAATCGCAACGAAAACGCATAATTATTGAACTTGCAGAGGCTGATGTGGGTCAACATATCGGTCGCTTGCAACCTGTCATTCGTTTGGTGAATGCTTTAGGGGTTCGAGTTGCCGTGAACCAGGCTGGATTGACGCTGGTAAGTACCAGTTGGATCAAAGAACTTAATGTCGAATTACTCAAGCTTCATCCGGGGCTGGTAAGAAATATTGAGAAGCGAACGGAAAACCAATTGTTGGTTCAGAGCATGGTAGAAGCCTGTTCCGGGACCAACACCCAGGTTTACGCGACAGGCGTACGTTCGCGAAGCGAGTGGCAGACCCTGATTCAGCGCGGGGTTTTGGGTGGCCAGGGGGATTTTTTCGCGTCCTCACAGCCACTTGATACTAACGTGAAAAAATATTCACAAAGATACTCGGTTTAACCTGCCGTTTGATCCGTTTTCACGTAGAATAACGCGCGCTGCGTTTCGTGGGAGTGTGCTTATCTGCTCGCCAGATTGTTGCAGCACATATGCAGATGAATGACCTTACGCAGTTGCAAACAGGCGAGGAATGCTGTTGACGCATTTAGCCTTATCTGGACTCAGGCAGAGATTTGTAACAAAGGAAACGAACTGCACTAATTTTCACCGTAGCAGATGATTTTTGCGCCTTGTCGCTGCTGCGTGTGGTTGGTAAAGTAAGCGGATTTTCTTTTCCGCCCCAGCTTTCAGGATTATCCCTTAGTATGTTGAAAAAATTTCGTGGCATGTTTTCCAATGACTTGTCCATTGACTTGGGTACTGCGAATACCCTCATTTATGTAAAAGGACAAGGCATCGTATTGAATGAGCCTTCCGTTGTGGCCATTCGTCAGGATCGTGCCGGTTCACCAAAAAGCGTGGCTGCAGTTGGTCATGACGCGAAGCAGATGCTGGGCCGTACGCCGGGCAATATTGCTGCTATTCGCCCAATGAAAGATGGCGTAATCGCTGACTTCTTCGTGACTGAAAAAATGCTCCAGCACTTCATTAAGCAAGTGCACAGCAACAGCTTTATGCGCCCAAGCCCGCGCGTTCTGGTCTGTGTGCCGGTTGGCGCAACCCAGGTTGAACGCCGCGCAATTCGTGAATCCGCGCAGGGCGCTGGCGCCCGTGAAGTGTTCCTGATTGAAGAGCCGATGGCCGCGGCAATTGGCGCCGGTCTGCCGGTTTCTGAAGCGACCGGTTCCATGGTGGTTGATATCGGCGGTGGTACTACTGAAGTTGCCGTAATCTCGCTGAATGGCGTGGTTTACTCCTCTTCTGTACGCATCGGCGGTGACCGCTTCGACGAAGCCATTATCAACTATGTTCGTCGTAACTACGGTTCCTTGATCGGTGAAGCGACAGCAGAGCGTATTAAACACGAAATCGGTTCGGCTTATCCGGGCGATGAAGTGCGTGAAATTGAAGTTCGTGGTCGTAACCTGGCTGAAGGCGTTCCACGCGGCTTTACGCTGAACTCCAACGAAATCCTCGAAGCGCTACAAGAGCCGCTGACCGGCATCGTTAGCGCAGTGATGGTTGCGCTGGAACAGTGTCCGCCGGAACTGGCTTCCGACATCTCTGAGCGCGGAATGGTGCTCACTGGCGGTGGCGCATTGCTGCGTAACCTTGACCGTTTATTAATGGAAGAAACCGGCATTCCAGTCGTTGTTGCTGAAGATCCGCTGACCTGTGTGGCGCGCGGTGGCGGCAAGGCGCTGGAAATGATCGACATGCACGGCGGCGACCTGTTCAGCGAAGAGTAATCGGATGCAGGCAGGGGAAGCGTTTGTTTATCCTGCCTGGTCTGATACGAGAATACGCATAACTTATGAAGCCAATTTTTAGCCGTGGCCCGTCGCTACAGATTCGCCTTATTCTGGCGGTGCTGGTGGCGCTCGGCATTATTATTGCCGACAGCCGCCTGGGGACTTTCAGTCAAATCCGTACCTATATGGATACCGCTGTCAGTCCTTTCTACTTTATTTCCAATGCTCCTCGTGAATTGCTGGATGGCGTATCGCAGACGCTGGCCTCGCGTGACCAACTAGAACTTGAAAACCGGGCGTTACGTCAGGAGTTGCTGCTGAAAAACAGCGATCTGCTGATGTTGGGACAATATAAACAGGAGAACGCGCGCTTGCGTGAGCTTCTGGGTTCTCCGCTGCGTCAGGACGAGCAGAAGATGGTGACCCAGGTTATCTCTACTGTTAACGATCCGTACAGCGATCAGGTTGTTATTGACAAAGGCAGTGTCAACGGTGTTTACGAAGGCCAGCCAGTCATTAGCGATAAAGGTGTGGTCGGCCAGGTGGTGGCGGTCGCAAAACTGACCAGCCGCGTACTGCTGATCTGCGACGCGACCCATGCGCTGCCGATTCAGGTGCTGCGTAATGATATCCGCGTTATCGCGGCGGGTAATGGCTGTACTGATGATTTACAGCTTGAGCACCTGCCAGCGAATACTGATATTCGTGTTGGTGATGTATTGGTGACTTCAGGTCTGGGCGGTCGTTTCCCGGAAGGTTATCCGGTGGCGGTTGTCTCTTCCGTGAAACTCGATACCCAGCGCGCATATACCGTGATTCAGGCGCGTCCGACTGCGGGACTGCAACGTTTACGTTATCTGCTTCTGTTGTGGGGTGCGGATCGTAACGGGGCCAACCCGATGACGCCGGAAGAGGTGCATCGCGTTGCTAATGAACGCCTGATGCAAATGATGCCACAGGTGTTGCCTTCGCCAGATGCAATGGGGCCAAAACTGCCTGAACCGGCAACGGGAATTACCCAGCCAAGCCCGCAGCAACCTGCAACAGGTACTGCCGCTGACCGCTCTCCACAAAGGGCTACGCCGCCGCAGAGTGGTACTCAACCACCTGCGCGTACGCCAGGAGGGCAATAGTGGCGAGCTATCGTAGCCAGGGGCGCTGGGTTATCTGGCTCTCTTTCCTCATTGCGTTATTACTGCAAATTATGCCCTGGCCGGATAATCTTATCGTTTTCCGGCCTAACTGGGTTTTGCTCATCTTATTGTATTGGAGCCTCGCCTTGCCCCATCGCGTAAATGTGGGCACAGGTTTTGTGATGGGTGCCATACTGGATCTGATCAGTGGCTCCACGCTCGGTGTACGGGCGTTATCGATGAGTATCATTGCTTATCTGGTCGCGCTGAAATTCCAGCTTTTCCGTAATCTGGCATTGTGGCAGCAGGCGCTGGTCGTCATGTTGCTTTCGTTGGTTGTGGATATTATTGTTTTCTGGGCAGAGTTTTTAGTGATCAACGTTTCTTTCAGACCGGAAGTGTTCTGGAGTAGTGTTGTCAATGGCGTGCTCTGGCCGTGGATTTTCATGCTGATGCGCAAAATTCGTCAGCAGTTTGCAGTGCAATAAAGGTTTCTATGACTTCTCTGTATTTAGCTTCCGGTTCTCCGCGTCGGCAGGAGTTACTTGCGCAACTTGGCGTTTCCTTCGAACGTATCGTTACGGGCATTGAGGAGCAACGCTTTCCGCAGGAGAGCGCGCAGCAATACGTTGTGCGTCTGGCGCGCGAGAAAGCTCAGGCGGGTGTCGCGCAAACGGCGCAGGATCTCCCGGTGCTGGGTGCGGATACCATTGTGATTCTGAACGGCGAAGTACTGGAGAAACCGCGTGATGCAGATCATGCGGTGCAGATGTTGCGCAAATTATCGGGGCAGACCCATCAGGTAATGACGGCAGTGGCGATGGCCGACAGCCAGTACATTCTCGATTGCCTGGTGGTGACCGATGTGACTTTCAGAACGTTAACAGATGAAGATATCGCGGGCTATGTCGCCAGCGGTGAACCGTTAGATAAAGCAGGTGCATACGGTATTCAGGGGCTTGGTGGTTGTTTTGTCAGGAAGATAAATGGCAGCTATCACGCCGTCGTCGGCTTACCGCTGGTTGAAACGTGTGAATTATTGAGTAATTTTAACGCACTGCGTGAGAAAAGGGATAAACATGACGGCTGAATTGTTGGTAAACGTAACGCCTTCGGAAACACGAGTGGCGTATATTGATGGCGGTATTCTGCAGGAAATTCATATTGAACGTGAGGCGCGACGCGGAATAGTAGGCAATATCTACAAGGGTCGTGTAAGTCGCGTACTTCCGGGTATGCAGGCGGCTTTTGTAGATATTGGGCTGGATAAAGCTGCGTTTCTACACGCTTCTGACATCATGCCGCACACCGAATGTGTGGCGGGTGAGGAACAAAAGCAGTTCACGGTACGCGACATTTCGGAACTGGTCCGTCAGGGGCAAGATCTGATGGTACAGGTAGTGAAAGATCCTCTGGGTACTAAAGGCGCGCGCCTGACCACGGACATCACGCTGCCTTCCCGTTATCTGGTATTTATGCCAGGGGCATCCCACGTTGGTGTTTCCCAACGCATCGAAAGTGAATCCGAACGTGATCGCCTGAAAAAAGTGGTCGCCGAGTATTGCGACGAGCAGGGCGGATTTATCATCCGTACCGCGGCAGAAGGCGTAGGCGAAGCTGAATTAGCCTCCGATGCCGCTTATCTGAAGCGTGTCTGGACCAAAGTCATGGAGCGTAAAAAGCGCCCACAGACGCGTTATCAACTGTACGGTGAACTGGCGCTGGCGCAGCGCGTGCTGCGTGATTTTGCCGATGCCGAGCTGGACCGCATTCGCGTTGATTCACGGCTGACTTACGAAGCATTACTTGAGTTCACCTCGGAATACATCCCCGAGATGACCAGCAAGCTGGAGCATTACACGGGGCGCCAGCCGATTTTCGATCTCTTTGACGTCGAAAACGAGATTCAGCGGGCGCTGGAACGCAAAGTTGAGTTGAAGTCTGGCGGTTATCTGATTATCGACCAGACCGAAGCGATGACCACCGTGGACATCAATACCGGGGCGTTTGTCGGTCATCGCAATCTGGACGACACCATCTTCAATACCAATATTGAGGCGACGCAGGCCATTGCTCGCCAGTTACGGTTGCGTAACCTGGGCGGAATTATCATTATTGATTTCATCGACATGAATAATGAAGATCACCGTCGTCGGGTACTGCATTCGCTGGAGCAGGCGTTGAGCAAAGACCGGGTGAAAACCAGCGTTAACGGCTTCTCTGCGCTGGGGCTGGTGGAAATGACGCGTAAACGCACCCGCGAAAGCATTGAACATGTATTGTGTAACGAATGCCCAACTTGCCACGGTCGCGGAACGGTGAAAACCGTGGAAACCGTGTGCTATGAAATCATGCGCGAGATTGTTCGCGTGCACCATGCTTACGACTCTGACCGTTTCCTGGTCTATGCTTCTCCGGCAGTTGCCGAGGCCTTGAAAGGCGAAGAGTCGCACTCGCTGGCGGAAGTGGAAATTTTTGTGGGTAAGCAGGTTAAAGTACAAATCGAACCGCTCTACAACCAGGAGCAGTTTGACGTCGTCATGATGTAAACAAATGCTGGGCCGCCATCCGGCAAAGTTTTTTGAGTCACATTTTTAGCAGACAAGGAGTGACGGGTGAGGCGATTGCCGGGGATTTTACTGCTTACTGGAGCCGCGCTCGTTGTGATCGCTGCGCTGCTGGTCAGCGGCCTGCGTATTGCTTTGCCGCATCTTGATGCCTGGCGTCCAGAAATCCTCAATAAAATTGAATCCGCTACCGGCATGCCGGTAGAAGCCAGCCAGCTTTCCGCCAGCTGGCAGAATTTTGGCCCCACGCTTGAAGCGCGCGACATTCGCGCGGAGCTGAAAGATGGCGGTGAGTTTTCTGTCAAACGCGTCACTCTGGCGCTGGATGTCTGGCAGAGCCTGCTGCATATGCGCTGGCAGTTTCGCGATCTGACTTTCTGGCAACTGCGTTTCCGCACCAATACCCCTATCACCAGCGGTGGTGGTAATGATGGTCTGGAAGCCAGCCACATCAGCGACCTGTTTCTTCGTCAGTTTGATCACTTCGATCTTCGCGACAGCGAAGTCAGTTTCCTCACGCCATCCGGTCAGCGCGCCGAATTGGCGATCCCGCAGCTCACCTGGCTTAACAATCCGCGTCGACACCGTGCGGAAGGCCAGGTAAGTCTCTCCAGCCTCACCGGGCAGCACGGCGTGATGCAAGTTCGTATGGATCTGCGTGATGACGAAGGGCTGTTAAGCAACGGCCGCGTCTGGTTGCAGGCTGATGATATTGACCTGAAGCCGTGGCTGGGTAAATGGATGCAGGACAACATTGCGCTGGAAACGGCGCAGTTCTCCCTCGAAGGCTGGATGACGATCGACAAAGGCGATGTAACCGGCGGTGACGTCTGGCTGAAACAGGGCGGTGCCAGCTGGTTGGGCGAGAAGCAAACGCATTCACTGGCGGTAGATAATCTCACCGCACACATTACGCGTGAACATCCTGGCTGGCAGTTTTCTATTCCCGATACCCGTATCACGATGGATGGCAAACGCTGGCCGAGTGGGGCATTGACGCTGGCCTGGATACCGGAACAGGATGTTGGCGGCAAAGACAATAAACGCAGTGACGAACTGCGGATTCGCGCCAGCAATCTGGAACTGGCGGGGCTGGAAGGTATTCGTCCGCTGGCAGCAAAACTTTCACCTGCGCTGGGCGACATCTGGCGGTCTACGCAACCGAGCGGCAAGATCAACACCCTGGCGCTGGATATCCCGCTTCAGGCAGCAGACAAGACTCGCTTTCAGGCATCGTGGAGCGATCTGGCCTGGAAGCAATGGAAATTACTGCCGGGCGCGGAACATTTCTCCGGGACGCTTTCCGGTAGTGTAGAAAATGGTTTACTGACCGCGTCCATGAAACAGGCGAAAATGCCTTACGAAACAGTTTTCCGCGCACCGCTGGAAATTGCTGACGGTAAGGCGACCCTAAGCTGGCTGAATAACGACAAAGGTTTCCAGCTTGATGGCCGCAACATAGATGTTAAAGCCAAAGCCGTCCATGCACGCGGCGGTTTCCGCTACCTGCAACCGACTAATGATGAACCCTGGCTGGGCATTCTGGCTGGTATCAGTACCGATGATGGTTCACAAGCGTGGCGCTATTTCCCAGAAAATCTGATGGGGAAAGAGTTAGTCGATTACTTAAGTGGCGCAATTCAGGGCGGTGAAGCGGATAACGCGACGCTGGTTTATGGCGGCAATCCGCAACTCTTCCCCTATAAACACAACGAAGGTCAGTTTGAGGTGCTGGTGCCGCTGCGTAACGCGAAGTTTGCCTTCCAGCCGGACTGGCCAGCGTTAACTAATCTCGATATTGAACTGGACTTCATAAACGACGGTTTATGGATGAAAACCGATGGCGTCAATCTGGGCGGCGTGCGCGCGAGTAATCTCACCGCAGTGATCCCTGACTACTCGAAAGAAAAATTGCTGATTGATGCTGACATTAAAGGTCCGGGCAAAGCTGTTGGTCCTTACTTTGATGAGACGCCGCTGAAAGACTCTCTGGGAGCAACCCTGCAAGAACTCCAGCTCGACGGCGATGTGAATGCTCGCTTACATCTCGATATCCCACTGAACGGCGAACTGGTTACAGCGAAAGGTGAAGTGACTCTGCGTAATAACAGTCTGTTTATCAAACCACTTGATAGCACACTGAAAAATTTGAGCGGTAAATTCAGCTTTATCAATGGCGATCTGCAAAGCGAACCACTGACAGCAAGCTGGTTTAACCAGCCACTGAACGTGGATTTTTCCACCAAAGAAGGGGCGAAAGCCTACCAGGTTGCGGTGAATCTCAACGGCAACTGGCAACCGGCGAAAACCGGCGTTCTGCCTGAAGCGGTGAACGAAGCGTTAAGCGGCAGTGTGGCGTGGGATGGAAAAGTGGGCATTGAGCTGCCTTATCATGCTGACGCAACGTATAACGTAGAGCTGAACGGCGATCTGAAGAATGTGAGCAGTCACTTACCTTCGCCGTTAGCCAAACCCGCTGGCGAATCGCTGCCGGTTAACATTAAGGTCGATGGAAACCTCAATAGCTTTGAATTAACCGGACAGGCTGGCGCGGATAACCATTTCAACAGCCGCTGGTTGCTCGGTCAAAAGCTGACGCTCGATCGCGCTATCTGGGCGGCAGACAGTAAAACGCTTCCGCCGTTACCGGAACAAAGCGGTGTTGAGTTAAATATGCCACCGATGGATGGTGCCGAGTGGCTGGCGCTTTTCCAGAAAGGCGCGACGGATAAAGTCGGTAGTGCGGTGAGTTTTCCCCAGCACATTACATTGCGTACGCCAGCGTTGTCGTTGGGGAATCAGCAATGGAATAACCTGAGTATTGTTTCGCAACCGATGGCAAATGGCACTCAGGTCGAGGCGCAAGGACGTGAAATCAACGCTACGCTGGCAATGCGCAATAACGCGCCGTGGCTGGCGACGATTAAATATCTCTATTACAACCCCAGCGTGGCGAAAACCAGTGGTGACTCCACTCCGTCGTCACCTTTCCCAACTACGGAGCGCATTAGCTTCCGTGGCTGGCCGGATGCGCAAATACGTTGCGCAGAATGCTGGTTCTGGGGGCAAAAATTTGGGCGCATCGACAGCGATATCACCATTTCTGGCGATACATTAACGCTGGCTAATGGACTGATTGATACCGGTTTCTCGCGGCTTACTGCCGAGGGTGAATGGGTTAACAATCCGGGGAATGAACGTACCTCGCTGAAAGGAAAATTACGCGGGCAGAAAATTGATGCCGCTGCTGAATTTTTTGGTGTCACGACGCCAATACGCCAGTCGTCATTTAATGTGGATTACGATTTACACTGGCGGAAAGCGCCGTGGCAGCCGGATGAGGCAACGTTGAATGGCATCATCCATACTCAACTGGGCAAAGGTGAAATTACCGACATCAGCACCGGACATGCCGGGCAATTGCTGCGCTTATTGAGCGTTGATGCCCTGATGCGTAAGCTGCGCTTTGATTTCAGGGATACCTTTGGCGAAGGCTTCTATTTTGACTCCATTCGCAGCACGGCGTGGATTAAAGACGGTGTTATGCACACTGATGACACGCTGGTAGATGGGCTGGAAGCGGATATCGCCATGAAAGGGTCGGTAAATCTGGTACGCCGCGATCTGAATATGGAGGCGGTTGTTGCACCAGAAATTTCCGCGACGGTGGGTGTGGCTGCGGCCTTTGCGGTTAACCCTATTGTCGGTGCGGCGGTATTTGCTGCCAGTAAAGTGCTGGGGCCGCTGTGGAGCAAAGTCTCTATTTTGCGCTACCACATTTCTGGTCCGCTGGACGCTCCGCAAATCAACGAAGTATTGCGCCAACCGCGTAAAGAAAAAGCGCAATGATTTGACGATGGCGCGTAATTGCCCCAATCTCATTAGATAATCGTTGCCAAAGGCCAACGAGCCTGAACATAACCGTAGGCCGGATAAGGCGTTCACGCCGCATCCGGCAGCCGTTGCCTGATGCGACGCAGTGCGTCTTATCAGGTCTACAAACCGGAACATAACCGCAGGTCGGATAAGGCGTTCACGCCGCATCCGACAGCCGTTGCCTGATGCGACGCTGTGCGTCTTATCAGGCCTACAAACGGAACATAACCGTAGGCCGGATAAAGCGTTTACGCCGCATCCGGCAGCCGTTGCCTGATGCGACGCAGTGCGTCTTATCAGGCCTACAAACGGAACATAACCGTAGGCCGGATAAAGCGTTTACGCCGCATCCGGCAGCCGTTGCCTGATGCGACGCAGTGCGTCTTATCAGGCCAACAAACCGGAACATAACCGTAGGCCGGATAAGGCGTTCACGCCGCATCCGGCAGCCGTTGCCTGATGCGACGCAGTGCGTCTTATCAGGCCTACAAACCGGAACATAACCGTAGGTTGGATAAGGCGTTCACGCCGTATCCGGCAGCCGTAAAAAAATCCTCTACCGAAGTAACTAACGAGTAACAAAAACGATGAGTCTGAACCTGGTAAGTGAACAATTGCTAGCGGCGAACGGCCTGAAACATCAGGATTTGTTCGCGATCCTCGGTCAACTGACCGAACGTCGCCTTGATTATGGCGATCTCTATTTTCAGTCGAGCTATCACGAATCCTGGGTTTTAGAAGACCGCATTATCAAAGATGGTTCTTACAACATCGATCAGGGCGTTGGCGTGCGTGCAGTCAGCGGTGAAAAAACCGGTTTTGCTTACGCCGACCAAATCAGCCTGCTGGCCCTGGAACAGAGCGCACAAGCGGCGCGTACCATTGTCCGTGACAGTGGCGATGGCAAAGTACAGACGTTGGGCGCGGTAGAGCATAGCCCGCTGTATACCTCGCTTGATCCGCTGCAAAGCATGAGTCGCGAGGAGAAACTGGATATTTTACGTCGCGTCGATAAAGTTGCCCGTGAAGCCGACAAACGCGTACAGGAAGTGACTGCCAGCCTCAGTGGCGTCTATGAATTAATTCTGGTTGCGGCCACCGACGGCACCCTGGCGGCAGATGTGCGTCCACTGGTGCGCCTCTCAGTAAGCGTTCTGGTCGAAGAAGACGGTAAACGCGAACGCGGTGCCAGCGGCGGCGGCGGTCGTTTTGGTTATGAATTTTTCCTTGCCGATCTCGACGGTGAAGTCCGTGCGGATGCATGGGCGAAAGAAGCAGTGCGTATGGCGCTGGTCAATCTTTCTGCCGTTGCCGCACCTGCGGGCACCATGCCGGTAGTACTTGGCGCAGGTTGGCCGGGCGTGCTGTTACATGAAGCGGTAGGTCACGGTCTGGAAGGCGACTTCAACCGCCGTGGCACTTCAGTCTTCAGTGGCCAGGTCGGCGAACTGGTCGCATCTGAACTGTGTACGGTAGTGGATGATGGCACGATGGTTGATCGCCGTGGTTCGGTGGCGATTGATGACGAAGGTACACCGGGTCAGTACAACGTGCTGATTGAGAACGGCATCCTGAAAGGTTACATGCAGGATAAACTCAACGCACGCTTAATGGGTATGGCGCCGACCGGTAATGGTCGCCGTGAATCCTATGCTCACCTGCCCATGCCGCGTATGACCAACACCTACATGCTGCCGGGTAAATCGACCCCGCAGGAAATCATTGAATCCGTCGAGTATGGTATCTATGCGCCGAACTTCGGTGGCGGTCAGGTGGATATCACCTCCGGCAAATTTGTCTTCTCCACCTCAGAAGCGTATCTGATTGAAAACGGTAAAGTAACGAAGCCGGTGAAAGGTGCAACGTTGATTGGTTCCGGCATCGAAACCATGCAGCAGATTTCGATGGTGGGCAACGACCTGAAACTGGATAACGGCGTGGGTGTCTGCGGTAAAGAAGGGCAGAGTTTGCCAGTTGGCGTGGGCCAGCCGACGCTCAAAGTCGACAACCTGACCGTTGGCGGTACCGCGTAATCTATCCAGGCAGGTAAGCGTCGCATCAGGCATTGGTTGCCGGATGCGGCATTTACCGGTCTACACACATGAATTACTGCTCTTTCCCGCGCCCGTGCATCTCCTGAAACAACTTACCGACCTCGACAAAATAATCCGTCAGTGAGTTGATCACGACCTGCACCTTCAGTGGCAGCTTATCTTTTTCGGTATACAGTGCATAAACCGGGCGTGGATCCGACTGATAACGCGGCAGCAGGATCTCCAGCTCCCCACGATTGATCTCATTGATCACCCACATCAGCGGTACATACGCGATCCCAGCGCCTGCCGTTAACCAGCGCACCAGCGTCATTGGATCGTTAGTGACAAACCGTCCTTGTGGGATGAGGCGAGTCGAGATCCCTTCTGGCGCGATCAGTTCAAATTCATTGTCCGGACGCACGCTGTACTCAAGCCACGAATGGCTACTTAGATCGGCGGGTTTTTCCGGTACGCCATACTGTGTGAGATAGCTTTTAGCGGCGCACACCACCATCGGCATCGCCCCCAGACGGCGGGAAAATAGGCTGGAATCCTGCAACGCGCCGACGCGGATCACGACATCCAGACCGTCGGCAATCAGGTCGGGCGCAGGTATACCTGTGACCAGATTGACGCTTAAACCAGGGTACTCTTTCAACATTTTTGCCGTCAGCCCAGCGAGAACATTTTGAGCCATAGTTGAAGAACAGCCAATGCGCAGCGTCCCGATAGGCGTGTTATTGAAGGCATACAGTTGCTCATGGACATCCTGCACTTCATGGAGCATCCGACGGCAGCCCTGGTAGTAAATTCTACCTGCTTCGGTCAGGCCAATGCTGCGTGTGCTGCGGTTTAGCAGCTTCACCTGCAGCTCATCTTCCAGTTTAGACACCGTCTGACTGATGGATGAAACGCTCATTTGAAGCTGTCTGGCGGCGGCGGTAAACGAACCAAATTCAACCACTTTGGCGAAAACCGACATGCGTTTTAGTCGTTCCATTATTCACTCTGACTTAAAAGTGATTTAGATCACATAATATAGATAACAGCATAACAGTTACGCTAATATATTAAATATCAATCTACAGCAATGTTGCTCTCGCCCGGCTTTCTATGCCCTTCTCTGCGGCGACAGATGCTGAAAATAATAACACCTGCTCTCTCTATACAACCAAGGTCAACATGAGTCTGTTTCCCGTTATCGTGGTGTTTGGGCTGTCCTTCCCACCGATATTTTTCGAATTGCTTTTATCACTGGCGATTTTCTGGCTGGTGCGCCGGGTCCTTGTGCCAACAGGTATCTACGACTTCGTCTGGCATCCGGCGCTGTTCAACACCGCGCTCTATTGCTGTTTGTTTTATTTGATATCGCGACTGTTCGTTTGAGGTTGAAGTGAAAACACTAATAAGAAAATTCTCCCGTACGGCCATCACGGTCGTATTAGTCATTCTGGCCTTCATCGCAATTTTTAATGCCTGGGTCTATTACACCGAATCTCCGTGGACGCGTGACGCGCGCTTTAGCGCCGATGTGGTCGCGATTGCGCCGGATGTCTCCGGACTCATCACCCAAGTGAATGTTCATGATAACCAGCTGGTGAAAAAAGGACAGGTACTGTTCACCATCGACCAGCCACGCTACCAAAAGGCCCTCGAAGAAGCGGAAGCTGATGTTGCCTATTATCAAGTACTGGCGCAGGAAAAACGCCAGGAAGCTGGACGTCGCAACCGTCTCGGCATACAGGCGATGTCTCGCGAAGAGATAGACCAGGCCAATAACGTGCTGCAAACGGTCCTACATCAGTTAGCGAAAGCTCAGGCAACCCGCGATCTGGCAAAACTGGATCTTGAACGTACCGTGATCCGCGCGCCAGCAGATGGCTGGGTGACCAACCTCAACGTCTATACCGGTGAATTTATTACGCGTGGTTCAACGGCTGTCGCGCTGGTGAAACAGAACTCCTTCTATGTGCTGGCCTATATGGAAGAAACTAAGCTGGAAGGGGTACGTTCTGGGTATCGCGCAGAAATCACGCCGCTTGGCAGCAATAAAGTGCTGAAAGGGACTGTCGATAGTGTTGCCGCTGGGGTCACTAACGCCAGCAGTACGCGTGACGACAAAGGGATGGCAACCATCGATTCCAACCTTGAATGGGTGCGTCTGGCGCAACGTGTCCCGGTACGTATTCGTCTCGACAACCAGCAAGATAACATCTGGCCTGCAGGGACTACTGCTACTGTGGTGGTTACGGGTAAACAAGATCGCGATGAAAGCCAGGATTCATTCTTCCGTAAAATGGCCCATCGCCTGCGTGAGTTTGGTTAATTACGATGGGTATTTTCTCCATTGCTAACCAACATATTCGCTTCGCGGTAAAACTGGCGACCGCCATTGTGCTGGCGCTGTTTGTTGGCTTTCATTTTCAGCTTGAAACACCACGCTGGGCTGTACTGACTGCGGCGATTGTTGCCGCCGGTCCGGCCTTTGCCGCCGGTGGCGAACCGTATTCTGGCGCCATCCGCTATCGCGGCTTTTTGCGCATCATCGGCACATTTATAGGCTGTATTGCCGGGCTGGTGATCATTATTGCGATGATCCGTGCGCCATTGTTGATGATTCTGGTGTGCTGTATCTGGGCTGGTTTTTGTACCTGGATCTCCTCGCTGGTACGTGTAGAGAACTCCTATGCGTGGGGGCTTGCCGGTTATACTGCGTTGATCATTGTGATCACTATTCAGCCGGAACCGCTGCTAACGCCGCAGTTTGCCGTTGAACGTTGTAGTGAAATCGTCATTGGTATTGTGTGTGCTATTGTGGCGGATCTGCTCTTTTCTCCACGATCGATCAAACAAGAAGTGGATCGAGAGCTGGAAAGTTTGCTGGTGGCGCAATATCAACTAATGCAATTGTGCATCAAACATGGTGATGGCGAGATTGTTGATAAGGCCTGGGGCGACCTGGTTCGCCGCACCACGGCGCTGCAAGGGATGCGCAGTAACCTGAATATGGAATCTTCCCGCTGGGCGCGCGCCAATCGGCGTTTAAAAGCGATCAATACGTTGTCGCTGACGCTGGTAACCCAGTCCTGCGAAACTTATCTCATTCAGAACACGCGCCCGGAGTTGATCACCGATACCTTCCGCGAATTTTTTGACACGCCGGTAGAAACTGCGCAGGACGTCCATAAGCAGCTAAAACGCCTGCGACGAGTGATTGCCTGGACCGGGGAACGTGAAACACCCATTACTATTTATAGCTGGGTAGCGGCGGCAACGCGTTATCAGTTGCTCAAGCGAGGCGTTATCAGTAACACCAAAATTAACGCCACTGAAGAAGAGATCCTGCAAGGCGAGCCGGAAGTAAAAGTAGAATCCGCCGAGCGTCATCATGCAATGGTCAACTTCTGGCGTACCACGCTGTCCTGCATGCTGGGGACTTTGTTCTGGCTGTGGACCGGATGGACCTCCGGCAGTGGCGCAATGGTGATGATTGCCGTCGTAACGTCGCTGGCAATGCGTTTACCTAATCCACGCATGGTGGCGATCGACTTTATCTACGGCACGGTAGCAGCGCTACCGTTAGGATTGCTCTATTTTTTGGTGATTATCCCCAATACCCAACAGAGTATGTTGCTGCTGTGCCTTAGCCTGGCGGTGCTGGGATTTTTCCTTGGTATTGAAGTGCAGAAACGGCGGTTGGGATCGATGGGCGCGCTGGCCAGTACGATTAATATTATCGTGTTGGATAACCCGATGACCTTTCAGTTCAGTCAGTTTCTCGATAGCGCGCTGGGGCAAATCGTGGGCTGTGTGCTGGCGTTCATCGTCATTCTACTGGTGCGGGATAAATCGCGCGACAGGACAGGACGCGTGCTGCTTAATCAGTTTGTTTCTGCCGCTGTTTCCGCGATGACCACCAATGTCGCCCGGCGTAAAGAGAACCATCTGCCAGCGCTTTATCAGCAGTTGTTTTTGCTGATGAATAAATTTCCCGGCGATTTGCCGAAGTTTCGCCTGGCGTTAACGATGATTATCGCTCACCAGCGATTGCGTGATGCGCCGATACCCGTGAATGATGATTTATCGGCATTTCACCGACAAATGCGCCGCACAGCGGACCACGTGATTTCTGCCCGCAGCGATGACAAACGCCGTCGTTACTTCGGTCAGTTGCTGGAAGAACTGGATATCTACCAGGAAAAACTACGCATCTGGCAAGCGCCGCCGCAGGTCACGGAACCGGTGCATCGGCTTACCGGTATGCTGCATAAATACCAGCACGCGCTAACCGATAATTAAGTTAAAGCCGACGCCAAAAGGTGTCGGTTTTTTCATGTCTATACTTAGCGATGAACGGCAGAACTCGCCGCGAAACGTGACGGTGGCAACAGATGAATATCTATAGCTTTGATTTTGATGAGATTGAGAGTCAGGAGGACTTTTATCGCGACTTTCGCCAAACCTTTGGTCTGGCGAAAGATAAGGTGCGCGATCTCGACTCACTGTGGGATGTATTAATGAACGATGTTCTGCCGCTACCGCTGGAGATCGAATTTGTTCATCTGGGAGAAAAAACGCGTCGGCGTTTTGGCGCGTTAATATTGCTGTTTGATGAGGCGGAGGAAGAGCTGGAAGGGCATTTGCGTTTTAATGTTCGTCACTAGCGCAAAAAAAGCCCCCAAACCGGGGGCAATGTCGTCGGACAAGACGATGAGGGTTTATTTGTACAGTTCAGCTGTGGCGTGCCAGGTATCGCCGCTACGCGCTTCGGTAATCTGGTAAGCAGTCGCGCCTTTCTCTTCCGCTTTTTTGTTCAGCATTTCACGCATATCCATTGGAGAAGATGCTACACCGCTGACGGACACGGTACCGATGGCTTCACGATTTTGTGCTTGTGCAGCATCAATGGAATCGGCAGCGAAAGCACCGAAAGAGAGAACAGAGAGCACACTTAATGCAGCAACAGTGGTTTTGATTTTCATGATTTTTACCTCGACATAATCTTTTAGCTGGGCCTTTGTTTCGTGACCCATATCACAAATTAAGTATACACTAATTATTGGGCTAATTAATACCAAGCTAACTGTTTCTGTTGAGGGAGAATTGTTAAAAAGATTAATTTTTATAACAAAAGTGAATTAAAAATACGGGTGTTTAGTAGAAATGACATTTATTTCAATAAGATATGTGTTTTTGCAAAATGTGCGTTTTTTGCTCTGTGTATTCGTTGTGTGAATGTTTTGTCGCTATAAAACGCACTATTCGTTAAATGAATGGTAGGGGAAAGCAGGGCGATGAATGGAGAATGCAATATTTTCCCCGCCGCCAGAAGCGACGGGGCAGAGATTAAAGCTCCTGGTCGAACAGCTCTAAAATCGCTTCGTACAGGTCTTTGACGGTGAAACCTTTAGCAGGGGTGGTAAAGATGGTGTCATCACCTGCGATGGTGCCAAGAATACCTTCTGCTTTGCCCAGAGAGTCCAGCAGACGCGCAATCAACTGCGCCGCGCCAGGACTGGTATGTATTACAACAACAGCGTCGTTGTAGTCGATATCCAGCACCAGATTCTTCAACGGACTGGAGGTGGTTGGTACGCCCAGTTCAGCTGGCAGGCAGTAAACCATTTCCATCTTTGCATTGCGGGTACGTACAGCACCAAATTTGGTCAACATCCGCGAGACTTTAGACTGATTAATATTGTCAAAGCCTTGCTCCTGCAATGCGGCGACGATTTCGCCCTGGGAGCTAAATTTCTCTTCTTTAAGTAACGCTTTAAACGCTTTAACTAATTCTTCTTGCTTAGACGAGCTTCGCATAAGTCACCCGATATGGTGGTTGATACAACATTATTGTGCATACAGATGAATTTTTATGCAAACAGTCTGCCCTGGAGAAGGCTGAAATAATGTTATGAAAGAGCGGGATTTTATCAAATTTCGTGATTGAGAAACATGCCTGCGTCACGGCGCGCAAATTCCGCTTAAAAGTAAATTAATTGTTATCAAATTGATGTTGTTTTGGCTGAACGGTAGGGTATATTGTCACCACCTGTTGGAATGTTGCTCTGATGCATAAGCGGCTGTTAATTACGTAAGTTAGGTTCCTGATTACGTCAATTAAATGCATAAACGCCAAATTTGCGTGACTACACATTCTTGAGAAGTGGTCATTGTAAACTGTTAATTTGTGGATTAAGGTCGCGGCAGCGGAGCAACATATCTTAGTTTATCAATATAATAAGGAGTTTAGGATGAAAGTCGCAGTCCTCGGCGCTGCTGGCGGTATTGGCCAGGCGCTTGCATTACTGTTAAAAACCCAACTGCCTTCAGGTTCAGAACTCTCCCTGTATGATATCGCTCCAGTCACTCCCGGTGTGGCCGTCGACCTGAGCCATATCCCTACTGCTGTGAAAATCAAAGGTTTTTCTGGTGAAGATGCGACCCCTGCGCTGGAAGGCGCTGATGTGGTTCTAATCTCCGCAGGTGTAGCGCGTAAACCAGGGATGGATCGTTCCGACCTGTTTAACGTTAACGCCGGTATCGTGAAGAATCTGGTACAGCAAATTGCGACAACCTGCCCGAAAGCGTGCATCGGTATCATTACAAACCCGGTAAACACCACGGTAGCTATCGCTGCGGAAGTGCTGAAGAAAGCGGGTGTGTATGACAAGAACAAACTGTTTGGCGTCACCACGCTGGATATCATTCGTTCTAATACGTTTGTCGCTGAACTGAAAGGCAAACAGCCGGGCGAAGTTGAAGTTCCGGTTATTGGCGGTCACTCTGGCGTTACCATTCTGCCGCTGCTGTCTCAAGTTCCTGGCGTAAGCTTTACCGAGCAGGAAGTTGCTGATCTGACCAAACGTATCCAGAACGCGGGTACGGAAGTGGTTGAAGCGAAAGCCGGTGGCGGGTCTGCAACCCTGTCCATGGGCCAGGCAGCTGCACGCTTCGGCCTGTCTCTGGTTCGTGCGCTGCAAGGCGAAAAAGGTGTCGTTGAATGTGCCTACGTTGAAGGTGACGGCCAGTATGCTCGTTTCTTCTCTCAACCGCTTCTGCTGGGTAAAAATGGCGTAGAAGAGCGTAAATCCATCGGTACTCTGAGCGCATTTGAACAGAACGCGCTGGAAGGAATGCTGGATACGCTGAAGAAAGATATCGCCCTGGGCGAAGAGTTCGTTAATAAGTAATTGATTAGCGGATAATAAAAAACCGGAGCAACGTCTCCGGTTTTTTGTTTTGAGCGCACGACTTAATTGGTCGCCGGATATTCCTGAATAGTGACCTGCAATGTCAGTTTTTTATCGTCACGCATCACCACCACCGGAATCACCGAACCTGGTCGAATTTCTGCCACTTGATCCATTGTCTCCAGAGCGGAGATTGCAGGTTTGTTGTCCACCGAGATAATCAGATCGTTGACCTGGATACCGGCATTAGCCGCTGGGCCATCAGGTGACACTTCATTAACCACGATCCCTTGCAGTTGATCGATACCACCACCTTGCGCGTGTAATGGTGCGATTTCGCGGCCGCCAATACCGATATAGCCACGAATAACACGCCCATCGCGGATTAGCTTATCCATAATTTTGGTTGCCAACTGGAAGGGAATGGCAAAACCGATGCCTTCTGGAGTTTCGCCATCGTTACTCTTATCAAACGACAGTGTGTTGATGCCCATCAGTTCGCCCAGCGAGTTCACCAGTGCACCGCCGGAGTTGCCGTGGTTAATGGATGCATCGGTTTGCAGAAAGTTTTGCCGCCCGGTCGGGTTCAGGCCGATGCGACCTGTGGCGCTGATAATCCCCTGGGTAATGGTTTGCCCGAGGTTGTACGGGTTACCGATCGCCAGCACTACATCGCCAATGTGCGGTATGCGACGAGAATTGATTGGAATGGTGGGTAAACCGCCAGTGGCATTAATTTTGAGCACCGCCAGATCGGTCAGTGAATCAGAGCCAACCAGCAACGCTTCAAAAACACGACCATCCTGTAAGGCGACGATGATCTGATCGGCGTCGTTGATTACATGTTTATTGGTAATGATATAACCACGTTGATCCATGATCACACCTGACCCTAGCGTACGGATCTCAAGCTGGTTGTGTGAGGATGTGTTCAAACCACGGTTATAGACATTTACCACAGCTGGCGCGGCGCGGCGGACCGCCAGATTATAACTGGCAGGCGTCTCGTCGGCACTGTCGAATTGCGGTGTGGAAAGCGGGTTAATGCTGCGCAGCGAAGGCATGGCAACCAGCAAAATCGCACCGACAATTAATCCAATCGCAACGGATCGTAAGAGCTTCACAAACATGATGGAGGCGTCATTAAAAAAGGGAACGGCAGCAGCATATCACGAGTTAACCGGACATCACACGTCAGCCTGATGCCCGGTTTATGACATTAACGCATTAGCAGGTAAATGCTCTCATTACCGCGCATGATTTGCAGGGCAATAATAGCCGGTTTGGTTGCCAGTACTTTGCGCATCTCAGCAATCGAGTTCACCCGATTGCGGTTCACGCCAATAATTACATCATCTTTCTGTAAACCTGCCTGAGCGGCGGGGCTGTCTTTGACAACTTCGTCGATCTTAATGCCTTTTCCGCCATCTTTTAGCTGACTGTCACTCAACGTCGCGCCTTCCAGCGCAGGTGTGATCATCTCGGCACTGGCTGACGATGAGGTGCTGGTATCGAGCGTCACTTCTACTTCCAACGGCTTGCCATTACGCAGCAGGCCGAGCTTCACTGTAGTGCCCGGTTCGGTAGTGGCAATACGGGAACGCAACTCGGCGAAGCTATTGAGCGGTTTACCGTTGAGACTGGTAATAATATCGCCTGCTTTCACGCCCGCTTTTGCCGAGCCAGAACCTGGCAGCACTTCGCTGACAAAGGCGCCGCGCTGAACATCTAAATTAAATGCTTTGGCGATATCGGCACTCATTTCGGTACCTTTAATGCCTAACAGACCGCGTTTAATTTCACCAAAGTCGATAAGTTGCTGCGCCAGGGTACGCGCCATATTGCTGGGGATAGCAAAGCCAATCCCGACGCTACCGCCGCCAGGGGCAAGAATTGCGGTGTTAATACCAATCAACTCGCCGTTAAGGTTTAACAGCGCACCGCCGGAGTTACCCCGGTTAATGGAAGCATCGGTCTGGATAAAGTTTTCCAGACCTTCGAGATTTAACCCGCTGCGACCTAATGCGGAAACAATGCCTGAAGTCGCGGTTTGCCCAAGGCCAAACGGGTTACCGACCGCGACGGCAAAATCACCGACGCGCAGTTTGTCGGAGTCGGCAATGGCGATTTGCGTTAATTTGCTCGGATTCTGAATTTGTAGCAGGGCGATATCGCTCTGGTCGTCGCTGCCAATCAACTTCGCATCAAACTCGCGTCCGTCATTGAGCTGAATACTGATTTTCTGTGCCTGATTGATGACGTGATTGTTGGTCAGCACATAACCTTTATTGGCATTGATGATGACACCGGAGCCTAAACCTTCAAAGGGTTGCGCAGGTTGATCCGGTAAATCATCGCCAAAAAATTTTTTGAATTCTTCCGGGATTTTCTGTTCCTGGCTGGCAGTCCCTTCAACTCGCACGCTTACCACCGCGGGAAGCACTTTTTCCAGCATCGGGGCCAGGCTGGGCAATGGCGCCTGACCGGCAACCTGGCCGGGAATCGACGCGACAGCCTGAAACGGCGCCGAGAGAGTTAACCCGACACTTAACGCTAATGCACTCAACAGCTGGGTTTGTTTTTTCATTATTCCTGCTCTCGTACCTGAATGATAAGAAAAAGAGATTCAAAACAGTTTGATGTTATTGAATTTTCAGACGGCTAACAATGAGACACCAGATTAAATGATAGTCGGGGAGGGAGAGAAGAGGAGGGCGCAATGGCTGCGCCCGCAAAATAAATTAGTCGCGCTTTGCGCCAGTGCGCAGCAGGCCAGATGCGCCTTCAGAATAGTCACGCGGCATCTGCACCGGTGCCTGATCGTTGCTGGCTTCAGACTCAGCCAGACGATTACGGAACGGGTTTGCTTCTGCGGACAGTTCCGGCAGCAGGCTGCTGGAGCTTTTCGCCATGTGTTGATACAACTGGCGATAGTCATGCGCCATGGTATCCAGTAATTCCGCGCTGCGGGCAAAGTGGTTAACCAACTCTTCGCGATACTCGTCCAGTTCAGCTTTATTTTTTTCCAGTTCGTACTGCAACGCCTGTTGCTGGCGTAGTTTACGATTACCAAAACGCATGGCCACAGCACCAATAATGATGCCGACGACTAACCCAATTAGCGCATATTCCCAGGTCATGAACATCTCCCGTTGTCTTTTGTTTCCGTAGGGTGTTGGCTTCAGGCTCCATGCCTGCGGCTGATTATGCCACTATAACCGTTAATTCCACAGAAGTGGAATCCCGACTGCATATCGCGTAGTGTAGAACGGCCTTTTTTTCGTCAACCGTGAACAACGGCACACCGATTATTCAAGGAATAACAAGAACATCATGCAAAGCGTTACCCCGACATCGCAATACCTGAAGGCGCTCAATGAGGGCAGCCATCAACCCGACGACGTACAAAAAGAGGCCGTCAGTCGGCTGGAGATTATCTACCAGGAATTAATCAACAGCACGCCGCCCACTGCGAGGGCGAGTGGGTTAATGGCGCGAGTCGGTAAACTGTGGGGTAAGCGCGAAGAGGCAAGCAGTGCACCGGTGCGTGGCTTATATATGTGGGGCGGTGTAGGACGCGGGAAAACCTGGCTGATGGACCTTTTCTATCAAAGTTTGCCGGGTGAGCGGAAACAGCGCCTGCACTTTCACCGTTTTATGCTGCGCGTGCATGAAGAACTGACTGCATTACAGGGGCAGACTGACCCGCTGGAAATTATTGCCGATCGCTTCAAAGCAGAAACCGATGTCCTCTGTTTTGATGAATTTTTTGTTTCGGATATTACCGATGCCATGTTGCTTGGCGGTTTAATGAAAGCCCTGTTCGCTCGCGGAATAACGCTGGTCGCAACGTCAAATATTCCGCCTGATGAGCTTTATCGTAATGGTCTGCAACGAGCGCGTTTTCTTCCGGCTATCGACGCCATTAAACAGTATTGCGATGTAATGAATGTCGATGCAGGCGTCGATTATCGACTACGAACGCTTACCCAGGCGCATTTATGGCTGTCGCCGCTCAATGATGAAACCCGTGCGCAAATGGATAAACTTTGGTTGGTGCTGGCGGGGGCGAAACGAGAAAATTCACCGACGTTAGAAATCAACCATCGGCCGCTGGCGACAATGGGCGCTGAGAATCAGACGCTTGCCGTCTCTTTTACCACCTTGTGTGTTGATGCCCGCAGCCAGCATGACTATATAGCGCTCTCACGCCTGTTTCACACAGTGATGTTGTTTGATGTGCCAGTCATGACGCGGTTGATGGAGAGCGAAGCGCGACGTTTTATTGCGCTGGTGGATGAGTTTTACGAGCGCCATGTCAAATTAGTGGTGAGCGCAGAAGTGCCTTTGTATGAAATTTATCAGGGCGAGCGACTGAAGTTTGAGTTCCAGCGTTGCCTGTCACGTCTACAAGAGATGCAGAGCGAAGAGTATTTGAAGCGCGAGCATTTGGCGGGGTAAAACCTGCCATAAATCACAAAAAGGGGTCGATCTTTGACCCCGACTTCTCTATAATCCTGCGACCCCACGTTACAAGAAAGTTTTTTTTCCCGAAACTTTTTGTGTGCTGGCATAGGCTATTCGAAGGGGTAGGTTTGCCGGACTTTGTCGTGTGAACCTCAACAATTGAAGACGTTTGGGTGTTCACCAACGTGTAACTATTTATTGGGTAAGCTTTTAATGAAAACTTTTACAGCTAAACCAGAAACCGTAAAACGCGACTGGTATGTTGTTGACGCGACCGGTAAAACTCTGGGCCGTCTGGCTTCCGAACTGGCTCTGCGCCTGCGCGGTAAGCACAAAGCGGAATACACTCCGCACGTAGATACCGGTGATTACATCATCGTTCTGAACGCTGACAAAGTTGCTGTAACCGGCAACAAGCGTACTGACAAAGTGTACTATCATCACACCGGTCACATCGGTGGTATCAAACAAGCGACCTTTGAAGAGATGATTGCTCGCCGTCCTGAGCGTGTGATTGAAATCGCGGTTAAAGGCATGTTGCCAAAAGGCCCGCTGGGTCGTGCTATGTTCCGTAAACTGAAAGTTTACGCGGGTAACGAGCACAACCACGCGGCACAGCAACCGCAAGTTCTTGACATCTAATCGGGATTATAGGCAATGGCTGAAAATCAATACTACGGCACTGGTCGCCGCAAAAGTTCCGCAGCTCGCGTTTTCATCAAACCGGGCAACGGTAAAATCGTTATCAACCAACGTTCTCTGGAACAGTACTTCGGTCGTGAAACTGCCCGCATGGTAGTTCGTCAGCCGCTGGAACTGGTCGACATGGTTGAGAAACTGGATCTGTACATCACTGTTAAAGGTGGTGGTATCTCTGGTCAGGCTGGTGCGATCCGTCACGGTATCACCCGCGCTCTGATGGAGTACGACGAATCCCTGCGTTCTGAACTGCGTAAAGCTGGCTTCGTTACTCGTGACGCTCGTCAGGTTGAACGTAAGAAAGTCGGTCTGCGTAAAGCACGTCGTCGTCCGCAGTTCTCCAAACGTTAATTGCTTTCTGCTTCGGCAGAATACAATTTGCGAAAAAAACCCGCTTCGGCGGGTTTTTTTATGGCTAAAGTCCGATTCCAGCCTCTTTTCCCTCTCTCTTCAGCATTATTCTCTTTTTAATAGTATTTTCCACGGACTGTAGAAAAGGATATCGCGATGGGATTATTTAATGCATTGTTTAACAAGAAAGAATCTTTAACGTTGTCGAATAAATGGGAGTTCTTTATTACAACAGTGGATGACCATGTCACGGGCATACGTGTTGATATCGGCGCCATTCAGGACGAAAGATTTGATCGACTTAACCACACCTGGTTCTTTCGTGTGCGTTATACCCATTGTTATGAAAACGGTTTACCGCAGCCTGATGAAACACAACGTTTAAATCGTATAGAGGACTGGCTTGAGGAGAGGGGCAAGGCATTACCGATTTGGTTGGTGGGGGTGGTAACACAAGAGGGCTGGCGCGATTTTGTTTTCCAGTCGGAAAAAGATCTGGACTGGGAAAGAACGCTGGATAAATTGCTCGCGGGTGGCCCGGAAGTCTCTTGCAGCTATAGTATGAGTAAAAACGATAACGGAAATTACTATCGCCAGTTCCTGTACCCGTCGAAATATGACTGGAACTGGATACACGATTCCCGCGTATGCCGTGGGCTGCTGGAACATGGTGACGATTTGACTCTTCCACGCACCATTGATTACTACGCGACATTGCCGACAGAAGCTTCTGCACGCGCCTTTGCGGAGGACGTGACGAAATTGCCATATGGCATTACGCTGGTGAGCATTCGGATGAACGACCAACAACCTGGGTATATGGCGTCATTTACTAACACTGATGCTCCTGAACAATGGCATATGACCGATATTACATGCCAGCTTACCGATTTGGCTGAAAAGCATGGCGGTAGTTTTGATGGCTGGGGCGCACCGATAGCAACGGCGTAAAAGAGGTAGACAACATTTCTGGTGGGGATTAAGTCAAGCATTTCAGACTAAGGAACATCTCTTTTTCCCCATTTCCGGCATCGACTCACCACAAAGGTCGCAAAATCTGGTAAACTATCATCCAATTTTCTGCCCAAATGTCGGGTATTGCTCATTTTTTGTTTGTTTTTCGAACAAAGAGAGTCGTTCCTTACTGGGTAACATAACTTCTGACTGGCCACCTGGTGGCTGGTAGCAGTAAAAATTCTGACTATACCTGGAGGTTTTCATGGCTGTCGCTGCCAACAAACGTTCGGTAATGACGCTGTTTTCCGGTCCTACTGACATCTATAGCCATCAGGTCCGCATCGTGCTGGCTGAAAAAGGTGTAAGTTTCGAGATCGAACACGTGGAAAAGGACAATCCGCCTCAGGATCTGATTGACCTCAACCCGAATCAGAGCGTTCCGACCCTGGTGGATCGTGAGCTGACCCTGTGGGAATCTCGCATCATTATGGAATACCTGGATGAGCGTTTCCCGCATCCGCCACTGATGCCTGTTTACCCGGTAGCTCGCGGTGAAAGCCGCCTGTACATGCACCGCATCGAAAAAGACTGGTACACGCTGATGAACACCATCATCAACGGTTCAGCTTCTGAAGCGGATGCCGCTCGTAAGCAACTGCGCGAAGAACTGCTGGCTATTGCGCCGGTCTTCGGTCAGAAGCCGTACTTCCTGAGCGATGAGTTCAGCCTGGTCGATTGCTACCTTGCTCCGCTGCTGTGGCGTCTGCCGCAACTGGGCATCGAGTTCAGCGGCCCGGGGGCGAAAGAGCTGAAAGGCTATATGACCCGCGTCTTTGAGCGTGACTCTTTCCTTGCTTCCTTAACCGAAGCTGAACGTGAAATGCGTCTGGGCCGGAGTTAATCTGTATGGATTTGTCACAGCTAACACCACGTCGTCCCTATCTGCTGCGTGCATTCTATGAGTGGTTGCTGGATAACCAGCTCACGCCGCACCTGGTGGTGGATGTGACGCTCCCTGGCGTGCAGGTTCCTATGGAATATGCACGTGACGGGCAAATCGTACTCAACATTGCTCCGCGTGCGGTCGGCAACCTGGAACTGGCGAATGATGAAGTGCGCTTTAACGCGCGCTTTGGCGGTATCCCGCGGCAAGTTTCAGTACCGCTGGCTGCTGTGCTGGCTATTTACGCCCGTGAAAATGGCGCAGGCACAATGTTCGAGCCTGAAGCTGCCTACGACGAAGATGCCAGCATCATGAATGATGAAGATGTATCGGCAGATAATGAAACCGTTATGTCGGTCATTGATGGCGATAAGCCAGATCGCGATGATGATAATCATCCTGATGATGAACCGCCGCAACCGCCACGTGGTGGTCGCCCGGCATTACGCGTTGTGAAGTAAAACAAAAACAGGCCCATGTGGCCTGTTTTGTCGTTTTAAGGGCTTAATAAAATAGCGTAATTGTGGCAATCATATTCACCACGAATCCGACGGCCATTGGGATCGCAGTCCGCTTCACCACTTCAAAGGGCGAAACGCCTGCTATTCCTGAAGTTACTACCACTACCGCAGTAATCGGCGAAACCGCACGCGCCAGCGTTGTGGCAAAGTGCATCGGCATAATCATCACTACCGCGGGTACGTGCAGTCCAGCAGCGATATTCGGAATAAGGCTGGCAAATGACATAAATGGCGCATTGCCGGAGCCCATCACAATGGCACAAATGGCAATTACCAGCGCCATAATAATCATCACGCCAATGCCACCAAGGCCAGAATGCTCTGCGCCTTTGATAACCGCATCAACGGTGCCAATCGTCGTTAAGCCTTTCGCAAATATTTCACCCGCGACCACCAGCGTTACCACGTTGGCAAACTGCGTACCCATGCCGTCAAAAAACGCCTGCACATCGTCCATTGTTTCGCGCAAGTTATGCTTGCGGAAGAACTCAACAAACATCGTCACCGTCAAACTTAGTAACATTACCACTACCAGATGCAGTTCTGACTGCATCAGCCCGACGTGGGCGAGGAACAGCGAGCCGAGCATCAGGATTAACGGCATCACCGGTAAAATGGCGTAATAGAGCGGTGGGACATTGTTGAGATCCTTTTGATCCGCCTGTTCGTGATTGATATTTTTATCTTTTTTGTCAAAAGCGCGTTGCACGAAAAAGTGGGAGATAGCCACTGAGAGAATGACACAAGAGGCGACCGGTAGCTGATAGTGGAAGAAGTAAGTGGCGATTTTCATTCCCGCTACCTGGGCGGCAAAAATGGAGTTCGTTTCCAGAATTCCCCATTCAATAGACATGGTGGTCGCGATAACCGCCACCGCAGAGAGGCGACTTACTCCCAGACTCACCAGCGTCGGAAATAACGTGACCATCAGCAACATACCCAGACCGGAGGCGCTGGTAATAAACTGCGCCATGATTTGACCGATGACGTAAGTTGCCGACAGTATGAGATACGGTGAGCGAATGAGCTTTAACGGGCGGCTTAACAAGCTCACCATCGCCCGACTGGCTCCTATGCGCTCCATATAGCGGGCATAACCGCCCACCGCCATAATCGACAGCCCCAACCCGGCAATGCGGTTGGACAGCATGCGCAGGATTTCATTATAAATATCAACAATCAGATAGCCGCTGCTTTTGGCGGGGTCGAGTACACCCCCAAACCCTAACCAGACACCACACATCATCAGGAAGATACCAGCTGCGGCCAGCACCACCTGTGGTTTGTAATTTTTAAGGATCAAATAGCCCATCGTTATTAACACGATGACAGAAATAATTATGCCGAACATTGTTCAACTCCGTGTCAAAAGAATATGGTCAATCCCATTAACGGCAGATTGAAAACAATGATGTTATATTTTTTACAAGGCTATTTATGGTGTTGGTGTCGAATTTTTTAATCGTAATAAAGATGATTTTTCATTATAAAATATACAGTTATGATTATTTCGCAAGAACACATTCATAATATTCATAATGTCTATGAATATTCTTGTAAATAATTTGGCCGGGATGTTTTTATCTGCGTTATATTTATTTTTCGCAAAAGTTAATTATTAAATTAATTACGATAATGATGCTGTACGAAGAGTAAACCCCTTCGTTTCACCCTGCTTTCATTCCTGTGATAGGATGTCATTGATGATGTTAATCACACTGACCTTAAAGAATGGGCCTTATGAACGCATTTGATTCGCAAAAAGAAGATTCTTCACCTGCAATTGGTCGCAACTTGCGTAGCCGTCCGCTGGCGCGTAAAAAACTCTCCGAAATGGTGGAAGAAGAGCTGGAGCAGATGATCCGCCGCCGCGAGTTTGGCGAAGGGGAGCAGTTGCCGTCTGAGCGCGAACTCATGGCGTTCTTTAACGTCGGGCGTCCTTCGGTGCGTGAAGCGCTGGCGGCGTTAAAGCGTAAAGGTCTGGTGCAAATAAATAACGGTGAGCGCGCTCGCGTCTCGCGTCCTTCCGCGGACACCATCATCGGCGAGCTTTCCGGCATGGCGAAAGATTTCCTTTCTCATCCAGGAGGGATAGCCCATTTTGAACAGTTACGTCTGTTCTTTGAGTCCAGCCTGGTGCGCTATGCGGCTGAACATGCCACCGATGAACAAATCGATTTGCTGGCAAAAGCCCTGGAAATCAACAGTCAGTCGCTGGATAACAATGCCGCGTTCATTCGTTCAGACGTTGATTTCCACCGCGTACTGGCGGAGATCCCGGGTAATCCGATCTTTAAGGCAATCCACGTTGCCTTGCTCGACTGGTTGATCGCCGCGCGCCCAACGGTCGCCGATCAGGCATTGCATGAGCATAACAACGTCAGCTATCAACAACATATTGCGATCGTTGACGCGATCCGCCGCCACGATCCCGACGAAGCCGATCGCGCGTTGCAATCGCATCTCAACAGCGTTTCTGCCACCTGGCACGCCTTCGGCCAAACCACTCACAAAAAGAAATAATGCCACTTTAGTGAAGCAGATCGCATTATAAGCGTTCTGTATGATGTGTTGCTTATTTGATCTGGTATAACAGGTATAAAGGTATATCGTTTCAACAGACAAGCATCACTTCAGAGGTATTTATGGCAACGAATTTACGTGGCGTGATGGCCGCACTCCTGACTCCTTTTGACCAACAACAAGCACTGGATAAAGCGAGTCTGCGCCGCCTGGTTCAGTTCAATATTCAGCAGGGCATCGACGGTTTGTACGTGGGGGGGTCGACAGGCGAAGCCTTTGTGCAGAGCCTTTCCGAGCGTGAGCAGGTACTGGAAATTGTCGCCGAAGAGGCGAAAGGTAAGATTAAACTCATCGCTCACGTAGGTTGCGTCAGTACTGCTGAAAGCCAACAGCTTGCGGCTTCAGCCAAACGTTATGGCTTCGATGCCGTCTCCGCCGTTACGCCGTTCTACTATCCTTTCAGCTTTGAAGAACACTGCGATCACTATCGGGCAATCATTGATTCGGCGGATGGTTTGCCGATGGTGGTGTACAACATTCCGGCATTGAGCGGGGTAAAACTGACTCTGGATCAGATCAATACACTGGTTATGTTGCCAGGTGTCGGCGCGCTGAAACAGACCTCTGGCGATCTCTATCAGATGGAGCAGATCCGTCGCGAACATCCGGATCTGGTGCTCTATAACGGTTACGACGAAATCTTCGCTTCCGGCCTGCTGGCGGGCGCAGACGGCGGTATCGGCAGCACTTACAACATCATGGGTTGGCGTTATCAAAGTATCGTGAAGGCGCTGAAAGAAGGCGATATCCAGACCGCGCAGAAGCTGCAAACTGAGTGCAACAAAGTCATTGATTTGCTGATTAAAACCGGCGTATTCCGTGGCCTGAAAACCGTCCTGCACTATATGGATGTGGTGTCTGTTCCGCTGTGCCGTAAACCGTTTGGTCCGGTAGATGAAAAATATCTGCCAGAACTGAAGGCGCTTGCTCAGCAGTTGATGCAAGAGCGCGGGTGAGTTTTTTCCCCTCGCTCGCCCCTACCGGGTGAGGGGAAATAAGCGCATCTGTACCCTACAATTTTCATACCAAAGCGTGTGGGCATTGCCCACCGCGGGAGACTCACAATGAGTACTACAACCCAGAATATCCCGTGGTATCGCCATCTCAATCGTGCGCAATGGCGCGCATTTTCCGCTGCCTGGTTGGGATATCTGCTTGATGGTTTTGATTTCGTTTTAATTGCCCTGGTACTCACCGAAGTACAAGGTGAATTCGGGCTGACGACGGTACAGGCGGCAAGTCTGATCTCCGCAGCCTTCATCTCTCGTTGGTTCGGCGGCCTGATGCTTGGCGCTATGGGCGACCGCTACGGGCGTCGTCTGGCAATGGTCACCAGTATCGTTCTCTTCTCGGTCGGGACGCTGGCCTGCGGCTTCGCGCCTGGTTACATCACTATGTTTATCGCTCGTCTGGTCATCGGCATGGGGATGGCGGGTGAATATGGTTCCAGCGCCACCTATGTCATTGAAAGCTGGCCAAAGCATCTGCGTAACAAAGCCAGTGGTTTTCTGATTTCAGGCTTCTCTGTGGGGGCCGTCGTTGCCGCTCAGGTTTACAGCCTGGTGGTTCCGATCTGGGGCTGGCGTGCGCTGTTCTTTATCGGCATCTTACCGATCATCTTTGCTCTCTGGCTGCGGAAAAACATTCCGGAAGCCGAAGACTGGAAAGAGAAACACGGGGGTAAAGCACCGGTACGCACGATGGTGGATATTCTCTACCGTGGTGAACATCGCATCGCCAATATCGTTATGACGCTGGCGGCGGCTACTGCGCTGTGGTTCTGCTTCGCCGGTAACCTGCAAAATGCCGCAATCGTCGCTGTTCTCGGGCTGTTATGCGCCGCAATCTTTATCAGCTTTATGGTACAGAGTACGGGCAAACGCTGGCCAACGGGCGTAATGCTGATGGTGGTTGTGTTATTTGCTTTCCTCTACTCGTGGCCGATTCAGGCACTGCTGCCAACGTATCTGAAAACAGATCTTGCTTATGACCCGCATACTGTCGCCAATGTGCTGTTCTTTAGCGGCTTTGGGGCGGCGGTGGGTTGCTGTGTTGGCGGCTTCCTCGGTGACTGGCTGGGAACGCGCAAAGCCTACGTTTGTAGCCTGTTAGCTTCGCAATTGCTGATTATTCCGGTATTTGCGATTGGCGGCGCCAACGTCTGGGTACTTGGTCTGTTACTGTTCTTCCAGCAAATGCTCGGTCAGGGCATCTCGGGGATCTTACCGAAACTGATTGGTGGTTATTTCGATACCGATCAGCGTGCGGCGGGCCTGGGCTTTACCTACAACGTTGGTGCACTTGGTGGCGCACTGGCGCCGATCATTGGTGCGTTGATTGCTCAACGTCTGGATCTGGGGACGGCACTGGGATCGCTTTCGTTCAGTCTGACGTTCGTGGTGATCCTGCTGATTGGGCTGGATATGCCTTCTCGCGTTCAGCGTTGGTTGCGCCCGGAAGCGTTGCGTACTCATGACGCTATCGACGGTAAACCATTCAGCGGTGCCGTGCCGTTTGGCGGTGCCAAAAACGATTTAGTCAAAACCAAAAGTTAATCCTGTTGCCCGGCCATGTGCCGGGCCTTTTGCTAAGGGAAGAAGTATGTCGTTACTTGCACAACTGGATCAAAAAATTGCCGCCAACGGTGGCCTGATTGTCTCCTGCCAGCCGGTTCCGGACAGCCCGCTCGATAAACCTGAAATCGTCGCCGCCATGGCATTAGCGGCAGAGCAGGCGGGCGCGGTTGCTATTCGCATAGAAGGTGTGGCAAACCTGAAAGCCACGCGTGCGGTGGTGAGCGTGCCGATTATCGGGATTGTGAAACGCGATCTGGAGGATTCTCCGGTACGTATCACGGCCTATATTGAAGATGTCGATGCGCTGGCGCAGGCAGGCGCGGATATCATCGCCATTGATGGCACCGATCGTCCGCGTCCGGTGCCTGTTGAAACGCTGCTGGCACGTATTCACCATCACGGATTGCTGGCGATGACCGACTGTTCCACGCCGGAAGACGGCCTGGCATGCCAAAAACTGGGAGCCGAGATTATTGGTACTACGCTTTCTGGCTATACCTCGCCTGAAACGCCAGAAGAGCCGGATCTGGCGCTGGTGAAAACATTGAGCGACGCCGGATGTCGGGTGATTGCCGAAGGGCGTTACAACACGCCAGCGCAGGCGGCAGATGCGATGCGCCACGGCGCATGGGCGGTGACAGTCGGTTCTGCCATTACGCGTCTTGAACACATTTGTCAGTGGTACAACACAGCGATGAAAAAGGCGGTGCTATGAGCACACTGGCGATTGATATTGGCGGTACAAAACTTGCCGCCGCGCTGATTGGCGCTGACGGGCAGATCCGCGATCGCCGTGAACTCCCCACGCCAGCCAGCCAGACGCCGGAAGCATTGCGTGATGCCTTAGCCGCGTTAGTCTCCCCGTTGCAAGCTCATGCGCAACAAGTTGCCATCGCTTCAACCGGGATAATCCGCGATGGCAGCCTGCTGGCGCTGAATCCGCATAATCTCGGTGGATTGCTACACTTTCCGTTAGTCAAAACACTGGAACAACTTACCGATTTGCCGACCATTGCCATTAATGATGCGCAGGCCGCAGCATGGGCAGAGTATCTGGCGCTGGAAGGCGATATAACCGATATGGTGTTTATCACTGTTTCCACTGGTGTTGGCGGCGGTGTAGTGAGCGGCGGCAAACTGCTTATCGGCCCTGGCGGTCTGGCGGGGCATATTGGTCATACGCTGGCTGATCCTCATGGTCCAGTCTGCGGCTGTGGACGCACAGGTTGCGTGGAAGCGATTGCTTCTGGTCGTGGCATTGCGGCGGCGGCGCAGGGTGAGCTGGCTGGCGCGGATGCGAAAACCATTTTCACGCGCGCCGGGCAGGGCGACGAGCAGGCGCAGCAACTGATTCATCGCTCCGCACGCGCGCTGGCAAGACTGATTGCAGATGTTAAAGCCACAACTGATTGTCAATGCGTTGTTGTGGGCGGCAGCGTAGGTTTGGCAGAAGGCTATCTGGCGCTGGTGGAAACGTATCTGGCACAGGAGCCAGCGGCATTTCATGTTGATTTACTGGCGGCGCACTACCGCCATGATGCAGGTTTACTTGGGGCTGCGCTGTTGGCCCAGGGAGAAAAATTATGATGATGGGTGAAGTACAGTCATTACCGTCTGCTGGATTGCATCCTGCGTTACAGGACGCATTAACGCTGGCATTAGCCGCCAGACCGCAGGAAAAAACGCCGGGCCGCTACGAATTACAGGGCGATAATATCTTTATGAATGTCATGACGTTTAACACTCAATCGCCCGTTGAGAAAAAAGCGGAGCTGCACGAGCAGTACATTGATATCCAGCTGTTATTAAACGGTGAGGAGCGGATTCTTTTTGGCATGGCAGGCACTGCGCGCCAGTGTGAAGAATTTCACCATGAGGATGATTACCAGCTTTGCAGCACCATTGAGAACGAGCAAGCCATCATCCTGAAACCGGGAATGTTCGCCGTGTTTATGCCGGGAGAACCGCATAAACCGGGATGCGTTGTTGGCGAACCTGGTGAGATTAAAAAGGTGGTGGTGAAGGTTAAGGCTGATTTAATGGCTTAAAATTTAATTCGTTTTAAAGATTCTGCAGACACCGTCTGCAGAATTCGAAACTGCTGAAATTAACGGCGTCTATAGCCTTCCTCTAGCACCGCCTGTGTTCGAACGAGTTCATCCGCGAGTCGTTTTTCATCAGGTAGTTGCATCTTATATTCGCTTGCCAGAACGGTGTTAGGCAAACCAGCCAGTGCATAATGCGCTTCTCCGACTCCTTTTTCTGCACAGAGAACCAGACCTATGGGCGGATTTTCATCCGGTAGCGTCCAGTGCTCTTTGGCGTAGTTGAGATACATATTCATCTGTCCGGCATCGCTATAGCTAAATTTTCCCACTTTTAGATCGACGATTAGCAGGCAGCGTAAACGGCGGTGGAAAAACAGCAGATCGACACGAAACCAGTTGTCATCAATGCGTAATCTTCGCTGTCGACCAACAAAGGCAAAATCATCCCCAAGTTCCAGCATGAAATCCATCAGGTGGTTGATCAGCGCCTCCTCGAAATCGGACTCTGAGTATTCATCTTTCAATTCCAGAAATTCGAGCACAAAGGGATCGCGTATCGCCTGCTGCGGAAGAATATTCGTCTCGGCAGGAGCGTGTTGTTGCAGCATGGCTGATTTGTCATGTGACAGTAGTGTTCGCTCATAAAATTGGGTCGCAATTTGCCGTTCTAGCTGGCGGACAGACCAACCACAGCGGAGGGTCTCTTTTTCATAAAAGCTACGAGCGTCAGCGTTTTTAACAGAAAGCAAACGGACGTAAGTGGACCAGGGCAGGGGGGAAGGATTTGGCAAGTTGCGCTAAATGGCAAGATTCGCCAGACAGTGTCTGCCGAATTGTGGGGGTGAATTGTGCAGACAGTGTCTGCACAATTTCAATTCGTTGAAAACAAATATAAAAATTCTTAAACTGCCATAAATTTCTGGTGGAAAACCCACGCTTATACCTTAGACTTAAATCCTTTGAGAGCCGTTTGATAAGCTGTGCACCATAAACCGCTCTTGCCTCGCCGCCTTGTTCAAATTCGACAATCCGTCGGCCAATTTCCCAGTACGTCGCGGTCATTAACGCGTTAACGCTACGTACCGTTTCCGTTCGGGCGCTATCGACCAGATGAATAATGCCGTCGTGGATTTGCTGGTAGCCTGCTGTGGTTCCTTCTGAGAGCGATTCCATTATCTGTCCCTTCATATGGCGCAGTGTTGAATAATGGAATCAGCTATACGCCGGGCATCTGCCGGTAACAATCCAGATGTGCGTATTACATTGGTTCTCTTCAGATTATGCGAGGCGCTTTCCAGAACGAAAGGACAATTTCAGCGCCGACTCTTTTCTGAGGAGGCGGCGCTGGGACAGAGCTTAAACTTCCAGCCAGTTCATAATGCCGTCTGCCGCTTTACGACCTTCGGCAATAGCGGTCACCACCAGATCCGAACCACGCACGATGTCACCACCAGCAAATATTTTCGGATTGCTGGTCTGGAAGGCGTTGTCGCTGCCTTCCGGGGCGATAATGCGCCCCTGCGAATCCAGCTCGACGCTGTGTTTTGCCAGCCATTCCATGCTGTGTGGGCGGAAACCAAACGCCATGATCACCGCATCTGCCGGAACAATATGTTCTGACCCTGCAACGATCTCCGCGCGACGACGGCCTTTAGCGTCCGGTTCGCCCATTTCGGTACGCACCATTTTCACGCCGCTGACTTTACCGTTGCCATTCACTTCAATACCCAGCGGCTGGACGTTGAATTTGAACTCTACGCCTTCTTCCCGCGCGTTTTTCACTTCGCGGCGGGAACCTGGCATGTTCTCTTCATCACGACGATAGGCGCAGATAACGTGCTTTGCTCCCTGGCGCACGGAAGTCCGCACGCAGTCCATCGCGGTATCGCCACCGCCAAGTACCACCACGCGTTTGCCTTCCATGCTGACGAAAGGCTCTTCGCTGGTTTCGCCAAAGCCCATCAACTGTTTGGTGTTGGCGATGAGGAACGGCAGCGCCGCGTACACGCCATCGGCGTCTTCGTTTTCCAGCCCGCCACGCATTGACTGATAGGTTCCGACGCCGAGGAACACGGCATCGTAGTCTTTCAGTAGATCGTCAAGCTGTACGTCACGTCCCACCTCGGTATTGAGTTTGAATTCAATACCCATGCCGGTGAAGATTTCACGGCGGCGCGTCATTACCTCTTTTTCCAGCTTGAAGGCCGGAATGCCGAAAGTCAGCAGGCCGCCAATTTCCGGGTGACGGTCGAAGACGACCGCTTTTACACCGTTGCGCGTCAGGACATCCGCACACGCCAGACCGGCTGGACCTGCACCGATAATCGCCACTTTTTTACCTGTCTGCTTGACGCCGGACATATCCGGACGCCAGCCCATTTCGAACGCTTTATCATTGATATAACGCTCAATATTGCCGATGGTCACTGCGCCAAACTCATCGTTCAGGGTACAGGAACCTTCGCACAGACGATCTTGCGGGCAAACGCGCCCACACACTTCCGGCAGGGTATTGGTTTGATGCGACAGTTCTGCCGCTTCAAAAATACGCCCCTCGTTGGCGAGCTTCAGCCAGTTCGGGATGTAGTTGTGTACCGGGCATTTCCACTCGCAGTATGGGTTGCCGCACGACAGGCAGCGGTCAGCCTGCGCTTTGGCCTGGCCTTCGGAAAACGGCTCGTAAATTTCAACAAACTCAATTTTGCGGATCTTCAGCGGTTTCTTTGGCGGATCAACGCGCTGCAGGTCGATAAATTGATAAACATTCTGACTCATTGTTGCTACCCCTTACTGCGCCTGCACGCGCAACTCTGCTGCGCTACGACTACGGTGCCCCAGCAGTGCTTTTACATCACTGGACTTCGGTTTAACCAGTGCGAATTTAGTGGCGAAGGTTGGCCAGTTAGCCAGAATTTCTTCACCACGCTGGGAACCGGTATGCTGCACATGCTCGGTGATCAAGCCGCGCAGATGCTCTTCATGGATCGCCAGAGAGTCAACGCTTAAGACCTCGACCAGTTCCGGGTTAACGCGTTTGCGGAAATCACCACTTTCGTCGAGAACGTAAGCGAAGCCGCCGGTCATGCCCGCGCCGAAGTTAACGCCGGTTTTACCCAGAATACAGACAATACCGCCCGTCATATATTCACAGCCGTTGTCGCCAATGCCTTCTACCACGGTGATAGCTCCGGAGTTACGCACGCCGAAACGTTCACCCGCGCGGCCTGCGGCATACAGACGACCGCCGGTCGCGCCATACAGGCAAGTGTTGCCGATAATGCTCGCCTCATGGCTACGGAAGGCCGAGCCAACCGGAGGACGAATGGCGATTAAGCCGCCCGCCATGCCTTTACCGACATAGTCGTTGGCGTCACCCGTCAGATACAGCTCCACGCCGCCCGCGTTCCACACGCCGAAGCTCTGGCCTGCGGTGCCGTTGAAGTACGCTTTAATCGGATCGGCAGCCAGTCCCTGATCGCCGTGCGTCTGGGCGATATAACCTGAAAGCGACGCGCCCACGGAACGGTCGGTGTTACGAATATCGAACCAGAAGGTTTTACTCTGGCGCTCATCGACAAACGGTTTCGCCTGTTGCAGCAACTGCGCATTCAGCAGGCCGTTATCAAACGGCGGGTTGTTTTCGGTGCAGTAGAGTGCCTTACCAGGATGCGGCTCGGCAGTCTCCAGCAGCTTCGACAGCGCCAGTTTTTGCTGTTTGGCGGTGAAACCGTCCAGCTCTTTCAGCAGGTCGGTGCGACCAATCAGATCTACCAGACGTGTTACGCCCAGCTGTGCCATTAGCTCACGGGTTTCACGGGCGATAAATTCAAAGTAATTCGTCACCTTGAACGGCAGGCCGTGATAGTGATTTTTACGCAGTTTTTCGTCCTGAGTTGCCACGCCGGTAGCGCAGTTGTTCAGGTGGCAAATACGCAGATATTTACAGCCGAGCGCCACCATCGGGCCGGTGCCGAAGCCAAAACTTTCCGCGCCGAGGATGGCTGCCTTGATGATATCGACACCTGTTTTCAGGCCGCCATCAACCTGCAAACGGATCTTGTGACGCAGACCATTAGCGACCAGCGCCTGTTGTGTTTCAACAAGCCCCAGCTCCCACGGGCAGCCTGCGTATTTCACCGATGAAAGCGGACTTGCGCCGGTGCCGCCGTCATAACCTGCGATGGTGATCAAGTCCGCATAGGCTTTCGCAACGCCGGTAGCGATAGTGCCTACGCCCGGCTCAGACACCAGTTTTACGGAGATCATCGCTTTCGGGTTAACCTGTTTCAGGTCGAAAATCAGCTGCGCTAAGTCCTCGATAGAGTAGATATCGTGGTGCGGCGGCGGGGAGATCAGCGTTACGCCGGGTACGGAATAGCGCAGTTTGGCGATGTAAGGAGTGACTTTATCGCCCGGTAACTGACCGCCTTCGCCCGGTTTCGCGCCCTGGGCGACTTTAATCTGAATCACGTCGGCATTGACCAGATACGCCGGAGTGACGCCGAAGCGACCGGAAGCGACCTGTTTAATGCGCGAGACTTTGTTGGTGCCGTAGCGCGCCGGATCTTCACCACCTTCGCCGGAGTTAGAGTTGCCGCCAATGCTATTCATCGCTTCCGCCAGCGCCTCGTGAGCTTCCGGGCTTAACGCGCCGATAGACATCGCAGCGGTATCGAAGCGTTTAAACAGTTCGCTTGCCGGTTCAACATCAGCAATGTTGACCGCGTTTTCACATGGCGTAATCGCCAGCAGATCGCGTAATGTCGTTGCCGGACGCTCATTAACCAGCTTCGCGTATTCCTGATAGTCACTGTATTCGCCGCTCTGTACCGCCTGTTGCAGCGTGCGCACGACATCCGGATTGTAGGCGTGGTATTCGCCGCCGTGCACATATTTCAGCAGGCCACCCTGGCTGATGGGCTTACGCGCCAGCCAGGCTCGTTTTGACAGATTCAGCAAATCCTGCTGGAAGTCTTCGAAGCCTGCCCCGCTAATGCGGCTGACCGCGCCCTGGAAGCACAGGCTCACTACATCATCGTGCAGGCCGACCGCTTCAAACAGTTTCGAGCAGCGGTAAGAGGCGATGGTGGAGATGCCCATCTTGGACATGATCTTGTACAAGCCTTTGTTGATGCCGTTACGGTAGTTCAGCATCACGGTACGATAATCTTTGGCAATCGCGTGGGTGTCGATCAAGCGCCCCAGTGTTTCATAGGCAAGGTACGGATAAATAGCCGTCGCGCCAAAGCCCAACAGTACAGCGAAGTGGTGCGGATCGCGGGCGCTGGCAGTTTCGACGATGATGTTGGCGTCGCAACGCAGGCTTTGATCGACCAGACGGGTTTGGATCGCACCAACGGCCATTGGTGCTGGAACCGGCAGGCGGTCTTTACCGATATTCCTGTCTGAAAGCACCAGTAGCACGGTGCCGCTACGCACCATTTTTTCGGCTTTGTCACACAGCTCTTTGACCGTCGCTTCGAGCGTTGTTTTGGTTACGTCAAAGGTGATATCCAGCGTATCTGCGCGGTAGTGCTCCTCTTTCATCGTCGTGAGCTGTTTAAAATCGGAGTAGAGCAGAATCGGCGATTTGAAGCTTAAACGGTGCGCCTGGCCTTCTGCTTCGCAGAAGACGTTCATTTCACGACCGATGCTGGTGGCGAGCGACATGACATGCGCTTCACGCAGCGGGTCGATTGGCGGGTTAGTGACCTGGGCAAACTGCTGGCGGAAGTAGTCGTAAATAATGCGCGGCTGGCTGGAGAGCACGGCGAATGGGGTATCGTCGCCCATCGAACCGACCGCCTCCTGACCGTTTTCGCCCAGCACACGGATTACAGAGTCCAGCTCTTCCGCGCTGTAGTTAAACTGTTTCTGGTAGCTGGCAAGCGTGTCGTCGTCCAGTTCACGGCTACCCACTTCTTCATCGGGCAAGTCTTCAAACGGTACCAGACGGCGGACGTTTTTCTCCATCCACTCTTTATATGGATGGCGGCTTTTCAGATCGTCATCGGTTTCTGCCGAGTGCAGAATGCGCCCACTGCGGGTGTCGATCACCATCAGTTCACCTGGCCCGACTCGGCCTTTTTCGACCACTTCGTCAGGCTGATAATCCCAGATGCCGACTTCAGATGCGCAGGTGATTAGTTTGTCTTTGGTGATGACGTAGCGCGCCGGACGCAGACCGTTACGGTCGAGGTTACAGGCAGCGAAACGACCGTCGGACATCACGATGCCCGCAGGGCCATCCCACGGCTCCATATGCATGGAGTTAAAGTCAAAGAAGGCACGCAGTTCCGGGTCCATATCCGGGTTGTTCTGCCAGGCTGGTGGAACTAACAGACGCATGGCGCGGATGATATCCATCCCGCCCGCCAGAAGCAGTTCCAGCATGTTATCCATCGAACTGGAGTCAGAGCCGGTTTCGTTGACGAACGGCGCTGCGTCGTGCAGGTCAGGGATCAGTGGCGTCTGGAATTTATAGGTACGGGCGCGCGCCCATTGGCGGTTACCGGTGATGGTGTTGATCTCGCCGTTATGCGCCAGATAGCGGAACGGCTGCGCCAGCGGCCAGCGCGGCACGGTGTTGGTGGAGAAGCGTTGATGGAACAGGCAGATAGCTGATTCCAGACGCAGATCCGCAAGATCCAGGTAAAAGCGCGGCAAATCCGCCGGCATACACAGACCTTTATAGATGTTGACCAGATTCGACAGGCTACAGACGTAGAAGTCTTTATCGGCTTCGAGACGTTTTTCAATGCGGCGACGGGCGATAAACAGACGGCGCTCCATATCGCGCGGACGCCAGCCTGCCGGGGCGTTCACAAAAATTTGCTCAATGCGCGGCAGAGAGGAGAGGGCGATTTCACCCAGTACACCTTCGTTGGTCGGGACATCACGCCAGCCGACAATCGACAAGGTTTCGCGTTGTAGCTCTTCTTCAACGATGCGGCGTGCGGCGGCGGCGAGTTCAGGATCTTTATTCAGGAAGATCATCCCGACGGCGTAGTTTTTCGCTAAACGCCAGCCGCGTTCCTGCGCAACGATGCGAAAAAAGCGATCCGGTTTTTGTAATAGCAGGCCGCAACCGTCACCGGTTTTACCATCGGCGAGAATCGCGCCACGGTGCTGCATGCGGGCCAGTGCGTGTATTGCAGTACGCACTACCTTGTGGCTAGGTTCGCCTTCTATGTGGGCGATCAGGCCGAAACCACAGTTATCCCTCTCAAGGGATTTATCGTACAACATATCGTGAACCTCCCCCAGGCTCTGCGGGAACCCCACTTCCGAACCGCTGCGCACGGGCACAGAAAGAGCGTGGCGACGGGGTTTGCGTTTCATACGCTTACCTCGCATTCGCCCCCTTTTTTGTCCTTTTCGCATCGGTTAATACGGTGAAGAGGGGATCTCAATTACTGCATAAATATGATGAGCAGGCTGCTCATCCAGAAAGCTTCCAGCGGATTTCCAACTTATCGGGAAAGCTGATACAGGTCAAATGGCAAGCTTATTGGTCTGGAAATGTGCTTTAGCGCAAAATTCTTTGATAACTTATTGAAATTAAATAATATGCGTTCTTTGAGCTTAATGCGATGCTCATAAGGGAAACATTCAGTTCCTGACTGCCTTAGAGGCGTGATAGCCCTTATCCTGCCTTGAACAGGCAGAGAAACCAGTATTTTATACTGCTTTAATCGGCAATGGCGTTTCATGCTACTGTTTTTGCCTAAAATCTATAAGGAGATAAAAAAATCCGATGCCAGATAAGCAAAAGTAATTCATGTTGTTCTGCATGGAATTTCATAAATTATGATTGGTTATGCAGTTAATAAAAGCAGGGCAGGGCGATTGATCCAGGTCATCGCCGAATTGAGCTAAAAATGGCAGGCTTTGGCCTCTTTTCAAGGCGCGGTCTATCAGATTATGCAGTTACAGAAATTAGTCAATATGTTTGGTGGTGATCTTACCCGTCGTTACGGGCAAAAGGTGCATAAACTGACGCTGCACGGCGGTTTTAGCTGCCCTAACCGTGACGGTACCATCGGGCGCGGCGGCTGCACGTTCTGTAATGTTGCCTCGTTTGCCGACGAAGCGCAGCAGCATCGTTCCATTGCCGAACAACTGGCGCACCAGGCGAATTTAGTTAACCGCGCTAAACGCTATCTGGCCTACTTTCAGGCGTATACCAGCACCTTTGCGGAAGTTCAGGTGCTGCGTTCTATGTATCAGCAGGCGGTGAGCCAGGCTAATATCGTTGGTTTGTGTGTTGGTACGCGCCCGGACTGCGTGCCAGATGCGGTGCTGGATCTGCTTTGCGAATATAAAGACCAGGGCTATGAAGTGTGGCTGGAACTGGGGCTGCAAACCGCACACGACAAAACGCTGCATCGCATCAATCGCGGCCATGATTTTGCCTGTTATCAGCGTACAACCCAGCTGGCACGTCAGCGCGGTCTGAAGGTGTGTTCTCACTTAATTGTCGGGCTGCCTGGCGAAGGGCAGGCTGAATGTTTGCAAACGCTGGAGCGAGTGGTTGAAACCGGCGTGGACGGCATAAAACTGCATCCGCTGCATATTGTGAAAGGCAGCATTATGGCGAAAGCCTGGGAAGCGGGGCGTTTGAACGGTATTGAACTGGAAGATTACACGCTCACTGCCGGAGAAATGATTCGCCATACGCCGCCGGAAGTTATCTACCACCGCATTTCCGCCAGCGCCCGTCGCCCGACGCTACTTGCACCGCTATGGTGTGAAAATCGCTGGACGGGTATGGTTGAGTTGGATCGCTATCTTACTGAACATGGCGTACAGGGATCGGCGCTGGGACGTCCGTGGCTACCTCCAACGGCGTAGGCCATTGAGGGGAATTCCGCATTTCTCACACAATTTATAACGTAACTGTCAGAATTGGGTATTATTGGGGCAGGTTGTCGTGAAGGAATCCCCTAATGAAGCAAATTCGTCTGCTGGCGCAGTACTATGTTGACCTGATGATGAAGTTAGGTTTGGTGCGCTTCTCAATGTTGCTGGCGCTGGCCCTCGTCGTTCTTGCCATTGTGGTACAAATGGCGGTAACCATGGTGCTGCATGGTCAGGTCGAAAGCATTGATGTTATTCGCTCTATTTTCTTTGGTTTGTTGATTACGCCATGGGCGGTCTACTTTCTTTCGGTAGTCGTTGAGCAACTCGAGGAGTCACGGCAACGCCTGTCACGCCTGGTGCAAAAGCTGGAGGAGATGCGCGAGCGCGATCTAAGCCTCAACGTTCAGTTAAAAGATAATATTGCCCAGCTAAATCAGGAAATCGCCGTTCGTGAAAAAGCAGAAGCAGAACTGCAGGAAACCTTCGGTCAGCTGAAAATTGAAATCAAAGAGCGCGAAGAGACGCAAATTCAACTCGAACAACAATCTTCGTTCTTACGTTCCTTCCTTGATGCTTCACCCGATCTGGTTTTTTACCGTAACGAAGATAAAGAGTTTTCCGGCTGTAACCGTGCGATGGAACTGCTGACCGGGAAAAGCGAAAAACAGTTGGTGCATTTGAAACCTGCGGACGTTTACTCGCCGGAAGCCGCAGCGAAAGTCATTGAAACCGACGAGAAGGTGTTCCGTCATAATGTGTCACTGACCTATGAACAGTGGCTGGATTATCCGGATGGACGCAAAGCCTGCTTTGAAATCCGTAAAGTGCCGTACTACGACCGCGTGGGTAAACGCCACGGCTTGATGGGGTTCGGCCGCGACATTACCGAGCGTAAGCGTTATCAGGATGCGCTAGAACGCGCCAGCCGCGACAAAACAACCTTTATCTCCACCATCAGTCATGAGTTGCGTACGCCGCTGAACGGTATCGTCGGCTTAAGCCGAATTCTGCTGGATACAGAGCTCACCGCCGAGCAGGAAAAATATCTCAAAACTATCCATGTTTCCGCCATCACTCTGGGGAATATCTTCAACGATATTATTGATATGGATAAGATGGAGCGACGTAAAGTTCAGCTCGATAACCAGCCGGTTGATTTCACCAGCTTCCTGGCCGATCTGGAAAACCTCTCCGCGTTGCAGGCGCAACAAAAAGGCTTGCGCTTTGTTCTTGAACCAACACTGCCGTTGCCGCATCAGGTGATTACCGACGGGACTCGCTTACGCCAGATCCTGTGGAACTTAATCAGTAACGCTGTGAAATTTACCCAGAAGGGCCAGGTGACTGTTCGCGTACGTTATGACGAAGGCGACATGCTGCATTTTGAAGTGGAAGACTCCGGCATCGGTATTCCACAGAATGAACTGGATAAAATTTTCGCCATGTATTACCAGGTGAAAGACAGCCACGGTGGCAAACCTGCAACCGGTACGGGTATTGGTCTGGCGGTTTCTCGTCGGCTGGCGAAAAATATGGGCGGCGATATCACCGTTACCAGCGAACAAGGTAAAGGCTCGACCTTTACCCTGACGATCCACGCGCCGTCGGTGGCGGAAGAAGTGGATGACGCGTTTGACGAAGACGATATGCCTTTACCGGCGCTGAATGTGCTGTTGGTAGAAGACATTGAGCTGAACGTCATCGTTGCCCGTTCGGTGCTGGAAAAACTGGGCAACAGCGTTGATGTGGCGATGTCTGGTAAGGCAGCACTGGAGATGTTTAAGCCGGGCGAATACGACCTTGTATTGCTGGATATTCAGTTACCAGATATGACCGGGCTGGATATATCACGCGAACTGACGAAGCGTTATCCGCGTGAAGATTTACCACCGCTGGTGGCCTTAACCGCTAACGTGCTGAAAGACAAACAAGAGTACCTTAATGCCGGAATGGATGATGTGCTGAGTAAGCCGCTTTCTGTTCCGGCGCTAACCGCGATGATCAAGAAATTCTGGGATACCCAGGATGATGAGGAGAGCACGGTGACGACAGAAGAGAGTGGTAAATCAGAAGCATTGCTCGATATTCCCATGCTGGAACAGTATCTCGAACTTGTAGGACCGAAGCTGATTACTGACGGGTTGGCTGTGTTTGAGAAGATGATGCCGGGCTATGTCAGCGTACTGGAGTCGAACCTGACGGCACAGGACAAAAAAGGCATCGTTGAGGAAGGACATAAAATTAAAGGCGCAGCGGGTTCAGTGGGGTTACGCCATCTACAACAGCTGGGGCAGCAAATTCAGTCTCCCGATCTTCCTGCGTGGGAAGATAATGTTGGTGAATGGATTGAAGAGATGAAAGAAGAGTGGCGTCACGACGTAGAAGTGCTGAAAGCGTGGGTGGCAAAAGCCGCTAAAAAATGACCCCGGCTAAACCGGGGTGCGCGAATACTGCGCCAACACCAGGGAAATCTTGGCTGCGCCGCAATTTTTTATGATAAGTAACAAAGGCACAGCACTGTTTTTCAGGCCGCATGCAGTTAAGATAGCAAATCTTAAATGATTTGTTACATGAATCAGTTAAATGTGTGATGCGTAGCGTTTTTATTAAAAAAATTAATGTGTTTCAGTCAATTGCGAAAGGATGATCACAATGAAGAAAATTGGCGTAGTTCTGAGCGGATGCGGCGTCTATGACGGTTCTGAAATTCATGAAGCGGTATTGACGTTATTAGCGATATCTCGCAGCGGCGCGCAGGCAGTTTGTTTTGCTCCAGATAAGCAGCAGGTTGATGTCATCAACCATTTAACCGGTGAAGCAATGGCGGAAACGCGCAATGTGTTGATTGAAGCGGCGCGTATTACGCGTGGTGAGATCCGTCCTCTGGCACAGGCTGATGCCGCCGAACTTGATGCGTTAATTGTGCCGGGTGGATTTGGCGCGGCAAAGAATTTAAGCAATTTTGCTAGTCTTGGCAGTGAATGCAGCGTAGACCGTGAGTTAAAGGCGCTGGCGCTGGCAATGCATCAGGCCGGAAAACCGCTTGGCTTTATGTGCATTGCCCCGGCAATGTTGCCGAAAATCTTCAATTTCCCGCTACGTTTGACTATCGGTACTGATATCGATACCGCAGAAGTGCTGGAAGAGATGGGCGCGGAGCATGTGCCATGTCCGGTTGATGATATCGTGGTTGATGAAGACAATAAGATTGTTACCACGCCTGCGTATATGTTGGCACAGAACATTGCGGAAGCAGCAAGTGGCATTGATAAGCTGGTTTCCCGCGTACTGGTTCTGGCGGAATGAGCAAACGCCGCATAACGGCGTTCGGTTTCGTTCGCCGTTTCATTCTGCGGTTATTGATTGTCCTCGTTGTGCTCTGGGGCGGGGGTATAGCGCTGTTTAGTCTAGCGCCAGTCCCGTTCTCTGCGGTGATGGCCGAGCGTCAGCTAAGTGCCTGGCTGCATGGCAACTTTCGTTACGTGGCACATTCTGACTGGGTCAGTATGGATCAAATCTCGCCGTGGATGGGACTGGCGGTGATTGCCGCAGAAGATCAGAAATTTCCCGAGCACTGGGGTTTTGATGTCGCTTCCATTGAGAAAGCCCTGGCGCACAACGAGAGCAATGAAAACCGCATTCGCGGCGCATCAACAATTTCGCAGCAGACAGCCAAAAATCTCTTTTTGTGGGATGGGCGTAGCTGGGTACGAAAAGGGCTGGAAGCCGGATTAACCTTGGGGATTGAAACGGTCTGGAGCAAAAAGCGCATCCTGACGGTTTACCTGAATGTCGCCGAATTTGGCGACGGTGTGTTTGGCGTCGAGGCTGCGGCACAGCGTTATTTCCATAAATCCGCCAGCAAACTTACCCGTTCGGAAGCAGCGTTACTGGCGGCTGTATTACCCAATCCACTTCGTTTCAAAGTTACTGCACCTTCGGGCTACGTGCGTAGCCGTCAGGCGTGGATTTTGCAGCAAATGCATCAGTTAGGCGGTGAGTCGTTTATGCAACAACACCAGCTGTATTAGGCTTCGCGCGAGGAGAGGGCGAGCTTTTTGCTTTCTCGAGGTTGCGCCTCTTTTTGCAGAGCAACAGCTAACGCTGGTTGAGCGATAAAACGTCGCCACAGCCGCTGTTGTTTACGCAAACAACACCACTTCGACCAGGTCGCCAGTGGAATCCACGTGCTTTCGCCAATGTTGTCACAGACGACAGGGATAATTTCTGACTCACTGATGCGGTGGCAGAGGATATTCTGCGGCTTCAGCGACATCGTCACGATGTGATTATTCTGCAAATAACGCTTTAACTGTTTCAACAACTGACGCAGTTGCGCGATATCTTCTTCGTAATGGCATTGTTTAGCAAATTCGCTCAGTGTAATAGACGGTTTGCCATCAAAATCGGCAATGACATCGTAGACATAACCGGTTCCGCAATCTGTTTCAACCGTACCGTGATAGCGCGGAATACCGCTCCAGTCTTTCAAACGACGACCAAGATGCGCATAGTACTTTAACTCACGGCGGATCTCTTTATCACCACCGTCGCCACGGTGGTAAACAATTTTAATACAGCGTTGGGCATCTTCCGGATGCGCATAACATTTTCGATGTCTTCCGGTGCCCAGGGGACTTTGTTCAGATAAGCGAATCATGCCATCTCCTGGAGGTATTTTCTGACTGTCTCCAGTATGAAGGCTTAACTTAAACAAAACCTAAACAAGCTTTTTTAAGGTTTTCTTAAGGTTTTATACTTACAGAAAAGCGCACGAAATGTACAATTTGCGAGAAATGGGGATATTTGGGGTTTGTGCTTTTTTCGTACGTTAGGACGGAAGGGGCGTGTCTGGGGGAATTAAGTGTCGGAATGACGAAGATTAATCTTCGTCAAAACCTGAGTTAAAGAGGGCGATGACGGCGGCCAGCGCCTCAACTTCCTGCGGACCGGTCGCTTCGACTTCAATCTGTCGTCCTTTGGCAGAATCCAGCATCAACAGCGCAATAACACTGTTGGCTTCAGCCTCGGTGCCTTCATCATTACGTAAAAGCACTTCGGCGTCAAAACCCTGCATTAATTCAAACAGTTTCATAGCAGGCCGGGCATGCATGCCCAGCTTGTTAGTGATTTCGACAGTTTGTTTGACGGTCATGGTTTACGTTTTTCCAGCGTGCGATGGCGTGACTGGACGTTTTTACCGCGTGAGCGGAAGTAGTCAGCCAACTGTTCTGCAATATACACCGAACGGTGTTTCCCGCCAGTACAACCAATGGCGACCGTCAGGTAGCTACGGTTGTTGGTTTCCAGCATAGGTAACCATAGCTCAAGATAGCTACGCGTCTGGTAGATAAAATTGTGTACTTCTGTGTGTCTGTCGAGGAATGCGGCGACAGGTTTATCAAGGCCCGTCATCGGACGCAGTTTCGGATCCCAGTGCGGGTTCGGCAGGAAACGTACGTCAAAGACGTAATCCGCGTCGATAGGAATACCGTGCTTGAAGCCGAAGGATTCAAAGACCATTGTCAGTTCACGCTCGCGTTTACCCAGCAGGCGGGTACGCAGCATTTCTGCCAGCTCATGAACGGACATTTCAGACGTATCGACAATCAGATCAGCGCGCGAACGTAGCGGTTCCAGCAGATCGCTTTCTTTGTCGATAGCACTTTCCAGCGACAGGTTTTTGCTGGAAAGCGGATGCAGGCGGCGCGTATCGCTGTAACGACGAATCAGCGTGTTACGATCGGCATCGAGAAACAGGAGTTGCGGTGAGAAAGCATCAGGCAGATTGCTCATCGCCTGTTCGAATATTTCTGGCGACTCTGGCATATTGCGGACATCAATGCTGACGGCGGCAGAAATCTCGCGATCGGCCAGAGTCCGAGCCAGATCGGGTAACAGCACTACGGGAAGGTTATCCACGCAGTAAAAACCCATATCTTCCAGCGCCCGCAGGGCGACAGATTTGCCTGACCCTGAACGTCCGCTGACGATCATCAGTACCATGTACTGTTTCTCCTCACAACGTCTAAAAGAGACATTACAGAATAACTACGTTTCATCCGGAGTACCTTCGGTATCCGTAATGATTTGATACAGCTCTTCATCGCTCTGGGCTGCACGTAAACGGCGGCAGATAGTTTTGTCCGCCAGACGTTTCGCGACCAGCGAAAGAGTGTGCAGGTGCGTTTTGGTTTGGTCTGCGGGTACCAACAGGGCAAAAAGTAAGTCTACCGGCTGGTTATCGATGGCATCAAAAGCAATTGGTGTTTCTAGTTGAACGAAAACGCCAACCGCGCGTAGGGTATCTTCTTCCAGTTTGCCGTGCGGAATGGCAATGCCATTACCAATACCGGTACTGCCCATTTTTTCCCGCGTCAGAATAGCTTCAAAAACCACCTGCGGCGGCAGGCTAAGTTGTTTTGCCGCCAGTTCGCTGATGATTTCCAGGGCGCGTTTTTTGCTCTGACAGTGGACGCGGCTTCGCGTACATTCCCTGTTAAGAACACTGCTAAGCTGTAGAGTTGTATCATTATTTGTCATAATTTCACCTAAGAATCTGCCCACTCAAACAGTGGGGCAGATTCGGAGCATTAACCGTACAAATGGCCTGTTGTGCCATACAACAGGCCGCCATGCACTTGCTAATTGCCCGGACAATTAGTGTTGTTTCAATTTATCTTTATGCTTGGTTAGCTGACGTGCCAACTTATCAATTAAGCCATCAATGGCGGCGTACATGTCCTGACCTTCCGCGCTGGCATGAATTTCGCCACCGTTAACATGCAGTGTTGCATCTGAGGTGTGGGTGACTTTCTCCACTTTCAGAACAACATAAACCTGGTTGATTCGGTCAAAATATTGCTCAAGTTTGGCAAACTTTGAGGTGACAAATTCGCGCAGGGCCTCGGTGATCTCGACGTTATTTCCGGTAATGTTGAGCTGCATAGTGTCTTCCTTATCGGTTGGGTCAAACGAGCTGTTTACGCTGGTTTGACGGCGGAATGGATAAAGACTCTCGGTACTTCGCAACAGTGCGGCGTGCCACCATGATACCTTGTTCTGACAACAAAGAGGTTAACTTGCTGTCGCTCAACGGTTTCGCTGGGTTTTCCGCCGCGATTAATTTCTTCACCAGTGCACGAATCGCCGTGGAAGAGGCTTCGCCACCCCCTTCGGTATTGACGTGACTGGAAAAGAAATACTTCAGTTCAAAAATGCCTCGTGGACTATGCAGGTACTTTTGCGTGGTCACGCGAGATATCGTCGATTCATGCATCTCGACGGCCTGGGCGATATCAGCCAGCACCATCGGTTTCATATATTCTTCGCCTTGCTCAAAGAAGGCTTGCTGCTGTTCAACAATACAGCGACTGACGCGCAGCAGCGTATCGTTACGGCTTTCCAGGCTCTTAATCAACCATTTAGCATCCTGCAGATTGCTGCGGATAAACTGACTGTCGCCATCGTTACGTGCGTTATTGCACATTGAGGCGTAATGCTGGTTGATTTGCAGACGTGGAATACTGTCGCTGTTCAGTTCAACCGTCCACTGGCCGTTATGCTTACGCACCAGCACATCAGGGATGACATATTCCGGTTCACCGGTCTGGATCGACTGGCCAGGACGTGGATCGAGTGACTGGATCAGATTGACGGCTTCTTTCAGCACATCTTCTTTCAGACGCGTGACGCGCATTAATGAGCGAAAGTCGTGATTGGCCAGCAGATCGAGATGATCGCTAATGATCAGTCGGGCTTCTTCCAGCCACGGCGTGGTTTTATCGAATTGGGAAAGTTGGATCAGCAGACAGTCACGCAGATCTTTCGCCGCCACACCGACCGGATCAAAACGCTGGATGCGTTTCAGGACTGCTTCAACTTCATCGATGTCGATCTCTTCATCGCCCATACTTTCGAGAATATCTTCCAGCGGGACGGTCAGATAACCGGTGTCATCAACGGCATCGACGATGGAGGTGGCGATAGCGCGGTCAGTGTCGGAAAACGGTGTCAGCTCGACCTGCCACATCAGATAATCCTGCAAGGTCTGCGTCGTTTCGCCCTGATAGACCGGCAGCTCGTCGTCGATGTAGTCACCGCTGGTGCCTGATGGCGTACCGGCGGTGTAGATGGTATCCCAACTGGCATCGAGCGGCAGCTCTTCCGGCATCTCTTTTTGTTCGAGCGCGTCAGCGGTATCCAGCGTTTCGCTGTCTGGCGTTTCGTGAGTGTCGATTTCATCATGAGTGTCGATTTGCTCAAGCAATGGATTACTTTCCAGCGCCTGCTGTAGCTCCTGCTGAAGTTCCAGCGTGGACAACTGCAACAGACGAATCGCCTGTTGTAGCTGAGGCGTCATTGCCAGTTGTTGGCTAAGCCTGAGTTGCAAACCTTGCTTCATGTTCAGAATCGTACTCTCCTGCTAAAACGTCGCAAACTTCTACCCTATCAGAGTCTGAAGTCTTCCCCAAGGTATACACGCTTAACATGTTCATCTTGTAAGATTTCTGTCGGCGTGCCATGAGCGATTAAATGCCCCTGACTGACGATATAAGCGCGTTCACAAACAGCCAGCGTTTCACGCACGTTATGGTCTGTGATAAGCACGCCCAGGCCGCTGTCGCGCAGGTGTTCAATGATACGTTTGATGTCGATAACCGAGATCGGGTCAACCCCGGCAAATGGTTCATCGAGGAGGATAAATTTCGGATTCGCAGCCAGTGCGCGCGCAATTTCTACACGACGGCGTTCACCACCGGAGAGCGATTGCCCCATGCTGTCGCGTAAATGCTCAATGTGGAACTCTTCCATCAGCTCGTTCGCGCGATCTTCACGCTGTTCAGCGGATAAGTCGTCACGAATTTGCAGTACCGCCATCAGGTTATCGTAAACGCTGAGGCGACGGAAAATAGAGGCTTCCTGCGGCAAATAGCCGATACCGCGACGCGCACGCGCATGCAACGGCAGAAGGCTGATATCGTCGTCATCAATAATAATGTTGCCCGCATCGCGCGGCACAATGCCAACGACCATGTAGAAAGTGGTCGTCTTACCGGCACCGTTTGGCCCCAGCAGACCGACAATCTCCCCGGAGTTGACGGTCAGGCTGACGTCTTCCACCACGCGGCGGCCTTTATAGGCTTTTGCAAGGTTCTTTGCAGTTAAAGTTGCCATAACGAATTAATTACCCTTCTTCTGCGCCGGGGTCTGGCCTTTGTTGTTTTTGTCCTGCAACTGTGACGGCACCAGAACGGTGGTCACACGCTTACCTTTGTCACTGAAAGCCTGCATTTTCTGCTCTTTCACCAGGTAAGTGATCTTATCGCCCTTAATGTTGCTATCGACCTGCTGCAGATAAGCATTACCGGTCAGGATGACAAAATCTTTCGCCAGTTCGTAATGCATCTGGGAAGCGTGACCTTCGACAGGTTTACCGTTGTCCTGCATCTGATAGAACGTCGCTGGCTTACCGTAGCCATCGATCACTTCTTTGCCCTGCTCGCCACCCGGACGGGTGACGACCACTTTATCTGCATTAATTTTAATGGTGCCTTGAGTCACGACGACATTACCGGTAAAGGTAACCACGTTGCCTTGCATATCAAGAGATTGCTGGTCCGACTCAATGTGGATCGGTTGGTCAGTATCTCCGGTAACGGCAAATGCCGGAATGCTGGCGGCCAGAAGTGAGCTGGCAAGCACAAGATTAAGGCTGAGTTTGTTTGTTTTGAATTTCATAGGATGTTCTAACCTTTTCAATCAGCTCGGCATTCTTGCTGCGTAAGTTGCCGCGCATTTTCAGACCGCTGGAGTTAAATGTTGTTCCGTATAACGTGACGAGGTCTTCAGAGGTAACATCCTGCGTCACCAGATTGATCTGCGCGTTATCCGTCGTGATTCTGCGAAGTTGAGAGTCTGGCACGAGTGCGTTGACTTCAACGTGTCCATATAAATAGAGCATCCGGTCATTGGTTAGCTTGGCTTTATCTGCTTTAACCGACCATGTCGGGATTTTATCCTTATCAAACGTGGTAAGTACGGGTTGCGTAAACCACGAAACGGCCTGATCGGAATAATATTCAACGTGTTGAGCAATCAATCGATAGCTTAGGGCTCCTTCTGGGTTATAGACGAGCGTGTCCGTATGCTCGCTTTTATAGGTGGGATCATTGTTGTTGACGACCACCTGGGCGGTATCGTCTTTCTCGGTCATGTTAACGCCGATCATCACCAGAACCGCCAGTGATAGCACAATGATAACCCAACGTCTGGCTTTACTCATATCGATTGCCCTTTGGCTTCATCCAGTTTGCCCTGCGCCAGAAGTAATAAGTCGCAAACTTCACGAACCGCGCCACGACCGCCAGCAATGCGCGTCACGTAATCAGCGCGCGGAATCAATAGCGGATGCGCATCGGCTACGGCCACGCTTAAGCCCACTTTTTCCATCACTGGCCAGTCGATAAGATCATCACCAACGTAAGCCACGTTTTCTGGCGCAATCGCCAGTTTTTCCAGCAGATCGCCAAAGGCGATAAGCTTGTTTGATTGCCCCTGATACAGATGGGTGATCCCTAACGTTGCACACCGATCTTCTACCAGTTTAGCCTTTCGTCCAGTAATGATGGCGACTTCAATATCAGAGGTGAGCGCACAGCGGATACCGTAACCGTCACGAACATTGAACGCTTTCAGCTCTTCGCCATTGTTACCCATATAAATCAGACCATCTGACAATACGCCATCAACGTCGAGGATCAGCAGACGAATGTTCTCTGCTTTTGCCATCACATCGGCGCTAACAGGGCCGTAACAGGTCGCAAGCGACGCACCTGCTTTACTCATTGTTGTTTATCCTTGAATCTTTACACTACGCCAGCACGCAATAAATCGTGCATATGTAACACACCGAGTAAATGGTCGCCATCGGCAACCATTACGGAAGTGATATGGCGGGACTGCATTAAGTTCAGCGCCTCAACGGCCAGAATGCCAGGACGTACACGAATTCCCCCCGGCGTCATCACATCGGCAATACCTAACTGACGGACATCCACGCCCATATCGAAGACACGGCGTAAATCACCGTCGGTAAAGATGCCTTCAATCATCATATTGTCATCGCAAATGACGGTCATACCAAGATTTTTGCGGGTGACTTCCAGCAGTGCATCGCGCAGGCTGGCCGTTTTCTTGACATGCGGGATCTCGTCGCCCGTATGCATAATATCGCTGACGCGAAGCAGAAGTTTACGACCAAGTGCGCCGCCTGGATGCGAAAGTGCAAAATCTTCGGCGGTAAAGCCGCGCGCTTTCAACAAGGCGACGGCGAGCGCATCTCCCATGACCAGCGTCGCGGTAGTACTGCTGGTTGGCGCCAGCCCTAACGGACAAGCTTCTTTTGCTACTTTAACACACAGATGCACGTCTGCTGCGCGTGCCATGCTGCTCTCCGGACGACCGGTGATGCAAATTAACGGTACATGCAGGCGTTTGAGTACCGGGATTAAGGCCGTGATTTCGCTGGATTCACCTGAGTTAGAAATCGCGATGACCACGTCCTGCGGGGTGACCATGCCTAAATCGCCATGTGCGGCCTCACCGGGATGGACGAAAAATGACGGAGTACCGGTGCTGGCAAAGGTTGCTGCCATTTTGCGCCCAATGTGTCCCGATTTACCCATTCCCATGACCACGACTTTACCTTTACACCAGAACATCTTTTCACAGGCGAGCGTGAAATTCTGATTGATGTATTGATCAAGCTCTGCCAGGCATTCACGTTCAATCGCCAGGACTTCTTTACCTGCTTGCTGAAAGTCAAAACCCGGTTGCAACTCTACGTGCGACATAATGCGTTTCCAGTTATTCAACGAGTATTGGCGATAACCAGTACAACATCGCCAGCCATACGACAAATCCGCCTGTTAATAATACCCCAATGCCACGGCCAGATTGCCGGGAGCGTCGCCAGCATAGCAACGCAAAAATAATACTGACCAACAGCATCACGCTGCAGTCACGGCTGTACGCCAGTGGGTTAACCTCCCCGGGCGTTATCAGCGCGGGTAAACCCAGCACGATGACAATATTAAAAATGTTTGCGCCAATGATATTACCGACAGCAATGTCGTTTTCACCTTTGCGAAAACCTGCTATCGCGGTTGCCAGTTCCGGCAGACTAGTGCCGATAGCGATTGCCGTCAGACCAATAGTCAACTCGCTGATGGCAAAGTAATTCGCCAGTACGGTGGCGTTATCAATCACCATCCGCGTTGCTACCGGCATGATAATCAATGCAATGCCGAGCCATAAAAACGCGACAGGTAAACCGCCTTCGCGCGGTAGCTCTGCAAGCTGTTCTCTGGTCAGGCTGTCAGTCCCCTGACGTTCGGCCTGACGTGCAAGTTTAACAATGAACAGCAGCCATAGCACAGCCAGAAAGAGGAGAAAGATACCATCGCTGCGACCAAGTTGTCCGTCATAGAGTACGGAACCGGCCACCACACTGACTAATAACATTAATGGTAATTCACGGCGCAGAACATCGGAATGGACGGTAAAAGGGCGCACCAGCGCAGCCAGACCGAGGATCAGCAAGATATTGATAATGTTTGAGCCGAGTGCTGTGCCGACGGCTAAATCTCGTTGTTCATGCAGCGACGCGGCAAGCGAAACGATTATTTCTGGAAGTGACGTACCAATACTGACCACCGTCATGCCGATGATCAGCGGTGGGATGCCAAAAGTGCGGCAAAGAATAGAGGCGGCAAATACCAGACGGTCGGCACTGTAAACGACCAAAAGTAAACCAACAATTAACAGTGCCGTAGCTAAAAGCATCTAACGTCCTTTCTTCAGGTATACTCGCCGGTCCGCTGAAGATTTTCAGAAAGCCGTAATGAATTCTTAATTTTGACTTTATGCGGCTAAAAAGTAAAACAAATGCCAGCTTTCGCTAACCGCGGCGGGTAATATTCTGTAAATATGTTGGGTTCAAGGTTAAATTGAGCGTCATGCTTAGAAAATCAACGCAAGACAAAGGGTGAATTATGGAGCAGTCTGTGGCGAATTTAGTCGATATGCGCGATGTCAGTTTTACGCGTGGCAATCGCTGCATCTTCGATAATATTTCCCTGACCGTGCCGCGAGGGAAGATCACGGCGATTATGGGGCCATCAGGCATCGGTAAAACGACGCTACTCCGTCTGATTGGTGGGCAAATCGCGCCAGATCACGGCGAGATCCTTTTTGATGGTGAGAATATTCCGGCGATGTCTCGTTCGCGCCTGTATACCGTGCGTAAACGGATGAGCATGTTGTTTCAGTCCGGAGCGCTGTTCACCGATATGAACGTTTTTGACAATGTCGCCTATCCACTGCGCGAGCATACCCACCTTCCCGCGGCGTTGCTGCATAGCACGGTGATGATGAAGCTGGAAGCCGTGGGGCTGCGCGGAGCGGCTAAACTTATGCCCTCGGAGCTTTCAGGCGGGATGGCGCGTCGTGCGGCGCTGGCGCGTGCAATTGCGCTGGAGCCGGATCTCATCATGTTTGATGAGCCGTTTGTTGGGCAAGATCCCATCACTATGGGCGTCCTGGTGAAGCTGATTTCCGAGCTGAACAGCGCGCTGGGCGTAACCTGTGTGGTGGTTTCTCACGATGTGCCGGAAGTCTTAAGTATTGCGGATCACGCCTGGATCCTGGCAGACAAAAAGATTGTCGCTCACGGTAGCGCCCAGGCGTTGCAGGCGAATCCTGATCCTCGCGTACGTCAGTTTCTGGACGGGATTGCTGACGGACCAGTTCCGTTCCGCTATCCTGCCGGCGATTATCACGCTGATCTTTTACCAGGGAGTTAAGCCACTCATGCTGTTAAATGCGCTGGCGTCGCTCGGACATAAAGGGATTAAAACCCTGAGAACGTTCGGGCGGGCCGGGTTAATGTTATTCAATGCGCTGGTCGGCAAACCGGAATTTCGCAAACATGCGCCGCTGTTGGTGCGTCAGCTCTATAATGTCGGCGTCCTGTCGATGCTGATTATTGTGGTTTCTGGCGTGTTCATCGGAATGGTGCTGGGTCTGCAAGGTTATCTGGTGCTGACCACTTATAGTGCGGAAACCAGTCTGGGGATGCTGGTGGCCTTGTCGCTGCTGCGCGAACTGGGGCCGGTGGTCGCAGCACTGCTGTTTGCCGGACGTGCCGGTTCGGCGTTAACTGCGGAAATCGGTTTGATGCGTGCCACAGAGCAGCTCTCCAGCATGGAGATGATGGCTGTGGATCCACTGCGCCGCGTCATTTCCCCACGTTTCTGGGCTGGGGTGATTTCACTACCGCTGCTGACGATAATTTTCGTCGCCGTGGGGATCTGGGGCGGATCGCTGGTTGGCGTCAGTTGGAAAGGCATTGATAGTGGGTTCTTCTGGTCGGCAATGCAAAACGCCGTCGACTGGCGTATGGATCTGGTCAACTGTCTGATTAAGAGCGTGGTGTTCGCTATTACGGTGACGTGGATTTCGCTGTTTAACGGTTATGACGCCATCCCGACCTCTGCCGGGATTAGCCGGGCAACCACTCGTACCGTTGTCCACTCGTCTCTGGCCGTTCTGGGGCTGGATTTTGTGCTGACCGCATTGATGTTTGGGAATTGAGTTCATGCAAACGAAAAAAAATGAAATTTGGGTGGGTATCTTTTTATTAGCAGCACTGCTGGCGGCGCTGTTTGTTTGCCTGAAGGCGGCAAACGTGACGTCAATGCGAACTGAACCGACCTACACGCTTTATGCGACGTTCGATAATATCGGCGGCCTGAAAGCGCGCTCTCCGGTCAGTATTGGTGGTGTTGTCGTAGGCCGGGTTGCAGATATTACGCTGGACCCAAAAACCTATCTACCGCGCGTGACGCTGGAAATTGAACAACGTTATAACCACATTCCTGATACCAGTTCGTTGAGCATTCGTACTTCCGGTTTGCTTGGGGAACAATATCTGGCATTAAACGTCGGTTTTGAAGACCCGGAACTGGGGACTGCTATCCTGAAGGATGGCGATACAATTCAGGACACCAAGTCTGCGATGGTGCTGGAAGATCTCATTGGTCAGTTCCTTTACGGTAGTAAAGGCGATGACAATAAGAATAGTGGCGATGCGCCAGCTGCTGCGCCAGGTAATAATGAAACCACTGAACCTGTGGGTACAACGAAATAATTTCAGGAGAACCGACGCATGTTTAAACGTTTAATGATGGTCGCTTTGCTAATGATTGCACCGCTGAGTGCGGCAACCGCGGCAGATCAGACCAATCCGTATAAGCTGATGGACGAGGCGGCACAGAAAACGTTCGATCGCCTGAAGAATGAACAATCGCAAATTCGGGCTAATCCGGATTACCTGCGTACCATCGTCGATCAGGAACTGCTTCCGTACGTACAGATAAAATACGCCGGTGCGCTGGTACTGGGTCAGTACTACAAAAGCGCGACCCCAGCCCAGCGTGAAGCCTACTTTGCCGCTTTCCATGAGTATCTGAAGCAGGCTTACGGTCAGGCGCTGGCGATGTATCACGGTCAGACCTATCAGATTGCGCCAGAACAGCCGTTGGGTGATAAAACCATTGTGCCTATCCGCGTCACCATTATTGACCCGAATGGCCGTCCGCCGGTACGTCTCGATTTCCAGTGGCGTAAAAACTCTCAGACTGGCAAGTGGCAGGCTTATGACATGATTGCCGAAGGCGTCAGCATGATCACCACGAAACAAAATGAGTGGGGGACTTTACTGCGCACGAAAGGCATCGATGGTCTGACCGCACAACTGAAGTCTATTTCTCAACAGAAAATCACCCTGGAAGAGAAAAAATAATGAGCGAGTCACTGAGCTGGATGCAGACGGGTGACACCCTGGTATTAACCGGAGAGCTGGATCAGGACGTTCTGCTGCCGCTGTGGGAAATGCGTGACGAAGCGGTGAGGGGGATTACCTGCATCGATCTTAGTCGCGTGTCCCGCGTTGATACGGGGGGACTGGCGTTGCTGCTCCATCTGATCGATCTGGCGAAAAAGCAAGGCAACAGCGTGACGCTTCAGGGGGTAAACGACAAGGTGTATACCCTGGCAAAATTGTATAATTTGCCGTCTGATGTCCTGCCTCGTTAATTTTTTTCAGGCTGGATAAGGCGTTACCCGCCAGTCCGGCAAACCTACCAGTAAGTCGAGCCTTGTCTGATTAATCAGCAAGGCTTTTTGCTTATTTATGACAGCGCAACTTTGCTCTAAGATGTTTCGCTGGTTTATTAACTGATGAATGAAGATCCCATGGAAAATAATGAAATTCAGAGCGTGCTGATGAACGCTCTTTCCCTCCAGGAAGTCCACGTTTCCGGCGATGGCAGCCACTTTCAGGTTATTGCCGTGGGTGAGATGTTTGATGGCATGAGCCGGGTTAAAAAACAGCAGACAGTTTACGGTCCGCTGATGGAATATATTGCGGATAACCGCATTCATGCTGTGTCGATCAAAGCGTATACCCCTGCGGAGTGGGCGCGTGATCGCAAACTGAACGGCTTTTGAGCTATGGGCGATACGCCGGTAGCGGATATGAATTGTTAACTGAGAACATACTAAATGGATAAATTTCGTGTTCAGGGGCCAACGAAGCTCCAGGGCGAAGTCACAATTTCCGGCGCTAAAAATGCTGCTCTGCCTATCCTTTTCGCTGCACTGCTGGCGGAAGATCCGGTGGAGATCCAGAATGTCCCGAAACTGAAAGACGTCGATACATCAATGAAGCTGCTTAGCCAGCTTGGCGCCAAAGTAGAACGTAATGGTTCTGTGCATATCGATGCCCGTGACGTTAATGTCTTCTGCGCGCCTTACGATCTGGTTAAAACCATGCGTGCCTCTATCTGGGCGCTTGGGCCGCTGGTGGCTCGTTTTGGTCAGGGGCAGGTTTCTTTGCCTGGTGGTTGTACGATTGGTGCTCGTCCGGTTGATTTACATATTTCCGGCCTTGAGCAATTAGGCGCGACCATCAAACTGGAAGAAGGTTACGTTAAAGCTTCCGTCGATGGCCGTCTGAAAGGCGCACACATCGTGATGGATAAAGTCAGTGTTGGTGCAACCGTGACCATTATGTGTGCTGCAACCCTGGCGGAAGGCACCACAATTATTGAAAACGCGGCGCGTGAACCGGAAATCGTCGATACCGCGAACTTCCTGGTTACGCTGGGCGCGAAAATTAGCGGCCAGGGTACCGATCGTATTGTCATCGAAGGGGTGGAACGTTTAGGTGGCGGCGTTTACCGCGTCCTGCCGGATCGAATTGAAACCGGTACTTTCCTGGTTGCTGCGGCGATCTCTCGCGGCAAAATCGTCTGCCGTAACGCCCAGCCAGATACCCTTGACGCTGTGCTGGCGAAACTGCGTGACGCCGGGGCGGACATTGAAGTGGGTGAAGACTGGATTAGCCTGGATATGCACGGCAAACGTCCGAAGGCCGTTAACGTACGTACTGCGCCGCATCCGGCGTTCCCGACCGATATGCAGGCCCAGTTCACGCTGCTGAACCTGGTGGCAGAAGGAACCGGATTTATCACCGAAACGGTCTTTGAAAACCGCTTTATGCACGTACCTGAGCTAAGCCGTATGGGCGCGCATGCCGAAATTGAAAGCAATACCGTTATTTGTCACGGTGTTGAAAAACTTTCCGGCGCACAAGTAATGGCAACCGATCTGCGTGCTTCAGCAAGTCTGGTGCTGGCTGGCTGCATTGCAGAAGGTACTACGGTTGTTGATCGTATTTATCACATCGATCGTGGCTACGAGCGCATTGAAGACAAACTTCGCGCGCTTGGTGCTAACATTGAGCGTGTGAAAGGCGAGTAATCGTCTGATAGCTGGCAGCCCCGTTCGCGGGGCTACCGCCAGGCTACTCATTTTTGCGGTTTGGTGTAGCTGCGCATCAACTGCGATCTGTCGATAAACTCATGGGTCAGCGGGTCATGATAGCGTGATGGCCAGATAACCCAGGGATCAGTTCCTAATGCTTTCGCAATAATCATCTCTCCTTTCGGCCAGGGACGCGATAATGCATTCGCCAATGTCGAGGAACTCAAACCATTTCTGCGAGATTCCGCCGCCATTGACGTTCCTCTTTTCCGCAAACCCGCAATGATATCGGCGGGATGCCAGTCAATGAAATTATTCTCCATCTTTCCTCACTCCTTAAGTTGGTCGCTTTCATTCAGAACATGTGTTCTGCCAGGAATCACTATACTCCTGATGACGCATTGCTCTAAAAAGTTCCTGTAAAGAGTGTGAATATTCAGAATATATCAAGATGAGCCATCTGTATTTCAGACAGTTTTGCGATTGATTGAGGATTTATGGGAGTTTATTGGAACTATCCCGCGCGGTGCGCGGGATAACAGGAAGGGATTAACGATCGCGTTGAACAGCGATGTGTGCGAGGCCGATTAACGCCTCTCGCCACGGGGTATCCGGCAACACTTGCAATGCAGCAATAGCTTTGTCTGCTTCTTCTTCCGCACGCTGACGCGTCCATTCCAGAGAGCCGCAAGCGTTCATTGCTTCCAGAACCGGTTCCAGAAGATGTCGACCGTTCCCTTGTTCGATGGCGGTACGGATCATCTGTGCCTGTTCTGGTGTGCCATGATGCATCGCATGCAGCAGCGGCAGCGTTGGTTTTCCTTCGTTCAGATCATCACCGACGTTTTTACCCAACTGTTCGCCATCGGCATTGTAATCAAGTAGATCGTCGATCAGCTGGAAAGCAGTGCCGAGATAGCGCCCATAATCCTGCAGACCTTTTTCCTCTTCCGGCGTACAGCCTGCCAGAATACCGGAACACTGAGCAGCAGCCTCGAACAGACGTGCGGTTTTGCTGTAAATAACACGCATGTAGTTCTCTTCGGTGATGTCCGGGTCGTTAACGTTCATCAGTTGCAGAACTTCACCTTCCGCGATGACGTTTACGGCCTCTGACATCACTTCCAGCACTTTGAGCGAACCGAGGCTGGTCATCATCTGGAACGCACGGGTATAAATAAAATCGCCTACCAGCACGCTGGCAGCGTTACCAAAGGCGGCGTTGGCGGTAGCTTTACCTCGGCGCATATCTGATTCATCCACAACGTCGTCGTGTAGCAGGGTCGCCGTGTGGATAAACTCAATTAGGGCCGCAATGGTGACATGTGCATTCCCCTCATAGCCAACAGCTCGTGCAGCCAGTACAGCAATCATCGGACGAATACGTTTACCGCCGCCGCTGACGATGTAATAGCCTAACTGATTGATCAGTTGGACGTCGGAATTAAGCTGCTCGAGAATTGCTGCATTAACACCCGCCATATCTTGCGCGGTTAACTCATTGATTTTTTCTAAATTCATCGCAAAAGCCGGGCTTTTCGCCCCGATTACCTTACTGTGAACAGAGGCAACTTAGGGTTTATGGTTAGGAATATAGAGTGATTGTACTGAAAAAATGGCACAGATAAACGTTACCGTACAAGTTGTGTTTTTTTTCTTCGTGTATTGACTGTAGCACTTGTCAAAGGCGTGCGTTTTGCGTAATATTCGCGCCCTATTGTGAATATTTATAGCGCACTCTGAATCATTAAAAGGTGTGCGCGGAAGCGGAGTTTTATATGTACGCGGTTTTCCAAAGTGGTGGTAAACAACACCGAGTAAGCGAAGGTCAGACCGTTCGCCTGGAAAAGCTGGACATCGCAACTGGCGAAACTGTTGAGTTCGCTGAAGTGCTGATGATCGCAAACGGTGAAGAAGTCAAAATCGGCGTTCCTTTCGTTGATGGCGGCGTAATCAAAGCTGAAGTTGTTGCTCACGGTCGTGGCGAGAAAGTTAAAATCGTTAAGTTTCGCCGTCGTAAACACTATCGTAAGCAGCAGGGCCATCGTCAGTGGTTCACTGATGTGAAAATTACTGGCATCAGCGCCTAAGACCTGAGGAGAGATTTCAAATGGCACATAAAAAGGCTGGCGGCTCCACACGTAACGGTCGCGATTCAGAAGCTAAACGCCTGGGCGTTAAGCGTTTCGGTGGCGAATCCGTTCTGGCGGGTAGCATCATCGTTCGTCAACGTGGTACCAAATTCCACGCTGGCGCTAACGTAGGTTGCGGTCGTGACCACACTCTGTTTGCTAAAGCAGACGGTAAAGTGAAATTCGAAGTTAAAGGCCCGAAAAACCGTAAATTTATCAGCATCGAAGCTGAATAAGTTTTTCGCGTCCCGGTAACGGATGAAAGCCCCGCAACACGTTGCGGGGCTTTTTACATTCGATAACCGGTAAAATGCGCATGGTGTGGCGTTAATCCGCAAATGCGCTTTGCAGGGAATACGGTATGAAGCAGCAGGCAGGCATTGGCATTCTTTTGGCGCTCACCACAGCAATTTGCTGGGGGGCGTTGCCAATCGCAATGAAGCAGGTGCTGGAGGTGATGGAGCCTCCGACAATCGTGTTTTACCGTTTCTTGATGGCGAGTATTAGTCTTGGTGCCATTCTTGCGGTGAAGAAGAGGTTGCCGCCATTACGCGTGTTTCGTAAGCCACGCTGGTTGATTTTGTTGGCAGTGGCGACCGCTGGGCTGTTTGGGAACTTCATCCTGTTCAGTTCATCCTTGCAATACCTGAGCCCGACCGCTTCGCAGGTGATTGGGCAACTCTCGCCGGTTGGCATGATGGTTGCCAGCGTATTTATCCTGAAAGAGAAAATGCGCAGCACTCAGGTTGTAGGGGCATTGATGCTCCTGAGCGGCCTGGTGATGTTTTTTAATACCAGTCTGGTCGAGATATTTACAAAGCTCACCGATTATACCTGGGGAGTTATCTTTGGGGTCGGTGCAGCAACGGTCTGGGTGAGTTATGGCGTGGCGCAAAAGGTTTTATTGCGTCGGCTGGCCTCACCGCAGATCCTGTTTTTACTGTACACTTTATGTACAATTGCGCTCTTCCCTCTGGCAAAGCCAGGGGTGATAGCGCAGCTTAGCCACTGGCAGCTCGCATGTTTAATTTTTTGCGGACTGAATACCTTGGTAGGATATGGCGCCCTGGCGGAAGCGATGGCTCGCTGGCAGGCAGCGCAGGTGAGTGCGATCATCACGCTCACCCCACTGTTTACGCTGTTTTTTTCAGATCTTTTATCACTGGCCTGGCCCGATTTCTTCGCCAGACCGATGTTAAACCTTTTAGGTTATCTCGGTGCGTTTGTCGTGGTTGCGGGCGCGATGTATTCCGCCATTGGTCATCGTATTTGGGGCGGATTACGTAAGCATACAACGGTGGTATCGCAACCCCGCGCAGGCGAATGATTTACGGAGAATAAAATGAAGTTTGTTGATGAAGCATCGATTCTGGTCGTTGCAGGTGATGGCGGTAATGGTTGCGTGAGCTTCCGCCGCGAAAAATATATTCCGAAAGGCGGCCCGGATGGCGGCGACGGCGGTGACGGTGGTGACGTATGGATGGAAGCCGACGAGAACCTGAACACGCTTATCGATTATCGTTTTGAAAAATCTTTCCGTGCAGAGCGCGGTCAGAACGGCGCAAGCCGCGATTGTACCGGTAAGCGCGGTAAAGACGTGACGATTAAAGTGCCGGTAGGTACGCGTGTAATCGACCAGGGTACCGGTGAAACCATGGGCGATATGACCAAACACGGTCAGCGTCTGCTGGTTGCCAAGGGCGGCTGGCACGGTCTGGGCAATACCCGTTTCAAATCGTCCGTTAACCGTACACCACGGCAGAAAACCAACGGTACGCCGGGCGATAAGCGCGAGCTGCTGCTGGAGCTGATGCTGCTGGCTGATGTCGGTATGCTGGGGATGCCAAATGCCGGTAAATCGACATTTATCCGCGCTGTCTCGGCGGCTAAACCGAAAGTAGCGGACTATCCGTTTACTACGCTCGTACCAAGCCTGGGCGTGGTACGTATGGACAACGAGAAGAGTTTCGTTGTTGCTGATATTCCAGGACTGATTGAAGGCGCTGCGGAAGGCGCAGGTCTGGGCATTCGCTTCCTGAAGCACCTGGAACGTTGCCGCGTCCTGTTGCACCTTATCGATATCGATCCGATTGACGGCACCGATCCGGTTGAAAATGCGCGTATTATTATCAGCGAGCTGGAAAAATACAGCCAGGATCTGGCGGCGAAACCACGCTGGTTAGTCTTCAACAAGATCGACCTGCTGGATAAAGCAGAAGCTGAAGAGAAAGCGAAAGCGATCGCTGAGGCGCTGGGCTGGGAAGATAAATATTATCTGATCTCTGCGGCGAGCGGACTGGGTGTGAAAGATCTCTGCTGGGATGTGATGACCTTTATCATTGAAAACCCGGTCGTGCAGGCAGAAGAAGCGAAACAGCCTGAGAAAGTCGAATTCATGTGGGATGATTATCACCGTCAGCAGCTTGAAGAGATTGCTGAAGAGGATGATGAAGACTGGGATGACGACTGGGACGAAGACGACGAAGAAGGCGTTGAGTTCATTTACAAGCGTTAATCACTGATGACCAATGCCAAATAAGCCTGATGCGCTACAATTATCAGGCCTACAAGATGATTGCAATATATTGAATTTGCACGATTTTGTAGGGTAGGTAAGGCGTTCACGGCGCATCCGACATAAGCAAAGCGCGCTTTGTCAATAATCTGAAACCCCGGCCATGTGCCGGGGTTTCTTTTTGACTAATTGTTCTGGTAAATATCTTTATACAAACGGCTTTCAAAACGTACCAACGGAATACGGCGATTACGCTGATCCGCGGGTTCAACTGCGTAACCAGAAAGATATTGTACGAACGCCATTCGTTGCCCACTTGCTGTGGTGATGAATCCTGCCAGGTTATACACGCCCTGCAACGAACCTGTTTTCGCTGAAACTTTACCATCTACTCCCGCTTGATGCAGACCTGCACGGTACTGCAACGAACCATCGTAGCCTGCCAAAGGTAGCATTGAGATAAAGTTAAGCTCATTGTCGTGTTGGGCAATGTATTGCAGCACCTGCATCATGGTGGCTGGTGCAATCAGGTTATGCCGTGAAAGCCCTGAACCATCTGCAATAATCGTGTTGCCAATATCCACACCCGCCTGCTTACGCAGGATCTGACGCACGGCGTCCGACCCGGCCCGCCATGTCCCAGGGACATTAAAGCGCGCATGACCAATCATGCGAAAGACGGTATCGGCGATCATGTTGTCGGACTTTTTCAGCATAATCTTAAGCAGATCGTGCAAAGGGGCCGACTGTTTACTGGCAACCACCGTTCCTGGGTCGTTAACCTGCGTTTGTCGCAGTAGCGTGCCGGAATAGGTAATGCCTGCCTGTTTTAACTCATCTTTCAGAATCGCTCCGGCGTAGCTGGCGCCATCCTGTACGGCAAAAGCCAACGGGAGCGGCTCAGAACGTTGTGGCAGGCATCCGGTTAACGTAAAGCGGTTAAGGTCGCCTGGCACCACATCCAGCTCGCAATATTGCGCTTCGGCTGAACCACGGGGGAGAGTGCGTACCTGGCTGAACATAGTTACAGGGTAATAAGAGGCCACGCGAACAAAGGCCATATCACCGGGTTTTTGGGCACTGTAGAGCGAGACGGAAAAGCAATTGCGGTCAACAATGGCGGCGGCAGGCGGGGCGCTAAAGCATTGTGTCATATCGTTCCAGGGCCAGCCGGGGGCTTTATCGTGACTGGCAAAAATGGACGTGTCTATGAACACATTGCCATCGATTTGGGAGACGCCTGATTTTTTCAGGGTCGCCACCATATTACGAATATCCTGACGTTTTAGCGTCGGATCGGCACCAAATCGCGCCACTAAGTCACCCTTGAGTACGCCGTTCTCCACATTGCCTTTGGTTTCAAGCGTCGTGGTAAAACGAAAATCGGGGCCAAGTTGAATCAACGCCGCCAGCGCAGTGATCACCTTCTGCGTACTGGCGGGCAGCGCCATTTGCTGACTATGGTAATCAATAGCGGGGGCAGACGCGCCGACTTTTTGCACCATCAGGGCAAGGTTGGCGCCAGCGGGGAGTTGAGTAATGTACTCATCAACATTTGCGGCCTGAACACTGAACGCTATACAGCTGGTCAATCCGATGATAAATCTGGAAAATCGCATAATCTCGCGCTAACAACCTGGAATCGAGCCGTCATACTACGGCGCAACGCCCTATAAAGTAAACGATGACCCTTCGGGAACTTCAGGGTAAAATGACTATCAAAATGTGAATTATTGCTGGCCTGGGACCTGTTCCCGGGTCGGTATTTTTTTGCTTCTGGCCCCGACGAGGAGTTGTGCCGGGCATGCCGAACAGCCGGGGCGAGTGGAGACTCTCCCCATCAGGAATATTCAAGAGGTATAACAAATGCAAGCTATTCCGATGACCTTACGCGGCGCTGAAAAATTACGCGAAGAGCTGGATTTTCTGAAATCTGTGCGCCGTCCTGAAATCATTGCTGCTATCGCGGAAGCGCGTGAGCATGGCGACCTGAAAGAAAACGCCGAATACCACGCAGCTCGTGAACAGCAGGGTTTTTGCGAAGGCCGTATCAAAGATATCGAAGCCAAGCTGTCGAACGCGCAGGTAATTGATGTCACCAAAATGCCAAACAATGGTCGCGTGATTTTTGGCGCTACCGTGACGGTTTTGAATCTGGATTCTGATGAAGAACAGACCTATCGCATCGTAGGCGATGACGAAGCTGACTTTAAACAGAACCTGATTTCTGTTAACTCGCCTATCGCTCGTGGACTGATTGGCAAAGAAGAAGATGATGTAGTGGTCATCAAAACGCCGGGCGGCGATGTAGAATTTGAAGTAATTAAGGTGGAATACCTGTAAGAATTACCCAATACTCAAAATGTTGATGTATTGTAAAGAAAGGAAAAAGGCCGCTATGCGGCCTTTTATCAACGAACAGAGCGTGGCATTTTGCTCTCCTGCTTGCGGAAAATCCCTCGTTTTACACAGCAAATGTGTGTAACTTTAGGATAATCTTAGCGTGGCAGCGAGATTTTACGTTCTTTAGTTGGACGATAAAGCACCAGCGTTTTACCGATGACCTGTACATTACAGGCGCCGGTTTCGCGCACGATAGCTTCCACGATCAAGGTTTTAGTTTCGCGATCTTCAGTGGCGATTTTCACCTTGATGAGTTCATGGTGCTCTAACGCTTGTTCAATCTCGGCCAGCACCCCTTCGGTCAAACCATTACTGCCAAGCAGAACAACTGGCTTGAGCGGATGTGCCAGACCTTTCAGGTGCTGTTTTTGTTTAGTACTCAGATTCATCGTATTTTTTTGCTTACGTTGGGATTGAAAACGGGTCATTCTACCGCCATCTCCCATATATCGCCAAATAGGCGCGTAAAAATTTACGCAATTGGTTACGATGAGTTATCCCAATGGGAAAGTTAAATGACAGGTAAGAAGCGTTCTGCCAGCTCCAGTCGCTGGCTTCAGGAACACTTTAGCGATAAATATGTTCAACAGGCACAGAAAAAGGGGTTACGTTCCCGTGCCTGGTTTAAACTTGATGAAATACAGCAAAGTGACAAACTCTTTAAACCGGGAATGACGGTTGTCGACCTTGGTGCTGCGCCAGGTGGTTGGTCACAATATGTGGTCACCCAAATTGGCGGCAAAGGCCGTATCATCGCTTGCGATCTTTTACCTATGGATCCTATCGTTGGTGTGGACTTTCTTCAGGGCGATTTTCGTGATGAACTGGTGATGAAAGCACTGCTGGAGCGCGTAGGCGACAGCAAAGTCCAGGTTGTCATGTCCGATATGGCACCAAACATGAGCGGAACACCGGCGGTGGATATCCCCCGTGCCATGTATCTGGTGGAACTGGCGCTAGAAATGTGTCGTGATGTATTAGCGCCAGGTGGCAGTTTTGTAGTGAAGGTGTTCCAGGGCGAAGGTTTCGATGAGTATCTAAGGGAAATTCGCTCCCTGTTTACGAAGGTCAAAGTTCGTAAGCCGGACTCTTCTCGTGCACGTTCGCGGGAAGTGTATATTGTAGCGACCGGGCGTAAACCCTAACCGGGAGATTTCAGACGAAAGTTTGAAAGATGCTGGATATAGAGTATCCTGACGCTGTTTTTAACACAGTTGTAATAAGAGGTTAATCCCTTGAGTGACATGGCGAAAAACCTAATACTCTGGCTGGTCATTGCCGTTGTGCTGATGTCAGTATTCCAGAGCTTTGGGCCCAGCGAGTCTAATGGACGTAAGGTGGATTACTCTACCTTCCTACAAGAGGTCAATAACGACCAGGTTCGTGAAGCGCGTATCAACGGACGTGAAATCAACGTTACCAAGAAAGATAGTAACCGTTATACCACTTACATTCCGGTTCAGGATCCGAAGTTACTGGATAACCTGCTGACCAAGAACGTCAAGGTTGTCGGTGAACCGCCTGAAGAGCCAAGCCTGCTGGCTTCTATCTTCATCTCTTGGTTCCCGATGCTGTTGCTGATTGGTGTCTGGATCTTCTTCATGCGTCAAATGCAGGGCGGCGGTGGTAAAGGTGCCATGTCGTTCGGTAAGAGCAAAGCGCGCATGCTGACGGAAGATCAGATCAAAACGACCTTTGCTGACGTTGCGGGCTGCGACGAAGCAAAAGAAGAAGTTGCTGAACTGGTTGAGTATCTGCGCGAGCCAAGCCGCTTCCAGAAACTCGGCGGTAAGATCCCGAAAGGCGTCCTGATGGTCGGTCCTCCGGGTACCGGTAAAACGCTGTTGGCGAAAGCGATTGCAGGCGAAGCGAAAGTTCCGTTCTTTACTATCTCCGGTTCTGACTTCGTAGAAATGTTCGTCGGTGTGGGTGCGTCCCGTGTTCGTGACATGTTCGAACAGGCGAAGAAAGCGGCACCGTGTATCATCTTTATCGATGAAATCGACGCCGTCGGCCGCCAACGTGGCGCAGGTCTGGGCGGTGGTCACGATGAACGTGAACAGACTCTGAACCAGATGCTGGTTGAGATGGATGGCTTCGAAGGTAACGAAGGTATAATCGTTATCGCCGCGACTAACCGTCCGGACGTTCTCGACCCAGCGCTGCTGCGTCCTGGCCGTTTCGACCGTCAGGTTGTGGTTGGTCTGCCAGATGTTCGCGGTCGTGAGCAGATCCTGAAAGTTCACATGCGTCGCGTACCGTTGGCACCAGATGTTGATGCGGCAATCATTGCCCGTGGTACTCCTGGTTTCTCCGGTGCTGACCTGGCGAACCTGGTGAACGAAGCGGCACTGTTCGCTGCTCGAGGCAACAAACGCGTTGTGTCGATGGTTGAGTTCGAGAAAGCGAAAGACAAAATCATGATGGGTGCGGAACGTCGCTCCATGGTGATGACGGAAGCGCAGAAAGAATCGACTGCATACCACGAAGCAGGCCATGCGATTATCGGTCGCCTGGTGCCGGAACACGATCCGGTGCACAAAGTGACGATTATCCCGCGCGGACGTGCGTTGGGTGTGACCTTCTTCCTGCCTGAAGGCGACGCAATCAGTGCCAGCCGTCAGAAACTGGAAAGCCAGATTTCTACGCTGTACGGTGGTCGTCTGGCAGAAGAGATCATCTACGGGCCGGAACATGTTTCTACCGGGGCGTCCAACGATATTAAAGTTGCGACCAACCTGGCGCGTAACATGGTGACCCAGTGGGGCTTCTCCGAAAAACTTGGTCCGCTGCTGTACGCGGAAGAAGAAGGTGAAGTGTTCCTCGGTCGTAGCGTGGCGAAAGCGAAACATATGTCCGATGAAACTGCGCGTATCATCGACCAGGAAGTGAAGTTACTGATTGAGCGTAACTACAATCGTGCGCGTCAGTTGTTGAACGACAACCTGGATATTCTGCATGCGATGAAAGATGCGCTCATGAAATATGAAACCATCGATGCACCGCAGATTGACGACCTGATGGCACGTCGCGATGTACGCCCGCCAGCGGGCTGGGAAGAACCAGGCGCTTCTAACAATTCTGGCGACAATGGTAGTCCAAAGGCTCCTCGTCCGGTTGATGAACCGCGTACGCCGAACCCGGGTAACACCATGTCAGAGCAGTTAGGCGACAAGTAAGTTCCCGCATCAGATGACTGTATTTGTACCGAAAACCCCGGGGCGTGCTCCGGGGTTTTTTCTTATCAATTCATACCAGGGATAACACCATGAAACTCTTTGCCCAGGGCTCTTCACTGGACCTTAGCCATCCTCACGTAATGGGGATCCTCAACGTCACGCCTGATTCTTTCTCCGATGGCGGCACGCATAATTCGCTGATTGATGCGGTGAAACATGCGAATCTGATGATCAATGCTGGCGCAACGATCATTGACGTTGGCGGCGAGTCCACACGTCCAGGGGCTGCGGAAGTGAGCGTTGAAGAAGAGTTGCAACGTGTTATTCCTGTGGTTGAGGCAATTGCTCAACGCTTTGAAGTCTGGATCTCAGTGGATACATCCAAACCAGAAGTGATCCGTGAGTCAGCGAAAGCAGGCGCTCACATCATTAATGATATTCGCTCCCTTTCCGAACCTGGCGCCCTGGAAGCTGCCGCTGAAACTGGTTTGCCAGTTTGCCTGATGCATATGCAGGGAAACCCAAAGACCATGCAGGAAGCACCGAAGTATGACGATGTCTTTGCCGAGGTAAATCGCTACTTTGTTGAGCAAATAGCACGCTGCGAACAGGCTGGTATCGCAAAAGAGAAATTGTTGCTCGACCCCGGATTCGGTTTCGGTAAAAATCTCCATCACAACTATGCATTACTGGCGCGTCTGGCTGAATTTCATCATTTCAACCTGCCGCTGTTGGTGGGTATGTCACGAAAATCGATGATTGGACAGCTGTTGAACGTGGGGCCGTCCGAGCGCCTGAGCGGTAGTCTGGCCTGTGCGGTCATTGCCGCAATGCAAGGCGCGCACATTATTCGTGTTCATGACGTCAAAGAAACCGTAGAAGCGATGCGAGTGGTGGAAGCCACTCTGTCTGCAAAGGAAAACAAACGCTATGAGTAATCGTAAATATTTCGGTACCGATGGGATTCGTGGTCGTGTTGGGGATGCGCCGATCACGCCTGATTTTGTGCTTAAGCTGGGGTGGGCTGCGGGTAAAGTGCTGGCGCGCCACGGCTCCCGTAAGATCATTATTGGTAAAGACACGCGTATTTCTGGCTATATGCTGGAGTCGGCGCTGGAGGCGGGTCTGGCGGCTGCCGGTCTTTCCGCACTCTTCACTGGCCCGATGCCAACACCGGCCGTGGCTTATCTGACACGTACCTTCCGCGCAGAAGCTGGGATTGTAATTTCTGCATCACATAACCCATTCTACGATAATGGCATTAAATTCTTCTCCATCGACGGCACCAAACTACCGGATGCGGTAGAAGAGGCCATCGAAGCGGAAATGGAAAAAGAGATCAGCTGCGTTGATTCGGCAGAACTGGGTAAAGCCAGCCGTATCGTTGACGCAGCGGGTCGCTATATCGAATTTTGTAAAGCCACGTTCCCGAATGAACTTAGTTTGAGCGAACTGAAAATTGTGGTGGATTGCGCCAACGGCGCGACTTATCACATTGCGCCGAACGTGCTGCGCGAGCTGGGAGCGAATGTTATCGCTATCGGTTGTGAGCCGAACGGCGTAAACATCAATGCCGAAGTGGGCGCAACTGATGTTCGTGCGTTACAGGCGCGCGTACTGGCTGAAAAAGCAGATCTCGGTATCGCCTTTGACGGTGACGGCGACCGCGTGATTATGGTTGACCATGAAGGCAATAAAGTCGATGGCGATCAGATCATGTATATCATCGCGCGTGAAGGTCTTCGTCAGGGCCAGCTGCGTGGTGGTGCTGTGGGTACATTGATGAGCAACATGGGGCTGGAACTGGCGCTGAAACAGTTAGGTATTCCATTTGCTCGTGCGAAAGTGGGCGACCGCTACGTACTGGAAAAAATGCAGGAGAAAGGCTGGCGCATCGGTGCCGAGAACTCCGGCCATGTGATCCTGCTGGATAAAACCACTACCGGTGACGGCATCGTTGCTGGTTTGCAGGTGCTGGCGGCGATGGCGCGTAACCATATGAGCCTGCACGACCTTTGCAGCGGCATGAAAATGTTCCCGCAGATTCTGGTTAATGTGCGTTACACCGCAGGTAGCGGCGATCCGCTTGAGCATGAGTCAGTTAAAGCCGTGACCGCAGAGGTTGAAGCTGCGCTGGGCAACCGTGGACGCGTGTTGCTGCGTAAATCTGGCACCGAGCCGTTAATTCGCGTGATGGTAGAAGGTGAAGACGAAGCGCAGGTAACCGAATTTGCGCATCGCATCGCTGACGCGGTAAAAGCAGTTTGATTCGATAGCTAACTGGCTAAAAAGGCGGCGATTGTCGCCTTTGTTCTTCTTAAGCACATCGGTTTTGCTGTTTTTTTCCGCAGTTGATACAATGCGATAAAATTGCCCTTGCGAAGGTCATTCGCTTTGGTTAGTATTCACACCCGCTTCAGTGGGAAAGATTAAAAACTCCCGCTTTATTGGTTGAAGCATTGGTACGCGGCAACTCCGCAAGGAACAGGTTGATTATGTACGAAGCTCTTTTAGTAGTTTTCCTTATTGTAGCAATTGGCCTTGTAGGTCTGATCATGCTGCAGCAAGGTAAAGGCGCTGATATGGGAGCCTCCTTCGGAGCAGGCGCTTCCGCTACGCTGTTTGGTTCAAGTGGTTCTGGCAACTTCATGACCCGTATGACGGCTGTGCTGGCAACGTTGTTCTTCATCATCAGTCTGGTGCTGGGTAACATCAACAGCAACAAGACCAATAAAGGTAGCGAATGGGAAAACTTGAGTGCGCCGGCGAAAACCGAACAAACTCAGCCAACTGCTCCGGCTAAGCCGACCAGCGATATCCCGAACTAAAAAGTAGTATCCGTGCCGAGGTGGTGGAATTGGTAGACACGCTACCTTGAGGTGGTAGTGCCCAATAGGGCTTACGGGTTCAAGTCCCGTCCTCGGTACCAAATTCCAAAAAAGAGACGCTGAAAAGCGTCTTTTTTCATTTTTATTGATCCATCCTGAATGTCATCAACTTGATCAATTTCCGTTGTCCCGTTGTCTTTCGAACGTCAAAACGAATCGGCGCACAATAGTGCGTTTAGCTTCAGTTTGCATGCGACAAGCGATATTAATGAACTCATGATATTGCCCAGCTTTGCTGGAACAGACATCTAAATCGTTATGCGCAATCAGATTTTATTGGTCGTAAAAAAGGCCGCATCGGCGGCCTTTAGCACGAAAGCTCTGATATTACTGGCCTTTATTTTCCAGATTCTCCACCTGCGGCACGCCCGAAGAGGCGGAGGAGGAGAGCAGTCCAGTTTTGGCATAACCGAACAGCTTCTCGCGGGTATCGGTAATATCCAGGTTACGCATGGTCAGTTGACCAATACGATCTTCAGCCGTAAACATAGAGTCGCCTTTCTCCATGGTCAAACGCTCTGCTTTATAGGTCAGGTTGTCAGAGACGGTATTCAGGATTGAATAATCGTTCCCGCGACGCAGTTCCAGCGTCACTTCACCAGTGATCTGGCTGGCAACCCAGCGTTGCAGAGAGTCACGCAGCATCAGCGCCTGGGAGTCAAACCAACGCCCCTGGTACAGCAGACGGCCCAATTGACGACCATGTGCATGATACTGCTCAATGGTGTCTTCGTTGTGAATACCGGTCAACAGACGTTCATAAGCGATATGTAGCAGTGCCATCCCCGGAGCCTCGTAAATACCACGGCTTTTCGCTTCGATGATACGGTTTTCAATCTGGTCGCTCATGCCCAGGCCGTGACGACCGCCGATGCGGTTAGCTTCCAGCATCATTTCTACGTCGTCGCTAAAGGTTTTACCGTTCAGCGCCACTGGATGACCTTGCTCAAAGCGTACTGTGACTTCTTCTGCCGGGATCTTCACGCTCTCATCCCAGAACTTCACGCCCATAATCGGGTTGACGATTTTGACGCTGGAGTTGAGGTATTCCAGATCCTTCGCTTCATGCGTTGCACCAAGCATGTTGGAGTCCGTGGAGTAGGCTTTTTCGACAGACATTTTGTAGTCGAAACCGCAGGCAATCATGAATTCAGACATTTCATGACGGCCGCCCAGTTCATCAATAAAGTCAGTATCAAGCCACGGTTTGTAAATCTGCAGTTCAGCATTGGTCAGCAGACCGTAACGATAGAAACGTTCGATGTCGTTTCCTTTATAGGTGCTGCCGTCACCCCAGATATTCACGCCATCTTCTTTCATGGCAGCAACCAGCATGGTGCCGGTCACGGCGCGGCCCAGCGGCGTCGTGTTGAAATAGGTCAGGCCGCCGGTGGTGTTATGAAATGCGCCACATTGAATAGCGGCAATACCTTCAGCCACCAGTTGTTTGCGGCAGTCGATCAGACGTGCGTTCTCCGCGCCGTATTCCATGGCACGACGAGGGATCGCATCGTAATCCTCTTCGTCTGGCTGGCCCAGGTTTGCAGTATATGCATAAGGAACCGCTCCCTTTTTTCGCATCCACAGCAGTGCGGCACTGGTGTCCAGACCGCCAGAAAAAGCGATACCAATACGTTGACCTACCGGGAGATGCTTGAGAATCGTCGTCATAAAATAACACCCTGCTTAATTAACTGATGATGAGCCTGGATTTCCGCTCTGACTGAATTTTTATGCAAAATAAATGAGTTTTCATTTAATCATCTTTTATCGGAGACAGGAAGAGTTTAGTGTGTTTTTTGTAAAATAATGCACTTAAGGGAGAGCAGGAGAAGACAAAAGTATTCAACAAATGAAAGTGAACTGGATATTCATTCATGTGATTAGCAATAAATGTTGACAAAATGTGGCGTGGATCACTATAATGCCCGCAGATTTTACGTCCCGTCTCGGTACACCAAATCCCAGCAGTATTTGCATTTTTTACCCAAAACGAGTAGAATTTGCCACGTTTCAGGCGCGGGGTGGAGCAGCCTGGTAGCTCGTCGGGCTCATAACCCGAAGGTCGTCGGTTCAAATCCGGCCCCCGCAACCACTTTCCCTTAGAGTTCTTTTTCAAATATACTGTGAAGACTTCGGCCTTCGTAGTGGGATTTGAAAAAATCCTTCTGGAAAGTGCTCCAGACCGCAGTTGCGGTTATAGGGTTCAGTTATATAAAGCCCCGATTTATCGGGGTTTTTTGTTATCTGACTACAGAATAACTGGGCTTTAGGCCCTTTTTTTATGTCTTGGGGGTGGGCTTGTCCACATTAGAGCAAAAATTAACAGAGATGATTACTGCGCCAGTTGAGGCCCTGGGTTTTGAGCTGGTTGGCATCGAGTTTATTCGCGGTCGCACATCCACACTGCGCATCTATATTGATAGTGAAGATGGCATCAATGTTGATGATTGTGCTGATGTGAGCCACCAGGTAAGTGCTGTGCTGGATGTTGAAGATCCCATCACCGTTGCTTATAACCTGGAAGTCTCCTCACCGGGTCTCGATCGCCCACTGTTCACGGCTGAACACTACGCCCGTTTTGTCGGAGAAGAGGTGACTCTGGTTCTCCGTATGGCGGTACAAAACCGTCGTAAATGGCAGGGCGTTATCAAAGCGGTAGACGGTGAAATGATCACAGTTACCGTCGAAGGTAAAGATGAAGTGTTCGCGCTGAGTAATATCCAGAAGGCGAACCTGGTTCCCCACTTTTAATAGTCTGGATGAGGTGAAAAGCCCGCGATGAACAAAGAAATTTTGGCTGTAGTTGAAGCCGTATCCAATGAAAAGGCGCTACCTCGCGAGAAGATTTTCGAAGCATTGGAAAGCGCGCTGGCGACAGCAACAAAGAAAAAATATGAACAAGAGATCGACGTCCGCGTACAGATCGATCGCAAAAGCGGTGATTTTGACACCTTCCGTCGCTGGTTAGTTGTTGATGAAGTCACCCAGCCGACCAAGGAAATCACCCTTGAAGCCGCACGTTATGAAGATGAAAGCCTGAACCTGGGCGATTACGTTGAAGATCAGATTGAGTCTGTTACCTTTGACCGTATCACCACCCAGACGGCAAAACAGGTTATCGTGCAGAAAGTGCGTGAAGCCGAACGTGCGATGGTGGTTGATCAGTTCCGTGAACACGAAGGTGAAATCATCACCGGCGTGGTGAAAAAAGTAAACCGCGACAACATCTCTCTGGATCTGGGCAACAACGCTGAAGCCGTGATCCTGCGCGAAGATATGCTGCCGCGTGAAAACTTCCGCCCTGGCGACCGCGTTCGTGGCGTGCTTTATTCCGTTCGCCCGGAAGCGCGTGGCGCGCAACTGTTCGTTACCCGTTCCAAGCCGGAAATGCTGATCGAACTGTTCCGCATTGAAGTGCCAGAAATCGGCGAAGAAGTGATTGAAATTAAAGCAGCGGCTCGCGACCCGGGTTCTCGTGCGAAAATCGCGGTGAAAACCAACGATAAACGTATCGATCCGGTAGGTGCTTGCGTAGGTATGCGTGGCGCGCGTGTTCAGGCGGTTTCTACTGAACTGGGCGGCGAGCGTATCGATATCGTCCTGTGGGATGATAACCCGGCGCAGTTCGTGATTAATGCGATGGCACCGGCAGACGTTGCTTCTATCGTGGTGGATGAAGATAAACACACCATGGATATCGCCGTTGAAGCCGGTAACCTGGCGCAGGCGATTGGCCGTAACGGTCAGAACGTGCGTCTGGCTTCGCAGCTCAGCGGTTGGGAACTCAACGTGATGACCGTTGACGACCTGCAGGCTAAGCATCAGGCGGAAGCGCATGCAGCGATTGACACCTTTACCCGTTATCTCGACATTGACGAAGACTTCGCGACTGTCCTGGTAGAAGAAGGTTTCTCAACGTTGGAAGAACTGGCCTATGTGCCGATGAAAGAGCTGTTGGAAATCGAAGGCCTTGATGAGCCGACCGTTGAAGCACTGCGTGAGCGTGCTAAAAATGCACTGGCCACCATTGCACAGGCCCAGGAAGAAAGCCTCGGTGATAACAAACCGGCTGACGATCTGCTGAACCTTGAAGGGATAGATCGTGATTTGGCATTCAAACTGGCCGCCCGTGGCGTTTGTACGCTGGAAGATCTCGCCGAACAGGGCATTGATGATCTGGCTGATATCGAAGGGTTGACCGACGAAAAAGCCGGAGCACTGATTATGGCTGCCCGTAATATTTGCTGGTTCGGTGACGAAGCGTAATAAACTGTAGCAGGAAGGAACAGCATGACAGATGTAACGATTAAAACGCTGGCCGCAGAGCGACAGACCTCCGTGGAACGCCTGGTACAGCAATTTGCTGATGCAGGTATCCGGAAGTCTGCTGACGACTCTGTGTCCGCACAAGAGAAACAGGCTTTAATTGACCACCTGAACCAGAAAAATTCAGGTCCGGACAAATTAACGCTGCAGCGTAAAACACGCAGCACCCTTAACATTCCTGGTACCGGTGGAAAAAGCAAATCGGTACAAATCGAAGTCCGCAAGAAACGCACCTTTGTGAAACGTGACCCGCAAGAGGCCGAGCGCCTTGCGGCGGAAGAGCAAGCGCAGCGTGAAGCGGAAGAGCAAGCCCGTCGTGAGGCAGAAGAATCGGCCAAACGCGAGGCGCAACAAAAAGCTGAACGTGAGGCCGCAGAACAAGCTAAACGTGAAGCCGCTGAACAAGCGAAACGTGAAGCTGCGGAAAAAGACAAAGTGAGCAATCAACAAGACGATATGACTAAAACCGCCCAGGCTGAAAAAGCCCGCCGTGAGCAGGAAGCTGCAGAGCTCAAGCGTAAAGCTGAAGAAGAAGCGCGTCGTAAACTCGAAGAAGAAGCACGTCGCGTTGCTGAAGAAGCACGTCGTATGGCGGAAGAAAACAAATGGACTGATAACGCGGAACCGACTGAAGATTCCAGCGATTATCACGTTACTACCTCTCAACATGCCCGTCAGGCAGAAGACGAAAGCGATCGTGAAGTCGAAGGCGGCCGTGGCCGTGGTCGTAACGCGAAAGCAGCGCGTCCGAAAAAAGGCAACAAACACTCTGAATCTAAGGCCGATCGCGAAGAAGCGCGCGCAGCAGTACGTGGTGGTAAAGGCGGAAAACGTAAAGGTTCTTCGCTGCAGCAGAGCTTCCAGAAACCAGCTCAGGCTGTTAACCGTGATGTGGTGATCGGTGAAACCATCACCGTTGGCGAACTGGCTAACAAGATGGCGGTTAAAGGCTCTCAAGTCATCAAAGCGATGATGAAACTGGGCGCAATGGCAACCATCAACCAGGTTATCGATCAGGAAACCGCACAGCTGGTAGCCGAAGAGATGGGCCACAAAGTTATCCTGCGTCGTGAAAACGAGCTGGAAGAAGCGGTAATGAGCGACCGTGACACAGGTGCTGCGGCTGAACCGCGCGCGCCGGTTGTGACCATCATGGGTCACGTTGACCACGGTAAAACTTCTCTGCTGGACTACATTCGTTCAACGAAAGTGGCCTCTGGCGAAGCAGGCGGCATTACCCAGCACATCGGTGCATACCACGTTGAAACTGAAAACGGCATGATCACCTTCCTGGACACCCCGGGGCACGCCGCGTTTACTTCAATGCGTGCACGTGGTGCGCAGGCAACGGACATCGTAGTCCTGGTTGTTGCTGCAGACGACGGCGTAATGCCGCAGACCATCGAAGCTATCCAGCACGCGAAAGCGGCGGGTGTTCCGGTGGTGGTTGCTGTGAACAAAATCGATAAACCAGAAGCCGATCCGGATCGCGTTAAGAACGAACTCTCTCAGTACGGCATCCTGCCAGAAGAGTGGGGCGGCGAAAGCCAGTTCGTACACGTATCTGCAAAAGCGGGTACCGGTATTGATGAACTGTTGGATGCTATCCTGCTGCAGGCTGAAGTCCTTGAACTGAAAGCCGTACGTAACGGGATGGCGAGCGGTGCGGTTATCGAATCCTTCCTCGATAAAGGTCGTGGTCCGGTTGCTACTGTACTGGTACGCGAAGGTACTCTGCATAAGGGCGATATCGTTCTGTGTGGCTTCGAATACGGTCGTGTTCGTGCGATGCGTAACGAACTGGGTCAGGAAGTGCTGGAAGCGGGTCCGTCCATTCCGGTGGAAATCCTCGGCTTGTCCGGTGTTCCGGCTGCGGGTGATGAAGTTACCGTTGTACGTGACGAGAAGAAAGCACGTGAAGTTGCACTGTACCGTCAGGGCAAATTCCGCGAAGTTAAACTGGCTCGTCAGCAGAAATCTAAACTCGAGAACATGTTCGCCAACATGACCGAAGGCGAAGTTCACGAAGTGAATATCGTCCTGAAGGCAGACGTACAAGGTTCTGTGGAAGCGATCTCCGACTCCTTGCTGAAACTGTCTACTGACGAAGTTAAAGTGAAGATCATCGGTTCTGGCGTAGGTGGTATCACCGAAACCGACGCGACCCTGGCCGCTGCATCCAACGCGATTCTGGTTGGCTTTAACGTTCGTGCTGATGCCTCTGCACGTAAAGTGATTGAAGCGGAAAGCCTGGATCTGCGTTACTACTCCGTCATCTATAACCTGATCGACGAAGTGAAAGCGGCGATGAGCGGTATGCTGTCTCCTGAACTGAAACAGCAGATTATCGGTCTGGCGGAAGTTCGTGACGTGTTCAAATCGCCGAAATTTGGTGCCATCGCAGGCTGTATGGTTACCGAAGGTGTGGTTAAACGTCACAACCCGATCCGCGTTCTGCGCGACAACGTGGTTATCTACGAAGGCGAGCTGGAGTCCCTGCGCCGCTTCAAAGATGACGTTAACGAAGTCCGTAACGGTATGGAATGTGGTATCGGCGTTAAGAACTACAACGACGTCCGCACTGGCGATGTGATCGAAGTATTCGAAATCATCGAGATCCAACGTACCATCGCTTAAGGTTTTTAGGGTTCCATGCGGGATAAGGCGTCTACGCTGCATCCGGCATGGATTGCCTGATGCGACGCTGGCGCGTCTTACCAGGCCTACGTGAACAGCCCTTCCACCTGAAATTAATTTTAAAAAGGGGCTAACAGCCCCTTTTTTGTCAGGAGAATTTATTATGGCGAAAGAATTTGGTCGCCCGCAGCGCGTAGCGCAGGAAATGCAAAAAGAGATCGCTCTCATCCTGCAACGCGAAATTAAAGATCCTCGTCTGGGCATGATGACCACCGTTTCCGGTGTCGAAATGTCTCGTGACCTGGCGTATGCCAAAGTATATGTGACGTTCCTCAACGACAAAGATGAAGACGCGGTTAAAGCGGGCATCAAAGCGTTGCAGGAAGCTTCTGGTTTCATCCGCAGCCTGCTGGGTAAAGCGATGCGCTTGCGTATCGTGCCGGAACTGACTTTCTTCTACGACAACTCACTGGTTGAAGGGATGCGTATGTCAAACCTGGTGACCAGCGTGGTCAAACATGACGAAGAGCGTCGTGTTAACCCGGACGACAGCAAGGAGGACTAATGAGTCGTCCTCGTCGTCGCGGCCGCGACATTAACGGCGTTTTGTTGCTGGATAAACCGCAGGGTATGTCCAGCAACGATGCGCTGCAAAAAGTGAAACGTATATATAACGCCAACCGTGCCGGACACACCGGCGCGCTGGACCCGCTGGCAACTGGCATGTTGCCGATTTGCCTCGGGGAAGCGACGAAGTTTTCCCAGTATCTGCTGGACTCCGACAAACGCTATCGGGTGATTGCTCGTCTTGGACAGCGTACCGATACTTCTGACGCCGATGGACAAATCGTTGAAGAACGTCCGGTAACCTTTAGTGCAGAGCAACTGGCGGCGGCGCTGGATACCTTCCGTGGCGATATCGAACAGATCCCTTCGATGTATTCAGCACTGAAATATCAGGGCAAAAAACTGTACGAATACGCGCGTCAGGGCATTGAAGTTCCACGTGAAGCGCGCCCGATTACCGTTTATGAATTGCTGTTTATTCGCCATGAAGGCAATGAGCTGGAGCTGGAAATTCACTGCTCAAAAGGCACTTATATCCGCACCATCATTGATGACCTGGGTGAAAAACTCGGCTGTGGCGCGCATGTCATTTACCTGCGTCGTCTGGCGGTAAGTAAATATCCGGTTGAACGGATGGTGACCCTGGAGCACCTGCGTGAACTTGTTGAGCAAGCTGAACAGCAGGATATTCCGGCTGCGGAGTTACTTGATCCATTACTGATGCCAATGGACAGTCCAGCTTCGGACTATCCGGTGGTGAATCTTCCGTTAACGTCTTCTGTTTACTTCAAAAATGGTAACCCAGTTCGTACATCTGGTGCGCCGCTGGAAGGACTGGTTCGTGTTACAGAAGGTGAGAATGGCAAGTTTATCGGTATGGGTGAAATTGACGATGAAGGCCGCGTTGCGCCTCGTCGCCTGGTGGTTGAATATCCGGCGTAATGTTAACCGTCTTGCGATAACAGGTCGCTACGAGTAGAATACTGCCGCTTAACGTCGCGTAAATTGTTTAACACTTTGCGTAACGTACACTGGGATCGCTGAATTAGAGATCGGCGTCCTTTCATTCTATATACTTTGGAGTTTTAAAATGTCTCTAAGTACTGAAGCAACAGCTAAAATCGTTTCTGAGTTTGGTCGTGGTGAAAACGACACCGGTTCTACCGAAGTTCAGGTAGCACTGCTGACTGCACAGATCAACCACCTGCAGGGCCACTTTGCAGAGCACAAAAAAGATCACCACAGCCGTCGTGGTCTGCTGCGCATGGTTTCTCAGCGTCGTAAACTGCTCGACTACCTGAAACGTAAAGACGTAGCACGTTACACCCAGCTCATCGAGCGCCTGGGTCTGCGTCGCTAATTCTTGCGAGTTTCAGAAAAGGGGCCTGAGTGGCCCCTTTTTTCAAACTGACGGCAGCAATTCACTGGAAACTAATGTATTGTTGCTATGAATGATCTTCCGTTGCAGAGGTTCGCGCGGCTAATGAGAGGCTTTACCCACATTTGGCTGGGTTAGGGTTGTCATTAGTCGCGAGGATGCGCAGAAGATCGGGTATTAACACCAGTACCGTAAGGTGCTGTCTAAGAAAGAAAAGGGTATTACATTGCTTAATCCGATCGTTCGTAAATTCCAGTACGGCCAACACACCGTGACTCTGGAAACCGGCATGATGGCGCGTCAAGCCACTGCCGCTGTTATGGTTAGCATGGATGACACCGCGGTATTTGTTACCGTTGTCGGCCAGAAAAAAGCCAAACCAGGTCAGGACTTCTTCCCTCTGACCGTTAACTATCAGGAGCGTACCTACGCTGCTGGTCGTATCCCGGGTAGCTTCTTCCGTCGTGAAGGCCGCCCAAGCGAAGGCGAAACCCTGATCGCGCGTCTGATTGACCGCCCGATTCGCCCGCTGTTCCCGGAAGGCTTCGTCAACGAAGTTCAGGTTATCGCCACCGTGGTTTCTGTTAACCCGCAGGTTAACCCGGATATCGTCGCGATGATTGGTGCTTCCGCAGCACTGTCTCTGTCTGGTATTCCGTTCAATGGTCCGATTGGTGCTGCCCGCGTAGGTTACATCAATGACCAGTACGTACTGAACCCGACTCAGGACGAGCTGAAAGAGAGCAAACTGGATCTGGTTGTTGCGGGTACTGAAGCCGCTGTACTGATGGTTGAATCTGAAGCTGAACTGCTGAGCGAAGACCAGATGCTGGGCGCAGTAGTGTTCGGTCATGAACAACAGCAGGTTGTTATTCAGAACATCAATGAACTGGTGAAAGAAGCCGGTAAACCGCGTTGGGACTGGCAGCCGGAGCCGGTAAACGAAACTCTGAACGCGCGCGTTGCTGCACTGGCTGAAGCTCGTCTGAGCGATGCTTACCGCATCACCGACAAACAAGAGCGTTATGCGCAGGTTGACGTGATCAAATCTGAAACCATCGCTACGCTGCTTGCTGAAGATGAAACCCTGGACGAAAACGAACTGGGTGAAATTCTGCACGCTATCGAGAAAAATGTTGTTCGTAGCCGCGTACTGGCAGGCGAACCGCGTATCGACGGTCGTGAAAAAGATATGATCCGTGGTCTGGATGTGCGTACTGGCGTGCTGCCGCGTACTCACGGTTCTGCGCTGTTCACCCGTGGTGAAACGCAGGCGCTGGTTACCGCAACGCTGGGTACTGCACGTGACGCGCAAGTTCTTGATGAACTGATGGGCGAACGTACTGACACCTTCCTGTTCCACTACAACTTCCCTCCGTACTCCGTAGGTGAAACCGGCATGGTCGGTTCTCCGAAGCGTCGTGAAATTGGTCACGGTCGTCTGGCGAAGCGCGGCGTGCTGGCAGTAATGCCGGATATGGACAAATTCCCGTACACCGTACGTGTTGTGTCTGAAATCACCGAATCCAACGGTTCCTCTTCTATGGCTTCCGTGTGCGGCGCCTCTCTGGCGCTGATGGACGCAGGTGTGCCGATCAAAGCCGCTGTTGCGGGTATCGCAATGGGTCTGGTGAAAGAAGGCGACAACTACGTTGTACTGTCTGACATTTTGGGTGACGAAGACCATCTGGGCGATATGGACTTCAAAGTTGCGGGTTCCCGCGACGGTATCTCTGCACTGCAGATGGATATCAAAATTGAAGGTATCACCAAAGAGATCATGCAGGTTGCACTGAACCAGGCTAAAGGTGCGCGTCTGCACATCCTGGGCGTAATGGAACAGGCGATCAACGCGCCGCGTGGCGATATCTCTGAGTTCGCACCGCGTATCCATACCATCAAGATCAACCCGGACAAGATCAAAGACGTTATCGGTAAAGGCGGTTCTGTTATCCGTGCCCTGACCGAAGAAACCGGCACCACCATCGAAATCGAAGATGACGGTACTGTGAAGATCGCAGCGACCGATGGCGAGAAAGCGAAACACGCGATTCGTCGTATCGAAGAAATCACTGCAGAAATCGAAGTGGGCCGCGTCTACAATGGTAAAGTGACCCGTATCGTTGACTTTGGCGCATTTGTTGCCATTGGTGGCGGTAAAGAAGGTCTGGTCCACATCTCTCAAATCGCTGACAAACGCGTTGAGAAAGTGACCGATTACCTGCAGATGGGTCAGGAAGTACCGGTTAAAGTTCTGGAAGTTGATCGCCAGGGCCGTATCCGTCTGAGCATTAAAGAAGCGACTGAGCAGTCTCAACCTGCTGCAGCACCGGAAGCTCCGGCTGCTGAACAGGGCGAGTAAGGTTGCCATTTGCCCTCCGCTGTTGCGGGGGGCTTTTAACCGGGCAGGACGCCTTGTTAGCAACCGGGAACAGGACGTTCATTCAACCGTGGTCTTCGGGAGTGGGAAATGAAGCCTTTTTTGCGCTGGTGTTTCGTTGCGACAGCACTTACGCTTGCAGGATGCAGTAATACTTCCTGGCGTAAAAGTGAAGTCCTCGCGGTACCATTGCAACCGACTTTACAGCAGGAAGTGATTCTGGCACGTATGGAACAAATCCTTGCCAGTCGGGCTTTAACCGATGACGAACGCGCACAGCTTTTATATGAGCGCGGAGTGTTGTATGATAGTCTCGGTCTGAGGGCATTAGCGCGTAACGATTTTTCGCAAGCGCTGGCAATCCGACCGGATATGCCTGAAGTATTCAATTACTTAGGCATATATTTAACGCAGGCAGGCAATTTTGATGCTGCCTATGAAGCGTTTGATTCTGTACTTGAGCTTGATCCAACTTACAACTACGCGCACTTGAATCGCGGGATCGCATTATATTACGGCGGTCGTGACAAGTTAGCGCAAGATGATCTGCTGGCGTTTTATCAAGACGATCCCAATGATCCTTTCCGTAGTCTGTGGCTTTATCTCGCCGAGCAGAAGCTCGATGAGAAGCAGGCTAAAGAAGTGTTGAAACAGCACTTCGAAAAATCGGACAAGGAGCAGTGGGGATGGAACATTGTCGAGTTCTACCTGGGCAACATTAGCGAACAAACGTTAATGGATAGGCTCAAGGCGGACGCAACGGATAACACCTCGCTCGCTGAGCATCTCAGTGAAACCAACTTCTATTTAGGTAAGTACTACCTAAGTCTGGGGGATTTGGACAGCGCCACGGCACTGTTCAAACTGGCGGTTGCCAACAACGTTCATAACTTTGTTGAGCACCGATACGCATTGTTGGAATTATCGCTCCTGGGCCAGGACCAAGATGACCTGGCAGAATCGGACCAGCAATAGCTGACGTACACATCAGCCCGTAATCTTTTTTGATTGCCATCACCTTAACGGGTGAGGGCGTTGTTGTTCGTTAATACACCTACTTTGAGCCGGTTCACACTTTTCAATGAAAATTGCTGATCAATTTCATGATGAGTTATGTAGACTGGCCGCCATTAATTTTGAGGCACACGTACTACATGGCTGAATTCGAAACCACTTTTGCAGATCTGGGCCTGAAGGCTCCTATCCTTGAAGCCCTTAACGATCTGGGTTACGAAAAACCATCTCCAATTCAGGCAGAGTGTATTCCACATCTGCTGAATGGCCGCGACGTTCTGGGTATGGCCCAGACGGGGAGCGGAAAAACTGCAGCATTCTCTTTACCTTTGCTGCAGAATCTTGATCCTGAGCTGAAAGCACCACAGATTCTGGTGCTGGCACCGACCCGCGAACTGGCGGTACAGGTTGCTGAGGCAATGACGGATTTCTCTAAACACATGCGCGGCGTAAACGTGGTTGCCCTGTACGGCGGCCAGCGTTATGACGTGCAATTACGCGCCCTGCGTCAGGGGCCGCAGATCGTTGTCGGTACTCCGGGCCGTCTGCTGGACCACCTGAAACGTGGCACTCTGGACCTCTCTAAACTGAGCGGTCTGGTTCTGGATGAAGCTGACGAAATGCTGCGCATGGGCTTCATCGAAGATGTTGAAACCATTATGGCGCAGATCCCGGAAGGTCATCAGACCGCTCTGTTCTCAGCAACCATGCCGGAAGCGATTCGTCGCATTACCCGCCGCTTTATGAAAGAGCCGCAGGAAGTGCGCATTCAGTCCAGCGTGACTACCCGTCCTGACATCAGCCAGAGCTACTGGACTGTCTGGGGTATGCGTAAAAACGAAGCACTGGTACGTTTCCTGGAAGCGGAAGATTTTGATGCGGCGATTATCTTCGTTCGTACCAAAAATGCGACTCTGGAAGTGGCTGAAGCTCTTGAGCGTAACGGCTACAACAGCGCTGCGCTGAACGGTGACATGAACCAGGCGCTGCGTGAGCAGACTCTGGAACGCCTGAAAGACGGTCGTCTGGACATCCTGATTGCGACCGACGTTGCGGCCCGTGGTCTGGACGTTGAGCGTATCAGCCTGGTGGTTAACTACGATATCCCGATGGATTCTGAGTCTTACGTTCACCGTATCGGTCGTACCGGTCGTGCGGGTCGTGCTGGCCGCGCGCTGCTGTTCGTTGAGAACCGCGAGCGTCGTCTGCTGCGCAACATTGAACGTACTATGAAGCTGACTATTCCGGAAGTAGAACTGCCGAACGCAGAACTGCTGGGCAAACGCCGTCTGGAAAAATTCGCCGCTAAAGTACAGCAGCAGCTGGAAAGCAGCGATCTGGATCAATACCGCGCACTGCTGAGCAAAATTCAGCCGACTGCAGAAGGTGAAGAGCTGGATCTCGAAACTCTGGCAGCCGCACTGCTGAAAATGGCACAGGGTGAACGTACTCTGATTGTTCCACCAGATGCGCCGATGCGTCCAAAACGTGAATTCCGTGAGCGTGATGACCGTGGTCCGCGCGATCGTAACGACCGTGGCCCGCGTGGCGACCGTGAAGATCGTCCGCGTCGTGAACGTCGTGATGTTGGCGACATGCAGCTGTACCGCATTGAAGTGGGCCGTGATGATGGCGTTGAAGTTCGTCATATCGTTGGCGCGATTGCTAACGAAGGCGACATCAGCAGCCGTTACATTGGTAACATCAAGCTGTTTGCTTCTCACTCCACCATCGAACTGCCGAAAGGTATGCCGGGTGAAGTGCTGCAACACTTTACGCGTACTCGCATTCTCAACAAACCGATGAACATGCAGCTGCTGGGCGATGCACAGCCGCATACTGGCGGTGAACGTCGTGGCGGTGGTCGTGGTGTCGGTGGCGAGCGTCGTGAAGGCGGTCGTAACTTCAGCGGTGAACGTCGTGAAGGTGGTCGTGGTGATGGTCGTCGTTTTAGCGGCGAACGTCGTGAAAGCCGCGCACCGCGTCGTGATGACTCTACCGGTCGTCGTCGTTTCGGTGGTGATGCGTAATCATCGCTGAACAGCGAAAACAATCTGTAAAATAATATATACAGCCCCGATTTTAACAATCGGGGCTTTTTTTCTGTCTTTTGTACTCATGTACTGGTACAGTGCAATGCATAACAACGCAGTCGCACTATTTTTCACTGGAGAGAAGCCCTCATGGCAACACTAACCACCACCCAAACGTCACCGTCGCTGCTTGGCGGCGTGGTGATTATCGGCGGCACCATTATTGGCGCAGGGATGTTTTCTCTGCCAGTGGTTATGTCCGGTGCGTGGTTCTTCTGGTCAATGGCGGCGCTGATCTTCACCTGGTTCTGTATGCTGCATTCCGGCTTGATGATTCTGGAAGCTAACCTGAATTATCGAATCGGTTCGAGTTTTGACACCATCACCAAAGACTTGCTGGGCAAAGGCTGGAACGTGGTCAACGGCATATCTATTGCCTTTGTGCTCTATATTCTGACCTACGCCTATATTTCTGCCAGCGGTTCGATTTTGCATCACACTTTCGCGGAGATGTCGCTGAACGTCCCGGCACGGGCAGCGGGTTTTGGTTTTGCACTGTTGGTGGCGTTTGTGGTGTGGTTGAGCACTAAAGCCGTCAGCCGCATGACGGCGATTGTGCTGGGGGCGAAAGTCATTACCTTCTTCCTCACCTTCGGTAGCCTGCTGGGGCATGTGCAGCCTGCGACATTGTTCAACGTCGCCGAAAGCAATGCGTCTTATGCGCCGTATTTGCTGATGACCCTGCCTTTCTGCCTGGCGTCGTTTGGTTATCACGGTAACGTGCCAAGCCTGATGAAGTATTACGGCAAAGATCCGAAAACCATCGTGAAATGCCTGGTGTACGGTACGCTGATGGCGCTGGCGCTGTATACCATCTGGTTGCTGGCGACGATGGGTAACATTCCACGTCCGGAGTTTATCGGCATTGCGGAGAAGGGCGGCAACATTGATGTGCTGGTACAGGCGTTAAGCGGTGTGCTGAACAGCCGTAGTCTGGATCTGTTGTTGGTGGTGTTCTCAAACTTTGCGGTAGCGAGTTCGTTCCTTGGCGTTACGCTGGGTTTGTTTGACTATCTGGCAGATCTGTTTGGTTTCGACGACTCGGCTCTGGGACGCTTTAAAACGGCACTCTTGACCTTTGCACCGCCTGTTGTGGGTGGTCTGCTGTTCCCGAACGGATTCTTGTATGCCATTGGTTATGCTGGCTTAGCGGCTACCATCTGGGCGGCAATAGTTCCGGCGTTGCTGGCCCGCGCATCACGTAAACGCTTTGGTAGTCCGAAATTCCGCGTCTGGGGCGGCAAACCGATGATCGTGCTGATTCTGGTGTTTGGCGTTGGTAACGCATTGATCCATATTTTATCGAGCTTTAATTTGCTGCCGGTGTATCAGTAATCAGCGGTGCCTTATCCGACATGTCTGCTGCCTGCACAATGCCTGATGCGCTTCTCTTATCAGGCCTACGTAGAACGCGTTGTCAGGTCGGATAAGGCTTCCTGCCGTATCCGACAAAATAAAACACACTATCCCAACAACTCTTCCTTCACATCCATTGCCAGCTCAAATGAATGCAGCCGCGCCTGGTGATCGAAAATCTGCCCGTTAACCATAATCTCATCGGCGTCGGTTTCGCGCAGGATCGACTGCAATCCATGACGCACTTTCGCTTTATCGCCCACCAGCGACATACTCAGTGCCTGCTGCACGCCATACTGCTCAGACGGCGACCAGAACTGATCCATATTCTGAATCGGCGGCGGCAGTTGCCCGGTTTCGCCACGGCGCAGCTTCACAAAGGCTTGCTGCATCGAGGTAAACAGGAATTCGGCATCGCGGTTGCTGTCGGCGGCGATAATATTGATGCACACCATCGCGTACGGTTTTTCCAGCCGTGCTGACGGTTTGAAGTTGCTGCGATAAAGATGCAGCGCCTGGAGCAGCATATCCGGCGCGAAGTGTGAGGCAAACGCAAACGGCAGGCCAAGCTGTGCCGCCAGTTGTGCGCTGTAAAGGCTGGAGCCTAACAACCACACGGGAATTTTCTCGCCATAGCCAGGCACCGGACGCACATGCGGATTGGGATCGCGGGCGTCAAACCAGTCCACCAGCTCTGCAACATCGCGGGGGAAATTATCAATATCGCCGCTCATATGACGACGTAGAGCCATCATGGTTCGCTGGTCGCTGCCTGGCGCGCGACCCAGCCCCAAATCGATTCGCCCCGGATAGAGCGTATTGAGCGTGCCAAACTGTTCGGCAATTACCAACGGTGAGTGATTCGGCAACATCACGCCGCCGGAACCCAGATGCAGCGTGGTGGTGTTCGCCGCCAGATAGCCAATCAATACCGATGTGGCAGCACTGGCAATGCCGGTCATATTGTGGTGTTCCGCCAGCCAGTAGCGATGATAGCCGCGCTTTTCAGCCAGACGGGCGAGATCGAGAGAGTGGGAGAACGCTTCTCGCGCTGAAGAACCTTCGGGAATGGGGGCCAGATCGAGTAGCGAAAACGGAATGGTTTTATCAGTCATAACAGCTCACTTTGTTACCGATTAATCTTTAATACTGCATTAAAGAGTAGTTAAAGTTGTTAACAAAGTGAGCTATTTACTTACGCTTGCAGCTCCAGCCCGGCCAGCCGTCTCCAGTAGCCGTTACAATCGCTGTTTGCCGTCAACGGCAGTGGCGCAGCGCCATTTTCATTGGCGCGGAAGGCGTCGAGCATCGCGAAAGTGTCAGTACCCTGCGGTGACAGGCGGACCACATCGACCAGCCCCTGCATGGATGCCAGGTCGTTACCGAGGTTGTACACGTAGCCGCTCATGGTCTGAATTCCGTTAAGTACAAACACTTGTTGGTTTTCCTGCGACAGCACGTTGCGCCCGTTCGGATACTTAATGCAGCAGGTTTCACACTCATCTTTCGGGCGGTCTTCCGAACGCGCGGTAAAGCAGCGGGCGGAGTAGGCCAGCGGCAGATGACCGTAGCTCAAGACTTCCACTTCAAACTGGTTGCGAATGCCCAGTTCATCGCACTGATTAAGCAGATTCACCAGCCAGTCGCGGGAAAGCTCCACCGGCATACACCAGCGCATCATGCCCTGTTTAAGCAATATTTTCAGCGTCACCGCGTTGTAGCAGTTCAGCGCATGCCCGGCGACGAACGGCAGTTTGCGCTCAGCGCACATATTCACCACGCCGAGATCGCTGGCTTCAATCAGAAACTCACCGTTCTCAACATAGCGTTTCAGTTCGCCCAGTTCGGAGGATGCCTGCACCAGCGCCAGCGTGGAGAGCACAATCTGCTTGCCACTTCCGGCGAGCGATTTAGCCATCTCCAGCCAGTCGCCAACTTTAGTTGCCCGGCGCTTGCTGCATACCGCTTCACCAAGATAAATCACGTCGGCGCTGCTGGCGGCGGCCTGCTGATAAAATTCTTCCAGCGTCTCTTTTGGCCAGTACCACAGCACTGGCCCTAAGGAATATTTCATTGCTTTTCTCACTGCCATTTACGGTGATACGCGCCAAGGGTGGTCTGCGTGCCTTCGGACATCGACCCGAGCGTCTCCATCCACGCGCTTTGCGGTATGAAGTTTTGCGGATCGGCCTTACAACGGTCGATAGCCTGACGCCAGACTTTCGCCACCTGGCTGACATACGCCGGGCTACGCTGGCGGCCTTCAATTTTCACCGAAGCAATATTCGCCGCCATTAACTCCGGCAGCAGTTCCAGGGTATTGAGACTGGTTGGTTCTTCCAGCGCGTGATAACGCTCGCCGTCCACCAGATAACGCCCTTTACACAACGTCGGATAACCTGCGTTTTCGCCGTCCTGATAACGGTCGATCAGCACTTCGTTCAGGCGGGATTCCAGCCCCTGCGGCGTTTGTTGCCAGCGCACGAAGCGGGCCGGAGAACACGCGCCCACGGTGTTGGGCGACTCACCCGTCAGATACGACGACAGATAGCAACGACCTTCCGACATAATGCACAGGCTGCCGAAAGCGAACACTTCCAGCGGTACAGGTGTGACCCGTGCCAGCTGTTTCACCTGATGAATCGACAACACGCGCGGCAGCACCACGCGAGCAACGTCAAAATGACGATGATAAAAGTTAATCGCCTCTTCATTGGTCGCCGAAGCCTGCACCGATACGTGACGCTCAATATGTGGGTATCGCTCGGCGGCGTACTCCAGCATGGCGAGGTCGGCGAGGATCAGCGCGTCGGCACCCAGCTGCGCCGCCATATCCACGGCGCGCTGCCAACGGGCGTAACCGTCCGGATGTGCAAAAGTGTTAATTGCGATGTGAAGTTTGCGGTGATGTTGATGAACAAAACTCACCGCTTCCTGCAATTTTTTCTCGGTAAAGTTAAGGCCGGCGAAGTGACGGGCATTAGTATCATCTTTTAGCCCGATATAAACAGCATCTGCGCCGTTTTCGATGGCCGCCTTAAGCGCCGGGAGATTTCCGGCAGGGCAGAGCAGCTCCATAATTTTTCCTGAAGGTTGCGCAGTCAAAGCGCAAAAATGTTAACGAACTGGGATTTTAGTTAACCCTGCTGCGACAATTTTTGATTTAAGGCAGTTAAAGTTGTATTGGTGGTAGCAGCAATTTCATATGGAATTGTTGATTTATACCGCTATGTTATTTTTCCAATATGGCAAAATAGGATGATTGTTGAAGCAGGGAGTAAAACTCGTGTTGGATAAACTGCGTTCCCGCATTGTGCATTTGGGGCCATCTCTGTTGAGTGTACCGGTAAAACTGACGCCATTTGCGCTTAAACGCCAGGTTCTTGAGCAAGTCTTAAGCTGGCAATTCCGCCAGGCGCTGGACGATGGCGAGCTGGAGTTTCTTGAAGGCCGCTGGTTAAGTATTCATGTGCGTGATATTGACCTGCAATGGTTTACCTCGGTGGTGAATGGCAAACTGGTGGTCAGCCAGAACGCGCAAGCTGATGTGAGTTTTAGTGCCGACGCCAGCGATCTGCTGATGATTGCGGCGCGTAAACAAGATCCAGACACGCTCTTCTTCCAGCGTCGGCTGATGATTGAAGGCGATACGGAGCTGGGGCTGTATGTGAAAAACCTGATGGACGCCATTGAACTGGAGCAGATGCCGAAAGCCTTACGTATGATGCTGCTGCAACTGGCGGATTTTGTTGAGGCGGGAATGAAAACCGCGCCTGAAACCAAACAGACATCGGTAGGTGAACCATGCTAATTCGAGTAGAAATTCCCATTGATGCGCCGGGTATTGATGCCCTGCTGCGTCGTTCATTCGAAAGCGATGCGGAAGCGAAGCTGGTTCACGATCTGCGTGAAGATGGCTTTCTGACGCTGGGGCTGGTGGCGACAGATGACGAAGGTCAGGTCATTGGCTATGTGGCATTTAGTCCGGTAGATGTGCAGGGCGAAGACCTGCAATGGGTTGGCATGGCACCGCTGGCGGTTGATGAAAAATACCGTGGGCAAGGGCTGGCACGCCAACTGGTCTATGAAGGACTCGATTCGCTTAATGAGTTTGGCTATGCCGCAGTGGTGACGCTGGGCGATCCGGCGCTGTACAGCCGTTTCGGCTTTGAACTGGCGGCGCATCACGATCTGCGTTGCCGCTGGCCGGGCACTGAAAGCGCCTTCCAGGTACATCGTTTAGCAGATGACGCGCTGAACGGCGTAACCGGGCTGGTTGAGTATCACGATCACTTCAATCGCTTTTAATCTCCGGGGTTTGCAGACTCCTTAATAACTCTGCAAACCCTGTGCCTTCCGCTACCAGACGCTCTTTTTGCCGTTTTGTCAGTTGCTTAACGCGATATTCTGCCCGTAGTGCCAGCGAACGGTCGCCAACCAGCGCGAAAAATTCCAGTGTCAGCTCTCCTTTTCCACGCAGTGCTTTTGCTCCTTTGCCGCTCTGGTGTTGCTGATAGCGGCGTTCAACATCCGTGGTGATCCCGGTATAAAGCTTATTGTCGGCGGTACGGATCAAGTAAAGAAACCAGGGTGTCATCGTCTGCGTCACATGTTAAGGTCTGGTCCACAGTATAAAAGAGAACAGCAATGGAAACACTCACCGCCATCAGCCGTTGGCTGGCAAAACAACATGTTGTCACCTGGTGTGTGCAGCAGGAAGGGGAACTGTGGTGCGCCAATGCCTTTTATCTTTTTGATGCGCAGAAAGTTGCCTTCTACATTTTGACGGAAGAAAAAACGCGTCACGCGCAGATGAGCGGGCCGCAGGCGGCGGTTGCCGGAACGGTAAACGGTCAGCCGAAAACGGTAGCGTTAATTCGCGGCGTGCAGTTTAAAGGTGAGATCCGCAGACTGGAAGGTGAGGAAAGCGACCTTGCGCGCCAGGCGTACAATCGTCGCTTTCCGGTTGCCAGAATGCTGTCGGCACCGGTGTGGGAAATCCGACTCGATGAAATCAAATTCACCGACAACACGCTGGGCTTTGGTAAAAAAATGATTTGGTTACGCGGCTCAGGCACCGAGCAGGCGTAACGCCTCGCGGTTAAACGCTGGCAGATCGTCCGGCGTCCGGCTGGTAACCAGCTGATCTTTATCGACCACCACTTCCTGATCGTAAAATTCCGCGCCCGCGTTTTTAACATCAATAATGATCGGTTTAACGGCGGTCAGTTTGCGCCCCCGAATCACATCGGCGCTGATCAGCAGCTGCGGGCCGTGACAGATAGCGAAAACAGGTTTGCTGCTATTCACAAAATCTCGGGTAAAGGTGACAAAACGGTTGTCGCCACGCAGATAATCCGGTGAATGACCGCCCGGTAGCAGCAGGGCATCAAATTCTGCTGGCGTCACTTCATCGATGGATTTATCGATGGTGACGCTGGCTTCCCCTTTTTTCCCTTTCACCGTTTTACCCGCTTGTTTTTCAATGGTAATAACTTCGTGTCCGGCTTTACGGAACTCGTCTGCGGGTGAAGTAAATTCTGAATCCTCAAATTCATCAGTGATTAAAACGGCAATCTTCTTACTCATGCTTCCTCCGCGTTGTTGCATTGGATGAGGCGAATTTTCCACAATCGGGGATAATTACCTCGTAGACTATTAAGCCTGGTGCATGTACCGGGGAGCGCAAGGCGGACAATTCTGTAAAGGAGCGAAGATGAGTCAGGTACTGATTACAGGCGCAACGGGGCTGGTGGGCGGTCACCTGCTGCGGATGTTGATTAACGAACCGAAAGTAAACTCCATTGCTGCGCCGACGAGACGCCCGTTGGGCGATATGCCAGGCGTGTTTAATCCCCATGATCCACAATTGACCGACGCGCTGGCGCAGGTCACCGATCCGATAGATATTGTGTTTTGTTGTCTGGGCACCACGCGGCGAGAAGCGGGGAGCAAAGAGGCGTTTATTCATGCTGATTACACGCTGGTGGTGGACACCGCATTAACCGGGCGGCGACTGGGTGCGCAGCATATGCTGGTGGTCAGTGCGATGGGGGCAAACGCGCATTCGCCGTTTTTCTATAACCGCGTCAAAGGGGAGATGGAAGAAGCGTTAATCGCCCAGAACTGGCCGAAACTGACCATTGCGCGTCCGTCGATGTTGCTGGGCGATCGTAGCAAGCAGCGGATGAACGAAACGCTTTTTGCGCCACTGTTCCGTTTGCTGCCTGGCAACTGGAAATCCATTGATGCGAGAGACGTGGCGCGGGTCATGTTGGCAGAGGCGATGCGGCCTGAGCATGAAGGCGTGACCATTTTAACCTCTTCAGAACTACGCAAAAGAGCTGAATAATTATTCCCAAGAATTGATAGTGAGCGTAATATTCACGCGCTCAATTATCATAACTTATTCCTGGGGAATGCTATGACTGGTCAGTCTTCATCTCAGGCGGCAACGCCCATTCAGTGGTGGAAACCCGCGCTTTTCTTTCTCGTTGTCATTGCCGGACTTTGGTATGTGAAATGGCAACCCTACTACGGCAAAGCGTTTACCGCCGCCGAAACCCACAGCATCGGTAAATCTATCCTGGCGCAGGCGGATGCTAATCCGTGGAAGGCGGCGTGGGATTACGCGATGATCTATTTCCTCGCAGTATGGAAAGCGGCGGTGCTGGGGGTGATCCTCGGCTCGTTGATTCAGGTGCTGATCCCGCGTGACTGGCTGCTGCGCACGCTTGGGCAATCGCGCTTTCGCGGCACGCTGCTGGGAACGCTGTTTTCGCTGCCGGGCATGATGTGTACCTGCTGTGCGGCTCCGGTCGCGGCGGGAATGCGTCGTCAGCAGGTGTCGATGGGCGGTGCGCTGGCATTCTGGATGGGGAATCCGTTGTTAAACCCGGCGACGCTGGTGTTTATGGGGTTTGTCCTTGGCTGGGGCTTTGCCGCGATTCGTCTGGTGGCGGGGCTGGTGATGGTGTTGCTGATTGCGACGTTGGTGCAAAAATGGGTGCGTGAAACACCGCAAACGCAGGCACCAGTCGAAATTGACATACCGGAATCGCAGGGCGGGTTTTTTAGCCGCTGGGGCAGGGCGCTATGGACGCTTTTCTGGAGTACGATCCCGGTTTACATCCTTGCAGTTCTGGCGTTGGGTGCCGCTCGCGTCTGGTTATTCCCCCATGCCGATGGTGCTGTCGATAACAGCCTGATGTGGGTGGTGGCGATGGCGGTAGCAGGATGCTTGTTTGTCATTCCGACGGCGGCAGAAATTCCAATTGTGCAAACGATGATGCTGGCAGGTATGGGAACTGCTCCGGCGCTGGCATTGTTGATGACGCTCCCGGCGGTAAGTTTGCCGTCGCTGATAATGTTGCGTAAAGCGTTTCCGGCGAAAGCCTTATGGCTGACGGGGGCGATGGTGGCGGTATCTGGTGTGATTGTCGGTAGTCTGGCGCTGTTGGCCTGATTCGAGGGAAAACATGTTGGATGCGGCGTTGTAGGCCTGATAAGACGCGCAAGCGTCGCATCAGGCAACGGCAGTCGGATGCGGCGTAAACGCCTTATCCGACCTACGGTTTGCATCGTTGTAGTCGTTGTAGGCCTGATAAGACGCGGCAAGCGTCGCATCAGGCATTACAAGGGGCTGCTATTTAATAAACGTAAACGCTGTGGTTACACGCTTCACGCCGCTAACCCGGCTGGCAATATCTGCTGCCGCTTTCGCTTCACGTTCAGTCACCAGCCCCATCAGGAACACTTCACCATTTTCGGTGGTCACTTTCACGTTGGACGATTTCACCAGATCGCTGGTTAAGAGCTGCGAACGCACTTTGGTGGTGATCCACGTATCGTTAGATGCTTCGCCCAGACCAATTGGCTGGCCCTGACGAATCTCGTTATACACTTCATTCGCGCCATCTACGCCCATAGCAATCTGTTTGGCGCGAGCCGAAAGCTCAGAGTTTGGTGACTGCCCAACCAGCAGCACTTTGCCCTGATAGGCCGTTACATTAATACGCGCTTCTTTCTTAATCTGTTCGTCTTTCGACAATGCGCTGTTCACGCGCACTTCCAGAGTACCATCGTCCACCTGGGTACCGACACTGCGTGGGTCAGTTGCGGCTTTGGTACCCACAGCAGCAGTACCCACAACGGCAGCGGCAACACAACCTTGCAACAGCAGCGCGGAAATAAGGACTGCGATTGGCGATAATGCCTTCATGTATTCTCCTTAATCATCCTGGTGAGGGAAAAGCGTGTTATCGATCAGATCGCACAGGCAATTTACCGTCAGCATATGCATTTCCTGAATGCGAGCACTACGATGCGAAGGAATGCGGATCTCCACATCCTGCGGCCCTAACAAACCTGCAAGTTCACCGCCGTCATAGCCGGTTAATGCCACAATGGTCATATCACGCGTAACGGCGGCTTCAACGGCTTTTACGATATCGCGGCTGTTACCGCGAGTAGAAATGGCTAACAACACGTCTCCCGCATGCCCCAGCGCCCGCACCTGTTTTGCATACACTTCATCATGTAAGCGATCGTTGGCAATCGCCGTTAAGACAACATTATCAGTATTTAGTGCAATGGCAGGTAGGCTGGGCCGCTCCGTTTCGAAACGGTTGATCATGCTGGCAGCAAAATGCTGTGCGTTGGCAGCGGAGGTTCCATTACCACAACAGAGGATTTTGTTGCCATTGAGCAGAGACTGAACCAGCGTCATGGCTGCACGGGAGATGGCATCCGGAAGCGCCTCTGCTGCCGCAATTTGAGTTTGAATGCTTTCAGTGAAGCAAGCTTTAATTCTTTCTTGCACGCTAATCCTTAAACCTTAATTATGAGTGGTCATTAAAGGCATCCTTAATCCACTCAATCTCATTCCCGGTGAAGGCTACCACATCGAACCGGCAATCCACAGTATCAAAACTCCCATTATGACGCGCGAGCCACAAGCGGGCAGTCTGTAATAATTTGTGTTGTTTGCTGCGGGTCACACTGGCTACCGCGCCGCCGTATAGGGCAGAGCGGCGGTAGCGCACTTCGACAAAAACGGTGGTCTGGCCTTCACGCATTATCAGATCGATCTCGCCGCCACGCTCGTTCACGTTAGCGGCGATAAACCGCAGTCCTTTGCCTTCCAGCCAGCGACGCGCTTGCGCTTCCCACGCATCGCCGGTCTGTTTAGTGGTTAACTGGCGGGGACTACCTGACCTTGTTGGTACTGTAGCCATGATAACTTCCTGTTAATCACGCAATCCGGGTTAGCCGTCAGACCTCCGGTATTACCGTTGATTTCAAAACCCTGAACCTGGCGCATTTGTGAGAAATGATTTGCCAACGACCAGGCATCAACACCCATTGCATACATGCGAGCCAGCGAATAATCGTTATTCACTGCGCTTAGTGCTTGCTGCATTAACGGTAGATTACCGCCCGCCAGCATCGGGATCTCGCTGTACTGTAATCCTTCCATCTCAAGTCGGAAATCAGGGCCAGCGGAGCCTTGTGCGCTGCGGGAACTGGCGTACAGCGTTGCGCCGCTATGGCTGCCGTTACGCATGGCGATCATCGGTTTGACGAAAGCGATTTCGCCCGGCGTTGCCACAATATAGACCGCGTCGACACGTCCACCGTTATTAGTGAACTGGTCATCGGTTGGGGTGGTTTGCAGCGTCGGATTGTTTGTGGTCATGCCGGAATCGGTTGTCGCTCTGGGGGTAATCGGGCTACCCGTTAAGGCGATGCCGGAGCCGCCGTTCACGCCCGCGCGTAATTCGCTGATGGAACCAAATTTTTGTTGCAGAACGGTGCCGCCACCCAATTTCTGCCACTCTTGCGCGAAGGCGTTTGCTACGCGGTCGCCAAGCGAACTGCGCGGGATCAGCACCAGCGGCGCCTGTTTCCCCTGGTCACGAATATGACGTGCCGCATCGCGTGCTTCATCTTCCGGCGATAGCGCGAAGTAACAGATATTAGCGCGGTTTTCGATATTTTCCGGCTGATTCAGCGCCAGTACGTTCAGTGGCGTGTTGCTCTTCAGCAACTCCTCAACGTTATTTTTCAGCAGCGGACCGACCACAATGCTCGCGCCGTCCTGCTGAACCTGGTTGAGGATCTGGCTAAGCGGTTGTGAAGAGGTATCGTAGATTTTCAGTTCTGCGGCTGGATTCGCTGGCGTGCTTACCGCCGCAGTACTTGCCGCAGGGGAGCTTACAGGCACCGGCTGCGCTGCGGTTTCTTCACCCGTTAGATCGCTAACCGAGGCTTGTGCCGGGCTGGCAACGCCATCCACGGTTTGTGGCTGGGGTTGTTCTGCTACGTCAGCGGCAGGTGCGGCAGCTACCTGAACAGCCACTGGCTGAGTGCCAATGTTTTTCGCCGCTTCAAAGCCTTGCTGAATTGTGCGACCAAATACCGCAGCCTGACCATTCAACGGCAGCAGCAGGGCGATTTTATTGGTTGACGCTGGTTTGAAAGCTTTTACGTTTACCAACTGCGTTGGCAGCATTTTCGCGCCCGGGTTGTTCGGATAACGTTTTTGCCAGTCGGCGATCCCGGCTTTCATCATGTTGGGATCGTTACGGTTATCAAACCAGACGCGTTGCAGATCCAGCCAGCCTTGCAGGATATTTTCGTCGGCGTTAATCACCAGCGTATTCGCCTGCTGTTGGGTCATGGACGATAGCGCCTGCCAGGTAGCGTCAATATTCTGTTGCTTTTCCTTCGCGCCGAGCAGAGGTTCCTGGGCGACTAACGCACGCAGTAATTCAATGGAAGGACGTCCCTGGCTGGCATCGATTTTCGCCTGCCAGTAGCGCGCCTGCTGGTTTTGTTCTAAATCGGTCGGCGTGATTTTTGCCAACAAGGTCTGTGCGCCAGTAAAATCTTTTTGTGCCAGCTTGATTTCTACCGCCAGCAGCGTTTTCTCGCGACGCTGGGTATCGTTTAGTTCTTGCGGTAGTTGGTTAAACAACTCCACCGCTTGCCCGGTTTTGCCTTCTTTCACCAGTGCACGAATGGCGAGTAATTGCCAGTTGATCCTGGTATCATCAGAGCTTTGCTGCATCTGCTGTAGATAAAAGGCAGAATCGGCCTGCGCCGTCCCCTGCATGTAGGCAGTGGACTGATCGGGGGTATGGGTGCCACAACCGGCGAAAATCAGGGCTGCCAGAACAACAGGCAGACAACGCGCGGCTTTCAAACGAGAAAATGTTGAGGGTACCATAATGTATCCAGTGATATTTTTTTTACGCAATGCTCAATATTAAATCGGCAATACGGACGACACAATGAAACAACACCAATCGGCGGATAATTCTCAAGGCCAGCTCTATATTGTACCTACGCCAATCGGTAATCTGGCGGACATTACCCAGCGTGCGCTTGAGGTATTGCAGGCCGTTGATCTGATTGCTGCCGAGGATACCCGTCATACTGGTTTACTGCTGCAACATTTTGGGATAAACGCCCGGTTGTTCGCGCTTCATGACCATAATGAACAACAAAAAGCCGAAACGTTGCTGGCGAAGCTACAGGAAGGGCAAAACATTGCGCTGGTTTCCGATGCCGGAACGCCGCTGATTAACGACCCGGGCTACCATCTGGTGCGTACCTGCCGGGAAGCGGGAGTTCGCGTAGTGCCACTACCGGGGCCGTGTGCTGCCATCACTGCGTTAAGCGCTGCGGGTTTACCATCAGATCGTTTTTGTTATGAAGGCTTCCTGCCTGCCAAATCAAAAGGCCGCCGCGATGCGTTGAAAGCCATTGAAGCGGAACCACGTACGCTGATTTTTTATGAATCCACCCACCGTCTGCTAGATAGCCTTGAAGATATCGTTGCGGTATTAGGCGAATCGCGCTACGTGGTGCTGGCACGTGAGCTCACCAAAACCTGGGAAACCATTCACGGCGCGCCCGTTGGCGAGCTGCTGGCGTGGGTAAAAGAAGATGAAAACCGCCGCAAAGGCGAAATGGTACTGATTGTCGAAGGACATAAAGCGCAGGAAGAGGACTTACCCGCCGATGCCCTGCGCACGCTGGCGCTGTTACAGGCAGAACTGCCGCTGAAAAAAGCAGCGGCGCTGGCCGCAGAAATTCACGGCGTGAAGAAAAATGCGCTGTATAAGTATGCGCTGGAGCAGCAAGGGGAGTGATATCTCTCCGTGGCCCCGTTTGAAGAACCCAGGGGCCACTTGCTAAACAATCAGTCGTTTTAGTGAGCCGAACAGATCGATGCCGATAGCATTTGCATAACTAAAAACAACATCTAACGTTGGTGAACTTTCTCCTTTTTCAAATTTACTCACTGCTTGTCGGGTAACACCAAGTTGCTTCGCTACAGCGGTTTGGCTCAGATTGAGAGCTTTGCGTTTGTCCACGAGTTGGGAAAGAACGGCTTTGCGTTGTACAACAACATCAAGAGCATTCGCGGTTGCTTCGTCCTTAAGTAATTCTGTTTTCACCTCTTCCCAGTGATGTAACTCGATATTTTTCTTCATTTCTATTTCTCCCGGGAGCTTGCTTTGTTTGTCGAAAGAAAGGCCTTATAACGTGCTAAACCTAACTCGATGTTGGCTTTAGGCGTTTTGTTCGTTTTTTTAGTAAAGATATGTGTGATGACCCATAGCCCTTGATGAAAGTGAAAATAAAACCCCCTTAACCAGTGGCTCTGACTATGTGTTTTAATTTCATACATATCCCCTTGAACTTTTTCGGTATTTACCAGGGAAGAGCAGGGACCTAACTCTTCGAAATCGTCAATAGCAGCAATGAATTCCGCGCGATCAATTGCGCTAAGAACAAACAATTCTTCTCTGGCCACACTTAACAACATGACTGGAAAATTTTTATCGCGTTTTTTGTTAGTCTGATTTTTTGCTATCTTTTTGTCAACCTGTAGGTTTACATTGTGATGGAATAATAACGGGGGATGTTCATACTGAACCGGAACGAAGTGCTCAAAACTCATGAGCACTTTTTTTATTTTGCCGGGCTAAGGGGGATGTTAACGACGACACATTTCATCAATCACGCATGTGAAATGGTTATGCAGCCATAAAAACGAAGCCGGGATAGTGGTGGAGACTTTAGCCGTGAGAAAACGTTCTGTCGCATCCTGCTTTCCTTCGCCAGTCACCAGTAACAAAACTTCGCGGGCATTGAGAATATCCTTCAAGCCTAAGGTGATTCCACGAGTCACGGGGCGACCAGCGGTTTTTAACATCTCGTGTTGCTGCGTTCTGGCATCAAGTTGGCTGATATGGCAGGCCGGTTGCAGGCTTTCTCCCGGTTCGTTCAGCCCAAGATGACCGTTTTTCCCTAGTCCGAGAACGCACAAATCGAGACCGCCTTTGCGCGCAATCAGATTCGTTACCCGCTCGCATTCTGTCTCGTTTATCTCTTCGGAGCGAAAGCTGATGAGCTGGTCTTCACGTAACCCCAGCGGCTGCACGATATGCTGCTGAAGGAAGGTTTCGCAGGTGCCGGGCAGGGTTAATGGCAGATCCACCCATTCGTCGAGCTTCACGAAGGTCAGCTGGCTGACATCAACGTGCTGCTGGTGGATTTTTTCCACCAGATAATAATACGTCAGTAATGGCGTGGCTCCTGTCGCCAGGCAGATCACGGCGTTCGGTTTACTACGAATCACACCTAATAAATATTCGCTGGCACGTTCACCTAACGCCGCATAGTTTTCAACTTGCTGAAGGATTTGCACAGGATGAAATTCCTTAAGTAAAGAGGCACCGTCAGACGCGGTGCCTCGTTCCATTTATAAAATGCCGAATGCGGAACAAACAATAGAGAGCACAAAAGTCACGCCGATTAACAGCACCGGATGCGCTTTTTTCACCCGCAGGAAGTAATACATCAGCAGGGTATAAGCCATCGGCAAAATATTCGGGAAGACTTTATCGAAGAAATCCTGTTGCAGGGCGACGCTGTGGGCACTGTCGATAGCAAACGACGTCACCACGTTAATATGCACATATGAAGCGATCAGCCCGCCAATTACCGTGATCCCGAGGATGGTTGCCGAACGGGCGATCATCTGCGAGTTTTCTCTAACTTTATCGATAGCCTTTACGCCGACCGAATAACCAACGTGGGTCCAGCCGACGCGCAGGAAAAAGATAATCAGGTACACGGCGAAGAACAGTATCGGCCCCAGCAGGTTTCCCTGGCTGGCAAATGATGAGCAAATTCCCGCCATAATCGGCAACAAAGTGAACCAGAAAATCGCATCGCCAATCCCGGCGATTGGACCAAACAGCGCCACTTTAAGGCCTTTAATGGTGTCGCGGTTTTCCCCTTTCTCTTCCATCGAAATTAATAACCCCATCAGGAATCCGACCAGATTCGGGTGGGTATTAATAAATTCGAGGTTATCTTTCATCGCCGCGCTTAAGCCCGGTTTGTCGTCCTTATAAATCTTTTTCAGGATTGGCAACATCGCCCAGGTAAAGCCGCCTGCCTGCATCCTTTCGTAGTTAAAGCTCGCTTGCAGCAGCGACGAACGAAAGCCCAGACGGGTGATATCTTTTTTACTGATTTCAGATCCCATTGCTGTAGTCCTCTTCTTCATTTTTACTGGCAACGGGCTGCGGTTGCGCTTGCTGCCGGGATTTCGCATTGAAAAACTCATACACCGCAAAGCCTGCTCCCAGTACGGCAACCGGCAACAGGTTGCTGACCTGGATGTAACAAACAAACAGGAAACCGGCGATCAGGTAAGGGATATATTGCGCTTTGAACATCACGCGCAGCAGCAAGCCAAAACCAACGGCAGGTAGAATGCCGCCAGCCACTTCAAAGCCGTGGGTCAACCAGGCGGGCATTGCTTTTACCAGCGCCTGCATCGCACCCTGCGCCAGGTAAGTACAGAGGAAAGCAATCACTGCATACGCTGAAGCGACAATCAGCATCGTTGTCCAGTTAAGTCGGGAAAACGCTGCCGTATCTGCCTCTTGTGCGCATTTATCGGCTTTGCTCATAAATAGCGAGAATGCCGAATAGAAGAACAGAATGACGTACTGCATTAACAGGCTAAACGGCAGACCAAGACCAATCGCCGTTTTTGCATCGACGCCCGTAGACCATGCAATAACGGTAGTCATCAGACCCGCCATAATCGGGTTAGGCGGCTGAACACCACCGGCAGGGGTTAATCCGGCGAAAGCCAGTTCTGTCAGACCACCGGTAATTAAGCCAGTTTGAATATCACCGAGAATAGCGCCAGTCAGGGTACAAACGATTATCGGGCGGAATAAAAATAAGGCTTCCAGCCAAAAATCAATCCCCAGAACGAATACTAATGCCGCCAGGGATAATCCCTGAATTAGGGTTATTTCATGCATTTTTATTACCTCAAACCAATATTAAGGCGATTTTAGATTTAGTCAGGAATTTGTTCTTTTTGATCGCCGGGGACGTCCTGGATAAAAATATTCACGCCGCGTTGTTTAATAAAATGTAAGTCCGTGAGATCTTGAGAATCGACATACACTTTACTGCTGATTTGCTTTTTCCCTTCCGAGAAATGCATATTGCCGACGTTGACATCTTTCAGATCAATGCCACCTTCGACCAATTTACGCACCGTTTGCGGCGTACGGCAAATCAGGAAAATCTTCTGATGTGGCGCAGCCTTGCCGATGACGTTAATGGTTTTTTCGACAGTAAAGAAACGGATACCAAAGCCGTAGGTTTCCGCAGTAATACCCATCAGTTTTTGTTGGATATCATCGTTAGCGACAACATCATCCACGACCACCAGCAGATTCGCACCGATGGTGGATGTCCAGGTCACGCCAACCTGGCCATGAACCAGACGGTTATCAATACGGGTTAAGAGAATATTTGGACTGCTCATTCTGTAATCCTCACCATAAAAGTTGAATAATATAATTTTTTTAAATATATTATCGTTGCGACATTGTACTGATGTATTTATTAAGGTTTACTCATTTCCTTTATCATTAAGGCACTACCCGATATTAGTCGAGCAGTACTTATTAATAAATCGTATAAAACTAATGATTATGCTGAAATTCTATTTGCTGAACCACAGACATTAATTTTATTTCTGACCACTTCTTTCATTGCATCCATGCCGACGCGCATATAATAGCGAGGATCATTACCCTGCGGATTTTCCGCAAACCACGCTTTTACTGCGCCTGCGAAAGCAATTTTTAATTCTGTGGCAACGTTCACTTTTGTGACGCCAAGTTCAATAGTGCGACGGACAAATTCATCCGGGACATCGCTGGCACCATGCAGCACCAGAGGAACATCCACCACTTCACGAATTTCCGCCAGTCGCTGGAAATCAATCTTCGGCGTTTTGCTGTATAAGCCGTGCGCCGTACCAATCGCCACCGCCAGGCTGTCGACGCCAGTCAGTTCGACAAAGCGTCTGGCTTCTTGTGGGTCGGTGAGAAACGCGCTTTCGGCGTCAACGCTCATATCATCTTCCACACCGCCCAGACGGCCCAGTTCTGCTTCCACGCTGCAATCCTGCGAGTGGCAGAAGTCGACAACCGATTTCACCAGCTTCACGTTTTCGGCAAACGGGAAGTGACTGCCGTCGATCATCGCACTGCGCACGCCTGCGTGGACTTTACGGCGAATATCATCCAGCGATTCGTGGTGATCGAGATGCAGCGCCAGCGGCATGTTGTAGGTTGTGGAATAGGCGCTACACAGGGCGTAGATCTCTTCCAGCGCGATATGCTTAAAGGTGCCAGGCGTCCCGGCGAGGATCACCGGCGATCGCATTTCGCTACATACTTCGAGGATCGCCTGGATCGTCTCGGCGTTATGGATGTTAAACGCAGGCACCGCGTAGCCATTGGCCTGGGCGTCCTGTAACAGATATTTGGTGGAGATAATGCTCATAATGCGATCCTCTTATGCCTGCCACGGATGAATGATTACGCCTTGCACCACGCGGTTTACGGTGCCACTGGCTGATGGGGAATCCGGCGTATTGCCTATATGCAGCGACTGCATCAGTGCAAACGTCTGGGCGTACATCAGGAAGCAAAATGCCTGCTCAACGTCGATAAAGTGACGGGATGGCGGCAGGATGATATGCGGGCCGGCGGCAACAACGTCGTTGCTTTCAGCGGCGATGGCGATTACGCGCATTGCCTGGTTGTCATGGCGGAGTTCTGCCAGCAGATCAAGATCATACTGACGGGTGTAAGGGTGGCTGGAGACAAACACCACTACCAGCGTTTCGTCATCGACCAGCGATTTCGGGCCATGACGGAATCCGGTCGGGGAATCATAAAAGGCCGCCAGTTTACCCGCCGTCAGTTCCAGCACTTTTAGCGCCGACTCGCGTGCCGCGCCCTGTAAGCCACCGCTGCCGAGATAAACGATCCGTTTCCAGGGGGCGTAACCAAACACGCCTTCGCTGAAATCGCCGAGCGAGGTCACGATCGCCTGGCAACGATCCGCTACGTCGCGGAAGGTCTGGCTGTTGATCGTCTCAGGTGCGAAAACCGCGAGGCAGCTGGCCATCATGGTGGTGATGCTGCTGGTCATCGCAAAGCCGCGATCGTGCGTTTCTGCGGGCATCAGCAGGGCAAACGCGTTGTCGCTGTTGATCGCGTTTTGGTAAAGAGCACCCGCTTCGTTGCAGGTGATCGGCAGGTGATAGCACTCCGGTACAAACTGATTAGCCAGTTCCACGGCAGCAACGCTTTCCGGGCTGTTGCCGGAACGCCCGAAGGAGATCAACAGAAGCGGATGAGCTGGATTCAGGTAGTCCATTGGATTGGTAACCAGATCGGTGGTCGGTACGGCGCTGAAGTTTTTGCCGGTATGGCTGGCAAGCCACGGCGCGATGATGTCACCGATAAATGCCGAGGTTCCGGCTCCGGTCAGGATTACCCGCAGATTCTCTTTGCGCAGTAACGGTTCAAGGAAGTTATTGAGCGCGGAACGTAGCGCGTCGATGTTGGTGAGTGAACGGATCCATGCGCGAGGCTGATGACGGATCTCTTCTTCAGTCCATGTGCCGGTGGTCGCGGCAGCAGGGGTGTAATTTTCTGGCATAACTCAATCCTTAGTCTGATGAACTTGACTTCCGGCGTGGTAGCTTTCGCTTGCCTTTCGTTTCATTTCACTTTGTGATGTCTTTCGTTGATTAAAATTTATAGAAAAGAAACTGAAACTTCAATGGAGAAAAAGGAAATAAAACGAAATCTGTGATCGTTGAAAGAAAAGATAAGGGAAGTGAAAGGGATTGCATGATGGCGTGGATATGTGCACCGATTGCCGGATGCGGCGTAAACGCCTTATCCAGCCTGGCTGTCACCAACCGTAGGTCGGATAAGACGCGCCAGCGTCGCATCCGACACCGGTGCAAAAGTCAAAACAAAAGAAAAAAAGCCTCGGGGGGAAGTAAAAGCCAGATAAAGAAACGAAAGTGTAAAACGCCACTCACTGTCTTTTACTAACAGCGGCGGGGCGCTTACCTCATATTCCTTCCTCGACCGGACATTCTTCATGGCAGCGACCTAACTCGTCCACCAGACTGGTCAGCCCACGGTGTCCACACTCCAGCGCCTGCACGCGGAATTCTTCGCTACTTAAACCTTCGCGCTCCAGCACCATTTCCAGTAATAGTTGCAAATTGGTGCCGGTGATCACTTCACAGCCCGGTTTTTGCATTGCCAGCGTTGAAGCCACGCGAAACGGTGTGCCGCCCAGCAAATCGGTTAGAAAAACAATGCCGTCTTCACAATCAAGTTGGGCGATAGCCTCTTCAAGCTGCGATGTAAGCAGCGCGGTGCTTGAGGTTTCCGGAAAATCGATGGCGATAAACTGCGATTGCTCACCGAGGATTTGCTTCATCGCTTTTTCCATGCCGCTGGCAAATCCGCCATGCCCTGTCAAAATAATACTTAACATCTAATACCTCATTGTATTTAAAGAAAATGGCAAAATTTACCGACGATGCCGAGAACCACGGTCACCGCAATCAGGCGCAGCGGACTCCAGCCGCGGCGTACCAACCAGAACATGGTCAGGGTGTAGACCAGTGGTAAGAAGGCAGGCATCAGTTTGTCGATAACATCAGCCTGTAACTTAACCACTGCGTCGCCCGCCGTGATTTCCAGCGTGGTGCTTAATCGGACATAGGTTGCTACCAGCGCACCGATTACCGTCATCCCAACGATAGACGCTGCATGGCCGACTTTTTTGGTATTCGCTTTAATCAGCGGGATCGCTGCTACGCCCATTCGATACGCGTAATGCGCAAGACCAAAACGCAAACCGAGATGCACCACGTTGAACAGTACAATAAATACGACTGCGCCGAGAATAGAGCCTTGTAGCGCGAGGCTTGCACCTATCCCGCCACAAATCGGCAGTAGCGTTAGCCAGAACATCGCATCGCCAATCCCGCCGAGTGGCGCACCGACGGCAATTTTGGTGCTCTGAATACTGTTAACGTCCTGCTTAGAACGCTCCATCGCAAGGATAATGCCGATCACAAACGTCACCAGAAACGGATGGGTATTGAAGAAACCCATATGCCCCTTCATGGCGCGCGCCAGGTCGCGTTTATTAGTGTGGATCTTTTTCAGTGCTGGCAGCAGACCGTACAGCCAACCGGAAGCCTGCATACGTTCGTAGTTAAAAGACGCTTGTAAAAGCATGGAACGCCAGGCGACGCGGTTGATATCTTTTTTCGTCAGCTCCGCGCCAATGCTCTGATCTTCATACACGTTTTCATTGACGCCAGTCAGCAGTGTTTCTTCATTTTCGCTGACGTTCGGCAGGGTGGTTTGATTAGATGCCATCTTCAAATTCCTCTTTCTGTGCCGCAGGTTGAGTCGGTTCAGGAGATTTACGCAGCAGGTCGATCAGCGCCATCGCCAGCGCAGCGGCAGCAATAGCCAGCACCGGCAGCTTGAGCCAGGCGGCGGCAACAAAGCCCAGGATGAAGTAGGGGATGTAGACGTTTTTCATCATGATTTTCAGCAGCACGGCGAAACCGATTGCTGGCATGATGCCGCCCGCGACGCCGAGGCCGTCGATTAATCGTTGCGGCAGGACATCAATGATGGTTTTTGCATGTTCCGCGCCGAAGTAGATAGGCAGGAAAGCGCAGAGAAAATAGAAGGTACCGAGTGCCAGCAGCGCCAGATAGTTCACGCGCTCAATGCCGCGTGTATCGGCGTTCTCCGCCATCCTGTCGCAGCGAGACATCACGCCAGACATCACCGAGAACAGGAAGGTAATCCCCATCTGTACTGCGACAGCGAAAGGTACGGCGACGCCGACCGCGACATCGGGTTTCACGCCAGTGGTAATGGCAAACGCTGTGCCGACGATAGTACCGATAATCACGTTAGGCGGCTGTGCGCCCGCCAGCGGGGCCAGCCCCATCCACACCAGTTCCAGCGTACCGCCGGTTAAAATACCGGTATGCAGATCGCCAAGTACCAGCCCGACCAACGGGCCGAGGACCACCGGGCGGTGCATATGGGTTAAGCCGTTAAACATATCCAGGCCAGCGATAAAGGCGATAATGCCCAACGCAAATGCCTGCAACAGACTGATTTCCATGATGAATCCCTCAAAGCAATTTAAAGAGGTCCACAGCAGGCTCTGTCGGGACGCCCTGAACGAAGCATTCCACTCCAGCGGCTTTCAGATCGTTAAACGCCGCGATATCGCCCGCATCCACAGAAACCGTTTTGGCGATTTGCTGCTTGCCATTGGCGTAGTGCATATTGCCAACGTTAATGCGGCTAACCGGGACGCCACCTTTAACAAGCGTCAGGAAATCGGCGGGTGTTTTACAAACCAGCAGGATTTTCTGCCGATCGGCGGCGCGATGAATGTTGTCGATAACTTTTTGCAGCGACCAGAAACGTACGGCGATCCCTTCTGCCAGCACCATTTCCATCAGGTTTTGTTGTACCGGATCTTCGGCAACCTCATCATTGGCTACCAGCACCAGATTTGCCCCCGCAAATCCGACCCACTGAACGCCGACCTGACCGTGAATCAAGCGTTCATCAATCCGGCTTAAAACAATATTTGGCATAGCGTGTTCCTCTTTGTTTTGGTTATTGGCCTTCACAGGCTGTGTGGTACTGCGCCAGGATGTCTTGAATGTGGTTGATAATTAACGCCCGTGGCGTCGGTTGCAGCTCGCCGGAGCGAACTTTCACGTACTGCAGCGGCAGATACTGGCTGATGAGCGGTAGCGGAATCGGTGAATCCGCCAGATTACGAACCAGATGGGCGAAAGCGTCATCAATCTGGCTGTCCGGCCAGTAGTAGCGCACGCGATCCGAGTAGCTATAACCACGCGCCAGACGACGTGCGTTGCCGTCACCGTGGTAGTGGCTTTGCCAGTATTCCGGGCGGTCGAGCATCACGTTTTCCAGTACCTGACGCAGACCGGAACAGGCTTTCGCTGGCACCAGTTCTTCTTCAATCGCTGCCAGAGAGAACAGGGCTTCACGCAGGGCGAAGGTCAGCGCCGGGCCGACTTTCAGAATGGCAAAGTGGTCAAGAACCAACTGACGTAACGATTGCGGCGTTTGATAATCCGTAGAGTGAGCTTCGAAAATCAGCGTTTCGTAGTTTTCGATCATCTGGCTTAAGGCAGCCGCTTTGGCGGGCTGATAATCAATAACGTTGGTGTGATCGAATTCGACGCCAGGCTGAACTACCAGCGCGATGATGCGCGGCCAGATGGCATTCAGACCTTGCTTTTCAAAAGCGTGACGATGGGCTTCCAGCGTGGTGCGGGCGGCATCCGGCGTGGTGACAGCCAGTTCGCTTAAGGTTTCATGTGCGCCGCCAGGCACCGGAACTTCGGTGCCAATGACATACACCAGATCAGCCTCGCCAAAGTGTTCACGGCAGGTTTCTTCCGCCACTTTCGCCAGACGAGCGGCGCGTTCGGCAACGATGCCATCGGTTAAGGGAACCGGATCGTCCTGACAGGACATGCTGCAATCAAGGTGAATTTTTTTGAATCCTGCCGCGACGTAGCTTTTAATCAAATCATCGGCATTGACCATCGCCTGAGCGGCAGGCAGGTTTTGCCAGCGGTTTGGCCCCAGATGGTCGCCACCCAGAATCAACGCGTCCTGTGGGAAATTCAGCGAGTCAGCAAGCTGGCAAACAAAGCCGCGAAAATCGGCGGGCGTCATTCCGGTATAACCGCCGAACTGGTCCACCTGATTGGACGTCGCTTCAATCAGTAGCGGCGTTTGGTTTGCACAGGCGTAGCGGATTGCAGCTTCCAGCACCAGCGGATGTGCGGAACAAACGGCATAAATCCCATTTGTTTTGCCCTCTTTATGCTGTCTCACCATTTCTGTCAGATGTTTCACTTTCCTCTCCAGTTCAGATTACTGCAACTTTAATCTTTCGTTTTGTTTCAATTGATACTGCGGCATGGTGAGATAAAAATAAAACGAAAGATAATAGTTTTCTGATCTGATTCACAAAAGAAACACAATGAAAGTTACTGAAACGAGCGTAGCTTGCGTCAATGGGCAAGGTGGGCTTGCATTTGCTTAATAGAAAGGCGTTAATAGGCAAAAAGAAATGAAACGAAAGTTTTACGAAAGGACTTACTATGAGTAATACCGACGCTTCAGGCGAGAAGCGAGTGACAGGCACCAGTGAGCGACGAGAGCAGATCATTCAACGCCTGCGCCAGCAAGGAAGTGTGCAAGTTAATGATCTATCGGCATTGTATGGTGTATCTACTGTGACGATCCGTAACGATCTGGCGTTTCTGGAAAAGCAGGGGATCGCTGTGCGGGCCTATGGGGGCGCGTTGATCTGCGATAGCACGACGCCGTCAGTCGAGCCATCAGTGGAAGATAAAAGCGCGCTCAACACGGCGATGAAACGCAGCGTTGCGAAAGCTGCCGTTGAGTTGATTCAGCCAGGTCATCGGGTGATCCTCGATTCCGGGACCACCACTTTTGAGATTGCTCGTCTGATGCGCAAGCACACTGACGTAATTGCGATGACCAACGGTATGAACGTGGCCAATGCTTTGCTGGAAGCGGAAGGTGTTGAGCTTCTGATGACCGGCGGGCATTTGCGCCGTCAGTCACAATCTTTTTATGGCGATCAGGCTGAACAATCGCTGCAAAATTACCACTTCGATATGCTGTTTCTTGGCGTAGATGCTATTGATCTGGAGCGTGGCGTCAGCACGCATAATGAAGATGAAGCCCGTTTAAACCGTCGGATGTGCGAAGTTGCGGAACGGATCATCGTGGTCACCGATTCCAGTAAGTTCAACCGATCCAGCCTACATAAGATCATCGATACCCAGCGGATCGACATGATCATTGTCGATAAAGGCATTCCTGCAGATAGCCTGGAAGGGCTGCGAAAGGCAGGGGTTGAAGTGATTCTGGTCGAGGAGCACGCGTCTTCGCTGTGACTCACTATGCCCGATAAACGTGTGCTATCGGGCTACGAATTGAATTATCAAGTCACCGGTGCCGGGTTAAATACTGCCAGTTGGGGGATCTCTGGTGACGGTAAAACTGCGTTTATTGAAATGGCGGCAGCAGTCTCAATACTCTGAATACCATTGATATTTCTGGCCTTGATCCGCGTTTAAAGAAAAGAATTGTACGATTCTTGTCGCCTGTGATGTTACCAATCCGCTGGTGGGCGACAGCGGCGCTTCGCGTATCTTTGGCTAATGGAGTTTCCTGGCGCAGAGCTAAAGAGCGGCATTGAGATTGTGACTACGGCCTTAAATCTGGAAGAACATATTCACGATTGCACGCTGGTTATCACCGGAGAAGGGCGCATTGATAGCCAGAGCATCCATGGCAAAGTACCGATTGGGGTGGCTAATGTGGCGAATAAATACAATAAACCGGTAATTGGCATTGCGGGTAGTCTTACGAAGGATGTTGGCGTTGTGCACCAGCATGGTATCGATGCTGTATTCAGCGTGTTAAACAGTATTGTTACGCTGGATGAAGCTTTCAGCGGGGCTTATGACAATATTTACCGAGCTTCGCGCAATATTGCTGCAACACTGGCGATTGGAATGCGCAACGCGGGGTGACAAGGGCGTGTAAACCCTCTATACTGCGCGGCGAAGCTGACCAGACAGTCGCCGCTTCGTCGTCGTCCTCTTCGGGGGAGACGGGCGGAGGGGAGGAAAGTCCGGGCTCCATAGGGCAGGGTGCCAGGTAACGCCTGGGGGGGAAACCCACGACCAGTGCAACAGAGAGCAAACCGCCGATGGCCCACGCGAGTGGGATCAGGTAAGGGTGAAAGGGTGCGGTAAGAGCGCACCGCGCGGCTGGTAACAGTCCGTGGCACGGTAAACTCCACCCGGAGCAAGGCCAAATAGGGGTTCATAAGGTACGGCCCGTACTGAACCCGGGTAGGCTGCTTGAGCCAGTGAGCGATTGCTGGCCTAGATGAATGACTGTCCACGACAGAACCCGGCTTATCGGTCAGTTTCACCTGATTTAACGAAAACCCGCCAGCGCAAACTGGCGGGTTTTTGCTTTTGCGCGGCGGTAAGATGAATGACTGTCCACGACACTATACCCAAAAGAAAGCGGCTTATCGGTCAGTTTCACCTCTTCAACGAAAACCCGCCAGCGCAATCTGGCGGGTTTTTGCTTTTGCGCGGCGGTAAGATGAATGACTGTCCACGACACTATACCCAAAAGAAAGCGGCTTATCGGTCAGTTTCACCTCTTCAACGAAAACCCGCCAGCGCAATCTGGCTGGTTTTTGCTTTTGCGCGGCAGTAAGATGAATGACTGTCCACGACGTTATACCCAAAAGAAAGCGGCTTATCGGTCAGTTTCTTTTTTTCAGTATAAATACTCTTTTTTCGTCACCCTTGTTGTCTCCCAGGATTACTTACCTTCAAATATGAATTATTAGTTTTGTGATCATCAACACAAAATGCTATCCGTGCATTATGAGGACAGCAGAAATCATGGAAAACGATTGCATTCACAAAATGACGTCCTGCTATGATGGTAAAAGTTGACGTTAATCAATTGTTCGAGATGATCGATATCTGTATTCGATTTTTTAAAATATTGATAAAATAAATGTTTTGCGACCAACAAATTCCGCGAAAAAATGTGACGCGGCGCATTATTTACCTGTAAATATGATTTGTTTATAATAAAATTTGATAACTTGCTCATTAAATTTAACTTAAAATTCGCCTGAGAAATACACGATATTTGCTTGAAATATCGTCGCAGGACATTTTTTAATAAGCCATATAAAGCGTGTTGTTATCGCCATAAAATATGGTTATCCCCCCCTTTGTTTTTTGATAAAAGTCAGGCTTTACGCTGATTTAATTACATTAACTCATTGATATTAAAGATTTATGTTGATTTAAGTAGATGCCTGGAAAGCAATTGAAAGTTAATTTGTGAGTGGTCGCACATATCCTATTCATTCCATTTTGATACACTTCATGTCGTCAATGAGGTAATTAATGCAGGTCGATATGAGCACTATTCTTCTTCCTAAAACGCAGCACCTGGTAGTCTTTCAGGAAGTCATCAGAAGTGGCTCTATTGGCTCGGCTGCAAAAGAATTAGGTTTAACTCAACCTGCTGTAAGTAAAATCATTAATGATATTGAAGATTATTTTGGCGTGGAATTAGTGGTACGGAAAAATACCGGTGTAACGCTGACGCCAGCGGGTCAATTGTTGCTCTCACGTTCCGAATCCATTACCCGCGAAATGAAAAATATGGTTAATGAGATAAGCGGTATGTCCTCTGAAGCTGTGGTGGAAGTCTCATTTGGTTTTCCTTCGCTAATTGGCTTTACCTTTATGTCCGGGATGATCAACAAATTCAAAGAGGTGTTCCCGAGAGCGCAAGTCTCAATGTATGAAGCTCAGTTGTCCTCGTTCTTACCTGCTATCCGCGACGGACGCCTCGATTTTGCGATTGGTACGTTAAGTGCAGAGATGAAGCTTCAGGATTTGCATGTTGAGCCGCTGTTCGAGTCCGAGTTTGTGCTGGTGGCCAGCAAGTCCCGAACATGCACCGGCACTACCACGCTGGAGTCGTTGAAAAACGAACAGTGGGTGTTGCCGCAAACTAATATGGGATACTACAGCGAACTTCTCACCACGTTACAAAGAAATGGCATCAGTATTGAAAACATCGTTAAAACCGACTCAGTCGTGACAATTTATAATCTTGTTCTCAATGCTGATTTCTTAACCGTGATTCCTTGTGATATGACTTCACCTTTTGGTTCTAATCAATTTATTACTATTCCGGTTGAAGAAACGTTGCCCGTGGCGCGATATGCCGCGGTATGGTCAAAAAATTATCGTATTAAAAAAGCAGCATCGGTTTTGGTTGAACTAGCCAAAGAGTATTCATCTTATAATGGGTGTAGACGAAGACAATTAATAGAAGCTGATTAGTTATTTGTTTTTCTCAAACATAAATAATCCACCTGTCTTTTTTCGGGTGTCGGTTACGGTTACCTACATATTTAATTCAGGTTAAGAGGTTTATCATGCATATTACATACGATCTCCCGGTTGCTATTGATGACATTATTGAAGCAAAACAACGACTGGCTGGGCGAATTTATAAAACAGGCATGCCTCGATCCAATTATTTTAGTGAACGTTGCAAAGGTGAAATATTCCTTAAGTTTGAAAATATGCAGCGTACTGGTTCATTTAAAATTCGTGGCGCATTTAATAAATTAAGCTCTTTAACCGATGCTGAAAAACGCAAAGGTGTGGTGGCCTGTTCTGCGGGTAACCATGCGCAAGGGGTTTCGCTCTCCTGCGCCATGCTGGGCATCGACGGGAAAGTAGTAATGCCGAAAGGCGCGCCAAAATCCAAGGTCGCGGCGACATGTGACTACTCCGCTGAAGTTGTTCTGCACGGCGACAACTTTAACGATACCATCGCCAAAGTTAGCGAAATTGTCGAAACGGAAGGCCGTATTTTTATCCCACCTTATGATGATCCGAAAGTGATTGCCGGTCAGGGAACGATTGGCCTGGAAATTATGGAAGATCTCTATGATGTCGATAATGTGATTGTGCCAATTGGCGGTGGCGGTTTAATTGCTGGTATTGCGGTAGCGATTAAATCTATTAACCCGACAATTCGTGTTATTGGTGTGCAATCAGAAAACGTTCACGGCATGGCGGCTTCTTTCCACTCGGGAGAAATAACCACGCACCGAACTACCGGCACCCTGGCGGATGGTTGTGATGTCGCCCGCCCGGGTAATTTAACTTACGAAATCGTTCGTGAATTAGTCGATGACATCGTGTTGGTCAGCGAAGACGAAATCAGAAACAGTATGATTGCCTTAATTCAGCGCAATAAAGTCGTCACCGAAGGCGCAGGCGCTCTGGCATGTGCTGCGTTATTAAGCGGTAAATTAGACCAATATATTCAAAACAGAAAAACCGTCAGCATTATTTCCGGCGGTAATATCGATCTTTCTCGCGTCTCTCAAATCACCGGTTTCGTTGACGCTTAATTAATTCGTTGAGGATAGGATATGAGTACTTCAGATAGCATTGTATCCAGCCAGACAAAACAATCGTCCTGGCGTAAATCAGATACCACATGGACGTTGGGTTTGTTCGGCACAGCTATTGGTGCTGGCGTGCTGTTCTTCCCTATCCGCGCAGGTTTTGGCGGACTGATCCCGATTCTTCTGATGTTGGTATTGGCATACCCCATCGCGTTTTATTGCCACCGGGCGCTGGCGCGTCTGTGTCTTTCTGGCTCTAACCCTTCCGGCAACATTACGGAAACGGTGGAAGAGCACTTTGGTAAAACTGGTGGCGTGGTCATCACGTTCCTGTACTTCTTCGCGATTTGCCCACTGTTGTGGATTTATGGCGTCACTATTACCAACACCTTTATGACGTTCTGGGAAAACCAGCTTGGCTTTGCGGCGTTGAACCGCGGCTTCGTGGCGCTGTTCCTGCTGCTGCTGATGGCGTTCGTCATTTGGTTTGGTAAGGATCTGATGGTTAAAGTGATGAGTTACCTGGTGTGGCCGTTTATCGCCAGCCTGGTGCTGATTTCTCTGTCGCTGATCCCTTACTGGAACTCTGCGGTTATCGATCAAGTTGACCTCGGCGCGCTGACGTTAACCGGTCATGACGGTATCCTGATCACCGTCTGGTTGGGGATTTCCATCATGGTCTTCTCCTTTAACTTCTCGCCAATCGTCTCTTCCTTCGTCGTTTCTAAGCGTGAAGAGTATGAGAAAGACTTCGGTCGCGACTTCACTGAGCAGAAATGCTCACAGATCATCTCCCGTGCCAGCATGCTGATGGTTGCCGTGGTGATGTTCTTTGCCTTCAGCTGCCTGTTTACGCTGTCTCCGGCAAACATGGCGGAAGCAAAAGCACAGAACATTCCGGTGCTTTCTTATCTGGCTAACCACTTTGCTTCCATGTCCGGTGAGAAATCGACGTTCGCCACCGTACTGGAATATGCCGCTTCTATCATCGCACTGGTTGCTATCTTCAAATCTTTCTTCGGTCACTATCTGGGAACGCTGGAAGGTCTGAACGGTCTGGTACTGAAGTTCGGCTACAAAGGCGATAAGACGAAAGTGTCTTCCGGCAAACTGAACACCATCAGCATGATCTTCATCATGGGTTCCACCTGGGTAGTTGCTTACGCCAACCCGAACATTCTGGACCTGATTGAAGCCATGGGCGCGCCGATTATCGCTTCACTGCTGTGCCTGTTGCCGATGTATGCCATCCGTAAAGCGCCGTCGCTGGCGAAATACCGTGGTCGTCTGGATAACGTGTTTGTTACCGTGATTGGTCTGCTGACCATCCTGAACATCGTGTACAAACTGTTTTAATCCGTAACTCAGGATGAGAAAAGAGATGAATGAATTTCCGGTTGTTTTGGTTATTAACTGTGGTTCGTCTTCAATTAAGTTTTCCGTGTTGGATGCCTCGAACTGTGAAGTATTAATGTCAGGTATTGCCGACGGTATTAATTCGGAAAATGCATTCTTATCCGTAAATGGAGGAGAGCCAGCACCGCTGGCTCACCACAGCTACGAAGGTGCATTGAAGGCAATTGCGTTTGAACTGGAAAAGCGGAATTTAAATGACAGCGTGGCCTTAATTGGCCACCGCATCGCTCACGGCGGCAGTATTTTTACCGAGTCCGCCATTATTACCGATGAAGTCATTGATAATATCCGTCGCGTTTCTCCACTGGCGCCGCTGCATAATTACGCCAATTTAAGTGGCATTGAATCTGCCCAGCAATTATTTCCTGGCGTAACTCAGGTAGCAGTATTTGATACCAGCTTCCACCAGACAATGGCCCCGGAAGCGTATTTATACGGCCTGCCGTGGAAATATTACGAAGAGCTGGGGGTGCGCCGCTATGGCTTCCACGGCACGTCTCACCGCTATGTTTCCCAGCGCGCGCATTCTCTGCTGGATCTGGCGGAAGATGACTCAGGCCTGGTGGTGGCGCATCTTGGCAATGGCGCGTCTATTTGCGCGGTTCGTAACGGGCAGAGCGTGGACACCTCAATGGGGATGACGCCGCTGGAAGGGTTGATGATGGGGACGCGCAGTGGCGATGTCGACTTCGGCGCGATGTCCTGGGTGGCCAGTCAAACCAACCAGAGCCTTGGCGACCTGGAACGCGTGGTGAATAAAGAATCGGGGCTATTGGGGATTTCCGGTCTTTCTTCCGACCTGCGTGTACTGGAAAAAGCCTGGCATGAAGGTCATGAACGTGCACAACTGGCAATTAAAACCTTTGTTCACCGAATTGCCCGTCATATTGCCGGACACGCTGCCTCATTACATCGCCTGGATGGAATTATATTCACCGGTGGAATAGGTGAGAATTCAAGTTTAATTCGTCGTCTGGTCATGGAGCATTTGACTGTATTAGGCGTAGAGATTGATGCAGAAATGAATAATCGCTCTAACGCTTACGGTGAAAGAATTGTGTCCAGTGAAAATGCGCGCGTAATTTGCGCCGTTATTCCGACTAATGAAGAAAAAATGATTGCGCTAGATGCAATTCATTTAGGCAAAGTTAAAGCACCCGCAGAATTTGCATAATTTAGTTGAAGTATTGTAGAGAGATTATTTTTCATGAAGGTAGATATTGATACCAGCGATAAGCTGTACGCCGACGCATGGCTTGGCTTTAAAGGTACGGACTGGAAAAACGAAATTAATGTCCGCGATTTTATTCAACATAACTATACACCGTATGAAGGGGATGAATCTTTCCTCGCCGAAGCGACGCCAGCCACTACGGCATTATGGGAAAAGGTGATGGAAGGTATTCGTATCGAAAACGCGACCCATGCGCCGGTTGATTTCGATACCAATATTGCCACCACTATTACTGCCCATGATGCCGGTTATATCAACCAGCCGTTGGAAAAAATCGTTGGCCTGCAAACAGATGCGCCACTGAAACGTGCGCTGCATCCGTTCGGCGGCATCAACATGATTAAAAGTTCATTCCACGCCTATGGCCGTGAAATGGACAGCGAATTTGAATACGTGTTTACCGATCTGCGTAAAACCCATAACCAGGGCGTATTTGATGTTTACTCACCGGATATGCTGCGCTGCCGTAAATCTGGCGTACTGACTGGTCTGCCGGACGGTTATGGCCGTGGACGTATTATCGGTGACTATCGCCGCGTGGCGTTGTACGGCATCAGTTATCTGGTCCGTGAACGCGAACTACAATTTGCCGATCTCCAGTCTCGTCTGGAAAAAGGGCAAGATCTGGAAGCCACCATCCGTCTGCGTGAAGAGCTGGCAGAACATCGTCATGCGCTGCTGCAGATTCAGGAAATGGCGGCGAAATACGGCTTCGACATCTCTCGTCCAGCGCAGAATGCGCAGGAAGCGGTGCAGTGGCTCTACTTCGCTTACCTGGCGGCGGTGAAATCGCAAAACGGCGGCGCGATGTCGCTGGGCCGTACTGCATCGTTCCTCGATATCTACATTGAACGTGACTTCAAAGCCGGTGTGCTCAACGAGCAGCAGGCGCAGGAATTGATCGACCACTTCATCATGAAGATCCGCATGGTGCGCTTCCTGCGTACGCCGGAATTTGATTCGCTGTTCTCCGGCGACCCTATCTGGGCAACGGAAGTCATCGGCGGGATGGGGCTGGACGGTCGTACCCTGGTGACCAAAAACTCCTTCCGCTATTTGCACACTCTGCACACTATGGGGCCTGCACCGGAACCTAACCTGACCATTCTGTGGTCGGAAGAATTACCGATTGCCTTCAAAAAGTATGCCGCGCAGGTGTCGATCGTCACCTCTTCCTTGCAGTATGAAAACGACGATCTGATGCGTACTGACTTCAACAGCGATGATTACGCGATTGCCTGCTGCGTCAGCCCGATGGTGATTGGTAAGCAGATGCAGTTCTTCGGCGCACGCGCTAACCTGGCGAAAACGCTGCTGTACGCAATTAACGGCGGGGTGGATGAGAAGCTGAAGATTCAGGTCGGCCCGAAAACAGCACCACTGATGGACGACGTTCTGGACTACGACAAAGTCATGAGCAGCCTCGACCATTTCATGGACTGGTTGGCAGTGCAGTACATCAGCGCGCTGAACATCATCCATTACATGCATGACAAGTACAGCTACGAAGCCTCACTGATGGCGCTGCACGATCGTGATGTTTATCGCACGATGGCATGTGGTATTGCGGGCCTGTCGGTGGCGACGGATTCACTTTCCGCAATTAAATATGCCCGCGTGAAACCGATTCGTGACGAAAACGGCCTGGCGGTCGACTTTGAAATCGACGGCGAATATCCGCAGTACGGCAACAACGACGAGCGCGTAGACAGCATTGCTTGCGACCTGGTTGAACGCTTTATGAAGAAAATTAAAGCCCTGCCAACCTATCGTAACGCTGTACCAACTCAGTCGATTCTGACCATCACCTCTAACGTGGTGTACGGCCAGAAAACCGGTAACACACCGGATGGTCGTCGCGCCGGTACACCGTTCGCACCAGGTGCTAACCCGATGCACGGTCGTGACCGCAAAGGGGCCGTGGCTTCGCTGACCTCCGTTGCCAAGCTGCCGTTCACCTACGCCAAAGACGGTATTTCGTACACCTTCTCAATTGTCCCTGCGGCGCTGGGCAAAGAAGATCCGGTACGCAAAACCAACCTTGTCGGCCTGCTGGATGGTTATTTTCACCACGAAGCGGATGTGGAAGGTGGTCAGCACCTCAACGTCAACGTTATGAATCGGGAAATGTTGCTGGATGCCATTGAGCACCCGGAAAAATACCCGAACCTGACAATCCGTGTCTCTGGCTACGCCGTGCGCTTCAACGCACTGACCCGTGAACAGCAGCAGGATGTGATTTCACGAACCTTTACCCAGGCGCTTTGATGCCGGAGGATGTATGAAAAAGATTATCGAAACGCAACGTGCGCCAGGCGCAATCGGCCCATATGTTCAGGGCGTTGATTTAGGCAGCATGGTCTTCACCTCCGGACAAATTCCGGTTTGCCCGCAGACCGGGGAGATCCCTGCGGACGTGAAAGATCAGGCGCGTTTAAGTCTGGAAAACGTCAAAGCGATCGTGGTTGCTGCCGGGCTGACCGTTGGCGATATCGTGAAGATGACGGTGTTCATTACCGACCTTAATGACTTTGGCACCATCAATGAAGTCTACAAGCAGTTTTTTGATGAGCATCAGGCGACCTACCCGACACGCAGCTGCGTGCAGGTAGCGCGTTTGCCGAAAGATGTGAAGCTGGAAATTGAAGCTATCGCGGTACGCAACGCATAAAGCTCTTGAGCGGGGCGATCGCAGGGTCGCTCCGCTCCTCTTCACGAACGGCAATCCGAGGGTGTGGATATGATTAGTGCATTCGATATTTTCAAAATTGGGATTGGTCCCTCCAGTTCTCATACCGTGGGGCCAATGAATGCCGGAAAAAGTTTTATTGATCGACTGGAGAAGAGCGGCTTATTAACCGCGACGAGCCACATTGTGGTCGATCTTTATGGATCGTTGTCACTGACGGGCAAAGGTCACGCCACGGATATCGCTATCATCATGGGACTGGCAGGAAATAGTCCGCAGGACGTTGTTATTGATGAGATACCTGCATTTATTGAATTAGTGACGCGCAGCGGAAGGTTGCCGGTGGCAGCGGGCGCACATGTCGTTGATTTCCCAGTGGCAAAGAACATTATTTTCCATGCGGAAACGCTGCCCCGTCATGAGAATGGGATGCGTATTACCGCGTGGAAAGAGCAGGAAGAACTGTTAAGCAAAACCTATTATTCAGTCGGTGGCGGATTTATTGTCGAAGAAGAACAATTCGGCATGTCACTGGATGTTGAAACGCTCGTCCCTTACGATTTCCATTCAGCAGGTGAGCTGTTGAAAATGTGTGATTACAACGGGTTATCTATTTCTGGTTTGATGCTGCAAAACGAGTTGGCGCTACGTAGCAAAGCCGAAATTGATGCTGGTTTTTCGCGTATCTGGCAGGTGATGCATGACGGTATTGAACGCGGTATGAATACCGAAGGTGTGTTGCCAGGCCCGCTCAATGTGCCACGTCGGGCGGTGGCGCTGCGGCGTTTGCTGGTTTCCAGCGACAATATCTCTAACGATCCGATGAACGTGATCGACTGGATCAATATGTTTGCTCTGGCAGTCAGCGAAGAAAACGCCGCTGGCGGACGTGTTGTGACAGCGCCAACTAACGGTGCTTGCGGCATTATTCCTGCGGTGCTGGCCTATTACGATAAATTCCGCCGCCCGCTCAATGAGCGCTCCATTGCCCGTTTTCTGCTGGCAGCTGGCGCTATCGGTGCGCTGTATAAAATGAATGCCTCCATTTCTGGTGCGGAAGTGGGCTGTCAGGGCGAAATTGGCGTGGCCTGTTCAATGGCGGCGGCAGGGTTAACCGAACTGCTGGGCGGCAGCCCGGCGCAGGTGTGCAATGCGGCGGAAATCGCTATGGAACACAACCTGGGACTGACCTGCGATCCGGTTGCCGGGCAGGTGCAAATTCCGTGTATTGAACGCAATGCTATTAATGCTGTTAAAGCCGTGAACGCCGCGCGGATGGCGATGGGACGCACTTCCGCACCGCGTGTTTCTCTCGATAAAGTTATCGAGACGATGTACGAAACCGGCAAAGATATGAACGATAAATACCGCGAAACTTCACGCGGAGGACTGGCCATTAAAGTGGTCTGCGGCTGATATCTCATCCGCGTTTATACTGGGGTGCACAAAATGTGCACCCTTTTTTATTGTGATCTGCCGCAAATAGAGAATAACTATTTCTCTAAGATTGATTTAATAGAAAATTATTATCCATAATTGCTATTTCAAAGTCTTGATTGTGAAGATTTTCTCTGACCTCACGCGTATCATTTCTTCATTCTAATAACTCGCCTGCAAAAAAACGTAGACCGCGTATCGCCTTGATGCGGCTCGAAAAAAATAAAAAGCCCTACAAAATATTGAGCGAGAAATTATGGAAATTGCAACGAATAAAGGCGTCATTGCAGACGCTTCGACCCCGGCGGGTCGTGCTGGAATGAGCGAAAGTGAATGGCGTGAAGCTATCAAATTCGACAGTACCGACACCGGTTGGGTGATTATGAGTATTGGGATGGCGATTGGCGCGGGGATAGTTTTTCTCCCGGTGCAGGTCGGATTGATGGGATTGTGGGTATTTTTGCTCTCATCAGTGATTGGCTACCCGGCAATGTATCTGTTTCAGCGATTGTTTATTAATACGCTGGCGGAATCTCCAGAGTGTAAAGATTACCCGAGTGTCATTAGTGGTTATTTGGGTAAAAACTGGGGCATTTTGTTAGGTGCACTTTACTTTGTGATGCTGGTTATTTGGATGTTTGTTTACTCCACCGCCATCACTAACGATAGCGCCTCCTATCTGCATACTTTCGGCGTGACGGAAGGATTGCTGTCTGACAGTCCGTTTTATGGCCTGGTACTGATTTGTATTCTGGTCGCGATATCTTCACGCGGCGAGAAACTGTTATTCAAAATTTCGACCGGCATGGTGCTGACCAAACTGCTGGTGGTGGCGGCGCTGGGTGTATCGATGGTCGGGATGTGGCATCTGTATAACGTCGGTTCGCTGCCGCCGCTGGGGCTGCTGGTGAAAAACGCCATTATCACACTGCCGTTTACCTTAACCTCGATTCTGTTTATTCAGACGTTAAGCCCGATGGTGATTTCCTATCGTTCGCGAGAAAAATCGATCGAAGTAGCGCGACATAAAGCGTTGCGGGCGATGAACATTGCGTTTGGGATCCTGTTTGTCACCGTCTTTTTCTACGCAGTGTCGTTCACGCTGGCGATGGGACATGACGAAGCAGTAAAAGCCTACGAGCAGAATATTTCCGCGCTGGCGATTGCAGCTCAATTTATTAGCGGCGACGGTGCAGCATGGGTGAAAGTGGTCAGCGTCATCCTCAATATCTTTGCCGTAATGACCGCGTTCTTTGGCGTCTATTTAGGCTTTCGTGAAGCAACGCAAGGGATCGTAATGAACATCCTGCGCCGCAAGATGCCAGCTGAGAAGATTAACGAAAATCTCGTTCAGCGCGGCATCATGATTTTTGCCATTTTACTGGCCTGGAGCGCCATCGTACTGAATGCGCCAGTGTTGAGCTTTACCTCTATCTGTAGCCCTATTTTCGGCATGGTAGGGTGCCTGATCCCAGCGTGGTTGGTTTACAAAGTACCGGCATTGCACAAATACAAAGGTGCCTCTCTGTACCTGATTATCGTCACCGGTTTGTTGCTTTGCGTTTCTCCGTTCCTGGCATTTTCATGATTTACCTGAAATTTTAAGGTTTTTATTATGTTTGATTCGACTTTAAATCCGTTATGGCAGCGTTACATCCTTGCAGTTCAGGAGGAAGTAAAACCGGCGCTGGGATGTACTGAACCGATTTCACTGGCGCTGGCGGCGGCGGTTGCTGCGGCAGAACTGGAAGGTCCGGTTGAACGTGTAGAAGCCTGGGTTTCGCCAAATCTGATGAAGAACGGTCTGGGCGTCACCGTTCCCGGTACGGGAATGGTGGGGCTGCCGATTGCGGCAGCACTGGGCGCGTTAGGTGGGAATGCCAAAGCTGGGCTGGAAGTGCTGAAAGACGCAACGGCGCAGGCAATTGCCGATGCCAAAGCGTTGCTGGCGGCGGGGAAAGTCTCGGTCAAGATCCAGGAACCTTGCGATGAAATCCTCTTCTCACGCGCCAAAGTCTGGAACGGCGAGCAGTGGGCTTGTGTCACCATCGTCGGTGGACATACCAACATTGTGCATATTGAGACGCACAATGGCGTGGTGTTTGCCCAGCAGGCGTGCGTGACAGAGGGAGAGCAAGAGTCGCCGCTGGCGGTGCTCTCCAGAACAACGCTCGCCGAGATCCTGAAGTTCGTCAATGAAGTCCCGTTTGAGGCGATCCGCTTTATTCTCGATTCTGCGAAATTAAACTGCGCGTTATCGCAGGAAGGTTTGAGTGGGAACTGGGGGCTGCATATTGGCGCTACGCTGGAAAAACAGTGTGCACGCGGTTTGCTGGCGAAAGATCTCTCTTCATCCATTGTGATTCGTACCAGCGCGGCATCTGATGCGCGTATGGGCGGCGCAACGCTTCCGGCGATGAGTAACTCCGGTTCTGGCAACCAGGGGATCACCGCGACAATGCCCGTGGTGGTGGTCGCGGAACACTTCGGGGCGGATGATGAACGGCTGGCGCGTGCGCTGATGCTTTCGCATTTGAGCGCGATTTACATCCATAACCAGTTGCCGCGTTTGTCTGCGCTGTGTGCTGCAACAACGGCAGCAATGGGCGCCGCTGCCGGGATGGCATGGCTGGTGGATGGTCGTTATGAAACGATCTCGATGGCGATCAGCAGTATGATTGGTGATGTTAGCGGTATGATTTGCGATGGCGCGTCGAACAGTTGCGCGATGAAGGTTTCGACCAGTGCCTCGGCAGCGTGGAAAGCGGTGTTAATGGCGCTGGATGATACCGCCGTGACCGGCAATGAAGGGATTGTGGCGCATGATGTTGAGCAGTCAATCGCCAATCTGTGCGCGCTGGCAAGTCATTCAATGCAGCAAACGGATCGGCAGATTATCGAGATTATGGCGAGCAAGGCCAGATAAGCGCCGGATTTCGGATATCGTACCTGATGCCGGATGCGATGCTGGCGCATCTTATCCGGCTTACGAATTGTGCAATTTATTGATGTTGTTGGGTTTTGTGCCTGATGCCGGATGCGATGCTGGCGCATCTTATCCGGCCTACGGATTGTGCAATTTGTTGATGTTGTTGGGTTTTGTACCTGATGCCGGATGCGATGCTGGCGCATCTTATCCGGCTTACGAATTGTGCAATTTGTTGATGTTGTTGGGTTTTGTACCTGATGCCGGATGCGATGCTGGCGCATCTTATCCGGCCTACGAATTGTGCAATTTGTTGGTTTTGTAGGCCGGATAAGGCGTTTACGCCGCATCCGGCAACCTGTTTTTATGCGGTAGCTTCATCCTCGGCTAACCGTATTTCGGCGTCGGCGACTATCGCCTCCAGCTCACTCAACATCTCTTCATAGCCAAAATTTTTGGTAGCGCGGGTGGTTTCTTTCGCTGCAACGGACTTTACTGGCTGACGTTTTTTCGCCGATTTTTTACTCATCATCTTCTCCCTGTAAAAAAACTAGACAGGTAAATCTATCAGCAAAGCGCGCAGCGGGGAATCAGCAACGAGTGTAATGTTAGCCTCGTCACGAATAAATGCGCCATCACCGCAGGTCAGCGCAGCTTTCTCTTCGTGATGTGTAAGCGCATGAAATTGACCGTGAATAGACTGCAAATACGCGCGTGGCCCATGCAACTGGAAATTCGCACTTTCGCCTTTGTCGAGCACGATATGATGCAGCCACACCTGCTGGCGCAGTTGCAGGCTACCTTTCGCGCCATCTGGCGAGGCGATTAATTGCTGCTTGTCCATATTCAGCGCCAGTTTTTGAATCAGCGGATTCTCCCGTTGTGGGCAGGTATCCAGCCAGAGCTGCATTCGCGTTAACGCTTTGTCTTTGCTGATATTATGTTCGCTATAACTCACGCCCGGCTGAGTAGAAAGCAATAAGGCTTCACCGGCGCGGGCCTGTACATGATTGCCTTCGCTGTCCCGATACTCTGCTTCTCCGTCGAGAATCACATTCAAAATATCAACTTTGGGATAAGTACGTGGCTGGAAGGCGGCACCTGGAGCCAACACTTCCTGGTTAAGCACGCGCAGGGAGGCATAGCCTAACAATTTCGGGTCGAAGTAGTGTCCAAAGGAAAAAGTATACCGGGCCTGCAACCATCCGTAGTCTGCTTGTCCACACTGCCTGGCAGTTCGGGTAGTAATCATAATTCTTGACCTCTCTTTACTTCCTTTTATGGTAAGGGGCTGGACGCTACATTGTTAGCCAGATATTCTGCCCGGTATGTTCAAATTTCCTGAATGAGAACGAAATGGCCAAAGAAAGGGCGTTAACGCTGGAAGCACTAAGGGTTATGGATGCTATTGATCGCCGTGGTAGTTTTGCGGCGGCGGCCGATGAGCTGGGACGCGTGCCTTCTGCGCTTAGTTACACCATGCAAAAGCTGGAAGAAGAGCTTGATGTGGTGCTGTTTGACCGCTCGGGCCATCGCACCAAATTCACCAATGTCGGGCGAATGTTGCTGGAGCGGGGACGCGTTCTGCTGGAGGCGGCAGATAAACTGACCACCGATGCCGAAGCCCTCGCGCGTGGTTGGGAAACACATCTCACTATTGTGACCGAGGCGCTGGTGCCTACGCCTGCTTTTTTCCCGTTGATCGACAAACTGGCGGCGAAAGCCAATACCCAACTGGCAATCATTACTGAGGTGCTGGCGGGGGCGTGGGAGCGGCTGGAACAGGGGCGAGCAGATATTGTTATCGCGCCGGATATGCATTTTCGCTCCTCGTCGGAAATCAACTCTCGTAAGCTTTACACCTTGATGAACGTCTACGTGGCTGCGCCGGATCACCCGATTCATCAGGAGCCGGAACCGCTCTCTGAAGTGACGCGCGTGAAATATCGCGGAATTGCGGTGGCGGATACCGCTCGTGAGCGCCCGGTATTGACCGTACAGCTACTGGACAAACAGCCGCGCTTAACGGTGAGCACTATTGAAGATAAACGCCAGGCGTTACTGGCTGGGCTTGGCGTGGCAACTATGCCGTATCCGATGGTGGAAAAAGATATTGCTGAAGGGCGGTTGCGTGTCGTCAGTCCGGAATCGACCAGCGAAATCGATATTATTATGGCCTGGCGTCGCGACAGTATGGGGGAAGCAAAATCCTGGTGTTTGCGGGAAATTCCAAAATTATTCGCCGGAAAATAAACGATTAAGCACCTTTTGCAAGGTACTTTTGGCTGCAGACAAACGCAAAACTGCCTGATGCGCTACGCTTATCAGGCCTACGCAGTCACTGCAATATATTGAATTTTGGAGATTTTGTAGGCTGGATAAGGCGTTTACGCCGCATCCGGCATAAACAAAGCGCACTTTGTCAACAATCTGAAGCACCTTTATACAAGGTGCTTAATTATTATTCCTGCTCCAGTTTCGGATCGGGTCCAAAGCGGTTTTCGCCTGGCGTCCCCGGCTGGCAGTTAAAGATGATGATAATTAGCCAACCGATAACCGGAATTAAGAACAGTAGCACCCACCACGCCGAACGGTCGGTGTCATGCAGGCGACGGAACTGTACTGCCCACCACGGCAAAAACACCAGAATGCCATAGATAGTCGTCAGGATGCCTTCGCCACCGGCACGTTGCCAGCCCAGCATTTTATCCAGCAGTCCCAGCACGAGCGTAAAGATGATGTTGACCAGAATAAACATCCAGTACTCTTTGCGCCGTGCACGCCCCCGGAAACCGACATAATTTTTTAGTACTTTCAGATACCAGTCCATTTTTGCCTCAATTTTGCTCAATCACTTGTTTTTAAAGCAGCAAATTAAGAATAGACATGAATGAATTTGCAGTAAATATTATCGAGATGAATTAATAAGGCGCTGTGAAGGATAAGGGCAAGCGCAAAATCGCCTGATGCGCTACGCTTATCTGGCCTGGGCGGCTTCTGCAATATATTGAATGTACGATGTTTTGTAGGTCAGATAAGGCGTTCACGCCGCATCCGACATAACAACACGCACTTAGCCAACAACCAGTGGCACCACGAAGGGTGCCTTTGTTTAACCGAAGCGAACATCCCGCCCGTGCGGTTCATCGAGATCCTGCCACGGGCCAATCGAAATAATTCCCGTTGGGTTGATGGTCTTATGGCTGCGGAAGTAGTGATTACGGATATGGTCGAAATTGACGGTTTCGGCTATTCCCGGCATCTGATAGATATCGCGCAGGAAGCCATACAAATTCAAGTAATCGCTGATACGGTGCTTATCGCACTTGAAGTGGGTGACATACACCGGATCAAAACGAACCAGCGTGGTCCACAGGCGAATATCGGCTTCGGTTAACTGGTTACCCGTCAGGAAGCGATGCTGCCCTAATATCTGTTCCAGACGCGCCAGTGATTCAAACACTTTCACCACCGCCTCGTCGTAGGCTTCCTGGCTGGTGGCAAAACCAGCTTTATAGACGCCATTATTTACGGTGTCGTATATCCAGCCGTTAAGTTCGTCAATTTTAGTTTGCAGTGCAGGAGGATAATAATCTCCCGCTTTCGCGCCCAGTGCATCAAACGCGGTATTGAACATACGGATGATTTCCGCTGATTCGTTGCTGACAATGGTGTGGTTCTTTTTGTCCCATAGCACGGGAACAGTGACTCGTCCGCTGTAGTGTGGATCAGCGTGGAGATAAAGCTGGTACAGGAATTCATGTTGATAGAGCGTGTCGCCGGTTGCACCCGGGAAACTGTCATCAAAGGTCCAGCCGTTTTCCAGCATCAGCGGATTCACCACGGAAACGGAAATAAACGGTTCCAGTCCTTTGAGTTTACGCATGATCAACGTGCGGTGCGCCCACGGGCAGGCGAGTGAAACATAGAGATGATAACGATCTTTTTCTGCGGCAAAACCGCCTTTGCCAGTAGGGCCTGGCGCGCCATCGGCAGTGAGCCAGTTACGAAATGCAGAAGCTGAACGTTGAAATTTACCGCCAGTGGATTTGGTGTCGTACCAGGTGTCATGCCAGACGCCGTCAATCAGTTGACCCATTTTTCTTTCCTCCAATAGCAAAAACGAGGAGCTTCCCCCTCGTTTTTTATCGTTAAGTATAGCGCGTGCTTACCACTTTTTATTCAGCAGACGGTCGATGCTATACGCGCCCGGTCCGGTAATCGCCAGCAGCAGGAATCCGCCAGAAATTGTCAGGTTTTTCATGAACATCAGCGAATTGACGCCTTCGGCAAAGTTGCTGTGAAATAAAAACGCCGTCAACAGTGTAAAGCCAGCGGTAAACAGCGCGGTGGTGCGAGTCAGGAAACCAAACAGGATTGCCAGACCACCACCAAACTCAAGCAGAATCACCAGCGGCAGCATAAAGCCCGGGACGCCCATTGCTTCCATATATTGTTGAGTACCAGCGTAGCCAGTAATTTTTCCCCAGCCTGCGGTAATGAACAGAATCGGCATTAAAATACGTGCTACCAGTACACCAACATCTTCTAATTTTTTCATCATACTCTCCACTGCGCCACTCAGGCTGCTGATTGTTTTTTTGTGCAAGGGCGCGGCATTAGCGTCATTGCTGTCGATGGAGAGAATAATAAACGTGGTGAATGCTGATTGTTAGCAAGGAAAACTGTCAAATTTTTTCAAAAAATTTGAGGGATAAGGCCGGAGTAGTTCCGGCCAGAGAGGAAGTTAACCGCGAAGCTGTTGCTGATTGAGGGTGGTTTTAACCAGACGCCACGCACTCCAGACGCCAAAACCGCGCCTGGCCCAGCGGACCAGCATATTCGGATGACGAATAGTCCAGATAGCCATCACGCTGCTGCCGACCAGCGCCCAGGAACGCAGGCTCAACAGCATATTCCAGCGGCGATCATAGGCACCCGTTGCCTCCAGCCAGTCACGCCGACTAGCGGAAAGATCCAGTCGTTGCTGCTGGATCTGACGAAGCAGTTGTGCCTTACGTTGTTCACGTTCGACTTTACTGCTCACGGGACTCCTCCTCGAGAAGTTGTCGATCGTTTGCCAGTTCGTGACGCGTATGGCGCAGCAAGGTGGATTTGCGCGACTTGCGTAACGTCCAGATACCGCCGATGAGTGCCAGAAGCAGCAACACCACAGTGGTGGCAATCATTGCATTCAGGCGATATTGCGGATCAACGGCCCAGATAATCAGCACCATCAGGCTCATAAGACCAAATGCAGCGAAAAGCATCGTCAGGCCGAGCATCAGTAAAAGCTGAAAGATATTGGCTTTTTCTTCTTCCAGTTCAACCACCGCCAGCCGCAGACGCGTCTCCACCATTTCGACCATGATGGTGACAATTCGCTGCCCGATGCCCAGAACGCTTTTACCGGGCCCTTGCGCGTGATGAGTTTCCGCCATAATTAACGACGCGACAGCAGAACGCCCAGCACCACGCCGATGGCTGCGCCAATACCAACCCCCGCCCACGTATTTTCACGCACATACTCATCGGCACGCGCCGCCGCTTCGCGGGTTTGTTTAGCAATCGCATCACCGGTTTCACCCAGACGATAGCGGCTCTGTTTCAGAGCCTGTTCCGCTTTGCTTCGAATCTTACTCAGCTCTTCTTTTGACTTTTCGCCAGAGGAGCTAAGCACCTCTTCCAGCGTATCGGACAGGGATTTCAACTCAGCACGCAGATGTTCCGTAGTGTGTTCTTTCGACATAGTTTTCTCCAGGTGAGTAAGTATTAACTATTGGGGATTAGTAGTCGCGCGCTTCCAGCTTTTTCAGCTCTTCCTGCGCTTCTGCTAGTTTCCGTTCGCGTTTAGCAATCTTATCCGCATCGCCTTTTTGTTTCGCCTCGGCTAAATCATGCTTGCGTTCTGCCACTTCATCTTTCTGCTTCGCGATTTTCTTTTGATGATCGGCACGCAACTGGTTATCTGAACAATTCGCCCGCACTTCACTAAGGGCTTTGTTCAGGCCGTTGATACGATTCTGGTTTTGATGTTTTTCGGCATAGCTGATCTCCTTAAGGATATTTTGCTCCTTTTCCTGACAAAGGGTAGTGGCATAACTACTGACACTAAGAGCAAAAAGAGAAACAGCTAAAGCGATGTGGTATTTCATTCTTGAACCTTCCATTGTGACTCGGACCCATTACAGAGGAACGATTGTCCAGACAACGAGGCGGTGGTATTAACCACCGCCTTATTAATCATAGACAGTAACGGTGAAATCACCAAAGTGAGTGATATGTTTCGGATAACAGGAAGTTATCCGAAGCGATGAGAATTATCCCGCAGCCGGGTCAGCCATTGCATGGCCTGATTATTATCGTCCTGCTGCGCAATGATGTAGCCATGAGGCAATGTTCTGTCGAGGACCGCTTTGGCGGCGGCACTTTGATCGCTGGAATCAAACGTAATCAACAGTGTGTCATTCTTAGGGGTGATGCTTTTGAAAGGAATGCCATGAGCATCAAGGTGATGCCAGATGGAAAAACCGTCCGGCATCGTCGTCCCTTGATGAATGGCGCGGATCGCCAGCGTGGATTCTTGTTGACGAACCGCAGACCAGGCCAGCAGCAGCGTGCCAGCCAGCAATATAGCAGCGCCGAACCAGGCTAGCTGGCGAAGCGACATGCGAGGTATTTGCATCCTTTACCCCCGATTTCCATATTTCTTTTTCCATAAAACAACAAGAGAACCTGCCAGGCCGAACACCAGCAGCACCACCGGGAGCAGCATCAGGCATGACATCAGCTGGTCCTCATACTTCAAAAATACCGGCGTCTTGCCGAGCATGTAACCTAAGGTTGTCAGGATCAATACCCACAGCAAACCGCTCATCCAGTTGAAGAACTGGAAGCGGGCGTTATTCAGCCCTGACAGTCCGGCAATGGTCGGCAGTAATGTTCTGACAAATGCGATAAAGCGACCAATTAACAGCGCAGATAAACCGTGTTTATGAAAAAGATGGTGTGCGCGTTGGTGGTAGTGCGCAGGTAAATGGGATAGCCAGTTTTGTACGGTGCGGGTATTGCCCAGCCATCGCCCCTGTATGTAGCTGACCCAGCAACCGAGGCTGGCAGCAACAGTTAGCAGCATAATGGTTTGCGGGTAACCCATTGCGCCTTTGGCAATCAATACACCGACCAACACCAGCAAGCTGTCGCCGGGTAAAAAGGCCGCTGGAAGCAAGCCGTTTTCGAGGAACAAAATCACAAACAAGACAAAATACAACATGCCAATCATCGACGGATTGGCCAGGGTTTCAAAATCCTGCGCCCACAGGGCTTGCAGCAATTGGGTCAAAAGTTCCATTCATTATTCCTGGTGAATCGGTTAACGCCACGCCGGTTTTAAATGATGCACACCCGTCAGGTTATTGCTGTTGTTGTATATATTGCGGGTCGAGACACCAATACGGCCTGAACTATTCCCTGTTAAAACGTGAGATAAGAAAACATTTAATAGCATAAATTCAAATTGAATCTAATTGTAACAAAGGTCAACGTTGTTCGTTATCAAAATTACATGTCCGTGGAGTCTGATTTTGCTGATTGCAGAGGAGGGTGGCGAGAGGATTTACACAGGCTGACACTTTATACTTTTCGCTTACTGATAAAGCGAACAGGCGCGTTGCTGCGCCTGTCAGAAATGGGAGTTTATTTGCTGCTGTTGGCCACAGTATCCAGATGAACGACAGGATTCTCGGCGAACAAATAGCGGTCGGCATTGAACTCGAAATCGTCACTGGTTTCGTTAAACAACATAATTTTGGTATTTTCCAGGTGCTGCCACATTGCAAGTTTGGCGGCATGAGGATCTTTGCGTATCAACGCTTTGAGGATCTGATCGTGGTCATCACACCAGTTATCGACGGTACGGGAATCAATGTGCTCGTGCAGTTTTTTCCAGTACGGGTTATGACTACGCTGGGTCCACATTTTCTCAACGATGGCAGCCAGTGCAGAGTTCTGCGTCGCTAATGCGACCTGAATATGAAACTGCAAATCCCACTCGGAATCACGGAAGCATTGTTCGCCGCGCGCCTGCTCCTGGATGGCCATCAGTTTCATGATGTCCTGCTTCGTTACCTGGGTTGCAGCAAACTCGGCAATATTGCTTTCGATAAGTTGACGTGCCTGGAGCAGTTCAAACGGACCGTAATTGGCAAATTCCATATTCGCGTCCGCCGCCTGCTGATGGCGAGGCTGGTTGGAAACCACATGAATTCCCGAGCCTTTGCGTACTTCTACATAGCCCTCGACTTCAAGCATGATGATGGCTTCACGAACCACGGTGCGGCTGACGTTTTTTTCATCAGAAATAAAACGTTCGGCGGGCAGTTTATCACCCACCAGATAGACGCCCTGCTCGATGCGCTCTTTCAGGTCAGCGGCGAGCTGTTGGTACAAACGGCGTGGTTCAGTGATTTCCATATGCGTCTCCCGGAGTGGAATGCGGACAAAGTTATCATACCACTTTATCTATGGGTATGCCATGGTAGTTTTATTACTGGTATTTATATGAAATTAATATATATATGTAATTTGTATCTTTATAAATTCCTAATTTTTAGCAAGTGATGTTGTCGCGTATCATATTTTTCAGTAAGTTAAGGGTAATTTCAATAAATAAGATTTATATGGCCAATATATTATTGTTTTGACATTTCCCGCCTCAATCAATCTAATGCACGCATTCGATAACTTTCGTAAAAGAAAATATCATTGTGAAATGCATAAGAGTTCCATTTATTCTGGTTTGTATTCTTTTTTCCTGTTCAATGCCAGGACAAGCAAATATGACGGTTTATCCTATGGCGGTTTCGATTAACAGTCAGGGAGAAGGAAGTGTTCGCGTAATATCGAAAACGAATGAAGTTCAATATATTAAAGCAACGGTATTTCGTATCGATAATCCTTCAACGGCACAAGAAAAAGAAGTTGAAGTGATATCTGGCGATGCGAACCAACTTGTAGTAATGCCACCCAAATTTGCTTTACCCGGCGGAAGCAGTAAGACCGTGCGTTTCGTGGCAATGGAACCTGAGCAAAAAGAAAAAAACTATCGGGTTAAATTTGAAGCCGTACCCAGCATTGATGATGCAACGGTTAATAAAAAAGATCTCGCCATGCAATTAACGGTTAACTTAATTTGGGGCATTGTTGTCAGCGTTCCCCCTCAGCAGCCTGTAGCGAAGTTAGATATCAGTGCCGATAATAAGTTAATTAATAATGGCAATCAACGTCTGAAAATATTAACCATTGACTATTGTAAGAATAATCGTTCTGTAAAATGTAGAACGCAGACCGTAAATAAAAATATCTTCCCTGGACAAGACAGGATGTTAGAAAGCATATCTGGCGACGAAAAAATCGTAGTCAAATATAATAACTGGATCACTAAGGATAATGGCGAGTTTGAGCTGGCGATCCATTAATTATCATTGTAATAAACAAAGGAATAATAATGAAAAAGGTATTTGCAAAATCTCTTCTGGTCGCTGCACTGTTTTCCGTTGCAGGCTCCGCGTTAGCAGTACAAAAGGATATTACTGTTACGGCTAACGTTGACGCCGCTCTGGACATGACTCAGACCGATAACACTGCGCTGCCGAAAGCAGTAGAAATGCAATATCTGCCGGGTCAGGGTCTGCAATCTTATCAGTTGATGACTAAAATCTGGTCAAATGACGTGACCAAAAACGTGAAAATGCAGTTAGTTTCCCCAGCGCAACTGGTTCAAAGTCTGGACGCTACCAAGATTGTTCCGCTGACAGTAACCTGGGGTGGCGAAGAAATTAAAGCTGATGCAGCAACCACTTTTACCGCAACCAAAATCTTTGCTTCCGATGCGTTAACTAACGGTTCTCTGGCTAAAAACCTGATGTTTGCTCAAACCACCAAAGGTGTTCTGGAAACAGGTATCTACCGTGGCGTAGTAAGCATTTATCTGTCCCAGGATATCTAATCCGGATAACAGAATTAACACGTAACAAAGGGGGGCGCGTCCTCCCTTATTTTAATTGTTTTAGTATTTGTTATGGATTACAGGATTGCCATGGATAAAAAATTACTGGCTATTTTTATCCTTGCTAGTCTCAGCCCTGCATGGGCAACATTAACCAAAATTCCCGCCGGATTTGAAGTTATTGCACAGGGGCAGCAGGAGTATATCGAGGTTTATTACGCCGGAAAAAGTCTCGGTAAATATTATGCAATGGTTAATCTTGATACCGTAACATTTCTGGACTCAACTGGTTTATACAACAAGCTGGAACTGGATGCGGAAGATCAAAAAATAGCGCAGATCGTTAAAGCGAGACTCTCACAGCCATTGGATCGTCATGGAGAAATGGCTTGCGGTTATTTGCGTACCGATTCAGGGTGTGGTTTTATCAATACTGATTCTGTTGAAATTATCTTTAACGATGAAGACAGTTCAGCAACGTTATTTATTAATCCGCAATGGAGTTCTATTTTTGACGCCAGATCCTTGTATTTAAATCCAGACAAAAATACGGTTAACGCCTTTATACATCAACAAGACATCAATGTGTTGGCACAGGATGATTATCAATCGTTGTCTCTGCAGGGTAAGGGCGCGCTGGGAATAACAGAAAATAGCTATATAGGCGCTCACTGGAATTTCAACGGCTATGATGCAGATGATGCCAGTGATAGTAATGCAGATGTCAGCGATCTCTATTATCGTTATGATTTTTTACGTCGCTATTATGTGCAGGCTGGTCGGATGGACAACCGCACACTATTTAATGCGCAAGGCGGAAACTTTACTTTTAACTTTTTGCCACTCGGCGCAATCGACGGAATGCGTATCGGGTCGACACTCAGCTATTTAAACCAGACGCAAAGCCAGCAGGGTACGCCGGTAATGATTCTGCTTTCGCGTAATTCACGTGTTGATGCCTGGCGCAATGAACAACTTCTGGGATCGTTCTATCTCAATAGTGGTTCGCAATTTATTGATACCAGTTCCTTTCCGCCAGGTAGCTACAGCGTGGCGTTAAAAGTCTATGAAAATAACCAACTCACCCGCACCGAGCTTGTGCCGTTTACCAAAACAGGCGGCCTGACTGATGGAAATGCGCAGTGGTTTTTACAGGCAGGGAAAACCACATCCCAGGCTGCCGATGACGAAAGTTCTGCTTATCAGTTGGGGGTGCGTCTGCCATTACATCCGCAATATGAGCTTTATGCAGGGCTGGCGAATGCCGATGATGTGAATTCATTCGAACTCGGTAATAACTGGACGTCGAGTTTAGGCGGGGCGGGGAATCTTGCTATCGGTGCCAGTCTGTTCCGCAATGATGATGGCGGCAAAGGTGATATGCAGCAGGTTAACTGGAGTAATTCGGGATGGCCGACGCTGGGCTTTTATCGCACCAACTCCGACGGTGATGTTTGTACAACCGACAGCAGAGAAAGCTACAACGCCTTAAGCTGTTATGAAAGTATTTCCGCGACGGTTTCACAGAATCTTATCGGCTGGAACATGATGCTGGGTTATACCCGCACGCAAAATAACACCGATGATAGTCTGCGTTGGGATAAACAGCAGAGCTTTGAAAATAACTATCTTCGCCAGACAACAGCGCAAAGTATCTCCGAAACTGTACAACTTAGTGCTTCCCGCGCTTTTGTGATGCGTGACTGGATTTTGAGTACTTCTGTCGGTGTTTTCCATCGTAATGACAACGGTGGCGATAATGACGACAACGGCTTGTACTTGTCGTTTTCGTTATCAGACACGCCAACGATGGACAGTAATAACAACAGCCATTCGACCAATGTTGCTACCGACTATCGCTATAGCGATCAGGATGGCGATCAAACGTCCTGGCAGTTATCGCATACCTTTTATAACGATTCATTCAGCCATAAAGAGCTTGGCGTGACCGTCGGCGGCCTGAACACCGATACCATAAACAGCGCAGTTAACGGTCGCTGGGATGGTCAATACGGTAATCTCTACGGCACCGTATCAGACAGTTACGATCGCAAGAATCATGATCATCTCTCTGCCTTTACAGGGACTTACAGGTCCACGCTGGCGGTGAGTCGTTACGGAATTAATCTGGGAGCCAGTGGAACAGATGATCTGCTCGGTGCGGTATTAGTAGATGTAAAAGGATTTACTGAACAAGATGAAGAGAGTCAGGATCTGCAAATCGAAGCGCGAGTGGCGGGCAGCAGAACGCTGCAACTGAGTCAAAGTGATAGCGTGTTATTTCCGTATCCGGGATTCCAGTCGGGCTTTGTGGAAGTTAACGACAGCAGCCAGGGTAATCAGCAAGGAACTACCAACATTATTAACGGTGCGGGTAATCGTGAGTTAATGTTGTTACCAGGCAAATTACGCTACCGCGAAGTATCAGCCAGCTTTAGCTACAACTATATTGGCCGCTTGTTATTGCCCGCTTCGGTAGAGAAATTCCCGTTGGTCGGTCTGAACAGCGCCATGCTGTTGGTCGCTGAAGACGGCGGATTTACCCTGGAGATCAGCGGTAACCAAAAAGAACTGTATCTGCTTTCCGGGCAGCAATTTCTTAAATGCCCACTCAACGTTTTAAAGAAACGTGCCAGCATTCGATATAGCGGGGATGTGAATTGTAGCATCGTGAGTTATTCGCAACTGCCAGAGTCCATTCAGCTACAGGCGCAGTTAAAACAGCCCAAATTACGAGAAAACGTACAGACGGCGCAAAGGGAGGTTGCACCATGAGAAATCGATTGATTGCCGTGATTTTGAGTTTATTTGGTGTGGTTACTGGTGCTCAGGCGGCAACTAACGTTACGGCTAATATAACCTACGATTTGGCAACTGGCAGGGCTGATTATTACTTCTGGAACAGGGAAGATCCACCAGCAGTAAATTACGGCACTACGTGGTCAAATTATCAGTGTAATTTTCCTGATTCGCAACAGACCTGCACTGCATCAGGCAACTCTTCTACTGTGCAGATTTATTTGACGGAGAAGCGCAGTGGTATGCGTTGGCCTGTCAAAATTAAAGGTTATATGGATGCTGAGGTCTGGAATCCTGGTGGGCCATGTAATGGATGGTCGACTCAAGTTGCTTTGACCAATGGTACTGGCTTTCAGTGTCGAAGTGATGCCGATGGTAGTGTTCAACATCTTGCGAATGCAAAGCCTTTAACGCTGTATCTTGAGCAAGCCGAAATGAAAAAATTACCAATCGGCGGCGTCTGGGAAGGTTCTGTTAAATTACGTTTTTCCTCTCCTGGAACGGATTATGTTGCAGATATCACGCTTAATACGCTCGACCCCAACCATATCGACATCTTCTTCCCGGAGTTCGCTCACGCCACGCCACGGGTACAGCTTGATCTACATCCGACAGGGAGCGTCAATGGCAGTAACTATGCTCAGGATCTGACCACACTGGATATGTGCCTGTACGATGGTTTTAACGGCAACGCCATCAGTTATGAAATCCAGCTTAAAGATGAAGGTCGCCCGGCAGCCGGACGAGGAGATGGCGACTTCTCGATCTATCGTCAGGGGGGAGCATCGACAGATGCCTCGGAACGTATTGATTACCGGGTAAAAATGTATAACCCGGAAACGGGCGGGCAAATTGACGTGCGCAATAATGAAAACATGGTCTGGAACAGCATTAACCTGAAGCGTGTTCGACCAGTTGTGTTGCCAGGTATTCGTTACGCCGTTATGTGCGTCCCCACGCCATTAACCCTGGTAGTCGATAAATTCAGCGTGATGGACAAACAGGCCGGGTACTACATGGGGAAACTATCGGTAATTTTTACTCCGTCTCTACCAACCATCAATTAACCCTGTAGGCCGGACAAACGCATAAACAACGAAGCCGCCAGAACAGGCGGCTTCGACATTAAAACTCACGCTAAGCGTTAATGTTGCGGGGCGGGATCGTTATGTGTTTCCTGCGCCACCTCAATCGCTGGTTTGTTCTGCAATACCGTCCAGATAACCAGCGCGCCTAACAGGTCGAACACTGCCAGCACTGCAAACAGCGGGCTGAAGCCGATGGTGTCAGCCAGTGCACCTACAACCAGCGCAAACAGCGTACTTGCCAGCCATGCAGACATCCCGGTCAGACCGTTTGCCGTTGCCACTTCGTTACGACCAAACACGTCAGAAGAGAGGGTAATCAGCGCGCCAGACAGTGCCTGGTGAGCAAAACCACCGATACACAGCAGCATAATCGCGACATACGGGTTGGTGAACAGACCGATCATACCTGGGCCAATCATCAGTACCGCACCCAGTGTTACCACCATCTTACGGGAAACAATCAGGTTCACACCAAACCAACGCTGGAACAGTGGCGGCAGGTAACCACCGAGGATACAACCAAGGTCAGCAAACAGCATTGGCATCCAGGCGAACATCGCGATCTCTTTCAGGTTAAAGCCGTAAACTTTAAACATGAACAGCGGGATCCACGCGTTGAAAGTACCCCAGGCCGGTTCAGCCAGGAAGCGCGGTAATGCGATACCCCAGAACTGACGGTTACGCAGGATCTGACCAACGGACATTTTCTTCGCCGCGCCAACCTGGTGCTGGGCTTCCTGACCATTAATAATGTAGTCGCGTTCTTCATCGGTCAGATGTTTCTGGTCGCGTGGATGTTTATAGAAAATCAGCCATGCCATCGCCCAGATAAAGCTCAGTGCACCGGAGATGATAAACGCCATCTGCCAGCTGTGCATCACGATTGCCCATACCACCAGCGGCGGCGCAATCATCGCACCAATTGAGGAACCAACGTTAAAGTAACCTACTGCGATGGAGCGTTCTTTCGCCGGGAACCATTCGGAACTGGCTTTCAGACCTGCAGGGATCATCGCTGCTTCTGCCGCACCTACCGCACCACGGGCAATCGCCAGACCGCCCCAGCTACCAGCCAGTGCAGTTGCGCCACAGAATACCGCCCACAGCACGGCAAACATTGCGTAACCGATTTTCGTCCCCAGAACATCCAGTACATAACCCGCTACAGGTTGCATGACCGTATATGCAGCAGAATAGGCTGCGATGATGTAGGAATACTGTTGGGTGGAGATGTTTAACTCTTCCATCAGAGTTGGTGCAGCTGCCGCCACAGTGTTACGCGTCAGGTAACCGAGCACGGTGCCGAGCGTCACCAATGCGATCATGTACCAACGTAACCCTTTAATTTTACGCATGTAAAACCTCATCGTTTTGTTATATCCGCAATAAGCGCGGTCATCATCCTGCCTGGGGCAGAGGATGTTAGTTACGACCGGATGACCGAAAAAAAAACCGGTACACCCCGAACGCTGCCATGAAAGTTTCGTGCTAATTCGGCTTCCGTACCGGTCAACCCAATTCATCTAACAAATGAATGAATCGGCAATTTGCATTCCGTCGACTTATGATTTGCGACGGCAGAAAGATAACTTGTCATACAACTTTAAAAGGTGAGAGCCATCACAAATGTGGGAATATTTGTAGGGGCATTACTGGATGAGAGCGAAGCCAGGACTGGCGCGGCTTGCAGAGGGATTTACCACTTTGAGAGTAATTTTTTTAACTACGTTTATTGATCTAACTCACGAAAATATCTTCGGGCTCTGGAAATTGGTGTGATAACTTTGTCAGCATCGCACCCTAAGCAAGCTAGCTCACTCGTTGAGAGGAAGACGATAATGACTCCGTTTATGACTGAAGATTTCCTGTTAGATACTGAATTTGCCCGCCGTCTGTATCACGACTACGCAAAAGACCAGCCGATTTTCGACTACCACTGCCATTTACCGCCGCAGCAAATCGCAGAAGACTATCGCTTTAAGAATCTGTATGACATCTGGCTGAAAGGCGACCACTACAAATGGCGTGCAATGCGTACCAATGGTGTTGCTGAGCGCCTGTGTACTGGTGATGCATCTGACCGTGAGAAGTTTGATGCCTGGGCGGCGACCGTTCCGCACACGATCGGTAACCCGTTATACCACTGGACGCACCTCGAACTGCGTCGTCCGTTTGGCATCACTGGCAAACTGCTGTCTCCGTCTACTGCAGATGAAATCTGGAACGAATGTAACGAACTGCTGGCGCAGGACAAATTCTCCGCGCGCGGCATCATGCAGCAGATGAACGTGAAAATGGTCGGCACCACCGACGACCCGATCGACTCTCTGGAGCATCACGCAGAGATTGCCAAAGACGGCTCTTTCACTATTAAAGTGCTGCCGAGCTGGCGTCCGGATAAAGCCTTCAACATTGAACAGGCGACCTTTAACGACTACATGGCGAAGCTGGGTGAAGTTTCCGATACCGACATTCGCCGCTTTGCAGACCTGCAAACTGCCCTGACCAAACGTCTGGATCACTTCGCGGCTCACGGCTGTAAAGTCTCTGACCACGCGCTGGACGTGGTGATGTTTGCCGAAGCGAACGAAGCGGAACTGGATAGCATCCTGGCACGCCGTCTGGCTGGCGAAACCCTGAGTGAGCATGAAGTCGCACAGTTCAAAACTGCGGTGCTGGTATTCCTGGGCGCCGAATATGCGCGTCGCGGCTGGGTACAGCAGTACCACATTGGCGCGCTGCGTAATAACAACCTGCGTCAGTTCAAACTGCTGGGGCCGGATGTAGGCTTTGACTCCATCAACGACCGTCCGATGGCGGAAGAACTGTCTAAGCTGCTGAGCAAACAGAACGAAGAAAACCTGCTGCCGAAAACCATTCTCTACTGCCTGAACCCGCGCGATAACGAAGTGCTGGGCACCATGATCGGTAACTTCCAGGGCGAAGGTATGCCAGGCAAAATGCAGTTCGGTTCCGGCTGGTGGTTTAACGATCAGAAAGACGGTATGGAACGTCAGATGACCCAACTGGCGCAGCTCGGTCTGCTGAGCCGCTTTGTCGGTATGCTGACTGACAGCCGTAGCTTCCTGTCATACACCCGTCACGAGTACTTCCGCCGCATTCTGTGCCAGATGATTGGCCGCTGGGTGGAAGCGGGCGAAGCGCCGGCGGACATCAACCTGCTGGGCGAGATGGTGAAAAATATTTGCTTTAACAATGCGCGTGACTACTTCGCCATTGAACTGAACTAAGGTCTGGGGTTGATATGCAATACATCAAGATCCATGCGCTGGATAACGTCGCGGTCGCTTTAGCGGATTTGGCTGAAGGCACAGAAATCAGTGTCGATAACCAGACCGTAACGCTGCGCCAGGATGTTGCTCGTGGACATAAATTTGCGTTAACGGATATCGCAAAAGGGGCCAACGTCATCAAATATGGCCTGCCGATTGGTTATGCATTGGCGGATATTGCGGCGGGGGAACACGTTCACGCCCACAATACGCGCACGAATCTGAGCGATCTGGATCAGTATCGCTATCAACCTGATTTTCAGGATCTGCCTGCGCAAGCGGCAGATCGTGAAGTGCAGATCTATCGTCGCGCTAACGGTGATGTCGGGGTACGTAACGAGTTGTGGATCCTGCCGACCGTGGGCTGCGTCAACGGCATCGCGCGACAGATCCAGAACCGTTTTTTGAAAGAGACGAACAACGCTGAAGGTACTGACGGCGTGTTCCTCTTCAGCCACACCTACGGCTGCTCGCAGCTGGGCGACGATCACATTAATACCCGCACCATGCTGCAAAACATGGTGCGTCATCCGAACGCAGGCGCCGTGTTGGTCATTGGTCTGGGCTGTGAAAACAACCAGGTTGATGCTTTCCGTGAAACGCTGGGCGATATCGATCCTGAACGCGTTCACTTCATGATCTGCCAACAGCAGGATGATGAGATTGAAGCCGGGATCGAGCATCTGCATCAGCTGTATAACGTGATGCGCAACGATAAACGCGAGCCAGGCAAACTCAGCGAACTGAAGTTTGGTCTGGAGTGCGGTGGTTCTGACGGTCTTTCCGGTATTACTGCTAACCCAATGCTGGGGCGTTTCTCTGACTATGTGATTGCTAACGGCGGCACTACCGTGCTGACCGAAGTACCGGAAATGTTCGGCGCAGAGCAATTGCTGATGGACCATTGTCGCGATGAAGCGACGTTTGAAAAACTGGTCACCATGGTCAACGACTTCAAACAGTACTTTATTGCCCATGACCAGCCGATCTACGAAAACCCATCGCCGGGGAACAAAGCGGGTGGTATCACCACGCTGGAAGATAAATCTCTCGGCTGTACCCAGAAAGCGGGCTCCAGCCAGGTGGTAGACGTGCTGCGCTACGGCGAACGTTTGAAAACACCAGGGCTGAACCTGTTAAGTGCACCGGGTAACGATGCCGTAGCGACCAGCGCCCTGGCGGGTGCGGGCTGCCACATGGTGCTGTTTAGTACCGGTCGCGGCACGCCGTATGGTGGTTTCGTGCCGACGGTTAAAATCGCCACCAACAGCGAACTGGCAGCGAAGAAAAAACACTGGATCGACTTTGACGCGGGTCAGCTGATCCACGGTAAAGCGATGCCGCAGTTGCTGGAAGAATTTATCGATACCATCGTTGAGTTTGCCAACGGTAAGCAAACCTGCAACGAGCGTAACGACTTCCGCGAACTGGCGATCTTTAAAAGCGGCGTAACGCTGTAAAGTCGAAATAAGTTGTGAATAATAAACGGCGTTTCATAATGTGAAGCGCCGTTTAAGGTTGTTGATAAACGCATAATTGCCTGATGCGCTTCGCAATATAGTAAAGTTGCACGATCTTGTAGGCTGGATAAGGCGTTTACGTCGCATCCGGCAAGAAATGAGATGCACTTTGTCAGCAATCTGAAGCGGCGTTTCTAACTCGAAGCGCCGTTTGCTTTTCCATACCTGCTAAGGATTTATCATGACCGCGTATTGGCTGGCCCAGGGCGTGGGTGTCATCGCCTTTCTGATTGGTATTACAACATTCTTCAACCGCGATGAACGTCGCTTCAAAATTCAGCTTTCCATCTATAGCGTATTTATCGGCATACATTTTTTCCTGATGGGCGTCTTCCCGGCGGGGGCCAGCTCAATCCTCAATGCTATCCGTACGTTAATTACTCTGCGTACCCGTAGTTTATGGATAATGGCGATCTTCATCGTGCTGACGGGAGGAGTTGGTCTGGCGAAGTTCCATCATCCGATGGAGCTGCTGCCGGTCATTGGCACGATTGTCAGTACCTGGGCGCTATTTCGCTTTAAAGGGCTGACCATGCGCTGCGTGATGTGGTTTTCTACTTGTTGCTGGTTAACTCACAACATCTGGGCCGGGTCGATTGGCGGCACGATGATTGAAGGTAGTTTTCTACTGATGAATGGCCTGAATATCATTCGTTTCTGGCGGATGCAGAAAAGGGGAATTGATCCATTTAAAGTAGAGAAAACCCCTTCCGCCGTTGACGAAAGGGGCTAAGTATTAATTACGCAGGGCGCTATTTGCCAGACGCTCGTCTTCCGCCTGGCACGCGGCTGCGGTGAACAGCACGTCAGTTGAAGAGTTCAGCGCGGTTTCGCAGGAGTCCTGCAATACGCCGATGATAAAGCCGACGGCAACCACCTGCATGGCGATATCGTTCGAAATACCGAACATATTACAGGCCAGCGGGATCAGCAGCAGAGAACCCCCCGCCACGCCGGATGCGCCACAGGCGCACAGAGAAGCCACTACGCTCAACAGCAGCGCTGTGGGTAGATCGACCGGAATACCCAGCGTATTAACCGCAGCCAGCGTCAACACGGTAATGGTGATTGCTGCGCCTGCCATATTGATGGTGGCACCCAGCGGAATAGAAACGGAATAGGTATCGCGGTCCAGATTCAGCTTTTCACACAATGCCATGTTTACTGGAATATTCGCCGCCGAGCTACGGGTGAAAAAGGCGTACACGCCGCTTTCGCGCAGGCACAGCAGCACCAGCGGGAACGGGTTACGACGAATTTTCCACCACACCAGCAATGGGTTAACCACCAGCGCCACCAGCAACATACAGCCAACCAGCACGACCAGCAGTTGCGCGTAGCCCCACAGTGTGGAGAAACCGGTGGTTGCCAGCGTAGAAGAAACCAGACCAAAAATACCGATTGGTGCGAAACGAATTACCAGTTTCACCATAAAGGTAACGGCATTCGACATATCGTTGACCAGGTTTTTGGTGGTTTCGTTACCGTGACGCAGAGCGAAACCAAGGCCAATGGCCCACACCAGAATCCCGATGTAGTTACCTTTCAGCAGAGCCTCAATAGGGTTAGAAACCATGCTCAACACCAGCCCACGCATCACTTCCACGATGCCTGACGGCGGGGAAATATCGCCCGCGCTACTGGACAAATGCAGGGTCGAAGGGAAGGCGAAGCTGAAAACGACTGCGGCCAGTGCGGCAGAGAAAGTACCCAGCAGATAGAGGAACAAAATAGGGCGGATATTGGTTTTCTGCCCGTGCTGGTGGTTAGCGATGGAAGCCATTACCAGCATCAGCACCAGAATTGGCGCTACAGCTTTCAATGCGCCAACGAATAACGTGCCTAACAGACCAACAGCTTCAGCCGCCGGTTTTGAGATCCATGCCAGGAGAATCCCCAGAACAAGGCCGACCAGGATTTGTTTTACCAGGCTGCCATGAGCCAGACGCCGGAATAGCCCCGGTGAACGTTGCGTAGTCATTTTTCGATCCTTTCATTGTGTTATCGCACATCCCTGGTGCGTTCTGTCGACGCATCTTTCAGGATGTAACAAAGTGTTTGCAAGGTCGAGTATAAGGAAAGTTACAGCTTCGGGAAGCGAAAAATGCTGGATTTTAAAGGGAGGTCATGTTTTGCAACTTAATGGTTACATTTGTTTGACATATTCGTGGGTAAAGCAAACTGGCATCTCCTGATCCTTGATTAGGTTTAGTTGTGTTTGTTGCAGACTGATAAACCGCACCGGTGTTGGTGGCGTCAAAATCGCCGAGGCGTTCCCTGAAGGCCGGGGCAGCCCACATGGATGTGGGCTGAGGGCGCGTTTTACAGGGATGTTACCTCGCGCCCGTACCCGATAGCCGGAAGGGATAAGCTGAGGGCACCGCGCAGCGGCGATTTTGTTCGCCAGAGCCCGGGGGTGCAGGGGGAGGAGGCGATTGTCCTCCCCCTGCGCGCTCCTTGCGCCAGTGACTTTATATGGCATTGCACTGAAAAGGAGCGCAACCAGAAGAGAACATCACATAGTTGTGCCTGACCTAGTGGTGTATGCGTTTTAATGCGAATTATTCTACCCGCTGCTTATCATGCCGATAATTCACCCAGGCGTTGATAATAAACGTCATCACCAGAATGCCAAACACCACGCCCAGCGAGACGGCGATCGGAATATGGTAGAAGTCGACAATCAGCATCTTGATACCGATAAACACCAGAATCACCGCCAGGCCATATTTGAGCATCGAGAAACGCTCTGCTACGCCCGCCAGCAGGAAATACATCGCACGCAGGCCGAGGATCGCAAACAAGTTTGAGGTCAGCACAATAAACGGGTCGGTAGTCACGGCGAAGATAGCCGGAATGCTATCCACGGCGAAAATCACGTCGCTCAACTCCACCAGAATCAGCACCAGCATCAGCGGCGTGGCATACAACAAGCCATTCTTACGCACAAAGAAATGCTCGTTGTCGATGGTGTCGGTCATACGCAAATGACCGCGCAACCAGCGCACCAACGGCTTGTCGCCAATCCCTGATTCATCTTCATGGGCGAGCGCCATCTTCACGCCGGTAAACAGCAGGAAGGCGCCGAAGATATACAGGATCCAGTCGAACTGAGAAATCAGCCAACTACCGGTGAAGATCATGATGGTACGCAGAACAATCGCTCCGAGCACGCCATACACCAGCACGCGGCGTTGTAATGCTGCCGGAACAGAGAAATAGCTGAACAACATCAGCCAGACAAAGACGTTATCGACCGCCAGCGATTTCTCAATCAGATAACCTGTGAGGAAGGCCAGCGCCTGCGGGTCCGCGACTTCGCGCCCCTGTGTCTGAGCCAGATACCACCAGAAAGCGGCATTAAACAGTAACGACAGCGTCACCCAGACCAGTGACCAGGCCGCAGCCTGTTTCATGGTCATGGCATGCGCGCCACGACGCCCCTGTAATAACAGGTCGATAGCCAGCATAATGGCGACAACAACAGCAAATCCGCCCCATAGCAACGGCGTGCCGACAGTATTCATAGAAGTTCCTTACACATAAAAAAAACGGCCAACGTCGGAAGACGTCAGCCGCTGCTTTTTATGCATAGACCTCGCCTTCCGGCAAGGTCTCACTTACAACAAAAAAGGAATACGTCTGCGTATTCCTTTCAGATTGGTGACAAAGTGCCTGCGTTTATGCCGGATGCGGCGTGAACGCCTTATCCGGCCTACAAAATCATGCAAATTCAAAAGATTGCAGGAACTATGTAGGCCTGATAAGCGTAGCGCATCAGGCAATTTCGCGTTTGTCATCAGTCTCAAAAGAATACGTCTGCGTATTCCTTTCGGGTTGCCCGGTGACCGGATGTGGTTTTTCACACATCGTAATGACGATCGACCGGCAATGAAGTTACTCCCCTTTGCAGGTAACAAAGTATGACAGACCATTCATCCAGTCAATGGTCTGTTACATGCCTTTTACACTGCTTTACGGTAACAATTATAGATTTACGCTATCAGCCGGAAAAACGACCCCAGTCTGGCGGCGGATCTCAGTCAGCAGTTTGGCGGTAATGCGACTGACCGCCAGCCCCGGATGATTAATCAGATGCTCATCCACCAGTTCAGCAAACAGCTCTGCTTCGTAGAGCATGGTATTAATATGCTGCGGTTGGGTGAGATCCTGCATCTGGCTGCCGCGCGGTACAAAGCAGACTTTCTGGCATTCAGAGAGTTTTTCAATCACCAGCGATCCCGCTTCGCCCTGAATCTCGCTTGCCAGGACAGAATCACTGACTTTTGAGTGCTGCAATGTAACGCTGAAATCACCGTAATCCATCACCACCACGCCGTGGGCATCCACGCCGCTTGCCAGTAAACTGGCGCTCGCCTGTACGCTGTTCGGCTCACCAAATAACGCCACCGCCGACGCCAGGCAGTAAAAGCCGATATCCATAATCGAACCGTTAGAGAACGCCGGATTGAAGGTGTTGGGATTCTCACCATCCAGATAGCGTTGATAACGCGAGGAATACTGGCAGTAGTTGAAAAAGACTTTCCGCAGTTTGCCGACTTTTGGCAGCGCCTGGCGTAACAGATGAAAGTTAGGCAGGCAGGCCGTTTTAAATGCTTCAAACAGCACCACCTGATTTTCCCGCGCACAGGCAATGGCCGCATCCACTTCCGCCAAATTCGACGCCAGTGGTTTCTCGCAAATCACATGGATTTTGTGGCTCAGAAAAAGCTGCGTCTGGGAAAAGTGCAGGGCGTTCGGGCTGGCAATATACACCGCGTCAATAGCATCGCTTTCCGCCATTGCTTCCAGCGACGTAAACAGATGCTCGACAGAAAACTCATTGGCGAAGTGCTGGGCCTGTTCAAGGCTGCGGGAATAGACGGCGGTTAACTTATATTTACCGCTTTCATGTGCGGCCTCGATGAACTGGTGAGTGATCCAGTTCGTACCAATCACGGCGAAACGTATCATAACGCGGGGATACTCCATAAAGGGATTCTGCCGTCAATGTAGCACGCCTTTTTCATCTTCGACGTGCGCGGATACGCATTATTTCTGCGCCGGACAACCATGCTCACTAAACGGGCCAATCATGACCGACGGTCCGAGATATTTTGGCTGGCGATGGAGGATTTTTGCGTCTACCACCGCTCTAACCCTGGCGAGTTTCTCCCGCAGCTGAGTATACAAACCATGCTTCATATTCAGGTCTGGCGCGTTAAACCCGATAGCATCGATGCCGTACTGTTTTGCCAGCCAGATGGCGCGTTGGTTATGAAATTCCTGCGAAATAATGGTGATATGGTTTTCCCCAAACACTTTATTGGCACGTACCACTGAATCAAGCGTTGAGAATCCGGCATAGTCACAGAAGATCACTTTTGCCGGTATGCCCTTAGCGATCAAAGCCTGCTGCATGCCTGACGCTTCATCGTAATTTTTACGTCCGTTATCGCCACTGACCAGTAACCATTTTACTTTTCCTGCGTGGTACAACTCTGCGGCGGTATCAATGCGTCGGGTAAAGTAGCGATTACCCGGTCTCGCCCCCAGCAATAAACCCACGTTACGTGCCGGAACGGCGTTGACGTCACTCCAGGTGAGTTGTTGGCTGGCGTTGACCATTGCCCGATCGGCGATAAAAATCGTCGCGCCTGCTACAAGCAACAATAAACAGGTAATTTTGAGAGTCCGGCGAGAAAAACAAATGCGGCGAAGGAGGCGGGCAAATGCGCGCAGCATGGTCGTTATCCTTAACGATAGAGGGGAGGTCGATTTTAGGCGCTAAAGGAGGAAAAGATAGCGCCTGAGATCATTTTCAGATTTTGGCCTGCTCAAGCGTAAGCTGCGTCAGCCACAGGCGAGTGTCGAACTCAAGCTGGTGGTACTGCGGTTCCATATGGCAGCACAACTGATAGAACGCTTTGTTGTGCTCTTTCTCTTTCAGATGCGCCAGTTCATGGACGACGATCATACGTAAAAACGGTTCCGGCGCATTGCGAAACACGGTGGCGACGCGGATCTCCGCCTTCGCTTTCAGCTTGCCGCCCTGCACACGTGAAACAGCGGTATGTAACCCGAGTGCGTTTTTCAGCACGTGGATCTTATTGTCATACATCACTTTATTGATCGGCGGGGCATTGCGCAGAAACTGATTTTTCAGATCCTGAGTATATTGCCAGAGGGCTTTATCGGTGGCGTAGTCGTGCGTTCCCGGATAGCGTTTTGCCAGCACATCACCCAGACGCTGTTCATTAATCAGCGTGCGCACCTGGGAAAGCAGTTGCTCGGGATAACCCTGAAGATAAGTAAGATTGCTCATAACCGCCCACGAAAAAGAGAAAAAGGGTATACTCACGCACCCTTTTCAGGGGCAACGTCGAAATTTTATCATTCAGGAGGGCCGATGAGCCACTTAGACAACGGTTTCCGTTCACTGACACTACAACGTTTTCCGGCGACGGATGACGTTAACCCGCTACAGGCGTGGGAAGCGGCGGATGAATATTTGCTGCAACAGTTGGACGATACAGAAATCCGCGGCCCGGTGTTAATCCTGAATGATGCTTTTGGCGCGTTAAGCTGTGCGCTGGCGGAACATAAGCCGTACAGCATCGGCGACTCATACATCAGCGAACTGGCGACGCGTGAGAATTTACGCCTCAACGGGATTGATGAGTCGAGCGTGAAGTTTCTCGACAGTACCGCTGACTACCCGCAACAGCCGGGCGTGGTGCTGATCAAAGTACCGAAAACACTGGCATTGCTGGAACAGCAACTGCGCGCACTGCGCAAAGTGGTCACGTCGGATACACGTATTATTGCCGGTGCCAAAGCCCGTGACATTCACACTTCCACGCTGGAACTGTTCGAAAAAGTACTTGGCCCGACCACCACCACGCTGGCATGGAAAAAAGCGCGCCTGATTAACTGTACATTCAACGAGCCGCCGCTGGCTGATGCACCACAGACGGTTAGCTGGAAGCTGGAAGGTACTGACTGGACTATCCACAACCATGCGAATGTCTTCTCCCGCACCGGACTGGATATTGGCGCGCGCTTCTTTATGCAACATCTGCCGGAGAATCTCGAAGGTGAGATTGTCGATCTCGGCTGTGGTAACGGCGTTATTGGCCTGACGCTGCTTGATAAAAACCCGCAGGCGAAAGTGGTGTTTGTCGATGAATCGCCGATGGCGGTTGCTTCCAGCCGTTTGAACGTTGAAACCAACATGCCTGAGGCGTTGGATCGCTGCGAATTTATGATCAACAACGCGCTCTCCGGCGTGGAGCCTTTCCGCTTTAATGCTGTGCTCTGCAACCCGCCGTTTCACCAGCAACATGCGCTGACCGATAACGTCGCATGGGAGATGTTCCACCACGCCCGCCGCTGCCTGAAAATCAACGGCGAGCTGTATATCGTTGCCAACCGCCATCTGGATTACTTCCACAAACTGAAGAAAATTTTCGGCAACTGCACCACTATTGCCACGAATAATAAATTTGTGGTGCTGAAAGCGGTGAAGTTGGGGCGTCGTCGATAAGATTTATGCGCAATGCCGGATTGTGGTTGAAATACCCGATCCGGTAATTGAATTTATTGTTATTCCATTATTTTTAATCTGTTAATTTAAATAAAATAATTCTAAATAGAAGAGGTCTGTTTAAGGACTTTTTTGTCTGGTTGTCATTCTATATTCTTAACGATCTTCATCAGCATATCATTGATTGGAATAATTATGGATAAATATATTTTGCTAGGACTTGCTGTTACTGTTCCTGTTGCTCTGACGTGGGCGTGGATGGATGTAAAAAGAAAACGTAAAAAAAGAGACAATGCTCCACTGCTAAATGATACGATGCGTTATGTTAATGGAACGCACCTTGTAATTACAGTATTAAATCGCGGTGATTATCGGTTATTAGCGGGCCATGAGTATAATAAAGATAATCGTTTTACTGCAAAAGGTCGTTGTAAACGATTCTGGGGGGTAAAAGACATATCTGCGGGTATGGAGATGGTCCAGTCACTTGTTGATGGCCGCCATAACGAACAATTTCTCCAGGAGTTTAATCATCTAACTGAAAATGTCATAAATTTAGATACAGAGCAAAACTGGCAAACATTATTCGAAAATCTCACTGATAAAAAATTACTGCCTAAAATGAGAGTAATGCATGATGCTCTTCTTGATTTTGGCAACAATGCGATTCTCGCATGGGATTTAAGTCGAGCAAATCATTTATTAGCGGATTACTATTTAGCAGGATGGATAGATGAACAACGTTATATGAAAGAAGTCTTTGATGTAACATCAAAAATTCAGAAAAGTTTTTCATCATGGAACGAATTTAATAAAAGCTATTTATATGGTTATCTTTGGTGGAGTGGGGAAGATCAACAACATGATCTTAAAAAATTAGGCTGCTATCACAATAGAGTCGTGATTATAAATAAACATCAGGATGTGGCTAACAGTCCATTTAAGTTAGACTGGAATACACCATTAAAAATAGAAAAGTCACCCTATGCTTGAATTAATTGTGTAAGGAAAAAATGATTGCGATTGCCGACATCTTGCAAGCAGGAGAAAAGCTAACCGCTGTGGCACCTTTTCTGGCGGGTATCCAGAACGAAGAACAATACGCCCAGGCGCTGGAACTGGTCGATCATCTGCTGCTCAACGATCCTGAAAACCCCTTGCTGGATCTGGTGTGTGCCAAAATCACAGCGTGGGAAGAATCAGCGTCTGAATTTGCTGAATTTAATGCCATGGCTCAAGCCATGCCTGGCGGTGTTGCTGTGATTCGTACCCTGATGGATCAATACGGTTTAACCCTTTCTGATCTTCCGGAAATTGGCAGTAAATCGATGGTGTCACGCGTTTTGAACGGGAAGAGAAAATTAACGCTGGAACACGCTAAAAAACTGGCAACGCGATTCGGCATTTCTCCCGCCTTGTTTATTGATTAATACGACCTGCCGGATGCGGCGTGAACGCCTTATCCGGCCTACGTTCAGCACGTTACCCCCAGGCCGGATAAGACGCGGCAAGCGTCTCATCCGGCACCTCAATGCACGATTTAAATCTCCAGCGCAAGCCGTGTTCCCTGGGCAATCGCTCGCCGTGCGTCCAGCTCCATAGCCACGTCGCAGCCGCCAATCAAATGCACGGTTTTTCCTGCATCGATTAAGGGTTGTGCCAGCGCGCGGTTTGGCTCCTGCCCCGCGCAGATCACCACATGATCTACCGCCAAAATTTGCGGTTCACCGTTGATCACCACATGCAGCCCGTCATCGTCGATCTTCTGATAACTTACGCCAGGGATCATTTTCACGCCGCGCGAGAGCAGGGTGGTGCGATGAATCCAGCCGGTGGTTTTGCCCAACCCTTGTCCTGGTTTGCTGGCTTTGCGTTGGAGCATCACGATTTGTCGTGGACTACGGGGGATCTGCATTCCCTGCGGGCTTAAGCCACCAGCCTGTTGCAGGCTACTGTCGATCCCCCACTCATTACAGAACTCGGCGATGTTCTGGCTGGTGGATTCACCCGGCTGACTCAAATACATCGCCGTATCAAAACCAATTCCGCCACAACCGATAATGGCGACTTTGTTGCCCACCGGCGTTTTGTCGCGCAGGACATCGATATAACTCAACACCTTCGGATGATCGATCCCGTCAATGGGCGGAATGCGCGGTACGATCCCGCTGGCAAGGATCGTTTCATCAAACGCCTGTAACTGCTCCGCCGTCACGGTGTGATTGAGTTTTAGCATCACGCCCGTCACTTCGATCATCCTGCGGTAGTAGCGCAATGTTTCGTAAAACTCCTCTTTGCCGGGGATCTGTTTGGCGATATTAAACTGCCCGCCGATCTCGCTGTGCGCATCAAACAATGTTACCTGATGCCCACGCGCCGCCGCGTTAATGGCAAACGCCAGCCCAGCAGGTCCCGCACCGACCACCGCCAGATTTTTTTTCTGCATGGCGGGAAGGAGCGGCATTTTGGTTTCATGGCAGGCGCGAGGATTCACCAGGCACGAGGTGACTTTGCCAACGAAGATCTGATCGAGGCAGGCCTGGTTGCAGCCAATGCAGGTGTTGATTTCATCGGCTCGCCCCGATTGCGCTTTTGACAGCAGCTCGGCATCAGCAAGAAACGGTCGCGCCATCGATACCATATCCGCATCACCGCGCGAGAGAATATCGTCGGCAACCTGCGGATCGTTAATTCGGTTGGTGGTCACCAGTGGCAGCGAAACGTGGCCTTTCAGTTTGCGCGTGACCCAGCTAAATGCCCCGCGCGGCACCGGTGTGGCGATGGTCGGAATCCGCGCTTCGTGCCAGCCTATTCCGGTGTTGATAATGGTTGCGCCCGCAGCTTCAATGGCCTGCGCCAGTTCTACCGTTTCTGCAAAAGTCCCGCCGCCTTCTACCAGGTCGAGCATCGACAGCCGGTAGATAATAATGAAGTCGTTGCCAACGCGTTCGCGCACCGCACGCACTACTTCTACGGCAAATCGCATCCGGTTGCGGTAATCGCCGCCCCACAGGTCGCTACGCTGATTGGTGCGCAGTGTCAGAAATTCGTTGATCAAATACCCTTCGGAACCCATCACCTCTACGCCATCGTATCCGGCTTCTCGCGCCAGTTGCGCACAGCGGGCGAAATTGTCGATCAGTTGCAGGATTTCTTCGTGGCTTAACTCATGGGGAACGAAGCGGTTGATTGGCGCCTGCAGTGCGGAGGGAGCGACCAGATGCGGCTGGTAGCTGTAGCGCCCGGTATGCAAAATTTGCAGGGCAATTTTGCCGCCTTCCTGATGTACGGCTTCGGTAATGGTGCGATGGTGTGGGATCTGGCTGACGTCGTTGAGCATTGCGCCACCTTCCATGCCAACGCCTGTTAAATCTGGTGCAATGCCGCCGCTGACGATCAGCGCCACGCCGTGACGGGCGCGTTCAGCATAAAACGCCGACAGCCGCTCGGCACCGTCTGGATATTCCTCCAGCCCGGTGTGCATTGAGCCCATCAACACACGGTTTTTTAACGTGGTGAAGCCTAAATCAAGCGGGGCGAACAGCGACGGGTAGCTCATAAAATTGTCCAGTATGTAAAATAATTGTTATGTGGTCGGATGAGTTCTAATTTAGCCGTCGCCGGAGAAAAGGGAAAAGGGGAATGCGGGGTTTGTGATGGGATTCAAAAAGAATACGCCCGGGGGTAACGCCGGATGCGACGCTTGCTGCGTCTTATCCGGCCTACGGAACGCACATGTAGGGCGGATAAGGCGTTTACGCCGCATCCGCCAGCTGTTGCAAATTACTGCTTACGGAAAAAATCGTTATACAACATATACAAATGCGCGGCACTCCAGGAGAAATTTGGTGCGCCTTGCTGTGCGCCGGTCAGCGGATTGTAATTCTCCTGAATCGGACCATCGGCGGTTAATCCTTTGGCGTGCTGGAAGAACGTATCCGCCAGCTTCAGGGCATCATCGCGATAACCGTAACGTTCCATCCCTTTCAGACCAAACCAGAACTGATCCACCCATACGCGCCCGCGCCAGTAAATATCCGCGCCAAAGGCCGGGTTCGTTAACGCCGCCGTTCCCAGCGGTACAAAAGTGTTGAACTCTTTAGTGTCCAGCATCACCTTCACCACCGCGTCGGCGTTGGCTTGCGTTGCTGCACCGTTAAACAGCGGCGACCAGCCCTCCGGTCCTTTACCTCGCTCGACAATCGGTTTGCCCGCGCAGCCGTTCGCCAGCGGTTTATCTTCAATGCGCACGTCATAGTAGAACTGCGTAGTCGGGTCGAACATACAGGTGTTGATGTAGTCTGCGAGCTGCTGTGCCAACTGGCGATAGCGTTTGGCCTCTTCCGGCTTACCGAGGATGGTTGCCATCTCCGCCAGATAATGGTTATCGCTGTACATATAGCTGGCCTGATCCACCGACTCCTGCAATAGCGAGTAGCCCAGCAACGTTCCGTCCTGACTGCGGTTTTCGGCGAATTTCACCGTCCAGTCGCTACGTTTGCCGCCGTTAGCGACATATTTATCCAGCTGTTCTTTGTCGATAAACCCAAAGACGGCGGCGTCATCACGCCCCGATTCCCACGACGCAGCAACCTGTGCCGGAATTTCCAGACTGTCATACTGGCCTTTCTCCACCACGCGGGCGTAGTTGTTCAGGCCAGACTGCGTCTCTTCTTTGTCGCCTTTTTTCACCGTAAACAGCATCTCACCGCTCTCGGTGTTGTGGGCTTTATCGCGGGTCGCGCCATATTCCGGCACGCCGTTGCCGTTATGATCGCGGTTACGTAACCACCAGTCGTGATAGGCCACCAGTTTCGGGTACATCTCTGCCAGCCAGGTTTTATCATGGGTGACGTTGTACACTTCCATCACCGACCAGGCGGCAAGGCTGGGTTTGGTATTACGTTCGTTCCAGTTGCCGCCATCGCCGCCACGCTCGGGGCTAAGGTTCCATGCAATCAGGTCGGGGACAAAGCCTACATCCTGCGGACGTACAGTGTCGCCAGGCTGGATCTGCCAGGAAAAGACCGCGCGGATATTCTCTTTGGCGATGTCCGGATTGAAATGCGCCATCGCAAACGCCTGCTTCCAGGTATCCCACGGCCAGGTCTGATTGCCGGAGAACCAGCGCCCGGTCACCGACGGCGTGACGGTGTTGTATTTCACCGCGCCGCCAGGCGAGCGCCAGTTACCGTTGAGCGTTTCGATTGCTTTCACCGCGACGCGCGTCTGTTCCGACGTTGCATCCGGATTGGTTAATCCTTTCTTCAGATACTCTTCCCAGCGTTGCTGCGAGGCGGTGAGATAAAACGCCGGACGCGCAAGAATATCGCGGATCTGCATTTGCTCTTTGCTAACTTCCTGAGCGGTCAACAGGTGGGAATAGGTGGTATAGAGCGTGGTCGAACCGTTGATATGTGCCTTACTGGTAAAGCGATTACCATTGATTTCAGTCTGCACTGGCAGGGATTTATGCACCTGATATTCTGATTCGCCGGAGGTCAGCAGATCCCAGGTGGCGCGCACTTTGCCAAAGGTAACTTTCAGGCCATCACGGGTGGCGCTGATTTTGCGCTGATAGTCAGGGTACTCACCAGCAATAGTTTTATCGGAAAGCGGTTTCCCTTCCTTCGCTTCCAGTTTTTCCAGCAGCTCGCCGTCCCACACCAAATCCAGCGGTTTATTGCTGGTGATTTTGGTTTCCAGTAGTGAGGTGCGCGGCGTGGCGAAGCGCAGAGTCATTTCGACCTGCACATCTTTTGCTGTCAGTTTTTGCACCAGCGCGCCGGGGATACTGTATGCCTCCAGCGTGAAGTTGACTTTCTTGCCATCCTGCAAGACGGTCAGGCGGTCGAAATTGCTGGCCATAAAGTTGATGTACTCTTCCGTCAGCAGCGCAACGCCCGGAAAACCGCCCATGGTGTTCGGGCCGTCTGGCAACAGATGACCATGCCAGGCACCGAGATCGAAAAACGGATTAAAACGCTGGTGATCGTCGTAATCGTAATCCTTCATGTACTGCGGCGCGCCGGTACGGTTAATCACGTTTTTATAATTGTCGGCGTTAGCGGCATGGGCGGAAAAGCTCATCAGCAGAGCACAGGCTACTGGCGTTAAAATGGTTTTGATTTTCATGAGATTACTGTCCTTATTACCAGTAAAAATATTGCATCAGGAAGATTTGGTCGCTGGGATCGTTAGAGGCATTTTTCATGTAGAAGCGGCTGTCAAAAGCCGTTGCGAAACGTCCGCCGCCGTATTCGTACCAGATACCAAACTGCATGAAAGAGGTGGTTTCATTGTCAGCGTGGTCAGGGCGATGTCTGGCGTAGGTGTAAGCGGTCGAGAGATAAACGCCCTTTAACGCTTCATACATGGCGCTCACCATCATCCCGCTTTCGCTGCCCGGTACGTCCAGCCCGTCGGCGCGTCCGGTATGGTGCCAGGCGCGGGCGGCGAAGTTAGGGGTAAGCAGGCCAGTGAGATAGAGTTGTCCTGTGCCGTCGGTGATTTCCAGACCGTTCATCCAGGTGATGCCTTCGGCAAGGTCGTACTGGATGTAACCGTTCATCATTGCCGGATAGGTGTATTTGTCGTCGTAGCGATCGTATTTACCAAAATGTAGCCAGGCTTTGCTTTCGTCATGATGTCCGGCAGGCGTGGCGGTGACGCTATAGCGGAAGTTACCGCTTAAGTTCTGCACCTTCAGCGCGGTCATAATGTCGCGGGTATTGGGAATGACGTAGCCCAGATCGGGTGTGAAGTCGCCCCACCATTGCAGGTCATCCAGTGAGGAATCCTGACGCAGACTGAGCATGATTTCGGTGCCATCATTGGTGCGATAACCGCCATAGAAACGGTTAATCCCACCTTCAAAACCGCCCCAGCTATGGTCAGGCACCCAGGCATTGCCGTCGTGGTCGGCCTGCACGGTCCAGCCTTCGCCGTAAATCAGGCCGAACCAGGAGCCATATTTCATCTCCAGACCGCCTTCGATATAAGTGCCGTCGCTGTATTTATGTTTATTCTCACCCTCTAAATCCATATACCCACCGACCCCTAATTCACCGTAAAAACGAAATGAAGGAGAAGACGTTGAGGTAATTGCGGGTGTTTTTGTGTCGTCATGTTCTGCCGGACGCACTTCTTCAGCGGCCGCAGAAAAGGCGTAGCAAAACGGCAGAGCAAGTAATGCTCTGCATGGTGCAGTGATTAATTTCATTGTGTTAATCCATGAGCTAAAGAAAAAATACAGCCTTTTATCGTTGTAATTATAAAAATATTAAGGCAGAAACTATTTTCCCTCTCCCCATCCAGGAAGAGGGAAAATGCCTGCTCATTTTTTATTATTCTGCTTAATCAACATTGCTGGCTGGCGTCGCTTCAATATGGCGCTCTTCAGCCGTTAATCCTTTTATATATTTACTGTATTTCCACCACGCAAAGCCGAGGAAGATAACAATACCGCCGACGTTATAAAAGATGATGGTCATAATATTCGCGCCAGTCGGGAATGTCGAAGCAACAAACCCTACGGTAAATATCGCAATCAGCATTGAAACAATGATAATACCGGTGCGGCGGGAGCCCATACGGAAATCGCGTGGCAGGTGATCTAATTTGGCGCGTAAATTCAGATACGCCAGCATGATGAATAACGGCGGAAGCATGGACGCGGCGGCAGTCATATTAATAATGGTATTCATCAGATCCTGCACGGTATTGGAACCGAGCATCGGGATAATCATCAGCGGAATTACGATCAGGAACTGGAGCCACGCCGCGCGCGCCGGAACGCCGTTTTCGTTCAGTTCGACGGTTTTCTTACCAAAGATGCCTTCCGGGATTTCGGAGAAGAAAATTTTCACCGGTGTTGCAGTCCACATCAGCAGGGAGCCGAACATCGCGGTAAAGGACACCAGACCGACAAAACGATTCATCAACGCTTCCGGCAGACCAAAATACGCCGCCATGCCGTGGAATACCTGCACCGATCCGCCGGTAAATTTCAACTCTTTGCTGCTGACGAAGACGTTAATCAGCACCGAGGAGACGGAATACAGTACGCCAATGAAAATCCCGGCGAGGATGATCACTTTAACGAACGATTTCGACCCGCCTTTGACGTCGTTAACGTACACCGCGACGGACTCCGCGCCACCTGCGGCCATAAAGATCCAGGTGGTAACGCCGAGGAACGCCCAGTTGAAGTTCGGGATCATCGCGTCAACGGTGATCGGATCGGCAGGCTGTACGCCGCCAACCAGCGCCGTTCCTGCCAGTAAAATGTAGGAGAGCGTTAACAGCAGCATCAGCGTTGAAGTGACGGAGGTGATTGGCCCCAGCATTTTCGCCCCGTTGGTAGAAACCCAGGTGGAGAAGGCGAACAGCACCATACTGATAATGGTGGTGGCAACCGGCGTCATAATATATTCGTAGCCGAGGAAAGCATACGATGCATAAGCAATAACGCGCGGCAACAACGAGGTGAAAAAGAACAGGTTTACGAACCAGTAGGTATAGGCAGTAATAAATGCCCAACGTCCACCCAGCGAGCTTTTTACCCACGCGTAGACACCGGCTTCCGAGTTTTTATTTAACGAGACGAATTCTGCGATGATTAGACAGAAGGGAATAAAATAAAAAATCGTTGCGAGGAAAAACATCGGTGCCGAGGCCAGTCCAAGCTCAATATTATTATTGATAACGTTGTTAAAGCTGTAAACGGCGGCAAAAGTCAGCGAGAGCAAGCCGAATTTACCGATTGTATTACGTTTGGTATCAGACATAACACATCTCCGAAAATGAGTAGGGTAGCGGTGGCGGCAAACTCCTTTTGCCGCCGTAGTTGTTATTTGTTATGGAAATAACCATCTTCGATGGTGACTTTGAGAACCACTTTTTTGACCGCGTTATTGCAGATAAACCGATACGCTTCATGGATATCGCAAATAACAATTTGTCCTTCGTGGACCTCAACGGTTTCTCCGCAGCCTTTTAAATATTCGCGGTCAGTTTCATCACGATAATATTCCACTACCTGTAATGTCTCTTTCGGCGCATATTCAATCTTTTGCTGCCCTTGCAGGTAGTAATGCACTTCAAAATAACGACGATGCCCGGTAAATAACGCATCGGTCGCGGAGTCATTTTCCACACGGTAGGTCAATGAGTCACCAATGGAGTGGGCGACGCCGGGTTGAATGTTGTCGATATTTTCAATCGCTTCAACGCAGCGTTGCCACTTCTTGCCAGAGGCGTAAATCTGGCGGAACTGTTCTAAGTTATCGATGATCCTCATTGCTTATTCTCGCTGTGCAAATTCGTGGAAAAGAACCCTGCGCCGAACTCATACGACGCCAGGCTTTGCGCGGTAGCTTCTCCGCCAGAAACCGGAAGCAACGTAAATCCGTAACTGAAGTCACGGAACCAGACGCGCCAGGAGTCCAGCACCTCGCTGCCCCAGGAGTTGGAGCCGAGGCCAAGCAACTGGTGGTCAAGATTCAGGGTGATGTCATCACTGCGCTGCAGCTCGTTACAGTGCTGGGCAGCGTGGATGTTTTCCTGGGTATAGTGCCAGGCGCTGAAGTTAATTGGGCGCTGCGGAACCACCAGCAGGCCGTTGCCGTGGCGGTTTGTCAGCGCCGCCCAGCGGACATGCTGACGGTTGCCGTTGTTCTGTGGGAAGGGATAGTTCTCGAACATGGCATCGACGGTGCTGCGCCAGATATCGATGATGTTAGCCTGCTGGCTGTCAGCGTAGTTTTCGCCCGGCCCGCGTCCGTAGTACGCCACCTGGTCGTATTCGCCGTTAATCCCCATGGTGAAACCGATGCACGGAATGATGTGCGGATAGTCGCCGTAACGCTCGCCGGAAAGCGCCACGTTAACCTGGCCATCGGCAGCGATGCGCCAGATGTAGGTGCAGCGCATTCCGAAATCAAACACCGGTGGGGCAATAACCGTGCGGCTGATGATCAACACTTCGCCATCGCTCTGTTCAACGGCAAAGTCGCGCAGATGTTCCTGCATAATCTGCAAATGATTCGGCTGCCACAACCCTTCGTACTCCTGCTTGTGGTTGTCGATCATCGGCTTGAAGAAGTTGATCTTTGGCTCGCGGGTCAGCAGCGATTCGCCATTCACCTGCCAGGATGTCGGTTTGCCACTCATTTTTGAGAAGGTGATCGCGAAGTTGTAGCCGCGAACGGTGCAACTCAAACGATCGTCTTCCAGCGTCAGCGGACGAGCATTATTCGGCGCGAAAGGCACTGGCTGCGCGGTGTTTTCCTTCAGTGGGAACTGATAAGTGGCGATAGGGTGTCCGGCTTCGCTGTAGCGGGTGCGGGAATCTTTGGTCACCGTAATGTTGAGGAACGCTTCGCGGGCGTCCAGTTGCGGCAGCGTAATGTGCAATGGCGCTTCGCTGTTTGGCGCAACGTCGCGCAGCTTAATCTGCTGCGTTGCGAGCGTTTCACCTTCGGCGCGTACCTCTGCGTGTAGGGTGTAGTCATCAAGCGTGGTAAACCACAGTTTATTTTCTACTTTCAGCTCGCCACGAGTCAGATCCAGCGCATGGATTTTTACCGGCGCAATAACCTGTTTGTACTCTTTCAGGCCTGGTCCCGGCGTCTGATCGGAATAGATCAAACCATCAAGACAGAAGTTATAGTTGTTGGGATAGTCGCCGTAGTCGCCGCCGAATTTATACCAGACATTGCCGTTGTCATCCTGCGCCTGAATTCCGTGGTCGCACCATTCCCAGACGTAATGACCCTGAATGCAATCGTGCTTATAGAAGACGTTCTGGTATTCCGTCAGCCCGCCAGGTCCGTTCCCCATCGCATGAGCGTATTCGCAGATGATGCGCGGCTTCGGATGCGGGTATTCACCAAACTCATTCATCAGCGGCACGCGGGTGTACATGGTGGAAATAATATCGACCACTTCAGCATCGCGATCTTCTTCGTAGTGCACCAGACGCGTGTCATCGAGCGCCTTCGCTGCGTGGTACATCGCGCGGATGTTACAGCCATAGCCGGATTCATTGCCCAGCGACCAGATGATGATCGACGGATGGTTTTTCTGCGCGTGAATATGGCGAACGATGCGCTCAACGTAGACCTTTTCCCACTGCGGATCGTCAGTAATGCGGCTGATATCGCCGACATTAGCAAAGCCGTGCGATTCGACGTCGGTTTCCGCCATCACAAACAGGCCGTAGATATCACACAGTTCGTAGAAACGCGGATCGTTCGGGTAGTGAGCGGTACGCACGGAGTTGATGTTGTGCTGCTTCATCAACTGGAGATCTTTCTCGACGCGATCCATCCCAACGGCACGACCTTTGCGATGATCGTTGTCGTGACGGTTTACCCCGTGCAGCATCACATAACGGTTATTGATCCAGAACAGACCGTCGCGCACTTTGATATCACGGAAGCCGACGCGTTGCGGCACCACTTCCAGAACATTGCCGTCGGCGTCTTTCAGCGTCATGACCAGATGGTAAAGATAAGGGGATTCTGCCGACCATTGCTGTGGCTGTTCGACAGTAAAAGCAAAGCTGGCGCTGGTCAGTTTTTCAATTGCCAGATGCTCAATGGCGCCGCTGTGTACCACACGCTCGCCGTCCAACAGAGTATATTCCAGCGTTGTTACGACAGGGGAGGCGGCGAGATTTTCCAGCACCACTTCGCAGGAAAGTGTGGCATCGCAATAGGCTTCGTCAAAGTCGGTGCGCACGGTGAAATCGTTAATGTGCGTCGGTTGTTTACCGATCAGATAAACATCGCGGAAGATCCCCGCTGACCACCACATATCCTGGTCTTCCACGTAGGTAGAGTCCGCCCACTGCATCACGCGCACACACAACAGGTTGTCGCCGGTTTTTACCATCGCGCTGATGTCAAACTCTGCGGTCAGGCGGCTGCCTTTGCTGAAACCCACATACTGACCGTTAACGTAGACTTCAAAATAGGTTTCGACGCCGTCAAATTTAATCAGCGTCTGTTTACCCTGCCAGCCGTCGCTGAGGGTGAAAATACGTTGATAGGCACCGGTTGGGTTATCGCTGGGGACAAACGGCACATCGATGGGGAACGGAAAACCTTCGTCGGTATATTGCAGTTTGCCGTGGCCTTCCATTTGCCACATGGCGGGGACGGTAATATGCCCCCAGTCAGCCATTAACTCAGAGGTGAAGGCTTCTGGTACTTGCAGCGGATGGTCAAAAAAGTGGAAATTCCACTGACCGCATAAGGGTAGAAACAGGCTGCTGGTTTCACGGGCAAAAGTACGCGCCTGCGCAACAGAGTCATATGAAAAAAAGTACGCACGCGGCGCAAGTCGGTTTTCGTGGGTGAGCTGAATGTTTTCCCAGCGATTCATAGGGCCTCCCGGTAGAGAGAAATCGGAACCATTCATGGTGATGGTAGTTTGTGTAATTGCTGGGGAGTTTAGTAAAATTTTTACTAAAAAGTAGCAGGTAAATGCATTTACTTTAACTGGATCACGAAAATAAACGGCAGCACTGTCCGGCAAAAACGATTGCCGGACAGTGTGTAAGGGGATTTAACGGGTCGTGCCGCGCAGTTTTAATTTACTGGGAACGAAGACCAACAGCGGCAGCGCGCGACCATCGCGGGCCTTTTCATACACCAGGTTAACGCCCTGGCTTCCCATCATTTCGGAATGGATGCGCACGGTGGAGAGCGGCGGAAAGGTAAATCGCGCGGTGGGGATGTCGTTCACGCTAATAAGCGAAATATCCTGTGGGATGTTCAGGCCACGTTCATGAATTGCCCGCAGTACGCCGATAGCAATGGAATCGGAAGCAACAAACAGTGCCTTCGGATAGTCTTCCCGCGCCAGCATCTGTTTTGCCAGTTCATAGCCCGACGAACTGGAAAAACCGCCGCGCCAGATGTCTTCTTCGCGTACCACTTGTTTCAGTCGGCCATATTCCGCAAAGGCGACCTCACGAATATCCGCCTTGCCAGGCAAGTCCTCGCCGCCAATAAAACCAATGCGATTAACGCCCTGATCGATATAAAAGTCGATGATTTCTTTACTGATGCGTGCCAGATCGATATCTACCGCGTCGTAATTACTGCCGGGTTCGTGAAAGTCGATAAAACAGATATTGTCGGTCAATGCGCTGGCAGCGGCGCGCAGGGCGGGCGTGGGTTTGCCGACAATTAAAATACCGGTGACGTTTTTAATGTCCGGCAATCCGTTGTGTTCATAACAGTTGGTCAGTTCGATCGCCAGCTTTTCGCACTGGGTTTCAATGCCGTGGCGGATCGCCAGATAGTAAGGATCGTTGATCTCCAGCTCCTGTTGGTAGCTGTAGATAGCCAGAATATGGTGTTGGTTGACTGCGCCTGTCTGTAGTTTACGGGCGCTACTGGTCTTGTACTCCAGCTTTTCGGCGATCTCGAGAATGCGATGTTTCGTCTCTTCTTTCACATTCAATGTCGGATCGTCATTTAAGACCCTGGATACTGTCGCCAGGGATACGCCAGCTTCGATTGCGATGTCTTTTAGTGTTGCCATGTTTACCTTTTTTACTTTCCCTGATGTGCGCTTCCATTGTAGAGGAAGTGCTTATCGGGTCACCTGTTTTCAGTAAATAAAGCGCGTTTCTTTGACGCTGTAACGGTAACACAGCGGCTTACGAATGTGATCACGCCTGCATTCTCCATTTTTAGCCTACAGGATTGAGAAAAACTTTTGCTATAGTTTAGTAAAATTTTACTCGAAAGGAGGAAGCAATGGAAACCGTGGCTTACGCTGATTTTGCGCGTCTGGAAATGCGTGTCGGGAAAATTGTGGAAGTGAAACGCCATGAAAACGCCGACAAGTTGTACATCGTACAGGTAGATGTCGGTGAAAAAACGCTGCAAACCGTGACCAGCCTGGTGCCGTACTACAGCGAAGAAGAGCTGATGGGGAAAACGGTGGTGGTCTTGTGCAATCTGCAAAAAGCAAAAATGCGCGGTGAAACGTCGGAATGTATGCTGTTGTGTGCGGAGACCGATGACGGCAGTGAAAGCGTGCTGTTAACGCCGGAGCGGATGATGCCTGCGGGCGTACGTATCGTATAAAAAGATCGGATGGCGACGTTGCATCGCCATCCGATTTGATATTACGCTTCTTCGACACTTACTCGCATGGCCGCCAGCGCCTTACGCGCCGCTTTGATCACCAGTTCACACTGTTCAATGGTCAGTGTCAGTGGCGGTTCAATGCGGATCGTTTTGGCGTTATTGAGCGTTCCGGCTACCAGTACGCGCTGGCGGAACATCTCGCTGGCAAAGTTATAGCCGATTTCGTTATCAACAAACTCAATCGCCATCAACATCCCTTTTCCACGCGCTTCCTGTACCAGATCGGGATATTCCCGCGCCAGTTGACGGAAACCGTCCAGCAACATATCGCCTTTTTGTTCAGCCTGAGCCGGTAAGTTCTGCTCCAGCAACACATTGATGGTCGCCAGTGCCGCCGCACAGGCCAGCGGGTTGCCGCCAAAGGTGGTGGTATGCAGGAACGGGTTGTCGAACAGGACTGAGAACACCTCTTCAGTGGCGATGGTTGCGCCAATCGGCATCACGCCGCCGCCGAGGGCTTTTGCCAGACACAGGATGTCCGGCTGGACGTTCTCATGCTCGCAGGCGAACATCTTGCCCGTGCGCCCCATGCCTGTTTGTACTTCATCAAGGATCATCAGTGCGCCGAACTCATCGCACAACTTACGCACGGCGGTGAGATAACCCGGCGGCGGCAGAATTACACCACCTTCGCCCTGAATCGGCTCAAGGATCACCGCAGCCACATCATCACCGGTTTTTTTGCACTCGCTAAGGGCTGTGCGCATGGCCTCGATATTGCCAAACGGTACATGACGGAAGCCCGGCAGTAACGGCATAAACGGTTTGCGGAAAGTCGATTTCGCCGTGGCTGACAGTGCGCCAAGCGATTTACCGTGGAACGCGCCGCTGGTGGCGATAAAAGTAAACTTGCCGCGCGGTGACTGGTAAGCCTTCGCCAGTTTCAGCGCCGCTTCAACAGACTCGGTGCCGCTATTACAGAAGAAGCTGTATTTCAGTTTACCGGGCGTTAGCGCGGCAAGGGTTTTCGCCAGCATCGCCCGTAATGGGTCGAGCAACTCCTGGCTGTGCAGCGGTTGTTTCGCAAGTTGATTCTGTACGGCGGAAACCACAACTGGATTACGGTGCCCCACGTTGAAAATTCCAAAACCTCCCAGGCAGTCGATAAACTCCTGTCCCTGGGTGTCGACAAGCGTATTTAAACCTCCCGCTTGCCACTCTACGGCTCCGTAATCCCCGCCAGCGGTAACAGATTTGCGATACTCTAAAAACCCCGGATTGACATGCTCTTTGAAGTATTCAATCACCTCCCGGTTAAGTGCTTTCATCTCCTCATGATCCAGCGTTCGCTTTTCAATGAGATTCAGGGCGTGGGCGCTGCACGCTAAAGCCGATGCGCTCGAAGGTAACCTGTTCAAAATATGCTCCGGAGGCTCGCGTATCACATGATACCGATTTAAGTATTGCAGGGATTGCGCCACTCCGGCTGCGATCGCGAAAATCGGGATAAACACAAATTGCGTTATCATATGTGCAACATTTAATTCTAATTGTTAACTGTTGTTGTTATTTTGCCCGATTTTATCGGGGGGGGAATTTTGCGATCGCTGTGCAAATGCATTCTTTCAGGGCAATAAATGTCTGATTTTTGGGCAAGATAATTAACGTTCTCGGATAATAACAGAATGAAAGTATTTTAAATCAAGGGATTAGAACTTGTGTGTTAATCGCAAATTGCGATCTAAATCAAATTAAAGTGCTAAAGATAACCGCGCCGGGGCCGACATAACTTCCGACAAGAAGTTAACAACCATATAACCAGCACAGGACGCGATTATGTCTTCTCATCCGTATGTCACCCAGCAAAATACCCCGCTGGCTGACGATACTACCCTGATGTCCACTACCGATCTGCAAAGCTATATCACCCACGCCAATGATTCTTTCGTGCAAGTGAGTGGCTATACCTTGCAGGAGTTACAGGGCCAGCCGCACAACATGGTGCGTCACCCGGATATGCCAAAAGCGGCGTTTGCTGATATGTGGTACACCCTGAAAAAAGGGGAACCCTGGAGTGGTATTGTGAAAAATCGCCGCAAAAATGGCGACCATTATTGGATACGGGCGAATGCAGTGCCGATGGTGCGTGAGGGCAAAATCAGTGGCTATATGTCGATTCGCACGCGGGCGACGGATGAAGAGATCGCGGCGGTAGAGCCGCTGTACAAGGCGCTAAACGCCGGACGTACCAATAAACGTATCCATAAAGGGCTGGTGGTACGTAACGGTTGGTTGGGAAAATTGCCTTCATTACCGCTTCGCTGGCGAACGCGTGGAGTGATGACGCTGCTGTTTTTCGTGCTGGCGGCCATGCTTTGGTTTGTTGCAGCCCCGGTGGTGACGTATTTCCTCTGTGCGTTAGTGATGTTGTTGGGAAATACCTGTTTTGAATGGCAAATTGTACGACCGATAGAAAATGTCGCCAGCCAGGCGCTGAAGGTGGCGACCGGAGAGCGTAATAGTGTTGAGCATTTGAATCGCAGCGATGAGCTGGGGCTAACATTACGCGCGGTAGGGCAGCTAGGCCTGATGTGCCGTTGGCTAATTAACGATGTTTCAAGCCAGGTGTCCAGTGTCAGAAACGGCAGCGAGACGCTGGCGAAAGGCACTGATGAACTGAACGAGCATACTCAGCAGACGGTAGATAATGTCCAGCAAACGGTAGCGACCATGAACCAGATGGCAGCGTCGGTGAAACAGAACTCAGCTACTGCTTCGGCTGCAGATAAACTTTCTATCACCGCCAGTAATGCGGCGGTGCAGGGCGGGGAAGCGATGACCACGGTGATCAAGACGATGGACGATATCGCCGACAGTACCCAGCGCATTGGCACCATTACTTCGCTGATTAACGATATTGCGTTTCAGACCAATATTCTGGCCCTGAATGCGGCGGTGGAAGCGGCGCGTGCCGGAGAACAGGGCAAAGGTTTTGCAGTGGTGGCAGGGGAAGTGCGTCATTTAGCCAGCCGCAGTGCCAATGCTGCCAACGATATTCGCAAGTTGATCGATGCCAGTGCTGATAAGGTGCAATCCGGTTCGCAGCAGGTGCACGCAGCCGGACGGACGATGGACGATATTGTGGTGCAGGTAAAAAACGTCACGCAGTTGATCGCCCAGATCAGCCATTCAACGCTGGAACAGGCCGATGGGCTTTCCAGCCTGACCCGTGCGGTGGATGAGCTTAACCTGATCACCCAGAAAAACGCCGAGTTGGTAGAAGAGAGTGCGCAGGTGTCGGCGATGGTAAAACACCGCGCCAGCCGACTGGAAGACGCGGTGACGGTGTTGCATTAATCGGTATGTCGCATCCGATGGTTGGTACACGATGCCTGATGCGATGCTGACGCATCTTATCAGGCCTACGGAGTGTATAGGCGGGATAAGGCGTTCACGATCCGGCGGTTGGAGCACGATGCCTGATGCGATGCTGGCGCATCTTATCAGGCCTACGGGGTGTGTAGGCTGGATAAGGCGTTCACGCCGCATCCGGCGGTTGGTACACGATGCCTGATGCGATGCTGGCGCATCTTATCAGGCCTACGGGGTGTATAGGCTGGATAAGGCGTTCACGCCGCATCCAGCGGTTGGAGCACGATGCCAGATGCGATGTTGGCGCATCTTATCAGGCCTACGGGGTGTGTAGGCTGGATAAGGCGTTCACGCCGCATCCGGCGGTTGGTACACGATGCCTGATGCGATGCTGACGCATCTTATCAGGCCTACGGGGTATGTAGGTGGATAAGGCGTTCACGCCGCATCCGGCAATCGGTGATTAATCCAGTTGCGTAATATCAAACGCGGCGCGGTCGATCACCGCAATGATCTTTTTTATCTGCGCGTCGCTGATGTCGCTCTGATTGACGCGTAAATCCAACACCGCTTTAAAATTATCCAGCGCTCGCTTCATTTGCGGGTTTTGGCGCAGCGCCGCACCAACGCAACGCGCTTTGATGCGTTCTTCAATCATCTCCAGCTGTTCGCGGTTTTCTTCCAGCCACTGCGCGCCTTGTTCGGTCAACGCAATCTGCTTTTTGCCGCCTTCCTCTTCGCGGATGGTAATCAGCGACTGCTCCTGCAGAAAATCCAGCGTCGGGTAGATGACGCCTGGGCTTGGGGTGTAATTCCCCTGGGTCAGATTCTCAATCGCTTTAATCAACTCGTAACCGTGGCTGTCATCGCGCGAGAGAATATCCAGAATCACCAGGCGCAATTCACCGTGACCAAAGAAACGCTGCCGACGACCGCCGCCGCGACCGTGGCGACCACCACAGCATTGACCGTGTTCATGCTGGTGACCGTGCCCACAGTGCTCGTGTTCTGACTTCTCACCTTTGCAGCAGCCTTCATGGCGTGGCTGGCCTTCATGTTTACAACACCCTTCGTGATGATGGCTCATATCAGCCTCCTTTTGCTCAATTAGATATATCTAATTTATATCTGATCTGAGTATTCTTGCAAGTATAAAAATGATTTTTAAACGCAGACGCACGTCACATCCAGGCCGGACAAGGCGTTCACGCCGCATCCGGCATTGAGCGATGACGCCTGAGAGAAGGCTACTTGTCTTATCAGATTATAGATATATCAGTTATACAAATCGCTTGCATTTATCATGATTAACAATCATTATCATTTGCGAAAATTATTTAGATATATCTGATTACTATCAAGAAGGCGATAACAATGAATAACTCCCCCCGCTACCCGCAGCGCGTTCGCAATGATCTGCGCTTCCGTGAACTGACTGTGTTACGCGTTGAGCGCATCAGCGCCGGTTTTCAGCGCATTGTCCTCGGCGGCGAGGCGCTGGACGGCTTTACGTCGCGCGGCTTTGACGATCACTGCAAACTCTTCTTTCCTCAATCTGACGCTCACTTTGTGCCGCCAACGGTAACGGAAGAGGGGATCGTCTGGCCGGAAGGACCACGCCCACCGTCGCGTGACTATACGCCGCTGTATGACGAACAACGCCATGAACTGGCGATCGATTTCTTTATTCACGACGGTGGGGTCGCCAGCGGCTGGGCGATGCAGGCGCAACCGGGCGATAAACTCACGGTGGCAGGTCCGCGCGGTTCGCTGGTGGTGCCAGAGGATTACGCGTATCAGCTGTATGTTTGCGATGAGTCCGGGATGCCCGCACTACGCCGCCGCCTGGAAACGTTGAGCAAACATGCTGCTAAACCGCAAGTTACCGCGCTGGTCAGCGTGCGGGATAACGCCTGTCAGGATTATCTCGCGCACCTTGATGGTTTTAATATCGAATGGTTGGCGCATGATGAGCAGGCGGTAGATGCGCGTCTGGCGCAGATGCAAATCCCTGCCGATGATTACTTCATCTGGATAACCGGCGAAGGGAAGGTGGTGAAGAATTTAAGCCGCCGCTTTGAAGCGGAACAGTATGATCCTCAACGGGTACGCGCAGCGGCTTACTGGCACGCAAAGTAATTGATATATGAAAAGAAAAAGGCTGACGATTTCTCGTCAGCCTTTGCTATGTCTGGTGGCCCCTGCTGGACTTGAACCAGCGACCAAGCGATTATGAGTCGCCTGCTCTAACCACTGAGCTAAGGGGCCATGGTAGCGGATTATAAAGTAACTCCGTGCCGCGATCCAGCCATTACCGCGCGGCTGCTGTTTTTATAAACAATGTGTTTTCAATTCGTTATACTTCCTGCGGGTTGTGTTGTTCAGGAGTTAATATGGTTGACGATATTCTTGCGCCAGGATTGCGTGTGGTGTTTTGTGGCATCAATCCGGGTCTTTCTTCCGCAGAGTCTGGCTTTCCGTTTGCCCATCCGGCGAATCGCTTCTGGAAGGTGATTTATCAGGCCGGATTTACCGACCGTCAGTTGAAGCCGCAGGAGGCGCAGCATTTGCTGGATTATCGTTGTGGAGTGACCAAACTGGTAGACCGTCCAACGGTGCAAGCCAATGAAGTGTCAAAGCAGGAGCTGCACGCAGGCGGGCGTAAGCTGATTGAAAAAATTGAAGATTATCAGCCTCAGGCGTTGGCGATTCTGGGCAAACAGGCCTATGAGCAGGGATTCAGCCAGCGCGGCGCACAGTGGGGGAAACAAACGCTCACCATTGGTTCGACGCAGATTTGGGTACTGCCAAATCCCAGCGGTTTAAGTCGCGTTTCTCTGGAAAAGCTGGTGGAGGCGTATCGGGAACTGGACCAGGCACTGGTGGTGCGTGGGCGATAAAAAACGCCACCGAAAATGTGGCGTTTGTGCAAAGGGACAAGTGCCGGATGCGGCGTAAACGCCTTATCCGGCTACCGATTAATCGTCCAGGAAGCTACGCAGTACTTCAGAACGGCTCGGGTGACGCAGTTTACGCAGCGCCTTCGCCTCGATCTGACGGATACGTTCACGGGTAACGTCGAACTGTTTACCCACTTCTTCCAGCGTGTGGTCGGTGTTCATGTCGATACCAAAACGCATACGCAGAACTTTCGCTTCACGCGCGGTCAGGCCAGCCAGCACGTCGTGCGTTGCCGCACGCAGGCTTTCGGTGGTCGCAGAATCCAGCGGCAGCTCGAGGGTAGTATCCTCGATGAAATCCCCCAGATGCGAATCTTCATCATCACCGATCGGCGTTTCCATGGAGATTGGCTCTTTGGCGATCTTCAGCACTTTGCGGATCTTATCTTCCGGCATCAGCATACGTTCAGCCAGCTCTTCCGGCGTCGGTTCGCGGCCCATCTCTTGCAGCATCTGGCGAGAAATACGGTTGAGCTTGTTGATGGTCTCAATCATATGCACTGGAATACGGATGGTGCGTGCCTGATCCGCGATAGAGCGGGTGATCGCCTGACGGATCCACCAGGTTGCGTAGGTGGAGAACTTGTAACCACGACGGTATTCGAACTTATCAACCGCTTTCATCAGACCGATGTTGCCTTCCTGAATCAGATCGAGGAACTGCAAGCCACGGTTGGTGTATTTCTTAGCGATAGAAATAACCAGACGTAAGTTCGCTTCAACCATCTCTTTCTTCGCACGGCGGGCTTTTGCTTCACCGATGGACATGCGACGGTTGATATCTTTAACCTGCTCGATGGTCAGGCCGGTTTCTTCTTCAATCTGTTGCAGTTTCTGCAGAGCGCGATGTACTTCTTCAGAGACATCGTGCAGTTTTTCCGACCACGGCTTGTTCATCGCAATTGCCGCATTGAACCAGGTATCGCTGGTTTCATTGCCGGTAAACAGGGTGATGAAGTTTTTCTTCGGCATTTTGCACTGCTCAACGCAGAGCTTCATGATCAGACGTTCTTGCGTACGAACGCGGTCCATCATGACGCGCATGCTGTTGACCAGGTAGTCAAACTGCTTCGGCACCAGGCGGAACTGTTTGAACACTTCAGACAGTTTCAGGATCTCTTCCTGGGCGGCTGCATGGCTACGGCCTTTCGCTTTGATGGTGTCACGCGTTACAACGTACTGAGCGCGCAGTTCAGCAAATTTTTCACGAGCCAGTTCCGGGTCGATGCTGTTGTCATCGTCGGCGGTATCGTCGTCAGCATCTTCTTCGTCTTCATCTTCGTCATCGTCCAGATCTTCCTGGGAAAGCTCTGAACCGACGTGAGTGGCGGTTGGTGCCAGATCTTCTTCTGCGTTCGGGTCAACAAAGCCGGTGATCAGATCGGACAGACGCGCTTCTTCTGCTTCCACACGATCGTACTGTTCCAGCAGATAGGTGATCGCTTCCGGGTATTCAGCAACGGAGCATTGAACCTGGTTGATCCCGTCTTCAATACGTTTAGCGATGTCAATTTCGCCTTCGCGGGTCAACAGTTCAACGGTGCCCATTTCACGCATGTACATGCGTACCGGGTCAGTCGTGCGCCCGATTTCAGATTCCACGCTGGAAAGCACCTGCGCGGCGGCTTCGGCAGCATCTTCGTCCGCGGTGTTTTCAGCCAGCATCAGATCATCGGCATCCGGCGCTTCTTCCATCACCTGAATGCCCATGTCGTTGATCATTTGGATGATGTCTTCGATCTGATCTGAATCGACGATATCTTCCGGCAGATGGTCATTGACCTCGGCATAGGTCAGATAGCCTTGCTCCTTACCACGGGTGACAAGAAGTTTCAGCTGTGACTGCGGGTTTTGCTCCATAAGACGGTATCCACACTTATTTCATGAGGTTGGTGTTGGGCGATTGACCCGATGTCCTTCAGGTGTTAACGCTGAAATCCAACGGCTGTTTACCGCCAACGATAATTACGAGGGCGTACTTATATATTTGCCGCTGCCTCTCAGTGCGGCTGTCGGGGGCTTCCCGATCGCTATTCGGCACTTAAGCCGTTAAATCACTTTTTCGCCAGTTCCTGGTTCAATGTCCAGAGTTCCAGGCGTTCTTCGTTGCTTAAACCATGCGTGCGCTCACGAGCGATTAACTCTTCCTGACGCAGTTCAAGCAGCGAATCAAACATATGGTTGAGTGAGTCGGTGAAGGTTTGCTCAGCAATATTCCTATCTGCTATATCGTCCCACATCGACAGTTTTTCAAGGGTGGCAGCATTATTTGTACCACGATAGTGCTCTAAAAGTTGCCCGGTGGTCAGACCTGGCTGAGAGAGACAAGTGTTGACCAGTTCTCTGAATAAGCCAAGTCCAGGGAGCTTATTTTCATCCAGATTCTCAAGCGGCGGGACCAACGTCGCTAATTCCGGATTTTGCACCAGCAACCCTATAAGTATACGCATGGTCGTGCGTTTTAGCTGCGGAACAGGGCGAGAAACGCCACTCTCTGCCGCTTTTGGCATTAATCGTTCAAGCTGGCTGTCATCAAGTATGCCTAACTTATTGCCTAATTCCTGACGAAGATATATTCGCAGCGTTTCGCCCGGCACCTGCGATATCAATGGCAGTGCCAGCGTACTCAAACGCGCGCGCCCGTCTGGGGTGCTCAGATCAACTTGCGGCATCAGGCTGTTAAACAGAAATGCGGAGAGCGGCATCGCCTGCTCCATCCGCGCTTCAAACGCCTCTTTACCTTCTTTGCGCACCAGCGTGTCAGGGTCTTCGCCATCAGGCAAAAACATAAAACGTAGCTGACGACCGTCTGTCATGTAAGGCAGCGCCGTTTCCAGCGCTCGCCAGGCGGCATCGCGACCTGCGCGGTCACCGTCATAACAGCAAATGACATTGTTGGTTGCGCGGAACAACAGCTGTATGTGATCGGCAGTGGTTGACGTACCCAGCGACGCAACGGCGTAATTAATGCCGTATTGCGCCAGCGCCACTACGTCCATATAGCCTTCGACCACAAGCAGACGATTGGGTTCAGCGTTATCCTGCTGCGCTTCATAAAGACCGTAAAGCTGGCGGCCTTTATGGAAAATATCAGTTTCCGGCGAGTTCAGGTACTTGGGGGTATCGTTGCCCAGCACGCGCCCGCCAAAACCAATCACCCGACCGCGTTTATCGCGAATAGGGAACATCACCCGCTCGCGGAAACGATCGTAACTGCGACCCTGATCGTTAGTGACCAACATGCCCGCATCAATCAATGACTGACGATTTTCTGGATTGCCACCAAACCGTTTCAGGACGTTGTCCCAGCCGGGGGGCGCAAAACCAATCGCAAAGCGGGCGATAACCTCGTGGCTTAATCCGCGTTTTTCCAGATACTGGCGCGCAGACGTGGCAACAGGTTGCTGTAAAGATTGTTGGTAAAACGTATTCAGACCGTCCATCAACTGATAAAGCGTTTGCCGTTGATGGCGCTCGATCTGGCTGGGGCCGCTGCCTGCTTCAAAGGGCACTTCAAGATTGTGCATTGCTGCCAGCTCTTCGACCGTTTCGACGAACTCGAGCTTGTCGTAGTTCATCAGAAAGTCGATCGCGTTGCCGTGCGCGCCACATCCAAAGCAGTGGTAAAACTGTTTCTCACCGTTAACGGTGAATGACGGGGTTTTCTCGTTGTGGAATGGACAACACGCGTGAAAATTCTTGCCCTGCTTTTTCAGCTTCACACGGGCATCGATCAGATCGACGATGTCAGTGCGTGCCAGCAGATCATTAATGAATACGCGTGGGATTCGTCCAGCCATAGGCCCCGATTTTTAGCAATTCATAAACGAAAATAAGCCGCGCATTCCTTTCGGAAGCACGGCCTTACAACTACAACTCGGTCTGATCGGAGAGCAAAGCTCTCAGGGAATTAGTACAGACGAGTGCGGCGTGCGTTTTCGCGAGCCAGTTTCTTCGCGTGACGTTTCACTGCAGAAGCTTTAGCGCGCTTACGTTCGGTAGTCGGTTTTTCATAGAACTCACGACGACGAACTTCCGCCAGAACACCTGCTTTTTCGCAGGAACGCTTGAAGCGACGCAGAGCTACGTCGAACGGCTCGTTTTCACGTACTTTAATTACCGGCATGTGCCTCTCACCTTTGATTAATTCGGTTTGCCGCTGGCATCAACGCCAGCTTATTTCAAAATGGTGCGGAATTTTACTGCAATTGCTGCTGCTTTGTAAAGCACCGCGGCCTCTTTTGAAAGGGACTTTTATAAGGGTGGGGAGTATACACGAGGCTTTATCCAGGGGCGAACAAAGTTTTACATCAACCCGCATTGGTCCTACACTGCGCGGTAATAAAGCGAGGTAAAACAAGTCATGCGTGTACTGGGTATTGAAACTTCCTGCGATGAAACTGGCATCGCCATTTACGACGATGAAAAAGGTTTGTTAGCCAACCAATTGTATAGTCAGGTGAAATTGCACGCTGACTACGGCGGCGTTGTGCCTGAACTGGCCTCCCGCGATCACGTGCGTAAAACCGTACCGTTGATCCAGGCGGCGCTGAAGGAGTCTGGTTTAACGGCAAAAGACATTGACGCTGTGGCCTATACCGCAGGCCCAGGATTAGTCGGCGCGCTGCTGGTTGGCGCGACCGTGGGGCGTTCTCTGGCGTTTGCCTGGGATGTTCCGGCGATCCCGGTACACCATATGGAAGGGCATCTGTTAGCGCCAATGCTGGAAGATAACCCGCCGGAATTTCCGTTTGTCGCGCTGTTGGTTTCCGGCGGTCATACGCAGTTAATCAGCGTGACTGGCATTGGTCAGTACGAGCTGCTCGGCGAGTCTATCGATGATGCTGCTGGTGAAGCGTTTGATAAAACCGCAAAGCTGCTGGGGCTGGATTATCCAGGCGGACCGCTGCTGTCGAAAATGGCAGCGCAGGGTACAGCCGGACGCTTTGTCTTCCCGCGCCCGATGACCGACCGTCCGGGGCTGGATTTCAGCTTCTCTGGCCTGAAAACCTTCGCCGCGAACACGATTCGTGACAACGGCACCGACGACCAGACCCGTGCCGATATTGCCCGCGCCTTTGAAGATGCGGTGGTCGATACGCTGATGATTAAATGTAAGCGTGCGCTGGATCAGACTGGCTTCAAGCGGCTGGTAATGGCAGGTGGCGTGAGTGCTAACCGCACTCTGCGGGCGAAACTGGCGGAAATGATGAAAAAGCGTCGCGGCGAAGTGTTCTACGCGCGCCCGGAATTTTGTACTGATAACGGTGCGATGATCGCCTATGCCGGAATGGTGCGTTTTAAAGCAGGTGCGACTGCGGATCTTGGTGTCAGCGTGCGTCCGCGCTGGCCGCTGGCGGAGTTACCGGCTGCGTAAGACTATGATTCAGCCTGTGAAAAGGATAAGCACGGGCTGAAAAATCACTGCGGATCTTTTTCGCGCTTTCTTTTGAATTTCGTCCAGATTTTTGTCTCCTGGTGACGCCACAGACGCTGGATGTTGTCATGATGACGCAGCAGGATCAGGCAAGAGAGCATCGAAACCGGGAAGGTGAATTGTGGCTTGAACCACCAGACGTAAAATGGAGCAATCAGTGCGCTGACAATCGCCCCCAGCGACGAATATCCACTCAATAGCACGGTAAGCAGCCAGGTCCCCGCCATCACGCCCGTTAAATCCCAGCCGATCGGAGCAATAGCGCCAAAAGCGGTGGCAACGCCTTTTCCCCCTTTAAAACCGAAGAAAACGGGCCAGATGTGTCCAAGACAGGCGGCAATCGCAATTAATCCCAGCCAAAATGGGCTGACGCCTAATTCATATGCTCCCCAGACAGGCAACATACCTTTTAGAACGTCAAAGATCAGCACTGCTACGGCTGCTCCTTTGCCACCCATGCGTAAAACGTTGGTCGCGCCAGGATTACCGGAGCCGCTGGTTCGCGGGTCGGGCAAGCCACAAAGGCGGCAAACCAGAATGGCACTGGAAATGGAGCCGCAGAGGTACGCGATGAGGATCATTCCAGGCGCGATTGCACTCATAAGCTGTTCCGTTTTGAAAATTCGTGTTCAACGATGAATCTGTGGATAATACGCACATTTCGCCGGAAGTGGTATCCGGTTAGCCAAAAAGCAGGCAGGACGTGATGGATATTGTATTTATAGAGCAACTTTCGGTAATCACCACTATTGGTGTTTACGACTGGGAACAGACCATCGAACAGAAGCTGGTGTTCGATATCGAAATGGCGTGGGATAACCGTAAAGCGGCGAAAAGTGATGATGTGGCGGATTGCCTCAGTTACGCTGATATTGCAGAAACGGTGGTCAGCCACGTCGAGGGGGCGCGTTTTGCGCTGGTGGAACGCGTGGCGGAAGAGGTGGCGGAGCTGCTGTTAACTCGCTTTAATTCGCCGTGGGTTCGCATCAAACTTAGCAAGCCAGGCGCAGTGGCGCGGGCGGCGAATGTTGGCGTAATCATTGAGCGTGGCAATAATCTGAAAGAAAATAATTAATTTTACAGCTGTTAAACCAAACGGTTATAACCTGGTCATACTGCAGTAGTTCGGACAAGCGTTACATTTTTATAATTTAGGGGTTTATTGATGAGCGATATGCACTCGCTGCTGATAGCGGCAATATTGGGTGTGGTCGAAGGATTGACAGAATTTCTGCCGGTATCCAGCACGGGCCATATGATTATTGTCGGTCACTTGTTGGGGTTTGAGGGCGACACGGCGAAAACCTTTGAAGTTGTGATCCAGTTAGGATCGATTTTGGCTGTGGTTGTCATGTTCTGGCGGCGTCTGTTTGGTTTGATTGGCATTCATTTTGGCCGTCCGTTGCAGCGCGAAGGAGAAAGCAAAGGGCGTTTAACGCTGATCCACATTTTGCTGGGGATGATCCCGGCGGTGGTGTTGGGACTTTTATTCCACGATACGATTAAGTCGTTGTTTAACCCGATAAATGTGATGTATGCGCTGGTCGTTGGCGGTCTATTGCTGATTGCCGCTGAATGCCTGAAGCCGAAAGAGCCGCGTGCGCCGGGTCTGGATGATATGACCTATCGCCAGGCGTTTATGATTGGCTGCTTCCAGTGTCTGGCGCTGTGGCCGGGTTTCTCCCGTTCCGGGGCAACTATTTCCGGTGGGATGCTGATGGGCGTGAGCCGTTACGCAGCTTCTGAGTTCTCGTTCCTGCTGGCGGTGCCGATGATGATGGGCGCAACGGCGCTCGATCTCTACAAAAGCTGGGGCTTCCTGACAACCGGCGATATCCCGATGTTTGCCGTTGGGTTTATCACCGCCTTTGTGGTGGCGCTGATTGCGATTAAAACCTTCCTGCAGCTGATTAAGCGCATTTCGTTTATTCCGTTCGCCATTTATCGCTTTATTGTGGCGGCTGCGGTGTATGTAGTGTTCTTTTGATGTGAAGAATAGTGTCGGATGCCTGGAATTGTCTACGATAGCGTAGGCCAGAGAAGGCGTTCACACCGCATCCGGCAATCAATGCCTGATGCGACGCTGGCGCGTCTTATCAGGCCTACTACCGTCGTTGACATGTAGCCGGATAAGGCGTTTACGCCGCATCCGGCAAAATGACCAATACTTACTCAGGTTTTGGACAACGTTGTTCCTTCCAGCTGGCTACCGCTGCGATCCGGCGGCGGGTCAGCTCTTCGCGAATCTCCACACCTTTAAATCCTGCTTCAACGACGGCTTTTGTCGGCACTGACTGCGCCACTTCCCAGGCTTCGCGCAACCAGCGGCCTTGCGGGTAGTCCGCCGATTCAAAACCGGTTCTGCCGCGCACGTCTGCTTCGCTGGTCAGCGCCAGTTGCTCTACACGTTGCGGCTTACGCCAGGCGTCAATGGAATCAAACAATTTAACAATGGTTTTCGGGTTCAGCATTGGGAAGGTGTGGATGAGATCGTGAAACTCAGCCACCAGTTTGGCTAAATCGCGAATTTCATTTGGCACACGCAGACGCTGGCACAGTTGTTCCACTAACTTCACACCCGCCGGGCCGTGACCGTGATGACGTGGCCAAAGCTCCGGCGGCGTCAGCCCTTTACCGAGATCGTGGCATAACGTCGCGAAACGGACATCGACCTGTGGACTTAGCATCGCCGCCATGGAGAGCGTCATTAAGGTATGAATCCCGGTGTCGATTTCCGGATGCCATTTGGCGGGGGCCGGAACGCCGAACAGGGCGTCAATTTCCGGGAATAAAACGAGCAGTGCGCCGCAATCGCGCAGCACCTGGAAGAACACTTGTGGATTGCGGGTGGTGAGGGCGCTTTCCGTCTCTTTCCACACCCGTTCAGGCGTAAGATGTTCCAGTTCGCCCGCGTGGGTCATCTCGCGCATCAGCGCCAGGGTTTCATCAGCAATACGAAAACCAAGGTGGGCATAACGCGCAGCAAAACGCGCTACGCGCAGCACGCGTAGCGGATCCTCGCCAAAAGCAGGGGAAACATGGCGTAACAGACGATTTTGCAGATCGCCCAGACCGTTGTACGGGTCGATAATCTCACCGTTATCGTCCTGGGCCAGCGCATTAATGGTCAGATCGCGACGCTTAAGATCATCTTCCAGCGTGACATCCGGTGCGGCATAGCAGGTAAAACCGGTGTAACCGGAGCCGGATTTCCGTTCGGTACGTGCCAGCGCATACTCTTCATGCGTTTGCGGATGCAGAAAAACAGGAAAATCGCGGCCTACCTGCTGGTAGCCCGCGTCGAGCATCTCCTGTGGCGTACTGCCGACTACCACCCAATCTCTGTCTTTGACCGGTAGCCCTAACAATGCATCCCGAACCGCACCACCGACCAGATAAATCTTCACGCCATCTTCCCTTCGTCAAATACACAATTCCTAATAATAAGACAGTGCAACGAAGAAGGCGATTTAGTTCATCCAGCGATCTTTGCGTTTGCGCGTTGGGATCAGATGCGGCAATACCAGTCCGAGCAGCAATCCAAGCCCAAGCACGCCGCCGCCATACATAAACCACTGCATGATGATGGTGCGTTGTTTGTCATCCAGCTGAACGCTGGCGGCATCGACTTTTTTCTGCGCGACAATTAGTTCGTTTTTCAGCTTCTGATTTTCTTCTTTTAACCCGTTGATCACGCTGTCGCTCTGCGCCACTTTTTGCTGCATTTCTGCCGTGCGCTGATTCCAGGTGTTATCGATATTGGTGAGCTTATCGGTCAGGGTTCTGACCTGATTTTCCAGATCTGGCACCCGGGAGCGCAGGCTTGGCTCAGTGCTAAGTTGCTTCAACGGAATCCAGGCAGTTCGGCCAGAGCTGTCTTTTACCTGGGCATAATTGGTGTTGGCGTCAGTTTGTAATAAGGTTACTTCCTCGCCCGCGTTAACTGTGCCCACGAGGCGATAATTATCCCCCGGACCGCTGCGGACCCAGGTGTTCAGTTCGTCAGAAACATAGCGCTTTTCTTCGGCGTGCGAGACGGCAGTGGCGCTAAGTGCAAGTATAGTTAATCCGATCAGGCGTAATTTTGGCATCAGGCTGTCGTTATTGTCTGGGAAAAGTGGAACGATAGTAGTGGCATCAGTGTCGCTACGCAAAGCATTCGCTATCAATCGGAATCCTCTGTGTCAGGTCTTGCCACAGCTTCAATCTTTTACGCCCGTCAAATTGCCCGTTGCATGGCAATTTGGCGCAAAATACTATCTACTGACAAAAAAGATCGCATTAAGTTCGCCGTTCATCGTCACTAATGTGACATAACCGGATAAGTAAAGGCCATGGCTCAGGAAATCGAATTAAAGTTTATTGTTAATCACAGTGCCGTTGAGGCGTTGCGTGACCATCTCAATACGCTGGGCGGCGAGCACCATGACCCCGTGCAGTTGCTGAATATTTACTACGAAACGCCGGATAACTGGCTGCGTGGGCACGATATGGGCTTGCGTATTCGTGGCGAAAATGGTCGCTATGAAATGACGATGAAAGTCGCCGGGCGAGTGACTGGCGGTTTACACCAGCGCCCGGAATATAACGTGGCGTTGAGAGAACCGACGCTCGACCTGGCGCAGTTGCCGACGGAAGTCTGGCCGAACGGCGAGTTACCTGCCGATCTCGCTTCCCGCGTTCAACCGCTGTTCAGCACCGATTTTTATCGCGAAAAATGGCTGGTGGAGATCGATGGCAGTCAGATTGAAATCGCCCTCGATCAGGGCGAGGTGAAAGCCGGAGAATTTGCTGAACCTATCTGCGAGCTGGAACTGGAACTACTTAGCGGCGAAACGCGCGCGGTGCTGAAACTGGCAAACCAACTGGTATCGCAAACTGGTTTACGCCAGGGCAGCCTGAGCAAAGCGGCGCGCGGCTATCATCTGGCGCAGGGCAATCCCGCGCGTGAAATCAAACCCACCACCATTTTGCATGTTGCGGCAAAAGCCGATGTGGAACAGGGACTGGAAGCGGCGCTGGAGCTGGCGTTAGCGCAATGGCAGTACCATGAAGAGCTGTGGGTACGCGGCAACGATGCGGCGAAAGAGCAGGTGCTGGCAGCCATTGGTCTTGTTCGCCATACGCTGATGCTGTTCGGTGGTATCGTGCCGCGTAAAGCGAGCACTCACTTACGTGATCTGCTGACTCAATGCGAGGCAACCATTGCTTCTGCGGTTTCTGCCGTGACGGCGGTCTATTCTACCGAAACGGCAATGGCGAAACTGGCGTTGACCGAATGGCTGGTAAGCAAAGCCTGGCAGCCGTTTTTAGATGCCAAAGCGCAGGGCAAAATCAGCGATTCCTTTAAGCGCTTTGCCGATATCCATCTTTCCCGCCATGCCGCTGAACTGAAAAGCGTTTTTTGCCAGCCGCTGGGCGATCGCTATCGTGACCAGTTGCCACGCCTGACACGTGACATTGACTCAATACTGTTGCTGGCGGGTTACTACGATCCTGTCGTCGCGCAAGCCTGGCTGGAGAACTGGCAGGGGCTGCATCACGCTATTGCGACCGGGCAACGCATTGAAATTGAACATTTCCGTAATGAGGCAAACAATCAGGAACCGTTCTGGTTGCACAGCGGAAAACGTTAATCAGGCAAGGATAAAATCGCTTATGAAGCCGCTCTCTTCACCGTTACAGCAGTACTGGCAGACCGTTGTTGAGCGGCTGCCAGCGCCTTTAGCCGAGGAATTACTTAGCGCACAGGCGAAGTCAGTACTTACTTTTAGTGATTTTGTGCAGGATAGCGTAATTGCGCATCCAGAGTGGCTGACGGAGTTGGAAAGCGAGCCGCCACAAGCCGATGAGTGGCAGTATTACGGCGAGTGGTTACAGGAGGCGCTCAGTAACGTGAGTGACGAGGCTGGGTTAATGCGTGAACTGCGGCTGTTCCGGCGGCGCATTATGGTACGTATCGCCTGGGCGCAAACGCTGGCGCTGGTTACTGAAGAGAGCATATTGCAGCAGCTCAGCCATCTGGCGGAGACGCTGATTGTCGCGGCGCGCGACTGGCTGTATGACGCATGCTGCCGCGAGTGGGGAACGCCGTGTAATGCGCAGGGCGAAGCGCAACCGCTGCTGATTTTAGGCATGGGTAAGCTGGGCGGCGGGGAACTGAATTTCTCCTCAGATATCGATCTGATTTTTGCCTGGCCAGAGCATGGTTGCACGCAGGGCGGACGCCGGGAACTGGACAACGCTCAGTTCTTTACCCGCATGGGGCAGCGGCTGATTAAAGTGCTGGATCAACCGACGCAAGATGGTTTTGTCTATCGCGTGGATATGCGTCTGCGTCCGTTTGGCGAAAGCGGCCCGCTGGTGCTGAGCTTTGCAGCGCTGGAAGATTATTACCAGGAGCAGGGGCGTGACTGGGAGCGTTACGCGATGGTCAAGGCGCGGATTATGGGCGATAGCGACGGCGCTTATGCTAACGAATTGCGTTCGATGCTGCGCCCGTTTGTTTTCCGCCGTTACATCGATTTCAGCGTGATTCAGTCGCTACGCAACATGAAGGGAATGATTGCTCGTGAAGTGCGTCGCCGCGGCCTCACTGACAACATCAAACTTGGCGCAGGTGGCATTCGCGAAATTGAATTTATCGTCCAGGTGTTTCAGCTTATTCGCGGTGGGCGCGAGCCGTCGCTGCAATCGCGTTCATTATTGCCTACCCTCAACGCCATTGCGGCATTGCATCTGCTCTCTGAGAATGATGCCGAACAATTGCGAGTGGCGTATCTGTTCCTGCGGCGTCTGGAAAACCTGCTGCAAAGCATTAATGACGAACAAACCCAGACGCTTCCTGCAGATGAGCTTAACCGTGCGCGGCTGGCGTGGGGGATGGAGTTCGCTGACTGGCAGCAACTGACCGGAGCGCTGGCCGGACATATGGCCAATGTGCGTCGGGTATTTAACGATCTGATTGGTGACGACGAAAGCGAAACTCAGGAAGAGTCGCTGTCGGAACAGTGGCGTGAGCTGTGGCAGGATGCATTGCAGGAAGATGACACCACGCCAGTGTTGGCGCATCTTAGAGAAGATGTTCGCAAACAGGTGCTGATGCTGATTGCCGATTTCCGCAAAGATCTGGATAAGCGCACTATTGGGCCGCGCGGACGTCAGGTGCTCGACCATCTGATGCCGCATTTGTTAAGTGACGTATGCGCGCGTGAAGACGCTGCTGTCACGCTGTCGCGCATTACCGCCTTGCTGGTGGGGATTGTTACCCGCACCACCTATTTAGAATTGCTCAGTGAATTCCCCGCGGCGCTTAAGCATTTGATTTCTCTGTGTGCCGCATCGCCGATGATTGCCAGTCAACTGGCGCGTTATCCATTATTGCTGGATGAACTGCTCGATCCGAACACCCTCTACCAGCCGACAGCGACGGATGCCTATCGCGACGAATTGCGCCAATATTTACTGCGCGTGCCAGAAGATGACGAAGAACAACAACTTGAGGCGCTGCGTCAGTTTAAACAGGCGCAACTGTTACGCATCGCCGCAGCGGATATTGCTGGTACGCTACCGGTAATGAAAGTGAGCGATCACTTAACCTGGTTGGCAGAAGCCATGATAGATGCCGTCGTTCAGCAGGCGTGGGTTCAAATGGTCGCCCGTTACGGAAAACCGACCCACCTGAACGAACGTGAAGGTCGCGGCTTTGCGGTGGTTGGCTACGGTAAGCTGGGCGGTTGGGAGCTGGGATATAGTTCTGATCTTGACCTGATCTTCCTCCATGATTGCCCGATGGATGTAATGACGGACGGCGAGCGGGAAATCGACGGGCGGCAGTTTTACCTGCGTCTGGCACAACGCATTATGCACTTGTTCAGCACGCGCACATCTTCCGGTATTTTGTACGAAGTGGATGCACGGCTACGCCCGTCCGGGGCGGCGGGAATGCTGGTTACTTCCGCGGAAGCGTTTGCCGATTATCAGAGAAACGAGGCCTGGACGTGGGAACATCAGGCGCTGGTACGTGCTCGCGTGGTATATGGTGATCCACAATTGACCGCGCAATTTGACGCAGTACGCCGGGAGATTATGACGCTGCCGCGTGAAGGCAAAACTTTACAGACAGAAGTGCGGGAAATGCGCGAGAAAATGCGCGCCCATCTCGGCAATAAACATCGCGATCGCTTTGATATCAAAGCCGATGAAGGCGGAATTACCGATATCGAATTTATTACCCAATATCTGGTGTTGCGCTACGCCCATGAAAAACCGAAGTTAACGCGCTGGTCAGACAACGTGCGCATTCTGGAACTGTTGGCGCAAAACGACATTATGGAAGAGCAGGAAGCGATGGCGCTGAGCCGTGTTTACACTACGCTGCGCGATGAACTTCATCATCTGGCATTACAAGAGTTGCCGGGCCATGTGCCGGAGGATTACTTCACCGCAGAGCGTGAACTGGTGCGGGCAAGCTGGCAGAAGTGGCTGGTGGAGGAATGAAATATGGTATTATCGCGCGCAAATTTTGAATCTCTCAGGAGACAGGAATGAAAGTAACGCTGCCAGAGTTTGAACGTGCAGGAGTGATGGTGGTTGGTGATGTAATGCTGGATCGTTACTGGTACGGTCCCACCAGCCGTATCTCGCCGGAAGCGCCAGTACCCGTGGTTAAAGTGAATACCATCGAAGAACGTCCGGGCGGCGCGGCCAACGTGGCGATGAACATCGCTTCTCTCGGTGCAAACGCACGCCTGGTGGGGCTGACAGGTATTGATGATGCGGCGCGCGCGCTCAGTAAATCGCTGGCGGACGTGAACGTAAAATGCGACTTCGTTTCTGTGCCGACGCATCCGACCATAACCAAACTGCGGGTGCTTTCTCGTAACCAACAGTTGATCCGCCTGGATTTCGAAGAAGGTTTCGAAGGTGTTGATCCGCAGCCGCTGCATGAGCGGATTAATCAGGCTCTCGGTACGATTGGCGCGCTGGTGCTTTCTGACTATGCGAAAGGTGCGTTGGCAAGCGTACAGCAGATGATCCAACTGGCGCGTAAAGCGGGCGTTCCGGTGCTGATTGATCCAAAAGGCACCGATTTTGAACGCTACCGCGGCGCTACGCTGTTAACGCCTAATCTCTCGGAATTTGAAGCTGTTGTTGGTAAATGTAAAACCGAAGAAGAGATTGTTGAACGCGGCATGAAACTGATTGCCGACTACGAACTCTCTGCGCTGCTGGTGACCCGTTCCGAGCAAGGCATGACCCTGCTGCAACCGGGTAAAGAGCCGCTGCATATGCCAACCCAGGCGCAAGAAGTCTATGACGTTACCGGTGCAGGCGACACGGTGATTGGCGTGCTTGCGGCAACGCTGGCGGCTGGTAATTCGCTGGAAGAAGCCTGCTTCTTTGCCAATGCGGCGGCTGGTGTGGTGGTCGGCAAACTGGGGACATCCACGGTTTCGCCGATCGAGCTGGAAAACGCAGTACGTGGACGTGCAGATACCGGCTTTGGCGTGATGACCGAAGATGAGCTGAAGCTGGCTGTAGCGGCGGCGCGTAAACGTGGCGAAAAAGTAGTGATGACCAACGGCGTCTTCGACATTCTCCACGCCGGGCATGTCTCTTATCTGGCAAATGCCCGCAAGCTGGGTGACCGCTTGATTGTCGCCGTGAACAGCGATGCCTCCACCAAACGCCTGAAAGGGGATTCTCGCCCGGTTAACCCGCTCGAACAGCGTATGATTGTGCTGGGCGCACTGGAAGCGGTCGACTGGGTGGTGTCATTTGAAGAAGACACGCCGCAGCGCCTGATCGCTGGTATCTTGCCAGATTTGCTGGTGAAAGGCGGCGACTATAAACCGGACGAGATTGCCGGGAGTGAAGAAGTCTGGGCCAACGGCGGTGAAGTGCTGGTGCTCAACTTTGAAGACGGTTGCTCGACGACCAACATCATCAAGAAGATCCAACAGGATAAAAAAGGCTAACCGGAAAGCGGTTCACAGATCTCGCTTCGTGCCAGGTAGACCTATTGACGCTGTTGTTTTTTCAACCTAAAGTAAAGGAACAAGGGTAAGGGAGGATTTCTCCCCCCTCTGAATTGGTTGTTAATAAGCGTGGAAACTTACAAGTAACAACACAACCAGTATGATGACGAACTTCATCATAACCCTTTCCTTCTGTAAGGCCCCTTCTTCGGGAGGGGCCTTCCCGTTTCAGCCCCTTGCTGACTCCCCGATTGTTGATTAGCGCCTGACCCCGCGCAACGCTTTCCCTGATGCAGTTTTCTCTTCCCCGAGTCGACTCGAAAAACGCTGCAACAACCTGATCATTTGCACTTTTTAGCGGAACGCAGATATAAAAAATCCCCGGCTTTTGGGGCCAGGGATGTTCATAGATGAAAATTTATTCTACGTTTTCTGCAACGGGAGTTGTTGAGGTTAAGGGTGAAGTCAATGCCGCCAGCGAGCCGCCTGAAACGCCAATTTCATTGAGCAAGGAGTCAATCAGCGGTGCCTGTGTGCGGTAAGAAAGGGCGGCAGACAATGCCTGTTCCGCCAGATTTCCGCCACCAACGCTGCCTGATGCTGCATCCCCCGCAGCGCCACCACGGTTCAATCCATCAACCTGAATTATCTTGATGCCATCGATAGACTTCATTGGTTCTACGGATTTCTCAATTACTGCAGGTAACGACTGTAATAGCGCCAGTTTGAATTTAAGGCTGGTTTGTTCATCAGAAAGCACGTTGATTGCATCGTTCAGCGCACGTTGCGCTTCTGCTTCCGCCAGGCCTTTTTTACGCGTTGCTTCTGCTAACTCTACGATTGCCGCCGCCTGCATCTCTGCGGCTTCTTTCTCTGCTTTTGCTCTGACGGTCAGTTCGACCGCTTTGGTTTCTGCGTCTTGCGCTGCGGCAATCAGCGCCACCTGCTTGGCACGATCGGCTTCGGCTGTCTGGCGAGTGGTTTCTACGTTTTGTTGCGCACTTACCGCTTCTGCAAGTGCGAGGTTGGCACGCGCTTCTGCCTGTGATTGTTGCTCAGATTTTGCCGCAATGGCGATTGATTTCGTCTGGTTGGCGATTTCGGTTACCTGCTGCTGTTCGATCTCTTTAATGCGAACTTCACGTTCAGCCTCAACCTTTCTTGAGCGGACGGCCTGTTCGCGGTCGATTTCCGTTTCCTGAATCTGTCGTTCAGCCAGAATTCGCGTCTGCTCTGCTTCACGACGACGTTCAGCTTCAAAAGCCGCAATTTTTGCGTTCTGCTCGGCGGTGCGGGTTTTAACCTGCTGCTCCTGCTCAAGCGTCATAAACGCTTCTTGCTGTTCAATTTCCAGCTTCCGCGACAGCGCATCACGGTTTTTCTCACGTACTGCGACTTCCACATCCTGTTCAACTTCGTTACGCTCGCGACGACGGCGTTCCGTCTCCTGGGTTAGTTTGGTCAAACCTTCGGCGTCAAAAGCGTTGTTCGGGTTAAAATGCTCTTTCGAAGTCTGGTTAAAGTTGGTGAGTGAAACACTTTCCAGTTCCAGTCCGTTTTTCGACAAGTCTTCTGCCACGGTATTTTGTACACCCTGCACGAAGTTCTCGCGGGTATCCTGTAACTCATGCATGGTCATTTGCGCAGCGGTGGCGCGTAGGGCATCGACGAATTTATCCTCGACCAGCATACGTAAATCTTCTGGTGATAGAGTGCGTTGCCCCAACGTCTGGGCCGCAGTGGCGATGCCTTCTACTGACGGTTTTACCCGTACAAAGAAAGCCACTACAACATCAACACGCATACGATCTTTCGTAATCAGGCTATCAATAGTAGAACGGCTGACTTCCAGCTTGAGCGTATTCATATTGATAGGAATGATTTCGTGGAAGATCGGCATTACGATTGCGCCGCCGCTCATTACCACTTTTTGCCCGCCTAACCCGGTACGAACAAATGCCTGCTCGGCAGATGCCCGACGATAAAGTCGCGCGAAAATAATACCGATAATAAACAGAACACATACGGCAACAATTGCCATAAACATCCATGACGGTACTAAGTTAACAATATCATCCATTATTAAATTTCCTTTTAATTAAATGTTTATAATATATTTGGCCAGGGATTTTTTTCAGCTAAATACCGCGTTGAAGAAAGCCGACAAATAATTAATACCTTGTCACCTTTCTTAAAAAAATTCCCTTCTTCAGGTTCCAGTAATAAATAGTGTGTTTGACCGAATTGATCGGTGAGTTTTCCTTCACAGGGGTTACCTGAAGCCGCCTGATGACCGGTAATTAATGCCATACAGCCAATATATTCTTCTTCGGTAATAGCAGAGCTATGGTCACGTGGAACCCAGGGGGCAATTATCTTGCCGGTATAATGCACCATGATAATGGTGAGCAGTAAACTGACTGGAACAACGAACAGATTCGATAGCGGGGCTTGCAAGAACAAGATGCAGGTGTGCTGTAGCAAAACGCCAAGCAGTCCAAAGAAACCGGCTAACAGGCAGAGGACGACGAGGGCTGGCAGCCTTCCAATATGGAGATAATGAAGAGCCTGACTAATATTACCCGTGGTTATGGAATCGTAATGATCAAGATGTGCATCAAGAGCACCGGAGAGCATGTGACCGCAGACAATAGCAATAATTTCTAACAGGCCGATCAAAAGTACAAAGGAAATAGCGAAAAGATAAGGTGTGTTATAGTCGGCAAATAAAATCATCAGTCACTCCCTCGTCCATTCAGTGACGCATTGTTTACTATGGTATGATTTCCTTCCTTACATTTATCTTTGCTAATAATAACATGCGTTAGTGAAATTTTAAAAGGGAAAGTCTTTTAACGTTGTAATTATTTTCAATAAAAAGTGTGATCCAAAACAATATATTTACGCACGTTATGTTTAAAGGCACTACACTGATTAAGGAATACTGAAATCAGAAAAAGCATATGGCCTTAAAAGGTATGCGATAACCGGAGGATGTGCTTATGGATCATGGTCTTAATTCTTTAAATAATTTCGATTTCCTGGCGCGTAGTTTTGCCAGAATGAATGCTGAAGGTCGACCGGTCGATATTCTGGCCGTCACTGGTAATATGGATGAAGAACACAGAACCTGGTTTTGCGCTCGTTATGCCTGGTATTGCCAGCAAATGACACAGTCAAGAGAACTGGAACTAGAACATTGAGATTACGGGCCGTCAGGCCCGTTTTTGTGGTGCTTTATTCTGCTTTATCAACTGGTGGGATGGCGGGAGGAGATTGAACTTCTGCTGCCGGATTACTACGAGCTTCCAGTTCACTGATGCGCTGCTCCAGTAACGCCAGTTTCTCACGAGTCCGTAACAGGACCTGCGTTTGCACATCGAATTCTTCGCGGCTTACCAAATCGAGGCGAGTCAGCTGTGCTTGTAGGGTTTGGCGGATTTTTTTCTCCACATCTTCCCCGAACTCCCTGATTCCTTTAGGCATTGATTCGTGAACCTGGCGAGCAATTTGCTCAATTTTTTTCGGGTCAATCATTGTAGTTTCCCTGTACTGATAGGTGTTTGGTGCCATTGTAGTGCGATAAGGGTAAGTCATAAACCAGAATTATGTGAACCTATGCGTTGCTGCCGCTAATCATTAGCGTTATAGTGAATCCGCTTATTCTCAGGGCGGGGCGAAATTCCCCACCGGCGGTAAATCAACTCAGTTGAAAGCCCGCGAGCGCTTTGGGTGCAAACTCAAAGGACAGCAGATCCGGTGTAATTCCGGGGCCGACGGTTAGAGTCCGGATGGGAGAGAGTAACGATTCTGTCGGGCATGGACCCGCTCACGTTATTTTGGCTATAAGCCGCCACTCCTAAGACTGCCCTGATTCTGGTAACCATAATTTTAGTGAGGTTTTTTTACCATGAATCAGACGCTACTTTCCTCTTTTGGTACGCCTTTCGAACGTGTTGAAAATGCACTGGCTGCGCTGCGTGAAGGACGCGGTGTGATGGTGCTTGATGATGAAGACCGTGAAAACGAAGGCGATATGATCTTCCCGGCAGAAACGATGACCGTTGAGCAGATGGCTCTGACCATTCGCCACGGTAGCGGTATTGTTTGCCTGTGCATTACTGAAGATCGTCGTAAACAGCTTGATCTACCGATGATGGTGGAAAATAACACCAGCGCCTATGGCACCGGTTTTACCGTGACCATTGAAGCTGCTGAAGGTGTGACTACCGGTGTTTCTGCCGCTGACCGTATTACAACCGTTCGTGCAGCTATTGCCGATGGCGCGAAACCGTCAGATCTGAATCGTCCGGGCCACGTTTTCCCACTACGTGCACAGGCAGGTGGTGTACTGACTCGCGGTGGTCATACTGAAGCGACCATTGATCTGATGACGCTGGCAGGCTTTAAACCGGCTGGTGTACTGTGTGAACTGACTAATGACGATGGCACCATGGCGCGTGCGCCAGAGTGCATCGAGTTTGCGAATAAACACAATATGGCACTGGTGACTATTGAAGATCTGGTGACATACCGTCAGGCACATGAGCGTAAAGCCAGTTAATAGCCTGTATTAATGTGAATATAGTAAAGCCGGGTATCCCCCGGCTTTTTTGCTATTTAGTGATAGTTTATTTTTACAATCAAGTCTTTCTGGAAAGGACCGAATCTAAGTGATTCGCCAGGTTTTTGTGTTAATTCAGCCTGGTAGTCATGGGTCGCCGTGGTGGAAGATTGCCCCGGTACATAAGTAGTAAATATTTTATACTGGTTAAATACTACGGAATCCTTCGTTTTTTGGTCGATGATATTCATCAGCAGGCCATTTCCCATTTCCAGATGAGTATCGTCGTAGAGTGTGTCACTTGTATAGAAACTGGTTGCAACGTCAAATTGTTCGCTACAATTAGCAGTGGCATCTTTTATTGTTGAAACACTAAAAGCTGCTTTGGGGGGAAATGTTGAGAAAGAGTTTGCAGCTATTTGCCCAAAGTTGACTATCTGGCTCTCTGGATAAATGCGCATTGTTACGCCGCAATCAAGAAATGAAATATTGTCTAGCCCTGTAATATTCACGTGGAGGTTTTTTGCCCCAGGAGTAGTATTTGCTCCTTGCCCACCATCAAATTGCAACACGTTTACATCCCCAAAGTCCCAACTGAGATCCTCTGTAGATGGGGGAAATTGAGCGAGTTTTACATACAGGCGAAAACGAGCATTGAACTCGTTATTTTTCTGATATGTGCTGCCATTACAAGCTTTAGTTGTATATTGATCCCCCGTTGAATTCTTTCGATCCAGACACACTCCCGTATCTATGCTCTGACCATTTCCTTCATAGTCCTGACCGTTATAAGTCACACCAAATATTAAATACGGGTTGTTCAGAACTACGGGGTTATTAAACTCTACCAATTTGATCCAGGCATGAATATTTTCTGTAGGTGCACCAGATGACCAGTTACCTGCATTGTTGCAAAAAACATGGACAGAGATATCGTCACTTTCCCAAATTTTCTGGCCCGGAACGGCATTTTGCGGAATTCTGAAGGAGGGCATCTCTTTTTCGATAAGCGTGGGGCCTTTGTTTTTATTCTGATAGCAATCGACGGCATAAGACGAAACGTTAAAAAACAAACACAGAATAGCTAACAGCCGAAAAAGCGTAATCATAATTTTCCCTTTCTGGCTGATGTGCTTTGACACAGAGACTGGACGGAGTTGCACTCAACTTTAAACATTTCCAGACCACCGTAGTCGCCAACAAAACCTAGCAGGAATGTGGCTGGCAGGTTGTTCAGGTTCTGAGTTGCTGTTGCAAACGGCGCCACCATAATGCTGTCTGCTCCGGGCATTAATGTTTTTCCGTTAGTGCCGATATAACCAACAGTAATGTGATAAGGCGTTGGGTTATTGAGCGTGAGTCCTGCCGCAGTACGGGTTACAGTGACTTTTTGCATAGGCACCATTTGTCCTTCTTTTAATTCAATCGCTTTTGGACGCCAGAATAACTTCAGGCGGCTTTGCATTGCGATCTGCATTACATTCTGTTCTTTGGTGCGAGGCGGAATTTCCCGGACGTTATAGTAGAACAGGGTTTCCCTGTCCTGCGGTAAGTTATTGAGCGAAGCTAGTGCCATCAGGCGAATTTGCACCTGTTCATCAGCCTCGATACGCTCCATTGGCGGCAGCGTTGAAATATAGTCGCGTGTTTTTTTACCGCTGGCATCTTCAATCCATGACTGTGCCAGATACGGTTCAGTTTTGCTTTGATTGGTCAGGCGAATCGTCGCACTTTTATTGGAAGCATTAAAAATAATGCGCGTCCTGTCAGGTGAAACTGTGGCCTGGGCAAAACAACTTATCACCAGTAAACATATCATTCCCGTTGTGATTATTGGCATTTTCATTTCATTCATCCTGAATTAATTGACTGTTTTACAAGGTAAAATAATAGCGTTTTCGCTGATATTACTTTTATTGGGCGGAGTAATTTCGCACATGTTATCCCCCCAGGTTAAACGCAATGTACTGTTTTCCTGAATTCCGCTGAGATAAACAAAGCCATCTTCTGCTACCAGACCCACATCTTTACTTGATGTTTTATCCGTCACGCTCACACCCAGTGGCGGGAAGCGACCATTTTCCATGCGGATTACTCCGACAATCTGGTAACCGGTACTGGCATTTAGCTTCGCGTAACCTATCGCGCCCTCGGTGAGCGTGGTGCGAATGACTGAGTTTTCAACATCAACGCCTTCGGGCAATTCGTTGTTATTCACTCTTAACATGGCGGTGGTGTAGTTCGATAAAGAAGGTACAACGGCAACGCCCATCCCGTTGGTCACGGTACGATTAGAGTTAATCTCAACGCCAGCAATGCCGTCTGTATCTACCATCATGCGGGCATTATCACCGTAGCTATAATCATGAAGTGCAATACCATGACGCGTGGCTGTCAGCGAGCCGTACCAGCCAGCGGTGATTGAGTTGTATTGATTAGGTTGCATACTGCCGTTGATATTCAGTCGTCCCCACGGAGAATAGTGCTGATAACTGCCGCGCAGTGTGGGCTCACCATCGCGGATATTGTCATCTGTTGCCGATGCCGAAATATTCCAGGTATTGTTACGATCGGATGAATCATACCAGGAGATCATTTGCGAGGTATTACTGTCACCAGTGCGTTGCATGCTATAGGAGATATTACGACTTTGTTGTAAAGGTAGGGAAAAAGAGAAGTAATATTGATTCTCTTCGTCATCATCCCAACGAATCCGACTTATTGCCAGTGAAGCAGAGATCCCTCTGAAATCACCAATATCAAAGTTTTTACTCAAAGAAAGGGAGTAATTGGTATTACTTTCACGATCCCAGTAGGTATTGCGCGTAATATTGAGATAAGAGTTTAGCTCCAACGCAGCGAAGTACTGGTTCAGCGAAATTACATAGCTCTCTTTTTCATTATCGACGGTTTCATCACCGTTGCGTGAGGCGAGATACTCGCTCATTGACACATAATCTTTATCGGAGAAACGATAACCGGCGAAGGTAATTTGACTTCCGGTTGATTCGAAATGTTTTGCGTAGTTAAACCGATAACTATAGCCGCGTAATTTGTCACTATTTTGTTGCTGCAAAGAGGCTTCGGCGCCCGTGACATCGAATGAAAGCGAACCGAACTGATTAAGGTTAAAACCAACACCCGTAGTGATCGCCTGATAATCATCAGCCGTAAACATGCCGCCGCCATAGAGAGACACATTGTTCAGCCATCCCCAGGATGCTTCTGTAGTCCAGAAGAATGGGTTATTGATGTCGTTATTCCCAACGGATGTCGGTTTCCCAAGCGACATTTTATAGCGCACTTGCCCTTTACGGGTTAAATAAGGGATAGAGGCAGTTCCGACCTGAAAGGTACTTGTACGACCGTCTTCTTCTTCCACGGTGACATCGAGTTGTCCCTGGAGTGATTGGCCCAAATCAGAAATGGTAAACGGACCTGGTGAGACAGTGGTTTGATAAAGTACACGACCATTTTGCGCAACGGTGACTTTGGCGTTAGTTTGCGCGATACCGGTAATTTGCGGGGCGTAACCCTGTAAATCGGGTGGCAGCATACTTTCGTCACTTTCTAAGGATGCGCCAGTAAAGTGGAATGTGTCGTAAAGATTGGAACTCAGGTCGTATTGCCCCACGGTGAACTTTGACGACCATGCGGGGATCGGACGAAACAAATAGGTACGTGCGAAATTACCATCGTGACTGACGGAACGACCATCAGCAAGATTCTGATTATATTGATAATCGCTGCGTAAACGCCATGCGCCGAGGTTGAAACCTAATGTGCCGTAGGAACTGATATTTTGGGTGCTGTCGCCGTGATGTGGCGCATACTGGCTGGCGTACAGGTTGTAGTCGAGAATAAACCCAGCGATACCGTCATCCCAGAATTCGGGAGGTGTCCAGTTTTTGGCCTGATATTTGAGCCAGGCTTGAGGAACACTAAGGGATAATACCATTGTGGACTTATCGAGGCGCGTTATTAACTCTGGTTTTAGGCTTAAATCAAGGCAGTCAGTGCTTTGTATTGTTTGTAAGGTTTCAATGAATTCTTCATTCAGGCCAAAGTTAGTTAAATGCTCTTTCGTCAGGCACAGTAACGAACCGCTTTCTGTTTCTGCTTTTACCCAGTCCAGCGTCGACGCTTGCGGTAACATATTTTTATTAATCTGTACGCGAACGAGATATTTACCAGGGGAGATATAACCTTTTTTTTCAAATCGAGAGAGATCAATATTCGCACGATCTTCAACGTCAATCATATCAACGTTGAATTCCACCGCTTGCGTTGGAAAAACCAACAGCAGTGAGCACACAACACCAGAAAGGACATTTTTTATTGAGAGAGATAATTTATCCCGACTAAACGTGTTTTTAGTTTGCATAAAAATCCATTTTTACAATGTCCCAAACAGCCGATGAAACTTCATCGGCTTGATTTTCTGGCATTATTTACGAGTCAATTTGATTATTATTTGTAATCAAGAACATAGTTTGTCTGCGCCTGGACGTTACCTGGTGTAGCATTTTTAGTCAGGGATTCCATGCGAGCTTTAAAGTTCAGCTCCTGGAATGAGTTGGTGGTAGGGAAATTGATGGTGATTGGAGTACCCAGAGTCACATTAGTATTGTCTGATTTCATCAGACGAACACCAACACCCGATGCACTACCGATGTTGCCATCAAGGGTGTTTTTCAGCAGGCTGGAGTCGGTTGCATCAACGCTGGCAGAACTGAAGGTAATTTTGACTTTATCGACAGTATTTGTGCCATCAGACAAAATGCAGTCCTGCAGATGAATGGTGACATCTACTGGCAGAGATTTTTGTCCACTGTTCAATACGGTGCTGGCAACTTCACCAAGGTTAATGGTCTGATCTTCATCGCCTGGTGCGATAGAACATGGTGCATCGATAACTTCACCTTTAAAAGTAATTTTACCTGAACCTTGGTTTGGGTCATCAGCAAGGGCGTTAAAAGCAACACCGGAAATTACCGTGGCAGTGAATGCAGACAGAAGGGCTTTTTTTAACATGACTATAGTCCTTTATAAATAGGGAGTATTAAATAAATGAGAAAATATATTGTTTAGAATACAATTTTAATTCCTGAAAAACACTATCACGGGGCTAAATGTAAGTCTCGTTATATTTTTTAAAATGAATTTTTAGCAGGACTTAAATTATAAAGATAGATAATGAATCTGATGTAAATTGAATAAAAAATAATCCAATTCATATATAATATGAATGTTATTTTTAAAAATAAATTAAATGATTTTCGTAGTTAGGCGATATGTGCTTTTTCATAATGGTATTATATTTATATTATGAATACTAATGGCATATTTTAATTGTCTGATTTACATGAAGTTGGAACAGGGAAACTTATATAATAACCAGATAAATCAAGTTGAAGATATTATAAATTCTTTAATGTGTTGATTGTTTTTTAAACAGAGGATAATATTTTTCTGTTCATGAAGCATGATCGAAATCATATAATTGTTTCTCTATTATGCGACTATATGAATATATCCGGAAGTGGATATGTGAAATTTATGCGTTAAATGTTTTATAATGTTAAATATTAAGGGTAAAAGGATGTTTATCGCCTGGTACTGGATTGTATTGATTGCGCTGGTTGTGGTGGGGTATTTCCTGCATTTGAAACGTTATTGTCGGGCGTTTCGTCAGGACAGAGACGCCCTGCTGGAAGCGCGGAGCAAATATTTAAACAGTGCGAGAGAACAGGCAGCAGAAGAGCTGGAATAGGGCTTTTGTGATGCCTGCAGATGTTGTCCATGCGCTGGACAACATCTGAGGTATTTTTAACCAATCCCTGCCGTTTGTAGCAGCACTAAACTGAATCCCATTACTGACATTCCACATAGCACGCCATAGCTGGGGTTATTATTGGGGTCTATCTCTTTTGCTAAAGGCATTAATTCGTCAACAGAGAGCGCCACCATAATACCAGCAACCGCCGCCATAATTGCCGCCATAACGACTGGTGAAATCATGCTGCCGAGGATCAACCACGCCAGAACACCACCGAGAATCTCTGCCAGTCCAGAAATCCCTGCCCACAGAATTGCGGTGCGCTTCGAGCCTGTTGCAGCATAAACCGGCCCCGCCACTGCCAGACCTTCAGGAATATTGTGCAACGCCACAGCTAGAGCGATACCAAAACCCAGCTCCAGGTTACTGCTTGCTGTGACAAAGGTAGCAATCCCTTCCGGGAAGTTATGCAGACTGATACCCAGAGTGAGCAGAATGGCAGTGCGCTTGATTGATTTTGGTAGCGGCTGCACTGATTTTTGCATTAAATCCTGCGGGTGGGCATGTGGCAACATGCGGTCCAGGCCAAAATAGCCCAGCAAACCAACGATAAACATACCGTAGCCCAGCACAGGCGACATCCCTTCGGCGGCTAATGCGGCAGGAAGCATCTCCATTAATGAGATGAGCAACATGATCCCCGCCGCAAACCCCAGCGAGAACGCCAGCAACCGGTTTGAGGGTTTTTGTCCGAGAACGCCGAGAAACGCGCCAATAAACGTGGCTGCCCCCGCCAGTATGGTCAGAATGAGAGGTACTGACATCGACAACTCCTTATAAATCTTCACCTTCAGGCGGAGCTTCAAAATAACTGATGATCATCATCATGGTTATCCGGGTTCTTACTCCGCCGAACAAGCGTATTGTGAGGATATCAAAATGACACCTTCAATTAAGGATATCATCATGTCTTCAACGCGTATGCCAGCATTGTTTTTAGGTCACGGTAGTCCGATGAACGTGCTGGAAGACAATCTATATACCCGTAGCTGGCACAAGTTGGGGATGACGTTACCGCGCCCGAAAGCTATTGTTGTGGTTTCTGCTCACTGGTTTACCCGGGGAACAGGGGTTACCGCGATGGAAGCTCCGCCTACTATTCATGACTTTGGCGGCTTTCCGCAGGCGCTTTATGATACTCATTACCCGGCTCCAGGATCGCCTGCACTGGCGCAACGACTGGTTGAGCTGTTAGCGCCAATCCCTGTCACGTTGGATCAAGAAGCCTGGGGTTTTGACCACGGTTCATGGGGCGTGCTGATTAAGATGTATCCGCAAGCTGATATCCCAATGGTGCAGTTGAGTATCGATAGCACTAAACCCGCCGCCTGGCATTTCGAAATGGGACGTAAACTGGCGGCGCTGCGCGATGAAGGGATAATGTTAGTTGCCAGTGGCAATGTGGTGCATAACCTGCGTACGGTGAAGTGGCATGGAGATAGTTCACCGTACCCGTGGGCGATGTCGTTCAATGAGTATGTGAAAGCGAATTTGACGTGGCAAGGGCCAGTGGAACAGCATCCTCTGGTGAATTACCTCGACCATGAAGGTGGGGCGTTATCGAACCCAACACCGGAACACTTTCTGCCACTGTTGTATGTCTTAGGTGCATGGGATGGTCAGGAACCGATTACCATTCCGGTCGATGGTATAGAAATGGGCAGTTTAAGTATGCTGTCGGTGCAGGTAGGCTAAAAGATGAGAAGAACCGAAGCCATATTGTTGGCTTCGGTTCGCGTTACCTTACTTTCTCAGCAGCTTAAGTCCCCACGCACCACTCATCACCAGCAGCAGTAATAAACAGAGACCAAAAGCCAACATACAGGCTTGTGCCATGTTAATAAAGTGCCACGGTGGTAGCAGATACCAGCCTTCAGATTGCTGATACATCTCCACAAACCACTGCTGCATACTGCTCAGTGTGACGCCATCAGGAACGATTGGCGCGTCATAGCCGCAATCTCCGGTTGGTCTGAACCAGTTTGGTGCCCACTGTGCCAGCGGCAGGTTAAAGGGGAAAGTAGGATCGGTAGAGCAACCCTGTACGCCAAACAGTGAATCGGGGTCCGGGTTATGCACCGCATGGTGGATATCGTTCAGTTTGAGCGAAAACTTCAGTCCCATAATGCTGCCGTAAAATGCCATCACGCAGCCAATCAACTTAAGGACGATATTCTTCGGGTTAATTGCTGCAACCAATCCCCCAATAACCATCACAAACATGGCGTATCGAATGTAAACGCATTGTTCACAGGGTGCCATGTAGAGATAGATCTGGAAGAAAGAGTGCGCCAGAATAATCAGCGCGCCCATCGCAACGGCCATTAACAACCATAAAAAGCGTTGTTCCTGCCATCTTACCAGCGTGTTCACCGGTGAAGTGCGAAGGTCTTTCCACATTCCCTTAATACCCATAGCCTGTTTCCCTGTTATTTGCTTGCTAACTCACGGATAAGGTCTGCCATAGCGTCGATGGATTTAATGCTCTTGGTGTAGATTAGGTATTTACCATTGACGACATACGCCGGAACTCCCTGGATTTTGGCAACTTCATAAGATGCTTTCCATTTTTCCAGAGTTTCCTGTACCGCTGGCTCTTTCAGTGCCGCTTCAAAATCTGCCTGACTCATACCTGCGGCATCCAGACCAGTTTTGATAAAAGCAGCTGGATCTTTACCGTCAGACCAGCGTTCTTTTTTGTCGTGATAAGCCGCGTAATAAGCAAACTTGGCTTTCTTAAACTGAGAGTTAGCATCAAATAATGAAATACCTGCGGCTTTATCTTTATTGATTAAGACCGCAAAGACTTCGCTCGCCTGTTTGCCGTATTCACCTTTGGTTTCCAGATGAAAAGGAGTGAAAGCAACGACATCTTTCACTTTTTCAGAGACCGGGCCAGTCACTGCTTTGTCATACTTGTAGCAGAATGGGCAGGCATAGCTGAACACTTTAATCAGCGTTTTATCGGCATTCGGAATCGGTTTTTCCAGAACCATATAATCCGTGCCTTCGGTGAATGCAGATGCGGTAAATGAAACCGCCAGAGCTGCGGTAAGCAGTACACTTTTAAACAGTGATGAGATCCCTAATTTCGACATTTTTATTCCCTTCCTAATTATTTAAACATCTGCTCTGGACGGACTAACAGCGCACGATAGTGAGTCTGGTTGGGTTTATCAGACAACACGTCGATCTCTACTTTCACTTCTTTGGTTTTGTAGTCGATTTCGTTCAACTTACCGACGGTCGGCTGACCGACGTCGAACAGATGAATGGAACCGCCGAAACCGAACATGGTGTTGCGGTCGGCCTGGTATTCGATGATGGAGGTAATTGGACTATAGAAGTCGTAGCCACGTTCTTTACCGTATTCCCAAACTTGCTGAACGGTGCCTTTCTTCTCATCAATCTTATATTCCACAAAGCGGGAATATTTCATGGTTGGTAAGGCAGGTTGTTCCAGATGGCGACCGTCGCCATTATCAAAGATAGTGAGCGTACCTTTACTGGAAATCCATGCGGTATGCTGGGTGTAGGTAAAATCGAAGTCCGAGTTTTCACACAGACCGTTTTCGTTACACGTAATAGGTTTACCGTTAGCATCAACCGGTTTCAGCAGCTTGCTGGCCAGCGGTTTTTCCCAGCCTTTAGACGGCGCAAGTATCCATTTCACTTGTTTATCACGACCAATTTTCACAACGCCCTGGTGACGAGAAGAGAGGATGATTGAGTCGTCTTTTGCGTCATAGGCGATGGAGTTGACGTGTGCCCAGTTACGCCCTGGTCCTACACCCAGCGCGTCGCCAAACGGTGTGTCTGGCTCCAGTTTCGCCTGCTGTCCGGCGTGAGCAAGGTCAACGTTAACGCAAACTGCGCCTGCATCCAGTGCTCCGAGCAGAGCATCACGTTTCGGATCGAGGATCTTCGTCAGATCCCATACATCGACAACGCGGCCAGATTTATCGACTTCGAGGATATGGTCACGAATGGTGGTGACGTGTACGCCGTCATCGCGGCGGTAGTTGCTCTTACCTACGCGCAACAGTACCGTGCCATTTGGCGTCTCAATGGATTCATGAGTGGCGTCAGCGAATCCGCGCGGTAGTTTATGATCTTCCAGCACCTGACCCATCATGTCGAACTCGTACCAGTGCTGACCTTGTACTGCGGTAAAGGTGCCGCGTGGCGTTTCGCGGATGCCCATCAGATAACCACGTTTGTTGATATCGCGGTCACGACCATCGTAGAAGGTGTCTTGATCCAGCCACCAGCGGTATTCACCTTCGGTATCGACGATAAAGGTGAATGGCGCGATGTCAAAAGGCAGTGCGCCAGTTGCCGGGCCCGCATCGAGTATCCCGGCATTTTTATCTTTCTCACCATGCCAATGGAGGTCGGAACCTTGCGCAGTAAAGGTATGGGTATTAACCAGATAGAGGCGGTCTTCAAAACCTGGCGCGACTTTAACGACTTTGGTTTGCTGGAGATCGGAGATGGAGCGGTTATCCATGTAATTGTTGACGATGGCGGAAGTCTGCACCACGTAATCATCTTTCATGGCCTTACCGTTTTCTTTCCACTCAACGGTCACTTTGTTAGCAAATTTCTGGTAAAGACCAAAAATAGGTACACCATCGTAAGTTTTCAGTGACTCCTGACCCACGTGATAGCTGATTTCAACGCCTTTTTCGCCTTTCCCGTGGACAGTAACTTTGACGTCAGAAATGACATGGCTATCTAAATTAACCACAGCGGTCAAAGGCGCATTACCGTAGGGATCAACGATGACTGCGCCGAGTTGCCCGGCGGGTGGCGCAGGTTTAAAACCTGCTGCCATCGCCCCCGATGCTGACAAACCCAGAGTTATCGCCACAGCTCCGGCTAACAGAGTTTTTCTATATTTATCAAACATGGATATATCTCCTTATATAACGCAAATATATAATAATGATGAATATCGACTGTTGAGATGGTGCTAATAAATTCATTTAATGAATGAAAATGTATTACTAATAATGTTTATAAATGTTTTTTACTGGTTTTAGATTTTTTGTATTTCTCTGTAACAAATATTTTCTTTTGGTCGATACTAGGGGGGCAATATATCAATAACAATATTCAATATTGTGTAGTGTGATCCCTGCGACATTGTTTTTTAATTATTAAATCTATTTTTGACGCAATGAAAGTTATAAATGAACTTATAAAACAACAGGTTATCATGTGATTTTATTAGTTAATTTAATTACAATATCGCTTGCATATGACGATTTAACATTAAATTGGTTATTAATGTTAAATAAAGGTTGGAGATGTATGGGTTTATATATTGATGGGGATTATAAATTGAGGGTTATAATAAATTGCCCCGGTAAACGGGGCAATATTGAACAGTTTTATTCAACGAAAATATGCGGATAAAACCGTGACATATCCTGGGTGATCAATGCGCGGTCTTCACGAATGCCAATTCCGGCAGGTTGATCGTTCACCAGCCAGCTTCCGATCAGCATATAACTGTCGCCAAATTTCGGCAGCGGATGGAATTGTTGAACAATCATGCCTTCTTCACCATATGGACCTTCCGCCGCTTCAATGGTTTTGCCATTCTCGATAATTGACACGTTTGCGCCTTCACGCGAGAAGATTGGCTTAACCACATATTTTTCCATTTCTGGATAATCATCTTCCGCAAAATAAGCGGGCAGTAGGTTCGGATGATTCGGGAACATCTCCCACAGTAGCGGCAGAAGCGCTTTGTTGGAGATAATGCTCTTCCACGCCGGTTCCAGCCAGCGTACGCCAGCATCTTCCAGCTTGGTGGAGAACATTTCGCGCAGCATAAATTCCCACGGATACAGTTTGAACAGATTAGCGATGACCTGATCCTGCAAATCCGTGAACTGACCTTTTTCGCCTAAACCGATATCGTCGATGTACAGAAACTCGGTGGCGATTTCAGCTTCGGTCGCGCAGTCCTGCAAATACTGAATGGTGCCGCGATCTTCCACCGTGTCACGACAGCAGGTGAGATGCAGTAACTGAAAGCCGTACTGCTCACGCAGCTCGACAAAGCGATCGATCAGCTTTTCTTGCAGGCTGTTAAACTGGTCGCTGCCTTCTGGCAGGTTGCCCGCGTTAAGCTGATCTTCCAGCCAGATCCACTGAAAGAACGCCGCTTCATACAGTGACGTGGGTGTATCGGCGTTATTTTCCAGAAGTTTAGGTTCACCAGTGCCATCCCACGCCAGATCAAGGCGTGAATAAAGCGACGGCTGGTGAGTCAGCCATGACTGACGCACAAAACTCCACGTGTGCTTTGGAATGCGGAATTTGGTCATCAGCTCATCGCTGGAGATCACTTTTTCCACCACTTTCAGGCACATCTGGTGCAGTTCAGCGGTGACTTCTTCCAGCTTTTCGACCTGTGCGAGGGTCAACTTGTAGTAAGCATCTTCACACCAGTACGGTTCTCCGTACATGGTATGAAAATTGAAACCGTACTCGTGAGCTTTTTCGCGCCAGTCCGGGCGCTCGGTAATACTGACTCTTTCCATCGGTATCAGCCGCCCATTGAACGAGAAGAAGTGCCGGTTGCGCTACGCTGCATGGTGCTTTGTTTGGCAACAGATTCACCAAAGCCGCCACGGGTAACGGTGGTGGTGGTCGCCGGTTTCGGCGCCATGGCTGTTTTCGGTACAGTCATGGTGCGGCCTGGCTGGGCTGCGCCATAGTTTTTACCGGTCGCGTCGGTATATTTACCGTACGCCGGGCTGGCTGGGTTTTTCGAGGAGAACAGCGGCTGCTGTGCAAATCCCGCGCCGCCGCCCATCAGACGTCCCATCATGTAGCCGGCCATCAGCGGCATCCAGAAGCTACCGCTGGATTGCTGGGCCTGCGCCTGGTTTTCAGGTGCCATGCCAGCCTGGGCTGGTGCCTGCTGGCACTGACCTTCACCAAATTCGGCAATACAGTCTTCACGAGTGGCGTATTTCGGCGCAGTACGTTCCGCTTCTTTCAGCGCATTATTGTACGCAGTGGCACATTCTGCGCTTTTACCTGGGTTTGCAGCTGAACAGTCGTCAGCATTTTGATAGAGAGACACTGTTTCATCACTCTTTTCACAGCCTGCCAGCATAAAAACAGTAGCAACAGCGAGAGCGACAGGTGTCAGATGGCGTGCGCTCCAGTTTTTGCGGAACGATGCGTGGCGTATGGATTTTGTCCGTTTCATTTTTGTCTTCCGGGACCAGTGGTAAATACCCATCAGAATAGAGGATGGCTGGTCGAAATTGAAGCGAGAAGGGGGAAGAATGCGGCAGATAACCCGTATCTTTACGTTGCCTTACGTTCAGACGGGGCCGAAGCCCCGTCTTCATCATCAGTTACGGAAAGGGTTATGACCGTTACTGGTGTTAGTACGTGCGGATGCTTGCTGAACGGCTGGTGCCGGGCTATCAGGTGCATAACCATCAGCAATAGCATTCTGTTCTGGCGTTTGCGGCGCAACGTTTTCCGGATTAGTGGAAACCGGTTTGCTCAGCGCATTGTTCAGTGCCAGCAGATCCTGCTCGTTCAACGTACCCAGAGCTGATTTAATATTCAGCTGGTTGATCAGGTAGTTATAACGCGCATTCGCCAGCTCTTGCTTGGCGTTGTACAGCGTAGTGGTGGCGTCCAACACATCAACAATGGTACGCGTACCGACCGAGTAGCCCGCTTCCATCGCGTCTAATGAGCTTTGGGCGGAAACAACGGCTTGTTTGTAAGCGTTAATGCTACTGATAGATGCATTAATGTTGTTGAAAGAGGAACGCACGGTCTGCACGACGCTACGATGGGCGCTTTCCAGTTGCTCGCTGGCACCGACAAAGTTGTACTGTGCCTGTTTCACCTGCGAGTTAACCATTCCGCCCTGATAAATCGGCAGCGAGAAGCTCAGGCCCACTTTGTTCTGGCCCATATTGCTATCGTCATACTGGGTACCAGCGGCACCACGGGTTTTCGAACCGCTATAAGAGGTGTCAGAAATCCCGGTAGACGCCGTCAAATCCAGAGTCGGTAAGTGACCGTCCTGCGCCTGGCGAATTTGCTCGCGCGCCAGGTCCTGGCTCAAACGTGCCTGTAACAGGGACAGATTGCGTTTTTCGGCTTCTTTCAGCAGCGCGTTAACCGGCTGTGGTTTGTCGGTTTTGAAGTTTTCGACATTCAGCGCCGCCAGTTCCGGATAGTAGTTACCGGTGATCTGACGCAGCTGCTCAACGGCGTTGTCGAGGTTGTTACGTGCGGTCACTTCGTTCGCCAGCACGGTATCGTACTGTGCGCGGGCGTTCTGCACGTCGGTGATCGCCACCAGGCCCACGTTAAAACGTTGGGTGGTTTGATCTAACTGACGGTAGATCGCTTCTTTCTGCGCCTGGGTATAGGAAAGAACGTCAATGGCATTCAACACGTTGAAATAAGCGGTCGCGGTGTTGAGGATCAAAGTTTGTTGATCGGTCTGGTAAGTGACGTCCTGAATACCGGCAGCTTTTTCCTGCAAGGTCAGTGCGCGCCATTTCGACATATCGAAAATGGACTGGGTCAACTGCAGGGACGCACTGGTTGCGTTAGAGTTGATGCCGTTCGCGTCGCGGTAGCCGTTGCTGTAGGTGTAATCTGCACCTAAACCTAGCTGTGGCAGTAATGGACTGCGAGCTTCATTAATTTTTTCAAAGGCAGCATCACGATCGGCGGCAGACTTACGCAATTCCGGGTTACTAAGGCGTGCTTGCTGATAAACTTGCATCAGGTTCTCGGCCTGGCTCAACGAACTGAACCCAGAAAGGCTCAGGCCGATAAGAATGGGGAGCAATTTCTTCATTTGCATTCCTTGTGGTGAAGCAGTATTTAGCGCGATCAAACTGTAAAATTATTGCGGATTCTAGCAGAAGCCGCTACCGCAAAAGGTTGGCGTTACGTGCCATAGGGCATTAATGTGCCTCAATTTAACACATGACTGCTCAAACGGCAGTCAAACGTCTCTGAAATTCACATTTTATTCACTATTAGTGCCAGGACATTAGCCATGCTTAAGCCAGACAACCTGCCCGTTACATTTGGCAAAAACGATGTAGAAATTATTGCACGAGAAACACTTTATCGCGGCTTTTTTTCATTAGATCTTTATAGGTTTCGTCATCGTCTATTCAACGGGCAAATGAGTCATGAAGTCCGCAGGGAAATTTTTGAGCGCGGTCACGCCGCAGTCTTGCTACCCTTTGACCCAGTGCGTGATGAAGTCGTGCTGATTGAGCAGATACGGATTGCCGCGTACGACACCAGCGAAACTCCCTGGCTACTGGAGATGGTTGCCGGGATGATTGAAGAAGGTGAAAGTGTGGAAGATGTCGCCCGTCGCGAAGCGATTGAAGAGGCGGGGCTGATAGTCAAACGGACCAAACCGGTGTTAAGTTTCCTCGCAAGCCCGGGGGGCACCAGTGAGCGTTCGTCAATTATGGTGGGCGAAGTGGACGCCACGACCGCAAGCGGTATTCACGGTCTGGCTGATGAAAACGAAGATATTCGCGTTCATGTGGTAAGCCGGGAACAGGCCTACCAGTGGGTAGAAGAGGGGAAAATCGACAACGCAGCGTCGGTCATCGCTTTGCAATGGCTGCAACTGCATCATCAAGCGTTAAAAAATGAGTGGGCATAAATGAAGCGTTATACACCTGACTTTCCTGAAATGATGCGCCTGTGCGAGATGAACTTTTCACAATTGCGCCGTTTGTTACCGCGCAATGACGCACCCGGTGAAACTGTAAGCTATCAGGTGGCAAACGCACAATATCGGCTAACGATTGTGGAATCGACCCGATACACTACCCTGGTGACTATTGAACAGATTGCGCCAGCGATCAGTTACTGGAGCCTTCCGTCGATGACGGTGCGTCTGTATCATGACGCGATGGTGGCTGAAGTGTGTTCAAGTCAGCAGATTTTTCGCTTCAAAGCGCGGTATGATTATCCTAATAAAAAGTTGCATCAACGCGACGAAAAGCATCAAATTAATCAGTTTTTAGCGGACTGGTTGCGATACTGTTTAGCACATGGAGCGATGGCGATTCCGGTTTATTAGCGTCGTGAAACCTAAGGACACCATTTGGAAAGCCTGTTAACCCTTCCTCTGGCTGGTGAGGCCAGAGTCAGGATTTTACAAATTACCGATACTCACCTGTTTGCGCAAAAGCACGAAGCCCTGTTAGGGGTGAACACCTGGGAGAGTTACCAGGCGGTGCTGGAGGCGATTCGCCCACACCAGCACGAATTCGACCTGATTGTCGCGACAGGTGATTTAGCGCAGGATCAAACGGCTGCGGCCTATCAGCACTTCGCTGAAGGCATCGCAAGTTTTCGTGCGCCCTGCGTCTGGCTGCCGGGCAACCATGATTTCCAGCCTGCGATGTACAGCGCGCTACAGGACGCGGGTATATCTTCAGCGAAACGCGTGTTTATCGGTGAACAGTGGCAAATCCTGTTGCTGGACAGCCAGGTGTTTGGCGTACCGCACGGTGAGCTAAGCGAGTTTCAACTCGAGTGGCTGGAACGTAAACTGGCTGATGCGCCAGAGCGCCATACCTTGCTGTTGCTGCATCATCATCCGTTGCCTGCGGGCTGTAGCTGGCTTGACCAACACAGTCTGCGTAACGCGGGCGAACTGGATAACGTGCTGGTGAAGTTTCCGCACGTCAAATATCTGTTATGCGGCCATATCCATCAGGAACTGGATCTCGACTGGAACGGTCGTCGCCTGCTGGCAACGCCATCGACCTGCGTGCAGTTTAAGCCGCACTGTTCCAACTTCACGCTGGACACCATCGCGCCCGGTTGGCGTACGCTGGAACTCCATGCCGATGGTACGCTGACCACAGAAGTACACCGCCTGGCAGACTCCCGTTTTCAACCAGATACCGCTTCAGAAGGTTACTGATGTCGACGCTTCTTTATTTACACGGTTTCAATAGTTCGCCGCGTTCTGCGAAAGCGAGCTTGTTGAAAAACTGGCTGGCGGAACATCACCCTGACGTTGAGATGATTATTCCGCAGTTACCGCCGTATCCTTCCGATGCGGCAGAACTGCTGGAATCCATTGTCCTGGAACATGGCGGCGATTCGCTGGGTATTGTCGGTTCGTCACTGGGAGGTTACTACGCCACCTGGTTGTCGCAATGTTTTATGCTGCCGGCTGTGGTGGTAAACCCGGCGGTGCGCCCGTTTGAACTGCTGACGGACTATCTCGGTCAGAACGAGAACCCCTACACCGGGCAGCAATATGTGCTAGAGTCTCGCCATATTTACGATCTCAAAGTCATGCAGATTGACCCGCTGGAAGCGCCGGATTTGATCTGGCTGCTGCAACAGACGGGAGATGAAGTGCTGGATTACCGCCAGGCGGTGGCGTACTACGCTTCCTGCCGCCAGACTGTTATAGAAGGCGGCAACCACGCATTCACGGGCTTCGAAGATTATTTCAACCCGATCGTCGATTTTCTTGGTCTGCACCATCTCTGACGATCAACTCGAATTACTAACTTAAACCATGACGCAAACTTATAACGCTGATGCCATTGAGGTACTCACCGGGCTTGAGCCGGTTCGCCGCCGTCCGGGGATGTATACCGATACCACTCGCCCTAACCATTTGGGGCAAGAAGTCATTGATAACAGTGTGGATGAAGCACTGGCGGGTCACGCAAAACGCGTGGACGTTATTTTACATGCTGACCAGTCGCTGGAAGTGATTGACGATGGCCGTGGGATGCCGGTGGATATTCACCCGGAAGAAGGTGTTCCGGCGGTAGAACTGATTCTTTGCCGTTTGCACGCGGGCGGTAAATTTTCTAACAAAAACTACCAGTTCTCTGGCGGTCTGCACGGCGTGGGGATCTCGGTGGTTAATGCCCTGTCGAAGCGCGTAGAAGTTAACGTGCGCCGCGATGGTCAGATTTATAACATCGCCTTTGAAAATGGCGAAAAGGTGCAGGATTTGCAGGTTGTCGGCACTTGCGGTAAACGCAATACCGGTACCAGCGTGCACTTCTGGCCGGATGAAACCTTCTTTGACAGTCCGCGCTTCTCTGTTTCACGCCTTACACATGTGCTGAAAGCCAAAGCGGTATTGTGCCCTGGCGTTGAGATCACTTTTAAAGATGAGATCAACAACACCGAACAACGCTGGTGCTATCAGGACGGTCTGAATGATTACCTGGCGGAAGCGGTAAATGGTCTGCCGACGCTGCCGGAAAAACCGTTTATCGGTAATTTTTCTGGCGATACCGAAGCGGTGGACTGGGCGCTCTTGTGGCTGCCGGAAGGTGGCGAACTGCTGACCGAAAGCTACGTCAACCTGATCCCAACGATGCAGGGCGGTACGCACGTTAACGGTCTGCGTCAGGGGCTGCTGGATGCGATGCGTGAGTTTTGCGAATACCGAAACATCCTGCCGCGCGGTGTGAAGCTGTCGGCGGAAGATATCTGGGATCGCTGCGCCTATGTGCTGTCAGTAAAAATGCAGGACCCGCAGTTTGCCGGGCAGACCAAAGAGCGTCTCTCTTCGCGTCAGTGTGCGGCATTCGTTTCTGGCGTGGTGAAAGATGCCTTCACCTTGTGGCTGAACCAGAACGTTCAGGCGGCTGAACTGCTGGCGGAGATGGCGATTTCCAGCGCCCAGCGCCGTATGCGTGCGGCCAAAAAAGTGGTGCGTAAAAAGCTGACCAGCGGCCCGGCACTGCCTGGCAAACTGGCAGACTGTACCGCGCAGGACCTTAACCGTACCGAACTGTTCCTTGTGGAAGGTGACTCCGCAGGTGGATCTGCCAAGCAGGCGCGCGATCGTGAATATCAGGCGATCATGCCGCTGAAAGGTAAGATCCTTAACACCTGGGAAGTTTCTTCCGACGAAGTGCTGGCCTCGCAGGAAGTGCATGATATTTCGGTAGCGATCGGTATCGATCCTGACAGCGACGATCTTAGCCAACTGCGTTATGGCAAGATCTGTATCCTCGCGGATGCGGACTCCGATGGTCTGCACATTGCCACGCTGCTCTGCGCCTTGTTTGTAAAACACTTCCGTACGCTGGTGAAACATGGTCACGTATATGTAGCGCTACCACCGCTCTACCGCATTGACCTTGGCAAAGAGGTCTATTACGCCTTGACGGAAGAAGAGAAAGAGGGCGTGCTCGAACAATTAAAACGCAAGAAAGGCAAGCCAAATGTCCAGCGTTTTAAAGGTCTGGGTGAAATGAACCCGCTGCAACTACGTGAAACCACGCTCGACCCGAACACTCGCCGTCTGGTGCAGTTGACCATCGACGATGAAGACGATCAGCGTACTGACGCGATGATGGATATGCTGTTGGCGAAGAAACGCTCGGAAGATCGCCGTAACTGGTTGCAAGAGAAAGGTGACATGGCGGAGATTGAGGTCTGATAATCTTCCCGTCAGGAGAATAAAACATAGCCCGGTATACACGCGTATACCGGGCTTTTTTTATCAAAATTCCATTTTCACCGTGAATTGCACTTCACGCGGATCGCCAATCTGATTACCCAGATTATTTGTGGCGATGGAAGAGGTGTAATACGTTTTATCAAACAGGTTTTTGACGTTTAATTGCAGTGTGACCGGATACTGCAATTTCATTTTGTACGCGGCGAAGGCATCGGCAACGAAATAGCCTGGCAGATAATAGTCAGCCCCATTGGTTGCCGAACGACGGCTTACACCATGTCCGCCGCCGCCAAACGTCAGTGTGTTATTGCCTGGCATGTTATGAATATCATAGGTCAGGAATAGCGAACCGGTATGACGAGGAACATTCGGCAATGGTTTTCCTGCATAATCAGGGTCTTCCAGAACCTTAGCATCGGTATAGCCGTAGCTGGCAATGATATTAATGTTTTCAGTTAATGCTCCCGCAAGGTCGACTTCTACCCCTTTTGAACGAACGCGGCCTGCCGTTTTGGCGATGGTTTCGTCACCAATACTTTCGGTATACAAGACGTTACGTTTATGGATATCAAACAGCGCAATATCTGCAGTTATACCATCGAACAGCTCGAATTTTGCCCCGACTTCGTAAGCATTAGATGATTCCGGTGGAAGATCGCCAATGTAGCTGGCAATTGACGATTGCGGCATAAATGTTTGCGAATAATTGGCAAATAAGGATACCGATGGCGTCAGTTTGTAGACCAACCCCAGTTTGGGCGTCCATTGTTCATCGCGGCTGTCAGTATTGACATTAAAAGGACGGCCTTTACCCGCATACTGCGTGTAATACTGATAGCGGATCCCGGCGACGGCAATCCAGTTATCGGTCAGATAGAGTGCGTCCTGTGCATAAGCTGAGTAGCTCTCCTGTTTGATCGTCTGATCGCTGTCCGACGCCGAGACAGTTGTGCATTTGCTGGTATTGCCATAAACGGGGTTGTAGATATTGAAATCTTTAGCGTTTTTACAGCGAATCATATCTGTGCGCAGAAGATCATAATATTCATATGACACCCCACCCAGAATCTCATTATAGAACCCAGCAATATCAACATTCCCTTGCAGATCCGCACGAGTAGAATGCATACGCTGGGTAGATCCCTGAGTTGCATCAACACGCCGTGTCAGCGTTCCTGTCGTTGCATCATACGCAGTAACACGAGCCTGATTATCGCTGTATTTATCCTGGCTGTAGCTGTAATCAAAGCGCGCTGTCCACTGGCTATTGAGATGATATTCTGCGTTGAGTTGCGCCAGATCGGACTGACCATCTGTAATATTAAACGGTTCGTCGAAACGTATTTTTCGATCAACGTTTACGGGCTGTTTCGTCGTAAGGTCGAAAATCGTTCCACGATCGAACGGCGTTTTATAATCCCGATGTGAATAGAGCATGGTTACTGTTGCATTATCACCAAACCAGGTAAGTGATGGGGCAATAAATGTACTGCGCTCTTTACCAAAGTTTCGCCAGTAATCTTCATCCTGCACTTCCCCCGTCAGGCGGTATGCCAGCTGAGTGCCTTCAATGGGGCCTGTGATATCAAGTTGCCCAGTGCCACCACCGAAACTGGAGGACGTGGCTGATACAGAACCATGGAATGTTTTTTCCGGGCGCTTTGTCACGACGTTAATCAGTCCGCCAGGATCAAGAATGCCATACAGCGTGGAGGCCGGACCTTTTAGCACTTCCACACGTTCTGTTGCAGCGTTGAAGCTGCGAGGAAGTACGGTTCGCAGACCGTTGGTCATGATGGAGCCATCCCGGTTAGCGCCAAACCCACGACGTACAAAAGCATCCTGAGTCCCGCCTAATGTATTGGTCTGTACCACGTTACTGACGTTATAAAGCGCCTCATCCAGCGTCGTCGCATTCTGATTCTCCAGTACTTGATCGCTAACCGTATTGACCACCTGCGGGATATCCAGCATCGGCATATCGGTTAATGTCGCCGTGGAGGTGCTCAGAGGTTGATAACCATCGGTCGCCTCAGTTGCGGTATTTGCATCCGCTGTAACAGTGATTGTTTCGCCATCTTTGGTCGTTGCAGTGTCGGTTGCATGAATCATCGGTGCTGCAAAGAGCAGTGAAAAGAGCGCCCGACCTTTGATTCCTGAAAATGAAGGTGTGAACTTAGCCATTTAGTCTGTTATCCCAAAAACTCGCGGATTGTCGCGAGTGAAAATTGTTTCTTGTTGCTCACTAAGCACTATCCGTTTGTTATTTCGCCATCGGATATGTAATTGAGAATCATTCAATCATGTGGTGATGTAGTAGTAAATGAGAAATAACAAAAAAGTACTACATGTGTTTTTATGAGAGGTTAATGCAATTTAATTGTAGTTAAATTATTAATATTTAATAATTTTATTTTTAATGTTAAAAGTATTTAACCTGTTATTTACCTTGTTTTTGTGAGGCTTTTAACTTCTTGACTACTACATTTTGTGGCGTCAAACTCTCAAAGGAGAATGAGTTTTATTTTTGTTTGTCTTTGATTAAGTTGGCGTACACGTGGCACATAACGCAAAAGGGCAGGGGCTGATCCTCGACAATGTTTCTGCCGGGTATCACAAGAAAATCATTGTTGATGGTGTTTCTTTCTCCGTTCCCACAGAAAAAATGACCGTTCTGGTTGGGGCAAACGGCTGTGGAAAGTCGACGTTGCTCAGCACCATTGCACGTATCTTGCAACCTATGGGCGGCTCGATATTGCTGGATGGTAAAGCGATTCACGAGCAACCAACGAAAGCGTTATCCCGCAGACTTGGGATCTTGCCGCAGTCGCCATTATTGCCGGAGGGCTTAACCGTTTATGAACTGGTGTCGCGTGGGCGTTTTCCCTGGCAGAATTTCATACGTCAATGGAGCGACGCCGACGAGCAGGCGGTAGAAGAGGCCCTGAAATTAACCGGAACGCAGGAGTTTGCACATTTACCTGTTGAAAAACTCTCTGGTGGGCAGCGTCAGCGTTGCTGGATTGCGATGGTGTTGGCGCAAAAGACGCCTTATATCCTGCTGGATGAACCCACAACCTGGCTTGATTTACGTTATCAGGTTGAAATTCTTGAGTTATTACATGATTTAACGCGTCATCACGGGCGTACAGTCGTCGTGGTGTTGCATGATCTGAATTTTGCCGTCAATTACGGCGATACGTTGATATTTTTACGCCAGGGGAAAGTGGTGCGTGTGTTGAATGAGGGGGAGCATTGCACACCTGAGCTGGTAAAAGCTGTCTTTGACGTTGATGTTCACGCATCAATAAATCCTCTGACGGGAAAGCCGTTCTTCATGCCGTTTCGTGGTGTAGAAAAAGTATGATGCGCACGGGGCTGGTTACTGTATTTTTCCTCGCCTTACTGCTGGTGGGATGCGTGGTATATCCAGGGATTGGTGCCCGATTTATTGCACCACAAACGGTGTTGCAGGCATTTCTTCATTTTGAGCCGCAAAACTTCGATCACAACGTAATTGTAAGACTCCGTTTGCCGCGTTTAGCGGCAGCATTGCTTACCGGTGCTTCTCTTGGCGTTGCTGGTGCTTTGTTGCAGGCTGTCATTCGTAACCCATTGGGGGAGCCACATATTTTAGGCTTAAATGCCGGCGCCGCCCTGGCTGTCGTTGCCGCCAGCGCGCTTGGGCTGGCCTTTCCTGTTGGACGCCCACTGCTGGCATCTGCGGGAGGCGCGTTATTGTTCCTGTTGATTTTACTGCTTTCCTCCGCAGGGCGTTCAGGGTTAACCCCAATGAAAGTTACCTTATGCGGCGTGGCGTTATCGGCGTTCGTTTCCTCAATAACGGCTGCAATCCTGATTCTTGACGAACAAACGCTGCTGGCGATGCGGACATGGTTAGCGGGGGATTTAGCGGGGCAGGATTGGGCGACGCTGGGTACGTCCGCCTGGTTTTCTCTGGGGGGATTTGTATTAGCCCTTTACCTTGCGCCCTCTCTTAACATGTTGGCACTGGGCGATCGCATGGCGCAGGGGCTGGGTGTCTCGGTTCTACGCACGCGGACATTCACTTTGATCGCGATCGCGTTGCTCTGCGGTGCTGCCGTATCGATTGCTGGCCCCATTGGCTTTGTCGGTTTGCTAGTACCGCAGATTGTCCGGCGTCTGGTATCAACGGATCTGCGCGTTCTGCTCCCTCTTTCAGCTTGTGTCGGTGCCTTACTGCTATTACTGGCAGATATTATTGCCCGGACGCTTTTCACGCCCCATGAGCTGGCGACCGGTATCATGACGGCGTTAGTTGGTGCGCCCGTTTTTGTCATTATGGCGACGAGGATGTTCAAATGAGTCGGATAATGAACATCGGGCTACGCCCACTACGTGTTGGTAAGTTTTCGACACTGATTCGCCCTAAAAATCTGCTGTTGCTTAGTGGACTGTCTCTGTTTGCGGTTGGAATACTGATATTCGGTCTGATGCATGGTTCTTTCTCCGTCCCGGCATCGGAAGTCTGGCGAGCGTTGTTTGCTCCAGAAAACGTAAGCACCGACGCACGTTATATTGTGCAGGATATCCGCTTGCCAAGAGTCATCATGGAATTGCTATGCGGGGCCATGTTAGGTATGGCAGGAGCCGCAATGCAATCTATTGCGCGTAACGGCCTTGCCGACCCCGGTTTAATCGGCGTTAAAGAAGGATGTAGCGTGGCGGTGCTGTGGCTGATTTTCCAGTTTCCAATGCTGGGAATGTTCTGGCGTCCAGTGGCTGGTCTTGCTGGTGGCTTGTTGGTGGCGTTAATCGTGATTTTTTGTGCGCGCGATATTTCCCGCCCGCGATTTGTTTTGATAGGCATTGGCGTGTCCTGGTTTTTCGCCGCCGGGATCGGTGTATTTATGACCACAGCAGATGTTCGTGACGTACAAACTGCATTGATGTGGTTATCGGGAAGCCTTCATGCAGCCAACTGGATGTTAGTCGGTATTTCAGCCTGTTGGATGTTGCCAGCCGCTCTTTTATTGCTGTTCACCGCCAGGACGGCGGATATCGCTCAGCTTGGTCATCAGGTTGCCACCGGGTTAGGGGTGAATAGTTCTCGTCTGGCGTTGCTACGTGTCGCCGCACCAATAATCCTGACAGCCGTCTGCGTTTCGTGTGTTGGTAACATCGGTTTTGTCGGATTGATAGCACCCCATATATCACGTTTTATTCTGCGTGGCGGGCAGACGACATTGCTGCTGGGGAGCGCTGTATCGGGGGCGTTGTTAGTCATCCTGGCGGATAGCATGGGGCGTTTGGCTTTTTTGCCTTTGCAACTGCCAGCCGGAATCATTATTTCACTGATTGGTGGACCATTCTTTTTACTACTGCTCTGGCAGCGCAGGAACAGTTTTTAATGGGAGTTATATGCGTTTATTTTTTTCTCTGCTGATACTGTTGTCATTTTTTGCCCGCGCAACAGAACCGGTTCAGGTCTTTACTGATGATTTAGGGCGCAAAGTCACTGTTCCTGCACATCCAAAGAGAATTGTCTCTTTACACGACCTTGATATCACTATTCCTCTGATTGAGCTCGGTGTACCTCCTGTCGCCAGCCACGGGCGAACACGGCCTGACGGGAGCCATTTCATTCGATCAGGCGCGTTACTGACAGGCGTCGACTTCGATAATTCATCAATAGCCTTCATTGGCACCGCTGATATTGATATTGAAGCGATTGTGGCGGCAAAGCCTGACCTGATCATCACAGAACCGACCCGTAATACGCCCATTGAACAACTGGAAAAAATTGCGCCCACGGTGAGCATTGATCATCTCAAAGGGGGCGCACCAGAAATCTACCGCAAGCTGGCAGAACTTACAGGAACACAGTCGCGACTGGCGATACTTGAACGCCGCTATCAGGCACAAATCGATGCGCTGAAGGCGACGCTGGACAGCCAAAAAATAACGGTATCGGTGATTCAGGCAAATCAGGGAAAAATTAATGTGATGCATAGCTATCATTCGCTGGGGCGGGTATTACGCGATGCTGGTTTTCGCTTTCCGCCGCTGATTGAGAGCATTCCTGAAGGTGGGCGAATGGATGTGAGCGCGGAGCGTTTACCTGAACTGGATGCCGATTTTGTTTTTGCAACCTGGCGCGGTGACACTGGTGGTAAACCTCAGGATGAGCTGGCAGCAATGGAAAAAATCATGCCGGGATGGTGTCAGTTTCTGACGGCCTGTCGTTCCGGGCGCTATGTGCTGATTTCTCGTGAAGAGGCGATTTCTAACTCCTTTGCATCTCTGGGGCTGATGGCTGCGCAGATACAATCACAAATTGCAGGGCGACCTCTACCGGAGGCCAAATGATTCAGAAAGACAAAACGCGGGTTGATATTTTTGGTGAGCGTTTTCGTACTCGCGCGAGTCAGTTAACGCCTGGGTTAAGAGCCGTCGCCAGCTACATTAATGAACATCGTGAAGTGGTACTCGAGCAAACGGCGATGGAAATTGCGACCACATTGAACACTTCCGATGCCACAGTTATCAGGGCTATACAGGCCCTGGGGTTTGCGGGGCTACGAGATCTGAAACGCACTCTGGAACAGTGGCTTGGTCCAGCCCTTAGTTCCAGCGAAAAGATGTCTACGACGGTGAGTAACTTGACGAGCGATGTTAACACCGCAATCGACTTTGTTCTTGAAGGGCATTTGTATACCTGTAATGTCCTGTCAGAGCCTGAAAACCGCCACGCGCTTGCGCAAGCGGTAGCGTTGTTGGTGCAGGCACGGCAAGTCGCAATTTTTGGCATTGGCGCTTCGGGTATTCTGGCGGACTATACCGCACGACTATTCAACCGCATAGGCTTACCCGCCACGGCGCTAAACCGTACGGGTATTGGCCTTGCCGAGCAACTGATCGCGCTTCAACGTGGCGATGTTCTGATCATGATGGCGCAAAAATCTGCGCACCGGGAAGGACTGACAACGCTGCGTGAAGCGAGACGGCTGGGGATCCCTGTTATTTTGCTGACAAACGCGCTGGATTCACGTTTTAGCAAAGACGCCAGTATCGTGATTCATGTTCCGCGCGGGGATGAAAAGGGGAAAACGCCACTACATGGTACGGTATTGTTGTGCCTGGAAATGATTGTTTGGTCGGTGGCTTCCGCGATGCCGCAGCGTGCGGTTAAAACCATTAAGCGAATTAACGATTTCCATCGGGGTTTGAAAACGGGAAGAAAGAATGGCTAATCTGACCTGAGGCCGGTAGCAACACCGGCCTCTTTTCAGGAATGTTAAATCCCCGGTTGCAGGATGCGGATATTCATCTCCAGCACATCGCCTTTTACGGCCTCGCTGTACGCTTTCATGTGCGGAGTCTGCAAGTGCGCTTCAAGATGCGCGATGCTTTCCCACTGCTCAATCATCACGATAGAGTCCGGCGCCATAGACTGGAAACTCACGCCAGCAGCGCAATCCACCATCGGCGCATAGCCGTGGCAACCTTCTTCCTTCAGTACGGTTGGAACGATTTTAGCAAACTGATCCAATACCGCCTGACGGTGATGCTGACCAGGACGAGTACGGATTTCTGCGATTACTGTAATCATGGTTAACTCCTTCTAAAGCCAGAGCCCTAGTTAACCAAAAATCTCTACAAGATGCTTGCGATATTCTTCAGTATAGCGGGGAACATCAGGCATTTTTATCACGTCATTAGCGATAAATGTCGGCAGCGGCTCCATACCCAGGAATTGGTTTGCTTTATGGAACGGCAGATACACGCCGTCAACGCCGACGCCGTGGAAGAATTGATCTTTTTCGGTGAAGGCTTCCATTGGTGCGTTCCAGGTCAGGGAAAGCATATATTTTTTGCCCTGTACCAGGCCGCCGGAGCCGTATTTTTTCGACGGATCTTTGCGGGTACGACCATCGCTGGCATACAGCGTGCCGTGACCTTCGGTGAACACATCATCAATGTATTTTTTCACCGTCCACGGCGCGCCCATCCACCAACCTGGCATCTGCCAGATCACCACATCAGCCCAGAGAAAGTTTTGTACTTCGGCTTTGACATCGTAGTCGCTCTCAGCGCGAACGATGCGGACATCATGTCCGAGGTCGCGCAGCGTGCCATCCGCGACTTCGGTCAGGGTGTCGTTCAGTTGACCATTGGAGTGGGCGAATTTCTTCGCGCCGTTGATAATCAGGATGTTGCTCATTTTTTATCCTCAAGGTGAGACGTTTGCCGACTATAGTACGTCACAGAGCGGTATGGTGAAATTAGCAAAATGTGCAAAGTCTTTTGCGAATTTTGCAAAAATCTGTTCTTGCTCTGACTCACCGATGCAGGATAAATATTTTCTGAAAATGACAATACTGATAGCAATTTCTCATAATTCCCACTAGCACAGGATTAATTTACAACGTTGGTTCGGATTTTCTGCGAGTTGATAATTATGGTATTGGATAAGTAAAAATGAAAATATCAGCGTGTGGCGTAGATAATTCTAAATAGATTTACGGGAGGGCATCGGAAATCAGAGCGCAGACTGGACTTTTTTAGAGAGTACTAACTTATGTTAAAACAGAAAATTAAAACAATATTTGAAGCCCTGTTATATATAATGCTTGCTTATTGGTTAGCAGATACTTTTTTTGCATTCAATAAATATGACTGGATGCTTGAGTCGGGAGACAACATTTGCAGTATACCTTCCGTTTCAGACGAAGATCGTATATTACAAGCAATGATTGCAGCATTTTTTCTTCTGACGCCACTTATTATTATCATCTTAAGAAAACTCTTTGTGCTGGAAATGTTTGAGTTTTGGTTATATGTAATCTCTCTCGTTATTTGTCTGGTTTGTGGTTGGTGGCTTTTTTGGGGACGACTTATATTTTGCTATTAATAAAATCTATGAGAGTCGTTTTAACGGCTCTCATAGACATAGGCGTTACCAGCTCACCTTCGCCTCAAATCCACCTTGTTTTGCATTCCCAAACACAACATTCATGCCATGCAATTTGGCGATCCGCTGGACAATTGATAGCCCAAGCCCACTCCCGGTGGCGGTTTGTCCTGGTGGGCGATAGAAACGTTCACCAATTCGTTCCAGTGCCTCTGGCGTCACACCGGGGCCGTTATCCCTCACGACGAAATTATCTGCATTCAGCGTGACGTCCACCACGCTGCCTTGTGGGCTGTAGCGTACGGCGTTATCCAGCAGATTTCGTACCAGCAAACTTAGCAATAGCGGTTGTCCGGTGCGTTTGATGCCGTGGGCATTGAGCGTCAGCCGCACGTCAATTTTCGCCTGCTGAGCCGTGTGGTAAATATCCATTACCGACGATTGCAGGAGATCTTCAAGTGGGATCTCCGCAACATCCTGAAGGTTATCCAGCGAGTCGAGCCGCGATAGTGTGAGCAGTTGATCAACAAGGCGGGTGGCGCGATCGATCCCGGAATGTAACTGTATCAGTGCTTTTTTTCGTGCCTGCGGATCGTCGTCAGAAAGCTGTGCGACTTCGGTTTGTACTTTCAGCGCTGTTAACGGGCTACGCAGTTCGTGAGCGGCATCGGAGGTAAAGCGTCGTTCACGAACCATCATCGCATGTGTACGGTCGAAAAGTTGATTCAGCGACTCGACCAGCGGACGCACTTCGTTGGGTACACCGTCAGCGTTGAGCGGTTTTTCCGAGTCAGGATCGCGCATACGTAGCGCCAGAGCCAGTTTGTTTAGTGGCGAGAGTTCACGACCCAGTAGTACCATCATGATGATCAACATGATAGGCAGCGCGACAAGCCAGGGAATGAGCTGTCCAGTGACAATCGCCAGCGCCATGTCTTCGCGGTATTCCCACTCCTGGCCAACAACGATGCGATATTTACCATCATGTGACGTCATCCAGACAAAGCGCCAGGGATCGTCTTCACCTACCAGTTGCCCGTTAGCAAACCCGTCACGTTGATAGCTGTAGGGAATATCTTCTCCATTGTCGCCATCGTTAAGGACCATGTTGCCGTCGTGAGTAAAGACAGCAAAGGTCAGTGCATCATCATCTACGTGACCGTGTTTTAATTTATTCGGTGTCTGCGCCATACGATCTGCCGCGTTGATTTCGTTAAGATCGAGCGTACTTAACCGCTTGGCAAACAGCATCAACTGGGTATCGAATAACTCATCGACATTATCAATAGTTTGTTTCCAGGCGACAAAGCTGGAGAGCAGCCAGGTCACCGAGGCCAGAATCAAAAAGATCAGCGTCAGTCTGACTCGCAGACTAAGGCGTTGGGTAAATTTCATTTATCACCTAATGTGTAGCCTATACCGTGAACAGTACGAATAAAGTCACTGCCAAGTTTGCGCCGCAGGTGATGTACATGCACTTCGACGGCATTACTGGTGACCTCTTCGTCCCAGGTATACAGTTTTTCTTCAATCAGTTTGCGCGGCAGTACCCGACCGGCGTTACGCATCAGTAATTCCAACAGGGCAAATTCTTTTGGTTTCAGCGTTAAGGGTTCGCCAGCCAGCGTGGCGATACGTTTGCCGGGGTCGAGCATGACGTTACCGTGGCGCAGCTCGTTGCTGGCCTGGCCGTTGGTTCGGCGCATCAGAGCTTCCAGCCTGGCGGCGACTTCTATCAATGCAAAAGGTTTGCATAGATAATCGTCGGCTCCCAGGCGCAAACCTTCCACGCGTTCGGCCAGAGCGTCGCGAGCGGTGAGAATCAGTACCGGTTCACGCTGACCTTTACTCCGCCACTCGCGCAAAATATCGCGACCATCCATTCCTGGTAAGGTGAGATCAAGGATCACTGCGTCATAAGGTGCGCTATAAAGCGCCTCTTTTCCCTGACGACCTTCCGTAAACCAGTCAACACTAAAGCCCATCTTACTCAGACCTGTTTTGATGCCGTCACCAATCAGCATGTCATCTTCTATCAGTAAAATTCGCATCTTTTCATCCCTGCGATAGCTGTATTCGTTGCCAGTAAACCGTGTTGTAACGTGCTCTGTACAGCCCTAAATTTTCTTTTTTTTCCTTAAGAAGTTGTTAAGGACTATCTTGTTTAATACTCGGAAACAGACATTAAAGGGAGTAACAAACATGAAAAAATTCGCAGCAGCAATTGCAGTAATGGCCCTGTGCAGCGCACCGGTAATGGCAGCAGAGCAGGGTGGTTTTTCTGGCCCATCGGCAACACAAAGTCAGACCGGAGGATTCCAGGGGCCGAACGGCAGCGTAACTAACGTAGAAAACGCAAAATCCCTGCGTGATGATACCTGGGTAACCCTGCGCGGCAATATCGTTGAACGCATCTCTGACGATCTCTACGTGTTCAAAGATGCCAGCGGTACTATCAATGTCGATATCGACCACAAACGCTGGAACGGTGTGACGGTAACACCGAAAGATACGGTTGAGATTCAGGGCGAAGTGGATAAAGACTGGAACTCTGTTGAAATTGACGTTAAACAGATCCGCAAAGTAAACCCGTAACTTTACCGCTCCCGGGACGCGTTCCCGGGAATAAGTTCGCAGGGAGGCAACATGAAAAACCAGGCACTGGACGTGAACATCATCAATTTCCCTTCAACCCGCGTGGCTTTGTTGCCACATCGCTGTAGCCCTGAGTTGCTCAACTACAGCGTGGCGAAATTTATCATGTGGCGCAAAGAGACGGGGCTTTCTCCTGTTAATCAAAGCCAGACATTTGGCGTTGCCTGGGACGACCCTGCAAGCACCGCGCCGGAAGCGTTTCGCTTTGATATCTGCGGCAGCGTTAGCGAACCGATTCCGGAGAATCGTTATGGCGTGAGTAATGGTGAACTTACTTCGGGACGTTATGCCGTAGCCCGCCATGTTGGCGACCTGGATAACATATCTCACACTATCTGGACCATCATTCGCAACTGGCTTCCTGAAAGCGGCGAGAAAATGCGCAAAGCACCAATTCTGTTTCATTACACCAACCTGGGCGAAGGAATGGTAGAGCAGCAATTGAAAACGGATGTTTATGTGCCCTTAATGTGAAGGGGATCTTTTCCGGAGTGTGAACCAAATCACTCGCGATAAGTTTGAGCTAACAATGCCACAGGCGTATTGTTGTCGGGCTTATAATTTCTCCGGTAAGGAATACCATGTATACGCGAAATTTATTATGGCTGGTCAGCCTGGTAAGTGCGACTCCTCTCTATGCTGCTGACGTTCCCGCCAATACTCCGCTCTCTTCGCAACAAGTCTTTCGTTACAACAATCATAGCGATCCAGGCACACTCGACCCGCAAAAGGTTGAGGAGAATACTGCCGCGCAGATTGTGCTGGATCTGTTTGAAGGTCTGGTATGGATAGACGGCGAAGGCAAAGTGCAACCCGCTCAGGCCGAGTCCTGGGAAGTGTCAGATGGCGGCAAACGCTATGTTTTCCATTTATGTAACGGCTTACAGTGGTCTGATGGACAGCCTCTGACGGCACAGGATTTTGTCCTCGGCTGGCAGCGCGCGGTTGACCCCAAAACAGCAAGTCCTTTTGCTGGTTATCTGGCGCAGGCGCATATAAAAAATGCTGCGGCTATTGTGGCGGGAAAAGCTGATGCCTCATCGTTAGGCGTGAAAGCGACGGATGACCGCACTCTTGAAGTCACGCTTGAGCAGCCCGTTCCCTGGTTCACGACGATGCTCGCCTGGCCGACGTTGTTTCCTGTTCCACATCATGTGATAGCGAAATATGGCGATAGCTGGAGTAAGCCAGAGCATATGGTTTACAACGGTGCCTTTGTGCTTGATAAATGGGTGGTTAACGAAAAGATTACTGCTCGCAAAAATTCTAAGTACCGCGATGCAGGGCATACAGTTTTGCAGCAGGTCGAGTATCTGGCGCTGGATAATTCGGTCACTGGCTATAACCGCTATCGCGCGGGAGAGGTCGATCTGACCTGGGTTCCGGCGCAGCAAATTCCTGCTATCGAAAAATCGTTGCCAGGCGAGTTGCAGATTATCCCGCGTCTGAACAGCGAATATTACAACTTCAACACCCGGAAACCGCCGTTTGACGACGCCCGTGTGCGGCGGGCGTTGTATCTTACGGTCGACAGGCCGTTAATCGCGCAAAAGATACTTGGGCTACGAACGCCTGCAACAACATTGACGCCGCCAGAAGTTGAAGGCTTTAGCGCGCCGACGTTCAATGAACTGCAACAGCCAATGAGTGAGCGCGTGGCGACGGCAAAAGCATTGCTGAAACAGGCGGGATACGACGCCTCTCACCCGCTACGCTTTGAACTGTTCTACAACAAATACGATCTGCATGAGAAAACGGCGATAGCCTTGTCTTCCGAATGGAAAAAATGGCTTGGCGCACAGGTGACGCTGCGCACGATGGAGTGGAAAACGTATCTTGATGCCCGGCGTAGCGGTGATTTCATGTTGTCGCGGCAGTCGTGGGATGCGACGTATAATGATGCTTCCACCTTCCTGAACACGCTTAAAAGCGATAGTGAAGAGAACGTCGGTCACTGGAAAAACACGCAGTATGACGCGATATTGAATCAGGCGGCGCAAACCACTGATGCGGGGAAACGTAACATGCTGTATCAACAGGCCGAGGCCATTATCAACCAGCAGGCTCCGCTCATCCCCATCTACTATCAACCGCTGATCAAACTGCTTAAACCCTACGTTGGCGGTTTCCCGCTGCATAATCCTCAGGATTATGTCTACAGCAAAGAGTTGTATATCAAGGCACATTGATGCCTTTATCGCCGCCGGAGCACGTCCGGCGGCGCTAATGACGCTGATCTCCTGTGACTCGACGCGGCAGATAATGTAGTATCTCCAGCAATATTGCCCCTTTGAAGGCTGGCGAATAAGTTGAGGAATCAGAATTAATGAGCGATATGGCAGAG